>CAWGZE010000034.1:0-180980 GCA_963826855.1 uncultured Acidobacteriaceae bacterium
AATTCCAAAACACCTGATCAGGATCGCTGGGATAGACCACCGGCTTCTCGGTTTTAAAAAGCCATGCGGGGATCGTGCTGAAGTTCATGATCGTGCTGTGACCCTCGGTAGCGTTGAGAAAGTCCTTCGTCATGGGGTCAATCAGCGTAAAGTCCCAGGATGTCTTCTCCTTGGTAGGTGGATCGAGTTCAGCCACCGCCAGCTTCGGATACGGTTCCCATGGAACGTACCGGACGTAATCGGCGCCCAGGTCTTTCAGAGCCTCAAATGAACCATCATGAATAGGAGAACCACTTCGCAGCATGGGATTGACGACTACTTGCAGCGTGGCTGTCGATTTCGAGATAAAGATAGTCTTGCCCCAATCGATCGCAATCGAGTTGGGCTGGGGGTTGCCTTGCGCCACTGACACCAATGCCGGAGCACACAGGAACAGCAGAAGCGGAATGCCTAAGTACGACGCCTTTGGTTTGGCCCCTCGTGCATGGCACGGAGCATGCTGATTTCCCGAAACGTGTTCTATTCTGAGCATCCCCATCATTCTCCGTCGTAGTCCAAAATGCGCGCAATCACAGACTTCGTCTGTGCTTAGTGGCCTGCAACAGCAAAAACATAAGTTCCTGCATCGAGCCGAAAAACCTGACCGTTGGCTTCAGTACTCAATAGATGGACATGGTCGCTCTTATCGAGACTCTTCCCCTGAAGTGTGAACGAGGCAGCCTGGTCTGAAGTCAGAGGCAAGTCGCCCACCGCGTTCGGCGGGATCGTGACCGTCCATTCGCTGACCTTGCCTTGGATCGACCAGGAGGATTTGATTTCACCGTAAGGCGAGACATACGAAAAATTGAGTCCGCCAAGCCGGGAATCGAAGTTAGGATGCAGATGCACGGTGTGGAAGCCGGCATCGGCCGCCGAGGCATCCACCCCCGCGGCATAACGGTAGATCCAATCTGCCACAGCTCCATAAGCGTAGTGGTTATAAGAATTCATGCTTGGGTCGCCGCGCATCTGGTCGCCATTCCAGCGCTCCCACATGGTGGTCGCGCCGTGGCCGACCAGGTAACCCCACGACGGATATCCGGTGTTGAGCAGCAGACGGTAAGCGATGTCGGCGTGTCCCGTGTCCACGAGGACTGCCAACAAGTAGGGCGTGCCCAGAAACCCGGTATTGAGCCGCCAGCCATTGGCTGCAATCTTGGCTACCAGTTTGTCCGCCGCCGCTTTTCGCAGCGATTGAGGCAGTAGGTTCATCTTAAGAGCGAGCACATACCCGGTTTGAGTGTCGTTGCCTTTGGCCATCGCGTCTGGGTTGTTGATCTGCCCGAAAGGCGACGGTCCCTTGCTCGCGCCATCGATGAAACCCTCAGAGTCAACAAAAGTCCTGGCAAACGCCTGCTGGATCTTGTCAAAGAGATCGGCATACTTCTGTTCTTCGGTTTTCCGGTCGGTCGCGTGCGCCATCTGGCGCATCAGCGTTACATCGTACGCCCAGTAAGCGGTTGCAACTAATGTCTCTTTGGTGGGCCCTTCCGGAGAAAGCCAGTCGCCGAAAGGAGTGCCGTAATTCTTGCTCCAAAGATAGTCGGGATTGGCCGACTGGATCGCGGCCAGATATTTTTCCATCGCGCTCCAGTTCTCATCGATCACTCGCGTGTCTCCCGATTGCAGCCACGCCGTCCAGGGAATGATCACGCCAGCGTCGCTCCAACCGGCGGCGTATCCAGGATTCGCGGTAATCGTTCCGGGCGCGAAGATGCCGTACATCTCCGTGCCGACTTGCGTGCCGCGCAGGTCTCCGGCGAACTTCTTCGAGAACTGGGCAAGGTTCATATTGTAGGAAGCGGTGCGCCAGAAGACCTGTGCGTCCGCCGTCCATCCCAGGCGCTCATCACGCTGTGGACAATCCGTTGGCACACTCATGAAATTAGACCGCTGACCCCAGAGAATGTTCTCCCAGAGCTTGTTGATCATTTCATTGCCGGTGTGCAACCGCGCAGTAAATGGGGCGTCAGTATGAAAGACGACCGCTTTGACCGTCTCCAGGCCGGGTTTATACGCCAGGCCGGTAACCTCTATATAGCGAAAACCATGGTAAGTGAATTCTGGCTGGTACTCTTCCACTCCTTTACCGGCCAGGATGAAATGGTCCGTCGCCCGCGCAGTGCGAAGGTTTTCGACATACGGCGTGCCATCCGGATTCAGGACCTCGGCGAAGCGCAACTGCACATCCGTGCCGGCCGGTCCGTGCACCCGCAGGCTTGCCACGCCAGCCAGGTTCTGATCGAAGTCATAGATGTAGACTCCCGCCCTCGGGCTGGTAATGGCTTTCGCCACGAGCACCTTTTCGGCACGGATTGGCGGAAAGTACTGCGCCACAATCTGTGGCTCCAGAGGCCGGACCTCGATTGCCGGCTTCCACTTGTGATCGATAAACGACGGAGTATCCCAGCCAGCCTGCTCAGCACGGGCATCGTAGCTTTCGCCATCGTAAATCTCGGCCTTGGCTATAGGAGAAACGTCCGCCTTCCACGAACCGTCCGTCGCGATCCATTGCACCGACCCATCTTGATGCTCAATGCGAAGCTGCGCTTTCAGCGCCGGTGGAATATTGCCGTAGTTAAATCCTTGCCGAAACCACATCAGCGGGGTGGTGTACCACCCCGGAGCAAGTTCGGCGCCGACAACGTTGATGCCCGTTTTGACAAGCGCCGTCACATCGTATGCCTGATAGGGAACGTGCTCCCTGAAATCCATCCATCCCGGAGACAGGATCTGATCGCCAACCCGGTCACCATTAACGCTCATCCGATATGCACCTAATGCAGTCACGTAGAGTCGTGCCGAGACAAGCGGGCTGTTTACATCGAACCGTTGTCGAAGCAATTTCACTGTCTCGGTCGGCCAGGGATTCCCCAGCGTCACGCCCCCTGGCGTTGGAGGCGGAACATATGGGACCGCCGGCTGCCAACCTGCGTCATCGTAACCAGGCTCTTGCCATGCGCCCTGCTCGTTGAGCGCTGCTTTCCATCCCTCGCCACTCTTCAACAAGGTAATGGAGCCGTCCGCAAACTCCACATATAGGCACGCACTCATCGGAGTGCGGCTGTCGTTCGGAGCGTTCATGCCATTAGGATTGGCCGCGTACAGCGTGACCTCCACCGCCAGCAGGTTTCGTCCTGCATGAAGATCCGTGGTTACTTCTCGAGTGGTGTAAGTTTGCCAGGGGAACTGCTTCCAGGCCGGCATCGGTGATGGCTCCATCTCCTGTTTGCCATTGACCCAGGCCGCCGCCGTGTCCTCTCCGGTCACGTAAAGCACCGCCCGTTTCACCGGCTGCGCAAGATCGAAGGCCAGCCGGAATTCGTGTCTGGTCTGGTCACCGCCTTTATAACTCTCGACGCCGGCATTCGTGATCCACGCGGCGCCGGATTCGCGAACTCGCCGCTCCTGCTCGCTCTCGTAGACAATCCACTTCCCTTCCCACTTCGAGGTCATAAGGCCGGTTTCCCACCAACTCGTATCGCTGACTGGATACGGCTTACCGTTTTTATCCCAGACAGTCACTCGCCAGTAATAGCGCTTCTCGGGCGTCAGGGCTGGCCCCACGTATTCGATGCCCACCGAACGATCGCTGGCGATCTTTCCGCTGTCCCAGACATCCGGCTTGTTCTCGGCCAGCAGGGGGAGCTTCGACGCCACCTCTATGTGATAAGCAGTCTGCCGCGCTCCCAAGCCGGGATCCTGCAATTGCCAGGAGAGTTGAGGTTTTTCGGCATCAACTCCAAGCGGCTCGGTCATCGAGTCACACGTCAGATGATTCGGCTTCATACTTGCCGTAGCCGCCACGGTGCTTGCATAGGACGCGACGAGAAAAAGCGTAACGCCGGCCAGACGAGCAATAAAATACCGGCGAATACAAACGACAGAAATAGAAGAGTGATTCTTCCTGAAAGATGGTTGCATCGTAGTGGGGGCTCCGTGGGCAGATTGGTGCAACGGTCTTACAGGCATGAAATGTTCTCCTACGGAGCTGCATCCGAGTCGAGCTTCTGCTTTGTCACCTCACTCGACCGGGCGACTTGGCTGCCCGATGACTGATTCTGCTGCGCCTGATGAAGCCTTCGGAATTCCGCCATTGCTTTGGTCTGCTCGGCAGTATTGCCAAGTGCTCTCTCGGCCTGAAACAAGCGATACCACGAGACCTCATTCGATGGATCGACTGCGATTGCTTTTTGGAGTGCCGGGACTGCCAGTCGCGGCTTACTGTCAGCCAGGTACACAGTTGCCAGCCCGATCTGTGCGTCGTCGAAATCGGAATAGTAGCTGATCGCCGTCTGGAAGTATTTCTCGGCGTTTGGATAGTCACTCAAGTTGCGATATATCTCCCCGGCTTCATAGGCTGCATTGGCATTGGCCGGATCAATCTCGAGCTCGGCGAGGAATTCTTTGAGTGCTTGTGCCTGATCCTCCGGCGATCCGGAGCGGCGTGCTTGTGCCAGCAGTGTTCTGCCGATGCGGTAATGTATGCCCGGACGGTTCGGATCCAGTGCGAGGACCTGGCGATATTCGTCAATTGCTGCGGCGGTCGCTCCCTGACTCTCATTGACTTCGGCGGCAGCCAGGTATTTCCACGGCGAGTTTGGCGCGACGATGTTCATCCGCAGGATCGCCTCGTAGGCCATCTTGCCGTAGATTCGCGAGCTCTGATAGAGCACCTCCGGATCATCGGGATAGAGCTTGTCCATCTGCAAGGCGATCTCGACCGCCTTTTGATCGAGCTTGAGGCCGTTGTAGGCCCGTTCCAGTTGAAGACCGCACATCTGCTTCTCGGAGCGATCGGTGCTGTGGAGGAAACAATCTTCAAGGCCAGGAAGCGCCTGTCGATATTCGGTCATCTCTGAGAGAGAAATCGCCAGCAGAGTACGGGCTTTGGGCAGCGAGGGTTTGAGCTTTAATGCTGCCTGGAGTTCGACCGCGGCGAGATTGAACTTGCGTTGCTGGTAGTAGATGCGCCCAAGAATAGCGTGGACCTCTGCGACGTTGGGCTCGAGTGTGCGCAATTGTTCAAAATCCCGCTGCGCTTCTTCCAGGTGACCGGCGGCAAGAGCTGCCTGTCCCTGTTCTGCATATTGAGCGGATCGATCCGATGTGTCCGAGCTTTGGGAGAAGGCCGGGTTGAAGACCAATGGGCAGGTGAGGATCAACCCGGTAAAGAGTTTGCGGGAAAGAGACATACACGGAGTGTATTCCGCTAAAAGGTAGGAGAGCGACCCGCGGATATCAGTCAACTCTCCCTGGGAGTGAAGCATTTAAAAGGTAAGCTTGCCTCCAAGCTGAATGATCCGCCCTGGCCGCGCCGACACAACCTTACCGAAGTTGGTGTTCGTACTGCCGAATTGGGCCTGGTCGTTCACGTTATTGTCTACGGGGATCGATCCAGGTCCAACGCCAGGGGTGTTCGGATCGACGCCAAATTGAGTGTGGTTAAAAGTGTTGAAAGATTCAACGCGGAATTGGAAATTGGCGCGCTCGGTGATGGCAAAATTTTTGATAACTCCCATGTCCCAATTTTCAATCCCCGGGCCCACGATGGTGTTGCGCCCCTCGGTGCCGAAAGCTCCGGCGAGAGGCTGACGAAACGCGGAAGTATTGAACCATTGATCAAGCTTTCCCTGCGGCCCGGAATAGGGGTTCCCGATCCTGTTGGCGCGTTGGTTTGGCGCTGAAAGCAAGCCGTCAAGGTCGTTGGCCAGGATGGAGAACGGAAAGCCTTTCTGGAAAGTCGCTATCCCAGTTAACTGCCAGCCGCCCACCACAAGATCAGTGGCCTTGTTCACCCCGGACGCATATTTTTTGCCTCGGCCAAACGGCAGGTTCCAGACATAGCTGGCCACGAAACGCTGTCCAACGTTGAAGTCGGACGGAGCGTAGTCCAGTTTCGGGTCGTGATCATCGAGATGGCCGTTGTAGGAATTGGTGGCGCCAACTCCGGCGGCGGCGGACTTGTCGTCCATGTCCTTCGCGTAGGTGTAGAGCGCCACGAGGGCAAGGTCAGCAGAGCGACGCTCGAGCTTTATGTTGCCTGCGTTGTAGTTCGACCATCCGCTCCAGCTGCTGTTGAGGGTCGTGTCGCCCCCATAGGTGAAGTTGAAATAAGGAGTTCTTTGAGCCACCGGACAATCTCCCTCGGTTGGCGCCAGAGTGCAGAAGGCTGGGTTAGTCGGTGCGTAAGGTTGGTTGATATTGATTCGGTCGAGAGTGTGGGTTCCCTTGTTTCCCACATAACTGACTTCTAGCGTTGTGTTTCTTGCAAGCTCACGCTGAACGGATAGCTGCCACTGTTGCACGTAGGGGTTGATGGGATGGTCCGAAATGATGACCGCGATAAACTGTTGGCCATCAATCGCCGGGGTCACCGTATGGAGAGTTACGGGCGGAAAGAGCGCGTCGGTGGTCTTCGGCACCGCTTGCACAACCGGGTTTAATGCAGTGCGCACGACGTATGGGTAAAGGTCTCCAGAATCGTCGATTTCGCGGGTCTCGGAAGAATCGAAGAATATGCCATACCCGCCACGGATCACCGTCTTCTCTCCGCCGAGAAATTCGGGGCGGTAGGCAAAGCCGAGGCGCGGCGCGAAGGGCAGCTTGGATCCATTGGCCGGGTTTCTGCGCCCGCAGTAATCATAAAATCCGTTCCCCGCCGGCGCTATGCCATCCGTTAAAAGCGCCTTATTCGCGAAACATAGGCCTCCGAGAGCGTTGTTGTCGTCAATCCAGAACATCTTGTTATTTTGCTCATATGGAACAGAGCGGTAGTCCCAGCGCATTCCCAGGTTCAACGTAAGCCGGGGACTTACCTTCCAGTCGTCCTGGAAATATGGGCCGAAATACAGGAAATGATACTGATTCAGATTTCCCGGCTGGCTACCCTGGGAACTGAAGGGGGTCGGTTGAAACGTCGACGCGCCTGAGTAATAACCGAGCAGAAAGTCCGCCACTTGGTTTCCGGTACCGCAGGTAGGGGTGGGGCAATTGTTTGAATTACTGCCTCCGTTCGTCCGGATGAGCGTGTTCTCAAACGAGTAGCTCCCTAGGAAGTTCGTCGAAAGATCACGCTTCTGCACCCAATTGCGATAATCAAAGCCAAAACTGAATGTATGTCTTCCATGAACGTTGGTGACTGAGTCGGCATATTCCCAGACTGGAATATTGCTGGTGGTAGGGTTATTTCCCGGGCTGCCGAAGCTACCATTCAGGCTTTGGAAAGAAACGCCCGGCCAGCCTCTCGCATAATCCGGAAGATTCGTAAATACCCCGGTCAGGCCAAGGGCTGCGACTGCGCTTTCGGGCGCGGCGTTCGCATACTGGAGCGCCTGGGCCGAGAGGTGCCCAAAGCGGAAGTTATTCACAAAATTATGAGGCAGAGTGACGGTGTGGTTGATAACCCAACTCAACGAATTTTCCGTGAATAGGTTATTGCCTGACGGAAATGATGAATTGCTGAGACTCGCAATGTTGTAGTAGGCCGATGTCCAGCGAAAGAACGCCGAGCCGAATTTCCCCAACTCCTGGTCGCCGCGGTAGGTCTGCTGATGAGTGGTGTTAGGCAGGCCTTCTCTGAGGAGGAAGTTGCCCAGAGGACTGGTGCTATTGGGAGCGGGGAATAGTCCGCCCGCTTCAGTCACTTGTGCCAGCTTTGAAAAACGCCCCGCCGGAATAACGTTTCCCGGAAAGGCCAGTCCGGTCAGAGGGTCGACTGGCAGGCAGGGGTTCGAAGTCACTAGCGCGGCCGCGCATGCAGCGGTCCCAGGGGACGGGAGGTTTTCGGCCGAGAAGTTTCCACCCAACTCGTTTATGTCCGGCACGTTGGAGTAGGCGTTCGAGCCATTAACGATCTGCCAACCCTCATAATTGGCCAGGAAGAAGCTCTTGTTTCTTCCGTCATAGAGCTTAGGAATCCAGATCGGGCCGCCCAACACGTAGCCGAACTGGTTTTGTCTCAGCTCGGGGATCGTCGTCTGAAAGTAAGACCGGGCATCATAAGCATTGTTCCGGTTGAACTCGAAGACCGTTCCGTGGAACTGGTTGGTCCCGCTCTTGCTGATGAGGTTCACCTGGTTGGCGCTGAAACCGAACTCCGCCGAGTAGGTTTCGCTCTGTACCTTGAATTCCTGGATCGCATCCTGAGACAGGATGACCGCGGGCGTCTGCAGCGCCGTGTCGGTATTGGTGATTCCATCGAGCGTATAGTTGTTGGACTCGGGCCGGGCTCCATCGATGCTGATTGCATTTCCTTCGCCCGAACGCATCTGGCCCATTTCGCCCGTCGTCTGCACGGCTCCAGCCGTAATGAAGAGCAGATTGATGAAGTTCCGGCCATTCAGCGGAAGCTGATCGACCTGCTTCTGGGTGACTATTTGCGAGATCTCCGAAGTATCGGTATCCAGCGCAACGCCGCCGCTCGTAACATTGATCGTCTCCGTTGCGGCGCCGGTTTGCAGGGTTACATTGACACGTACTTGCTGTGCGACCTGCAACGTCGTGCCGCCAACCTGTGCCTTGCTGAATCCGGTCGCTTCGACATCGACCCTGTAGGGCCCTGGCACGAGATCCGGCACAGCATAATCTCCAGCGCCCGTGGTCTCGGTTACGTGTGTGATTCCCGTTCCTGTATTGGTGATCGTTACCTTGGCATTCGGTATCACCGCGCCTGATATATCGGTCACCGTCCCGAGGATCGTTCCTGAAGCGCCTCCTTGGCCATAAGCTGCACCTGTAGCCAGGAGAAAGACGAGGGAAAGGGACGTTAGAATTGCGTTCCTGATTGCCTTGCGCATAAAATTTTTCCTCCCAAAGTTGTTCCGTCTGTGATCGAGGGATGCTGTTACCCGTAGCCTCTTAGGCGTGCTGGATACGATCCCAATAACCATCCGAATGGTCATCTCGGTATTGTTTTCGTATTGAAAAGAGACTGTATTGACCCCTCAGGAGACTTGTCAACAATAAAATGTTCCCTTATTGAATTTAGCCCGCCGATCCCAAGCGAGGTCCAAACGCGTCAATCGAACCCAGATGTTTCTGTAGCCACTTTCCCGTGAACTCAAACGCTTTAGTGATGAAGGCGCGAATTCCTGTCGCAATCGACTCGGCGTTTTCTGCTTCCTCCGGGCCTTCCTGCCTAGATGACATCCCTCTCGGAAGATTGTTTGTCTGGAGGCCGGCATAGCAGGATTAAACTCGAACATCTGCATACCACCGATGACGACGCGATGCATCCATTCCAGATCCGCGGTCATGCCTTCCTCGGCAACGTTGCACTCATCCAGTGCCACCAGACGCCAGGCTTCGCGGCATCAGCTGGATTTCTAAAGTCGCTCCCCATTGAGCCAGGGTGTTGGGCGACAACCGGCGCCGTTGCCAACTAGAAGAGGACGAACAGGCGCCTTGCGAGAGCGCATTTATAGTCTTATCGATCGTGTTCCCTCAACAAGCCAAAACCACGATAGGGTTGTGAATGCCTGGCGCGAACTTTCAATACCCGGCCTGACGTAAGCTGGATGCTAGCCTTTGTAATTCGCACGGCAGTCAATTGTCACTGGGGATACATATTCTCCATAGAAACATCGACGCGTGGATTACCCTAAAGGGCAGAACATTGAGGTTCTGTAGCGGGCCATGGTGAATGCCGACGAGTTGCTTAGCCAATCGATCGCGCAGGCTCGCAAACGTCTGCTGCCGTTCCTGCTGTTGATGTACGTCGTATCCGTTCTGGACCGCACTAACGTTGCCTTTGCGAAGCAGGCCTGGCAAAGCTCGAGAGGCGTATCGGAAGCAGCTTACGCGCTCGGCGCGGGGCTGTTCTTTCTCACCTACGCGCTCTTCGAGGTTCCGAGCAACCTGCTCATGTATAAGGTCGGCGCAAGGATCTGGCTGTCTCGAATCATGGTGGCATGGGGCTTGATATCGGCTGCCACGATGTTCGTTGCGGGAGACAAATCTTTCTACTGCTTACGTCTCCTGTTGGGCGCTGCGGAAGCGGGATTCTTTCCCGGCGTCATTCTGTACCTTACATACTGGTTTCCGAACAAGGCCCGCGGCCAGGTATTAGGGGTGTTCTATTTCGGAGCGCCGTTATCATTCATCCTTGGATCGCCTCTCTCGGGGTTCTTGATGGGCATGCGACCGGTCCTGGGCCTGCAAGGGTGGCAGTGGATGTTTCTTATCGAGGGGCTCTTCGCCGTTGCGGTTGGTGTCACCGCCTTTCTGTTCCTCAAGGATGGACCGGCAACGGCCCCCTGGTTATCGAACGCGGAAAAGCATCAACTGCTGAAGACACTCTCATCAGAAGAGGCAGGGCGGAAAGCGTGCGGTCCATCGTCGCCGATCGAATTATTGAGAAGTCCGCGCGTGCTCTATTTTTCTGTGACATACTTTTTGATCCAAGCAGGCGTGTATGGAGTCATTTTTTACCTGCCGACCGAGGTGGCCTCGATTCTCGGGCAGAAGGTGGGACCTGAAGTAGGATTGGTATCGGCGATTCCGTGGATATTTGCGATCATCGCGACCTTCTGGCTTTCCCGCCTTGCCGATCGATACAGCAGCCATCGTCTTCTCGCCAGTCTTGGACTCGTCGCGTCGGGATGCGCCATTCTAGCCGTGCCGCGGAGCGAAGCGGGCATTGCACTCCTCGCTCTCTGTGTGGCCGCGTCCGGATATATTGCAGTCCAGCCGCTCTTCTGGACGTTTCCGACAGGATATTTGTCCGGGGCCAGCGCTGCCGCTGGAATTGCAATGATCAACTCGTTTGGCAACATAGGCGGCTTCGTTGCGCCCAACATCAAGGTGGCTGCTGAAACGCACTTCAAGTCGAATCTGGCGGGGCCTGTCTCGCTCGCCTTGATCACGTTCTTGGGCGCATTACTCATCGCCTTCATGCGCAATCGCAGATTGGAGTCGATCCCTTCGGAGGTCGCGCCCTAAACTTTCGTTAAAGGACAATCAGTTCTCTATTCACCAGAGCTTTGTCAGAGATCGAGAGCCGCAGATGAGAATTACAGACATACGAACACGGGTTGTTCAGTGGGAAGGCGAGACGGTCCCGTTGCCGCCCCATTTCTGCACGAACCCGATGGACCTCATAGCTTTTCGCCAGGCAACTATGGGCAACTTCGTTTTTCATGGTTGGGTGCTGGTGGAGATATTCACGAATAACGGTCTGGTAGGCCTTGGTAATGCCGCCCTTGCGCCGGTCGTGACGAAGTCCCTGATCGATACCTACCTGAAGCCGTTGCTGATCGGGGCCGATCCCTGGGATACAGAATTTCTCTGGCAGCAGATGTACCGGCGCACCATGGCTTTTGGGCGCAAGGGAGTGGCGATGACCGCTATCTCCGCGGTCGACGTCGCACTCTGGGACCTGCTCGGGAAGGACGCGAAGCAACCGGTCTTTCGGCTACTCGGCGGCCGCACCAAGCAGAACATCCCTGTTTACGCCAGCCGGCTCTATGCGATGCCCATCCCCGAACTTCGCGCCGAAGCGCAGCGCTACAAGGACGAGGGTTACAAGGCAATGAAATTGCGCTTCGGGTGGGGTCCAATCGACGGCGCAGAAGGCATGCAGAAGAATGTGGAGCTGGTTCGCGAGGCCCGAGACGTGGTTGGAGATGGCGTCGATCTGATGGCAGACGCTTATATGGGGTGGACGCTGGATTATGCCAAGCGAATGCTCCCCTTGTTAGAACCATACCGGCTTCGCTGGCTCGAAGAGCCAGTCATCCCCGACGATACTCGCGGCTACGCGGAGCTCAAGAGACAGCAGCGAGTGCCCATCGCCGGCGGTGAGCATGAGTTCACGATCTTCGGCTTCCGGGAGTTGCTCGAGAAGAATGCGTTGGACTACATCCAATTCGACACGAATCGAGTGGGAGGCATCAGCCAGGCGCGGAAGATTTGCGCTCTCGCGGAGTCATTTCAGGTTCCAGTGGTTCCCCATGCCGGCCAGATGCATAACTATCACGTGGTCATGGCCAGTCTCAACTCGCCGATCGCAGAGTTTTTTCCCAAAGTGGACGTAGAGGTTGGCAACGAACTCTTTTGGTACATCTTCGATGGCGAACCGGAACCGGTTAGCGGCTGCATTGACTTGGACGACACGACGCCAGGGCTTGGGTTGACCGTGAACGAAGAATCGCTCAAGCGATTCAAGATCATCGACTAGGGGAATCGGCGATGAATGATCTCAAAGGAAGTTTCGTTGAGCGCCTGGTCGAGGATGTGCGCTTCGCCCTTCGCGTACTGACCAAATCGCCGGGGTTCACTCTTGCCGCCATCGTTACGTTGGCTCTTGGCATCGGAGCGAACACGGCCATTTTCTCAATCGTCAATACGGTTTTGCTCAAGCCGCTCACCTATCCCGACGCCGATCGCATGGTGAATTTTCGGGTGCCCTCGTCCGTCCTTGCCAACGACCTTCACAGTATCCCTGAGTTTCACTTTTTTCAGCAGCAAACGAACATATTGAAGGAAGTCGTGGCTTTCGACAACGCCGGCCTCGGCTATAACCTCACCGGCGACCGGCCGGAGCAAGTCCACGGGATTCACGTTACGGAAGGCTACTTCCGCGTGTATGGCGCGCCCACGGCGCTCGGACGGACCTTCACGCCTCAGGAAGACTTGCCCCACGGCGGCAAGGTGGTGGTCCTGAGCGACGGCCTGTGGCAGCATAGGTTCGGCGGCGACCAGGCCATCGTGGGAAAATCTCTTTCCCTGGGCAATGAGCGTTACACCGTCGTCGGCGTAATCGGAAAGGATTTCGTCGCCGACGTGCAGGCCGACCTCTGGCTGCCGTTTCAGTTTGATCCGGTCAGCCGTGACCCAAGCCACGAAATCAACTTCTTTGATAACGCATGGGAGTATTACGGCGGCATGAGCGAAGAGCGGGTGGGCGCGACGCTACGACGGCGACCTGGGCCGCGAGCAGCATAATTTTCCGAGTGCTGCCCAACTTCCGGCCTGACGCTCGCGGCCGGTGCGAACGCGGGCGTATATCGACCCTGTGCTCTGAAGCGATTTCGAGATCGACTCCAGCGACTTGTTGGCGGCTTCGAATCTTGGAGACTTTTGTCGTCCCCATGTGACGGCACAGCGTCCCAAGCTTCTGCGTGAGAGAGACTCTCTTGAATGGTCGTTAAGCATCTGGCGGCGCAGACGTCGAGGCGGCGACGCAGAAGTCGCCACTGACAAAGACCCTGCCATCTCTGAATGACCAGCCAGGCTCAGATACACGACGGATTAGGCGAGATGGCGACTAGAAGCGATCTGGGCTCCGCTCATCCACCCGTTCCGACTGGCGGGCCAGTAGCGGGATGATAAACAAGATGGCCAGCAGGGTAGTGACCATGCCACCGACAACCACGCGTGCCAGGGGCTGCTGAGTTTGGGCGCCGATCCCGGTGGCGACCGCCGCGGGTAGCAGTCCGAGGCCGGCGGCAAAGCAGGCCATTACGACCGGGCGCATCTCGTCGAGGCAGCCCGTCGTGAGTCCGACCACCGGACCATCTTCCTCCTGAGCGCGGCGGATTCCCGAGAGAAAAACCACCGCACCGAGGGTGGCGACTCCGGTGAGCGAAGTGAATCCGACCGCCGCCGAGATGCTGAAGGAGGTGTGGGTGAAGAAGAGGGTGAAGACGCCGCCGACCGCTGCAAAAGGGAGCGTGCCCACGATGATGAAGGCGTCGGTCCAAGTCCGAAACTGAATGTATAGCAAGACAAGGATGATGAGCACGCTGACAGGAATGATGATCGCGAGCCGTTTCTGTTCCTTGCGAAGACTGTCGAACTCGCCAGCCCAGGTGTAGTTGTACCCGGTGGGAAGTTTCACTTTTTCGGTCAACTGCTGCTGGAGGTCCTGGATCGCGCTGGAAAGGTCGCGTCCCCTCACGCTGAACTTGATTGGGATGTAGCGCCGGCCTCCTTCGTGATAGATCGTGAACGCGCCGTTTCGCAGGTCTACATCGGCCACGGCGCTGAGCGGCACTTGGTTGCCATCGGGCGTGGAGATCAGGATTTTGCCGATGGCATCGGGAGTGTCGCGAAATTCCGGTGAATACCGGACCGCGAAATCGAAGCGCCGGTCTCCGTCGATGATCTGCGTGATGGGCGCGCCACCTACTGCAGCCTGAACGATGTTGTTCACATCCTGAGGTTGTAGACCGAAGCGCGCGGCCTTCGTTCTGTCGATCGACACCAGGAGACTGGGCTGACCGGTGACGTTGAAGACCCCTACATCGGTAATCCCTGGAACCTTGTCCATGATGGCTTGAATCTGATCGGCGAGGCGAGTCAGCTCGTCGAAGTCTTTTCCGAACAGCTTCAACGAATTCTCGCCTTTGACGCCGGACATCGCTTCTTCGACGTTGTCTTGAATGGTCTGCGAAAAATTGAAGTCGATGCCGGGGTAGCGGGCGAAGTCCTTCTGAATGGCGCTGATCAGTTCATCTTTGTTTTTGTGAAATTGAGGACGCCACTGTGCGGCCGGTTTAAGGTCGGCGAGGAACTCGGCATTGTTGAAGGTGCTGACGTCGGTGCCGTCGTCCGGGCGTCCCATTTGCGAGACCACCTGCGTAATCTCCGGATAGCTGCGCAGGATAGCGCGAATGCCGTTGGTGATGTCCTCCGACTGTTGGAAGGAGATGTCCTGCTGCATGGTGGCGCGGATCCAGAGATTACCCTCTTCCAGCGGCGGCATGAACTCGCCGCCGACAAACTTGAAGAGCACAAAGGCCGCGACCAGCGCCCCGATCCCAATGGTCCACGTGATTTTGCTGTAGCGCAGGGCATTCTTCAGTAGTCGCTCATAGTGCTTCCTCAGGAATGCGCTGAGGCGGGTTTCCGCTGCTTCCTCCCCCGTGCGTCTCTTGGGAACCGCGAAGGAGCCCAGGACAGGAGCAAAAACGAGCGCAAAGATCAGTGCGCCGGTCAGCGCAAAGCCATAGGTGACCGACATCGGTGCAAAAATCTTGCCCGGGACTCCCTGCATGGTAAAGAGCGGAATGAAGGCCACCAGGATGATAAGCGTGGCGAAGAGTACGGGTTTCGCCGCATCGCTGACCCCTTCGATGATGAGCTCCCCTATGTCCTCTACTTCGACGTGGCGGGAAATCCTGCGATGGACGCTCTCGAGCACGACGATCGAGGACTCGACAAGAATGCCAAAGTCGATGGCCCCGATGGAGATCAGGTTCGCCGATTGATTGGTGAGCACCATCATCGCGAAGGCGAAGAGGACGGCGAAGGGAATGGTGATGGCCGCGATGAACGTGATGCGCAGATCGCCGAGCATGCTCAAGAGCACGAGTGTGACCAGAATCAATCCGAAGATAATCACGTGCCGGACTGTGGCTGTGGTGGTCTTAATAAGCTTAGTCCGGTCGTAAATGGTTTTGATCTGCATGCCCGGGGGCAAGAGGTTGCCGGTGTTCAGGTCATGAATCTTCTGACGCAGCCCTGCCAGTGCCGGCAGAGAATTTCCACCCTTCTGAAGCAGCACGATACCCTCGACGATGTCGGGATTTTCGTTTCTGCCGACGATACCCAGACGCGGCTGATGGCCTTCTTTCAGAGTGGCCACATCGCCAAGTAGAACCGGAGTTCCATTGCGCTCGGCAACGACGATATTTCTCATGTCGTCGAGCGAATGCAGCAGCCCGATGCCGCGGACGTTCACGCTTTGGGCGCCAAGCGAGAGATAGTTTCCACCGGCGTTGGCGTTGCTGTTCTGAACAGCGTTGACGACTTGGGTCATGGTGACGCCGAGCGCGCGCAGTTTGTTAGGGTCGACCTCCGCCTGGTATTGGCGCGTGGTTCCGCCAAAGATAGCGACATCGAGAATGCCCGGCACCTGCTTCATCTCACGGACCAGCAGCCAGTCCTGCGTGGCCTTCAGTTCATTCAGCGAATAACCGGGACCGGTAAGCTCGTAACGATAAATCTCGCCGACTGGAGACTCTGGTGACAGCTGTGGCTGCAGGTTGTTGGGAAGGTTGACGCTCTGCAAGCGATTTAGTGCTTCCTGACGATCCGTAAAGTAGTCGCTGTCGAAGGTGAAGTACATCTTCACGTCGCTTAGCCCAAAGATGCTGATCGAGCGAATTTGTTCCAACTTGGGTGTGCCGTTGAGCCCGGTCTCGAGAGGGATAGTCACCTGCTGCTCCATCTCTTCGGCAGACCACGACGGGTTCTGGGTGATGAACTCGACCATCGGCGGCGACGGATCGGGATATGCTTCAATATCCAGCTGGAAGAAAGCAAATGCGCCCACCGCCAGCGACGCCAGGAACACGATGAGCACGACGTTCCGGTAGCGCAGGAGTCCGCGGATGAGCCGGTCCATGACTAGTCCTCTGACTCGCGCAGCAACTCGGCGCCCGTAGACACGACTTTGTCTCCGTCCTCAAGTCCGTGAATAATTTCGTCGGTGGTGTCATGAACCGCGCCAAGGGTGACATCCCTGCGGAGATACTTGCCCGGTGAGCTCTCAACAAATACGAACGCAGCCTTACCGTTCTGAATCACCGCGGTGGACGGAACGACAATGGCGCTACCTTTCTGATTGGTAACCGCAATCGTGGCGTACATCTGCGGCTTGAGCTTGTGCTCCGGATTCGGCAGCACAACGCGTACCTTTAACGTCAAGGTCGTGGGATCGACGGCGTCGGAGATGTTGTCGATGATGCCGTGAAGGACCTGCCCCGGGTAGCCGGTGACGGTCACCTCCACTGATTCCCCGACTTTGACCGAAGCAAGATCTCGCGGATAGAGATCGCCAACCACCCAGATCGAATTGATGTCCGCGATAGTCGCAATCGCAGTGGCGTTATCGAGGGATCGCTGCATTTCGCCGGTAGCCGTACCCACATCGAGAACGACTCCGGTGATGGGCGAGCGGATCGGAATGACATCCGACGTCGAATCCTCAGAGAAGCCGAGCATCACGAGCGCCTGCCGGGCTCGATTGAGCTCGGCGTGGTCGGCGTCGTCCAGCGCTTTGAGATCGTCGTAGTCGCGCTGGGCCATGACTTCGTGCTGCAAGAGGTCTTTGCCGCGCTGCAACTGAAGATCGGCGCGCGCGGCTTCAATCTTGGCCTTCTCAAAGTCCGACCGGGCCTGAGCCGCATCGCTGCTCTGCAATAAACCAAGCTGTTCTCCCTTGGTCACTTCCTGGCCCGGCAACACCTTTAGCGCCACGACCCGTCCGCTGATTGGCGGGAAAATGTGCACCACTGAAGTCGGATTTGCCATGAGATGTGCGGCTAGCAAAAGCTGATTGGAGACAGCCTGAGGATGAACGGTAATTGTCTCGACCACAGTCTGCACCGGAACTGATTGCGCCGGTCGGGGCTGCTCGCGTTTGCAGGCAGTCAGGACCAGCAGCGGAGATGCGACAGCTACCGCAAGTGCACGCCATTTCATGGCAGCATCTCCGTGGCCGCGGCGAAGCTGAGTTGGTGAACGCTAAGCCAGACCTGTTGGTTGGCGGTCAAGGCGTCGAGATTGATCTGGCGGTAATCGCGCAGCGCATCGAGGTAGTCGAGCAGGGTTGCGCCTCCATGGCGGTAGCTGTATTCAAGATTTTCGCGCACTCGCTGCGAAACGGCTACATAGTGGCTGCTATAGCGCTTGGCCATGTCGATCGCGGCTTCATAGGCGGCCCAGGCCTGGTCCACGTCGTTGATCACCTGATTGCGCGTGGCCGTCTCCGCAAAACGGCTGGCCTGGGCTTCATACCGGGTGCGTTCCTTCTCCCCCTGATTGCGATCGAAGACGCGCAACGGAATGGATACCTGAAAGCCCGCACTGTTATACGTCCCAGCACGTTCGTATTCACCGCCGAGGGTAGGGTCCGTGGTCCCCTCAGCATCAGCCAGGTGAACGCCAGCGTCAGCCACGCGCACCGATTGCACCGCAGCCTGGTAGTCAGGGCGCGCTGCCAGCGCGGACTGCTCCACCTGCTCCATGGTCTGAGTCAAAACAGGAGGTTCGAGCGTACCGGTGATGTCAAAGGTCTTGGTCGGTGTCGCAATGCCCAGCAGCAGTTGAAGCTGGTCGCTGGCCTGGATCAGGTCGAGCTTTGCGGCGTTGTTGTCGGCTTCAAACTCGGCCAGCTGCAGGTCGATGCGATCGAAGTCGGTGGCGCTGATGTCTCCGGCGTTCAGTCGCGCTTTGCTCAGGCCCACTGTCTTACTGTAGCTTTCCAGGTTATCGCCGGCGATCTTGAGCGCAGCTTTGGCCGTCAGCATGTTTGTGAAGGCTTGTTTCACTTGCAGAATAGTCTGGCGCTCCGTATCGTTGTATTGGCTTTGAGTAACGTCGGTGGTGGCGTGGGCCACGTCCAGCCGCCAGCGCTTCTTCTGCCCGCGCTCGAAGAGTCGCGAGACGTTCGCGGTATAGGTGTATGGGCTGGCGGGATTATTGGCCGGCAGCGATACCTCGGCGCCGGAGAGCGTGAAGTTGGGATTCTGCCGCAGGCCGGCCGTTACCTCGCTGGCTCTAGTGGCCGTAACATGCTGCCGTCCGGAGAGCAGCGCGGGATTCTGGGCGCGAGCCATTGCGATGGCCTGCTCCAGCGTCAAAGGCGCCGTCTGGGCACGGAGAACAATGCCGCCGAACACCGGCGCTAGCAGGAAAAGCAGACCTCTGAATCGACCACCGGTCATAGCACCGCTTTCAAAGCAGCGGCTGAAATGCTGGGAAATCGGGGAGAATTCGAGCAGGAGGAGTTCGTGCGATACATGTCACCCATCCACAACAGTGTACCGCCCGAAGCATTCATCTAGCCTGTTGCCTCGCCTCAGCACGCGCGTCCTGCACCATCCCCGTGAACCTCCGAGCAAGTTCATGGATCCAGGTCTCCTCGCGTAATTGGAGCGCCTCCAGAGGCAAAAGTTCCGCCCCAATCCCCAGGGCAGAAGCGCCAGCGAGGATAAATTTGGGCGCCGTCACCTGATCGACACCGCCGGAGGCGATCAAGGGTATTTGCGCCAAGGGTACTTTGAGCGCCCGAATATATTTGTGCCCTCCAACCGGCGCGCAGGGAAAGACCTTGACGAAATCGGCGCCTCCCTTCCACGCCGCGATGATCTCTGACGGCGTCAGCGCGCCTGGAATGACGACTACATCATTCTTGAGTGCAAATTCCACTACCTCCATGACCAGGCCAGGGCCGGTCAGGAAGCATGCGCCGGCATCGAGGCAGCGCTTAGCTGTTTCCACGTCGAGCACGGTTCCCGCGCCCGCGACAAAGTCCGGATACTTGTCCGTCAATCGAGCAATCACCTCGACCGCGCCGGGGACCGTCATGGTGATCTCCGCAATTTGAATACCGGCGTCATTTAGGGTTTCTGCTGCGAACATCGCAAGCTCGGCGTCCGAGACTCGTACTGCGGGAACGATGCCGGTCTTCTCAATTCTTGCCCGAACTTCTTCTTTCTTCATGTATCCTGCTTGTTGTTTCGCGAGTGCCACCCCGCTTCACATCGTCAAGGAGTCGGCGGCTTCAGTCAATCTGGACTGATGGTCAGTGCGCACCTTAGCGTTGCAAAAGAGTGAGAACTACCGACTGTCTTGGCGCGAGACTTTTGGCTAGGTGGTCTCAGCAATCAGGCAAGCGGCCGGCAGACGCAGCCCGGCCCCGGCTGGGCCAGGCAATTCTCTACGTCCAAGTCACGGCGGTGGCCACCTTGGGCTCCCTGTTGCCCTCGGTGACAATCGGCAAACATCGTCGGCCGAACATGCAGCAGCATCCAGGTCTTTGCTCGGATTTAGGTTGCACGGACGCGCGGCTGGGTCTCTGAATTCCCCCATCAGTGTCCGAAACAGAAGATGCTAGAGACTCCCAATCCAAACCTCTCGATGAATCAGCATCCGTTGCCCGTACATCCACCGCGGAGTCGCCATCTCCGATATCCAATCTTGAAACGATGGGATGCGGCCAAGGTCTTCTCGCACATGTTGCTCGCCGATGTGGCGAACGGGAATCACCCGCCCGTCCCTGTTCACAATGGCGTGGCCGAAGAGCCGTTCGGCAAGGAAGATGCCCTCTGCATGAGGCCCTGCCGGCGGCGGAAGACTGGCCCCCGCTTTAGCCATGCTGGATCGTTTCAGCCTCATCCTGGCTGCGGCGATCACCAACTCGGGCTCGCTCCTGAGCAAGTCCTGGGGCGCCGGTCGTCGAGGAAGCTGTTCAGGCCCGCAAACCAGAAGGCGATTCCCAGCCAGTCTTCGTTTCTCCGAAGATAAGAAGGACCTCTGCGAAGGCCTTGTAGGGACGGTAGTTTTCCTCCGCATCGAGTGCGTAGATCGGGAAATAATCGTTCCCCTTATGCTGGATTGCGAAGATGGCTCCGTCCTTCTTCCAGTTGTTCGGCTGTGCACTCGGATTCTTCATATACAGAGGAATATTGGGGAACGAAACGGCATGTTTGGAGCACATTTCGGAACGAAGGTGCCCTGAGATGTGCCCTCGTTTGCGCAGGAGCCAGCTTCTACCGATCTACGGCAGAGGTCAGGTCCCGGAACGGCGGTGAAACCTTCATCACTGTTTAACGGCACTCGGCAGGCTGGCACCCTAGAGCGTACAAAGGGCCTTTCCTTCATGACTTCCCTCCTACATGGTTTTCGGCCGCGTTGAAGCGATTAGTTCCGAATCGATAATCGGGACAACGTTCCGGCGCTGTTTGATTGACATCTCGATCAAAGCAACCGTCAAGTCTTCGAATACACGACTTCTCGGACATATGGTTCGCGTTCCATGCTCGCTGACGGAGACCTTGGGCGTGACCAGTCGCCGGTAGCAAGGGCCGTCAGATGCTTGGAATTACCAGATTGCGAAAGATCTTCCAGGTGCCGTCCGGCTGTTTCTGCCATGCGGTTAAGATACTGACCTACTATTTTCCTCCCACCTGGAAAGTGGGCCTCAGCCCGGCCCCACTCTTAGATGAAGCGGCCCTGTTCAACCGAACCGATGCTGGTCACAGAAGCCACCTCGGCGTTGCCGAGCTTCGTCATCTCCTCTTTCATATGCTCCTCGATAGTAGCGCGGCCCCGAGTGCAGGTGCCCTCGGAGTGACAGTCGACCGCGTCCGGGGCATCGGTAGCCGCGATCAGCCCGACGCTGCCTTGCTTCATGCCGTCGATCCAGGCACATTTTGAGCCATGGAATCAAGACAGCACCGACCGCCACATATGGCAATGGATCGTCGTCGTCCATGTAGGAGAGACATTCCTTGCGAAGAAATGGAAACCGACCAAGCATCTCCTCCACGAATGTGTCGTAGGTCATGCACTCAGCGTAGTATGCAGGATTATTTCTTGCAAAGCGGCGTTTCGGAAACTGGGAGTTAAATGGCACGCCTCATCTGAAATGAGCCAGTCACGCAAACGACAACTCCCATAGTCACTCGAGTGGAAGGCCTGACGACGGCATATCAGAAGCTCCATCCGCCCGCAAAGCAGCCTCCCGCTTCGCCTCCATCCAACCCCGCAGAATCACCACCGCCGCCACCTGGTCGATCACCTGCTTGCGGTCGCGCCGGTCATGCCCCGCTTCATCCAGAATCTCGTGTGCCGCCACCGAGCTCAACCGCTCATCCCAAAGCTCCACCGGCAGTCCCGAACGCGCCCCCAGCTCCGCGGCAAACGCCTGCACCTTCGCCGCCCAAGGGCTTACATCGCCCGACAGGTGCAGCGGATTCCCCACCACGATCGCCACCACCTCATATTTGCGAATCAGCCGCAGCAGACTCCGCAGCTCCTCGCCCCGGCTCTTGCGCCACAGCGTCAGCAACGGCTGCGCGGTATAGCCCAGCGGGTCCGAAAGCGCGACACCAATCCGCACCTTCCCCACATCCAAAGCCATCACTCGCCCCGAAACCGTCACCGGAACCATTATCCCGTCGCTATCTCCCGCCATCAGCACAAGTCTACTGCCGTCTGAAGCTGCCTCAATCTGACCCCGAGAGAAAAGCGCGCGACCCCGATCGCCGGTCAAGCTAGGTATTCGTGATGATTGCCGTCGAAGCATCGACTTTCGTAATGCTGATGCTGAACGGCTCGGCGTAGGTACACGCCAAATCCTGAAGAAATCTAATGGCGACAGCCTCTCCTAACTCGATCGAGGCGTCGCTGTCGCTTCGCCAGTGAATCCCTCCGTGCAGCCCGTGGGCAAATGTAATGTTGTGGGCGAGCTTGTTTAACTCGCCGTTCACGGTCAGGGGTCCCTGAGCTCCAACCTCCGGATCGCCGTCCAAGGCCTTCAGAGCTGTTCCGTCCTTGGTTGGCAGTTGGGGATCGCTCAGTGTATAGCTACCGTCGAAAAAGAACTTCAGCAGGGTAACGCATGCGCCGCCAACGGTTCCGTGACCGGTTGGATAGGCCGGATGCGACGGAGAGCCTTCCGGGAAGGGTTGCGACAGGAAATATGTTCCGTACTTCTCGAAACTCGCTGCGACCGCCATCGACTTGAAAACGAGAGCATCGGGTTGCGCATCGAAGCTTCCGCCCTGATTGATAAGGTGCACCATCCCACCACCCGACTCAGGCCGGTGCCGAAGATGCACGACCCACTTCTGATACCAGACAGCATTCAAGGCAATCTTCGCGACTTGAGCAATGACAGCCGCAAAATCGGGCGGCCCAAAGGTCCCAAAGCCATTCTGCGTCTTCGAGTTGGTATAAGGAATCCCCGGATTGAGAGGCGCATTCAACGAACTCAGCACCAGATATGCGGTGAAATACGCCTGGTACAGCTGATCGACGTGAGTATAGGCGGCAAGCCCGCGTCCATTGTGAAGATAACGGTGGACCGGATCCGGCTGATCCGTGAACCCCGTCGAGATGCCATTTTGCACGTCGAACCAGGTGGTCTCGTCGGTCATGTAGTCAATTCCCGACTTGTAGGAAATGTATTTCTGATCGACTGGCAAAGCCCCCATCACGGTGGGGGTAACTAGAAGTTGCGAGAGATAGGGACCAACTGTCTCCCCCGGAAAGTGCCCACGAAAGAGCAGCGCAGGAGTAACCACATTATTTTCCTTGGGCCCCTGATACTCGGGAAGCGTCGAAAGCTCCGCCGCCGCGGCTTTGGCGATAGAGTCGTGATGGTATTCGCTGAACGAAACGTCCCGCAACAGAGAGCACCAGTAGAGCTCGATCAACTCGGTCGCATAAAACTTGCTGCTGACCGCGGGCGGTGCGGGAACGACCGGCGCTCCGAACTGAATGCTGTCTGCGCCCATGAAAGTCGGCGCGTACGCTCCCATAGGGCCGTTCAATGTCCGCGAACCTCCGAGCGTGACGGCCTCGAATGCCGAAAAAGTGCCGCTCGCAATGGCGTTTGCAAACGTGGCGTAAGCGGCCAGATCCACCTTGCCGGGACTGGCTTGCTTGACGCACTTTGTATACGTTCCGCACTTGTCGGGCAGAAGTTCATCCCCGTTAGTCGGGTGTGGCGGAACCGGAACCAGCGCTTGCCGGGTCGCCGCGTTAAACCGTCTGTAAAAGGCATCCAGCACGCGCGGATTGGAGATTGCCGGCACACACTCGGCGGGCGCTGGGGTTGAGCAGGGATTAGCCATTTCGGGGATCCTCGATTCTTCTCAGAACATAAACCGCATCCCGACCACCTCGAAAGCCAACGACGAGGAACGGGAAGCGTTTCAGGAAAGATACACCACAACGAACGCGCGACGGGGAGCACCATAAATATGTTGCGATAGCACGATGTTGCGATGCCGCCACGCTTCCAATCCGGATGCCGCGCCAGAATGACGCCGCAAAATTCCGCATCAAGCCACTGCCTCCGCTTCAAGCATCACCGCGGTGTCGGCCGTTTTCATCTCATAGCGATTGCCCAAAACACCGAAGCGGTCGCTCCGCTAAACTGAGAGAGTCATCGCCGCCACGCTTCCAATTCGGATGCACCAGCCGCGCTTCCTGAACTTACGTCAGAAATCGCTGCTTCGCGGTTCTCTGCTCGTACTCGGCAGCCTGATTCTGGCCTTCATCTGGGCGGGCTATCCCGAAGACCACACAAATCCGAAGCTGGCCATCCTGGCCGTCACCGCTTTCGCCGGCACACTGGACACGATGCGCTGCCTTCGGCTGAAATGGAGCTTCTACCACGGCGGCGTGATCCTGCTTCTCTACATGGACATCATGGCCATCGCGATGATCCTCTTTCTGCTGCTCTATCCCTACGACGGTTCGCTGCTTTAGCCCATCCGCAGCTTGCATCTCACCAACAGCGATAAACGTCCGCAGATTCACCCGCTAAATCTGTTACCTTCTTCGCCATCAAAGCAGTTACACTGCGGACGGAATTACTTTTGCTTGTGAGAAGAGGAGTGCCGGGATGCTGAAGGGTTTTCGCGATTTTATTCTGCGTGGCAATGTTCTCGATCTGGCTGTTGCGGTGGTCATCGGCGGGGCATTTGGGACCATCGTAAATTCGCTGGTCAAGGACCTGATCACTCCGCTAATCGCGGCGATCGTCCAAAAACCGGATTTCTCCTACTTGGTGCTGAAGATCCACGGCGCCAACATCACTTATGGCAACTTCCTCAACGCTCTCATTTCGTTCTTGCTGATTGCGGTCTCGGTTTATTTCTTTGTGGTGCTGCCGGTCAATACGCTGATGGCCAAGATGAAACTGACCGCGACCTCGCCACCCCCGCCACCGACGAAGCCCTGCCCGGAGTGCCTCAGCGATATTCCCGCCGCCGCAAGACGCTGCTCACACTGTGGCCAGCCCGTCCCCGTCGCAGCGTAGTAGATCCTTTGTGCCGCCGGAGTGTGTGGGAATTTAACCCCACACTTCCGGCTCATTGAACTCAGAGCCGCGCCCTCGATACGCCTCAGCAAACAGCGGTTCGAATGACTCGCGCCCTCGTTTCGCCGGACGACAAGCACCTTTCGTGTAATCTGAGATTTCATCCTTCGACCCGCCCGCAGCCCTTTTGGAGCACTATTGACTCTGCGCGAACTCACCACCGCCGTCGTCCTGTTTTCCTTCGCCGCCAGTTCCACCTTCGCCCAGTCCGCAGCTGCGCCCTCAGAGCAGAAAATCGAACAGGATTTCCTCGCCGTCCCCAGCGCCAAGCTGGCGGGTGAGCACCTAAAGACGCTTACTGCCGCGCCCCACATCGCCGCCTCCAAAGAGGACTTCGCCACCGCCGAATATGTAGCCGCCAAATTCAAAGCTGCCGGACTCGAAACCAACATCATCCCCTATAAGGTCTGGCTAAACGTCCCAAAAGAAGTGAAGATCACGGCCACTGCACCCGACGGCACAGTCCTGATGACCGGGCCAACTCCCGAACACGTTTCCGACGATCCCTACCAGAATGACCCGCGCATCGTCACCGCCTTTAACAGCTCCTCTCCCTCCTGCGATTTCACCGCCGAGGTCGTCTACGCGAATTACGGCACACCCGAGGACTTCAAGAAGCTCGAAGACCTGCACGTCGACATCAAGGGCAAGATCGTCCTCGTGCGCTACGGCCACAACTTCCGCGGCGTGAAGGTCTACCTCGCGCAGCTAGGCGGCGCGGCCGGCGTCATCATCTATAGCGACCCCGCCGACGACGGATTCACCAAAGGCAAGGTCTACCCCGACGGCCCATATCGTCCGGCAACCGGAGTGCAACGCGGCTCGGTGCAATACATCTTCAAATATCCGGGCGACGCCACTACTCCGGGAACTGCCTCCGATCCTGATCTTCCCTCAGACAAGCGCATCCCCCCGGACCAGGCCGCAAGCCAGCCAACAATTCCGGCCACGCCAATCTCCTGGCAGGATGCCGAGCCGATCCTCAAGGCGCTCACTGGCCCGGCCGTCCCCAAGGAGTGGCAAGGCGGCCTGCCCTTCCCGTACCACACCGGCCCCGGCGGTGTGCAGGTCCATCTTCTACTCGATCAGGAGTACGCCTATCGCACCATCTGGGACGTCATCGGCACCATCGACGGCACCACCTATCCGGATGAGTGGGTCGTCGCCGGCAACCACCGCGACGCCTGGGTCTTCGGCGCCGTCGATCCGTCGAGCGGCACGGCCAGCATGCTCGAAGCAGTGCACGGCATCGGCGAATTGCTCAAGACCGGATGGCGTCCCAAACGGCGAATCGTCTTTGGCAGTTGGGACGCCGAAGAGGAGGGCCTGATCGGCTCGACCGAGTGGGCCGAGGGCCACGCACGGCATCTTGAGCATGCCGTCGCTTATTTCAATACGGATGTCTCCGTCTCCGGACCCGATTTCTCCGCGGCCGCCGTCCCGACCCTCAAGCAATTCGTTCGCGACGTTGCCAAAGAGGTTCCCAGCGCCAAAGGGGCGACCGTCTACGACCAATGGAAGGCAAAGCAAGCGCTCGACGCCAAGGGCCACGTCAACAACGGCTTCAACGAAAAACACGTCAACGCGCACCTCACCGATGACGTCGACGTCGGCGATCTTGGCAGCGGCTCCGACTACACTCCGTTCTTCCAGCATCTCGGAGTTCCCTCGACCGACATCGGCTCCAACGGCCCCTACGGCGTCTACCATTCTGCCTTCGACAACTACAACTGGTTCGTAAAGAACGCCGACCCCGACTTCACCCTCCTGCAGCAGCAGGCCCGCGTCTTTGGACTTGAAGTCATCAAAATGGCCGACGCTGGAATCCTGCCCTACGACTACTCCAACTACGCCGCAGAGATCTCCATTTACTTGCAGACCGCCAAGAAGAAGGCAAGTGAAGCCGGGCTCAAAGAGATCAAGTTCGAGCCTGCCCTTCAAGCGGCGCAGCGCTTCTCAATCGCGGCGGCAGCCCTGCAGGCGAAGATATCTTCGACCACCCAGGACATTCCCGCGCTCAACGCCATCCTGTTGAACACCGAACACGACCTGCTCTCGACCGAGGGTCTGCCCGGACGCCCCTGGTACAAACACACGATCTACGCGCCGGGCGAGTTCACCGGTTACGCCGCAGTCGTCATCCCCGGTGTCAACGAAGCGATCGACGCGAAAGACGTGCCCCGGGCGCAGGCGCAGATGGCAATCCTTACCGAAGCGCTCAATCGCGCCGCAGCCAACTTAGAGAGTGCAAGATAGGACCGAAGTCCAACATTTCTCGATCAAGGAAAGGCCACATGCCACTCAGTTTCTCGTTTCTCTCTAGCCGAGTCCTTCCCTGCGCGATCTTGCTTGGCAGCGTGAGTTTGTCAGTGGCGCAACAACCAGCCCCACCGCCCGCCAATTCGCCGCTGATGCAGCGCATGTCGGCCTTCCTCGAGGTTCCCAACGGCGCGTGGACACCACAACAGATCACTAGCATGAATCGGCTGCGCGACGCTGCGCTCACCGATCCCTATGCGATGAACGAACTGCGTCACCTCACCGACAACATCGGCCCGCGCCTGAGCGGTTCGCCGCAGGCCCAGCAGGCGGTCGACTACGTCGCCGCCGAAATGCGCTCACTCGGCGCCGAAGTCACACTCGAAAAAACCAGCGTGCCCCACTGGGTGCGCGGAGCAGAGACCGCCCAGCTCGTCGCATGGCCCGGAATGGCCCCCGACACCACCCAAAAGATCGTCCTCACCGCGCTCGGCGGCAGCGTCGCAACGCCTGCCGACGGACTCACCGCCGAAGTCATCGTCGTCAACTCCTTCAACGACCTCAAAGCGCTCAGCCCCGATGCGGTAAAGGGCAAGATCCTGCTCTTCAACGAGAAGTTCGACAAGCGCCTCGCCGCCCAGGGCCACGGTTTTGAAGCCTACGGCCAGGCGGTAATCTATCGCATGACCGCCCCCGTGGTTGGCGCGGCCAACGGAGCCGTCGCCGTCCTCGTCCGCTCCGTCGGCGGCGCGGATTTCCGCCTGCCCCACACCGGCATGACCATGTACGATCCCCAAGGCACAAAAATTCCCGCCGCCGCCGTCACCGCCGAAGACGCCGACCTGCTCGAGCACCTCACCAGCCAGGGCCATGTGCAGATGAAGCTCACCCTCACCCCGCAGACGCTGCCCAACGCCGACAGCTACAACGTCATCGCCGACTGGAAGGGCGCCGAGCATCCCGAGCAGGTCGTCGTCATCTCCGGCCATCTCGATTCCTGGGACCTCGGCACCGGCGCGATCGACGACGGCGCGGGCGTCGTCGTTTCCATGCAGGCCATTCATTTGTTATCGCAGCTCGGCATCCATCCCAAGCGCACCGTTCGCTTCATCGCCTGGATGTCTGAAGAAGAAGGCTCGCAAGGCGCGCAGACCTACGCCCAGGACCACACCGCCGACGTAGCCAACCATATCGGAGCGATCGAGACCGACTCCGGAGCCGGTCACCCAACTGGAATCTACTTCGCCGGCAAGCCAGCTCTTGAAGCGTGGCTGCGGCCGGTGGTCCAGACGCTGCAGCCAATCGGCGCAGCTGAACTCGTCAGCACACCCGAGACCGGCGAAGACATCGCGACCATCACCACCAAAGGCGTCCCCGGCTTCGCTCCCATCCAGGACAGCCGCTACTACTTCAACTACCACCACACCGCAGCCGACACCTTCGACAAGGTCGACGCGCGAGAGTTGAACGAGAACGCGGCGGTGGTCACGGTGTTGGCGTATGCGCTAGCGGATGCGTCAGAGGCTGCGCCGCGCTAGGGAGTCCCAGCAAATGATTGCTTTGATCGCCGGGGGTTGTTGCCCATATCACTGGCTCTCCGGCTTCCTGAAACCACCTCCTATTTTGCCCGTCATCCGGCAGAGCGGGCAACAAAATGGCTTATCTGAGAGGCGCTGTTGGAGCTGGGGTTGGCAGTGAGGTCGTCCGAAGCAAAGCGGATGGTTGAGCGGTCGTGTCGGTCTTGGGTGAGGTCAGCGGATGCAAGTCCAACAAAAGAACCTTGCTGTCGGAGTAATAGGTCTGGCCAGACACTGTTTCTGCCTGAAAGACCGGATCGGCGGATTGCAGATATTCCTGTCGGCTGATCGTCGATGTATTCGTCAGATCAATTCCAACAAAATCACGTTCTGCATCGACGTTAGGATCGATCCTGTGGTCGATCAAACGCCCTCGCTTCGCGATTTCAATGGCAACGTCGTGGGTGGCCGAACCCACCCAGATAGGTGTCCCATCGAGCGTGTGATCGGTCTTCCAGAGTCGAAGATGATGACGCCGCGAAACAATTGAACCCGGCTCTGGCAAAGCATACGAGTAGTCCTGCACTCTTCCGAACAGGAAAAACCTGGCCATCGGCATCGTGGCATCGCGGGTTCCATGCAAGAACAGGTGCCAGACGAAGATCGGATTCCATTTGTCAGTCGTGACCCAACCTGCACGCTCAAAAGAGTTTCTCCAGGTCTTCCCGTTGGCCAACGAGAACAAGATTCAGCATGTCGCCCTCGCGCCCTTCAGCATCGAAGACACGCGGCGGCAAATAATCCATCACCGTATCCAAATCGGAAGAGCGTTCTTGCGAATGTTGCAACCCTGCCGACAGAACCGGAGTGTCAGCGTCGATATAGGCAGTGATTTCCGTACTCTTCAACACAGTGCTGTCGTGGCCATGAGTGAGTAGGAGAATCGGCGTAGCGGGCAGGAAGACGAGTCCGGTGACGATCATCCCTGCGGCCATTAGTATCGTACGGGAGCGTCCTTTTACGTTCAGCCTTGCGTGCAACCCGACCGATTCGCCGTTGGCCAGCTCTACCGAATCGAGTTTTAGGGCTACGTCACCTCCGATTCCCAGGAACCGCTTGCCCTTGACTCCGGTGACCGAGCCGGTGGCCACGGCTCCAGCCCGAAATCACGGTGAACCCTTCAATGTTCACTTCTCGCACAACGATGAAGTCGACGCGATCTCCCGGGCGGGCGTGAGCAGAGGAAACGCTTTCATTAAGTTGAAGCTCAACAGGAGTCTGGTCTGGAATGATCAGCCGAGCGGGAATCGCACTCGAATCCTGAGCCACCGCACAGGGTGCGAGCAAGATGGTGATCAGTATGTACGCCGGTATTTTGTCGAGACATGCGCTGAACAAGTAACGCCGCCTTTGATTCGCGCCTCTCGTACGCGAGGCCGAGCCAAAAATGTCTAGCGCAGGGCCGTGCAGAATACGAAGACTCTAGCTCAGCTGGACTGTCGTGGATGTTCAAAATTGCACACTGCGGAGATCCACTCTTATGTCCAGCATCTCGCTCGCCATCTTGGACACGGCTCAACCTTTGAAAAAGCAAGAGTTAGTCAGGATGCCTAGTGGATCGCGTTCAATAGCGCGACGGGTGAGTTCGGAAACAGGCAGCTAGTGGCTCAGGTAGCTGCCGACGGACTTTTGGGAAACTCTGACCCGCTCTCGCCTACAAAGTGTGACTTTCAGGCAACCGACCAGTCGGGCTCGGCTTACTTCCGCGTTTGACTCTCAGGCTTCGACCACGGAGGCACAATCCCATTCATGCGTGCATAAGCAACCAGCTGCCCCATATGTTCGTTGTCGTGGACGATGATGCGCAGGTACACTCCGTCAACATCGACCGTCTTTCCCTGAATTACGACCTTGCGCTGAAGATCACCCGGCTTCAAATGAGCGCGCGCTTCCTTCACCGCATTGAGCGATCGTTCGAGATATCCGATCACTTCAGGTTTCGACTTCACCGTCTCTTCCATCTCGTCGGAAGTAATGTCCGCCGGCATCTTCGGCCCGGTAACGCTCAGCAGATAGAAGTTGGCGATGGCGATGTGCGTGAAGACTTCGCTGACCGATCTCACTCCCGGCGCCGGACGCCAGCCATACTTCTCCGCCGGAATCGCCTGCGCCAAAGCGAGGAGCTGCCGCGAGACATGTCCCCACTCGCCGTCATACCCTTCCCAGATCCCTTCGAAATTCGGATCCGGCGCAGGCGTTTTCGAAGCGTTGGCTGCCGCAGTCTGTGCATGGAGGCCCATCGTACTCAAGACAGACGCACCCAAGACGAACAAATGCAACACGGCCTTCATCGAAATCTCCTCACTCGATCCGCCCAGACCCCAACGCTACCAAGACATGCCGCGATTCAGAACCTGTCAAGGGCTCAGGCCAAGAATACTTTGCAATTCGCTCATTCCATTGACAAAAAAGTGGTGAATATATACTTGACTAACCAGCTTCGATCTGAGATTCTGGAGCTACCGTGACAGGGCAGCATCGTGGTATCGTGATATGACGATATTACGTTAAAGGACTTTTAGAGACTCCGGGCTAAAGGTGGCAGCTTGTTTGGCGTTGTTGTCGAACCATATGCACCGAACAGTAGTGTCTCCATTGGCCGCACGATAGGGGGCCGCTTCAACAGTCATATTCGGGCCTCCTGATTTCAGCACTACGATATCTCCGGGTTTGAGTTCAGGCATTTAGTTTTTTCTCCAAGGAAGGAATAGGGCGCAATGATAACTGTAGAGACGCAGTTTCGGATAGGGCAAAAAGTAAGGCTCAATAGCGGGTCGCCTGATTTGGAGGTTGTTGAGGTTGACGAATCAAACCGGGTGACGTGCGAGTGGCACAATGGCGTAACTGTTGAGCGTCTGATTCTTCGTGCCGAATGCTTCAGACTACCTATGTAGTGACGCATTTTACCAAAATATCCCATTCCATTGCTATAGGGAAAACCTACCCCGAATGTGGACATGTGGAAAACCAGTACTCCCGAACCCCGCAGATTTTTGCGGGGTTCGTTCTTTTGCAGTTGAGGATAGGAAAATGCTATTCTCGGAGTCAAGAGGTTGAGTCCATGCGCATCAATTTGGATAAAGCGGAAAAGCTAATCGGTAAGATTCGGGTCGCTGAGGCGACTTTGGAAAAGCTATATGCAGAGTGGGATAGTTTGAACGCTCAGCCTTCGAAGGCTGTTGCACCCAAATCCCCTGGGAACAGGAGCAGAGGGGGAAGAAAGCCGCAAGCGGATAGCTTGACAGGAAAGGTAGTTGCGCTTCTTGACGGAGAACCTAGCTCGTCCTTTACGCCTGAAGGCGCGGCTATTCAACTAGGAACCGGAGACGTAGCGGCGGTTCGTCGGGTTCTGGACAAACAAGTGTTTAAGGGGAATATCGAGCGCCGTGGTCGCGGAGAATATGGAGCGAGAACTCCCGAAGCGGAGAGCGTAAAAGAGTTCAAGCTAGAGCAGACGGCATAAGAGAAAAGGCCACCGTTTTTGAGGGTGGCCTTTAGGCATTACGGTTGCCGGAGACCGTGATCTGGGGTGGTTTGGCCGCCTCAGTATCATCCGGCTGAAAGGAGGGTACAAGGATGGCTTTCCGCATCCGAGTACTCGTAGCGGTTGGGCTGGCAGGCTCTTCCGTTACGTCCTATGCAGCGGCTCCCTACGCAATTTTGCGCGGGGAGCCCTCATAGGGCATCCGTTATTCAGTTGTTGTATCCAGTTTAACGGATACGCAACCTTTGTACCACTATTTTGTCTGGGAGTACACTATCGATATGAAGCCCGAACCATCAAGGCCAGCCCACGAAGTCCCAAAAGAGTATGCGGCTTTCAGAGATTTACTGCGGAAGGTGGTAAAGGTGGAACCGAAACCCGCTTCGGCCCCCTCCCCCTCCGATAAGGGTTAGAAGGCCGCTGAGGCCTCCCCCTTACCCGTCAACTCTGCATAGGTGAGACGACGGCCCACGATGTCTTTAAGGACTGCCTTAAAGCGGCTTGCTTCCGTGGTGTTGTGGCGCAGGTTGAAGCGAAATACCTGCTCATCCACATAACGATCCAGATGGATCGGTTCGACGCTGATGTAGGTTCCATTCAACCCACGCTTCAGGCAGCTCCAGAAGTTCTCGATTCCGTTCGTGTGGACGTGGTCACGGACGTAGCCTTCGATGTGGTTGATGATTTCGTGAACATAGTCATTCTCTGCGGCGATATGAGGATACGCTGCTAGCTCGTCGGTAATGATGTGGGAACCCGCTTTAACATTGCCTTCCAGCATCGGTTTCATGTTGTGCTTCTTGCGATCTACGATCACGCCAGCGCGAACTTTGCCGCCACGCTCTAGCATCCCCATCACGATTGCCTTGCCATTGCCAGCAGAGTAGTTCATGCCCTTTATGCGTCTGCTCTTGTGCATGTTCATCACCTTGCCGCCGATAAAAGTTTCGTCGATCTCAACTGGAGCGTTGCCGCCCAGTTTGGTTCCGCTGTTGTCGGTCATGGCCTTGCGGATGCGATGCAGCATGTGCCATGCGCTCTTCTGGGTGATGCCGATGGTGCGAGCGATCTCACAGGAGGAAACCCCATTTCGGCAAGTTGCCAGCATCCACATGGCGACCATCCACTTGTCTAAGCCCAGAGGCGAGTCGTGGAAGATGGTTCCGACCTTAACAGAGAACTGCTTTTTGCATCCCCGGCACTTGAACCGCTTCTGATTGGCTAGCCAGATCACGTTGCCGACTTCGCCGCAGCCGATACAGAAGATTTGCCCATCCGGCCAGCGCATCGCCACTACTTCGTCGATGCAAACTTGTTCATCGCTAAAGTACTTAACAGCGTCTACGAGAGTGGTGGGGTATGCCATGACTCAAAGATATCGAAATATCTCTGGTTAGTCAAGTATATATTTACCAAAAAAGTCACCCCAACTTGGCGTAGTGAAAGGGTCCAGCTTGGTACACTGGATATAGAGGGTAAAGAAAGAAGGGCGGCAAAAAAAGCCGCTCTTTTTCACGCCCAACGGGCAAAGCCCGCCCCGTGGAAGCGTAGGGCTTTAGCCCTACGAATAGGACCGCGCCAAAGAGGCCTTGAGCCCTGGGCATTTCGCCATCACCTTGCCGAAACGAGTCGGCTTGGGCCGCAGAGGAAGATCCCAACCATGAAAACAAAGAACTTAGCCCGGATCGACAAGCCCAAATAGCTGAAATAAAAGAACTTACCAAAAACTCCCAGGGGGAGGGGGGTCACTCCCACTAAACGGGCCAAAGCGGCCGACTCGAACCTCTCACAGACAGACCAATCGACCCTATAGCTTCCAACCCAACTGCCGATAGTAAGAGGAAATGGCCACCTCTCTCTTGATCGCGCAGGAGTCCAAAGTCCAAACACTGGTGCGCTCGCCTCGAACCCCAGGCATTCTGTTGGCTACAGCGGATTCCCGGCTGCAGGGAGAAATGTGGGCCTTGCTTCGCAGATGGGAACATCCCCTCGAGATAGTTGCCGATCACTATGCTCTTCTAAGAGCTCTCGATCGCCCCGAGTGCCCGCCCATCATAATCGTCGACACCGATCTTCCCGGCATTCATGGCATGACGCTCTTGCATCAGTTGCAACTGCAGTCTGCCCGGCGGCGGAGCTGGGCAATCCTGCTGACCGACAAGGCGTTGCCAGCCCAGACAAATGCAAGTCCGAATCGATCCGATGCCAGAGTCGACGACGTCCTCACCAAGCCGCTCGACGAGATCGAGCTCCGAGTCTCGTTGCGTGCCGCCTCGCGCGTACAGGCGCGCTACGCGGAGATGGCCGAGGCGATCGAGGCCGCCAGCTTTCATGCCACACACGATAGCCTCACCGGACTCCTGAATCGTGAGTCGCTGCTCAATGTGCTCTTTCAGGAGACTGACCGCACCCAGCGGCTCGGCAGCCAGCTTGTCTTCCTGCTGCTCGATCTCGACCAATTCTCGCGAATCAATCGCCAACACGGCTACGATGGAGGCGACCGGATCCTGCGTCAACTAGCCAGCCGCTTCCTCCGTTGTCTACGCAGCTACGACATCGTCGGGCGCTGCGGCAGCGACCAGTTTCTCATCGCCATCCTCGGCGGCACTCAGGACGATGCACGAAGCATGGCAGCCCGGCTGCGCGACTGCGTCTCCGAGCGCCCATTCGACATCCTCCAGGTCACGGTCACGATGACCGCTAGCGTCGGCATCGCGCTGAGCGGCGGACGATCGCCCCTCGTCGTTTTGCGTGAAGCGGAACTCGCGCTCTCACGCGCCAAGCTCGCCGGCGGCGCCTGCGCCCGCTGGTTCCCTTCCAATCCCAGTGACGCGAGGCATCTGGTCGGCACGGCATCAACCGCGTCCGCTGCGCCGCGCGAGGTCAACGCGAGAAGCGTCCCCGCATGAGGTAACTGGCGCAGCGACGTGCAGCCAATATCCGACAGCTTTGCCCCTACAAAATCTGAGCGCACCCTTACAAAACTGTTACACCCGTCCAGGCAATCCCACTGATACGGTTGAGTCAGGTTAATCCGCTGTACATAGAAGGATCGCGACCCCAACCATGCCAGTGCAAGTGCTCGAAGAAGAACCGATCGCAGCTATACCCTCCATTGAAATCCCCTCCCGCGTCACAGCCAGGGCGCAAACCGTCATCCAGGTCGCCGACCGTGCACCCGGCGTGAAGAGGATTAACTGGACGACCACTTTGTTCATGGCGGCCTTTCATATCGGAGCGATTGCTGCGCTTTACATGTTTTCGTGGAAGGCGCTAATTGTCTCCGTAGTGCTCTATTTCATCGCGATCAACGTGGGCATCGGCATGTGCTATCACCGCCTGCTCACCCATCGCGGCTACAAGACCCCAAAGTGGGTCGAGTACTGCCTCGCCGTCTGCGGAACCTTGGCGCTCGAGGGCGGTCCGATCTTCTGGGTTTCCACCCATCGCATTCACCACAAGCACAGCGACAAAGCTGGTGATCCGCATACCCCTAACGACGGCACCTGGTGGGCCCACGCCGGCTGGATCATGCATGGCGAATCTCTCCATCAGGATGTCGCACTGGCCAATCGCTATGCTCCCGATCTTGCGAAAGACCGCTTCCACGTCCTGCTCAGCAAGTACCACTACGTGCCGATGGTCATCCTCGGACTGATTCTGCTTGCCGTCGGCGGATGGCCTATGGTGATGTGGGGTGTCTTCCTCAGGACTACGCTCGGCCTGCACGCCACCTGGCTGGTCAACTCCGCCACGCATCTTTGGGGTTCCCGGCGTTTTGAGACCCGCGACGACTCGCGCAATAACTGGTGGGTCGCGTTGCTCACCGGCGGTGAAGGCTGGCATAACAATCATCACGCCCATCCTGTCTCCGCTCGCCACGGCCTGAAATGGTATGAATTTGACCCGAACTACTACGGCATCTGGGTTTTGAAGCAGTTCGGCTTGGCTAGAGACGTCAAGATAGCGCAGTATGATCCCTCGAACCCTCGCCCCGCCGGCGCGGCCTAGATCGCCAGAGGCCTCTCGAAGCAAACTAAGCGCAGCAGCCATGCCGGCCGCTGCGCCTTTCTGTTCCAGCCTCAGCCAATCCCTGAGACTCCTCTAATGCGCTGCCGATGACCAGGAAGGCCGCTCTGCCAGCGGCACTCCTCGTCGCAGGTCATTTCGATGCCGCAAGCGAGACCCTCCGATCTCCTCCTTCTCGTAATCTTTCTCACCAGCACCTTCGCTTCAGCGCCCCTTCATGCCCAGTCCAACGCCGAGGCCCTCCAGTCTGCTCTTGCTCGGGTTTCCCCTCGCGATCGGGTCGTGCAACCCGTCGAAGATGACCAGCGCGTCTGGCTCGAAGGCAATCCGCCGCCTGCGGCTCTGTCGGCTTACGAGACCGGTGCAGTCGATGGCAGCAAGCGCCTCGACCGAATGGTGCTGGTGCTGAAACCCGACCCCACACAGCAGGCGGCTCTTGATGCCCTGACCACTGCAACGATCGCCGATGGCGGCTTCAATTCAGCTCTGACCCTTGCCGTCAGCGGATTACACACTGGCGTCACCGCTGCGTTGAGCCCAGCGAAAATCTCCGCTCCAGGAAGCGGATCAAGCACCCTCACGCTAACCGCCTCGAGGACCGCGACATTGGGCTCCGCAAGAATACAGGTGGCGGTTACCGGGACCGGATTCTCCGGCTCGTCCGTAATCCCGGTAACGCTTGTACCTACCACTCTTAACACTCGCGTCCGTGCGTTTTAGGTCCAATATGGATCTGCCCCCGCCGAGGAGGCTTGCGACCCTCATTTCCACGCAAACTCGGGCAGTCGTCCGGCCCGCTTTCGATTGATGGAAAACCCGACTCGTTAGACCCCCACGGCTGCGTTGTATCATTCGATTGTCCGCCGTATTTCCCAAATCCGAGATTTCGTCGTTGCGATCTCATTGCTGAAGAGGAGCGTTTTCATGAGGAAGTTGTCGCGTTTCTACGCGCTTGTGTCCGCGTTTCTGTTTGCCCTTGGCTGCACTTGTTCCTCCGCTTCCGATCTCCCTCCCAGCAAGCCCTTGAAGGTCCCCGTCATCAAATATGAGCAATACAAACTGGCCAACGGCCTCGAAGTGCTGACCTATGAGAACCATCGCCTGCCTCTGGTCGCCGTCGACCTCTGGTATCACGTCGGCCCGGTGAACGAAAAAGCCGGGCGCACCGGCTTTGCCCACCTTTTCGAACACATGATGTTCGAGGGCTCCGAGCATGTCGGCGAAAAGGCTCACTTCAAATATCTCGAGGGCGCAGGTGCGACCGATATCAACGGCACCACGGACTTCGACCGCACGAACTATTTCGAGACCCTACCGAGCAATCAGCTTGAGCTCGGCCTGTGGCTGGAGAGCGACCGCATGGGTTTTCTGCTGGAAACCCTCGACCGCGCCAAGCTAACCAACCAGCGCGACGTCGTCCGCAATGAGCTCCGGCAAGACGAAGGCATGCCATACGACCTCGCCGACGAGCAGATTTATCACCAACTCTTCCCCAAAGGACATCCCTATTATGCCGCCGTCATCGGCTCTCACGCCGATGTTGAAGCAGCGCGACTCAACGATGTCCGTGACTTCTTCCAGCACTTCTACACTCCCAACAATGCAAGCATCGCGATTGCCGGCGACTTCGATCCTGGCCAGCTTAAGGCTCTGTTGCAAGAGTATTTTGGTCCGATTCCCGCCGGTCCGACGGTCGAACCAGTGCATGTCACAACCCCTCCGATCACATCGGAGCGCCGCGTCACTATCACCGACACCGTCCAGTTGCCCCGGATTTCGCTAGCATGGCTGACGCCACCCTTCTTCCAGCCTGGCGAAGCTGACACCGACATCTTCGTCAGCATCCTGGGTGGAGGCAAGTCCAGCCGGCTCTATCGCAAGCTGGTCTATGAACAGCAGATCGCACAATCGGTCCATTGTGAGAACAACTCGCTGAAGCTGACTTCAGTAACGCAGTGCGACGTGACAGCGCGGCCCGGAGTAAAGCCAGAAGCACTGGAAGCCGCCATAGATAAGGAGATCGCTGCTCTGCGTACCGATGGCCCGACCCAGGCCGAAGTCGATCAGGCGCGGAACGGCATCTTGACCCGAAAAATCTCCGGTCTGCAGCGGCTCGGTGGCTTTGGTGGCGTTGCCGACATGCTCGATCTATACAACCAGTACACCGGGGACCCCGGATATCTACCCAAAGATGTCGCCCGCTACCAGGCAGCCACTGTGGCCTCGGTAAAACAGATCGGCGAGCGGGACTTCGCCAACAATCAGCGTGTCATCGTGATTACCGTCCCCGGTAAGAAAGTCACCGAGGACGTTCCGCGCAGTCCGGACGATACAGATGCCAACGTGAAGATCGTCAACCCTTACAAGCCGGAATTCGAGGCGCAGCAGGATTGGCGCAAGACCCCACCCGCTCCAGGCAAGCAACCTGAGCTGAACTTGCCCGTGCCGACCACTTTTGCGCTCACCAACGGAATCAAGATCTACCTATTGGAAGACCACTCTCTGCCAGTATTCAGCGCCCGTCTGGTAGACCTCGCCGGCAGCGCAACAAATCCTACGGGCCAACCTGGGTTGGCCGCCTTTACCGCACGGATGTTGACCGAGGGCACCGACAAGCGCTCCTCGACGCTGCTGGCTGATGATGTGGCCAGCATCGGCGCGTCGCTGAACTCGACCGCCGGCATGGATGCCTCGGCAGCCGCCATCGACGCGCTTAGCAATAATGTCGACGCGGCTTTTGACTTGCTCTCCGATGTTGCCCTGCATCCCGCGTTCAAATCGGAAGAGGTCGAGCGCATCCGCGCCCAGCGGCTGACCTCAATTCTCCAGGAGGGCGACCAGCCTTTTGCCGCCGCATTGCGTGTCGGCGCCAAAGTCTTGTTCGGAGATTATCCCTACGGGTACCGCGATATTGGGACGACCGCGTCGGTCAAGGCGATCACCCGCGACCAACTGGCAAAGTTTTGGTCCGACCACTATGCGCCTGCGAACGCCGCTCTTGTGCTCGTCGGTGACATCAACGAGACCGAGGCCCGCAAGCTCGGCGAGCAGTACTTCGCCGGGTGGAACGCCGCGGGAGCCACTACCAACGCCACATTGCCTCCGATGCCTGCCCCGCCGACCCGCAAAATCGTGATTGTCGATAAGCCGGGCGCACCGCAGACCGCACTCCTCGCCTTCGGTGAGGGCGTGCCGCGTTCGACTCCGGAATATGCGGCCATCGATGTGATGAACAGCGTGCTTGGCGGACTCTTCTCCAGCCGCATCAACATGAACCTGCGCGAAAAGAACGGGTACACCTACGGCGCTTTTTCTCAGTTCGGCTTCTACCGCGATGGCGGGGTCTTCTATAGCGGAGCCCAGGTTCGCACCGACGTCACGGCACCCGCCGCGAAGGAGCTCTTCGGCGAGCTGAATCGAATGCGCACCGATCCTCCTACTTCAGCGGAACTGAAGCTTGCCGAGGACAGCGAACTCCACTCTCTACCCGGCCAGTTCGAGACCGTCGACGAAACGGCCAGGCTCATGGCCGACGTCTTCGTTTACAGCCTGCCCACGAACTACTACCAGACCCTGCCCGCGCAATACCTCAAGCTCACGCCGGATGAGGTCGAGAAGACCGCCATTGAATATGTCCATCCCGAGAATCTGATCGTAGTGGCCGTCGGCGATCGGGCCAAGATCGAGTCGGGACTGCAGCAGCTGAACCTTGGCCCGATCGAAGTACGAAACGAAAGCGGCGACATGGTGAAAAAGTAAAGCCGACGGCAGTTAGTCGATCTCGTGCACGGAGGGATGTTTGGCCTGGTACCAGCTGGAAACGAAAGACAGTTCAGAGCTAGACAAGCTGGCCGAGGAGTACAAACTCCATCCCGTGCACGTTGAGGAATGCCGCACTCACGAAGGCCGAATCAAGGTCGACCTGATGCCGGACTATCTCTTTGTGACGCTGAAACCTCTGCATATCGTCGACGGCGAGATCGCCGAATCGCCGATGCATGCTTTTGTGGGGCGCGACTTTTGCATCACGGTCAGCGACCTCGAGTGCCCGCCGGTGCGAGAGGCACTGGAACGCGCCTGGCGCGCTGGATCGGATACTCCTCCGGCGAAGATCCTTTATTTGATCCTCGATACGATTGTCGACGCTTATTTCGCCACCATCGATCATCTCGACGATCGCATCGATCTAATCGAAGACGTCGTGCTCGACAAGCCGACTCCTGAGATCTTGCAGAAGATCTTTGAGTACAAACGCCAATTGATCGACCTTCGTCGAATCATTGTCGCTACGCGCGACGTCGGCATGCACCTGCAGCGGGACTCGGGAAATCTCGTCGACGCCGACCTATACCCCTTCTACCGTGATGTCTACGATCACCTTTTGCGACTCTCAGATACCATCGACACGCTGCGCGACCTGCTCAACAACACCCTCGACGTCTATCTGTCGAGCGTCGCCAACCGCACCAACCAGGTGATGAAAGTGCTCACCGTGCTGAGCACCATTGCCCTGCCTGCTCTTGTCATCTCCGGATTTTACGGGATGAACCTGAAGGGCCTCCCTCTCGAGGAAAACGCGCACGGTTCGGCAATCGCCCTCGCCGTCATGCTGCTCGTAACCGGTGGGTTGTTGTGGATGCTTAAGCGCTTTGGGTGGCTTTAGGGTTCGAGTCGATTCTCCTCGCCGGTAAAGCCTCGATATACTGGAGGTTGACTGGAATCTCTTCCATGCGCAACATCCGGCGCCGCCGCGCGATCGCACTTTTCATCACGCTCGGCGTGTGCATGGTCGCTCTGGCAGTCACGCTGCAATTCGGATGGATCATCCTCAACTGGCGAAGACTCGTCCCCCTTGTTCTGGGAATTCCATTCTTTGCCCTGCTCATCGCCGGCGTGATTCTCAACACTATCTTCCTCGTACGCGAAGTACGCCGCAACGAGCACCACGACAGCTTTCTCAACGCAGTTACCCATGAGTTGAAGACGCCAGTCGCCTCTATACGCCTCTACCTCGAGACCCTGCAGCGTCGCAGCCTGCCTGAAGAGCAGCGGCAGGAGTTTTACTCAATCATGCTCTCCGACAGCAATCGCTTGCTGGCCACGATCGAACAAGTCCTTAAGGCCGGCGAGGTCGGTCAGCGCGCGCGGAAGAACCAGGTGCGGGAAGAGGTGGATCTTCGCGAACTCGTTGAAGAGTCAGTGCAGATCACACGCCAGCGCAAAAACCTGGCGCCTGAGACCATCACGATCGATCCCACTGAACGGAGGTCTGACGACGACTTGATCGTCTCCGGCGATCGCGAAGACCTGCAATCGGCGCTGCTCAATATCCTCGACAATGCCGTGAAGTACTCCCTGGATAAGGTCGATATCAAGGTGCGCCTTGCAACCGAGGGCGACGCGTGGGCGGTTGTCCGCGTCACGGACCATGGCGTTGGTATTCCCGCCGCCCATCTCAAAGGCATCTTCCGCCGCTTCTACCGCGTGCCGAACATTTCGCTGCTGCGGGTGAAGGGCACTGGCCTGGGGCTCTTCCTGGTGCGAACAATCGCCCGGCAGCATGGTGGTGACGCGCGGGCCGAGAGCGCCGGCGAGGGCAGGGGCACCACCGTCATTCTGCAGCTCCCGCGCCTTTTGACAGGCCGGTCGCACACCAAACCAGCGGTGTTGACCCGCGCCGCTTCGCGAAGTGAAGTCGTATGATGGGCGAGCTATGACGGAACCGGCAAACATTCTCATCGTGGAAGATGAAGCCCATCTCGCGCAGGGACTGCTCTTCAATTTGCAGGCCGAGGGATATCGCGCCAGCATCGCTGGCGATGGTGCCTCCGCGCTCGAACTGTTGCTCGATGGCGCCAGAGAGGACGGCGATTTCGATGCGGTGCTCCTCGACGTCATGCTTCCCGGCAAGGACGGCTTTCAGGTGCTCGCCGAGCTACGCGAGCACGAGCGCTACGTCCCGGTGCTGATGCTCACCGCACGGGGCCGTCCCGAAGACGTGCTGCGCGGCTTCACCGCCGGCGCTGACGACTATCTCGCCAAGCCCTTCGACCTCAACATCCTGCTCGCCCGGCTCAAGAACTTGTTGCGGCGCATGACCTGGCATAGCCGCACCGGTGGGCCAAGACCCGCCGCGGGCGAAACACCCGAAGACGCATTATTTCGCTTTGCAGGCCGGACGATCGATTTTTCCAAGCTCGAGCTGGTCACCCCCGAGAAGACCATCCACCTCACCCTGATGGAAAGCGACCTGCTCCGCTACCTGGTACAAAACCGGGGCCGTATTGTCTCCCGCAAGGAACTGCTGGAGCAGGTATGGCGGGTCCGGGAAGACACCGACACGCGCGCGATCGACAACTTTATTGTTCGCCTCCGCCGCTATCTCGAAGACCAACCCTCCGATCCCGTCTATCTGCAGACGGTCCGAGGCATAGGGTACCGCTTTCTGCCTGACGCCGCTGCCTCCTGAGCGCCGGTCGGCAAAAAAGCTACCAATCAGAACCCACAAGCTCTTTATCGGCATCTAGAATAGGGGTAGGGGGTATAGCTATGCATGAAGTAAATCTTCGCATCGAGGGGATGCACTGCGGGGCTTGCATTCGCCGCGTGACCCAGTCTTTGCAAACGGTCCCAGGCGTCGAGGTCGAAGAAGTCCGGCTCGGTGCAGCTCGAGTCAAGCTCGACCGTGGCGCCAGCATCGAGGCCGTCGTAGCAGGACTGGGCAACGCCGGCTTCGCCGCAAAAAAAGAAGAGGAGTGACCATGCATATCGCTGAATCGCCATCCACTGAATCGAGCCAGCCCAAAAAGACCGCCGAGCTGAAGACGATCACGATTCCCGTGCTGGGGATGTCGTGCGCAGCCTGCCAGTCGCATGTGGAACGCGCCCTGCGGCAGACACACGGTGTCGACGGAGCGAACGTGAATCTCATGACCCATACCGCACGCGTGGCCTTCGATCCGCAGCTTGCGAGCCCGCAGAACCTCGTCGAAGCCGTAAAGAATTCCGGATACGAGTCTTCCCTGCCCCCGGACACGAATCCCCTGGGCACGAATTCCGCAGGCACGAATGAGGACCATTCCGGCGAGCATCACCATCATCCGGACTCGGATCCAGCCAAGATTCGCACCGACGCCCTCGTCGCTTTGGCCCTGGCGGCCGCAGCGATGCTTCTCTCGATGCCCTTGATGCACGGCATGAGCGCCCACCCGGGATTTCTCTCTTGGCTGCCGATGAAGCTAGCTCCCGGTCTCTATCGCCTTCCGGCCCAAACTCTCGAATTAGTTCTGCTCCTTCTTACCCTTATTGGAATGTGGATAGCTGGTGGCGAGGTCTACAAGCCTGCCTGGAGAGCCCTGCTCCACCGTACGACCAACATGAACACCTTGGTCGCCCTTGGAACCATCGCCGCTCTAGCCTATTCCGCGGTGGCGACCCTGACGCCGAAGATCTTCCTCGCGCGCGGCCTGCGCCCCGACGTTTACTACGAGTCGGTCCTCTTCATACTCGCCTTTCTTATGCTGGGGCGTTGGCTCGAGGCGCGAGCCAAAGATCGCACCCAGAGCGCTCTACACGCGTTTCTCCAGCTGCAGCCGCAAGTTGCGCGTGTAATCCAGCACGGCCGCGAGATCGAAGTGCCGCTCGCCGCGGTTCAGACCCAGGACACGGTAATTCTCCGTCCCGGCGAACGCGTACCTGTCGATGGCGTCGTCTTGTCGGGCACCAGCAGCGTGGATGAATCGCTGCTCACCGGCGAATCGCTGCCCGTCATACGCAAACCCGGCGACCGCCTTATCGGTGGCTCGCTAAATTACGATGGCGTTCTGGAGTATCGCGCCACTTCAGTCGGTGGCGACGGCGTCCTCGGCCAGATGCTCCGCCTGATGCAGGAAGCGCAAGCTTCGCGCGCCCCAACCCAGCAGCTCGCGGACAAAGCCAGCGCGATTTTCGTCCCCATCGTGCTCGTGCTGGCGTTAATCACCTTCCTCGCCTGGCTGGCATTCGATCACGGCAACTTCAGCTTTGCCTTCGCGGCCGCGGTGACTGTCTTGGTCATCGCTTGCCCGTGCGCCATGGGACTTGCCGTGCCCGCTGCGCTCACCGTCGGCATTGGACGCGGGGCGCAACTCGGCATCCTCTTCAAGAGCGGCGACGCCCTCGAGCGGCTGGCTCATATCGACACTGTAGTACTCGATAAAACGGGCACGCTGACCCAAGGGAAGCCGCAAATTGCGGACGTGTACGTGACACAGGGAACAACTGAAAAAGAACTATTGCTGATAGCAGCTTCGCTCGAACAACGATCGGAGCATCCCCTGGCCAAAGCCGTGCTCGAACGCGCCTCCCACGCTGGGCTTACGCTCCGCGAGGCGACCAATGTTCGCGCTATTCCCGGCAAAGGTGTCACGGGCACCGTCGCCGGTCATCAAGTCGCGGCTGGAAATGCCGCTCTCTTCGAGGAACTCGGCACTATCACGCCCGCGGTTGCTCTTCAGCATGGCAACTGGAGCATCCTTCTTATCGCGATCGATGGAGCCTATCGCGGACATCTCATCGCGGAGGACCAAATCCGCGCTGGAGCAACCGAAGCAATTAACCTGCTGAAGAAACGCAGTCTGCGAACCATCATGCTCACCGGAGACTCAGCCAGTGCCGCCGAAGCCATCGCGCAACAGGCTGGCGCCGAAGAGTTCCACGCCGGACTACTTCCTCAGGAGAAGCTCGCGCATATTCGTACGCTGCAGGCCGAGGGCCGCAACGTTCTCATGGTCGGCGACGGCATCAACGATGCAGCCGCGCTCGCCCAGGCTGACGCCGGAATCGCAATGGGCACCGGCACCGACCTTGCGCGCGAAGCCGGCGACGCGGTGCTGCTGCGCGGCGAGCCACTATCCATCGTCACCGCCATCGACCTGGCAAGGGCCGCGCTGCGCACTATGCGCACCAACCTTGGCTGGGCAATCGGCTATAACATCCTCGGCATCCCGATCGCCGCCGGAGCTCTTTATCCCCTCTTTGGAGTTCTGCTCAGCCCGGCGATTGCCAGCGCCGCCATGGCACTGAGCTCGATCAGCGTGCTCGGAAACAGTCTTCGCCTGCGGAGGTTTCAAGCCAGATGACGACCGGCAAAACGCAACTCAAATCGCTTACCCACGCCTCCTGCGCGTGTGAGACAGGACGCAAAGCGGCCGGAGTCGATCCAGCAATCAAGGCTACCGTGCTCAAACGTCTCGCACGCATCGAGGGCCAGGTGCGTGGGCTCAAGAACATGGTCGAGTCGGAACGCTACTGCGCCGACATTCTGCTGCAAATCTCCTCGGTGCAGGAGGCCCTTCGCGGCGCGAGCCGTCAACTCATGCGAAACCACCTGCAACACTGCGCCGCAGACGCTATCCGCAAAGGGCCGCCTTCGGCCGATGCGATGTACGACGAGCTCCTCGATCTCGTTTACCGCCACGCGCGCTAGGCGTTCTCCAGGTACACAATCTCTTGGCCGACGGCCCCCGGCTGTTAGATAGTGGCACGACCAGTTCTTGCCGCCAACTATGCTCCAACAGTGCGCCCACATCCTGATCGAGCTGTAAACTGAAGACGGTCGCCGCCCATGCGCATTCTGACTCGCTACATTTTGAAGGAGATCCTCTCCCATGCGCTGCTGGGCGGCGTGCTCTTCACCTTCATTCTGTATATGCGCGACCTCGGCCGGATCCTCGCCCTGGTGGTGCACAACAGCTCCTCGCTGATCAGCGTGCTGAAGATTTTTCTCTTCATTCTGCCCAACACGCTTGTCGTTACCATCCCCATGTCCGTGCTAGTAGGCATCCTGCTTGGCCTGAGCCGGCTTGCCGCCGACAGCGAAATCACCGCCATGCGCGCCTCGGGCATCGGCGTGCTGAATTTTGTGCGGATCGCGTCGATCGTCGCCGTCGCAGGCTGGGGCGCTGGGCTTCTTAACTCTTTGTACTTCGCTCCTCGCGCGTCGGCGGCGCTTCTCCAGCTGGAAAACTCGCTGGCGACCCAGCAGGCCTCGTACGAGATCCAGCCGCGCGTCTTCTATGAAGATTTTAAAGACTATGTCCTGTACGTTCAGGAGGTCCGCGCGGGCACCGGAGTGGCCAATTGGCGGAATATCTTCCTCGCCGATCTGAGCGATCCCGGCACGCTACGCATTATCAGTGCCGGGCAGGCGACGGTCGTCAATGACCAGGACTCCATCCTGCGCATGAGACTGCGCGATGGAGTCGAGCATCAAACGGATGCCGGTCAGCCCAATCAATACACTATTTCGACTTTCGCAGCCACCGACCTGCCGCTGCCGCTGAGCGACAAAGACGAAACCCACCTCGGCCGCAGCGATGCGCCTATCTTGGCAGTGCCGACCAGCGAACTGCTCGCCCGCAGCCGGGGAGCTGCGGCTAAGACTCCTGACGGCAAAGCCGCTTTGATCGAGATCAACAAACGGCTCTCTTACCCGGCGGCCTGCCTGGTGCTGATGATGGTCGGCGTGCCGCTGGGCATGGCCACCCGGCGCGGCGGCAAGAGCGCCGGCTTCGTCCTCACAATTCTGCTCGTCTTCATCTACTACTTCCTCTCAATCATCGGCGTGGCGCTGGCCCGCCAGGGCAAGGTCCCGCCGTTTGCCGGAGTCTGGCTCGCCAACGTCGCTTTTGGCATCGGCGGCATCGTGCTATTGCGGCAGATGGCAACGGGCAGCGCGGCGCTGGCGTTCTTGGGTACAGCTGCGGGATGGCTCCGGTCCCGCTTACCCAAACCAAAAGCTCAGGCAAAGCCAGCGCCGGTCATCGAGCCCGTCAGGCACCATGCGCGAGGAAGGTTTCCGCTCATCCTGGACGACTACATCCTGCGCGAATTCCTCACTACGCTCGGCCTGGTGCTGGTCACGTTTGTCATGTTGTTGCTCGTCTTCACTTTCTTCGAGTTGATCGGCGACATCATTCGCAACAAGACTCCATTCATCACCGTCGGCGACTATCTGGTCAATCTCACGCCGAGCATGATCTACACCATCACGCCGTTGAGTGTGCTGCTCTCTGTTTTGGTAACTTTTGGCACTCTCCAACGCAACAACGAACTCACCGCGATGAAGGCGACCGGCATCAGCCTGTACCGAGTCGCGCTCCCGGTGCTGGTAATTGCATTGATTGTGGCAGGCGCGCTCTTCGCCTTTGACGAAACCTACGTGCCCACCGCGAACCGCCGCCAGGAAGCGCTGCGCAGCGTTATCAAGGGCAAGCCGGCGCAGACCTTCTTCCGGCCCGACCAGAAGTGGATGTTTGGCAGTCAGCAGCCCGGCACGCCGGACCGTATCTTCTATTACCAGTTCTTCGATCCCGACCATGATCGTTTTGCCAACGTGACGATTTTCGAGATCGACCCGGCGACCTTCACTATCTCTCGGCGAATCTTCGCTGCCACCGCGCGATGGGAACCCCAGGTGCAGCAATGGATTTTTGAGAACGGCTGGGTGCGCACGTTCAGCGGCGACGCGGTCAAGGGCTATCAGCCCTTCGAAGTAAGTACCTTTCCCGAAATCCCCGAGCGTCCGCAGTACTTCAAGAAGGAGAGCCTGCAATCGCAGGAGATGAGCTTCGCTCAACTGAACCGCTACATCCGCGACCTCAGCCAAAGCGGTTTTGACACCATGCCGTTGCGCGTGCAGCTCAATGTGAAGCTGGCCTATCCGCTAATAACTCTGGTGATGGCTGTCCTGGCGATTCCCTTCGCGCTATCCATGGGCCGCCGCGGCTCGCTGACTGGCATTGCAGCGGCGATTGGGCTGGCGGTAACCTATTGGGTCACAGCGGCTATCTTCCAGGCGATGGGGAATGTGAACATGCTGCCGGCGATTCTCGCGGCGTGGTCGCCAGATGTGCTATTTGGCCTGGTCGGAAGCTATCTCTTGTTGAAGACCCCAACTTGATCGGAGACACAGTATGGGCCGCGAAGCAACAGTCCAATGCCGATGGGCGGACGAAGCCGGTCTCTGCAAGGTGCTCCTCGAGACCCAGGATCTGATCGTCCGCGGAGCTTTTCGCCGCCGGGTACCGCTCGCGAGTCTGAAAGACGTCTCCGTTAAGAACGGAGAACTTCTCTTCACGGTGGATGGAGATGCGGTCTTGTTCTCCCTGGGCTCGAGGCTCGCGCAGCGATGGGCCAAGGCGATCGCGACACCTCCCGCGAGCCTCGCCAGCAAGTTGGGTATCTCCTCCAGGTCCCGTTTGAAAATTCTCGGTGAAATTGACAGCGATGAGCTTAGGATCGCGATTGCCGAGGCCGCCTCGACCGACGGTAAGGCGGCCAACCTGATTCTCGCCTCCGTAGAGACGCCTCTCGATCTGGAACACGCCCTCGCCCGACTCCCGAAACGCCCGGCCGGCCTTGTTCCCTTATGGATCGTTTACCCCAAGGGAGGCATCAACGGCTTCGGCGAAACATCAGTGAGGGAAACTCTTCGCCGTCGCGGATTCATCGACACCAAGGTTGCCTCTGTCTCATCTCGACTGACAGCTCTTCGCTTTATCTGGCGTGGCCAGTGAAGGAGCGCTTGGCAGCCCGCATCACATGCACCGGTCCGTTTGGTCTTTCATATATTCTTTGGCCTCAGGAGTTTCCAAGTGGCATATCGATTGATGTGCATTACTGCTCACCCCGACGACGAGTGTGGCGCCTTCGGCGGTGCGTTGTTGATGGCCCACGCGGCCGGCGCCGAAACCACCGTTATCTGTCTGACTGAGGGACAAGCCGCCTCTAATCGCGGAGATGCCGCGAGTGGAGCTGAGCTGGCCGAACTGCGGCGCAGCGAGTTTGCCGCCGCTGGAGAGGTGCTCGGCGTGAGCCGTGGCGAAGTGCTGCATTTCCCTGACGGCAAGCTCCATCACCACGACCCAACCGAACTCATCTCCGTGCTGGTTGAGCGGATCCGCCAGTGGCGGCCGCAGGTAGTGCTTACCTTTGGTGGCGAGGGCGGCGTCAACCTCCACCGCGACCACACAGTAGTTTGCCTTGCCACCACCGTAGCCTTTCACTGGGCCGGACGCCGCTCCGCCTTTCCCGAGCAACTCGACCGCGGCATGAAACCCTACTGGCCGCAAAAGCTCTACTACTCGGCGACGCCCTTCCTGATGGTTCGCGACGAGGAGGAAAAGGCTCATACCTGCCTGACTCCTTCTTCACTGACCATCGAGCTAGGCGCGGACACCGAAAAGAAGTTCGAGGCATTTGGCAAGCACACTACGCAGGCCGGTCTCCTCGACAAGGCACGGCACCTCTGGGAACCTTCCTTCGGGCTGGAGCAATACCTGCTAGTGGCGGCTCGCGGCTTACAGGAGGTTGGAGCTGACCATTCGCTCTTCCAGGGCCTTGTGGACGACTAATCTTGCCGCTCTGACTCCTGCTGTGCCAGGGCGCTGGTTCGCCCTGGCCTGCTGTTTCACCCTGTGTTTGCGATACACTAACTAATCCAGTCATTTGCGGTCCCGGATTCGCCTTCCAGATGATGATCGACTTAACTCGAGACTTGATGCTAGGGATTGCCGCGATTCCTTTCATCTATTACGCCCTGGCTCTGGTCAGCTGTTTTCTGTTTTTTTTGGGCGCACGAAAGAGGTCCAACGGTGGTAGCTTTGAGCCCCCGATCAGCAATCTGAAGCCGGTGCGTGGGCTTGATCCCGACGCCTACGAGAACTACGCCAGCTTCTGCCGTCAGGATTATCCCAACTACGAAATCATCTTCTGCGTCGGGGATGATACCGACCCTGTCTTGCCCGTTCTGCAGCGGCTCATCCGCGACTTCCCCGAAACCAACATCCGGATTGTCATCGGCTCCGGCCGCATCGCAACTAATGACAAGGTAGCCAAACTCGCGCGGATGACCCAGGAGGCGGCCTACGAACACCTCGTCATCAGCGACAGCGATGTGCGCGTCCAGCCCGACTATCTGCGCCGGCTGATCGCACCGATGGCCGACCCAAATGTGGGTGCCGTCACCTGTTTCTACGTTCCCACTGAAGAAACTAGCTGGGTCCAGCGCCTGCAGGATGTCGGCATGCTCTCCGATTTTTACCCCGGGATTCTGGTCGCCAGGCAGCTTGATGGGGTGAAGTTCGCACTCGGGCCGACAATCGTGACTACCCGCTCTCGCCTGCGCGCCTTCGGCGGCTACGAAGCCATCGAGAACCGGCCTGCGGATGATCTCCTTGTCGGCCGGCTCATCGCCGAGCAAGGCTGCGAGGTTGTGCTTCTCCCTTACGCCATCTCCACTGTTCCGGACTATCAATCGCTTAAAGAGCTCTTCTACAAGCGCCTGCGCTGGATCACCGTGATGCGCCACATGCGTCCTTGGGGCCACATGGGTCTGATCTTCACCTTGGGATTGCCCTGGGCGCTGCTAGCCGTTGCGCTGTTGCCTACTCCCGAGATCGCCTGGGCTTATCTGGGCGGATATATGGTCGTCCGTTCCCTGTTGACACTTCTCGTCGGCTCCTGGGGCCTGAAGCAGCAGGGCGTTTGGAAGAAGCTGGCGCTTGTTCCGCTCTGGGATGCAATGGCCACACTGATCTGGCTCATCAGTTTTTCGCGAAAGACGATCCGCTGGCGCGGCCACGATTATGTCATTCGCAACGGAGAGCTCGTTCCCACAGCGAACGAGCCGATTGCCGACGCTAAAGCACAACCCGTTCCTTAGCGGCTGTCCTGGTGATCGATTAGGCTGGCCTCTAGCCTCGTCTACAGCTGTCTTCTCAGACGCACGGCGGCCCTATAGGATAGTCCCCAATGCCACTACCCTCCGCCTCGTTCTGTCTGGAGTCGCCCATGCGCCGCTCACTCTTCTACCTTCTCCTGGTCTTCCCTGGCGTCACACTTGCCCAGTCTCCGCTAAGCCCGCCCGTTGCTCCAGTCAAGGCGGTCGCTGACACCTACTTCGGCACCACGGTTGTCGATCCGTACCGCTGGATGGAGACCAATTCCGACGAGCTTCTCGCCTATATGAAGGCGGAGAACGCGGTAACTCAGGAAGCGCTCAAGCCCTTCGCCGCGCAAAATGCTCAGCTCCTCTCTGAGCTTACTAAGCTCTCGGAAACGGTCGCCTCCGTCCTTGAGCCTAACCGTATCTTGGACCAGTATTTCTACCTGGAACTGCCCACCGACAAAAGCGATTACCGCCTGATGACTTGCGCCGTTGCGGGAGGTGATGCACGCGTGCTGCTCGATCCGGCGGCCCTCGCCGAGGGCGGAAAGCACGCGGCAATTGACTACTTCGTGCCATCTCCTAATGGAGAGTACGTGATCGTCGGTGTCTCCCTGGGCGGCTCCGAAAACTCGGTTCTGCATGTAGTTGACGTCGCCTCCGGCAACCTTCTGAGCGAGGCCATCACTCGCGCTCAGGAGGCTGCGCCCAGTTGGACCGACGACAGCAAGGGCTTCTACTTCACGCGCTTACAGCCGATGGCTCCCGGCGCTCCAGCTTCGACCAAGTACGACAACGAACGCCTTTACTTTCATCGTCTCGGCACCTCAGACACGACCGATCAGCCCGTCTTCGGCCCAGATATCACAACCGATCCCGCACTGCCGAAGAACGGCAACGTTTTTGCCATGGTCGTGCCTGGTACGGGGCTTCTGCTCGCCGGCCAGGCCTCCGGCGTTGTCGAGACGCCCGCGGTTTGGCTTCGTCACGGCGATTCCGGCACTGAGTCCCCAAAATGGACGCAGCTGCTCAAACACGAGGACGGCATGATGGACATCGCCTTCCACGGCACCACAGCGTTCGTCCGGACAAAGGGCGGTGCCAACGGAGCCGTCACCAACGGGCGCATAATCAGCTTTGATCTCACCTCCGAGACCATCGTCAATGCCCATGTCCTGTTGCCCGACAGCGACGTGGTCCTCAACGCCCGAGCCGACGCTGGGCTCGCTGCCGCCGACGACGCCCTCTATGTCTATGGCTTCCGCAACGGACTCGGCGTGGTCACGGTCGTCCCTTACGATGACCCCGCGCGGCATATTGAGCTGAAACTTCCGATCAGCGGAACCATCACGAGCGTCGACGCCGACATCCGTCGTTCCGGGATCACTATCGGGATGGCGGGCTGGACCACGCCGCGTCTGGTCTATGCATATTCGCCCGACGCGCACAGCTTCTCCGATACTGGCCTCCAACCGCCTAATCCGATTGACATGTCGTCGATCCGTGCCGTTGAAGTCGAAGCCAAGAGCGCCGACGGAACCATGGTTCCGCTCTCGATCCTCTATCGCAAGGACCTCCCGCTCGACGGTTCGCATCCCACGCTCCTCGAAGCGTATGGCGCCTATGGCTACTCCAACTCTCCCTTCTTCGCGTCGCCGCTCTTGCCTTGGCTCGATCGCGGAGGCATCTTCGCCGTCGCCCACGTTCGCGGAGGAGGCGAGCGCGGTGAGGCTTGGCACTTGGCCGGCATGAAGACCACCAAACAGCACACCATCGACGATTTTGTCGCCAGCGCCCGTTATCTGATCGATCAGAAATACACATCTCCGGCGCACCTCGGTATCGAGGGCACCAGCGCCGGCGGGATCGCTGTCGGCGGCTTCCTCACTCAGCATCCGGAACTTGTCGGAGCCGTGCTGTATCGAGTTGGCATTACGGATATCCTGCGCAGCGAGCAGCGTCCGACCGGCGCGGAAAATGCCTTTGAATATGGTTCAGTCAAGATCGAACCCGAATTCCGCGCGATGTACGCGATCAGCCCCTACGCGCACGTGCAGGACGGCACGAAATACCCGTCCGTGATGCTCGAAACGGGAGCCAATGACCCTCGTGTCACCAGCTGGATGCTCACCAAGATGACCGCCCGCCTGCAAGCGGCCAACGCCTCGTCCAACCCAATTCTGCTGCGCGTCGACTTCGACGCCGGACACGGCATCGGTTCCAACCGCACCCAGGCCCTCAAACTCCAGGCGGACGAGTTCACTTTTCTGGGATGGCGGCTCGGCATGGCCGGCTTCACGGCCGAAGCCGCCACAAGCCAGGCCGCTTCCAAGGGGCAATGATTTACGGGACGGATGATGGCGATGAGACCTGAATACCAAGAGCGGAAAAGTCGAGCACGTGGCCGTCGCTCATTCCCACTCCTCACGCTGGGGCGACAGTCAAATCAAAAACTGTTCTCACCTTAAGGGTTCACCTCAGCATTACTGTCAAAATCAAAACTGTCTCACTCCAGGGGGTCACCTCCGGCCTTGTCAATACCCCAAACGAAATATTTCCGCTATCTCATTGATTCCACAAGGACAAAAGTCAGCCAAAGGTGGCGTAGTGAAACCACGCAGCCTGTTATAATTAAGTTAGAGATCCAAGGAAAAGGGCGGCCATAGGAGTCTGTTACGGAACAGCAGTCTCTGAGCGATGCTAGGAAAAGCAGAAACGCTCCCGAACGGGAGCGTTTCTGCTTTTGGGTATAGGTGCGATGTTTTTTCCCCGGCTGGCATCAGGCCGGTAGTAGCCTGGCGGTGAGTACGGAACCTCCGAGGATGTTGATCATGCGTTTGAGGTTGTAAGCCACGACCGCGAGACTGATTTCGGTATGGGTGCCGCGAAGGCCGCGCAGCAGGAAGCGTGGATGACCGAAGATGCGATATTTCAGATTGGCGAAGGGATGCTCGACCGTAGATCGTCTGAGCCGCATGACTTGCGGAGTGGCACGTTGATGCATGCGGTTTAAGGCCTCTTCGTCCAGATGCCGTGTTACAAAACGTCTTGAAGTCAGAGTGCACCCGGGCTTCAAGGGGCAGGCTCCGCAGATCGCGGGTTGGCCCTGATACACCACGGCGCGGTCTTTGCGCGCCAGCTGCTTGCGTTGGAGCGTCTGGCCTGCAGGACATAGGAACGAGTCTGTCTCCGGCTGATAGCGGAAGGCCGTGCGATCCAGCAGAGTTCCATCTCCATGGCTGTTGATGCTGCGCTTGGCCGGGATGTGCGGAATCAGCCCGGTGGCCTCACAAATGCCGGCTTGTTCGCCGTTCGAGTAGCCCGTGTCGGCGATGATGTTAATGACCTCAGCCCCGTTGCCGAGAACTAGGCGCACGGATTCGGCCATCGGCTGCAGGCGGGAGCTGTCGTTGCCTGCTGTCGTCACCTGATGGGTAACGATGAGCGCATGCTCTGCGTCGACGGCGGTCTGCACGTTATAAGCTGGAAGCTTCCCATCGGCGGTGCGCATGAAGCGGGCCTCCGGTTCAGGATGCTTCCGCAGCTTCTCCAGGGCTGAGGTAATGGCAGAGCTGTCGATGATTGTCTCCTGCTCGCTGTCCGCGCTCTCCATCTGGTCCAGATAGCGTTGAAGTGCTTCGCGATCGAGCACGCTGCGCGCGCTGGAAGCGGCGCGGAACTTCGACCCGTCGATGGCAATCCACTCCCCACGGATGAGGCCAACCGAGCGCGCGAACCGGATCAACTCGGCTCCCGCCGCTGTCACTGCTTCCCGATGCATTCGCCGGAACTCGGCGATGGACTTGTGATCGGGATACAGACGCCCCAGAAGCCACATCAGCTCCACGTTGCGGCGGCACTCCGTCTCCAGCCGCCGCGAGGACCGCATCTGGTGCAAATATCCGTACAAGTACAGCTTCAGCAAATCGCGCGGATCGTAGCCAGGACGCCCTGTTTCCGCAGCTTCGGCTCGCGCGAACCCAAGCTGCTCCATCTCCAGCCGCTCGACGAATGCGTCGATCACTCGGCACACATGATCGGATGGAACAAGGTCGTCCAGCACTACTGGAAATAACGTCCCCTGACTCCGCCCCTCGCCTCGGATATAGCTCATAAACCAAGATGCCCTCGCTCCCGCAAGGGCATCTTCTCATTTACTGGCGCCAGTCTGAAGAGTTTCGTAACAGACTCCATTCAGGCTGCCCTTTTCTCATGAGGCCAACTGAATGTCTAAGTGCTTGATTCGCAAGAACTTTGGATTTAAGTCGCTTGTTGTCAATACTTTGAGCGCGGATTCGGCCCAAACGACACCACACAACCCCAATTAAATCAAGATATTAGAATCGAAATACAGGGAGTCCGGGGTCGCAACTGCGCGACCCACTTTCGACTCACCTTCTATTTCGACAAAACCGGCTCTGGCACCGGAGCAGTCCGCCGTTCGCTCTTGGCTGAACGCCAGTTCACCTGCGGCGCGAAGACCGACGAATCGATCCGGTCGCGATACCGCACTGCAATGTTGATCAGCGAATCCACCAGCGATCCCGAAAGCAAATGCGGTTCCAAGCCCAGATCGGCCAGTTTGGAATGCTTCGCATTGAAGTAATGAGACTCGAGCTCAACCCGAGGATCGGGAACATGGTCGATCTCGACCTTCACACCCATCTGGCCGGCCACCGACTTCACCGTCTCAGCCAGTTGCAGCACGGAGAACTGCTCAGTGAACTGGTTGAAGACCCGGAACTCGCCCGGCTTCGCCGGATGAAGACAAGCCAACTCAATGCAGCGCACAGTGTCGCGAATATCCAGGAAGCCACGCGTCTGCCCGCCCTTGCCATAAACCGATAGCGGCATCCCAATCGCCGCCTGCGCGCAGAAGCGGTTCAGCACCGTGCCGAAGACCTCGTCGTAATCGAAGCGGTTGATTAGCGCCTCGTCCAACAGGACTTCATCGGTGACTGTTCCGTAGACTACGCCCTGATTCAGATCGGTCGCACGAATACCCCAAATCTTGCACGCAAACATAATGTTGTGGCTGTCATGCACCTTCGAGAGGTGATAGAACGAGCCCGGCTGCTTGGGGAACGGCAGAGTATCTTTGCGGCCGTTGTGCTCGATCTCGATGAAACCCTCTTCGATGTCGATATTTGGCGTGCCATACTCGCCCATCGTGCCAAGCTTCACGATGTGGGTGTCGGGCTTAACCTCGCGCACCGCAAAGAGCAGGTTCAGCGTGCCGACCACGTTGTTCACTTGGGTAAACACAGCGTGCTTGTTGTCGATCATCGAATAGGGCGCTGAGCGCTGCTCGGCGAAGTGGACCACCGCATCCGGTTGCAGGTCCCTCATGATGGAAGCGCAAAAATCGTAGTCGCAGATATCGCCGACCCGCAGGTTGATCGGGTGTCCAGTCAACTGGTGCCAGGCTCTTAGCCGCTCGGCCAGTGGACGAATCGGCGTCAACGTCTGGACGCCCAGCTCGTAGTCCCACTGGCGGCGAACAAAATTATCAACGATGGTCACCTCGTGACCCTTCTTGGCCATGTAAAGCGCGGTCGCCCACCCGCAATAACCATCGCCCCCCAATACAACGATCTTCATGCTTCCTCCAAATCTCTCATTTCATTATTGTAACGACGTACATCCATCGCGGGCGGTTGCAGCCTGACTCTGTACAGAATAATTGCGATCCGATGCCTAATGGTCGACGATTTCCGGCTTGATTGGGTGGTTAGTGAACAGAGTCTTTCCACCGCTCACGTCAACGACATTCAGGTCCTCTTTTGGAACCAGAGAGGTCACTTGGTTCATGGTTCGTTCGCTCACAAAGAGGTAATACCGCTGCGGCCCGTCCCACAAACGTAGGAACTGGCTATCGTCGATAAATACGTTCGCCGATCCCGGAGCATACGAGCCATACACCATGTTGAAGAAACGCCCGTTCAGCAGCAGAGCCGTCCGATTGGTGTAAAAGAACACCGACGAAAACCAGTAATAGTGGTGATCGACAATCAACTCGCCAGGCGGCGATTTCTCCAACGCTCTGACCATCGGCCGCGACGAGAGATATGGATCGAAGTCCACCATCGCCAGACGAGCGGCGTGGAAAAAGACGACCATCATCAGCCCGACCGTCATGTACACACTTTTGGCCTTGGTTCTCAGCGTGCCGACTACCCCGATCAAAAAGGCAACCGCCGCGATCGCCAGCGGCAGCCGCAGATAGGCGAAGGACCTCAGCGTCAGGTCCTCCATATGCCCCAGCGACAGCTTGTAAGCCCCTGGATTGGAGGTAAGCGCCTGCGATATGTCTCCAGGAGTAGGCACGTGTCGCACGGAGATCAGAATGCCGAGGGCGGCAATCGCAGCAATTGCGCAGATCACCGTCAACACCCGCGTCCCGGCTCGTACAAGCCGATCATCCAGTACCATCGCCGAACCAATCAATAGCGCCATCGCCGGATAGATTGGCATCGAGTAATACTCCTGTGTCGTCGAGAAGGTGAAAAACACCATCACAAAGCCGATCCAGCAAAGCGCCAACAGCCTGGTCTTACCCGCCCGATCCACTGGCCTGTATGAGAGCTTGAACGCCCCCGGAAGATAGACGCTCCACGGAAAGAGCCATGCCAGATTGAGCACCCAGAAGAGCACTGGCGGAACCGTATCGTAATCGCGTGGGTAACGAAGATTCAGGAACCGCAATAGCTGCTCGTTGATGAAGAAGAACCAGAGGAAGCCGTGATATTCGCCGGGCATGCTCCTCATCGTGAACTCCCAAATCGGCGGATTGCGGACCGCGGCCAGAATGTGCCAGGGTGCGGCGATCAGAAGGATAATAATCGTCCCGCTAATAGGTCGAAGACGTTTCGACGCCTGCAAAGAGAAGAGTTGCCGCGTCAGAGCCAGATAGATCAGGATCCCCCCGATCGGAAAAACCACACCGATCAGGCTCTTCAGAAGCAGACCGGCGGCCAGACTCGCTGCAAGCACAGACGCCCACAACCGCGGATGCTCTTCTGCATCATCAAGAACCCGAAGAAACGCCCAAAGCGACAGCGCGATGAACAACGTAAGCGTAGCGTCTGGCAGCAGGATTCGCGTGAACAGAAATAGTCCAACGCACGTCGACATGCACAGGCCAGCCAGCAGCCCCTCCCGCCTGCCGAAAGCCCAGTTCGCAAAACCCGCCGTCACCAGGCAAAGGGCGATCACAGCAAGAGCTGCCGGAATACGTGAAGCCCAGTCCTCCGCGCCAAATACCCGTTGAGAGATCGCAATCATCCAGTAGAAAAGCGGCGGCTTCTCCAGGTAAGGGACGCCATCGAGGCGCGCCGTCACCCAATCGCCTGAAGTAAGCATAGTGCGGGATATCTGCGCCTGAACTGCATCTACGTCATCCATCAACGAGGGCGGTGAGAGAATGCAGCCAAGATAGACGGCGGCGGCGAAGAGCAAAACAATCAGGTAAGTTTTACGGCCATTCATCGTTCGACCGCGAAGACTTGACTCGCAGGCCTTTCGGTTTTCGATACCAGGGACGTCGACGACTGAATCTTCCAACGTTTCATCCATAAGAACAGCATCAGCAGTCCCCACAAGTGATACCCAACGTTGATCTTTCTCTCCAGGTGGAGTTGGGTGTACTTGCGGATCACCGCAAAGTGAAATAAATCCGAGTGCTCGGCCTCGGCCGCCTCTAAGGTTTCAAGCAACATCGACCGAAGCGGCCCACGGAACCATTCGTGCGCCGGAATATCGAAACCTGTCTTTTTCCGTTGAATGACGGAGACCGGCAGCTTCGGCTTCATCAGGTCCTTCAAGACCACCTTTTGCCGGCTGCCATCGATCTTGAAAAGCGTGGGAAGGTTCGCCGCAAACTCAATGATCCGGTGATCGAGAAACGGAGGTCGCACCTCAACGGAATGGGCCATGCTCATCCGGTCCGATTTCACAAGAATGTCGTCTGCCAGGTAATAGTCCTGGTCGAACTCCATAAACGGCGCAATCCCGTCCCCAGGCAAACTAGATGCTAGTCGGGCGAGAATATCTCGGTTCAGCGTCTGCGTCAGGGGCACTCGCAATAACGCCGCCTTTTCCGTCTCCGAAAAAGTGCCGTTCCAATAAACATGGGCCTGCTGCGGGCCCATCAGGCTACCCTGCAAGAGCCGTTTGATCTTGTACTCAAGGCTGATCTTCTCATTCGAGGCAGGCCACAATTGCATGGCCTGCAGCGCCATCCGGACCGCTCCGGTCGGCAGCCGCTTCACCCGCGCAGCAATTTGGTTGGCGCGATAAGTCAGGTATCCACCAAAGATCTCATCGGCGCCCTCGCCGCTGAACGCCACGGTGGATTGCCTTTTGCAGAGTTTTGAGAGAAACCAGACCGGCAGCGCGCCCGAGTCCGCGCTCGGCTCATCGGAGTAGTAAGGAATCTCTTCGATAGCGCCAGCTAGGTCTTGTTCAGGATTCAGATCCAGCTCTTCATGCTCAGTTCCGTAATGCTGGGCGACCTGATGGATGTAAAGTGACTCGTCAAAGCTGTGCCCCTTGAAGCAAATCGAAAAAGTTCGCAACCGCGAGCTCGAAGCCTGCGCCGCATAGTGCAGAATGGTCGAAGAGTCCACGCCGCCGCTCAGCCAGACGCCCAGCGGCACATCCGACATCAAATGCTCGCGCACCGATTGGTCGAGCAGGAAATCAAGTTCCGACTTCGCATCTTCAAGTGAGATCGCCGTTGGCTTGATCTCCGGAATCTCCCAGTAAGCCTCCCTTCGGATACGCCCGTCCTGCCATTCAAGCCAATGGCCGGCAGGCAGCTTCTCGATGCCCTCGATCAGCGTCCAGGGGCTCGGCACATAATTCATCGCGAGATAGCAATCCAGGCCATTGAGACTCAGCTGCCGCTCGACCTCGGGATGAACGAGAATGCCCTTGAGTTCCGAAGCAAATAGTAGGTCTTCGCCGCGGTCGGCAATATACAGCGGCTTGATGCCGACGCGATCGCGAGCGATCACCAGCCGCTGTCGGGAGTTGCTCCAGATCGCCGCCGCAAACATGCCGCGCAGTCTCGAAAAGCAATCCGTGTCCCAGGCGAGAAATGCCTGGAGGACGGTCTCCGTGTCGCAATGCGTCTGAAAGCGATGACCCAGCGACTCCAGCTCTCGCCGGACTTCGAGGTGGTTATAAATCTCTCCGTTGAAGACGATGACCGAGTCGCGATCCTCGGAATAGATCGGCTGGTCGCCGTGAGCAAGATCGACGATTTTCAGACGCGTAGCGCCCAGCGAACAGCCATGGGATCGAAAGACCCCCTGTTGGTCGGGACCGCGGTGAATCAGCGTGTCTGTCGCCGACTGGATTCGCTCCCGCCCGGGAGACCAGTTTTTTGTCGTGAATCCTGCAATGCCACACAAAGTGGGTGAAGGCCTCTTTCGCCAAGAATCTTCTTCCAGACTAGCAAAGATGCTCGCGATACGCCGCCTCGACAGTCAGCCGTTGGGCAACCTGCCATATAGAATCAAGAGATGCCGTGTAACTCAACCTCTACTGTCTCGGGCCAATGACCCAGCAGACCTCCCACATTAAAACCTATCTGCTTATCGGGGTCATGATCATCGCCGGCCCGCTCGGCAACGTCTTCCTCGGCAAGGGAATGAAAGGCATCGGCACGCTCGCCATCTGGCCTCCAATGGAGCTGCTCCACGCCGGAGAAAAAATCCTGAGCTCGCCTTCCATCTGGCTGGGCATCGCCTCGCTGATCACCTTTTTCGTCGCCTATATACTCGCGCTCTCGTGGGCGGACTACAGCTTCGTACAACCCGCCTCCTCGCTCGCCTACGGAGTCGTCGCGTTGCTCGGCTACCTGATGCTGGGCGAACACGTCTCCCCCATGCGCTGGGCCGGTATCGCCGTCATTTGCCTCGGAGTCTTCGTCGTCGGGCGTACCAATCCCAAGACGACCAGCTATGAGGCCACTGGCCACGCCGCGGAGACAGCCTAGGTGCGCGATTTCATCTTGTTCTTTTTAATCGTCGTCGCCGGAACCGGCGGCGAACTCTGCGTCTCCCGCGCCATGAAAGTCGTCGGTGAGACGCCCAGCTTTCATCCCGCGCAGATGATCCGCGTCATCCTGAGAGCGCTGACAATCCCTTGGATGTGGGTTGGCGTCGCCATGATGGCAATCGCCTTCTTCGCGCTACTCGGCGCGCTCTCGCTCTATAACGTCAGCTTCGTCGTCCCCGTAACCGCGCTCAGCTATGTAGCCGGGGCCTTCGGCGGCGTGACTTTCTTGCGCGAACGCGTAAGTCCGCAACGCTGGCTGGGCGTGCTTCTGGTCGCGGTAGGCGTCACACTCGTTTTCTTCGGCAACAAGTAGCGCGGTCTGCTACTGCGTCACCAAACGAATTGTTCCCAGTAAACCCGAAGGTACCGGCTGCACCTTGTCCAGGTCCTGCATCTGAAAGCGGTTGCCGTACTTCGCGATCAGGGGCTTGTAATCATGCGGAGGCTGGGCCGCCCAGGCATTAATCGCCGTGTTGTAAACGCGGATCTCGATATGGTTCTCGCCGGGCTTCAGATACGGTCCGACCTCCAGCCGATAGGGCGGATGCCACAGTGCCCCCGCGCGATGACCGTTGATAAAAACAACTGCGGCTTCGCGAATCGGTGGGTTATACCAGGCCTGCATCCCCGGACCAGTGCGCGTGACCAGCGGGTTGGGTAACGGGCTTCTTGCCGGACGAGCAGTTTCGTCGGATGACGCCTGGATTGGCTCAGCCACAGGAGTTCCACCATCAACTTGCAGAAACACCTGTCCCGCCGGAAGGCCCTTCACGATGAAGTCACGCTGGTAGACACCGACGCCCGAATAGAATTTCGTTGCCGGATCAGTAATCCAATCCGCGAGTAAGCGTTCGGTAACAAGCTTCCGGAGCGATGGAAAAGTAACCTGCCAGTCCGCGCTGAAATCTGCCAGTTGAGCTGCGGGTCGGCGCGGCGCTGGTGCAACGATGGGAGCATCGCTGAAAACGAAGACCGCCGATTCATACGGCGCCAGCTCAATCGCGACGTCGCCTGGCGTAACTCCACCCGGCAAGGGCATTCCCGTGTCGGCATCCCATCGCTCGCCAGACTTGTGTGCGGTCGAGAACGCTGCATGTGCGGAAACAGGGCGATTCGACGTGTTGGCCACAAAATAGATGTCCGCAGTCGGGAGCTCGCGGCGGATGAAGCCGATCTCATCCTTACCGCCCGAAAGCTGAAGATCGGGAGCAGCAGCTTTTCGCAAGGCGTCTCCAAGAGCGGACTCTGCGGAGACGAAGCTTCCGTTCGCAGCCGAGAAAAGCCGATGCGAAAGCGCGGATATCTGAGGGTTCGTCTGCCCCTCGTCATCCAGTGATGGCGGGACGCCCCACAGAGATCACCTTGCCTCCGCCTGCGACGTATTGCTGAATCTTCTCGAGAGTGCTCACAGGAATTCTGTCCGTCGGCGGAATGACCAGGATTTCGTGATGAATCCCGAGCCGATCGATCGTCGCCGCATCGGTGAAATCGACGTTGTATCCCGCCGAAAGAATCGCCGACATCAGCGAAGGCGTGATGAGGCGGCTCATCTCTCCGGTAACCGTCACTTTCCCCGGCGAAAAAGCCGACCACGCATCGTCGGTCGGCAGCAGCAGCGCAACCTGGTTTGCAGGCTCACCCTGACGCAGCAGATGGCTCACGCGCTGAATGTACCGTGCCACATCAGGCATCACCGGGTGCCAGGGATTGTGGTCGTTAAAGACAGCCGCCGCATAAAGCGACCATCCCGGCTCGCCAACCTGCGGCGGAGAATAAGGCCAGCCATGACAGATGATCTGGTTGACGCCCATCAGGAAGTGGAGATCGACCTCCGCCTTCATATCCAGCGGAGTGGCCCGAAAGACCGGCGAATGCAGCCAGGTAAATGTCTCCGCCGAGGTCACGTTGTTGCCAAAGAGATGATTCGCCGAGCTCGCCCAGCGCAAGGTAGAGAACGCCTTCCAGCGAGGACCTTCCCCTTCAGGAAGCGCCACCAAGCGCTGGCTTGACAAACTAACCGCTGGTTCTCCATAGGTTTGCGACCGAAACCTCGTGTGATGAGCGATGGCCCAGGAATTGATCTGGCTTAGATAATTCTCATCGACGAGCTCAGTTAACGTCTTGCCCCAATCATGCCGGACCTTCTCCGCTGCTGGAGTCCCGCCCGCAACCAGCTCCGGCAGATGCGGCAGCAAGTCATAGCCACGCCGCTTCAGGAATTCCGCCGGAAGTTCCGGAGTCCAATCCGCACCGTAGGCCTCCAGCGAATCAGAAAAGACAGCATACGGCGGAGTCGCACCAAAAGCGCCCACCAGCGGCTCGCCAACAGCTTTCAGGTGATCGGCAACCGCCTGCCGGCTGAATGGATCCAAGACCCAGCCCTCCGCGCCCACCGCCGCCCGCTTCACGATCTGGCCGGTGTGGCTGGCCACGAAAATCAGCGCAGTGCGCGAGTAGGCGCTCGGCGTAATGCTTCCAACGACATTTCCAGGTTGGACAATCGGGATACTCTGCGCAGTAGCAGCGTCCCATTGATGCGGCTGCCCGTTGACCAAGGAGATTGAAACCACAGACTCGCCCTCCTCCAACTTGAAAGGCGGCGGAGTCGTCGATTTCGGAGGGACGGCAAGCTCCACGTCGCGAAGTTGACCAGCGGCCTCCGCCAACGTCGTCGCTGGCCCACCATAAGGCCACCCGCTGCCCAATGTCACATCCACGCGAAGACCAAGCCTTCCGCGCCTCAGTCTGGGCGTAAGCAACGTTATCCAGCATTGCTTGGCTGAGAAACCGCTGGTTCACTAAGCCCTTCGCCGGGTTGTCGACCACCTGCGGATAGACAAACGCAAGCTCAACCCCGCCGATGCCGTCAGCCTTCATCTGCTGAAGCTCGCGCAGAATCTCCGGCTTCTCAACCGCAATGCCAAACCACCACCAGCGAACCATCGGCTTCGCGGCATCGGGAGGATGAGCAAAGTTCTGCCTGAGCTCAGCCAAAGACATTTGTGCCTGCGTCGGCAAGATCGAGACGGCAACCATCAGCACCACCATCCCAAAACAGCGCGCGCAGAGTTGCTGGTTTCGACGCATGGCAGGATCTATCCGAAACAACAAGCGGAATTCTATTTCATTCCACGACGTCGCCAACCATCATCTGAACCAGACCTCAACCGCCGTGGAAGACCGCATTTCGTTCGCAGAGCGCCGCCTGCTAGCATGACCACCTATGAGCAACTTCAACTCTCTTCGCCGCGACTTTCTTCGCATGACCGGCCCCGGATTGGCCGCAGCCGCGATCCCGGCTTTCTCTTTGGCAACCGCATCCGCGCAGGATGCGTCGACTTCATCGACAGGCTACTTCGACGTTCGCAAATACGGCGCCACCGGCGACGGCAAGACCCTCGATACCGAGGCCGTCAATCGCGCAATCGAAGCGGCCGCTGCAGCGGGCGGCGGAGTCGTTGTCTTCCCCGCCGGAAACTTCCTTTGCTTTTCCATTCACCTCAAGAGCTTTGTGCACCTGCGCCTGTTGCAGGGCAGCACGATCGTCGCCGCCGACTCCCCGCTTCCCGGCGAACAAACCGGCTATCATGGCGGCACCTACGACGCCGCCGAACCCAAGACCGAGTGGGACGCCTACCAGGACTACGGCCACAACCACTGGCACAACTCGCTGCTTTGGGGCGAAGACATCCACGACTTCAGCATCACGGGAACCGGGTTGATCTGGGGCAAAGGCCTCTCCAATGGCCGCGGTCGCAAAGGCGATGGCGCGCCCTTCGTCGCCGAGCAGGCGGGCGTCGGCAACAAGGCAATTGCACTCAAGAACTGCCGCAACGCGCTCGTGCGCGACTTTTCGATTCTGAAGGCGGGGCACTTCGGCCTTCTCCTGACCGGCGTTGATAATCTCACCATCGACAACCTGAAAATCGACACCGACCGCGACGGCATGGATATCGACTGCTGCCAGAATGTCCGCGTCTCCAACTGCACGGTCAACTCGCCGTGGGACGACGGCATCTGTCCCAAGTCGAGTTATGCACTCGGCTATGCGCGCCCCACGCGAAACCTCACCATCACCAATTGCTTTGTCACCGGGACCTACGAACTCGGCAGCGTGCTCGACGGCACTTGGAAGAAATTCGCGCCTGAGGAGCGTGTGCCGCGTACCGGACGCATCAAGTGCGGCACCGAGTCGAACGGCGGCTTCATCAACGTTACCATCTCGAACTGCGTCTTCGAGGGTTGCTGCGGATACGCGCTCGAGTCGGAAGACGGCGCACTTCTCGAAGACTTCACGATCACAAACACAACCATGCGTGACCTCGTCGCAGGGCCCATCTTTATGCGACTCGGCGCACGACTGCGCGGTCCTAAGGAGAGCACTAAGGTCGGCACGATGAAGCGCATTCAGATCAGCAACCTCGAATGCTACAACGCCCCGATGAAGATCAGCTCGATCCTCAGCGGAATACCCGGCTACTCCATCGAAGACGTAAAGCTCTCCAACATCTATGTCGAGACCGTTGGAGGTGCAACGGCAGAAGCGGCCAGCGTCCAACCGCCCGAATTTGAGAACAAGTATCCCGACCCTGGAATGTTCGGGCCTATGCCGGCTTCAGGATTCTTTCTACGCCACATCCGCAACCTGGAGATGAGTCACGTCGAGATCGCTTGCGCCACTCCTGACGCGCGTCCAGCGTTTTACTTGACCGAGGTGGAACGCGCGGATTTTTTTGCCATCACCGCACCGCGCGGGCCGCAAGGAGCCTTTGCCTTGCACGGAGTCAAAGACCTGCGCATCGGCTGGAGCCGCGCTGCATCCGACACCACGCTCTCTGATGTCGATAACAAAATGCTCTAGCGGAGACTAGTCAAGCCCAGCACGCGACGACGCACCCCGGTTAAACTGCGCAGCACGTGCTCTTGGGCCGGTGGTGAGCGCATAAACTATTGGCCCCGCAAGCGCAATGATCGCACCCAGCAGAATCGCAGGCAGCCCCGGAGTAAGATGATCGCCGCGCGCCCCCCAAATCGCGAAGAGGATCAGCGCAGTCGGGCCAACGCCAGCTCCAATCGCCACCGCCAGACCGCCGGGAATCGAAAACGGCCGCGGTAGATTCGGTTCGCGAACTCGAAGCGCGATCAGCGCAGCAAACTCGAGGATCAGAGAAAACCCATACAGCATCAGGTCCAGCTCAAGCAGCCGGGTCAGGTTAAGCCCTAGCGCCAGCGCCCATCCCAGCCCGCAGACGATCACCGCGACCCAGGGGACGCCATTGTCCATATGACGCGCAAACTGCTTTGGCAACATTCCGTCGCGCGCCATCGCCGCGGGCACCCGCGCATAGGAAAGCGTCAGAGCGTTGAACATCGCTACACCTGTAATCGCGCCACCGGCCACCACGCCGATCGCAAGGATCGGACCAACCACCGGGCCCCCGAGTGTCCGCGCCGCATCGACCCATGCCCCGGTCGCAAACGAGGTCGCCGGAATTCCGGTCATCGCCACGATTGCGATAGGAAGAATGTAGCTAGTCGTGACCAGGGCAACCGCTCCAATCATGGCGCGAATGTAATTGCGCCGCGGGTCCTTCACCTCTCGGGCGATTGTCGAGGCGTTGTCCCATCCCATGCAGTTCCACAAGACAAAGAGCAGCGCGGTGGTCATGTTGCCTTCGCCGATTGCCGCAAGGTTGCGTGGCCCAAAGGGTGCCGAGGCAGCATGAAAGGCGCCGTAGACGATGATGCCCAGGAATGGCGTCAGCAGCAGAGCAAACATGCCGATCGACCCTTGGCCGACCGAGTGCGCTCCGCGCAAATTCCAGGCGATACAAATCAGCACGACGGCGAGCGACCAGAAAAGTCCGCGATGGCCGGCAGTCAGGCTCGCAGAGAGTTGTCCCAGATAAGCAACCGCCAGCGCGGGATAGATCGCCATGTCGAAGACCGAGGCCGAGAGCGAGAGCCAGGCTTCCTGGAATCCCCAAAAAGGGCCGAAAGCGCGACTGACCCAGCGATAGAATCCGCCCTCCTCAGGAATCGCTGAAGCAAGCTCGCCGATCATCAATGCGGTAGGTAGGCTCCAGATCAGGGGGACAACTGCCAACAGAAGCAGAGCGCGCAGATATCCGGCCTGGCCGACGATGTCTTCCAAACCATACGGCCCACCCGAGACCATGAAATAAGTGGCCGCAACGAGCGGGAGCAGGGTGAGCTTGCGAAGGCGCGGGGGAGCGGCGAGTTGAGTTGTAGTTGAGACCTTGTTGCCTCCAGCGGCAAGGGAAATCGCCACTCAAATTCCAAGTGACCGAAGAAGAGTATACCGCTTGTTTTCCCTCTCTTCACATGAATCACTGTTTGATTGACCCGCTACCGGACGGAGGCCAGGCGCTGCACCCCATCGCGGGCCGCCGGCGATGGTCGCCGGCGATTTCTCTTATGTACCTTGATCTTTGCCCTCGCGTATATTGGCTCTTATCCGCAAGCTAGTTCAAGAGGATGTAAGAGGAAGACATGTCGCTCGTATTAAGTTCGCGCCACTTAGGCAACGTCTACATCATCCATTGCAAGGGCCGCATTGCGATGGGCGACGAAGTGAAAGTTCTCGATGCCGAACTGCGCTTCTGTACGCGTGAGTTCACCCGCGTAGTACTCAACGTTGCCGAAGTCGACCGCCTCGACAGCATGGGTATCGGCCTGCTGGTTCGCCAGGCAACCAACCTGCACAAAGTTGGCGGAGACATTCGCCTGGCGGCGCCTCCCCCGTTCATCGTGAACCTCTTGAACCTCGCGAACCTCTCGAAGTTCCTCCGTGTCTATGACACTGAAGAGTCGGCGATCCTCTCCTTTCTTGAGCGACAGTCAACCCAACACGTTGAGAAACACGGCACGAGGGTGCTCTTCTTCGATCAGTCGCCTGACCTTTGCGCCTTCGTCCGTGCTGTCCTCACCCAGCACGGCTTCGATGTGAAATGGACCTGCAACTTCGGCGACGCGAAGATCCTGCTGCGCGTCGAAGACGTGGAATATATTCTCGTCGGACCCGGCACGCCGCAACTCTCGTCGGAGACTGCTCTCCGCGGCCTTCGGCCGATTGCACCAAGAACGCCCGGGCTGCATCTCCCGCACGACTTCAAGGTCCAGGATGCGCACCTCGCCACTGAGGTTTTGCTCGGACTCTTCAAGTCCGAAGCCATGCAATAACGATGTCACGAACACCTACCAATCGGTAAGAGTCCCGTCGAGCTTTCGGTTCACCGGTAGATACGCCCGCCGGTAGGGATAACGGCTCGCCAACTCTTCGTTATACTCCACACCCAAACCCGGAGCATCGCCTGGCACCATGTAGCCGCCCTCGAAGCGATATGCGTGTGGAAAGACTTCGTCTGTTTCCGCCGAGTGATGCATGTGCTCTTGAATACCGAAGTTATGCACCGAGATCCCAAAGTGCAAAGCGCCTGCCATCGTGATCGGCGATAAGTCCGTCGCGCCGTGGCAGCCGGTGCGCACGTGGTAGACCGCTGCGTAGTCAGCTGCCTTCTTCAGATGAGTCAACCCGCCGCCATGCACCAGCGACATTCGCAGATAATCGATCCATTGATTTTGAATCAGCTCTTGCGCGTCCCACAGGGAGTTGAAGACCTCGCCGACCGCAATCGGCGTCGTCGTGTGTTGCCGAATGATCTTGAAGGCGCTCTGTAACTCCGCAGGCACCGGATCTTCTAGCCAGAAAAGATGATACGGCTCGAGCGACTTACCCAGCCGCGCCGCCTCTATCGGAGTGAGCCGGTGATGCACATCATGCAAGAGATGAATCTCTTCGCCAAAGCGCATCCGCGCGCCCTCAAACAACCTCGGTACATGCAGCAGGTATTTCTCGCTCGACCAAACATTCTCGCTCGGCAATCCACGCTCCGCCGGCTCATAAGGCTGGTTGCCTTTGGGCACGCCATAGGTCGACGCAAGCCCAGGAACTCCGCTCTGCAGACGCACCGCAAGATATCCCTCGTCGATATAGCGCGCAGCCTGGTCGAGGGCCTGGGCGATCTCCTTGCCATTGGCATGGGTATAAACAAGAACGCCCTGCCGGCTCTTACCGCCGAGCAGATTGTAAACCGGCGTGCCAAGAGCCTTGCCCTTGATGTCCCACAGAGCTACATCGACCGCTGCGATCGCCGCCATCGTCACCGGTCCGCGTCGCCAATAAGCACCCCGATATAGGTATTGCCAGATGTCTTCGGTCTGAAAAGGATCGCGCCCAATAATGCAGGGCAAGATGTGGTCGCTGAGATAACTCGCGACCGCTAACTCGCGGCCGTTGAGTGTGGCGTCGCCCAGACCAACGATCCCCTCATCCGTCTCGACCAGCAGAGTGACGAAATTGCGCCCCGGGGAGCAGATACTGACGCGCGCGTTGGTGATCTTCACAGTCTCTAGCTCCTTGGCTATTGATTGGGTGCACCGGTTGCAGGGTTGGCCTCGTCCGCAGGAACAATCGAGATATAGTCGACCGGCGCCGGCTCTGGCCCATCTGGATGGCCGACAATCTCGATACGATCCCCTGGCTTCAAGTTCACCGACTCCGGCACCAGGTAGCGCGTCGAGGTGCTGCCGTTCATCTTGTCGGTCGGCAGCGTATTGTTCGCAGTCCAGTGCGCAAGTTCCTTTCCATTGAGCTGCAACGACAAAGTGGAAGCGCCATCATGAAAATCGAAATACTCGACGGCAATGCGATACTTGCCCGCCGCTCCCGTGAAGGAGGTCTCGGCAGTACATTCCGATTTCTCGCAAATCACCGCTTTGCCTCCGGATGCTGTCTCCCAAGGCGTCACATCAACAGGAGTATATCCGCGAAGCTCCATCGATTCAGCTTCGATTCGGTAGGGATAATTCCCAACTCTCTCCTTCGCATCGGGAATTCCCGACATACGCAGAAACCAATTCGACACCGCGTCGCGCCAGACAATCGCATGACCAGCCTGATACTGCAGCAGCCCCAGCACCTTGTCGAAGCGTTCGTCGTCAACACGACCTTTGAGCGTCGACCAGTCCACATAGAGCTGCGCTGCGCCATCCGCGCCCTCATGGTGGGAATCGTACACATGCTGAATCACTGTTTTCCCCGAGTGCAGCACATGCGTGTAGGGAACGTGATGCATAAAGAGCAGCAGATCGTCCGGGCATGTGGCCAGCGACTCGTAACTCTTTGCCAGCTCGGGCGGATACTGGCCGATATACCCCGTTCCGGTCGCGACGGTGCGGTCCATGCCGATGCCTTCGTGATCGGCGCGAAGCCATTGCCCCCAGCCATTTCTTTCTGCCGACTCAATTCCCGGACCATAGTGGGCTCCGACAATATCGGTTAGAGTGCCAAGACCGAGCGGCCCGGTATAGTCCTCATACAAACTCCACGAGCGCAAAAGCATGCCGTCGATTGTGCGATCGACAACGGCCTCGTTGCCAAACGTCAGTCGCGTCCACTCATCGGCTATCTCTTCTGAAGGCAAATCGGGATTCCACGCCAGCCGCCCAAACCCATAGAGGTTCGCCATCGCAAGAGGATGAGCGACCCAGTTAGTGTCGAGACCTACATTCGCAACCCCGACGAACCCTCCGATCGGGCGATGAAAGCTCTTGCCCTCGACGATCTCTTTCACCGGAGTCGAGCGGTTCTCGGCGTGCATGTCGGTATCGAGAGTGGTCTTCCACATCGGGACCAGATAGACAAGATGCCGCTGCTGGCCTAAGTACTCCTGCGTGATCTGCAACTCGATCGCCTGATTGGTTTTGGGTAACGCGGCAAACAGCGGCGAAGCTGGCTCGCGCACCTGAAAATCGATCGGTCCATTCTTGACCTGGATAATCACGTTGTCGTCGAACTCGCCATCCAGCTTGCTGAAATTGTCATAACCAGCTTTGGCGCGGTCGGCTTTCATGTCCGTCCAGTCGAGATGATGGTTATAGACAAAGCCGCGATAGAGGACCAATCCTCCGTGCAGCTTTAGCGCCCGCGCAAGCACATTCGCCGCCTGCGCGGGCGACCGGCCATATTGCGAAGGCCCCGGCTTGCCCTCGGAGTCGGCCTTGACCACAAATCCAGCAAAGTCCGGAATCTGCGCATAGATCGCATCGACCGTCTTCGCCCACCACTCGGCGACAGCGGGATCGAGAGGGTCGAAGGTCGATAACCCGCCAATCGCCTGCGGGCTGCTGAAGTCGATGGACATCGACATCCGCACCCCCCACGGCCGGAAAGCATCGGCGATACGCGCCACGTCCGTGATCATCTCCGGCGAGAGCATCTGCGGGGAGGCATTGACGTTGTTAATCGTGCAGCCGTTGATGCCCACGGAAGCGAGCAATCGCGCATAGTCGCCAGCGCGGGTGAGATCGGAGCGTACGTGCCCGCCATCGAAGAAGATCGACCGCCCCGCATAGCCGCGCTCGATCGAGCCATCGAGGTTGTCCCACTCGTTGACCCAGCGAACTGCATCTGCAGGCGTTTGTGTTTGATCGAACGAGATGGCCCGCACCTGGCCCACTTGCGTAAGCAATGCAAACGCACCATAGAGCGTCCCCCGCGCGTCCGCACCCGCGACAATTACATAGCGGTGTCCATGCGAAGCCGTTTCCGCAAACGCATAGCCCTCTCTCCCTGGTACTTGTGCGGGATGCCACCCCGCAAGCATCGCCTGTACATCGCCCACTGAACCGATGACCAGAGCGTTTCCACTGGGCAACGCCTCGCTGAAAGCGACGGAATGACCGCACATCGACGCCAGCCCGCGGCCGAGTTCGTGCGCTGCATTGCGGACAATCACCGCATCGGCTGCCACACCCGCTCCTGGTCGACTTGGCGCAACGACAACTTCGGCGGGGAGTTGCGAGCACACTGAGTTGTCGCCCACCGGCGCATATCGCAACCAACCCGCCGCGCCGTCCTCGCTCCACGCTGGGGCCGCAGCACCGCTAATCGCAAGCACGAACAAAAGTGGACTGCACCATACGGCCGACTTATGAACTCTCAAGAAGAAATCTCCCACAGCTTGGCTCTCACACTCGTCGCCTGACCCTAGAGTAACGTCGAAAGCAACTCGGACCTCCCCAGTAGTCGTCGAATACCGCCTTGGGAGGGCGGATCGAAGAACATGCATTCTTCTCAACTGAAGATCATGGTCCGAGCATCGGGTGGATCGCGGCCCGGTAAGCACCAGCTTACCGGACACGCGCCGCCTGCCTTCGTGAGGTTATGGATTTACCGTCACATCGACAAGCTCCACGTCATCGATATACACCGTCGGCAGATCGTTGGGGGCATTGGTGCCGAGACGGAATCTGACCGAGGCGGCCGTGGCCCCTGCGGGCGCAAGATAGGGCTGTGGGATCATCTGATAGTGAGACGACGAATTCGTCTCCTGCTTCCATGCGGCAGAGTCGACTTGGTTGTCCAGCGCGCCTGTATCCCTTAAGTTGGGGGGGATGCCGGTGCCGGACCATTCGATCAGCACCGCGATGTCTGAATAGCCTCTGCCCGGTCCCGGCGCCGGCTTGTTGACTTGCAACTTGTCCGACCGGTAGTTGAATCGGAAGCTATAGAGGTGTCCGGCTATGACTGGAACACGCTGTTCCACCATCGCCACCCCGGCTCCCGCCCCATTGTTTGCTGAACCGAGAAACGCACGGTAGTCGGCGCCGGCGACCATGGCATCGGGATAAACCACCGGCTTGACTTGCTGCAACACCAGAGACTGCATGCCGCTGTGCGGAGATGATGTCGTCATCGCCGCGGTCGCGCCGTTGCTCTCCGTCAATTTGGTCCAGCCCAGGTCCGAAGTCGCCGTGAACCCGTTTTCGAAGCCGCTATCTTTCAGCAGATTTGGGCCCAGCGGCATCTGGACCGTCCCCCATTGCGATGGCTGCAAAGTAGCCTCGGTCGTGAGGTCAGCGGTTACGCTGGTCTGCTTGTTGTAGTAGTAGAGGCGGAGATCCCGGCTCGTCCCCGACGCATCCGCATAGATCACCCCGGCGTCGCCCATGAGAGCCACTCCCTTTGCCTTGGGGTCGAGCCCGATCTCCCCGAGCGGCACCGCGGCTTCAACGACATACGAATTCCCGCTTGGCACAATCGACACCCTCGCCGAAGACAGCTGCCGGATGCTGTCGATCCGCGCCGCCATCAGTTGAACCGGCTGCGACATTCCTGGAACCATGGGTCGATACAGAACGGCGATCGGCTTGCCCTGATACATGCTGAACAGCAAACGCATGTCGCCGGGCACCGGGTCTGAGTGCAGGCCGCTCGCCGCGTTGGTCGAGAGCATCAGGTCGACGCAGTCACCTGAAAGAAACAGAGTCTGCCAGTTGTCGCCCTTGTTCGAGAAGGGACGGTCTTTTGTGACCTGGTACGCGAGATAAAGGTTCGTTGCGTCGCGGGCAAGCGCAATCTGCGCTCCTCGGTTCTTGGCTGCCTGGAGAGATGCGCCCGCCCGCATATTCCAGTCGCTAAGATTTCCGTCAATTTTCGGCGCCTGCGTCACCCAGGTCGCATTGAGAATCGGCTTCGGCGCGACCTTGGGAGCCGGAATGAGGCGGAAGGCGGAAGCCTTGGCATAGTCCTGCTGCGAATAGGTAAACGGCTGCTGCCAGCGTCCTCCCTGGCTCAGCCCATCGATCCTCAAGACGTGAAAAGCATCGTTTGCGCCGTTGATGATATAGGGAACGCTCTGCGGATCCTGATAGTAGTTCTTATAGGACTCATCCCATGCCGCGTTTGGCCCGATATGCGTCTCCTCAAGCAGCGGCGCAATGTACAAACCGTCATCGGTAAACAGGTAAGGATGCGCGTTCGCATGCCAAAGCCACGCGCCCAGTACATTTCCGATGCCCGGCACTTTGAACTCCGTAATGACGTTTTGCGCGAGGATGTCCTTTGGACCTTGCCCCGTGCCCGTTGGAGTGAGCTTGGGCATGGCCAGCGCCCAGAGCGACTTGCCATTGCGGTCGAAGCATTCGATGGCGTTGCTGGAGGTCGCATACTCGTAGCCATAAGTCGCAACGACCTTACCGTCAGTGGTGGCGAAGAGTCCTATCGGTTCCGAGGCACGAGGACGAATAACGATAGGCTTAGAGTCGTGAATGTCATAGATGGGCGCTCCGTCCGAGGTCCAGCCTTTGACGTCCAGACGGAAGATGAATGACTGACTCTTAAAAGAACCGGACCAATAGATCGACCAATCATCTCCCATGCCATATCCCCAACCTGTCGATGAAAACGCTTGGGAGCCTGGCTCATAGCTTTGGTTGCCGCTCAATGCCTGGGCCCATTGCATTTCGTCGGGTTGCACCAGTCCATCTCCGTTGCTGTCAGTCCAGGTGTAGTTGTTCGCTGCATGACCGCTGAAAAAGGGCGGATAGAGATTCTTCACCTCGCGACGGCCCAGGTCGCTATCCCAAAGGGTGCGGCTGGTGCCATCGCCGGTATCTGGAGCGCGCAGCGATCCGAAGGCGGCTACCGGTACGAGTAGGTCGCCCTTGCGTTTGTGGATAACAATTCCCTCGGAGGTCACCACCGTCTGGTACTCTGCGCCGTCGTGGTAGAGTACTTTCTGCCCCGGCGTGGCCGGGTTTGCGCCGTTGAGCGCGAAGGGCTGGTTCATATCCATACGGCGCTCCATCGATGCCACCGGCATCCAGGTCTTCGCCGAGAAGCTGATTTTGAAACGCGTTCCCATCCCATTAGCGTCGGTCGGATCCTTCGGATCGATCATCGATCCAGGACCACCGTAGGCCGTTGGGCCCAAATACTCCTTCACAAGCGCGCCCGTATCCGGATTCCAGACACTCACTCGGCTCGGACTGGAATCGTCTTCCCCTACCCAGAGTTTGCCGTCACCGCTGACCGCAATGCCCGTGGGTACCAGCATTCCGTTGTGTTCCCACGGCCCAACCCATGGGCGTCCGCCCTCTTTCCCGATACTGCGCTGCGAAGCGCCGCTCGAGGAAAACACCTTGACCTGAAACGAGCTTCCCCAATCGCTGACATAGATGCGATTTTTCTGGTCCTCTGTCACGCATCTCGGCGCAACGAGACCCGAGCTCACCACTGTTTGAATCTGCTTGTTGGCCGGATTGATCCGAAGTATGTGCTGGTTGCTCACCGCCAAAATCGAGTGGCTCGGCTCGGCAAACAAGCCAGCCGGCGCTGGCACGGGAATCTGGTCGATCTGGTTGGCGGTATTCGCGTCAAAGACGAGTATCTGATTGTCGTCGTGCATCGCGACGTAGACCCGCTGGTTCGCAACCGCTAGACCAATTGCGTCGGTCGTCTCCCCGACGTCGCTAGCACTGTAACGGGGCTGACCGTTGTAATTGGCCGGCGAATAGCTCTTCTGTGTGCGCAGGTCCCATAGCCCCACGGTCTGTCCGGTAAAGCCAAACTTCGCGATCACCTTTACCGGAGTGGCAATCGTGAACTTGGCGGCATGCCCCGTCCGCTTATCGAGACAGACGAGGATGGCTCGACCAATAGCATTCGTTCCGCCGGGATGATACGACCGGCTCGAATCCGTCAGTTGCGGCCCCGAGAACAACGCGTATAGATAGTCCCCATCGACAGCCAGGGAGACGGTCGCGGGGGCAAAAGGTTCGCCCACTCCCCACTGGCGCTGCCCGGTCCCATCGACGGCAATGATTGTCCAGCCCTTCTCGGAGCCGGGAGCGGCGAGAAAGACCCACTGGCCATCACTCGCGACTGCCTGTGGAGCAGACTCATCACTAAGCCAGTCTCCCTTGCCGTCGGTGGTCGGCCACGGCGGGGTGCCGGGGTTTCCAAAGGTTGTCACATAATTGGTGGTGATGGTCGGATGGTACAGTCCCTTCAAAACATACGAACCGGCGGGAATCGGCTTTCCCCATTGATCGAGACCGTCCCAATTCTCACTGAGCCGACCCTGAGAACGCGATTCCGCGCTGATTACGGTGCGCAGTAGCTGGCCCTGCTGGTCGTAAATACCCAGCGTCACCTCGCCGTCCTTGGGCAGCGTGTAATTGATCGCCGGACCCGTCGGCTGCGGCCCTGCGTTGCTGGATTGCTGTGCGGAAAGCAGCGGTGGAGTGAGGCTGACACCTAACCCACTCAGCACGACGACCACAAGCCCCTTGCTCAATCGCATCCAGGTTCTCCCTTGCATCTTGCTTCGCGCGCAGCCTAGCGATTATAGCGAAGCGGCATTACGCCGAGCCTTGATTCTCGCAGTGGAGTTGTCCGCCGCCCCGCATCGCAAGAACCCGCACTGACGGCGTCACCTCCGACATCTCGTACAGCAACCTCCTCGGCACGCTTTCTAAGACCACTCTTACCGTTCTCAGTGTTCTCCGTGTCCTCGGTGGTGAACTTCCTCCGCTTCGCCCACAGGACCGAGCTGGGTGCTTCATCCAAGCCTTCGTTGGCTTGTGTTGGAGACGCATCTTTTCCCGTCGCAACATTTCCCCATCCCCACACAAGCGGTATATCCCTCATACGATTTGTCTTTTGCTCCAACGGACGCTACAAATGAAGAGCAATGATTCCCAATCGCCTACTGCGCTGGCGCAGAATGACCATCCTCACCGCTTCTCTCTTGTTGTCCCCCTTTATTCCACTGCTTGCCCAAGCCACGCTGCCGATCATGCCGCTGCCTGCCCACGCGGTGCCGGGCTCAGGAAGCCTTTCCATCAACAGCGGACTTGACGTGCGATTCGAGGGCTACACCGAACCGCGTCTCGAACGCGCCCGCGATCGCTTCCTCGCCCATCTCGCCACCGAGACCGGAATCCTGCCCGTACCCGCCCAGCCCGCCGACCACCCTACGCTCGTAATCAAGACCATCGGACCCAGCGCCCCCGTCCAGCAGCTTGGGGAAGACGAGTCCTACCACCTCGAAGTCACCACAGCTAGCGCAGTCCTCAGCGCGCCCAATCCGCTCGGGGTCCTGCACGGCCTGCAAACATTTCTGCAGCTCGTCCACTCGACGCCGCAAGGCTTCGCAGTCGATGCCGTCACCATCGATGATCGACCCCGCTTCCCTTGGCGCGGACTCATGCTCGACGTAGGCCGCCACTTCATGCCGCTCGATACCGTGCGCCAGACCATCGACGGCATGGAGGCCGTCAAGCTCAACGTCTTCCACTGGCACCTGTCGGAAAACCAGGGCTTCCGCGTAGAGAGCAAGACCTATCCAATGCTTCAGGAAGAAGGCTCCGACGGACTCTATTACACCCAGGATGAGATTCGCGGCATCATCGCGTACGCTCGCGACCGCGGCGTCCGCGTCGTTCCCGAGTTCGATATGCCCGGCCACACCACCGCATGGTTCGTCGGCTATCCTGATCTCGCCAGCGGAAAAGGTCCTTACCAGATCGAGCGCGAATGGGGCGTCTTCGATCCTGCGATGGATCCAACCCGCGAAAGCACTTATCAATTCCTTGACCGCTTCATCGCCGAGATGACCGCGCTCTTCCCCGACGCCTACTTCCACATCGGCGGCGACGAATGCAATGGCAAGGAGTGGGACGCCAATCCACGCATCCAGCAATACATGCGCGAACACAACATCAAAGACAACGCCGCGCTCCAGACCTACTTCACCGAACGCGTGCAAAAGCTCGTCACCAAGCGCGGCAAGATCACCGTCGGCTGGGATGAAGTCCTGCAGCCCGATACACCGAAGGACGTTGTCATTCAGTCATGGCGCGGACAGGAATCGCTCGCCCAGGCAGCGCGCGGCGGCAATCGCGGTATCCTCTCGACCGGCTACTACATAGACCTCAACCAGCCGGCGTCCCAACACTACGCCGTCGATCCATTGGAAGGTGCGACCGCAAGGCTCACTCCCGAGCAACAGAAACTCATCCTCGGGGGCGAGGCGACTATGTGGTCCGAATTCGTTACGCCCGAAAACGTCGGCAGCCGCATCTGGCCGCGCACTGCCGCCATTGCCGAGCGCCTCTGGTCGTCGCAGGATGTTAAGAACGTCGACTCGATGTACGCCCGGCTCGCCATCGTTTCAGAGAAACTCAACTACTTCGGTCAGACTTACAAAGCCGAGTACGAGCAGATGCTCAATCGGCTCAGCGATGACCAGGCCTCACCGTCGTTGAAGGTGCTCGCAAGCGTAGTCGAGCCTCCCAAGGAATACACGCGCGAAAACCTCGGGATGAAGTATTACAGTTACACTCCGCTCAACCGCCTCGTTGACACCGTCCCACCCGAGAGCGATCACGCCCGCGCATTCCGCGGCCTCACCCACCGCATCGCTATCGGCGCCGCAAGCCCGGCCGACTTTCAGCAGGCGAGGCAATGGCTTACGTTGTGGCGTGACAACGATGCCGCGCTCCGGCCGGAACTGCCCAAGTCCGAACTGACCGCTGAACTCGCGCCGCTCTCCCGCAACCTCAGCGAAGCCGCGACCATTGGCCTCTCAGCTTTGGATTCCGTCGAGAATCACCAGCCAGTCGGCGCGGCGCAGCAACAACAGCAACTCGCCACGCTCAAGCAACTCGAAGCGCCACAAGCCACACTCCTCAACATGATCATCCCGGGTGTGGGAGCACTGGTGGATGCGCAAAATCCCAAGTAAGCCCCCCGGCCGACTCCCCCGCCAACTCCAAAGAGTGGGTCGAGCGACACTCCTTCCGGGCTTGTTGGCGGGATTGGAATCCCATACTCTTCAGCCAAGTCGAACTCGTCTCCCAATGACGGGCCCCAGTGGGCGACGACGCTTAGCAGTGCACGCCTCGCTGCCGACACAGTTAGAACCAGGAAACCGCCATGAACAGCGAAGAGATCACCCAACTCTCCCCTAGGCATACCGGTCAATTCCGCGGCTCCGTAGCCGCGCCTTGCCCGGACTGTGAAACTCGGTTGCCCTTGCAGATCGTGGTCGCCGAGTTGCTTCGCAAGAACCAGATGCTTCGCATGGAACTACAGGAAGCGCGAACCCGGCTCTCCCGTGTTGATCTCAATCTGTTTGGCCAGGAAGTTTATTGAAGCATTCTTGTGAAAGCCCGCGGTCTACCCGTGAAACTCTTCAGCTCACGCGACCCGAAAACGCATTAGCCATCCAGAAAACCGCGTTTCAGCGCGATCGTGACAGCATGGGTGCGATCATTGGCTTCGAGCTTCGAGAGAATGTTCCGCATGTGGCCCTTGACCGTCTCCTCAGATATTCCAAGACTATCGCCGATTCTCTTGTTCGATTTTCCAGCGGCTGCGCTGCGCAGCACTTCAATCTCGCGCGCGGTAAGGGAATCGGAATTAACATGCTCGGCGATCCCGGCTGCGACCTCATAAGGGATGCGCCGTTGACCGGCGTGAACGCGGCGAATGGTGTCGGCCAGTTCCTTGCGCATCGTGCCTTTCAGCAGGTATCCGGCTGCTCCGGCTTTGAGGGCACGCGATGCCTGTACGTCACCTGAATAGGTTGTGATCACGATGATCCGCGCCGAAGGAAACTCTTCCTTGATGACCAGCATCGCGTCGATGCCGTTCATGCCGGGCATCTGAAGGTCCATGAGCGTCACATCTGGGCGATGCAGACGAAAGAGTTCGATCGCCTCTTGTCCGGTCGCGGCCTGGGCCACGACCGTCATGTCAGATTCAGACTGAATCGAGAAGGCGATGCCATCGCGGACAAGCGCATGGTCGTCCACGGCGAGTACTCGGATCATTGGGGAATGCAGAACACTTCCCGCCATCTGTTTCTCCGCCAGGGCAGTTCTGGAAAACGACGATCACTTCCTGCCCAAAAGTATACTCGCACGCAGGAGGACATTCGTCCCTCGAAAGTAGTGTCTCTTCCCCCTCGAAAGAGGCTTTGGAGTTGAACCAAAATCGATTAACCTCCTTTGGGTGCAGCGACTTTTCGCCACTTTTCCGGACGGACAGCCTGGCGCAGCCTTACTTCTTATGAGGCTGTCCCTGGCTGGGGTTCTGGCTTTCCACGGGTCAGCCTTCTGGCAAGGACCGCCGGCCTATTGGGTAACTGCGATCTGCGTGGGCATTGGATTGCTCTTGGCCATCGGCCTGTATACGCCGTTTACCGCCATCGCCGGTGCCGCCATCGGGGCATTGGGCTTGTTCCTTTGCACAGGCTGCGACCGGGTGACGGGCATTTTTCTGCTGGTGGTAATGGTTGCTCTCGGAATGCTGGGCGCAGGCGCCTATTCGGTGGACGCCAGCATCTACGGCCGACGCGAGGTCGTGGTGCCCACCAGGCGGGATCATTAAGTACCACGCTTGAGCCGGAATAGAATGGCGGAATACCTCGCCGCCGGAGACGATCAAGAACTCCAATAATGTTTGGGGAAGCCTCAATACGATCCACGGCACGCGGCCTGGCCAGTTGCTTCCTTCTGAGCGCCATATTGTGCGCTTCCGCGGACGCGCTCGATCCTGGTAAGCGACTCACCCAGTACGGTCATACCGCCTGGCGCACACAAGATGGAAGCTTCAGTGGAGTGCCACAGGTTGCGGTCCAAACCTCAGACGGCTACCTGTGGATCGGCACCACGTTGGGGTTGGTCCGCTTTGACGGCGTCCGCTTCGTCGCCTGGAACGCGTCCGCCGGCCAGAATCTGCTCGATCCTCGGATATTCTCGCTTCTTGCCGCCCGCAATGGCAGCCTTTGGATCGGCACCGGATTCAGCGTCTCCCATTGGGTACATGGCCAGCTCATTAACTACCCCGAGATAAGCGGACGTGTTGAAGCACTCGTCGAAGATGCCAAAGGCGCTGTGTGGCTCGTTAGAACACAGATCGCTGACGGTATGGGCCCGATCTGCCGCATCGATGGCTCTGTTGTGAAGTGCTACGGAGTGCGCGATGGGCTCCCGGATTTCTTTCCCGTGCATCTTGCTGTGGGCGACTCTGAAGATCTGTGGGTTGGCGGCTATTGGGGCAACGGCTATTCCGAACTAGTTCGCTGGCGGCCCGGCTCTCCCCCGCTGGACGTTCGGCGGGGAGACAAACACATTGAAGGCGTCTCAGCGCTCAATGCCGTCGGCGCTGGAAAAGCGGGGTCGCTGTGGCTGGCCATCGACGACCCTCGAGCTCAGCTAAGTCTCGACCACTTGCAGGTGGGAAAGTGGACAAGCCAGACTTTTCCCGACATTCCCGTCAAAAATACAGATGTGACGTCGCTGTTCGTCGACCGGGACGAATCGCTCTGGATCGCGACCGCTCATGAAGGAATCTTCCGCATCCGGGATGGCCATAGCGAGCACTTCGGCAATGCGGACGGCCTCTCCAGCGACGCAGTAGGACAATTCTTTCAGGACGCCGAGGGAAGCGTCTGGGCGGTAACGTCGGCCGGACTCGACAACTTCCACGATCAGCCCATTACCAGCTATGCGTTGGGCGAAGGTCTTTCCTCCGCGGGTGCGGGTGCGGTGGTGGCATCTCGCAACGGAGATGTGTGGATCGCAAACTTCCAGGCCGTGGATCATTTGCACAATAACCGGTTGTCGGCGATTCGCCCTGGAAATGGCTTGCCCGGACAAAATGTCACCACCCTCTTTGAAGATCACGCTGGGCGCCTCTGGCTGGGAATCGATAATGGACTGTGGGTTTATGACGGATCGACATTTCGTGCGGTGCGTCATGCCGATGGGAGCCCGCTCGGGACAGTTTTCGCGATCACCGAGGACATCGAGAACAGCGTCTGGGTGCTCGCGGCGCACAACCTATTGCACATTGACGACATGCGCCTGCAAGCGGAGATCATATCACCGCAGATTAGCCGGGCCTATATCCTGGCGCCAAATCCAAAGGGCGGCTTAGTGCTAGGACTGGCCAATGGCGATTTGCTCTTCTACAAGAACAGCCCGGGGCAGGACGCTGCAACGCTGACTGTCCCTTCGTACGAGACCAGAAACACCAGGCAGATTCGGGACCTTTTGGTGGAAGACGACGGCTCGGTCTGGGCGACGAACATGGACGAACTGGTGCGATTCAAGGACGGCAAGCGGGAGAACCTATCGCTTCGCAACGGCCTTCCTTGCGATGAGATCTTCGCGTTGGTGAAAGACGCTTCGGGGGCGATATGGCTCTACACAAAATGCGGGATCATCGAGATCAATAAGACGGAATTAGATCGCTGGTGGGCAAAACCTGGTGTCCTTGTCGCCTACAAGCTGATCGACGAATCCGATGGCGTTCAACCCGGCCTCACTTCTCTGAAACCGCAGGCAGTGAGGACGCCCGACGGCCGGCTCTGGTTCGTGAATGGCCGCATCCTACAGATGCTCGACCCTAACAATCGTCACGCAAACCCGGTCCCGCCGCCGGTGCACATCGAGCAGATCGTTGCGGATCGGCAGACCTATCTGCCGGGCAAAAGCGTGGGTCTGCCCGCTCTCACAAGCGACATTCAAATCGACTATGCGGGGCTAAGCTTTGTGGCTCCCCAGAAGGTCCGGTTTCGCTACAAGTTGGAGGGGCGTGACACCGACTGGCAAGACCCGGGTACGCGCCGACAAGCCTTCTACAGCGATCTTCCGCCCGGAAGGTATCTCTTCCACGTTATCGCCTGCAACAACGACGGCTTGTGGAACGAGACCGGGGCAACGTTAGACTTCGTCGTCCCACCTGCGATATACCAGACGGTCTGGTTCAAGGTTTTGCTGTTGCTCCTGGGACTCAGTCTCATATGGCTCCTGTTTCGTCTTCGCATTCGCCAGCTCACGGCAGAGATCCAGTCGCGCATGGCAGAACGGCTGGGCGAACGCGAACGCATCGCGCGAGAACTCCACGACACTCTTCTCCAGGGCTTCCACGGTTTGCTCCTCCGCTTCCAGGTCGTCAACCAGTTGATCCCGAAGAACGAGAAGGCGCACGAGATCATGGAAGATGCTATGAATCGCGCTGACCAACTCATGAGCGAAAGCCGTGAGCGGATTCGTAATCTCCGCCGCGAGACCGGAGCGATCGCCGCTCTCCCCGAGGCGTTGTCGGCGATCGGCGAGGACCGCATGCAGGAAACCATCGGTTTCCGGCTGGTCGTTGAAGGCGCGCCGCGAGAAGTAGACCCGATGATCCGCGATGAGATGTATCTCATCGGACGAGAGGCGATCGTCAACGCTCTAACTCATTCTCTGGGGTCGATGGTCGAGGTCGAGATCAACTACGACCACTCCGGAGTGAGGCTGCGCGTTCGCGACGATGGCAAGGGCATCCCCTCTGAGATCATTCGTTCCGGTGGTGTCTCCGGGCACTGGGGGCTCTCGGGAATGAAGGAACGCGCCCTCAAGATCGGCGGACAGTTCAAGATATGGAACCGTTCCGGGGCCGGCACCGAAGTTGAGCTGAAGGTACCTGCAGCGCTCGCCTACCCACGACAAGCCAATACTTCCGTCGTGACCAGGATGCTCGCGCTATTTGGCCGTCGCAACGCCAGCTCTTTGCGTGACGACTGATCGCATCGAGCCAAATCGCTCGCCCCTCCGCCAGGCACGCCCAGAGGCAACTCCAAAGTGTTGTGGAGAAGGCCTCCCTATGGGGCTTTCGCCGCACCAGAATGGTTCGCTATCTTTCGAGCTGACCAGAGAATTGGATAGCCAGCCGTTCAGCGATCCACGCCCGGCCGGCAATATGCGAAAGGACCATCATCATGAATGGGAATTCGTTCAACGCAAAAGAGTATGACCTTGTTGTGCTGGGTTCCGGTGAGGGCGGCAAGTACCTCGCCTGGACCCTGGCCAAACAAGGCCAGCGGGTGGCTGTCGTCGAACGCAAATACATCGGCGGCTCCTGCCCCAACATCGCATGCCTCCCCAGCAAGAACATCATTCACAGCGCCAAAGTCGCCTCTTATTTTTTCAGAAGCCCAGAGTTCGGCATCACCAAAGACAATGTGCAAATCGATATGTCCGCCGTGCGCGATCGCAAGCGAAAGATGGTCGACGGCCTGGTCCAGGTGCATCTTGATAATTACAAGGCGAGCGGAGCCGAACTGATTCTCGGTTGCGGTCGCTTCGTCGGCCCGAAGACTCTGGAAGTCACGCTGAACGATGGAGAAACCCGCACGGTTCATGGGAAGAAAATCGTCATCGGCACAGGCACGCACGCAACTCTCCCAGACATACCCGGGCTCACGGAGGCGAAACCCCTCACCCACATCGAGGCCCTCGAACTGGATCACATTCCCGAGCATCTGCTGGTGATGGGCGGCGGCTATGTCGGGCTGGAACTCGCGCAGGCGATGCGAAGATTTGGCAGCCGTGTCACCGTCATCGATCGCAACGAGAGACTAGCCCACAAAGAAGATGAAGACGTGTCACAAGCTCTTCATGAACTCTTTCGCGATGAGGGCATCGACGTCTTGACAAACGGACATCTCGGCGGCGTTGAGGGAATATCCGGCCAGGCGGTGAAGCTCCACATACTTCAGAGCGGAACGGAGCGAACCGTCGAAGGCACGCATCTTTTGGTAGCGACCGGCCGCACCCCCAACACTGCCGGCATCGGCCTGGAGTTGGCCGGAGTTGAGCTCACCAACCGGGGCTATGCCAAAGTCGATGAGCATCTACGGACAACAGCACCAGATGTCTGGGCGATTGGAGACTGCGCAGGCAGTCCGCACTTTACTCACATCTCCTTCGACGACTTTCGGGTGATTCGAGACGATATTGCCATTGCCGGCGGACATCGAGTAACGACGGGCAGGCAGGTGCCGTCCTGTATGTTCACCGATCCCGAGCTGGCGCAAATCGGCCTGACCGAATCCGAGGCCAAGGCAAAAGGAATCGCATACCGGCTCGCCAAGATTCCAATGGCCGCCGTCTTGCGCACCCGCACACTATCCGAAACGCGCGGCTTCATGAAAGCTCTCATCGATACCGAAAGCGATCGTATCCTGGGGTTCACCGCCTTCGGCGTCGGTGCTGGAGAGATCATGGCGTCGGTGCAGATCGCGATGATCGCACAGCTGCCCTATACCGCGTTGCGCGATGCCGTTTTGACGCACCCAACCTTGCTGGAGGGACTCATTCCACTCTTCTCCACCGTGCCTCCAATCGCAAAACCATCGGAGTTGCCCGCCTTGTCAGGTAAGAATGCAGACAGCCATTGATCGGGCACCATGCGAGGAGTGCATTTGATGAAACGAGTTGCTGAAAACATTCACGGATATACCTACGGCCTTGGCGAAGTTGCCGCGTCGCCTGTTTCGCTGCGCGAGTTGGAAGACTTGAAAGTCAGCGTGGGATTCACCGAAGAAGACGAGCGCTCCTTAAAGCTGGCAGGCGAAGTCCTGGCCGACCAGACCAGCCAGATCGTTGCACACTGGCGCAGCGGCATCATCGCCGGCATCCCGAACCTTGCCCGACACTCGCGAACGCCCGAAGGAGAGCCGATCCCCGAGTATCTGGAAAAGAGCAACCTCCGTTTTCGGCAATGGATTCTCGACACATGCCTGCGGCCCTACGATCAGGACTGGATCAACTATCAACAAGAGATCGCTCTGCGGCATACCAGCGTGAAGAAAAACAAAGTCGATGGAGTTCGATCAACGCCCTATGTACCCCTCCGCGACATCATTGCGTTTATCCCCGTGATGAACGAGACCATCAAGCCCTATCTCGCCGCAAAGGGCCATCCACTCGAAGATGTTGAGAGGATGCATCGGGCATGGTGTAAGTCAGTCCAGTTGCAAGTTGCCCTTTGGGCTAAAGCCTATACAGACAACGCCCAGCGATCGAACGAATGGTGACGCATCGCTCTAGAGGAGGACTCCGTGGGGCATAAAGCGTGGTTCGTTGATCGCCCTGGCGGCGATTTTCAAGCTAGAGATGTTCCTCGCCCCTCGCTCGGGCGCGAACAGGTTCTGGTCAGGATATCCGCCAGTGGAGTCAATCCACTCGACACGAAGATCCGCGCCGGCCACGCAGCACACGCCAGGCAGACATTGCCCGCCGTGCTGGGCGTTGATATGGCAGGGACTGTCGAAGAGGTTGGAGACAGCGTTACCGCTTTCAAGTCCGGCGACGAAGTCTTTGGAATGGTCGGCGGAGTGGGCGGTTTGCAAGGCACCTTAGCCGAAATGATCGCAGTTGACGCCAACCTGCTCGCGCACAAACCGAAGTGCCTTTCCATGCGCGATATTGCTGCGCTGCCCCTCAGCACTATCACTGCGTGGGAAGGTCTCGTCGATCGCGCCAAGGTGGGAGCGGATCACAAGGTACTGGTCCATGCCGGGGCTGGCGGAGTCGGCCACATCGCGGTGCAGATCGCGCGGGCCTTTGGGGCGGAGGTCTTCGCAACCGTCTCACCGGACAAAAGGAACTTCTTGAAGGAATTTGGCGCAACTCCGATCGACTATCGATCCCTATCGGTCGAAGAATATGTTGCGGCCTGCACCGCAGGTCAAGGCTTCGACATCGTCTATGACACCGTCGGAGGCGCGACTCTCGATTCCTCTTTCACCGCGGTCAAGCGCTATACCGGCCACGTCGTGAGTTGCCTGGGATGGGGCTCGCACTCCCTGGCTCCGCTGTCTTTTCGCGGAGCTACTTACTCCGGCGTCTTCACATTGCTGCCGCTCCTCACCGGCGAAGGACGGGCACACCACGGGGAGATACTATCCAAAGCCGCCGAATTCGTCGAAGCAGGCAAGTTGAGGCCGCTGCTTAACGAGCATCGCTTTTCAACTGCGGAGATCGAAGCCGCACACGCCCTGGTGGAAGCAGGCGCATTGGGCAAGGTTGTCGTCGAGATAGGGAGTTAAGTCATGGGAGACAAAGTCAGCTCTCGATCAATGAAGCGAGTCTGGTGGGTGGTGCCGCGCTTATTCTTTTTCTCGCGCTTCAGTTTGTTCGACCAGACAAATCCGACGGTAACCGCCGAACTGAACACACCACCCGAAGTCAAGGCGTACTCAAGAACTCGTGCTACAACTGTCGTTCCAGCGGAGATGAAGGCCGCTTACCTTGCTTTGATTACCTCGCTCTTTGTTTCACCCGCTGTGAGAAGCCCGTTCCGGCCGTGGCCACCAGATTCAACGACAGCGCCGCGCTGAACCGAACCTTCCCGCGAACCCCCTGCATTGGCAAGTGATCACCTCGGCGATCGATCACCGAGACGCGACCATGTACACCGTCTTCGGCATTCTTACGAACGATATGCAGGAGCCCCTCTCGCTAAAGTTCTCTCGGGAACAACCTCCGAACCCAGTGACCGCGCCGCCTATCTGTTATCGCAGCGAGCCGCCGTGATGCCGTGAACGAGGTCAAAGCTTACCCCAACCGCCTCCACCCGGAGTCTCGATGGCGACGATGTCTCCAAGTCCAAATAAGCGACTACACTTTCCGGGCAGCTCGACCTTCTCTTCACTTCCCGCTCGAATGAACCACGCCCGGCCACACCGACCTTCTTCACCGCCTTGAAATCCATAGGGGCGGAGCTTTCTTCGTTCCGCCAGCAATGTGACCTGCGCAGGCGCAAGCAGCTCGATCTCGCGAATCAGCCCGTCACCGCCGCGAAACTCCCCGGCCCCTCCCGACCCGTAGCGATACCCATATCGGCGAACTCGAAATGGGTAGGCATATTCGAGTGCCTCGATCGGTGTGTTGAGCGAATTCGTCATGTGCGTTTGCACGCCAGGGATGCCATCCAATCCAGGGCGCGCGCCCATACCGCCGGCAGTCGTCTCATAGTAGGTGAAGGGTAGCCCGGTTCGAGGATCATGGCCGCCAATGGTCAGATTGCTCATCGTCCCCGCGCTTGCCGCTGGGACACGATCAGGGACAGCATCGGCTAGCGCACGTAGCAGAACATCGACGATTCGCTGCGAAGTTTCGACATTGCCTCCGGCAACCGGAGCCGGAGGCAGCGCATCAATGATGCTCCCTTTCGGAGTATCGAGCGTCAGCGGTCTCAGGATGCCTGCCGTCGCCGGCGCATCCTCACCGAGCAGGCAGCGCAAAACATAAAAACACGCGGAGAGCGTAATGGCGCGGACCGCATTCACACTTCCCGCCACCTGCGCGGAGGAACCCGCAAAATCCACATGGACCGAACCTCGCAAAGGTTCGAATCGAAGTTTGACCGCAATCTTCCGCGGGATATCGGTAACTCCGTCATCGTCCAGCCAATCCTCCGCTTCAAAATCGCCGGCAGGCATCGTGCGCAGTTCCGCGCACACCAGCCGCTCGGAATACTCCAACAGATTCTCCGTCAAGCCGCGTAGCTTCGTCTCGCCATATTTCTCCCAAAGCTGCAGTATGCGCCGCTCGCCAACCCTGCAGGCGCCAATCTGCGACTCCAGATCGCCCTCGCGTTCCTTCGCCGTGCGAACATTCAGCAGGATAAGATCGAGCATCTCGCGATTGATCTTGCCGGCGCGCACAATCCTCACCGGAGGAATGCGGAGACCCTCCTGAAAAATCTCGTTCGCCGGCCCCATCGATCCAGGAAAGGTACCGCCAACATCAGCGTGATGAGCGCGGTTGGCAACATAAAATGCTGGTCTCGGATGGCCCGGCGGAAAGACGGGCAGCACCATGGTGATGTCCGGCAAGTGAGTTCCGCCGGCATACGGATCGTTGAGGATCGCAATGTCGCCCGGCACGAAGTCAATCGCCGCGACGGCCGCCTCGACTGACATGGGCATGGAGCCGAGGTGCACAGGCATATGGTCACCCATGGCGATGACTCTGGCCTGCCCATCAAAAATCGCGCATGAATAATCGCGCCGTTCGCGGATGTTTGGAGAAAGCGCAGTACGCCGCAGCGCAGCGCCCATCTCCTCGGCGATCGAATGTACCGCGCTCTGAAAGATCGCCAGGTCTACCGGGTCGGCTGCTCCCGTCATGCGCGTCGCTCCCCTCCAATCGAGATAATGAGATTGCCGAACGAATCCACACTTGCGCTGCAATCCCGCGGCAACACGGTCGCTGATGTGTATTCCGTAATCATCGCTGACCCCTCAACCACGTCCCCGGGCACAAGGGCGTCGCGCCGATAGAGCGGAACACGCACAAATCCCTCATCGAAGAAAATCTTCCGCTCCGCATAGCGAGCAGCGGCTCCATTGCCGGGTACACAATCACGATGTGAGGGCGACCACTGCTCCCCTGCCGCGACCATGCGCAAGCGCAAATTGACGATCTCGACCGCACGTTGTGGATCGCAGATGCCATACCGCTGCTGGTGCAGCTGGTGAAATGTTTCGACACTGCGTCCCGGTGATTCAGCGCGGAACGACACGTTCAGTTCATGTCCTTGTCCGCGATAGCGGATGTCGATACTGTGCTGCGCAACTCCTTGCAATCCCTCTTCAGTAAACTCAGCGACGCCCCGCTCTTCCAAATCCTCAAACTCGCCGGCGACGCGATCGATCGCATCGCCAGGAAGCATCACCGTCCGCGAGTAATCGCGCACCGCATCCGCCAACAGAATGCCGACAGCAGACAGCGCTCCGGGCATCGCGGGAATTACTACCGTAGGTATGCGTAGGGCCCGAGCTAAGGAACAGGCATGCAGCGGCCCGCCGCCGCCAAAAGCCACTAGAGCAAAGTCTCGCGGGTCGTGTCCGCGTTCAATCGAGACGACGCGAATGGCCCGCTCCATGTTGGTCTCAATCACACGAAGAACGCCGGCTGCAAAATTCTCTGCGCTCTCAACAGGGCCCTTAACCTCATGCATGACCCGCTTGGTGCGTTCACAATCTAACCGCACTCCTCCACCAAGGAAGCTTTCCGGATCGAGACGCCCAAGCACAAGATTGGCGTCGGTCACCGTGGGCAGATTGCCGCGCCCAAAGCAAATCGGTCCTGGCTCCGCGCCCGCTGACTCCGGCCCGACCCGCAACATCCCTCCGGCATCGAAACGCGCAATCGAGCCACCACCGGCGCCGGCAGTATGAATGTCGAGCATGGGCACACCGATCGGCACACCGGCCACGACCGATTCACGCGTGAGGTGCGCCCTGCCCGCTGTCGAGTCTGCCAGAAACACATCGGTCGAAGTGCCGCCCATGTCAAATCCGATAATGCGCTCAAATCCGGCCCAGCGCGCCACCTGGCACGCACCGATCACTCCGCCCGCCGGTCCGGATAAAACTGTGCGCACCGGCTCGCTCACCGCCAGCCGCGCCGGGATGATGCCGCCCGAGGACTGCATGACATCTACGCGAGCGCCGGAATGTCGCTCAGCGACGCGCCGCTCCAGATGCGTGAGATAGCTTTGCATCCGAGGTGCAAGATACGCGTTGACCACTGTCGTCGATGCCCGCTCATATTCGCGAAACTCGGGCAGAATGCGATGCGAGCTCGATACCGGCACGCCGATGTGTCGCATCGCCGTTTCTGCCCGAATCTCTGTCTCTGGCTGCGCGAACGAGAAGAGCAATGAAATGGCCACCGCCTCCGCACCGCTCGCGCGTACACGCTCGACTAACTTCTCCAGCTCGTCATTCGACGGAGAACGAAGTATCTCCCCTTCGGCGTTCACCCGCTCCGGCACGCCAAAACGCAACTCCCTCGGGACCATGCATTCAGGAGCCAGCGCGAACCAGTCATAGAGCCGGCTTCGCGTCTGGCGGCCGATGGCGATCGTGTCTTCGAAGCCTTCGGTAGTGACGAAGGCCACGCGCGCGCCCTTGCGCTCCAGCATGGTGTTGGTGCCGACTGTGGTGCCATGGCGAACGTCGATCGCTTGGCCGGCTCCAATCTGCTTCAAAGCTTCGAGCACCGCCAGCGAAGGATCGCCAGGACTCGAAAACACCTTGAGCACCCGGAGCTGTCCGCCTTGAAAATAGACGCAATCGGTGAAGGTGCCGCCAGTATCGATCGCTACGCGCAAATAGTCCGCTCCCACATTTTCGATTCCGGCCCCGTGGCATCCTGCCCACTCCTCGACCTCGGCAGCCCTACAATTGAACTCTAAAGCAAGAGGAGTTTTCTTGAACGCTCTCTATGGTTGGCTTGCCGAAGCATCGCCAATCCAAAGGCGCGCGTTGCTTGCCGCCTCCCTCGGCTGGATGCTCGACAGCATGGACGTGATGCTCTATGCGCTGGTGCTGGGGCAGGTGCAGCGCGAGCTCCATCTCTCGGCCGCAATGAGCGGGGCGATGATGTCGGCCACGCTTATCTCCGCCGCCATCGGTGGCCTGGGCTTTGGCTGGTTCGCCGATCGATTCGGTCGCGTCCCCGCCCTTACAGTGAGCATGCTGTCGTATTCCATTGCGACCGCAATGTGCGGCCTCACCCACAATGCAGTACAACTCATGGTCTGCCGGGTAATTCTCGGCTTCGGAATGGGCGGCGAGTGGGCAGCTGGCGCAGCGCTGGTCGCAGAAACCTGGCCACCGCGCCATCGGGGCAAAGCCCTCGCGCTGGTACAAAGCTCATGGGCGATCGGTTATGCGCTGGGCGCCGCAGTGGTTGCCCTGGTGATGCCGCACTTCGGATGGCGCGCCGTGTTCTTTGTCGGCATCATCCCTGCCCTGATCACCCTCTGGGTGCGGCGCGGAGTGCACGAATCGGAGACCTGGCAAAGAGAGCGCACCGCGCGAGTCCAAACCCGCCAGCTCTTCCGCGGCCCGCTCGCCTACAACCTTGTGGTCTGTTCCACCATGAACGCAGCCACGCTCTTTGCGTGGTGGGGGCTCTTCACCTGGGTGCCTCGCTTTTTGTCCATGCCGGTCATCGAAGGAGGCCGCGGCCTCAGCATCGTCCAGACCTCCGGATGGACGATCGTCATGCAGCTCGGTACCTTTCTCGGCTACGTGAGCTTCGGCTATATCGCCGACCGCTTCACCGCCAAGAACACCTACATCGGATACCTCGCGGCTGCGACCCTGCTGGTGCCGCTCTTCGCCTTCGTGCGCGATCCGAACGCGCTTCTGCTGATTGGCCCATTGGTCGGCTTCTTCGGCACAGGGTACTTCAGCGGATTCGTCGTCATTGCCAGTGAACTCTTTCCCACCGCGCTGCGCGGCTCGGCCATGGGATTCGTCTATAACATCGGCCGGGTCTTCAGCGCGGCTGCGCCCTACCTGATCGGCAGCGTCTCAGAACACGCAGGACTTAACTACGCTTTATGCATCACCTCCGGAGCCTTCCTGGCGGCGGCCCTTATTGCGACTGCGCTCCGTCTGCCGGTTGTGCATTCCACAGTTTAGCTTCCACAAGGTTCCTGGGAGTCATTAGGCTCGCGGCGCCAATGCCATGATGAATATCCGTTTCTCGGATATCATCCTTGTGTTGCCGAAATTGCTCCAGAAAACGATTTACTTCAGTCTGAACCGGGACGGACTGGTCTTTATAAATCGTGTGATCATCGACTTTACCTAACGACAAACCCAGCCTCTACAGGGGCGTTCAAGCGAGTTGAAGTCGACTCAGGAATTTGTTTTCAGAAGAGGCCCGCAATGAACGTTTCGCAACTCGTAGCTCTTGCCGCAATGGCGGCCGCGACCACCATCTCAGCGCGCGCCCAGGCGTCATCGTCGCGCCCACTGATCACCGGGGTCTCCCACCTGAGCGTCTATACTTCCGACAACGCCAAGACGGAGCACTTCTACTTGCACGATCTGGGCGCTTTAAAACGAGCGGATCCCGAAAACGCCGCCGGTGTGCGCTACTACTTCAGCCCCATCCAGTTCGTCGAGGTCCTACCCCTGCCCGCAAATCAGAGCGACCCAAAGAATCGCATGGACCATGTCGCTTTCAATACCACTAACGCCGAGGCGCTAAGGAAATATCTCGCCGCCCAGGATGTGAAGGTTCCTGAGCAAGTGCAGAAGGCCAGCAACGGTAGCGCGTGGTTTGAATTGGAAGATCCCGAAGGCAACAAGATTCAGTTTATCCAGCCTCCTACTCATCCCGAACCGGTTCCCACCAACCCGCTCAGCAATCACATCATCCACGTCGGCTTCATCGTCCACAACGCGGACGCCGAGAACGCCTTCTTTCGCAAGGTGCTTGGCTTTCGGCCCTACTGGTACGGCGGTCGCAACGGCAAAACAGAGTGGGTCTCGCAACAGGTTCCAGACGGCACCGACTGGCTCGAATACATGCTGCAAGGCGGTCCCGAGACCCGCGGCATTCCTGCCAGCATGTCTCAAGAGACCGCTGGAATCCTGAATCACTTTTCACTCGGTGTCCCCAACATGGAAAAGGCCTACGACCTGCTCTATGGCGAAGACCGCCTGCCCGCCAAAGATGCTCTGCCTAAGATTGGTGCCGACGGCAAATGGCAGCTCAACATCTATGACCCTGACGGAACCCGCGCCGAGGTCATGGAATTTCAGCCAGTCGTGAAACCCTGCTGCTCCGAGTTCGCCGCAGCCAGCCCGACAAAGTAGAGTCAGCCGACGATGACAGTCTCCCATCGCCTCATCACCAACATCGCTATTCGAACCATCGTCGCGCTCCTCTCCGCGTGCCTCGCCTTCTCTACCCTCCAGGCGCAAACGCCGACCTCGTCGCCAGCCTCAGCACCAGCCGTGCCCGCGTGGGCACAGCCCGGCTCCGCGACCCACACCCAGGTCGCGCCGCCAGCGGACTTTCATCGCCCCACCACGACCTTCAACACACCCATCGGAATCTTCGATGGTCAGTCGGATGTTGGCAGCGCGGTGCTTCCCGGCAGCGCCACCTACGACACGGCGATCAGCACCTACATACCGACCGGCAGCTACACGGTCAATTCAGCTGGTTATAACATCTGGTACAACCGCGATGAGTTTCGATTTCTCTGGAAGAAGCTCTCCGGTGACGTCACGCTATCAGCTGACATCGCCTTCCCTAACCCCAAAGGCTATGACGACCGCAAGGCAGTGGTCATCATCCGCCAGAGCCTTGACGACGACTCGAAGGAAGTGCTCACCGGCCTGCACGGCGGCGGAATGCTCCAGTTCGCCCAGCGTCCCGAAAACAACGTCCGCATTAAAGACATCGAGTATCGCATCGGCGGACGAGGCCGTCCCGGTGGCGCCAGTCCCGACAGCTTCGTGAATGTCGCCCCCAAACGCATCGGCCTCGAAAAACGAGGCGACTCCATTGCTCTCTTGGTAAGCGTAGAGGGCGAGCCGCTGCACCAGTTCGGCCCACCGATCCAGATCCACTTCGACGGTCCCTTCTACGTCGGCATCGGCTTCTGCTCGCATGTGCCCGACAAAGTCGACACCGCGGTGTTCTCCCACGTGATTCTGCAAAGGTGAAACTGAGGCCTGCGACTTCCAGAAACAATGGTGCGCAGGCTTTAAAGAGAAGCACTTGATCGAAGCAACATCAGCTCCGCAACTCGAATTCGCACTTGAACTGCGAGCGAACATCGGCCCGGTACTCGAGCTCGGGTCCAGTCCGTTCGGGCTCAGGCGCACCGTCCCCATCATTGGTGGAACCTTTCGTGGGCCTGGGATCTCGGGGCGGGTCTTGCCTGGAGGAGCAGACTGGCAGTTCGTTGAGGTCGACGGCTTGACCTTCGTCGATGCGCAGTACGTCATCGAGACTGACGATGCGGTGCGCATCGAGGTGCGCAATCAGGGAATCCGCCGCGGCAGGCCCGGCTTGATGGATCGCATCGCCGCGGGCGAAGCGGTTCCCGCAAGCCAATACTATTTCAGAACCACCCCGCGTTTTTACCCGCCTGACGGAAAGTACGACTGGCTCAAGAGGTCCATTTTTATAGGAGATGCCGAGCGCTATGCGGACATTGTTGTCGTGAGAGTTTGGAAGGTGACCTAGGCAAGAGCTTGCTTCCCAATTGATCAGACAACTGCATCAAAGCCACGCCCGCAGCGGTCTTCGCAAACGGCCGCGTGAGATGAATTCCTTAACTCAGCACAGCGCGATACGAGTCACACGCTCTCGATGACCATCGCGATTCCTTGTCCGACGCCAATGCACATCGTACACAGGGCGTAGCGGCCGCTCACCTTCTCCAACTGGTTGAGAGCAGTCGTCACCAGGCGAGCGCCGCTCGCGCCCAGAGGATGTCCAATGGCGATAGCGCCACCGTTTGGATTGACGTAGGGCGCGTCGTCGGGTAAGCCAAGTTCACGCAGCACCGCCAGCGATTGCGAGGCAAAGGCTTCGTTCAACTCGATCACATCCATCCGCTCCAGCGTCAGGCCGGCCAACTTCAGGCCCTTGCGCACGGCCGGAACCGGCCCCATGCCCATGACGCGAGGCGCCACTCCCGCCGCCGCCGAGGCCACGATTCTTGCCCTTGGGCGCAGGCCATATCGTGCGGCCGCCGCCTCTGAGGCGAGGAGCAGCGCTGCAGCTCCATCGTTAATGCCGGAGGCATTGCCGGCGGTGATCGTGCCGTCGGCGTGGACCACCGGCTTCAGCTTCGCCAGCCCCTCGAGAGTGGTCTCGGGACGAGGATGTTCGTCGGCTGTGAGCGGAGCCGGCGGGCCCTTCTTCTGTGGAACATCGATCGAGACGATCTCACCCGCAAAGAAGCCGGCAGAGATCGCGGCGGCGGCGCGCTGCTGGCTGCGGAGCGCGAAGGCGTCCTGGTCCTCGCGGGAAATCCTGTACTCATCGGCGACATTCTCGCCAGTTTCCGGCATCGTCTCGACGCCGTAAATGGCCTGCATCCGCGGATTGATGAAGCGCCATCCCATAGTGGTGTCTTCGAGCTTCATCGCTCGCGAAAACGCGGCATCGGGCTTGCCCATCACAAAGGGGGCGCGCGACATGCTCTCGACTCCACCCGCGACGATCATTTCTGCCTCGCCGCAATGAATGGCGCGGGCGGCGATGGCGATCGCGTCCATGCTCGATCCGCAGAGCCGGTTGACCGTCGTCCCAGGGACCTCCTGCGGCAGGCCGGCCAGCAACAGCGCCATGCGCGCGACGTTGCGATTGTCTTCGCCAGCCTGGTTGGCACAGCCGAGGACGACGTCATCGAGCGCGCCCCAGTCGATACCAGTATGGCGACGCAGCAAAGCGGCGATCGGAACGGCTGCGAGGTCGTCGGCCCGGACTGACGCCAGTGCGCCTCCGTAACGCCCGAAGGGTGTGCGCAGCGCATCGCAGATCAGTGCTTCTGGCATCTTCCATTCCTCCCGCCAACATCGCGCATGTTTTCATTTGAAATGTCGCCCGTATATCGAACCGCTTTCGCGGCAAACTCAGACCTCGGGGCCTCGCCCTGCGTTAATGAACTCCGATCCTCATTGGGTCACGATGAGCGCGTCGAGCGCAATCGCGCCTTGACCCTGTGGATAGACGACGATCGGGTTGATGTCCACTTCCCGAATCTGTGGCGCGGCCAGCATCAGGCTTCCCAAGCGACGAACGATCTCGGCGGCAGCCCGAACGTCCAGCGCCGGCGAGCCGCGAAAACCTCGCAAAAGCGCGGCGCTTTTCAACCGAAGCAACTCATTCTCGATTGCCTCAACTGAGAGATCGGGAGAAAGAAGTCTCACATCGTGCAGCGCCTCGGCGAGCACACCTCCAAATCCGACGAACAACACCGGTCCCCATTCGGGATCGTTCTGTGCGCCGATGATCAACTCGGCCCCTCGATCGCTCATTTTTTCGATGAGAACGCCATCGAGCACAAGACCGGGACGCGCCCCAGCAATGTCTTGATGCATCCGCTCCCACGCAATCGCCACCGCCTCTGGTGAACCAAGGTTGAGCGCGACTCCACCAGCATCGCTTTTGTGCGACAGCAAAGCCGATTGAGCTTTGAGCGCTACTGGATAACCGATCTTTGCAGCGATCAGCTGCGCGTCTTCAACGCTGCGCGCGAGGCCGCCGTCGGGAATGCGGATGCCGAGTGATTTCAAGAATTCTTTGCTACGGTACTCGGGTATTACTCCAGTCGGTAGGGCCGGCAACTCGCCGGCCTTCCAATTGGCCTCCGCATCCGAGGCGGAATTACTCGCTTGTTGTTCGGCGAATGCAGTCAGCCGGGCCAGAGCGCGATAAACCCGCTCTGGCGATGGGAAGAACGGCACTCCCAGACTGCGGAGTTCACGAACGTGCTCTGCCGATACCCGCGCGCCTTCGTCCAGGCCGGCGAAGACAACCGGCTTGTATGGCTCAAGCCTTCGCACCGTGTCGATGATAGGAGGAAACTTCAGCCCGCTTGTTGCATCGTCGGTGAGGATGATGCCGAGGACCAGGCTTCCATAGCGATCGTCGTTGAGGATGATTGGCAGAGTCCTGCCATAAAGTCCCGGGTCGACTAGCGCCTGCGCGGTCAGATCGAGCGGATTGCTCGGCGGTATAAAGTCGGGCATCACGCCACGAAGCGCCGTCGCTGTAACTTCGCTCAACGCGGGTAGGGGGAGCCCCAGCGCATCGCAGAAGTCGAGCGTCAAGGCCTTGAATGCCCCCGATTCAGTGAACACGGCAACGCCGCCCGACGGCACGGATGGGCAACGGACCAAGATCTCCGAAACATCCAGCAACTCCTCCAGCGTGTCAACGACGACGACTCCGGCATGAGAGACCTTGGTCCGCATGACCTGGTAGTCTCCCGCCATCGCGCCGGTGTGCGTCTCAGCCGAGGCACGCGCCGCGCCACTTCTGCCGGGATGCAACAAGACAATATGTTTGCCCAACGAACGGGCGCGCATGGCAGCCGCAAGGAACCTCCTCGGATGCCGGAAGTGTTCGACGATCATCAGGATGACGCGAGTGTGCTCCTCATCGACGAGGTATTCGACGTAGTCCTCGATGTTGCTCGCAGCCTCGTTACCCGTCGAGATGGAGAAGGAAATCCCCAGCTCTTTATCCCTGAGACCCACCGCCACCACTGCGGCCATGGCACCGCTTTGCGAGGCGATGGCAATACCCCTCGTGCCAGCGTGGGGCGCGGGCGGTGTCAGGACGAAGGTCAACGGGATGCCATCAATGAAGTTGACCATTCCGAGGCAGTTCGGCCCTTCGAGAATCATCCCGTGCTCGCGAGCGACGGAGGCAAGCTGCTCTTGCTCAGCACGCCCCTCGGCGCCGCTTTCGGCGAATCCCGCGGAGAAGATGATGGCCCCACCGACTCCGCGCCGACCGCAGGCCGCTACGCTCTCGAGCACGCTGGCGCGCGGAATGGCGAGCACTGCACAATCCACTCCATGCGGAAGCGCATCGATCGAAGGTAAACACAGACGGCCATGGATCTCGGAGCGCATAGGGTTGATCAGATGAAGATCGCCGACGAAGCCCGCATTTTCCAGATTGGCCAGGACGCTTGCTCCGAACGATGAGGGTGTCGGCGATGCACCGACGATGGCCACCGAGCGAGGACGCAGCAGCCGGTCGATTGCCGTTCGCGTTGCAGGCGGCGAAGCGAGAGCATCGGTGGCTTCTTGAGCCCTCATCACAAAGTCCTTTCCCTGCGCCAACATCACGTCGTCTTCAACCCCATACCTCGCGGGCCGTCTCGACCACCAGTTGCAGCTTGGCCCACTGGTCGGCCTCGGTAAGATCGTTGCCCTCCATTGTGGAGGCGAAGCCGCATTGCGGGCTCAGCGCCAGTTGCCCGAGGGGGAGCACCTTTGCGGCCTCGTCGATGCGGCCCAACAGCTCCCGCTTGCTCTCCAGTGCGGCGCGCTTGCTGCTCACCAGCCCTAACACGGCTGTTTTGTTCTCGGGAACAAACCGCAACGGAGCAAAGCCGCCCGAACGCTCGTCATCGTACTCAAGAAGAAAGCGATCCACTGCCAGCTCATCAAAGAGTCTCTCGGCGATCGCGTCATAGCCGCCCTCGGCATACCAATGGCTCCGATTGTTACCTCGGCACAGATGGATTGCGAGCGTCACGCCCGGTTGTGCCGCCGCGGCAAAGCAGGCATTGTCCGCGCGCAGCGAAGCGGTCAGCATCGACTCAGTATCGACGCGCAGCTCTTTCTCCATCCACGCGCGCCATTTGGGATCCAGGAAATAGCTATAGCGCGGCGCATCGATCTGCAAATACGAAACGCCGCTGTTGGCGAGGGTCTTCACATCCGCCGTCATGATTGCGGTGATCTCGTCGAGTAGCGCGAAAGGGTCGCGATACACCGCGTCGGTGACGCCATACTTGAAAGAGATCGCCGGAAACTGGGTGGCGCTCGGAAGCGTCATCTTGATTGGGCCAGGAGTATGCTGTCGCAGGAATGGCAACTCTCGCCCGGTAAGCGGCTCCTTCTGGCGCAGACGCGCTTTTACGATACCGGTAACGCTGCTTACCGCCCGTTTCTGGTCCGCCGCTTGACCTGCTGCATCGTCCCAATGTCGCGCAACCGCGTCACCCAGGTCGAACCCCTCCACCGCGTCGGTGAAGTCGCTCATGAAGTTGCTGCGGCGTAGCTCGCCGTCGGTGAAGACTTCAAGGCCGAGATTCTTCTGCTTCTCCAGCACACGCAGAATATGCTTGTCTTCCAGAGCGTGAAGCTGTTCCAGCGCCACACCGGAACGTCGCGCCTCCAGCAACTCGGCCGGGCGCAGAAAGCTGCCAACGTGATCGGCACGATAAGGGGAAGAGCTGGACATTTTTTCCTTTCCTCTACTCCATCTTTGGGACCTTGGTTGACGTTAGAACGGATAATGTCGCGGTCCGGTCTGCACCGTTATCCAGCGCAGGTCGGTAAACTCAGCGATCGCGGCCTTCCCTCCGAAGCGGCCATAGCCGCTGTCTTTCACTCCACCGAATGGCATCTGTGCCTCGTCGTGAACGGTCGGGCCGTTGATATGGCACATGCCCGAATCGATTCGCGCCGCCACCCGCAGGCCTCGTGCCGCGTCGCCGGTAAAGACAGCCGCCGAAAGGCCATACGGGGAATCATTGGCGATCCGGACGGCATCGTCTTCGTTCGACGCGCGAACAATGGCCACCACGGGGCCGAATGACTCCTCTGCATACAGCTTCATCTCTGGAGTCACGCGGTCAAGGATCGTCGGCTGCATCACCGCGCCCTCAATATGGCAGCCCAATGCGAGCTTCGCTCCCTTGTTGACTGCATCGGCGACCAAAGAGCCGATGCGCCTAGCTGCCTCAGGGCTGATGACCGTGCCCAGGGCCATATCGGCGCGCCGCGGATCGCCAGCCACCAATCCTCCCGCCTTGGCCACCAGCTTCTGAACGAAGGCGTCGCCTATCTTTTGATCCACAATGATGCGTTCGGTGGACATACAAATCTGCCCCTGGTTCATGAATGCGCCAAAATTCGCGCCGACTGCCGCGGCATCGAGATCGGCGTCATCGAGTACCAGGAACGGCGCTTTGCCGCCCAGTTCCAGAAGCGCGGGCTTGAGATGCTTCGCGGCGATCTGGGCGACGATGCGGCCCACCGCCGTCGAGCCGGTAAAGTTCACGCGCCGCACGACGGGAGCTGCGATCAGCCGCTCAACAATAGCGGATGCGTCGGCAGGCGCGTTGAGAATGACATTGACCACTCCATCACCCAGCTCGGCCTGGTGAAACGCAGTTCCGATCAGCCGGTGAACGCCCGGAGAGAGCTCGGAACCTTTGAGTACGACGGTGTTCCCACAGGCCAAAGGCATCGCGATGGCCCTCATCCCGAGGATCACGGGCGCGTTCCACGGCGCGATGCCCAGCACCACGCCACAAGGACGCCGCACTGCCATCGCAACGCTGCCGGGCACATCCGAGGGAATGACTTCCCCAGTGATCTGAGTGGTCATGCTAGCTGCTTCGCGCAGCATGTTGGCCGCGAGCATGACGTTAAAGCCGTACCAACCGGCGGTCGCGCCTGTCTCGGCGATGCCGGTCGCAATGAACTCCGGGGTAAGCGATTCAAGGATGTCAGCAGCGCGAAGCAGGCGCTTGCGCCGCTCGGTGGCGCTGATCGTGCTCCAAACCTCAAACGCTGCCCGCGCAGCGGACACCGCGGCATCGGCGTCCTCAAGAGACGCAGCGGCATAACGCGAGGCGATCTCGCCAGTGAACGGGTCGATGCGATCAAAGGTCGAGCCGCTCCCCGCCGGTACCGATTTGCCGCCAATGAGTAGTTCGATGGAACGCATGGATTATCTACCTCACCGCTTGTAAGCTTGCAAGCCGGGCTTGATGCTCTTTTCGTCGAGGAACTGCTTCATCCCCTTTTCGCGCCCGTGCTCGGGATCGCGATGCATGGCCTGGTCGAGTTTGGCGTAGAGGTAGTCCTCGTTCTGCTCCCAGGTCAGCTCGCGGCAACGCTTGAACCCATGCTTCGCGGCGCGCAAAACTACCGCGTTCTTGTCGATCAGCTTCTTCGCAAGCAGAATCGTCTCTTCGCGCAGCCTCTCCAGCGGGACCGCTTTGTTTACCAGCCCATACTCCGCCGCCTGCACTCCAGTAAAGGTGTCACCGGTCATGATGTATTCAAGCGCCTTGCGATGGCCGACTGTATCTGCCATCGCTTTGCTCACCAGGTTGCCAGGCGGGATACCCCAGTTGATCTCCGAAAGACCAAAGACGGCGGTCTCTGCCGCGATGGCCAGGTCGCAGGCGACCAGCGGAGTGAACGCCCCTCCAAAGCACCACCCGTTCACCATTGCGATCGTCGGCTTGGCGTACATGCGTAGCAGCTTCCACTGCCACTCGCTGGCGTCGCGTCGGATCTTCTCCTGATGCGCCTCAGGCTTGCTGTCGACCTCGCGAAAATATTCCTTCAGGTCCATCCCTGCGGAGAAGGCGGTTCCCGCGCCAGTGAGCACGACCACCCGCGCCGCCTCATCGAGTTCCAGCACTTCCAGCACCTGACGCATTTCCAGATTCAGCGTGGGGCTCATGGCGTTGCGCTTCTCCGGCCGATTGAAGGTGACCCACGCGATCCCGCCCTCGATCTCCACTTTGACGGTTTTCCAACGTCCCTGGTAATCGGACATCTATTTCTCTCCCTCTATGCCAAGTCCCTTCAGGTTTGGAATTCGATCGCACGCGAAGCCCAGTGATCGATAGACTCCATCGGCAGGCCCACATAGTTCTCGGCCAAGGATTTGGCCGCTGCCTGCGAGCCGGTCACATAATCCAGCTCCGCAATCTGCCGGCGCTGGTCGAAAGTGTTGGCGTCGGGAAAACGGTGCAACATCGACGTCATCCACCAGGAAAAGCGCTGCACCTTCCAAATCCTCCGCAGGCAAATCTCCGAGTAGCGATTAAGCAAAGCGGCCGCACCCGATTCGTAGAATTCCGCCAGGCCTTGTGCCAGCACCCTGACATCGGCGATTGCCAGGTTCATGCCCTTGGCCCCGGTCGGCGGCACAATATGCACCGCATCTCCGGCAAGGAATAGCCGTCCGTACTGCATCGGCTCGGTCACAAAACTGCGCATCGGGGTCACCGCCTTCTGCGTGATACGCCCGACATCTGGCGCCCATCCATCGTCGCTCCGCAGGCGAAGCAAAAGCTCCTCCCAGATGCGGTCGTCCGGCCAATTGTCTATGTCTTCCTCCGGATGGCATTGCAAGTAGAGCCGCGTGACTTTGGGTGAGCGCATGCTGAACAGCGCGAAACCTCGCTCGTGGTTCATATACACGAGCTCGTCTTGCGAGGGCGACGCGTCAGCAAGAATCCCCAGCCAGCCGAACGGATAGGTGCGCTCGTAAATGGTCAGCGCACCCTCCGGCACAGAAGGACGGCAGATTCCATGAAAACCGTCGCAGCCGGCAATATAGTCGCAATGCAATTCGCGGGCGATACCGTCTTTTTCATACCGGACCAGCGGCCCGATGCCTTCGAAACCGTGAATGCTGGCGTGGTCGGCCTCGAAAACAATCTCGCCGCCAAAGGCGAGTCTGGCCTGAATGAGGTCTTTGACCACCTCGTGCTGGCCATAGACGGTGACCGCCTCACCGGTCAGTTGCTTCATGTCAATGCGATGGCGTTTCCCTGCGAAGCCCAGCTCGATGCCGTGATGCAGCAGACCTTCGCGCTTCATCCTTTCACCCAAGCCGGTTTGGTTGAGCAGGTCGACCGTTCCCTGTTCCAACACCCCGGCGCGAACTCTCTCCTCGACATATTGGCGGCTGCGTGCCTCGATGATTACCGACTCGACTCCGCGCAGGTGCAGCAAATGCCCAAGCATCAGCCCAGCCGGTCCCGCTCCGATAATCGCCACCTGTGTTCGCATGCTTCCTCGTCCTACGGCTTCGCGCTGCCGATCTCGCCGGTCTTCGAGGAATCGATCTCATCGAACACCTGCTGCGCCCAGTGAACGGCGTTATTGGCCGCCGGTAGGCCGCAATAGATAGCGCTCTGCAGCAAGACCTCTTCGATCTCCGCGCGCGTCACGTCGTTATTGAAGGCCGCCCGCACATGCATCCGAAACTCCTCCTCGCGGTTGAGCGCGACCATCATCGCCAGCGTGAGCAGGCTGCGCGTATGCCTGGGCAACCCGGGTCGCGTCCATATTTCGCCCCAGGCGCAGCGGGTGATGAAGTCCTGAAAGGCGGAGTTGAATTCGTTTCGGTTCGCAAGCGAGCGGTCCACATGCGCGTCGCCCAGCACGCTACGCCGGACCTTCATCCCTTCCTCGTACCGTTCGCGATCATCCATCGCTATTCAATCTCCTACGCGACCAGAAATCGGAGGACGGCTGAGTTGAACTCAGCCGGAGCTTCCACATTCGATAAGTGCGCCGCCGTTAACTCCACATAACTAGCCCCGGCGATGCTATCTGCGAGATATCGCCCCTCGGCCGGTGGAGTTACCGGATCATAGGCGCCGGCAATCACTAAAGTCTTCACGCGGAAATTGTGAACCACCTCGCGCTGGTCCATGTCGCGCACCGCGGCGCAACCTGCCACATACCCGGCTGGGCTCGTCGATACGAGCATCTCCCGGTTGCGGGCGACGACGTCAGGCTCATTCTTTTGAAACTCTGGAGTGAACCAGCGGTCGAGTACCAACGGAATAGCCGCCTCGACACCACCCTTGAGCACCAGCTCGATGCGGGTGTTCCAGCTCTCGATCGTGCCGATCTTCGCCGCGGTGTTGCACAGCACCAAGCCTGTCAACCTCTCAGGAGAGTTCGCGCCGAGCCATTGGCCGATCATTCCACCCATTGAGAGGCCGCAGAAACAAAACCGCTCGATTCCCAGCCTGTCAACTAACGCCAGGACATCGCACCCAAGCTGCTCGATAGAATACGGCACCGGCGAAACAGAGGATTTACCATGGCCGCGCTGGTCATAACGTAGCACCCGGAATTCTCGGGAGAACTCGGGAATCTGCCCATCCCACATAGTCAGGTTGGTGCCGAGGCCGTTGGATAACAGCAGGACCGGCTTCTCTGCCGGGCCGTCCCAGTAATAATGAGTGCGGACCTCGGGAAGAACAATGAAAGCAGCGCCCGCCCTGGATTGGACAGCCGATGCGCGCTGAAGCACTCTGTCGATGGACATTCTCGAAGCGCCCAGATAGTCGGCGGGATCGAGCGCCGCGTCTAGTTCAGCCTCCGCCATCAATGCCGAGAACTCGGGGTCGCCGAGAAGCGCCTCTCTCAAGGTGCCCTTTTCCTGGAGTGCGCGCTGGCAGGCTCGGGTCACCAAGACATGAGCCGCAGACTTTCCGATTTGCGAAGCAAGCGCCATCACGACCGCCTCCGCCATGACCAGCCCGCCGGTCAGCTCAAGGTTTGTCCTCATGCGATTCCCGTCGATCTCTAGTCCTGAGACCAATTCGGCCGCACGTTCGAGCGCCCCGGCACAGAGGCTGAAAATCTCCGGCAAGGTCTCCCATTCTGCTGGCCAATTTCCTAGGCCACGCTCGTGCTCCTGCACGGTACCCGTGAGCACAGTGGCGACCAATCCGGGAACTCGAATTGAAGCCGCCAGGATAGCGGCGCAGGACACAGGATTGTGCTTCTGTGGCATAGTCGACGATGCGCCACGTCCGGCGCCGGCGGACTCAAAAGCTTCAGCCACCTCGGTCTGCATCAGCAACGAAACATCCTTCGCGATCTTGCCCAGCGTCGCGGTGACGAGGCCAAGGACCGAAGCGATCTCTCCAACGCGATCCCGGGAGGAGTGCCACGAAATACCGGGATGCGCCAGACCCAAGATGCCTGCAAGTTTCTCCGAGACCCGCCATCCATCGGCCCCGAGCGAAGCCAGCGTTCCCGCTGCGCCACCAAACTGCAGCACGAGGGCTCTCTCGCGAACTTCGCGCAAACGTTCGCGGTGGCGCAACATCGAGTCCAGCCAACCCGCCGCCTTCCATCCAAACGTGACCGGAACGGCCTGCTGAAGCCAGGTGCGCCCCGCCATGATCGTCCCTGCATGCCGCTCAGCCAGCGTCGCCAGTTCGGCGCATAATCCGGCGAGCGCGCTTTCGACGAGCTCCAGCCCTTCGCGCGCCTGCAGCATGAAACCCGTGTCAATTACGTCCTGGCTCGTGGCGCCCCAATGAGCATACTTCCCCGCCTCGGCATCTCGACGCCCCACGGCCTCGGTAAGCTGCTGCACCAGGGGCAGGGCCAGAGTCCCTGTCTTCGCTACTCCCACCTGAAGGGCCTTGAGATCGAGCACCTCGAAGCGGCATTCGGCCACGATCGCCTTCGCGGCGCCTTCTGGAATAAGTCCGAAGGCCGCCCCCGCCGACGCAAGCGCGGACTCGAACTCGAGCATGCGCCGCAAACGGCTCTCGTCGCTGAAGACCGCGAGCATTGGACCGGAATAAAAGAGGTCGTCAAATAGCGACATGCATACCTATCAAGCCAGTTCAGCAGTCGAAAAACACTGTCTCGCGTTCGCCCTGTAACTCGATGTCCCAGGTAAGCGTTACGCCATCGTCCGTCAAGGGCCGCGCAATCAGCGTGGAACGGCGGTGCTCTGGAACAAGCTGCAGCACCGGATCTGCGGCCAGGCCTTGGCCGGGAAAATACATTCGCGTAACCAGGCCTTTGAGCAAACCGCGCATCATCACCCTGACCGCGAGATGTGGAGACTGCATCGTTTCACCCGGTCCCGGCACCGGACCGGGTTTGATCGTCATAAAGGAGAAGCGTCCATTCTCATCGGTCGGAATGCGCCCGAAGCCGCTAAATCCGGCCGCCTGCGAGTATTCGCCCTCCGCGTTCGCCTGCCAAATTTCAACGACCGCATCCGGCACGGGTTTGCTTTTCCCATCCAACACCCGACCCTCGACCCTCACATGGTGGCCCGAAGTCTCAGGCCCAGCGATCCGTGTCACGTTGAGGTGCTCGAGGCCAATTCGGAAGTAAGGCCCGACCGTCTGCCAGGTAGTGGCTTGCAGGCTCATAGCGCGTCCTCGAAAGGTGTTTCCTCGCGGCCGCGCAGGACGATGTCGAACTTGTAGGCAACGCACCAGTTCGGCTTCACATTTTCCCAATCGAAGCTCGAAATCAGCCGGTAGCGCGCTTTTTCATCCGCCGTGCAGTTGAAGATAGGATCATAAGGCAGCAACGGATCGCCGGAAAAATACATTTGTGTCACCAGTCTTGTTACAAATGCCGGGCCAAGTAGCGAGAAATGAATATGCGCCGGACGCCAGGCGTTGAAATGGTTGCCCCACGGATAGGATCCCGGCTTGATGGTGATGAATTTGTAACTGCCGTTGTTATCTGTCAACGTCCGGCCGCTGCCGGTGAAATTTGGATCGAGCGGTGCGTCGTGCTGATCGCGCTTGTGCATGTATCTTCCGCAGGCGTTGGCCTGCCATATCTCGATTGGTGTATTGCGCACCGGCCCGCCGTTTTCGTCCATGACTCGTCCGCTAACCACGATCCGTTCCCCGACCGGTTCGCCTGCGTGCTGCTTTGTCAGATCGGCAGCCTTCGGGTCAGAGAAGTCAGCGCTTAGGTCGGGGCCGGTCACCTCCGAAAGGGTATGCGGCAGCATAATCAGTGGCTGCGTAGGGGCGCGTTCGATGGAGCTAACATAGGCGGCATGCAAATGCTCCGGCTGGGTGCCGGGGTAGGGTCGGCGATAAGGCACGACTAGGCGCGACGTTTGCCGCATGACGGCCGCGTCATTCGCTTTCATCTGGCCTTCGACTTCCTCAGCTCGCATCTTCTCAACCACCCCTAGCGCAGACCGCCCGCCTTCTATCTCGTATTCTCGTAGTCACGGCGTCGCCTCCAACCTTCTAACGACCGACTGCGGCATGTCAAATTCACACAACTCATGCATCGTCGGCGACCGCACCATGCGCTGCCTCGGTCGGAGCATAGAATTGGCGCAGCGCAAATCAACTCGTACTCCGTCGGCGGCGGAGTCTCCTCCAGATACTCCCGCTTCCTTCCGGTCCCAGCCCGTCGCGGCAAGCGGCATGAATCGGTTTATCTCTACAGCTTTCCCTATGAGGGCGGCTCATGACAAGAGGGCTGACCAGCAGGTGCCGATTACACAGAGAACGACTGGTTCGGCAGCCTTGGCCGCCACTTGTAAGCCGCGATGGAGTTTTTCGAAAAGAATTTCACGGTAGCGGCCGGCCCTTTTCGTGAGATGTAATCGCGGATGATGCCGAGTGTCTGGGTATAAGTCGCGACGTGGTCGCTGTTGGGCCAGTCGCTGCCGTAGAGGCATTTATTCTCGCCAAAGGTGTCCCAAAGCTGATCCAATCCCTCTTGATAGGAGTGAAAATCAGTTACGAGCTTTCCGTTAAGCTGGACGGGTATCTCGGAAAGCTTCACGAAGACGTGCGGATTTTGGGAGAGAGTTCGCAGATCGGACCAATATGCATCGCTTGCGGCCTTCTCGGCAGGGATGGTCGCATGGGGAAGGTGATCGACTACGATCTTCAGGTCGGGAACGCGGTCGGCGACGGCCACGAGTGCCCGGATTAGATTTGGGTCTGGATTCGCGCTTTCGAGAACCAACCCAGTTTGGGCAAGCAGCTTCAGACCGTCGATAAACCCTGGTTTGGCCATATCGAGAAGAATGTCACGATTCCAAAGATTTCCGTATCGAAACCCAAGGAAGAGCGGATTGGCATGGAGTCTATCCAGATTGGCCGCGTAGGCGGCTTCTCCGGGGACCAGGTCGCCAACCACGCCAACGATGATCGGATTTGCAGTGGCGACGCCAAGGAGCCAGTCGTTGTCACTGGCGAGAGGGCTTGCTTCTATCGCAATTGCTGCGACAACTCCCAACCCAGCCGTGACTTGTTTGTATCGTGCAGGCGTTGCTGGACGGTACAGAATGGTGTCGCTTTTCTCTGGCCAGGGCACCCCTCCTGGACGCGACGGATCGAAGAGATGAATGTGTGCGTCGACAATCGGAGAGTGCTGAGCTATCGGCGAAGGCTGGGCCAAAACTCCGGCGGTCTCGCGCATGGCGAGCCCGGCGGCTCCATACATCACCGTTTTGAGCAGCTCGCGTCGTCTCACAGTCCTCCAGATTGTCTGCGCATTCGAAATGGTTTTATTTCCATCTAAATGTACTCTCAGATCGGGCTAATATTCAATTAGAGAATTATTTCTGTATCGAATGATGCTTTCTGCGTGCTATGATCCTTCGCGTTGGAAAGCAAAGCGGTTAGCATGCTCTTCGCGCGGGTGAATCCCCTTCTCTTTCAGGAGAAAAATACCAGATGAATGTAACAAGGTCAGCGAACAACAAACGCAGAAAGACCACATTTCTTGCCGCCTCCGTTGCATTGGCGATGGGGTGCGCAGGCTTCGCACAAAGCAGTTCGGATTCGCTGAAGAGCGGGTTTGAGAATCCGCCAAGCGGTGCGCGCCCGCGCGTATGGTGGCACTGGATGAATGGCAACATCACGGAGGAGGGCATCAAGCTAGACCTGGACTGGATGCACAATGTCGGCCTGGCCGGATTCCAGAATTTCGACGCCGCCTTGGCCACGCCTCAGGTCGTCGAGCACCGGCTTGCTTATATGACTCCGCCCTGGAAGGACGCCTTTAAGTACGCCACCAATCTCGCCGACCAGTTGGACATGGAGGAGGCAATCGCGGGATCGCCGGGTTGGAGCGAGACGGGAGGGCCGTGGGTGCCTCCGTCGCAGGGGATGAAGAAGTATGTCTGGAGCGAGACGGTGATCGAGGGTGGCAAACCCTTCGCAGGAACGCTCGCGCACCCACCCCAGACCACCGGAGCGTTTCAGGGCCTCGGGATTCATGAAATGATTCCTGGGAGCGAGAGCAAGGCGCCCCCGCAGTTCTATGCGGACGTGGCGGTGATTGCCTACAAGAGGCCGGCCAGTGATGTGACCACTGAATCTCTGAATCCCAAGATCACGGCCAGCGCCGGCTCCCCCGACCAAGCAATTCTCACCGATGGCGATCTGGAGAAAACGACCAAGTTGCCGATTCCAGCCGTCGGTGAAAATGCCTGGATTCAGTATGAATTCGCCCAGCCGCAGACGATCCGTTCCATCACCCTAGTCACCAAGAATGTAGGCGAGATCGAGGCTCTGATCAGCGGAATCGCCAACCCGCAGAAAGCGATCGAAGCGAGCGATGATGGACAGACATTTCGCGTGATCCAGAAACTCCCGGATGGCGGCGCTCCGGAGAACACGGTATCGTTCGCCCCGGTCACGGCGAAATATTTTCGCGTCACATTCAAGCGCGTCCCGCCACCCCCACCGCCAGCATGGGCTGCGGGAATCGATCCATCTTCCTTTGGCATGAGAGTTGGGCCGCCTCCCACTGATTATGAGATCGCGGAGCTTGTGCTGCATCCGGGCGCGCGTGTGAATCGGTTCGAGGAGAAGGCCGCCTTCGTGCCGGTTCCCGATCTTTACGAGTTCGCCACGCCCTCCTACCCCGAGGCAGACGTCGTCGCAAAATCGGACGTCGTCGATCTGACCTCGAAGATGCGCCCCGACGGTACTCTCGACTGGACGCCCCCGCCAGGTAATTGGGTGGTCCTGCGTTTCGGCTATTCGCTGCTCGGGATCACCAATCACCCCGCAACCGCGGAGGCGACCGGGCTTGAAGTGGACAAGCTTAACGCCGGGTATGTGAAGAACTACATGAACGGCTATCTGGACAGCTATAAAGAGACCGTCGGCGCGGACATGATGGGCAAGCGCGGTATCCGCTACGTGATCACCGATAGCTGGGAGGCCGGCTCACAGAATTGGACCGACGACATGATCGCCCAGTTCAAGAAGCGTCGTGGATACGATCCGACACCATGGATGCCGGTCCTCACGGGGGAAGTCGTGGAGAGCTCGGAAGCCAGCGACCGTTTTCTTTGGGACCTGCGCAAGACCATTTCTGATCTGATCGCCGACGAACACTACGGCCAGGTGCAGGCTTCGCTCAAGGAGCGCGGGATCGGTCATTACGGAGAATCTCATGAATCCGGGCGTGCTTTCGTGGCCGATGGCATGGAGGTCAAGAAGCTCGACGATATTCCGATGGCCGCCATGTGGACTCAGTCTCCCGGTGTCAATAAGGTGCAGTACGGATATAACGCCGATGACCGCGAATCGGCCTCTGTCGCCCACATCTATGGGCAGAACATCGCGGCCGCAGAATCGATGACGGCAGCGGCGGCTCCATGGGCCTGGTCGCCGACGACGCTGAAGCCGACCGCCGATCAGGAGCTGCTGAACGGGATCAACCGCTTTTGCATCCATGAATCGGCGCATCAGCCGTTGGTAAATAAGGCGCCCGGACTTACACTTGGACCCTTTGGACAGTGGTTCAACCGCAATGAAACCTGGGCCAACGAAGCAGCGCCGTGGGTGAATTACATCGCCCGTTCGAGCTACCTGCTGCAGCAAGGGCATTTTGCCGCAGACGTACTTTACTTCTACGGTGAGGATTCGAACCTGACTGCGATCTTCGCCAACAAGGCGCCTGATATTCCTGCGGGCTACGGCTTCGATTACATCAACGCCGATGGCCTCATTCATGAGTTCAAAGTCAGCGACGGAAAAATCACGACTGCGAGGGGGATGAACTACAAACTCCTCGCGCTTGACCCGTACAGCAAACACATGTCTCTGCCTGTGCTGCGCGCGATCGATAAGCTGGTGCGCGCGGGAGCAGTGGTTGCTGGCCCCAAACCAGTGGATGACCCGAGCCTTGCCGATAACCAGGCTGAATTTCATAAGCTGGATGACCAGCTCTTCGGCGACGGAACCGGAGTGCACACGGTTGGCAAGGGAAAAGTCTATGCAGGCCAAAGCCTTGCGGAAGTATTCAAAGCAATGAACCTGCAACCGGACTTTGACTACTCCAATCCCAATCCGGATGCGCCAGTTCTATTCGCGCATCGCCATTTGGCCGACGGTGATCTTTATTTCATCGACAATCGCAGCGACAACCCAGCGGTTTTCGATGCGAGCTTTCGCATCAGCGGCAAGACTCCCGAGCTGTGGTACGCCGAGACTGGAAAGACCGCACCTTCGTCTTACAACATCGCAGACGGCCGCACTTCTGTGCCCATGCAGCTGGAGCCGTGGGGAACGGTCTTCGTTGTCTTTCGTGAAAACAGCAAGCAGCCCAGCCTCGAACTATCTGCCAAAGCCGACAATCAGCTGGCAACGGTGGACGGCCCATGGCAGGTCGCTTTCCAGCCAGGCCGTGGCGCTCCCCCGTCGATCACGCTCGACAAACTCATTTCGTGGAGCGATAGCGATGATAAAGGAGTGAAGTACTTCTCCGGAGAAGGCACGTATACCAAAACCATCCAGGCGTCCGCAGATTGGTTCAAGCCCGGTGCGACGCTGTGGATCGATCTCGGTGACGTGAAGAACCTTGCCGAGGTGACGGTTAACGGCAAGTCGCTGGGCCAAGTATGGCATGCTCCCTACCGCGTAGATGCGACTGGTGCTCTCAAGCCTGGAGCTAACGAGATTCAGGTGAAGGTCGTCAACGCGTGGGTAAACCGGCTGATCGGTGACCAGCAGCCGGACGCCACGATCAAGTACACCTTCACGGATGTGAAGCCGTACAAGGCCAATTCCCCATTATTGCCGTCTGGCTTGCTCGGCCCGGTGGAAATTACTTCGGTCGTGGGGCCGTGACGACGGACGATCGGAGCGCAGCACTTTTCCTAAATTCCGGTAGTGATCTAACTCTCAAATCACTAGCAATCTTTACGCCGCCGTGACTGGAGATCGTTCACGCGACGATGCGGAAAGAGTGAGCGTATCAGGATTGAGTCGCTGGTCGATTTGAGTCAGATCCTTCCATGGATCGCGCTTCAGCCGTACTTTCCACTGCTCGTAATCGACAACCCGGAAGACTGGGTGTTGCGCGAGCTTTAGATCACTCCAGGGCAGCGGCAGCGAAACGGCTGCTCCGCGCCGCGCGCGAGGTGAATACGCGGCAACCGCGGTTGCGCCTCGTTCGTTGCGTAAATAGTCGATATAGATCCGTCCGGCGCGGGCGGATTTGGTCATTTTGGTCAGATAAGTGGCTGGATCGCTCTTTTCCAAAGCGAGTGCAAAGGCGTGGGCAAACTGTTTGACCACCGACCACCCATATTCTGGGCGGATGGGAACGACAACGTGAAGCCCTTTGCCGCCGGTAGTTTTCAGAAAGCTTTCGAGGCCGAGACCCCTGAGTTGCTTGCGCACGTCGGCGGCGCTGGCAGCCAGCGGTTTCCAGGAGATTGCTGCGTCGGGATCGAGGTCAATGGTGATGCGATCCGGGTGCTCAAGCTCATCGTTGCGCGAACCCCAAGGATGAATCTCCAGCACTCCCATCTGCGCCAGTTCGGAGAGCGCGGTGGGTGTCGACAGCGTGATGTAGGGCTCCGGTTTGCCGGTTTTTTTGTCGGTGACCATCACCGACTCAATGCCTTGGGGAAGCGTCCCGGTAGCGTGTTTTTGAAAGAAGCATGATCCCGCTACACCATCCGGGCAGCGCACCAAAGAGAGCGGACGCCCAGCGATGTGGGGCAGCATGTGCGGAGCAATGGCCCAGTAATAATCGGCGAGCTGCTGCTTGGTGAGTTGCGATTCCGGATCGAGGATTTTGTCGGGGTGCGTGAGGCGGATCGCTGGATGGCCTGCTCCTGCCCCCGTTTCCCGAGATGACTTGGATTTCGGCTTGACCTGGTGGGCCGGTTCCACCGTCGCCGCGAGATGCGGGGCCGCTACGTGGGACGCCCGCTTCCCGCCACCGGGTATTGGAGAGATTGTGATCTGCTCGCGAACAACTTCGCCGGCAGGTTTGTCTTCGCGCAAGCCCTGGAACGAGGCTTGGCGCACGAGGTTATCCGCAGTCCAGGCGGCGAAGTTGATCTCCGCGACGAGTTCCGGTTTGACCCAGATTGCGCCGCGTTTTGCTTCGGCGGGAGGATTTTCGAATGGAGTAGATTTCTCGCGAAGCTTGTCGAGCCGGTCGCGCAGGAGCTTGTGTGTCTTTTGGGTAAATCCGGTGCCGGTGCGGCCAGCGTAGATGAGCTTCTTCCCCCGGTAATAGCCGAGTAGCAAGGCGCCTACTCCGTGGATTCCGTTCGAGGGCAGCGTGAAGCCGCCGATGACAAGCTCCTGCTGGCGAATGCACTTCAACTTGAGCCAACTGGCGCTGCGGCCGCTGGCATATTTACAGTCGGCCCGCTTAGAGATGATGCCTTCGGCGTGAACTTCGCTGGCGCCTCGAAACATGGCCTCGCCAGTGGTCTCGAGGTGTTCGCTGAGCCGAAGCCATTCGCCATCGGCTCGTGCCAGCTTGGCGAGAAGCGCCTTTCGCTCGCGCAACGAAAGTCCGCGCAGGTTGTGACCGTTGAGGTGAAGCAGGTCGAAAACAAAATAGGTGAGGGGCTTGTTCGCGCCTTCTTGAAAGGCTGCCTGCAGGTCGGCAAAGCTGGTGGTGCCGTCTTTTGCCAGCACGACCACCTCGCCGTCGGCAATAAGGCTTTCGGCGGGGAGCTGGCCCACCTCGGCGGCTATGGTCTTCATACGATGGGTCCAGTCGAGCCCGGTGCGGGTCAGCAGCTGGACCTTGGCGCCGTCTTTGCGAGCCTGGATGCGATAACCGTCGAGCTTTAGCTCATGCAGCCATCCCTTGCCGTTCGGTGGCGTCGTTGCCTGGGTGGCCAACTGAGGGGTCACAAAGTCCGGTAGATTCTCCTTCGGCGTACCTTTCAGGGCCGCGGTGAAGGCGGCAGAGGTCTGCAATTTTCGCTTTAGAACATCGACGTCTTTCGATGTCTCGCCATTTTCCTTTCGATACCACGCATTTCCGCTTGCTGTTTCTTTGGAATTCCAGACATGGTCTTCGCTTTTCGCAATCTCTTCAATGCTGCGCCCGGTAACTACACTGTTGGGCTCTTCCTCGGTGATCGGGGGATCGTCGCTCCTGCGCTCGAAGCCGTCGTGCTCCTTGATAAGCAGCCAGTTGGGCTTGCTTTCGTTGGCGGCCTTGCCCCCCATACGGATGAGCGCCCACTTTCCCTTTAACTTCACGCCATGCAGGATGAACTTGAGCGAACCAGTCCGCAGACCTTCTGCGACGTCGGGATAGGCCGCCTGAGGCTCCCATGTGCCCTCGTCCCAGAGCATGACCGTACCGCCCCCGTACTGGCCTTTTGGGATGACGCCCTCGAAGCCGCCATATTCCATGGGGTGATCTTCCACCTGGACGGCGAGCCGCTTGTCGGCAGTTACGTAACTGGGGCCTTTGGCGCAGGCCCAGCTTTTCAGCACACCATTCCAGCCGAGGCGGAAATCATAATGGAGCCGCGTTGCCGCGTGTTTTTGAATGACGAAAGGAAGGCCTTGCCGCTCGCGACCCGGTTTTGAACTCTTCTTGCTGGAGCGAGTGTTGCCGCTGGGTTCGGCAGTGACGCTAAAGTCGCGCATGGAGCGGTAGCGCTCCAGTTGCCGGTCGATCGCATCCGCAGGGGAGTCGGCCGCGGATTTGCTCTTTGCGGCCATCGATTACGCCGATTTGCGGGCTTTGGCTTTTACCAATGCGATGCCGTCCGCCTTCTTCGCCGCGGGCGCGGTGGATTTCGCAGCCGATGCTCTCCCGGGCGCCTTCTTCGGCGGAGCGGCTTCATCGCGCTCCACGCTCTTGCGGAGCGCATCCATCAGATTGATGACCTTCGCAGACTTCGGCGCAGGCTCTTCGCTTTGTACCGGAGCGTGTTGCACCTTGGCCTCAACCAGCGCCCGCAGCGCCACTTCATATTCATCCTTGAACTTCTCGGGGTCGAACTTTCCCGACTTCCGTTTGATGAGTTCCTCGGCGAGGGCGAGCTGGTCTTCCTCGACGGCAAAGGCCTTAATTTCGGCGAAATACCCGGCGGGATTGCGCAATTCCTCAGCATAGCGCATGACGTAGGCCATCATACCCGGAAGCTTTTCGTCCGTCGGGGCAGAGACGGCGATAAGGTGTTCCCGCCCGCTGAAAGCAATCTTGCCCAGCGCGACCTTCCCCGTTTTGCGCAGGGCCTCGCGCACGACGGCGAAGGCCTCTGCCTGTGCGTCCCCATCAGGTACGACAAAGTACGGCTTCTCGAAGTAGGCCGGATCGATCTCGCTTTCGCTGACAAACTGCTTGACCTCCATGGTGTGGCGAGAGGGAACGCGCAGGTTCTCGATCTCTTCGGGCTCGATGGTGACGTACTGGCCCTTGGCGTATTCGTAGCCTTTGACGATGTCGGAGTTGTCGACGGCGGTCTCTTCGCCAGCAGTCGTCTTTTGGTACTTGATGCGCTCGCCGGTCTTACGACTGAGCTGGTGAAAACGGATCTCGCTCTTCGACTCAGTCGCGGTGAACAGCTTCACTCCAAAAGAAACCAGCGAGATTTGAATATGACCAGACCAATAGGGACGCGCCGCCATGACCTTCCTCCGATGATAGAGAAGCCTTCTCCTATCGATGCATGCGTCGAAGCTGGTTCGACCTGCCTATAGAAGAATGATGCTTTACGGAGGCAACAGACGCTGCGGTAGAGGCCTGTTTCGCCCTACGTTGGTTCAACGCAAATTGGCAGCTGCCTGTGCATCCGAGCCGACTTGACCAATATAGCTCAAAACAGGCAATGAGCGGTGTCGAATCGACAGTAACTCCCGGTTGGGCTAACCCAGAACCGCAACGCTGTTCGGAGGTAGATACAGTTGGCCGGCCTCGACTCTAGTTTCCGGCTTCGAAGCGAGAAGCACAGTAGATTCTGCTGCAACCGGCAGCCTACGTTCAGCGTCGGCCAGACTGCAGGCCACACTGATCTTGCCGCGCAAGAGACAAAGCCACATTTGTTCTTCGTCGCAGAAGACTCGACTATTTCCTGGCTCTCCGTTGTTGAGTTCGGGCGCCGATCTTCGCAAACGGATCAGCTCCCGATACCAGGCAAGGATCTCCGCATGTTCTCCGGTGGCCACCTCCTTCCAATCAAGCTTCGATCGTTGGAAGGTGTGCCGATCTTCTGGGTCTGGAATGCTGTCTGGATCCCAGCCAAATGCCGCGAATTCCTTTCGTCGTCCTTCGGAGACCTGTCTTGCCATCTCCGGGTCTTCATGGTCGGCGAAGTATTGGAATGGGGACGACGACGCCCATTCCTCTCCTTGAAATAACATCGGCACGAAAGGGCCCAGGAGCGCCAGGGCAGCGGCAATTTTCGCTCGATCCAAGCCGACAATTTCGGCCAGCCTGTCGCCTATCGCTCGATTACCTATCTGGTCGTGGTTTTGGATAAACCCCACAAATCTGTGCTGCGAAAGACTTCCCGTCTGGCGGCCGTGCACTCGTCTTCGGTATCGAGAATAGATTCCGTCATAGACAAAGCTCTTCTCAAGAGCCTTAGCCAGCCGCTTTAACTCGCCAAAATCGGCGTAATATCCCCCAGACGTGCCTGGGTTGAGGACGGTGAACAGCGCATGATGAAAGTCGTCGCTCCATTGCGCATCCATGCCGAAACCGCCAGCCTCGCGAGGAGTCACCACCTTTGGATCATTCAGATCGCTTTCAGCAATCAACACCAACCGGCGCCCGAGCGTTGCACTAAGGGTCTCGACTTCGGTCGCCAACTGTTCAAGAAAGTGGATTGCGGATCGGTCGACAAACGCGTGAATTGCGTCGAGTCGCAAGCCGTCGAGATGGTAGTCTCGCATCCACATGATGGCGTTGTCACAAAAGAAGCGCCGGACCTGGTTGGATTCAGACCCTTCGAGATTGACCGCCCCACCCCAGGCGGTGTGGTGTGAATCGATAAGGTAGGGGCCGAACTTGCCCGTGTAGTTCCCAATCGGACCAAAATGGTTGTACACCACGTCGAGTAACACCGCGACTCCCTTGCGATGAGCGGCGTCGACAAACCGTTTGAGGGCATCGGGCCCGCCATAGGCCTCGTGTACGGCGAATAAGGCCACCCCGTCATAGCCCCATCCACGGTCGCCCGCAAAGGCTGCTACCGGCATTAACTCGACGTGAGTCACACCCAGATTTACAAGATAGTCCAGCTTGCCTGTGGCCGAATCCAGAGTGCCTTCTTCGGTGAAGGTGCCAACATGGAGCTCGTAGATCACGCTGCTCGCTAGCGGCCTCTGCTGGAAGCCTGCATCGCTCCACGCGAAGGCAGTTTGATCGTAGATTCGCGATAGATTGTGGACCCCGTGTGGCTGCCATCGCGAGCGCGGATCGGGATAGGCTTTTGTGTCATCCTCCAACAGATAGCCGTAATCCATTCCCGGTTCAGCATCCTCGACCTCTCGCAGCCACCAACCTTGGTCATTCGGCCCCGCCATGGACATCGCCTTTCCATTCACCTCGACGGCCAACTTCGTCGCGAAGGGAGCCCAGACTTCAAATCGATGCATGTCTACTCCGTCTCCCTCGTCAGCAAGGCCACCGGGAAACGTTCCAACAGTTTATGCACAAGTGCTCGCCCGCCTGTCACCACATCACCGGTGAGCCGGTTTCTCCAGGGTCCCTGCGGCAGCTCAATCGTCGTTCCCGCCCAGCTGCCGCCTAATCTAAGCGGCCACCTGGGCGCGATCGTGGCGACCTGATCCGCTCGCATAAACGCGATCAGATGCTCGCTCTTCGATCCCTTTGTGACAATCGGAAGATATCCCGAAGTCGCTGCAAACCACTCGGGGTGTTCCTTGCGCAAACTGAGAGCTCTGTGGACCACCCATAGCTTCGGCATACCCTCATCGATCCTGCGCAGAATCTCCTCAACCTCCATCCCGCCATGCAGTTCGTCCAGCATCCTGCGTCGCACTCCGTAGTCGACTGGCCGGCGATTGTCAGGATCCACCAGACTGAGGTCCCACAATTCGCCGCCCTGATAAGTGTCTGGAATGCCAGGCGCGGTGAATTTTAACAGCGATTGCGCCAGGCTGTTGATTCGACCGGCATGAAGGACGCGCTTAACGAAATTTTCCAGATCGGCAACGAATGCCTCCGAGTTCATGAGGCCCTCGATGAAGCTTCGCAGCGCGTCTTCAAATTCTTTGTTCTGCTGCACCCAGCTTGTCTGGACCTTGGCCTCACGGGTTGCCTTTTCCATATAGGCAACGAGTCTCTCCTCGCTTATTGGCCATGCGCCAACCATCGTTTGATAGAGAAAATATTCCGTGTTGCGATCGGGAAAAGCCCCGGTCCGGAAGGCCGCGTTTCTATGCGACCATCGCCTCAACACCCCCTTCCACTCCCGGGGAATCTCGGCGATGACCGCCAGCCGGGCGCGCACATCGTCGGCGCGTTTTGTGTCGTGCGTCGATAGAGTCGTCATGGTAAGAGGGTGCGTGGCCTGCATCTTCGCGCAGTACTCATGGAACTCGCCCACCGTCAAGCCGGCGCGACCCGGATCATTGCCTACTTCGTTCAAGCCGATCATCCTGTTAAAGCAATAGAAGGCAGTGTCCTCGACGCCCTTAGCCATCACCGGCGATGTGAACTGCTGAAAGCGGAGAAGGAACTCGCCCTCGAGCTCTCCGGAAACCCGAAGCGACAAGACGTCGGCAATGAAATCAAATAGACCGGCATCCAGATCTGGACGGCCCTGCTTTGCCCGGGCCACCGCCTCGACGATCCGGTCGCGGTCTTCATCGGTGATTTGCATTGGCTCGGGGACAACATACGTTCGATAGACAAGAAAAGACGCCGCAACCTCGCGGAGCGCTCGCCGAATTTCCGCTCGGGTGTAGTCGCGGTGGTCGCGGTGATTTTCGCATATGTCCACAAAGAGGCTTGCCAGACGATTGACGTCGCTGCCCAGACCCTCATGGAGGACATTCAGTTTCTTTTCATGCGCTACTTGTGCAAACTCGACTGGCTCGCCGGTGAAGTCGCCATAAATATCGGTGAGCTTTTGTACACCCTCGGCATCTACGAGGAGGTTGTCGCATACGTCCATGAAGTCGTAGCCACTGGTGCCGTCGATCGGCCAGTCCTTGCGGAGGAACTCGCCCGGGGCCAGAATTTTCTCGCCGATGATCCATGCTTCGGGAGTTCGCGCCCGCAGCCTCTCGAAATATTCGAGCGGATTTCGCAAGCCGTCGACATGGTCGACGCGTATGCCATCGAGCAGGTTGCACTTGAGCCACTCCATAATTTTGGCGTGGGTGGCCGCAAAGACGTGCTCGCGTCCGACGCGCAGAGCGATGAGCGTATTCACGTCGAAGAAGCGGCGATAGCCAAGTTCCTGATCGGCGGTGCGCCAGTACGCGAGGCGATAGTTCTGCCGATTGAGCAGGTCATCGAGGGCGTCGATGTCGCGGTTGAGATCATCCAGCTCCGCCCCGATCGCCGCACAGACGTCGCCATGCTCGCTGCAGAGAGTCTTCAACAGTCCGTAGATCACGGTCTTGTCGCGGTGCCTTACGAAGGAGATTCCCGGATCGGGAGAGGTGGGCAAGCGCGGGAAGCTATCAGCAATCAGACTCAGCGTGTCATTCATGGCCCGATTGGCCGCCTTGGAGAGCAGAAGCGACAGCGATTCCGGAGCCAAGGGAAATTGGTGGTCGCCGTAGCGCGCGCAGAAGTGCTCGCCAACCTGTTCGACCTTGATCTCACCTGCGTTAAGTACGCGGCCGTACTGATCGCCCAGGACCGGAATGAGAATCTTGTTTTGAAGCTTCACCTCGGCGGGATGCCAATCGATATCGAACCAGGTTGCATACCGGCTCGACTCGCCATTCTCAAGCACGTCCCACCAATAAGGATTCTGGGCGTTGATCGCCATGTGATTGGGGACGATATCCAATACCTGGCCAAGTCCCACTTCCCCGAGCCGCTGGCAAAAGCGATGGTGGCCCGCTTCGCCGCCGAGCTCATCGTTGATCTTTGTGGGGTCGACGACGTCGTATCCATGCATGCTGCCCGGCGCCGCCTGGAGATAGGGTGAGCTATAGATATGGGAGATGCCGAGTTCTTTCACGTAATCTGCGATTTGCGCAGCGTCATCAAACGTAAAGCCTTTGTGCAATTGAAGTCGGTAGGTCGAGGAGGGTACAACCCTCTGCGTGAGCACGGGACTTTCTTCTTGAGTGGTTCCGCTCAATTCCCCATCCATTAAGTGTTGAGGTTTGCAATTGGCCTGCTGCCCTCAGGTTGGATGCAGAATTCTCCCCCCGGGTAATCCTTAAAAGTGATGAAGGCGCTCTGTCGTCTCGGGTTCCGTGGCACGCGTGGCCTCGCGCTCCAGCGAGCGGGTTACCAAGTCTCTGGATCCCAGCCCGACGGCCAGCGCCAGGGCCAGCACGATCCCGCCAAAGAGGATGCCAAAAGCAAGCTCCACGATCGTTCCGCCCACGGAGAGGTGGTCGAGCACCATGGCGCCGGTCAGCACCAGCACGAGCCATTTCACTCCGGTGCTCAACAGGCGCGCGTACTGAAGATTGAGATTAACCGCGCCGATGAGCACGCTTCGCGATAGAAAACGGGCCATAATGGTGCCGACAAAGAGCAGCACCAGGGCTCCGACTACTCGAGGAAGGTAGCCGATCAAATATGCAGCGAGCAGTGAAGTCGAGGAGGCGTCGAATGCGGTGAGGCCCACGAGCACGCCAACCACGAAACATCCCCAGAAGATCGTTCTCACCACCAGCGAACTTGGAGTGCTGGTGGGAGCCCAGTCAGAGAGGCTGCTCGATCCTTTACCCATCCGCTCATCGAATTTGATTGCCGCGAGCAGCCGTTTGACCAGAAAAGCTAACAGCCATGCGATTCCGGTAAACAGGACGACCGCGAGCACAAATGCGAGCAGGCCAGGAAGCAGCGTCGCGATCTTAGTAACCGCTCGTACCATTGACTCCCGGAGAGATTGTGTAGCCTGGTCCCACATGGTGTACTCCTTGCAACCAACTTCTCGGCAATGCAACTAACTGGCGTTCTCTTTTGGCCTAGGTCAAATAGAGACGTCAGGGGTTGAAGCGGTCCGGCCATCGCCATCGCGAGACGAAATACGGCTTCGCCTCTTCGTAGGCTGTCGCCAGCCGCTCGATGCGCTGCTCCGCCGCCATTGCGTTCACTGCTTGAACTTCTCCAACATAGGATGCAACCCAACCGAGATAGAGCGGAGTCATCGCCCCAAGCAGATGACTGCGGCCGATCGAGCGCAGCCGGTGGGCCAGCGCAAAGTCGTACACAATCTTCGCCCACACCAAATCGGGCATTCGAAATTGCTCCACCGGCAGCCGGGATAGCCGCTTCAACTCGAGCAAGGTCACCGGTGGCAGGACCAAGCCCCACACCTCTTGCAGGTTACGCCATCCAAGATTGAAGGATTCGATCAGCGGCCGGACATCAACTCCATCCCCGTCATTCACCGCTGCTGCCGGAGAGCCAAAGAGAGGCATTGGTTGCGAACCGCGGATTCTTTGCCAGGAAGCCGCATTCTTCTCCGTATCTTCAAACATCGTGCCAACCAGCCCCGCCAGGACGGTGGTTAGATCCACCCCGTCGTGGCGCACATGTCTTACGTCGACGTGCGACTGAGCGACCCGCACACCGGCTGCAGCGCCGTCGATCACTGGGCAGAGGATCGCGCTGCCCGGGCCGCGATGTGTATCCGTCGCAAGGTGCGAAACCATACTGCCGGCAATCCCAAAGTCCACCGCGAAAGGGTGACGAATCGGCCCCCCATACAGAGACCGGATGAACGGATAAAGGATTCCACTATTGAGTAGACCTTCATACTTGCCGATCGGATAAAAAGGCACTGACAGCAGCGCCTGCCCATCGAGGATAGGCCGGGCGAGCGTCTCCAGGGTCGTCCCGTCGAGCGCACCGAGGTCCTGGCCGAGAATCACGCAGGATCTCGCCGCCGTTGTCTCCGCAAGGCGCGCAATTTCGCGATACGCCGCCGGTGCGGCGAGCCACGGCAGCGAAGGTGTGGCCGAGGCCGAGAGCGGGTAGTTAAGAAATTGCAAGCCAGAGCCCGATCGCGCGGAGGAACTTGCGGCTTCCGCCAGACTAGCCATCGGAGAAGCTACTGCAATCCGCATAACGCCCGAAGCGACCAGGCCTGGGAGGGATTCCTGGGCCCGGGAACGCAACTCGTCGGCGTTCACGGGACCGGCGACGCCGATCAGCAGATCGACCGCTCCCACTGACTCCGTGTTAATCGACGCGCTCCCGATTTGGTCTGAAGTTGCCATTGCTCTTCCTTGCCTGCGAGACCACTTACCTTTACGTTACAGCGTCAGTGACAAAATCCCGTGGAGCGGAATCCGTACCCAGGCAGGACGGTTGTTCAATTCGTAGACAAGCTCATAAAAGGCCTTGTCTAGGATGTAGGCTTCAAGAAGCGACTGAAAGGCTGTCGGGCGGTCTGGAACAACGGGCGATTGGCCAACCGCTTCTCGATATGCTTTCAGAAATTCACCGGTCACCGATTGCTCCCACAAACGGGCCCACGGCTCCAGTTTCTCTGCGTCCTGCGGTCTGCGTGTGTTGTGTCGATTCAGCGACGCAAACGCTGCGTAGCCGAAAGATCGCAGCATTCCCGCCACGTCTTTCAAAGGAGATTGCTTCGCCCGCCGCTCTTCGAGTGATCTCGCCGGCTCGCCCTCAAAGTCCAGAATCACGAAATCCGATTTCGTCCGCAACACTTGCCCCAGGTGATAATCGCCGTGGATCCGCGTCCGCATCCCACCCAGCGCCGTCGCAGTCAACTCATTCAACCGCTCAAACAAGACCCTCCGCCGGCTCAGCACCAACCCCGCAGATTCCACAACATCATCCGGCAGTTTTGCCAAACTCTCCTTCAATGCGTCGAAGGCGCGCACCGCATTGGCCGCCAATTGTTCGCGAAGCGCCACCGATTCCTCACTCCCCAGGGGTTCGGGAGCGAAATTCTCATCCTCTGTCGGCTGGCCCAATGCAAGATGCAGTTCGCCGGTTCGCCGTCCCAGTGCAGCTGCGGCATCCAGGGAAAGACCTACGCAGTCCCGCACTCGCTCAGGCAGGGCCGCCTCCGAGAGCGAAAGAACGTCGGTCGGCAAGCCCGAGGACTCGACCTCGGGAAACGCCTCTCCCACGGAACTCTCGTAATACCGGTCAAGCTCGTCCAGCATCCATTGCCAGCCGTCTCCCTCATTGGCAACAAGTCCCTGCAACATCGCAAACGTGTACGTGTCCGTCCCGGTTACATAATCGATCGATCCGCCAAAAGGAGCGATATTACGGAAGCTCGTCCTCTCGGTAAGGTAGCGGCCAATCTCGGTATCGGGGTTCACTCCCGGCTGTTGTCTTCGGAACAGCTTCATAATCAGCCTGTCACCGAAGAATATCGACGAATTGCTTTGCTCCGCCGAACTCCGTCGCGGATGCAGGTCGGCACCTTCGCCGCAAAGCGCAAGGAGCATGCTGCTCGGCAGCCCGCGCAGTACTCCATGCAGCATCGCGACTGATCCTGACTCCGCAATCAGAGTCAGCAGAGCCGCCAGCGCATCCTCGCTGAAGAGACCATCCCGCAAGACTCCCACACCCTCTGAGGTAGTTATCGGGGCAACAATCGCGCCTGGAAATTTCTCTTGCGTCTCCAAGGCTCTGGAGCCAAAGGTCAAACCAAGCGGAACAAGATACGTGTCGGCATCGCCCTCGTCATAATTCAATCTCAAAAGCGTCAGCGCCGATCTTCCCTGATCGAAGCTCCCCCAATCGAGAACCGAAGTCGATGCGATTCGTCGGGTCTTGCCACCGAACCATCTTTGCCGGGCAAGAAACTCCGGAAGCAGCTTTTCTTCCAGCCGCTGTAACATGCTCTCCGAAAAGAGAGTTTCCCAAACATTTCCACCGCGCACGAGTAGCTCGGTCCTGGGACTCTCTGTCTCTTTCATCGCGGTCTCCGGCTCCTTCTGATGCACCCCGCCCTGAAGCTCCAGCCATAGAAACCCATATGGCCCCAGCGTGATTGCATAAGGACTCTTCTCAATCGGGGGAAATTCCACATAGCCCAGCATCTCAACCGGGATCATGCCATCCAACTCCGACAGGTCGAGTTGCACAGGCTGGGCAAAGCGTGACAAATTGGCAACACACAAAACCGACTCACCATCGAATTGCCGTAGATACGCCAGTATTTTTCGGTTTGCCGGTTCCAGGAACTTGAGCGTTCCCCGCCCAAAGACACGAAACAGCTTCCGCAGAGCGATCATGTTGCGCATCCAGTTTAGGAGCGAGGACTGATCGCTCTGCTGCGCTTCGACATTGACCGCTTCATAACCCCAGACCGGGTCCAGCACCACCGGGCTGTAGAGCTTTGCCGGATTTGCACGCGAAAATCCCGCATTGCGGTCTCCGCTCCATTGCATCGGTGTGCGAACGCCATTCCGGTCGCCCAGATAGATGTTGTCGCCCATCCCTATCTCGTCTCCGTAGTAGAGAATCGGCGTTCCTGGAAACGAAAAGAGCAGGCTGTTCAACAACTCGATCCGCCGGCGGTTGTTGTCGACTAGCGGCGCAAGCCGGCGGCGGATTCCAATATTAATGCGCATGCGCGGGTCGGCGCTGTAAGCCAGATACATGTAATCGCGTTCTTCATCGCTGACCATTTCGAGCGTAAGTTCGTCATGGTTCCGCAGAAATAGTCCCCATTGGCAGTTATCCGGAATTGCCGGAGTCTGCGCGAGAATGTCGGTGATTGGCAATCGGTCTTCCTGGCGAAGCGCCATGTAAATACGGGGCATCAAAGGAAAATGAAAGGCCATATGGCATTCGTCGCCGTCGCCAAAATAGGCGCGAACATCGGTTGGCCATTGATTCGCCTCAGCCAGAATCAACCTGCTGCCGTAGGATTCATCGATCGCGGCGCGCACGGCTTTCATCACGGCGTGAGTCTCGGGCAGGTTCTCGCAACTTGTCCCTTCCCGCTCGACCAGGTACGGAATTGCGTCCACGCGGAGACCATCTACCCCCATATCGAGCCAGTGCCGCATGATATGCAGCACTTCTTTGAGGACCTCGGGATTGTCATAATTCAAATCAGGTTGGTGCGAAAAAAACCGGTGCCAGAAATACTGCTTCGCTACCGGGTCCCACGTCCAGTTCGACTTTTCCGTGTCGGTGAAGATGATTCGCGCACCTTCATACTTCTTGTCGGTATCGCTCCAGACATAAAAGTCGCGCTCCGGCGATCCAACCGGGGCAAGCCGAGCTCTCTGGAACCAAGGATGCTGATCGGAGGTATGGTTGACCACCAGCTCAATCATGACCTGCATGCCGCGCTCATGAGCAGCGTCGAGAAATGCCTTGAAGTCTTCGACCGTTCCGTAACTGGGATTGACGGTCATATAGTCGGATATATCGTACCCATCGTCCCTCAACGGTGAGGGGAAGAACGGCAGCAGCCATAGGCAGGTCACGCCCAGGTCTTGCAGGTAATCGAGCTTCTGCATCAGCCCTGGAAAGTCGCCGATGCCATCATTGTTGCCGTCCATAAACGCCCGGACGTGCAATTCATAGATGATCGCGTCCTTATACCAAAGCGGATCCTGCATGCTGCCGGCTTGCTTCAAGTCTTTCTCCCGAAACGCTCCTCGACCCATGGTCTAAGGAACAAAATGCCCCTTACTTCAGATGCTAAAGACCGGCGCTGGGAAAGCCGCGGGATGCGATTCAACATAAGATGGTAGGGCGATGGATGGCGAATCTGCAACGCCGGGCGGAGATATTTCGCTCATTTCAGCTCGTGAGGTGCACAACCTGCGCCTTTAGCTGTGCTCTGATCACCAGTTCCGCCGCAAGCAGACACTGGGCCTGATCCTGCGCTGTATGCGTACGGTTCAAAACATCAGAGACAAACTGGGGGCCGAACGGCAGTACCACATTGTTGCAATCGATATAGCGCTGGTCCGTCTTATTCACCACGAATAAATTGTTGCCGCTCTTGCTCACGGCCACATTGACGTACTTGCGAACCTCGATGTAGCCCTCCGTGCCCAGGATGAAAAGCCGGCCGTCGCCCCATGTGCCTAAGGCATCAGGCGTGAACCAGTCCAGCCTTATATATCCCAGCCCGCGATTCCCGCACAGCATCATGTCCCCAAAGTCCTGAAACTTCGGATGCTCCGGATGGTTTACGTTCGCAATCTGCGAAGCCACCACTTCCGCCTCGGTTGATCCGGTATAGTACAGGAACTGCTCGACCTGGTGCGACCCGATATCGCAGAGAATTCCCCCATACAATTCCGGCTCCCAGAACCAATCCGGACGTGCTGACGCGCCGCCGGCATGGGTATCGGAACCATTCTTCACCGGCTGGAAGATTTGGTGCGGAGCGATATTGATGGTCTGGATGACGCGTCCGATCGCGCCAGCCTGCACCAACTCTCCGGCCTTGATCGCGCCTTTGACCTCGAGCAATTCGCTGTACATGATGGAGTAGATGCGCTTCGTCTCTGCGATCGTCTTACGGATCTCGGCTACCTGCTCGAGCGTCGTCGCTCCAGGCTTGTCGCTCAGAAAATCCTTGCCGCGCTTCATCGCCCTGACGCCGAGCGGCGCGCGCTGGTTCGGAATGGTAGAACTAAGCACCAGTTGCGTCGATGAGTCATTCAGTATCTCTTCCTCCGACTGCACCATCTTCACCTGGGGAAACGCCTTTGCGAAGGCCGCTGCCTTGTCTGGCTCTGCTCCATAGGCCGCGACCAGCACGCCTCCCCCGCGCAGGATCGCTCCCACCATTCCATATATATGGTCGTGGCTCATTCCGCACACTGAGAACCTGATCGAGTCTTTCGGCTTCGCCTCCGCGTCTTGTCCGGGTTGCGCCACCTCGTAGACGATGTTATTGCTCTCACTCTGGCGCAGTCCAAACCCTGCTTCCGGCATTACCGTCAACATGCCGGCCCCACCCATCGCCCTCAAGAACGACCGCCTGTTTACCGCATCCATTGTCATCACTCGTCCCTCATGCACCTCTATTCGCCCATCGAGTCAGGGTGCAATCTCCGGGCGTAAACACACAACTCCATGTTTCCCTGGCGACGCAAAAAAACCATTCCGCGTGTGCGGGCAGTCATTCTCTGCTCGCTCAGAATTATCGCAGGGGGGCTCGACAGAGTCCGGGTTTGCAAGTTGATTCTCGTAACCAGGAGCATTAGAAAGACCTCCGATTGGCCACTTAGGTTGAGGATCTGGACCGGAGGCCGGCGGTTCGCGGTCGCGAAGTGACGGACAATGGAAACATGTGCCACACTGACCAGGGGCGGAATAACGCGACTACATCGCATGAGTGTCTTCTCTGCCCGGGAGTCCAGGTGGAGAGCGGGAGAATTTCGAGTTGAAAAGAAGTCGCGCTCTGCCTTGGTTGTTGGTGCCTGTCCTCGCCGCCGCGGCGGCTCACGCTGCTCCAGAGAAGGACTCCGTTCTCAGGGCGAAGCTCGCCAACGGCCTCCGCGTGGTCATCATTCGCAACTCGCTGGCCCCCGTAGCAACCGTGGAAATGAACTTCCTGGTCGGAGGCGACGAGACTCCCGCCGGCTTTCCGGGGATGGCTCACGCCGAGGAACATATGGCGTTTCGCGGGTGTACCGGCATGACAGCCGACCAAACCGCGGCGATCTACGCGCAGATGGGCGGCCGGAACAACGCCGATACCCAGCAAACGATCACGCAATACTTCGCGACCGTCCCAGCAGCAGATGTCGATGTGGCTCTTCAGGCCCAGGCGACATGCCTGCGCGGTATCGACAACACTCAGCAGCAGTGGGCAGAAGAGCGCGGCGCCATCGAGCAGGAGGTCGCTCGCGACCTTTCCAATCCTACCTATAAGTTCGTCAGTCGCCTCAACGAGGACATGTTTGCAGACACCCCATATGCGCATGACCCGCTGGGTACGAAGAATTCCTTCGACGCGACAACCGGGGAGATGCTCAAGCAGTTTTATGAGAAATGGTACAGCCCGGACAATGCGATCCTAGTGATCGTCGGAGACCTCGACCCGGCTGCGACGCTGGAGAAGGTAAAGCGTTGGTTTGGTGATATTCCCAGCCATCCTCTCCCGGCGCGGCCGTCTGTGGATCTCAAGCCAGTAAAATCGGAGACCTTCACCCTCGATAGCAACCTTCCCTACATCCTTGGCTTCATCGCTTACCGCTTTCCCGGAACGGACTCTCCCGACTACGCGGCGGCGCAGATTCTGGCTGATGTCCTGGCCAGCCAGCGTGCCGATTTGTATGGGATGGTTCCGGCAGGCAAAGCGCTGGGCACGGAGTTCGGCCTCGCGGAGACCTATCCTAAAGCGAGTGTCGCCTACGGTCTGGTGGCCCAACCGACGGACGGGGACATCAATGCGGCGATTGCGGAAATGCGGAAGATCCTTGAAGGCTATGCGGAGAAGGGCGTCCCCGAAGACCTTGTTGAGGCGGCGAAACGAAGCGAGGTTGCCTCAGCTGAGTTTCAGCGCAACTCCATCCCGGGGCTGGCCGATATATGGTCCGATGCCCTCGCCGCAGAGGGGCGCAACTCCCCGGACGAAGATGTGGCAGCCATTCAACGAGTCACGCTCGCTGACGTCAACCGCGTGGCGAAGCAATATCTTGTCGACCAGAACTCGATTACGGCTACGTTGAAGCCGGTGCCCACTGGGCAGCCGATCTCTGGCAAGGGCTATGGCGGAGCGGAAGAGGTGACCTCCGCCCCGACAAAACCGGTGCAGCTTCCTGAATGGGCAGCGGGGGCATTGGCCCAGCTCAAAGTGCCCTCTGACTATGTCACGGCTTCTGACACCGTCCTGCCAAATGGTCTGCGACTTATCGTCAAGACCGACCCGACAAGTCCTACGGTCTCGGTCCTGGGATCAGTGAAACATGATGGGGACCTCCAGACACCACGAGGACAGGAAGGCGTCTCGGATGTTTTGGAATCGCTCTTTTCCTACGGGACGCAGACGCTGGACAGGTTGGCTTTCCAAAAGGCGCTTGACGATATCGCCGCAAATGAGAACGCGGGTTATAGTTTTTCCGTCAAGCTTCTCAAAGATCATTTCTCTCGCGGTGTCCAACTGCTGGCCGACAATGAACTGCATCCGGCTCTCCCGGCGCAGGCGTTCACGGTAGTCAAGACGCAAACGTCGCAGTTTGTCGCCGGCAATCTTCAGAGTCCTGGATATCGCACTTCGCGCGCACTGGACCTGGCCCTCCTACCCGTCGGCGACCCAGTGTTACGCGAGGTCACGCCGGCAACGCTCGCCAACGTATCCCTTGACGAAGTCAAACAATATCATGCCGCCACAATACGTCCCGACCTTACCACCATCGTCGTAATCGGCGACGTCTCGGCGGAGGAGGCAAAGGCCGTTATCGAGAAGTGGTTTGGCGACTGGAAGGCTGTTGGCCCGAAGCCTGACACAACACTTCCAGCCGTTCCGCCAAATAAACCGTCTACCGTCAATGTCCCCGACCCGGAAGCGGTTCAGGACTCGGTCACTCTTGCCGAGCAGTTGCAGCTTAACCGCTTCGACCCGGACTATTATCCCCTGCAACTTGGAAATAACGTCCTGGGTGGGGGATTTTATGCGACGCGCCTCTACCACGACCTTCGGCAGGTCTCCGGCTATGTTTACACCGTCAATGTCAGCCTTGGAGCGTCGGAGACCCGGGCCAGCTATTCGGTCACCTACGGCTGCAACCCAGAGAACGTGGCGAAGGCGCGCGCGCTGATCGAACGCGATCTCGGCCAGATGCGAACCGAAGATGTAACCGACGGAGAGCTGCATCAGGCAAAAGCCTTGCTCTTGCGGCAGATTCCCCTCAGCGAGTCGAGCGAAGACGCCGTCGCCGAAGGGTTCCTGAGACGAGCGGAGATTGGGCTGCCTTTGGATGAGCCAATTCGTGCTGCGCGGAGATACTTCGAACTGAATGCCGATCAAGTGAAGAATGCATTTGCGAAGCACATCCGTGCCGATGATCTCGTCCAGGTGGTTCGCGGGCCGGTCCCAAAATAGGGGCGTTCCGTGTCGGGTTTTGGAATGAATGGACCGACTTATAGGATCCAGGCCATTTCCTTTAACATCTGTTTTAACGACGATCAGAGCCGATCTACCGCGGGCTCGCAGCCGCCGTAGGGGCTGTGAATCGCGCGAATACCATGCCGGTTCCATCGGCCCAGTAATGCCTTGCTGGACCTCCACTTTGGCCCCGTGTTGAGGATTCCTCCGCAAAAGGCCCCTCCAATCCTTCCCACTTCCCTAACGCTGGGCAAGCCGCCATTCCGCGTCCCTCTCGGCAGAAATCTGGCAAGAGACTTTGACGCACGCGGCATTCGACACGTGATAACATGCCGTGCTGATGTTGGGACGGACTCAAATTCGCGTTCGAAATTCTGATCGCACGAGCGCCGGCGCTGCCGTAGCTTGCCCTTCTCAACGGGAAGAAGGACTGAAACGCTTTTCTTCCTCCTATCACTAAACAACATCGCGGCTGCGGCAGAAAATCGGCTGCAGGTATTCTGCGGAGGATCAAACCATGGGAGCATACACATACCCTGGGGTCTACATCGATGAGATCTCGAGCGGTCAAAACTCTATCACCGGCGTTGCCACGTCGATTGCCGCTTTTATTGGCTGGTCCAACCAGGGGCCGGTAGGCGAAGCGGTGATGGTGGAGAGCTGGCCGGAGTACGAATCCCTGTTTGGCGGCATGATACCCGGTGTCTATCTCGGGTATGCCGTCTACCAATTCTTCCTGAACGGCGGGTCGCAGGCATATATCATTCGCCTGTTCGATACGGACACGACTGTATCGCCGGCGGCATCGCCCGCGGCATTTGCGAGCAGCCCAGCTGCTGGCATCGGTGGGCTGCAGTTCTGGGCAAACAATCCCGGACAATGGGGCAACGCCCTGTGCATCGCAATCTCCAATCCACAGCCGGTCTCGGGGGGATTCACGACCTTCAATCTGCAGGTATCGATCCTGAACGCCAGCGGTACCCCGTCGCTGCTGGAGAGTTACACGAACCTTTCGACCTCGCCATCCAGCCCGCAATACGCAGTGACAATTGTCAACAACGACTCGAACTACATAACCTTCACCCAGCCAGGTCAGAGCTCACCACCCAGTCCGTTTGGCACGCCGACGGCGACGTCGCCTGTTTATATTGCCGCTGGATCATTGACCACGTCGGCGCTGTTCACCTCAGGAGAAACCGTGACACAGACCGGTTCCGGCGCCACTGCCACGGTGCTGGGAACTGTAAACGGCTCCTACCTGGTGTTGAGCACCAAGCCCGCACCCTCCGGCAGCAAGCCTATAACCAGTTCAGGTGCATGGCAGGGCGCCACCGCCAGCTTTTCCCCAACTACCGTGCCCACCATGTCGACTGCAATTCCATTGGCTTTGGACGGCGCGGCTACGGGTTTGGGCGCGGACGGCACGACGCTTCTCCCGAACACTCCGGAGTTCGAAAACCAGCTATTGAATACGGCGACCACCCTTCCGTGGACGGGTTTTGTCACCGGCTATCCGTTGCTAGGCAACGTTCCGATCTTTAATCTGCTCTGCGTGCCTGGCGAGAATTCCCTGGCTTCGGTTTCTGCCATGCAGGCTTTTTGCGCTGCAAATCGGGCATTCCTGATTGTTGACTCGCCGGAATACGCTGCCACCTTCACGGGCGCCTCGAGCTTAAGCGCCTTAGGCCCAATCAGTGGCGACAGCACGCCCGCGAGCCTGGTGGATCCGTCTGCGAGCAACTCCGCCTACTACTTCCCGTGGGTGAGCGCGCCGGACCCAGCGGCAGGCTACCGGCCGGCTCTGTTTCCGCCATGCGGGTTTGTGGCGGGAATCTACGCCGCGACGGACGCGAGCCGCGGAGTATGGAAGGCGCCGGCGGGAATTGAAGCCAGCCTGACACGCGCGCTTGGCCTGCAATATGTGCTGACCGATATGCAAAACGGCCAACTCAATCCTCTGGGCATCAACTGCCTCAGGCAATTTCCTAACTTTGGTGAAGTGGTGTGGGGAGCGCGCACGATTGCAGGCAGCGATGCTATCGGCTCGCAATGGAAATACATTCCGATTCGCCGTCTGGCGCTCTTCATTGAGTCGAGCCTCTACTCGGGAACGCAGTGGGCGGTCTTCGAGCCGAATTCCGAACCCCTGTGGAGCCAGGTGAGGCTGAGCATCGGCACTTTCCTGCAAGGACTTTTTCTGCAAGGGGCCTTTGCAGGCACCACGCCGCAGCAGGCGTACTTTGTAAAGTGCGACGACGAGAACAACACCCCGGCCACGACGGCGCTGGGCATTCTCAACGTTACCGTCGGATTTGCCCCGCTGTATCCGGCCGAATTTGTCGTCATCCAGATCCAGCAGATGATGAACCAGGGCTGAGCAACCTTAGAAAGCTGAAGGAGTAATGCAATGGCAATGTTTCCTGCAAATCCTACGCGGCTAGACCCTTATAAGAACTTCAAGTTTCGCATCAAGTGGGACAACCAATACGTGGCCGCTGTGAGCAAGATCAGCACACTGAAGCGCACGACGGAAGTGATTACGTTTCGCAGCGGCGGCAATCCCTCAACGCCGATCCTGGCGCCGGGTAAGCAGAGGTACGAAGCGATCACCTGTGAGCGCGGCCTAACCATGGACATGGCGTTTCACGACTGGGCCGGCCTGGTATACAACTACGGCTCTGCGCTGGGTACTGAGGTATCACTGGCGAATTTTCGCAAGAACCTCTACCTCGAGTTTTACAACGAGGCCGGGCAGCTGGTTATCGCCTACAAACTCTACCGCTGCTGGGTTTCGGAGTATCAGGCCCTTCCGGAGCTCGACGCCAATGGCAATGGTATCGCCTTTGAACACATCAAAATCGAGACCGAGGGCTGGGAGCGCGACACTAGCGTGACCGAACCCACGGAACCGACGCTGAGCACGGTCGCGACCTAGGGCCTGTTAACGCTATTGAGGCGGTGGCGACGGGAGGCAATTTTTTCGAGTTCTAGGAGTGAGGAGTGACGAATACCGGGTGTCTTCTAACGACGAGCGACAACGAAATCGGGAAAATTGACCCCGTCCCTTCGGGTTGCAGCGAAAATCGAGCCAGACGAGGCGTCGGCCGAATGACTTTGGTGGTTCCAAAGTCGAGGCCGGCAACGAAGTATGGCTCGATTTTCGCTGGCAACGCCAACCGCCCCAATAGGGTTAGCAGGCCCTAGCTGCGCACACTCGCCCAAGCCGAACTCTTGGCTCTGTGGGAGACGGGGAGGTCACTGGAACCTCTGGATCGCGGGGTCCTTGCGGCGTGCGCGGTTTCTCCGGAGCTGGGGAACGCGGCCGATTGGCCGCTCGGAGAGCGCAATCGCGCGCTCGCTCGACTCCACTGCGCGGCGTTTGGCGGTGTGCTGCGCGGATGGACAAAGTGTCTCGAATGCGAGGAGAAGCTGGAATTCGCTTTTGATGGACACAGCGTGGCGGAGGCTGAGTCCGAAGTTCCGGAAGCGGAACAGTCGCGGCAAATGGTGACCGTGGGCAAGTGGCTCTTTCGCTTGCCCACGAGTCGCGATCTTGCAATAGCAAGTGCGGTAAAGAACGAGCAGGAGGCGATGAGGAGGCTCCTCAACTCCTGCTGCGCTGATGCCGAGCCGGTAACAGAATGGAGCGATGAAGAGGTCGAAGTGATCGAGACGCGGCTGGCCGAAGCTGATCCAATGGCTGACATCTTGCTGCACTTTGACTGCCCCTCGTGCTCCGCGTCGTTTGACGAGAGTCTCGACCTGGGTGAATTCGTCTGGGCGGAAATTGAGCGCCAGGCGAATCGGATTTTGCGAGACGTGCATGTGCTGGCATCGGCATATGGGTGGAGCGAGGGCGAGATCCTGGCGCTGAGCCCGGCGCGGCGAAGCGCGTATCTGGAAATGGTGTTGGCATGAGCGGCTACCTGGGAAGACTGTTGCAAACCACGGCGCGAAACCGGCAGCGGCTGCGTCCGCTGGCCGGATCGATCTTCACCGACTCAGCAGACGAAATGCAGAACTCCGGCGAGGAGCAGGAACTTGGGGAAATTGAGCGGACGGTCGTTTCGCGCGTGAGCTCCGGGAAGAAATGCGATGGCGCACGCTGAAGAGCCGATTGAGGTATTTGGAAAACTACGAGCCCCTTCAACCGCGGAGACGCGAGCGCCGAGGACGGATAGGTCAGGTTCGGTTGAGTCGAGTAATTTACGTGTGCGCACAGATAGGGATGCGAACGAGCAGCATCTTGAGCGACGTATTCAGTGGCACGGCGAAGACCTTTACACAGCGAAGAGCCCAGGCGCCGATGCCGACTCGATGCGGATCCGCTCAGAGATGGACTTGGGAAGGTTCGCGAGCAGACAATGGACCGGCGCACGCGGATCACGTGACGCATGACGCCGCGAAGAATCCAGAGGATCGCGCAGAGCGCGCGGGGAGTTGGTTTCGCAAAGGACTGTGCAGCCAATCGTCACTGCACGGGAGACTGTTCAACCATCTTGGCTCCAAGGCGGACCGCCGCCCCGAGGCGCCTCGGAACGCCGGCTCACAAGCGCCCGACGTCCAGGTTCACATTGGACGCATCGAGGTGCTTGCCGTGCAGCAGCAAGCGCCTGCAACGCTGGCGCCGCGACGGGAGCGCACAACCAGCCTCGCCGATTACCTTGCTGGCCGGAATGGACGTAAACCATGAGCAACGCGCTTGCCATTGCTGGAGTGACCGCGGTGCTGCAGCACTACCTGCACAACCTCTACGTGTCTGAGGCAGATCAACTTCCCTTCTCCGGTACATGTGTCGTGTCTCGCGCCGGACCAGGTGCAGGCACAAATGTCGAGTGGAACTTCGACGGCTGAGAATCAAGTGAATCTTTTCCTGCATCTGGTGACGCCGAACGCTGCGTGGCGCAACGTTGGCTATCGCGTCGCTCAGCTCCGACGGGACTACGGCAATGGGGAATCCGCCCCTGCGCGCTCGATCTGCATTACCTGCTGACCGCATATGGTTCCGATCCGTGGCAGGCTGAGGCATTGCTGGGATTTGCGCTGATGATGCTGCACCAGGCGCCCGTGCTGACACGCGCGGACGTGGATGCGGCTCTGGCCGCGAGAAAATTGGTCGCCGTATCCTTACTCAGGCTATTCGCTGAATAAGACGCTGGGGCTGTGCGGTATTGGCGATCAGGCCGAGTTGCTGAAGATTACGCCGGAGAGCCTGGGCCGCGAAGAGATGGCGTGGCTGTGGACCGCTCTGAAAGCCGACTACCGTCTGACGTTTCCATTTAAGGTGTCGGTGGCGCTACTTGCAACCCGACCAGACGACGTCGTACGCGCTGCCGGTACTGAAGACGGTCTTTTCCGCGACTGCTTCACCGCCCCCGTTGATCCTGTCAATTCAGACGGCAAGCGGGCAGCCAGTCGGGCAGCAGGGCGAAAGCGTTACGCTGACTGGTGAGTTCCTCACGAGCGCGCAGCAAGTGACACTCACCCACACCAAGCTGGGTACGCAGCTCAACCTGGCGCCGAGCACGAGCCCGCCTGTCACCGCGAATTCGCTGACGTTTCAATTGCCGCCGAGCCCGCCAAACGAATATCCAGCCGGCCTATACGACCTGGTGGTGCAGTGGCTCGATCCTGTTACCGGCGCTGCGACGCAGTCTACAAACACAGTGCAGTTTGCCATTGCGCTCTGGCTCCCCACCACGCAGGCAGCGACAACGACGCCGATGGGTGCGCAAATTCAGTTGACGCTGAGCGACTTCGCGCCTCAGGTGTGGCCGGGGCAGACGGTTACGCTGGCGCTCAGCAACACCTCCCTTCCGCTTGTCAGCCTGTCGGCGGATGCGCAGCCTTTTGCCGACACGACTCCGGTTTCATCGTTGACCTTTCTCTTTGACAGCGGCCTGCCGACGGCCACGAATCTGCTGGCGAGGCTTGAGGTCGATGGCGTGAGCAGCGTTGTGCAGGCCAATATTCCAAAGAGCGGACCGCCTTCCTTTGTAGGGCCATGGGTGACGATATGAGCACACTCGCCATGCCGCTGTGGCTTGAGAACAATCGCGCGCAACTACTGGGCGAGTTTGCGCGGCTGCGCAGGCTGCTTGGCGGGGATGAGCGTGAAAATGACCCAGACGTGCCTGAGCCAGCCGTATGGGATTGTGAACGGCCTCCCGCAATCGAGATGCTCACGGCAGTCTTCGAATTGAGTGCGTTTGAGCGCGATCTGCTGCTGTTATGCGCAGGTGTGGAGATGGAGAGCGACTCTGGGCGAGCTGTGCGGCAGCCTTACAGGAAGAGCACAGCGCAACAGCCCGACGTTTGGGCTGGCGATGAGTCTGCTGCCCGATCCGGATTGGAACGCGCTTACGCCGTGGGCGCCGCTGAGAAGATTTCGCCTGATCGAAGTGGAGCCGGGCCATGGATTGGCCGGCGCGCCGCTCCGTATCGATGAGCGGATTCTGCATTTTCTTGCGGGATCCAATCGGATGGACGCGCGCCTCGAGAGCCTATTGCATTTCAAAGACGCGCGAAGCCCGTTGGCCGGGGAGCATGAGACGCTCGTCGAGCAGATCGCAGCCGAGTTCCTCGGCAGGCCGGAAGCGATGGCGCTGCACTTTCACGGGGACGATCCAGAGGCTCAGGAGACGATTACAGCGCGCGTGGCCGAGCGATTTGGGCGGCATCTCTTTGTGCTGCGGATCGAGGACGCGCCAACCGCAGGCGCCGAGTTGGAGCAGTTCCTGGCCCTGTGGTCGCGCGAGGCGATGCTGCTGCCCGCGTTTCTGCTTCTCGAGTGGCAGGGCGAAATACCGGGCGCCAACGCGCGCGCGATGGCGGAGCGCATGGCGAGCCCGTTGCTGCTTGCGAGCCGCGATCCGCAGAAGCTCCATCGGCTGACATGGCGATACGAAGTGAACAGGCCCGAACCGGCAACGCAACTCGAACTCTGGAAGACGGCGCTGGCCTCCGTTGTGCGAGGACGATTCTCGCGCGCCGCACAGCGCTAATGGCAGCGGGAACGCAAGACCATCGCTCCTGGACACGATGCTGGATCGAATGGCAGAGCAGTTTCGGCTGAGCGCGGAGACGATAGCAACGATTGCCGATGCGGCGGTTGCCGCAGGAAGCGATGACGCACAGAGTCTGGCGTCCAGGTTGTGGCAGAGCTGCCGGGCGGTCTCGCGACCTCAGCTTGATCTGTTCGCCCAACGTATCGAGCCGCGCGCGAGTTGGGATGACCTGGTGCTCCCGGAGGCGCAGATGGCGGTACTCCGGATGTTGGTGAGCCAGGCGCAAAACCGCATGACGGTTTACGAGCATTGGGGGTTCGCGCGCCGCGGACGCCGCGGACTCGGATTGAGCGCGCTGTTTGCCGGCCCAAGCGGCACCGGCAAGACGCTAGCCGCGGAAGTGCTGGCCAACGAGCTCGAACTCGATCTCTATCGCATCGATCTCTCTGCCGTGGTGAGCAAGTATATCGGCGAGACGGAGAAGAACCTGAAGAACGTCTTCGATTCGGCGGAACAGGGCGGCGTAGTGCTGCTTTTCGACGAGGCGGAGGCGCTGTTTGGCAAGCGGTCGGAAGTGCGCGACAGCCGCGACCGCTACGCAAATATCGAGGTGGGCTATCTGTTGCAGCGGATGGAGAGCTTTCAGGGCGTTGCGATTTTGACGACAAACGTGAAGGCCACGCTGGACAAGGCGTTTCAGCGCAGGCTGCGCTTTACGGTGGAGTTTCCTTATCCGGGCGCCGGAGGAGCGCGAGGCGATCTGGCGGCGTGCGATTCCGCAAGAGACGCCGGCGCGCGGATTGGATCCGGCACGATTAGCGCAGTTGAACATGCCCGGCGGGAACATTCGCAACATCGCGTTGAACGCTGCGTTTCTGGCGGCGGAAGAAGGCCAGCCGCTGAGTATGGCGCAACTGCGGGAAGCTGCGAAGCTCGAGGCTAGTAAGGTGGAACGGCCTATCGCCGGCGTCGAGACGCGGGGGTGGGAATGAGCGCGCCTCGAATCAATCTGACGATCGACCGGCTGGTGCTGCGCGGGGTCGATCCGCAGCATGCACAGGCAATGACGGAGAGTCTGAAGAAGGAACTGGCCCGCATCTTTGCCGCGCCAGGCGGGCACGAGCGATTGCAGCAAGCCAAGGACGCGCCAGGTGATGCGGTTGGGCCGCGTGACGCTGGAGCCGGGTCGCGCGGGAGCGCGTCGGTTCGGGTCCAGCGTGGCTCGCGCCATCGCAAAAGGAGTGAAGCAATGAGCCGAGCTGCGCGGTTTGTCTGCGCATGTACTTTGCCTTACAAGACGTACGCCATGAAGGGATAGAACATGTCGACCTACGGCCAACCCGCTCTCACCTCGCCTCCTGAAGGGGGGCATTGTAGACCATGGATCCCGATACGTCCGTGATACAGAGCGTGATCTCCATGCAGTACAACCCAGAGACGGTGACTCGGTCGCTGCAGATTCAGTCGGTGGCGGGTCAGTCGGACGGAACACGAGTAGATATGCTCCGGCTACGCGGGCCGGCGATCGAGACGATCAAGGTCGAGGTGGAGCTGAGCGCGATCGATCAGCTCGAGTTTCCCAATCAGTTTCCGCTGGCGGTGAAGTACGGGCTGCAGCCGCAGATCGCGCAACTGGAGATGCTGGTGAATCCGACCGTGGAGACGCTGCTCTCCGATGATGCGATGGCCAGCGCCGGAACGCTGGAAATTATTCCGCTCGAACAGCCGCTGACGCTTTTTGTGTGGAGCGCGATGCGCGTGGTGCCGGTGCGGCTTACCGAGTTCAGCATCACCGAAGAGATGTTTGATCCGAACTTGAATCCGATCCACGCGAAGATCAGCCTCGGGATGCGGGTGCTGAATGTGGACGATCTGGGCTTCGATCATCCGGGCGGCCGGATGTTCCTGACCTATCTGACCAACAAGGAATCCATGGCCGGGATGGTTGCGTCGGCCGCGCTGACAACTCTTGGACTGGGGAGCTAAACGATGAATTATCCGCTTCAGGCAATGGTGCAGTTGGGTGTGATCCCGCCGGTGACGTTTCCGACGGACAGCCGCTACTACGCGTTTGGCGTACAGCAGTACATTGCGCCCAACGGACAGAGCATTCCGTATTTGCAAAGGCGCATTGTGCCGAAGCCGGGTGCGCCGAACTACGCCACGATCAACCAATACACCGTACAGCAGGGTGACCGCCTTGACCGCATCGCAGCGAAATACCTGGGCGATCCGCTGATGGCGTGGCTGATCTGCGATGCAAACGGGGCCATTGCGCCTTGGGAGCTTGTCGAAACGCCGGGCACGGTTCTGGCCATCACCACGCCGCAGGGCGTGCCGGGAGGAACGATTGCTCAGTAGCGTTCAATTGACGCTGATGATGGGCCCGGTAATTGCCTCTCCGGTTCCATCGACCGTGCTCGAAGCCCTGGTGGACGTCGAGGTGACGGTGCATGACCTGGAGCCGAGCGGCTTCAAGCTGACCTTCAGCGTAGACAAGGGATCGCCGTTGCAACTGCTGTTCCTGCTGACGGGCGGTTTGCCGCTGCTCTTCATGCGCTGCATTCTCGTTGCGACGGTGAACGGCTCGGCGAACGTGCTGATCGATGGGGTGATTACCCAGAACGAAATTGCGCCGGGAGATCGCGGGTCAAGCTCGACACTGAGCCTTTTTGGCCGCGACCTGACGGCGCTTGATGGACCAGACGAACTGGAGCGGCTTCCCCTTCCCCGCGTGCCCGAGCGAGGCGCGCGTGGCGCTGCTGTTGGCCAAGTACGCATTCTTCGGACTGATCCCGGCAATTATCCCCAGCATCCTGTTGGACATCGAGTTGCCGATCGATCGCATTCCAGCGCAGCAGGGCAGCGACCTGCAATACATCCGCAAACTCGCAGAGGAGGCGGGCTATGTCTTCTATATCGCTGCGGGGCCGGCGGTTGGAACAAGCATTGCGTATTGGGGGCCGCAGGTGAAGATCGGCCCTGAGCAGCCGGCGCTCAACGTCGATATGGACGCATACACAAACGTCGAGTCGATGCACTTCAAGTTCGATCAGGAGAAGAGCAAGATTCCCCTGATCTACACCTACATTCAGCAGGTAGGAATCAGCATTCCGATTCCGATACCGCCAGTGAATCCGCTGATGCCCCCTCTGGGCGCGATTCCGCCGATACCGACCAATCTGCTCCCGCCCGATCTGGTTTCCTATCGCGACGACATGTCGAAGCTGACCATCCCGCAGGCCATCATGATGGGCTTTGCGGCGGGGGCAGAGAGCTCGGAGTGCGTCACCTGCGAAGGCTCCCTCGATGTGACGCGGTATGGTGGCGTGCTGCAGGCGCGGCAACTGGTGGGCGTTCGCGGCGCTGGCTATTGCTTTGACGGACTCTACTACGTGAAGAGCGTGACCCACCGCATCAAGCGCGGCGAATACAAGCAGAATTTCACATTAACAAGAAACGGACTGGTATCGACGGTTTCAACGGTGAACGCATGATTGCACAATCTCCAGCTTCGAACTCAACGCCCAAGCGCTACTACGGAAAGTATCGCGGGCTCAGTGATCGAAAATATCGACCCGATGCAGATTGGCCGCATCCTGGCGCAGGTACCCGACGTGCTGGGCGAGATTCCCTCCAGTTGGGCGCTGCCCGTGCGTGCCCGCTGCTGGCATTCAGGCGGGCTGCTTTATCGTCCCGCCTATCGGTTCGCAGGTGTGGATCGAGTTTGAGCAAGGGAATCCGGATTATCCGATCTGGACGGGAGGTTTCTGGGGCGTGGTTGCTGAGGTTCCCGTTCTCGCAACCGCTCCCCCGGCGATTCCTCCGGGGCAGAACATTGTGCTGCAAACGAGGGGCCAGAACACGGTGCTGATCAGCGACACGGTTCCCGCGCCGTTCGTCGGCGGCATCACGCTGAAGAGTTTGGCGGGGCCGATGCTGGTCGTGAATGACACGGGGATCTATATGACCTGCGGACCTGGGCTGGCGACGATCATGCTCACGGGACCAACGGTCGCGATTAACGAGACAGCGCTGGTCGTGACAGGTCCATGATGACGAGATGCGGCCCGCGCAAACGAACGATTGAACTGGAAGTGCTAAAGGAGGACACAATGCCAGGACCGATATCTGCATGTCGGCGCGGTGGTGATGTGTGCACACGGAGGCATGGCGATTCCCACGGTTCCGAGCCCGTTTGTGACAGTGTCAGGCATGCCGGTTGCCACGATCGCCGCGCCATACGCGATCGCCGGCTGTGCGTTCGTTCCGCCTGCGGGAAACGGGCCCTGCGTGACGGGACAGTGGATCGTCGGCTCGTTGTGTGTCACTTCAAACGGCCAGCCGCTGGCGATCTTGAGCGGAGTGTCAACGTGTATACCGACAGCCACTCCGATGGTTCCGGTGTCTGCGCAGACTTTCGCGATCGCTTCATAGTTGAAGCGCAATACTGAGTTGCTGAAGAGGGCGATGCGATGAACGTCAACTTTCCATTCCATTTCGATGGCACCGGTGGCACAGCAGACCCGAGCGCCGACTATCTGAACCAGCTGGTGGAACAAGTGCTCTTCACCTCACCGGGCGAACGCGTCAATCTGCCCGACTTTGGAAGCGGCCTGTTGCAAATGGTCTTCTCGCCGACGAGCCCTGAGATTGCGGCGGCCACGCAGTTCACTGTGCAGGGCGCGCTTCAGAAGTGGCTCAGCGGGCAAATCAAGGTGCAGTCGGTAGTGGCCACTTCGGTTGAATCGACCCTCACCGTGACAGTGACCTATACGCCCCTGAATACTGGCGTTTCTCAGGTGCAGACCTTCGTTTACGGAGGCAACGGATGATCTACAGCTGCTGCAACGAGAATCGCAAAGCCGCGGTGTTGGGCAATCCAGCGATCAACGGCATCGATTATTTGGAAGTAGTCGATGGACCGACGAGACCGGCGGGCAGCCCACGCCAGCGAACGCTGCTGATCACCTGCTTGAATCCTGCGCCAACAACCCTGACCCCGGACAACGTGTTCATCTCGGGCGGCGAGAGCGTGACCTCGATTGGCGCGGAATGGATTGCGCCGGCAATTCCCGCACCCGCGCAGGCAAGCCCCGCAGAGGCAACTTACTTTGCGAATCTTCCCAGCGCTGCAAATGTGCTTGTGGTGCGCCTCAACAAGTATGGGGACTTTTCGCCATACACGCTGCAACTGGTAAACGATGCCGCGGCTGCCGCGCTCGGAGTCTTTCCCGTAACTGAAGCGTTGAACGAATTCGATCCGCAGTTATCGTGGGTGACGTTTTCCTTTAAGGTGGATTGCGGGCCGGAGTTTGACTGCAATCCATTGCCGCCGAACTGTGCCGTCGAGCCACCGACTCCGCCGCCGATCAACTACCTCGCCAAGGACTACACGACCCTTCGTCAGGTAATGCTTGACCGCATGAATCAGTTACTGCCGTCGTGGGGCGCGACGACGGAGGCGGATATCGGCGTGATGCTGGCGGAGGTCGTCTCATATGCCGCCGATGAACTAAGTTATCGCCAGGACGCAGTCACCACCGAGGCATATCTCAACACAGCGCGCAGCCGCATCTCTCTGCGGCGTCATGCGCGGCTGGTGGACTACCAAGTGAGTGAGGGATGCAACGCGCGCGTATGGATTCAGGTCAGCGTATCGACGACGACGTTTCTGCCCCGTCATGGAGTGCGCTTTTATACGACGGCGCCTGGCATGCCAAGCTCGCTGGCGCCGGGAGCCGGCAATGAGCAGGCCGCGCTCGATGCCGGCGTGGTGGTCTTTGAGCCGATGCAGGAGGCGTTGCTCTTCGCCGATCACAACCTGATGTACTTCTACACCTGGAGCGATGCGAACTGCTGTCTGCCGACGGGATCGACGGAGGCTACTTTGGTTGGCACATTCGCAGACCTGCGCGTCGGCGATGTGCTGATCTTCGAAGAGGCGCTTGGGCCGCAAACCGGAGTTCTCGCCGACGCCGACCTCCGTCATCGCTGCGCCGTGCGGCTCACAGCGGTGGCGACGACGAACGCCTCGGGTAGTCTGCTGGTCGATCCGCTCTTCGACACAAGTGGCAATCCCATCACCTCGAGCGCGCAGACGCCGCAACCGGTGACTGAGATTCAATGGTCTCCGGACGACGCGCTTCCTTCCCGGTTTGCATCTCGTCGACGATTCCCGGTGCGGACAACACGGAGACGCAGCTCACGAACGTAAGCGTCGTACTGGGCAACGTGATCCTCGCGGACAACGGCCTCACGATGCCGGTTGCAGATCTGGGAATCGTTCCCGCTCCAAGCATCTTTTACGCACCCAGCCAATCGGCAGGTCAGTGCGCGCCGCCGCTGAAGACTCCGCTCCCGGTGCGCTTCCTGCCCACCCTGGCAGACAGTCCGCTGACGCAGTCTGTGGCATTGCCGATCACTGGGAGCCCGTCGACTCCGGATGCGATTCCGCTATCTGCGACTTCGCCGGTGAGCTTGAAGGACGGTAACGGATTCATCACGATGCAAGTGGCGGCCGACAGCCCAGCGACGTGGCCGCAGTATTTTGGCGTGGTGGCAAGGGCAAGCGCGACGCCTGGAGATTTCGATCTCGCGGTGGTATTTGATCCACAGCCGGGTGGCCCTGCAGGAATGAGCGGGCCAGTGACGCTTGAATTCTTTGCCGGAATGAACCTGACCACTGCCTCGCCCAATTATGCGGGAAAGGCGCTCGCTAATTCACAGTTCATTGGCGTCGCTGCGGGTCCGCCGCCGACCTCCACGGTTCCGGCGAGCTTCCCGACAAATCCAACAATGTTGCCGAACACAGGGACCTTGACTCTCGATGACTCGGCCTCGACACCCTACTTGACCATCCAGCCCACGAATCCGATGGGATGGCCGCCACTCTTCAGCGTGATCTCGCAGCAGCAGATCGTTCATCCAACTCAGTTCAATCTGTTGTTGCTCTACACTCCGCCATCGGGACCGGAGGGCGTAACACCGCCGGTGATCGTTGAGCAGTTTCTGGACCTATCGCTCGCGACGACGACAACCGAGATCGCCTCCGCATCGGACCTGATCTCCGCGGAAACATTTGAGGGCGAGCCGAATCCGAGCCTCTCCGTGGCTGACCTGATGCAGTTCGACGCGAAGCAGGCTATTCCGGCAATTACTGTCACAAGCACGACGCCCGGATCATCAAACCCGCCCGTAACCTGGACCGCCGCGCCTGACCTCCTGGGTTCAGGACCTGAGGACACGCAATTCGTCGTCGAGATCGACACGGATGGCACGGCGCAGTTGCGCTTTGGCGATGGAGTCAACGGAAAGACGCCGGTAGCGGGCGACGACTTTACTGCGATCTACCGCGTTGGCAACGGCATAGCCGGCAATGTAGGCGCTGGTTGTTTGATCAATTGCTACGCGCCGGTTGCGGCGAAGGCTACGATTCAGAGCTGTACGAATCCGATGGCGGCATCGGGAGGAATCGAACCGGAGACCGCCGCGCAGATTTGCCGGCGTGCGCCCCAGGCCTTTATGACGCAGGAGCGCGCGATCACCATGCAGGACTATGTGAACGCCGTAGAGCTCAACCCACAGATTGAAGATGCAGCTGCGCAAACACGCTGGACAGGAAGCTGGTACACGATCTTCATTGCCGCGGAGCCGCAGGCAAAGGCTCCACTGAGCAAGGCGCTCAAGCGGAGCCTGACAAAGACTGTCAACTCGTATCGGCTAGCGGGGCAAGCCGCGTTTATCGAGCCGCCCCAGTATGTTCCGCTATCAATAACGTTGACGGTCTGTGTCGACCCGGACAGCTTTGCCGCCGATGTACGCACCGCGCTGCTCCAGGTGCTTGGAAGTTGCAAACTCCCGACCGGCGCACCGGCGTTCTTTGCGCCTCAGAACTTCGAGCTTGGCCAGCCGGTGTATTTAAGTCCAATCTACGCTGCTGCCAGAACGGTGCCCGGCGTCACACGCGTTACCGCCACGGTTTTTGAGCCGCAGGGGCAAAACACCCGGACCTATATCCAGCAGGGCTATATCCCGATGGGGCCGTTTCAGGTGGCGCGGCTGGACAACGATCCCAGCCTTCCCGGTAGCGGGACCTTGAATTTGACGATGCAAGGCGGGAGGTGAACCGATGAGCTGCGGCTGCGGAAGCACATGTACTTGCGGATGCTGCGTCGGCAAAAGCGTAGTCACGCCCATTGCGGAGTACAACGCGCCTGGGCTGCCGTCGATCTCGTATCGCACGGGCACGTGGGCAACATTCAACGAGACGATGCTGGCGCGGCTGTCCAGCTCGGACTACCCTGCGCTCGCCGGGTTGAAGACGCGGTCGAATAACGACTTCAGCATCGCGCTGTTGGACGCGAGCGCCGTGGTGCTCGACATTCTCACCTTCTATCAGGAGCGGCTCGCGAATGAGAGCTATCTGCGCACGGCGACTCAGCTATATTCGCTGATTCAGCTGAGCCAGCTGATCGGCTATCAGCCTTCGCCGGGCGTGTCGTCTTCGGTGTATCTGGCGTTTAGCCTGTCTTCCGCTCCCGGGCTGCCGTCGAACCCGAACAACACGGCTCTCTCAATTCCAGCGGGAACGAACGTCCAAAGCGTGCCCGCGCAAGGGCAGTTGCCGCAGGCGTTCCAGACCTCAGCCGTAATATTGGCCAAGCCCGACTGGAATGCGCTTCCAGTGCAAACCGGCATTCCATGGACGCCGAACTCGGGCGACACGAGCGTCTATCTTCAGGGCACATCGACGCAGTTGAATCCCGGCGATGCGTTCCTGATCGTCGGCGATGAGCGCTCCGGGAGTCAGGCGACCGGCACGCCCAGCAATCCGAGTAACAACAATTGGGATGTGCGCATCGTGAGCTCGGTCACGCCCGACACCGTGAATGGGCGCACGTTGGTGACATGGGGCGAGCCGCTGGGCCTCTATGGATCTCCCGCGCAAGCGAACCCCAGATTCTATGCCCTGCGCCAGAAGGCATCGCTCTTCGGCTACAACGCGATTGCGCCCCTCATGCTTGCGAAACATACGCTCGCAACGCTTCAAGGCGCATCCCTGGTCAACTCGGAAACATCGCCGGAATGGAACTTTGGCATAGACGATCTCACTGGAAACTCGCTGGCAAGCGAGGCGCTTGTCGATCTCGACAATGTCTACTCGAGAGTCGTTCCCGGCGGATGGATCGTGTTGATTCGCCCCGACGGCGACTACACGCCCACACCGGCAGGCTATGTCAGCCTGTTTGCTGTCAAGGCGGTTTCAACGGTGAGCCGGTCGGACTACAGTCTGAGCGCGAAGATTACGCGTGCCTATACCGACTCCGATTCGTCGACGCAGAGCGAGCTTTCCGACGCCTACGACGCTACCCGAACGACTTCGGTGCTCGCGCAAAGCGAGTTGTTGCCGGCAGCCGAGCAGCCGCTGGACTATCCGCTGTATGGAACGGTTCTCGATCTCGAAACGGTGCGCGATGATCTATCGGCGATTCAGGCCGTGGCAGTAACGGGCAGCAATCCGCGGCTCATCGTCAGCGCGGGCGTCACAGTAACATTCAACCCATACGACGGGAGCGGATCGGTAACCCTGGGCACAGGCTCGGTGATCACTCTGATGCAGCCCCCGCCGACAGTCTTCAACACTGACGGTAGCATTCCAGACTGGAGCAGTCTGACGAACTCTGTTTCGATAGTGGTCGCGGACTCCAACGGCAGGCCGGGCACAGTGGATGATGCAGCACTCTCGAATTTCACAGTAAGACCGGCTCCGTCGAATGCGCCGATCGTGCAGGAGGTGGCGCTGGTCACTTCAGTGTGCCAGGTGTCGTCCTCTCAAAGTACAGCGACCATTACTCCGGCGCGAACGCGCATTGTTCTCGCAAATCCGCTCATCAACTGCTACGACCGCGCCGTGACAACCGTGAACGCCAATGTAGGCGAGGCGACGGCGGGCAGCCCCGTGACCGAATTGCTCGGTAGCGGCGCGGCGGCAACTCCCAATCAGACCTTCATGCTGAAACAGAGCCCGCTGACCTATACACAGGCGCAAACACCGACCGGCAGAGCGAGCTCGCTAGAGGTGAGCGTGAATGGAGCCGGCTGGACGCTCGTTCCGACGCTCTACAACCAGGCATCGCAGGCGCAGGTATTCGCTGCCGCGAACCTCACCGGCGGCAGGACGCAAGTGATCTTTGGCGACGGCGTCGAGGGTTCGACGATTCCGACCGGACAGAACAACATCATCGCCAACTGTCGCGTGGGACTTGGCGCTGCGGGCAACGTGACTGCGGGATCGATCACCACCCTCGTCGATCGGCCCACCGGCGTGAATGGCGTGACAAATCCTCTGCCCGCGACCGGCGGCCAGGACGCGCAGTCGGTGGCCGACATCAAGATCAATGCGCCGATGTCAGTGCAGACCCTTGGCCGTGCAGTCTCGATCACGGACTACCAAAATTTCGCCGCGACCTTCGCGGGAATTGCGGAAGCAACTGCGCTCTGGATTCCGAGCGGATTTTATCGCGGCGTGTTCCTGACCGTCGCGGCCGCGGGCGGCTCGGCTCTGCCCCCGGGCAACCTCACGCTGAACAACCTGACCGCTTCGCTGATTGCTTATGGAAGTCCAGGAGTTGCGGTGCGTGTGGTGAGCTTCTGGGAGACCCTCTTTGGTGTCGAGGCTTATCTGACCTATGACCCGGCCTACAACGTGAATGATGTGAATACCGCGGTCATGGCGCTGCTGAACTCTAGCTACAGCTTTGCCAATCGCACATTTGGACAAGGCGTGTCGGGCGATGAGTTGGCAGCGCTCATCCAGGGCGTGGCCGGAGTGGTCGCAGTCAATGTAACCAGCGTCAAAGTCATCGCCACAAGCGCCGCGGGCGATCTTGGCAACGCGGGCTACTCGGTGGCGAACTGGCAGAACTGGATTAAGCAGCAGAAGCACCTCAAGCGTCCGCGCTCCGGCTCGCCGTCGGCCATCTGCCCGTATATTCCGATTCCGAAACTGGACAAGCTGCCGGATCCGGCGGAGATTCTCGTCATCAGTCCCAATCCCACTGACGTGTTTCTGGGGGTGATGTCATGAGCTTCAGCCTCTTCCAGTTGGTCCCCGCAATTTATCGGCTGCGCGATGGGCAGGTTGCGGCGACGATGCAACTGCTCACGCCTGCCGAGCAGACCGAACTCACGGCGCTGCAAACCTCACTGACGCCCCTCGATCAAGAGCAGCAGGCGCTGTTGGCTGAGCTCACGGCCAAGTCCACGCGAGGCCCTCTCGAATCGCTGCTGATGGTGATCGACGAGCAGCTCGCAAACTTCGCTGCCGACCTTGACCAGCTCTACGACAATCAATTTATCGAGACCTGCGCGCCGTGGGTGATTCCATATATCGGCGATCTGATCGGCTACAAATCGATCCAGGGGATCGCGGCCTCGGTGGACGATCCCCGTTCCGAGGTGGCAAACACCATCTCCATGCGGCGTCGCAAAGGCACGGTGCTGGTGCTAGAGCAATTGGCGCGCGACGTGACAGGCTGGGGTGCCCATGCCGAAGAGTTCTTTTTGAAGCTGGGCACAACGCAGTATGTGAAATGTTTGCGGCTCGCGAATCACTATGCACCAGACGTGCGTGGATGGAAACCGCGCGCGTTTCGCAACAGCGCATTCAGCACGATGGCGCGCAAGGTCGATGTGCACAACCCGCAGTCGCCCGGGTTGCCGCGCTATAACCTGCCGAGCATCGGCATCTTTCTCTGGTCGATCGAGGCAATTAGCGTGACGAATGGAACTCCAGCTCAAGCCACGACGAGCTCCGGACCGGTGCCGGAGTGCTATCGATTCAGTTCCCTTGGCTACGATATGCCGCTCTTTCACGCAGCGGTCTACCAGGGCGAGCAGATCACCGCAGCCGCTACGGAGAGCAATGTGCCTGATTATCTGACCCGCCACGAGCTGTGCGCGGATCTCGAGAGGGGCGCGGCCGCGAGATATTACGGCAACGGGGCAAGCCTTGCGCTGGTACTCAATCAGCAGCTTCTGAATCCTTATCAGATTCAAGTGTGCGACCTCTCGGGGCCGGACGGAGCGTGGAACAATCTACCTGTGGCGGGAAGCCTCTATGCGGCGGCGATCGATCCGATGCTGGGCCGCGTTGCGCTCGCGGCCTCGACAAGCGGATCGCCGCAGACGCTGAGCGTGAGTTACAACTACGGCTTCAACGCGCAGATGGGCGGAGGCGAGTATGAACGCGAAAACACATTTACGGTGACTAACACCGACGCGGTCTTTGCATATCCGGATACGAGCGCATCGCCGCCAGCGCGGGGAATCCGATACAGGCCGATGCCCCGGCGATCAAGGCGGAGACGACAGGCGGCGCGATCTCCATCGTGCTTTCGATTGTGGGGCCGATTCGCGCGCCCGAGCTCATGCAAGTGAGCCTGCAGAACAGCATCCTCGACGCGACCGGCGCGGGTCTGGTGGCTTATGCCGCGCTGGACGGAAAGAGTGGCGGCGCACCCCTTACTTTCACCGGCTGCACAGCCGTTGGCAAGGTACACGCGCAGGAGCTGGTGCTGGTTTCAAAAAGCATCGTGTGGGCCGAGGCCTCGGGATGGGCCTCTGGCCTAATCGCCGATCGCCAGCAGGCGGGCTGTGTCCGCTTCAGCTTTATCCCAGTCGGGTCGGTGACTCCCAGGCGATACAAGTGCGTGGAGCGCGCTCTGGCTGGGCCTGCGCCGATCTTTCTTTGGTTTCGATACGGCCAGCCTACCTATTTGAAATTGATAGCCTCCACCCCGGACGCGATTCGCCGAGGCGCGGACGACGAAGGAGAAATGGGCGCGTTCCACTTTGTGCTTGCGCCGCTGCGCGAGCAGGATCTGGAAATTCGCCTCGAAGAGTACACGCCGGTGGGCTTGAACACCGGCCTGATTTATCAAACCTGAGCGTGAAGACTGCATTGAATGCCATATGTGCAACATCGGCATGGGGAGACTGAACTGGATGGGCCGCCGATGCGGCAGGAAATTCGTACGAGGCAGCGGTCGCCGTTCTCGCCGGGCGGCAAGGAAAGAGGAGTGAGCGATGAGCTTCGACACCAGCAGATTCACCTTTGACCCGTGGAAGAGCTACTCCGGCGTCGTCATGGAGCAGGGGCGCGTGCAGACGGACGCCGACTGGAACGAGTGGCTGAGCGAACTAGGGCGGAGGTCGCGCGCCGGCACGCTCGATACGATGGGCCACGCCGTATATCCGGAAACGACGCCGAATGCATTCAAGATTGACGCGGCCACTTCCGGAGGCACAAACACCATTCGCATTGGCCTCGGCCGGATGTATGTGGACGGGATTCTGGTTGAGAATCACGGGGACCAATCGACGGCGACTTGGGACCCCGCGCTGGCCGAACTCTCGAACGTGCCGCAACCCCAGCCCTCGACGCCGCAGACGCTGGACGCGACCAACTCGATCCTCTTTCAGGATCAGCCCTACAATTCAGGCGCCGTTGTTCCGCCGGGGCCGGGCCAGTACGTGGCCTATCTCGATGTTTGGCAGCGGCCTATCACCTATATCGAGGACTCCTCGCTGATCGATGTGGCGATCGGCGTGGACACAACAGGACGCATCCAGACAGCGTGGCGGGTAAACCTGCTGCCGCTGCCCGCAGTGGTCGTAGCTGGGAGCGTGACGAACGGCACGTTCAGTCCTGGCGATGTGGTGACACAGGCCACAAGCGGGGCAACGGCGATCGTGATCGGCTCAGTGCCCGCCGCAGGGCCGATGACTTTGACCCTGGTAAGCGGCACGGTCGATGCTACGGATACCTGGTCGAACGCAGGCGGCGCACAGTTTACGCCGACCGCAGCGCCCGAGGGCGCCGGCTCGCTAGTCAATGGCTCCGTGACGTCGGGAACCTTTGCAGCCGGCGAAGAGGTCGTGCAGCAGAGCACGGGTGCATCGGCAACGCTGAGCCAACCTGTGCCGGCGGCGGGTCCGATGACTATGGGCGCGATCTCCGGAACCCCCGCTGCACTGGTCCCCGTGGATCGGGCAGACAAGCGGCGCAGTCTTCACTCCCGCAGGCCTGCCATCCAGCTCAATCTCGACGATTGCGGGCTCGGTTTCGTCCGGCACATTTAGCGCAAACGAGCAAGTGAAGCAGAACTCGACCGGAGCCGTTGCCAACCTAATCGGCACAGTGCCTGGCGCGGGACCAATGGTAGTTGGAACTATCACAGGCGAACCCGACAGCAGTAACGATTGGGTGGGTCAGACGAGTGGAGCTACCTTCACGCCGACCGCCGCGCCATCGCCGTCGGGATGGAGCTGCTCGACCTCGGACTACTCAATGCCGTGGCCCGCGAGTGCGGGAACGTTGACTACCCAGCCGGTGAGCGCTGCCCAGACAGGACCGTGCTGTCTGACCACTGGCAGCGGATACACGGGACCGGAGAATCAGTCTTATCGGATTGAGATTCACACGCCGGGTGGCGCAGGAGCGGCGGGTGCAACATTCAAATGGTCGCGGGAAAACGCCTCGATACAGACAGCCGTAACGGCAATCGCAGCTGCTTCGAACTCATTGGGCACGCCAAGCAGTTCCCTGACCGTGCAGAGCCTGGGGCGCGATCAGGTGCTTGGTTTTACGGCTGGCGACTGGATCGAGATCACCGATGAGACGCATGACGACAGTTGCCTGCCCGGGGAGATATACAAAATCGACTCAGTGCAAGTGGCGACATCGTCGATTATTTTGACGACGCCTTTGTCGGCGAACTTTACCACGACGACTCTCTCGGCAAATGCGTACACGCGCATCATTCGCTGGGACCAATCCGGGCAGGTTTACAAAGTCGTAGCCGGCAAGCAGCAGCCCTACTACAACCTGGATGCCTCGCCCTCGCCGGGCGCGCTGCCCAACGGCTGCGGCGGAATTCCAGTGCCGACCGACGGCTCGCCGATCGTGCTCGAGAGCGGCATTGCAATCTCCTTTGGCCTCGCGGTACCGACGGGCTGCCTGCAGGCGATGGACTATTGGAACTTCACCGCACGAACGGCCGATGGGTCGATCGAACCATTGAATGATGCGCCTCCGCGCGGAATCTCGCATCATTACACCAAGCTATCGATCGTCAGTTTCAGCGCCTCCGGAACCCCCTCGGCAACCGATTGCCGCACGGCATGGCCGCCACCATCGTCGGGCGGGAGCGACTGCGGGTGCTGCTGCTCTGTGACAGTTGGTGACGGCAAGACCAGCCACGGCACGTTCACTTCAATTCAGAACGCCATAGACTCGCTCCAGAACGGCGGGGAAATCTGCGTCGAGCCCGGCCAATATTACGAGCATGTGCTGATTGCTGGTAAGCAAAACATCAAGATCAAAGGCTGCGGGAACCGCACGCGTGTCTTCTCGCCATCACTGCAACAAAGCGCTGATGCGAGCGCATCGAGTGGAAGTGGCGTCATCACCGTTGCGGGCGTTGAGGCGGTATTCACCATTGTATGCAGCGAAAACATCACTCTCGAGTGTCTGAGCGTGACCGCCGACGACGGCGAAGTAGGCGTACTGATGGATGAGGCCGGGATTGCGACGGTGAACGATGTCGGTCTGAGCAAGCAGCTGCGATCGCCGGACAAGGATATCCTGATCAGCGATCTCGATCTCTCTGCATCGACGCTGCCGGCGATCGCCGCGCGCTACACAGCAGACCTGACCATCTGCGACAACCGAATTGTGATGAAGAATGTGGCAAGCTTTTTTTCCGCGGTCTATCTCGAGGGCAATGCAATTCGTTTCGAACGCAATCTGGTACGGATTGCCTCGCTCGACAGCGTACAGTCTGGGCCGACTCAGGTGATTCCCGGAGTCACTTACACAGAGACAGAAGCGACGATAGCGAGCACGTCTGGAAACCCCAAAGTTTTGGCTGTTGGCGGCGTGCAGGTAGCGGGCCCGTCGAACGACGTCTGGATCGTGGAGAATGAGATTGAAGGAGGAACACGAAACGGGATTACGCTGGGCAACATCATCTATCTCGATGACAACGGCAACGGAAATGGGCAAATCGTAGGAGTACAGACGCAAGGGGAGGACCCCTGCTCCGGCGGCGGCACCGCGACCATCCCTGGCACGACAACGGTGGATGCGACGACTACGCGAGTCGCCGCGGGCGGCCGAATTCGCAATCTTCACATTCTGCGGAACCGGATTCGCGACGTGGGCATGTGCGGCATCGGGCCAGTGGGATTCTTCAACCTCAAATCGACGCTGGAAATTGTCTCGCTTGAGAATGTGCTGATCGCCGAGAACATTCTGATAAACACGCTCGCGCGCAACGTGCTCGCGGCTACCATCGACGAGTCGCCTTACGGTTATGGTGTGATCAGCCTGCCCGATGTCCTAAATCTAATCGTTCGCGACAATATCATTTCGAACTATGGCGTCAGCCCCGGGGCTGAAGTGTGCGGCATCTACGTATATCACGGCGAAGGAATCGACATCGACAGCAACCAGATTCGAGAAGTCCGCGATTTGTCAGGAGCCCTCGGAGTGAAGTGGGCCAACTACGGGGGCAAGCGCGCCGGCATCTACATCGACCTGGCCACGCCTCCTACGCTCGACACCTCGGCCAAATCCGTATGGACCGAATCCATCAATAATGTTTACAAGACCGATCAAAGCGATGCGTTCCGGAATCAGGCGCCCGATTACACACCCGGCTTCAGCGCCTTGCGGATTGAGAACAACACGGTACGCGTTGCTTTTGGGCTGGCGCTCTACGCGATAGGGACTGGGCCGTTCTCAATTCTCGGCAATCACTTCAGCACCGGCGGCACAGTCTCGGCCGAGTCCGGGGCCATAGGCGTACTGGCGCCAGACTCGTCAACGATCTCATCCCTGAGCACCGTAACCGGAGCGCTCACAGTGGAGGTCCTGAATCTCGGACTGGCGCTGGAGGTTTTCGATCTCATTGAAAGCTATTCAAATCTCTACGCAGCAAACGGCGCGCTGAGCGGCGAGTCGGACAGCAGTCTCTCGGTCACTAACGGGGCGGTGCTGTTTTCCAACAACATTTGCCAGCTGATGACGCAACTGAACTCCGTGCGCGGCCTCTCGTCCGTCGCGCTCATGACGCTTGACCATCTAATGTTCACGAACAACCAGTTGTGGATGAACGGGTCCCCACAGACAGCGCTTGTCGATGCGCTGCTGTTTGGTGTCACCGTGCAGGCAGTGACCAACCGGCTGCAGGAGTCGGCGAACGCGGTGATCGACTCAGGCATATCGTACGGATTGATGAACAATACCTCGCAGAACATTTCCACGTACTGCTTCCTATCAAAGGCGGCCACGGCGCAGGGGCTGGTCGACACCCAAAACCTTGTCATGCATCCTGCCCGCTGCGAACAATATGTCAAACAGGGGAACTAGAGTTGTGTTGAAAGGACGAGATCGCTATGAATGCCACCGGTACGAGCACGAATCCGATCGACGATCTGAATTCACCAAGCCAGACTGTGGTCTCCGCGGCCGATGGGCAAGCGGCAACTTCTGTTTCGACTCTGGGGCTGATCCAGCAGGCTAGACTCACGAATCAGAATCGCGCGGTGACCCTGGCAGAGGCGCAATTTGGGAAGGATTCCAAACAGGCCACCACCGCCAGGCAGGCCGTAACGACGACTAAGGCGGCGAGCGCGCGGATCAACGTGTTGAGCCAGCAGGTGAGCACCACGTCCCCGGCAGTCACCGCAAGCGGCTGGGCGCTGCAGGGACGGATCTACTCGAGCGAGCTGGCGCCGCTGGCTGGCTATACGGTATTCCTGGTGGATGCACAGAAGAACTACCAGAACGAGTATGGATTCGCTTACACGGATGACACAGGATACTTTCTGATCTCTTACGATGTCGGTACCGCGACTGGCCAGCCGTCGGGCGGCGATACGTCAGTCGGCGCGACCGGAGGGGAAACAACGGCTCAACCTGCCGCTGCGGCGACGGCTCCACCCGCCGCGACGCAGCTCTTCCTGCAGGTTGCCGATGCCAACGCAAATCCGGTGCTGCTGAGCGAAAAGGCGTTTGTGCCGGTCGCCGGCCAGGCAACTTACCAGGCGGTGACTCTACCCGCCGGTGCCAAGAAGATTGGCGACCCACCGGCTCAACTGCGTTCCGTAGCCCTGCCACCGATTGCCGTCAAGGCAAATGCGGCTTCGAAAACGAAGGCGAACAAGTAACCTTCGGCAAACGTAAGCGTCAACGTGCCGCGGTGGCCGACGCCCGCTTCTTGGCCTCTCTCATCGAGCACAGTCAAAATAGGGTCGAAGGCGGCGCTTTTGTCCGCCAGCGCCAAATAATGCTTAACTAAAGGCGAGTTAAATGGACGATACTAAGTATTGAACTGCGGAAGTCGATGACGTCACTCTTCGAAGCCACTTATTTGCAATTGAATTAGCTTAGACGAGTTCAGAACGACCATTTTGGCCTCGAGTGGTGGAACAGAGCGACACATCGGAGGTATGCGATGAGTAGTAAGGCTTGGTGGACATGTCTCGGGTTTGCCGCTTGCATTGCCGGAGTTTGCACGTGGCGAATCATGGAAACCCACCGTGCTGGAAACTCGGCGACGGCGGCCTGGTCGTTGTCCTCCTCCCAAAGATGGAGCCCCCGAGCGGCAGCGAGCTATTTGGATGCTCGTGAACAATGGTGGCAGGATTGGGCCCCGACCCACCGGGAACAAGGGACAATCTGCATCTCCTGTCACACAGCGGTACCTTATGCAATAGTGCGTCCCATGTTGCAGAAAGATTTAGGAGAAACAGACACCGTAGGGCCCGAGAAGTTCCTGATGGACAGCATCGAGAAGCGCGTGAGCCATTGGTCGGAGATGGCCGCATTCTATTCAGACGCAATCAACGGCCCCGGGAAGACAGCCGAGTCCCGCTCGACCGAAGCCGTACTGAACGCAGTAATACTGGCTAGCCGCGATTCACGGTTAGGAAAGCTAAGTCCGGTTACACGGACCGCGATTGACGAGGCTTGGGCCCTACAAGAGGTGACGGGGGAGAATGCCGGTGGGTGGAAGTGGCAGAACTTCCATCTGGCCCCATGGGAGTCGGCGGAGTCCGCCTATCAGGGTGCAGCCATGCTGGCGTTAGCGGTGGGAGGCGTTCCGGAGGGATACTCGAGCGAACCCGGAGTTCGCGAGCATATGGAGCGACTGGAGGATTATTTGCGGCAGGGATTTGCGGCGCAACCCTTGATGAGCCAACTTTACGTCCTGTGGGCCTCGTCGAAGGTGCCGGGACTTCTAAACGCAACCGAAAAGGATGCGCTTATCGCCAAAACTGAAAGTGTCCAGGAGCAAGATGGTGGGTGGCGGCTTTCGGTATTAGATAAACAACCCGGCTTGCGGCGCTCGTTAAAAGAGGCATGGAAACAGGTGAATGGCAACGCCGAAAGTGACGGGATTGCGACCGGCCTGGTGGTGCTCGCCATGAGGGAATCAGGGTCGAACCTCCAGGATCAGACGCTAAAGCGTGGCGTGCGGTGGCTTGAACAGCATCAGAACCGGGACGGAAAGTGGCAAGCCTACTCGTTGAACGGAGACGTTAATCTTGACAGCAATGTCGGTCTTTTCATGAGCGATGCGGCGACGGGGTATGCAGTACTGGCTTTGGAGAGTGTGCCGAAAGAAACATATAAAGCCGACTTGGGAAGTTTTCGCTGACCTGATCTCTGTGGCTAGAGTTTCGCGATTACAGATTTCACCTGCGTGTATTGCTGAAGGCCATACTCTCCCAATTCCCTACCGATCCCCGACTGTTTGAAGCCTCCGAACGGAGACCTGGTATCCATCACGTTGTAACAGTTGATCCATACCGTCCCGGCACGCACTCCATTTGAAACTGCGAGCGCTTTCTTGATGTCGCGAGTCCAGACCGCTGCCGCAAGTCCGTACTTGGTTCGATTTGCACGCGCAACGACTTCTTCGAGACTCTTGAACGGAATGATGCTCATCACCGGTCCAAAGATTTCCTCTCTGGCGATCTGCATTCCGTCCTCGACGTCGGCGAAGACGGTGGGCTGGACGAAATAGCCGCGATCTCCTACGCGCTCGCCTCCGCAGGCGAGAGTAGCCCCGTCCCTTCTCCCGGACTCGATATACCCCATCACCCTGTCAAACTGGAAGTAGTCAACTAACGGACCTTGATCGGTGGAGGGATCAAATGGATCTCCTACTCTTCGTTTTCGGGCGCGGGCCACGCTCTTTTCCACGAACTGGTCATAGATTGTTTCTTCGACAAAGACTCTCGATCCGGCGCAACAAGACTGACCCTGATTTGAAAAGAGACCCATGTGGGCGCCTTCGACTGCTTCATCCAGATCTACGTCTCCGAAAATGATGTTAGGGCTCTTGCCACCTAGTTCCAGAGTCACTGGCTTGAGATTCGACTTTGCCGCGGCCTCCATGATCAGGTGGCCGACTTCAGTCGAGCCGGTAAATGCCACCTTATCGACATCCATATGACCGGCGATGGCGGCTCCAGCCGTAGGACCAAAGCCGGGCAGCAAATTCACGACACCCTCCGGGAAGCCAGCATCGACGATTAACTCGCCGATGCGCAGTGCGGAGAGCGGCGTTTGCTCAGCCGGCTTCATCACGACTGTGTTGCCAGTTGCCAACGCGGGGGCAAGCTTCCACGCTTGCATAAGCATGGGAAAATTCCACGGGATGATTTGCCCGACCACGCCCATCGGCTCGTGCTTTGTGTAGCACAAAAACTCGCCATCGATCGGTATCGTTTTGCCGTGGACCTTGTCTGCCCATCCCGCGAAGTAGCGATAGCAGGCGATTGTCTTTGGCACGTCTACGGTTTTGGCTATAGAGAACGGCTTCCCGTTGTCCAGGGACTCGATCCGGGCCAGTTCTTCTGCATTCTTTTCAATGAGGTCTGCGAGGCGATAGAGCAACCGTCCCCGCTCCGAGGCCTTCATTTTAGCCCACGGGCCTTCTTCGAGAGCGGCCCGTGCGGCTGCGACGGCCCGGTCCACATCGGCTGCGTCAGCTTCCGCTACCTGACAGATTTCCTCGCCAGTTGAGGGATTGATTGTGGGGAACGTCTTGCCTGACTCGCTCGCCACCCAGCGATTATTGATCAAGAGTTTGGTTGCCAGGATCGGGATGTCGATTTCTGAGGGGACTGCCAGGACAGATATCATAACTCTAACTCCTCGACTACGCTCTAACTCGCTATCATGCGGCCCGCGGGCGAGAAAAGCACTGAGACTCGCACTGTCGCTATGCAACACCTTCGATCTGAGTTAGCTCAGGGGGTAACATGAAGGCGTCTACTACCTCCGGAGGATCCGCTACAATGTTGATCCTGTTTCGATGACTATGCTCTTCCTTCCGGTCGCGGATGTATTCCAGCCAATTTTTATAGATGTGAACAGCAGTCGAATGCCATGTGTCCTCGATCGCCACATGCTCGAGTGCAGTCGATACATATGTGAGTAGCTCCTCGCCTCGACGATGCATCGCTTCCGCGCGCAACATCGTGAGTGCCTGCGCTGTCTGCTCATCAAAGTAACCTCGGGGCACCGATGGATAGATCTCTGTTTCTGCTCTAAGAAAGCGTCCCACATCTCTCCGGTATTCGCGCAAGAGAGTATCGGCTTCATACTCGGGATGTCCTTGAAAGAACACAAAGAGAGACTTACATTGCTTGATAAATAGGTCGACTCCCGCATCCGCCGAACAAGTGAGCACGCTATAGCCTTTCGCGGCCAGGTCGTCCTCCGAGATCCCATTCCACCGAGAGTGTGGAAGTGTGAAGCGCGATGGCGTGCCGGCCATCAGTGGGTGGTCCGAGACTCGCACACACTCGAAGAGACCGAAATGTTTGTCGGCGCCTTTTGACCGGCCGATGTTATCCATCTGCAGGACCGCCGCATGGGCGGCCAGACACGAGAAGACCGTCGACTGAGTATGATCGCGAGCCCACTCTAGAACACGCGCAAGGCTCTCCCAATATGGTTCATCGATCAGATTTGCGGTCCGAGGTTCTGCGCCGGTGACGATGAGCCCGTCCAGGTTGTTCTCCCAAAGGTCCTCAATGTTTGAATAATGGGCCTCGATATGATGCTTTCCCGCTTCTGATCGAGGAACATCGGCCAAGGCGTATAGCGAGAGACGGACGGTCATACCGTCGGAGGCCGCCGCCAGTAGCGAGCGGAACTGACGCTCGGTCGCCTCCAGGGCGGTGTCCGGCATATTGTTGATCAATCCAATGCGGATGCATCTGGAGCCGATCGAGGCAGGCGCTCCACCTTCCATCTGCGCGCTTCGTTGCCGATCATGGGTGCAGTCTTTTGAATTGGAACAGAGTGGCATGAGGGTTCTCCGAGCCAGGTTTAAGATCACATCCGCGCCAGGGTTTCTTTAGCCGGCGCAACTGCAGCTGTGGTTGCAGTCGCTTCAAGGGCCTGACTCAAATCGTCTAGAATGTCTCCGATATGCTCGATGCCGATGCTGAGTCGAATCATTTCCGGTAGCACCCCGGCGCTTCGTTGCTCTTCGATCGACATTTGCCGATGGGTCGTCGAGGCGGGATGGCACGCGAGCGACTTGGCGTCGCCCAGATTCACTAAACGCGTCACCATCTGAAGTGCGTCATGGAACTTGACCGCGGCCGGGAAACCGCCCTTGATGCCGACGGTCATCAACGAGCATGGGTTCCCTCGGAGATACTTCTGCGCCAGCTGGTGGTAGGGATGATCGGCAAAGCCAACGTAATTGATCCACTCAACTTTGGGATGTCTCTTTAAAAAGTCCGCGACCTCTCTGCCGTTTTCGACATGGCGCTCCACCCGCAGCGCGACGGTTTCGATTCCCTGCAGCAGCAGGAAAGCGCTCAGCGGAGACAGGACTGCCCCGGTTGTACGCTGGTACACGCTTCGGCAACGCGCAATGTATGCGGTCCTGCCGAAATGATCTGCATAGGTCAGACCATGATAGGAGTGGTCCGGCTCGCAGAAAGTCGGGAAACGCGCCGCGTGTTCCTTCCAGGGAAAATTACCGCTATCGACGATCGCTCCACCGAGGGTTGTGCCGTGGCCGCCCATGAACTTGGTGAGCGACTGCACAACAATGTCGGCGCCCCAGTCGATCGGCTTGAGCAGAATTGGCGTGGCGACGGTGTTATCGACGACCAACGGTATGCCATGTTTGTGGGCGATACGAGCCACCTCTTCGATGTCGCAGATATTTCCCGCGGGATTGCCAACACTCTCGCAAAAGACGGCCCTCGTCCGATCGTCGATCAGGCTTTCGATTGCCTCCGGACGATCTGATTTCGCAAATCGGACCTCGATGCCCTGGCTGGGCAAAACGTGGGCGAAGAGAGTATGCGTGGTGCCGTAGAGTTGCGGGGGCGAAACGATGTTGGTTCCCAGGCCGGCAACGTTCAGGATCGCGTAATTGACGGCCGCCTGCCCGCTGGCAACGCATAGCGCCTCAAGTCCGCCCTCAAGCGCGGCGACCCTCCGTTCCAGCACTGCAGTCGTCGGGTTGCCGATGCGGGTATAGCGATATCCTTCCGCCTCAAGGTTAAACAGTGCCGCCGCGTGATCGGCGCTGTCAAAGGCATAGGAGACCGTCTGATAGATTGGCACGGCCACCGCCTTGGTCGTCGGGTCTACGTCGTAGCCGCCGTGAATCGCGATCGTCTCCGGCCTCATGCGTTGATCCCCACGGGCTCGGCAAGAGCGGACGCCATCTCCGATACGCTCACTCTGTGAGCCGGTTGTTCCACCAATCGATTCATCTCGCTAACTACCCATTGGATATCCGTTTCAGTAGTTCTGAAGCTGGTGATGCATGCCCGCACCGCCGGTACACCGGATATCTCGACTGGCGACATCCAGGCAATCTGGCGCTCGTGAAGCGCCGCAATAAATTTTGCGATATCGAGTCCATCGCGAGTGAAGCAGACGAGCGGAAGCGGCGTCGCATTCACGATCTTCCAACCGGAGTTGGTGAGCGACTGGCGCAGCACGTCGCCCATCCTCGCCTGATGCTCGATCATTTCCACATAACCGGATTCACCGTGATTGGCAAGCGCCATAAAGAGCTTTAAACCAATAAATCTTCGCGACCATTGGGCAGATGTCGTGTAGGGGTCGCGGACGGCTCCGGACTGCTTACCGGGCATGTAAGAGACCTCCGCCCGGAAAGCCTGAGCGACGTTTTCTGCATGCTTGCAGAAGAACATGCCGCATCCCATTGGGACGGAAAGCCATTTATGCGCGTCACAAGTGATCGAGTCTGCCTCGTCGATTCCAGCAAGGTGTTGCCTAAGTCTCGGGGAGACGATGGCGCTTCCTCCCCAAGCGGCGTCAACGTGAAACCAAAGGCCTTCACTCCGGCAGACCCGAGCGATCTCCGGCAAAGGATCGATCACACCCGCCGCCGTTGTCCCTGCGGTGCCGATGACCATGAACGGAGCGAACCCATTGCCGCGGTCCTCGGCAATTTGTCTTTCCAGTTGGGCAGTATCCATCTTCAAATGACCGTCAACCGCAACCGTGCGGAGCGCCCGCCGCCCGAGGCCGGTCATGTGCGCGATCTTGTTGTAGCCGTGGTGGGCCTCTTTGGTGTGATAGACCGTCGGGGATGCAGACAGGCTACGAAGGCCGTCTTCGCCATAGCCGGAAAAGGCTCGCGTTAGAGCAACCACGACGGCCGAGAGATTCGCCTCCATACCCCCACTCGTAAAATTAGCGATGGAATCTTCCGGGAGGCCGAGCTTAGAGGCCAGCCAACCGAGAGTGTGCCGCTCGATTTCATTTGCCGCCGGCGAGGTACGCCAATTCGCAAGCTGTGAGTTGTACATCGCCACCATGGTGTCGGCGACGACCGACGCCAATGTCACGCTCGGGTTAAACAAGCCGAAGTAGCGCGGATGAGTCACCTGGACTTGCCAGGTCCGCAACATATCTTCGACGTCGGCGATGACCTCGTCCAGGTTCATCGTCGCGGTGAAGTCGTAGCGGGCGCCGAGATAAGCGCGAATCTCTTCTGCCGAGACATCCGGCAAGACTGGTCCGCTTGCGATCTCGCGCTGAAGCGTTGCGAAATCGTCCCGGATATTGTCAATCAACATGCATATCTTCTTTCGGAGGTATCCGCGAGAATCGTGATGAGATGGTGATGCAGGCGGTGCGGATTAAACCGGAATTCAGAGCCGTACGCGACCAACTTGAATCAGGTCATACAGCTGCTTGTCGAGCGGAACGTATGCCTGCGATTCCGGGTTGTCGAAATAGAGATAATCGGTGCAAGGCGCAGGGTCGTATCCTTGATGGACAAGGTCGGTCTTTGAATATTTAAAAGTACCGGTGACCTCGACAGAGCTCCGGATCCGCAGGAATAGGGGACGCGCGTAGGCGGGAAGGCGACCCATCAAATGCTTGCGCAGTGCAGCCAGATCCAGATCCCTGGTAGTCACCAGTGTTGCCATTCCGACCCGGCCGTCGGTGGAAGGGATGGTTACTCCGTAAACGGTGGCATGTTCGACTCCGGGAAATGCGGATATCGCCTCAGAGACCTCGGTGGTCGCTACGTTCTCGCCCTTCCACCGAAATGTGTCGCCGATGCGGTCGACGAAGTAGAAAAAACCCTTTTCATCTCTCCGCAAGAGGTCGCCGGTGCGGATCCAAGAGTCGCCCGGCTCGAAAACGTCGCGAAGGATTTTCTTCTGGGATGCCGTCTCATCGGCATAACCCTCGAATCGCGTGCCGGGCTCGTCTACTAGCCTTCCAATTGCCTCCCCGCCTTCGTTCGGCGCGCAACGTACGCAAAACCCATGCTCGTTGCGGACCGGTTCGCCCTTTTCTATATCGCAGCGCACGAGCGCAACGGCGCGCCGATGCGGCAGATAGGACGGGATGCGGCCGATCGCCCCCGGCTTTCCCTCGACGTTAAACAACGAAACGGCGCCTTCGGTTGAGGCGTAGAACTCCAGAATTCGGGGGATCTTGAATCTGTCCTGAAAGCGCTCCCAAATATCCGGCGCTAACCCGTTCCCGCATGCGAGCCGAATCCGATGCTTTGATTCGTCCGGCGACGTCGGATTGTTCAACAGATAACGGCAAAGCTCGCCGATGTACTGGAACATGGTGCAGTCGAATTCGACGATGTCGCTCCAGAAACTGGTGACCGAGAACTTCTCGCGAATCACAACGGCACCGCCAGCGACAAGAGCTGCTCCAACGACTTGCACGCCGCCAACCGAGTGATACATTGGCAGGCAGTTATATATCCGGTCTTCCGGATCCACACCCATTAAGCCGGAAAACCAATGGCTCCATTGCATCACCCGGCCATGGCTGACGATTGCAGCTTTAGGCAGGCCAGTTGTGCCCGAAGTGAAAATATACAGAGCACGATCCGCGATGGTCACCGCCCTCCGCTCTTCGGGGTCTAACGATTCACGAGAAGCTCGCTCGATTTCGACGTCGATGCGTCGAAACCAGGGATGATCGACTCCGTGGGTCCAGATCGCGGGCACGCCAGCCATGTCAGGCATCGCAGCAACTGCGTTATCCGTGAACTCCTCTGAGACGATCAGGTGCCGAGGCGATACGGCGTCGATGCAGTGAGCCAGTGAAGCACCCACGAGGTTGGTATTGAGAAGGGCAACCACACCGCCGACGCTTGTGATGCCAAGCCATATGGCGAGGTATTCGGGGCGGTTGGTCATCAATAGACCAACCACTTCTCCTTTGACCAAACCTTGGGCGAGCGCCCACCGGGCATATTGGTTTGAGCGTTCAGACAGCGATCGATAGGTCATGCACTCGCGATTGGATACCAGGGCCGGGGCATCAATCCACTTTTCGGCAAGCTCTTCGACCACACTGGGCAGAATGCGAGCAGGATTGCGCGAAATTGGCGCAGTCAGCTCCATCGCGCGCAACCAGGCTTTGGCGCATGAGTCGCTGACATTAGTGGAGACGAATTTGGAATTTTCGTTCAAGCAGTATTCCCCGCGTCCACGGTGAGAACTGTCCCGGTAATGTTTTTCGCTTTATCGCTGAGTAGGAAATCGACCGAGTTGGCGATGTCGTCAATGTCCACTAGGCGTTTCAGCGCGCTGCGGCGGATTATCTGTTCGCGGTGTTCGTCCGTGAGCCCCTGGGTCATGTCGGTATCGACAAATCCAGGCGCTACGGCATTCACGTTCACCCCCATGCGCCCAACCTCTCGCGCCAGGGAGCGGGTGAACCCGACGATCGATGCCTTCGTGGCGCCGTAAACCGACAATCCGCTGTAACCCGTGAAAGCAGTAATTGACGCGATGTTAACGATGCGGCCACCACCATCCGCCATCATGGAGCGTGCCACATATTTGGTAAGCACGATTGGCGACAGTGTGTTTAAACGCACCACCTGCTCGATCTGCGAGTTGGGCATGAGCGCGAGAGCACCGTCGAAACTCACGCCGGCGTTATTCACAAGTCCATAGATCGGGCCATAGTCTTTTCGCAACGTCTTCACCAGATTCGCGAGGCATTCGATCTCCGCCAGATCAAAGGCAGCAAACTCAATCGACCCGGGGCCAGCGCGTTCCGCATCCTGCGTCGCCGCTGTGAGCTCATCGTTCTCTTTTCGCGCCACCGCGATGACTCGGAACCCTGTCCCAGCGAGCTTCTTTGCAATACCGAGGCCCAGTCCCCGGCTCCCGCCGGTGACAATCACGTTACGCATGACCGCGGACCAGCTTCCCGGATTGGGCCACAGCCAGGTCTCCAACTACGTTAATCAGCGCGGGAACCTTGTGAGAAGAGAGCTCTTCACGACAGAGAAGCAGGATTTCGCGCTGAAGCTTATCAACGTTATGGCTGGCGATGTTGGGAATTCCGTTCAAGACCACGTCGGCTACGACCAGCGAGCCGGTGATCGGATTTTTCTTTGCCCGCACGAGCGACATCTGCACGTCTGGATGGCGATTGATCACCGATTCCACTTCCTCGGGATGCACCTTGAAGCCACCGACGTTAATGATTCCATCTCGCCGACCGGCGAAGTGGTAGCGTCCATCCCGCAACTCCAATAAGTCGAACGTATCGACGAAGCCTTCAGCGTCCCGGAGCATCGGGGCATGCTTTCCCAGATAGCGGCTCGCAGTGCGGCCCGAACGGATGCGAAGCGAACTGCGTTCCACTCTCATTTCCACGCCAGGGATCTCGCCGAGCACGCTGGCAGAAAATCCCGCTAAACCATCATTCACCTCAAACGCCACCCCAGCCTCGGTCGAGGCGAAAGCATGCGCGATTCGAGCCTGCGGATAGGCGGATCGCAGATGGTTGAGGATTCCCTGATCGGCGATCTCCCCCGACAGACGGACATATTCGGGTGCGATAAGGTGGGCCGATGAACTCATCAACACCTGCCGCCAATGAGATGGCGTCCCGGAGATGTGCGTGATGCCGTGAAGGCCCGCACGAGCGAGAAAGACCGAGGTCGACTCTTGGGCGCCTGGTAGCAGTAAAGAAACACCGCTCAGTGCGGCGCGAAGAAGTATCTGCAGTCCCCCATAGCGACGAATGTCATAGAACGTACTCCAAATCACCGCGTCCGTCGGGGCCTTGCTCCCTGCAATGGCGCCGCACAGACTATTGAGATCGTGAACGACCAGTTTCGGCGGTCCGGTCGTACCCGAGGTGAGCAGGATCCACTCCGTCCGCAGTGGTACGCCACGTTCGTAATTTAGAGGGACAATGGCTCGGCTGCAGGGGGTGAAATATTTCACCGAAGGAACGAATTCTCCAACTCTCATCCGATCCGAGACAAGCACATCGGCCTCTGCCGCCTCGATGACATAGGAGAGATGTTCCAGCGGCATGTCCGGAGGATAGAGAACAATACGGCTTGCAAGACCGTCGAGCTCCATCAGAGCCCACAGAGCGGCGAGTTGACTCTTCGTCGCAATCAGTACGGATCTACCCTGAAGCTCGTCGCCCCGGCTGTCGAGCACACTTCCCGAGAGCAGCTGACTCCACGAGACGGTCTCGTCCCCCGCGAAAACAAAGCGCTTGGAGAGATCGCCCACCGCACTGACTGCGGCGAAAATGGATAGCTTGTTATTTGCTGGCATTTTCATAGAAGTTGATGAACTCCCCAAAGGTCGCCGGAAAGGGGGCGTCCTCGTCCGTACTGAAAGGGTCGACGCCGAGCGAACCTTCCAACCGGCTGACGACGATCGCAAAGGATAATGAGTCAAGTCCGGATTCAGCGAGGGGTAAGTTGTCGGTTAGGCGTGCAAGACGCCTGCCCTGCTCCTGTGACACCTGTCTGAACTGATGCAATATTTCTGAGCGAGTGGTCATTTGTTAGTGTCCTTAATAGCTAGGTGTCTTTTAGGTGCGCACGCACCGGTCATGCTTCTCACAATCGTTGCCATCATCTGGCAAGCCTGAACCTGAAGAGCCATTCAGAGATTGCGGAGAGTTTGTGAGCGGAAAGTATTCGTTCAGCCACGCGATGGTTTCCTGTCGAACCGCAGTGCGACCTAAAGAATTGGAAAAAGTATGGCCGGCCCCGTCGATCAGCTTAACGACGATGCGACCCGCGCGACCGCCCTTACTGAGAAGATACTTAAGATAGTCGAACTCCCCTCCCCGGCATTTGGTACCGGTCGCCTTGAAAACTATCATTGGAAGCCCGTTCGCGGAAAGTGTTTTCCAGGCACTCAAGAGCGGAAGGTTGGCGTTTTCCGGTGGTGTGTCTCCGCGGAAGAATACCCATGCGTCTTTGATCTTGTCATAGAGTGCCGAAATGAACCTACCTAGCGCACTACGCGAAATGCGGCCGGTAAGAGTCTGCCAAAGTCTAGATCTACTCTTCAATGGGAGGTGAAAGTATGGATCCATTACGATCAGACCCTTGCACTGCCTACACGCCGCCGCCGCAAACAGCGCCGAGACTGCACCCGCGCAAAGCCCTACCATGATTACTCCGGACAGGCCAAACCTTTCCACGAGTTCGGCTGCTTTGTCAGCCACTTGGGAGGCATAGCCTCCCGAGTTAATAAACTTTAGAAGGTCTGGTGGTGGTTCTCCCTCCGAATCTCCAAATCCCCGCATATCTATGCGAAAGGCGGGGTAACCGCATTGCGCGAAGGAGTCTGCCCAGTAAACCGCTGAGTCACCGTGTGCTGCTCTCGTCGCGGACAAGGAGTTCAAGAAGAAGATCCCGACAGGTTCGGATCGAGTTGGCTGTGTTTGCCAGCGGGCCCTCTCACGATGAGGTTTGTGATAGGTACCGCGAGCGACAATGTTAGCTCCCTCAAGAACAATTAGCTCGCGCGACTCAATCTCTTGGTTCATTGGGGGACCCTGTGGGGAACGCCAACATCTCGGCGATCCAGGCATAGTTGTCAGCGTAGAGAGAGTCAAGCGACCTCAGCTCATCGTAGCCAACATACGGCTTTACTAAAGGAGCAGCATCCCTCCCGAGCTTTACGACTCTAACTGGCCTTCCAAACTCGAGAGTGTTTTCAAAGATTGCATTGGGCAAGCGATAGCCAAAAGATTCATACCAGAGAGTGCTCGACCATCGGTATCCTGCAACCTCTATAGAAACTCCTTGTTCCAGCTGCCGAATATACTCGCCGGCGGATTTGCGGTTCTCAGTTGACTCATAGAGCTGCTCGAGTCCCGCCCAGCGCGACAGGCTTGCGACAAGTGCTTTGTTCGCATCGGCGGCAGGCGACCACAGCAACAGGGCCTCACCCACGCCGTCTTGGAAAGCGTTGGCAGCGAGAATACCGCCCACTTCAAGTCCATGGAGGAGAAGCGGGCCACCCGGCTCATGGAGCGCAAACCAACTTGCCAGATGCGCAACATCTTCTGTCCATGCTGCGAAGGTCATCTCCTCGAATCTTCCCGTGCTCTCACCTATCCCCCGGTAATCATATCTGAGTACTTCGATCTGCCTTGCGGCCAGATATCGTGCCCAGCGAACCCAAGGGTGATATGAGAAATGCCGTTCCGAGGCAAACGGTCCGACAAGTAGAACACGAGCGACCGGATCTTCCACGCGATGCAGCACCGTATAGAGATGCGCATCGGAAACCTTGAAATATCCGGCCTCTTCCACGAGCGGAGTATCGGTAGCTTGTTCAATTCGCATTTGCCGTGTCACTCCCAGTTCAAGCGGGACGCCGGCCCGGTTGGAAATGAACGATTGTTTGAATCAGATTTCGAAGCAGGTCCACGCCCTCGAAGAGGTCCACGTCCTGATCCAGAGGATTGACTTCCATCTCCATGGCGAGCGCCTGAAAGAGCCCGTCGGTATGCGCAATATCGCAGACGCCGTGGACATCTGTGTATTCCAGTTCCTGAGAACCCTGTGCCACGGCAAGATCGGCGAGATATCCCATGAACTTCTGAATAAAGCCCTCAAAGAATGCCATGGTGAGGACCGATTGCACGCCGGAGAGCCGCCCGAGGAAACGCCGGACCTTCGTCAGATCCTCATCGACCGCGAGCGCGTCGAAGTCGGTCGGGAAAGCATGGGCCGCGATCGCGAACTTCCGCATCATGACCGGATGGCTGTCCCGCACTTCTTCATGAAGATTGTCGATTAAGATGGGGCGCGCCTCTTCCGACTGGACCGCCATGAATGTAGCTGTCATCCAATAGATGAAATTCCCCTCAAGCACTGCGGTATATCTCGCGATAATGCCGCGCCGCTCATCGCGGGTCAGCTGGTTGATATTGGGTAGAGACCCGATCAGGTCATTGATCATAGAGTCAACCTGATCTTTAATCGACGCTCCAAGTTGGCCGTCGTGCATCTGCGAAGAAAGTACCGCTGTGCTCATTGTGATCACCTTTCTGAAGGTCAGCTAGTTAAAAAGCGTTGAGTACACGCGAGCCACATATCGCTCGCAGCCGAGAGGGCAGAACGTGTCATTCCCCAGTGGGATTCTGTCAGAGGTGACAAACGACGCAGGCTGGCAGCCGCATCCTAAACTTTACGAACGCCAGAGTCGACTTTATGGCCAAGCCCGGAAAAGATCGTCTTCAGAGTGACTGTCGGACCATACCTGGATAGGAGGCTAAAAGGTCGCAGATACATCATCCAATCGTGGGAATTCCATATTGTCGCGTCCATAGAACATCTTGTTGCGTTGGCAGCAGAAAGCACAGGCGATTTGCCCACCGTATGTGGGCTCCTGTCTCCAGTGAAACAAAAATCGAAGCGTAAGGAGCGGGCGTTCCAGTCGAACCCGGACCGGACAAGGCTTGTTCCGCGATAAGCGCGGCATTTGGGAAGGACCGAAGGGTTCAGCGTCATGGCTTCGCGTATCTTAGAAGGCAATTCGTTCCCAAAGACTAAGTGAGCGAGTGCCAGATTGTGAGCAGAGCTCCCTCGACCCAAGTTCAGCGCTCCCGACTCGAAGTTGAAGGGGAATACAATTGTGGCGACGTCCAACGGGGCTAGCAGGGCCTGGCAAAGGCGTCACTTTAAATGGTCCGACTCTCTGCTTGGCCGGGCCAATCTTCCGAGTTCGAGGCCCCAACCGAATCTAGGGTCTCCTTCCCGGTGATGGCGGCGGCGGGGGGGTGGCAGCGCAGCTATCATGCCTGGGACCAAGCTGGAGGCGTGGGCCCTCGGGGTAGCTACCAGCAGCGCGGTGACTACCGGGAGTGACATCGCCGCGCTCAGGCCGAACTTTTGCATAAGACTCCGACGTGTCATCCCCGCTGGGACCCGAGACTCAAAGGTCGAAGGTTCGAGGAGTCCATCAGCGGCTAAAGTCTCCAATGCAAATTGGATTACTGCAACATCGATCGGCTCGGACGAGACCTCCTGTAGCAGAGGGGTTAGGTCGTCGATGGTGGTTCTGCCATCGCAGTGCTGCCATACAAAAGCCGCCTTTTGGTTTAGGCAAAACGCCTTATTACGCTTTTGGTCGTAGATCATGACTTCATTCATCAATTGCTCGACGATAAAGTGATCGCCTATAATACGTTGCGGGGTTTGATTCGAGTCAGCTGTCATGGTTGTTCTCCATAAAATCTATCCACTCTGAAGGCAAATTCTTATCGGATAAAAGCCAATCCGACATAATTCAATACAAAAACGTAGTGCAACCTGCCACGCTCGAGCGCCTGCGCATTTCAAGGGCTCTCATTGGTTCACTTCCGCCCGTGATGAATAAGACGGGATCGGGGAGACGTGTCCCGGTGCCGTCTGCTTTGCAAGCTGAGTTTGGAAGATTTTGGCGAGCAAGCCGACATTGGTGTCGAGACTGTATAACTCGAGCACCCGTAGTCGTCCGGAGCGCGCCAGAGAACGCCTGAGCCCCGAATCCGAGATAAGCCGAGTCAATGCCTCGACTAAGGCTTCCTCAGAGGAGGCAGGAACCAATAAGCCATCCACGTCGGGGCGGATGAGCTCGGGAATACCGGCAATATAGGTGCTAACGCACGGTATTTCCATCGCCATAGCCTCCATCAGCGCCACGGGCAGACCCTCCGCAAAACTGGCCAAAACGAAAATATCAGCTTGTGCAAGATGCCTCCTTGTGGTTTCGTGATCCAGTGCACCCTCGATAGTGACGGAATCGCCGAGTCTGTTTTCGAGAATGAAGGATTCTAATCTGCGCCGCTCGCTACCATCGCCGATGAGACGAAGCCGGAGCTTGAATCCGCTCGATAACAGACGGGAGAACGCGCGGAGCAAGACAAGGTGCCCTTTATCCGCGACTAACCGTCCAACACAAAGAATCTCAAGATCGCCACCGACAGATCGATTGGAAGTCGGCTTGAAGAGCTGAGCATCTACGCCAAGCCTCACGAGGTGCAGCTTTTCCCAATGCTGTGGCTCTGAGATCTTCATGAGCTGGCTGCGGCAATGGTCGCTGATGCAAAGCACAAAGTTCGCATATTCGATCTTCTGTTTCAAGCGGAACTTCTCAACTCCATAAAACTCTTCCGGACCATGGATAGTAATGGAGTAGGGGATCTGCCAGGCGATAGAGGCCAGCATCCCGACGGTCGCGACTGGTCCGCCGAAGTGAATGTGAAGGTGGGTATGACCACGGCGGCTCAGCCACTCTCCGAGAATCAACGCTTCGGCGAGATAAAAGAGAGAGTACAGAGAAGCGGCCGGCTCGCGAACACCGAGTCGCAGAACGGCGCGTAATCCGCGGCAGACCGCGAGAGGACGCGTGAGCAGGACCGTCAATAAGAGAAGGCAAGTAGGAATTGGCTCTCCGGATTTGATATAGAAAGTCGTCGCTATCGAGTCGGATACAGAATCGGTGAGGTGGTTTGGCTCCCATTTGGGTTGGTTGATTGAAGCCACATCGATTGCGAAACCATGTTTCTTAAGTTCCGCTATCTCGTTAAGAAAGAAGGTATGAGAGATGGCCGGGTAACTGCTCAAAAGGTAAGCGAGCCGTGGGACACCCGGTCCTGTAGGCACTAAAGCGTCAAGTTTTCGAACCGGGCGTTTCATTGAATGAAAAAGGAATTGCCATTTCGAGAGCATGGCACACGGTTTGGAAATAGGCCGCCCGTGTGAGAGTGACTTGGTATTGCGACTGCCTTGCGGTGTTTAGAGTCACGGACCGGCTAAGGATCGACGGTCAAGATAATTAACGCTCCTCAAGGTTATGCTTGCGCGCTGGGAGCGATCCACCCCTTGCGCAGGCGATGTTCACTGGTTCCGACTCCAACTGTGACCGGACTCGGTGCGCTCAGGCTCCCCACCGCCAAAAGCAAAGGTAGGATCACTGCGCTGTTCAACAGGCTGTCGATAGCGGACATGAGAATGGCGGCCGCGAGAAGATAGCGCAGATAATTGGCCTCGATTGAGGAGCGCGCTCGAGGTACAAATATCGCCCGCACCACCGGGAGTAGTTGAAGCGACTCAAGGGCGAGCAAACCAAGAATGCCATACATCCCGAAGGTAAGCATCCACAATCCCCACGGACGCGACGACGTACCCTTCCACCAATCCCACTCTCCAGAACCGAGAAGAGGAGTATCCAGCGCCGCGTTAACGTAACGCTCATCCTGCGAGAGTCTCCATCCGAAGGAGCCACGGCCGGCCTTGGTCAACACGCGGGCCGCGAATTCTGCAGCGGCGTTATGCGTGACGAGAGACCGCAGAGAGATTACATTGGCCAGACGGAGGGACGCTAGCGAAACTATCCCTAGAAGCAAAAACACCGCCAGCAAGCGGGGAAGGCGTCTCTGGCTCAATACCAGGAACGGAACGAGGCCGAGAAGCAGGACAATGCTTCCGGCGGATTGACAAAGAAGCGTCGTTCCAAAGAGAAGCACAGCGACGATCGCAATGGGAACCCGAAGTATCCGATTGGGGGAGCCAAGTTTCCATAGTCCTATTGCTATGAGAGTGGATGTTGCCATCCAAATGCCGAGTTGGTTCCCGTCTTCAAGCAGGCCTACTGGGCGAAAACCTAGGTAACGCTGCGCCCCTATCCATCGATAGGGCTGATAGCCATAAAGGGCCGCATAAATCCGCGGACCGGTGACAACTTCTAGCAGGCAGATCGGAACATAGGCCAGTCCCGCGATCACGAAGCCTTTGGCGACCAAGCATAAGGACTCCGTGTCCGAGAAATATAGCCTGCCGATGAGATAGGGAACACCCCAGGCCAGCCCCAGATAGAGCGCGCTGCGCATGCCGGCGGAAAAGCTCTCCGGATTAGCCACTCCCGACAAGACGGGAACAAGACACCAGAAGAGCATCGGGAGGTCCCAGAATGTCAGTGCAAATCGACTGAATACCTTCCGGTCAACAAGCACTACACCCAAAAGGCCATAGATTCCAAGAACACTTGCTTTTGTAAAGAAATAGCTCGAAGGCAAGCTCAGTCCCAATATCCAATAAGGAAAAGCCGCTCCGTTTGGAACGTAGTTGGCGGAGGGCAGCAGCGCCCAACCCGCAATAAAATTGACGAGAATCGCAATCCGGACGCGATACCGCCAGAAACAATAGAGGCTGACCAGCGCCCAGGCAATGAACGCGAGATTAGGAGGTAGCATCATGTCAATTCCGAAGAGGGGGACCGTGGAGCAGGAGCTTGATGTTAGTCGGGATGGACTCGAGCGCCGTTCCAGAATGTCCTTGATTCGATGAGAACTCCGACCGATGTGATCATGCTTGCGAATATCCATAAGAAACTCACCGTCATCAGGTTCCCTATCGGGCGGTACAGAATGTGGTCGACTGCATGCAAAGACACAACCTCTGTGCACCAGAGGGTCACGGAGAACAATACGCCTGAAACCGCTAGGACAGCGCCGCTCCTCCCGCGGAGCTTTTGCGACGCCATCCGTAATGCGAAGAGAAATACGCCAGCCAACGCTATAAGTACCAGCGTCTGTGGACCTCTTCGGCTGGCGTAGAGTGCGACTGCCGCTGCCTCGTCCAGGAAAAATTGATGCAGAATCCAGCGCACATTGAAGACCATATCCAATAGAAGAAGCCCATCGCACACCGTCAGAAGCGCGGCCAATCGCGACTTAGTTACATCCCCCTTTGCCCGGCTCCAGGCAAAAACACAGCAGACGAGCGCAACGCCGTAGGCTGCAACTCCGGCGGCGCGGGTAGGATTACGCCACAACCATTCGAAAATCTCGTTCACAAATTACCTTCGGATCTATCAGTTCCGCCGGTCGTCGATAGGTCGAAATTGTTCGATAGTCAATAGCGAAGGCTAGCACGCTTCTCGGCTCGACTAATGGCGAAGCTAGTCCGTTCGATTGGCACCGCTGGAATGCCGACGACTGTCACGCCTTCCGGTACGTCCTTTGTCACCACGGCGTTCGCGCCGATGGTCGCTCTATCGCCGATTGTAACGCCACCTAATACGGTTACACCGCGACCTACCCAGACTTCGCGACCGATATGGATGGATTTGGAGGTATGGCCGGAATCCCGGATCGTAAAATCTGGGTCACGGCGATGATTAGCGTCGCGAATGCTTGTGTATTCACCGATTATGGTGCCCTCGCCAATAACCACCCCGGCCATTGCGACTATATGCACGCCGCTTGACATCACAACGCCATCGCCGACGTTGATCCGAGCCACTCCCTGCGTTTCCAGGTGAACACCCGGATAAAGAAGTACATTTTCTCCGAAATCGACCTGTCGGCTGCCATAGACGAAGACCCTGCCAAGAACGACGGTGGACACCGGCACCGGGGTATCCACTGCGGCTGAGAGTTGGGCATGAGGATAGACTCGCTGAAGTCCCTGCAGTAACGGCGCTGCCCCCCTCAGGAGAGATGAAAGAATACCGCTCAACGAGTATTTAAAGATATGCCTGAGGTTCATTCCGAATTGAGTCCGCTTTCGCAGATTACCAAGGTCGCGGCGGCGAAACCCGGCCTCCTTGGGTTTCTTTCCAAGCCAACCGCATGCATGCGGCCAGATTTTGGTTCGCCTCGCGTTTCAACGTCCGTCTCGGCTCCTCTCGGAATTGATTCCGAAGAGTGGAAAGCCCGCACATTGCAAGTTCGAGCCACTTGACCAGCCATGCCATCGCGCCGTGATGTTTGCGGTAATAAAGCAGGGTGCTGCGCATCCGCCAACGAGTGACTTGACCGCCAGCGGACGAGAAATCAAGACCTTTGAGCCGGCGCGAGGATTCGCCGCCAACGTGGATCACCTGAATTTCAGGCCAGTACCATATCTGATAGCCCGCCTGCTTAATGCGACGGCAGAGGTCGACTTCCTCTGAATACAGGAAGAAGCGAGGATCGAACAAGCCAATCTCCCTGAGGACTTTAGCACGAATAACCGAAAACGCCCCGGGTACCCAATCAACCTCTGATGGTTCTGCTGGATCGGCCCATGTCCGATCGAAACGCCCGAAAATGGGCGATCCGGGAAATTTTGCGGCCAACCCGGTAATCACGAAAGCATCGGTGACGACATGGGGAAACATTCGTGCCGATGGCTGCCAGGAGAGGTCGCGGCCCGTGAGCTTCCCCCCAGCTAGAGCCACCTGTGGAGAGGCCTCCATATTACGAACCGCCGTTAGCAGCGACCCCGGACAGAGAAAAGCGTCGGAATTCAAGAGCACCACGTAGCAGCCGCGTGACGCTTCAATCGCGAGGTTATTGGCCGCGCCAAATCCGAGATTTTCCGCACTCCTTATGAGTCGGACATGGGGAAATTCATGCTCCACCATCTCTGGAGAGCCATCGACCGACCCATTGTCCACAACAAAAATCTCAGATTTCAAATCTTTGACTTCGCGGTCGACTGATTGCAGGGACTCACGCAGCGCATTTCGCGTGTTGAAAGATACGATCACGACGGATAGGTCGTAGAGGTGGTCGTCGTGAGTCGATACCACCGAGGCAATGGCGCGCGAAGCATCGCACAACATGCGCGGGTGTCGAGCGGTAGCGACACGCGAATCGCGGGCCGAAAGCCGGTTTTCGTTGGACGGGTGGGTCTTTGTGAGAATGTCTTCTATCCCTTGAATCATTGAATCTTCCACGACGGCGCCAGTAAACACAGGAAAATGATGGTGATTAGGCCGGCCTCGATGAGAAGCTCGGAACGCAAGAAACTGTTCATGGAGTGGACCCAAAAACCATCAACCAGCCCGCCTCAAAGTTGAGGCGGACTTCCATCAGCGTCTCACACCACTCCGCCTTCGCAAAATCTCCCTTCGCTGCGTCCCCGCATGGCCGTCGCGCGGCGAGGCTGATCCCTACCGACCGAATGACTCATCACGATGATCGACATCGCGATCCCCTGGAGGCTCCCTACCTCTTATCGGAGGATGCTCTTGCAGGCGTCGAAGAGAACTGGCGGCGTAATCGCTCGAATCAACCGATTGATTTCAAACTTTGGCTCAGACTTTGCACTGAGCGGTTGCTGGAAAAGTGTCGAGTGGGACTCGGTGACTTCTTCCGCTGGGCGACCATTCGAATAATAATAGGTAGCAATTGATTTCCGTGTTCGGTCCGCGGGACAGGCAAGCGGCGTAGGATGACCGTGGTAGGAGTAACTGGTTGTGCTAAAGATCGCGCAGCGATTGAAAATGGGCAGAATTTTCTGCTGAGCCCTGCTCATGTCGCGATCCCATAGCTCGAAGTGTCCCCCATACGATTCTTCCCAGTCTTTGTTTAAATAGATCAGGACGTTGATCCTACGGTCCAGCTTCAGCTCATTATGAAAATTGAAGTCCGCGTGTACGCTAAGTTTCCCCCCTCGCTTAATCTGATGTAATCCGCCGCCGGCAAAATAAGGATCGGAAATGATCCCTTTGATCCCCGTAAGAGTCTCCAGAAATCTGAGCATCGGGCGACTATTCAAGAAATATAAGACGTTGCGGATGGACGGCGAAAGGTATTCTACTTGATCGAACGCTAATTTTCGTTCGTTCGGATTGTCGAACTCGCTCCAGGATAGTTGTCTCGGCTCAGGAAAGTCTTGAAGAGCCATCTCGGCTGCGGCTGCGGGGAGAAAATCATCAAAGTAAATGTGTGGGAAAGGCTTGTTGGCTTTATACTCCGCAGCCCGCTCGCTTGCCAATGATCCTAACTTGCTCGAATAACCTTTACCGAATAACTCTTCCATATTAGTCCTCGTCGATTCTACGATAGGCTTGCATGAAAAAAGAGCCGGTGCGTAGACGCTAGCTTGAGATATCGGGCGTGTCGGATTATAACGACGACTTATAAACCGGCAAGAACCGTTTTATGGTGCTTTACATTTCCGTCTAGTAATGCGCGATGTGTCGCGCGTCATCTATTGCGTTCAATGCCAGCCGGAAAAAGAGGGTCCGCTGCCACAGACTCGCTGTCTCCCGGTAGTAAGGGATTAGCGCTCTCTGCCTGATCATTCGCATTGGTGTTCAACCAAGCAGCCATTGTGCGTGCAGTGGGATGTTCGTAAATTGCGGCTCGGGACACTTCTCGGTCGAATGTCTGATTGATGCGTGAGGTCAACTGTATCGCCTGCGAAGAAGCCATGTCGAGTTCAAAGAGGTTTTCGTCCAGGCCTAGTTGGGGGCGGTTTAGGACTACTCTGAAGATGCCGATGACAACGGCCTCAATTTCACGCAAAGTGGAGAAATCGTTGTCCAACTCTCGCATATGGCTAGTTCCTTCGAATCCGACTCGTAAGTGTTTACATAACATCCAGTGAGGGATCGAAGCGGACTCGATGTTATTTATTTCAGGCGACTGATGAATGTTCTCTTGCGACGGAGGGTAATTCGTGACGATCAAGGGATTCGTCAGGATCCGGCGTCCCAATCCAAGTGGGCTTCCAGGCGAGGTTTTCTTTGTTCACCCGGGCTTCGAAGAGGCGGACGTCTTCTTGGGTGGCCTTGTCGGCTCGAAGCAACGAAACCTTGTTGATGATGGCGGCCATGCCACGGACCTGGAGTCGCTCCAACAGGCGGGCGCAGCGCACGAGTTGCGCTTTGGTGGTCCTGTTCGCCTCTGAAACAAGGATTGTGACATCCACCAGGCGTGCTAGAAACTCCGTTTCTGCCGAGATCATGATGGGCGACGCGTCGATCAGAACGATGTCGTATTCGCTGGTCACATCTTTGAAAGCCTGGTCCATGAAGCTCGTGATCGGCGTCAACTTTGGTGTGAGCGATTCCGTAACCACATGGGCGGACTGCAAATCGACATCCGATCTCGCATGGTAGCCGCGCTCGTTGGCCGCCGATCTAGTTAAGCTGACGGGGACGAAAGCTACCGGTGGTTTCGCACCAGAGGCGTCGATGGCCAGAGTCTTTCGACCCAGCTTGGCTAGAGTGCTGCCCAGATTCTCGACGATTAAGGTGGTCCCTGCGCCGGGATGAACAGAAGTTACCACAACGATCCGCACTCCAGCGGTACGCGCCGCTTGATCTATACCCGCAGCCATGCGCAGGCTGTTTTCGTCAAAGACCTGCATTGCAACCTCCCGGTTATCGAAGATGATTCCGATTGGAGTGAAACCGAGGATGCGCTCGATATCGACTCCCGAATAAATCCGCGGATCAAAGAAGTCGATCAGTACAGCGCTAAATACTCCCACCAGCAACGCCACAGGCACCAGGACGGGACCCAGTTTCTTAGCTTTGCTGGGTAGGGGAGCTGTGGGTGTCCGGGCGGGGGAAAACATGTGGACCGATCCCGGAGAGCTGCTCTCCAGCTCAAGATTTCGCGTCCGCTCGTCTAGGGTCGCGTATCTCGCCTGCAGAGTCGTAATCTCTGCCTTGAGCACCTCGGCACGTTGAAAGCTCGGCGCCGCCGCGGTCGCCTGGTGAGTGGAGGACTGGAGGCTGGAGAATAGCTGAGATTCAACAGTCTGTGCGCGTCTCACTTCAGTGCGGAGTTTCTGTTCCAGATTGATCGAAGCCTGGCGACGCAGATTGGCTTGCATTTGCTGAAGACTGGCCTCGATGTCCGCAAGCTGCTGTTCGGTCGTTTTGCGAAGGGGGTGGTTGGGAGTCAACCCAGCCAACTGATCCAGAAGCAGGGCTCGCTTTTGGCTGAGGGACATCTTCAGCGCTGCGAGACCGGTGTCGGAAGCAATGATCTCGTCGGCCGCAGCATCGAGCGCCGGATTGGGTGCGCCAGGCTGTTGATTTTCGAGCGCGCTAAGATTCGCCTCTGCTTGAATCCGCGCGGTTCGAGCTTTGCTCAGGTCATCCTGGAGGCTCATAACCTGGGTATCCATCTCGTCGGAGCTATCGTCGTTAATAACGGCCACGCCGAGACTTTGGCTCAACTGAGCTTGCTCGCGCAGTCGATCGTCGAGCTCCTTTTGCACCTCGGCGCGGGCCTGTCGCAAAGCCGCAAGGCGTTCGTCGCGGCCGTAGAATTCTTCGTTCTTGGTCTTGTCGAGGAAGGTGCTGGTCACGGTATTGACCACTTCCGCCAAGTTTTGTGGTTGATAGCCGCCCAGGGTGATCTCCACCTGGTAGGTATCTCCGTCGCGTTTCGCGGTCAGGCTTCTTTGCAGGCGTTCGACCGCTGACTCTTCACTCTCCCCGGGGTACTGCCACATACCGGGCTTCAACCGGTGTAGTGCGTCCGCCAATACATCATAACGAGTAATCGTATGTGCCTGCTCCTCAACAAAAGACTCGTAGGGACGCTCTTGTTCGCTATCGGTTTTCAAGGTGTAAGGGAAGGTCGGCGACACGTAGATTACGCTGGTCGCCTCATAATAGGCGGTACGCCGGCTGAGAACCGCTGCCCCGAGACCCAAGGTCGCCAAAGCCACAGCAGTGGCTATGAACGCATGGGATTTCAGGCTCCGGCCGATGTTTATTTTGGAAAAGATCCCCGGTTTCTGGGGCTCGGGAGACGCGGAGTCCGACGTAGATCTGTTGGGCTGTTTGATTTCCACAGATGAATCCTTCAAACCGGCTCGGCTAAGCGGCGGAAAACAATGAGAAATATACGATCTCATGCCACTAAGCAGGAGATATCTGGTGCGTCATTACGGGATGAGAGCGGTGAGAATGCCCATGCTGGCAACTGGGCTGATGCGCTGGAAAACGTAACTGAACTTGGTTAGCCCGCTGTACGGTACGAACACAACATCTCCCGCGTGGAGCTGCACCTCATCCGCGCCCCGGACTGTGAGGAGGCTCTTAAAGGAAATCGACGTTGTTTTGCCGGTGGAAGGCTGAATCACTTGGATGTTGTTTGAGGCGCCTTCCGACGGACCGCCTGACTGCGCCAAAACAGAGGTCAGCGTGGACTCCGGAGTGAGGGGAATTGCCCCTGGGTGTGGGACGTCTCCCAGCACCGAGACGAAGACTTCTTGTTGTGCAGGAACGAAGACCACGTCGTTGCGGCGCAAACGTAGATCGGCCATCGAGTTGCCGCTCTGCAGCATGGCTCTCAAGTCAACCCAGACTACTTGATCGTTGCCCCGGTAAATTGCGCAGCGTTCGGGAATTCCCTTCGTAGCGGAGGCTCCGCGCGCCGCCGACAATCCAGCAGGCTCACCTTCGGTGCTAGCCAACAGTCCTGCCCTCGCGACGACGTCCAGAAGAGTTGGGGTGTCATCGAAGTAAAGCACGCCAGGGTGTAGTACGTTGCCTAATACGATGATCCGATTGGAGCTATACTTGTCGATGCTTACCGTCACCGTCAGGTCTTTGTAGTAGGCGGAGAGGGCGGCGACAATCAGACTCGCTACCTGACTGCGCGTCCGATCGGACACGTCGATGCCGCCGACCAAAGGCAGCGTGATTCGCCCATCCGGGCCGACGACCTTCGGCCCCGCCAACTCCGGCCTGCCGGGAAAATCCAGACTGATCTGGTCCCCCGGTCCGATCGTGTATTCTTCTCCCGCCGCAGGCTCGAAATTCTGCAGAACTCTGGTGGGATTCAGACTCAGTTTGGGATCGCTCTGGTCTGGATTTTCGGGGAGATTTTGTTGTCCGTGCAAAGTTTGGGAGCTTAGAAAAAATAGAACTCCTGCACATAGGACAGGATATCGGCACCACGAGTTCTGTTTCATTTTAGAAGTCCAATCGCTGCATCGGCTAGACGCCTCGCTCCGGAAGTTTGAGCGGCAGCCGACTGAAGGATTACGAGAGCCTTGTCTTGTCGTAATGCGCGTTTACCGGAATTGGCTTCCGCTCAGTTCGGATCCAGGCGGTATTGGGGCGGGATCCTTGAAACAGCTGCGGAATAATGCGAAGTTTCCAGAGAATGTAG
>CAWGZE010000035.1:0-57925 GCA_963826855.1 uncultured Acidobacteriaceae bacterium
TCGTATGGATTGGCGTGGAGGATCTGGCGTATCGGCACAATGCCGAACAGGAATCCGCTGAACAGAGCCAAGCCCAAAGCAACCACATAGAGAGTTGCGTCGGGGGTGACCGGCAGGTGGAGCGGAACCGCGGGAATCGGCTGCCAGACGCTCATCTTGCGCAACAGCAGGAAACTAATTAGCAGTCCCGCAGCACCGCCCGCGAGGAGGATCAGCAGCGCTTCGGTAAGCAGCCCGCGCAGAATGCGCTTGCGGCTCGAGCCAAGCGCGAGACGCAAAGCCACTTCACGCGAACGGTCGGCCGCCCGTGCCGCAAAGAGGCTGCCCCAGTTCGCGCACGCAGCCAGCAGGATGAGTCCGGAGAGCACCGGGAAACCTGTAACGAATGCGCGCACCGCGGGACCAAAATGCTGTCAAGCTCCCCCGCGACAGCGCCGTGTTGTGGTGAATTATCTCTTTGGGATAGGTTTTTTCAAGATATGTGTTCACGGTACCCACGTCGGCCACGACCGGGAGTCACTCCCGGCTTGAGGTGTCCCAGCGCCTCAAAAACCGGAATGTCCGGTTGCTGTATGGCGTGTTCAGGCTCGGCGTGCCCACTTCTGCTCCTCGTTGACGATGGGCATAAAGAAATCCGGCGCGATGAACATGATCGTTCCCTGGAACCTCAGGCGGCGCCACGCCGATGAGGTGAAAGGCGTGAAAATCAAGCTGAACACTACGGCCCACGACGCCCGGATCGCCGTTGAACCGGGTTGGCCAGTACGCGTAGGTGAGCACGACATACGGAGCGCTATTGGGGCCGCGCTCGTCAGATGCGTGAAAGAAACGGCCGAGATAGGGTTGAATGCGCAGCACGTCGAAGTAATTCCCTGTCGCTGCGAAACCATTTGCGGCAATCGGATTCTTGCCCGAATCGAACTCCATTTCCGCACCATATTGAAAGCGGCCAGATCCTCGAAGCTGCGATTGCGATCGCGCAGATCGATGTAGTTGGGATACGACTGCCATGCGGGATCGTCGCCGTAATGAGTTCCGTAGAGGGTCTCCGACTGCGGCACGTTCAGCGGTCGCAGGACCATGCCCTCCAAGAGACCGAAGACCACTGCGTTTGCCCCGATGGCCAGCGCCAGCGTCAAGACAGCGGCGATAGTGAAACCGGGAGACTTGCGCAACTGTCGTACGGCTAACCGCACATCGGCGGCGATCGACTCCACTGTGGGCCATTGCCACACTTCGCGGCTGCGTCCTCCAGGAGTGCGCGGTTGCAAGGCAAGGCGCGCTTCCGCGCGGCCTGCTTCGAGCCAGGCCTTCGCGCACTAATTGCTCAGAGCGCTCTTCAATGTGCAGCCTGATTTCTTCAGAAAGATCGCTATAAATCTTGCGGCGGCGGAAGATCTGCGGAATCCAGTCCATCGGAAACCTCTTTCAGCGAACCACTTTAGCTCGTCGTGGCTTTGCCCGGGTTCAGACCAGCCAATCCCCTCAAACATACGCTCGAAGCTTGAGATCTGCTGTTCAAGATGGCTCACCCCCGAAGCGGTGATTTGATACGTCCGGACGCGGCGATTGGTGGAAGAAACCCCCCACTCCGCCTTCACCAGCTTCGCCTTCAGCAACCGCTGCAGCGCCGGATAGAGCGAGCCCTCTTCCACCTGTAGCAGATCGTTGGATCGCTGCTGGATGTGCTGCACCAGCGCGTATCCGTGCGGGCTGGCGGCGAAGTGACTCAGGATCTTCATTTCGAGTGCCAGGAAAAAATCCCATGCATTGTCTCCGCCACAGGCCTGTTCACTATAGGCATAGACTAAACAAGTAAAAAGAGATCGTCAAGAAGCAATTCGCCTTTGTGCATCAATAATGAAACTGTGACCACGTCGAGGATCAATGCCACGCCCGATGGGATCTTATCTCAGCCGCAGTGTTCGGATCATCCTCATTATTACTTTGGATGGCAGTTGCTTTCGAAATTTCCTGGCCAATCGCCCGTTTGGTATTCCACCCATTTTCGCTGGTACGTCAGTGGCACAGCAGTTGTGCTTTTTCCAATACTGCTCTTTGGCGTGGCAATGGCCTGGCGCGAGTTGCCCACGCGCAATCTTCGGCTGCTGTGCCAACGGCTCAGACTCGGCAGGTTGAGTGGTCACCAATTATCCTGGGCGATTTGTGGCTTTATCGGGATCGCTTTTGCGTCCGCGATCATAGCGGAGTTGGCGTTGCGGTTTATCCACACTTGCGCGTGTCGCCAGGTTTCTTCTACAGCCGCCCGTAGTATGTTCTGGTGTTTGTAGCGGGATTCCGTTGTTCATTACCAATATCGTAGGCGACGTACCGAGTTGGCGCGGTAACGTTCGACCGCGGCAGGAAGCAGCCTGGGGCCGCGCAGCGTGGTTGCTGAATGGAACGCTGTGGTGCCTATTCCATTGGAGCTTTGGTTGGCCCGTTATGATGCTTCTGCTGCCGATAACATTGCTTCTGCCGTGGATTGTCAAGCGGCGACAAAACACATCCGCGGGCATCGTGATTCACGCGATTTTCAATGCTGCCGGCTTTATAGCCGTCATAAGCGGTCGGGTTAACCCATAGCACACCAGAATATTACTTGTCAGTCTAAGAGGTGATCCCGAACTTCATTTCAGGGAGTTGCGGACTTACTCAGAAGCAACCAAAGTCTACCTGCAGCGAGAATGGAAGAACTCCATTTGGAGCATGGCCGATTACGCCTGACAAGGGAGTCGGAAGTTGATCTCAGCTGGCGCCAACAGGCGTGGCTGTTGAAAGGTAGTGTCCAGAGTTTTTCGCACTTTCGATCTTAGTTGGGACTTAGGAAGGTTGTTGGGTTGATGTTGATTTGCCTTGGCCAGTGGCCAAGGCAAGCGGTCAGGCGATGGCGACGACTTCGGCCAAGCGATTCATTTGCAAATACCGTTTGGCTCCCCAGCGAGTTCCGGCAACGTGTCGTAGCCTGGCGGCGACCAGCATCAGGGCCGACTTGCCGTCGGGAAACGCGCCCACCACCCGGGTTCGTCGCCGGATCTCGCGCATCAGCCGCTCCAGCGGGTTGTTGGTTCTCAGGCATCGCCAGTGCTCCGGCGGCAGCTCGTAATAGCTCAGCGTCTCGTCGATGCCGTTCTCAACGAGCTCGGCGGCCTTGGCCAGCTTCATCGCCCGCAGCTTGTCCACGATCTGGCGGGCTTTTTCCTTGGCCGCCTGCCGGTCTTCCTGGGCGTGGACCGCCTTCAGCATCGCCGCCACCTCCTTCACCTTGCCTGTGGGCACTGCCGTCCACACGTTCCGGTAGAAGTGAACGACGCAGCGCTGCCACTTCGCGTCCGGATAGAAATCCGCTAGGTTCTCGACCAGGCCGAGGCACTTGTCGGAGACGAACAATTGCACGCCTTTCAAGCCGCGCTGCTTCATCTCGCGCAAGAAGTTGGTCCAGCTCGCCTTGTCTTCCTTCGCGCCTTCGCTTACCGCGAGGAACCTCACGATAGCCGCTCTGCGAGACTCCGATCGCCACCAGCACGGACACGTTCTTCACCTCGCCGCCCCACGATCTCTTGAGCCACAGACCATCGAGGAAAACATACGGAAACTCGCCCACCAGCGGTTGCTGACGCCACTCCTCGATCTTGCCGTAGATCTTCTGGTTCAGATCGCTGACCGTCGAGGCCGACACCCGCGTCCCCCACAAGGCCTGGGTGATGTCTTCGACCCGCCGCACACTCACGCCGGCCAGGTACATCTCGATCAGCGCCTCTTCCACCGACGACTCCCGCCGCCGGTAGCGCTCGATGATCGCCGTCTCGAAGGGCAAGCAGCGCAGCTTCGGCACCTTCAGTGTCACTTCGCCGGCCTTGGTATGCAGCTGCCGCGTGTAGCTGCCCGCCCGTGTGTCTTTGCGGCCCTCGGTGCGCTCCTACTTCCGCGCCCCGCACAGATGGTCCGCCTCCGCATCAGCACGCGTTAACGCCTCCTCCACGGTCGCACGGACCACCTCATCCAGATGCGCCTGAATACGCCCTTCGTCGATCCGCACCACTCCGCCCAGCGGCGTCCCGCCGCCGGCTTCCAATCCACTGCTTTACATGATTGGCTCCATCACAAGTCTCCCAGAGGCCTCACTCCTCTTGCTTGTACCAACCTCCAACCGCCAAAACTCAAATCAAATGTGCGAAAAATAGCCTACGTTATCTGTTGAAAAACTCGCTCCCAGAAATCGCGCTCAAAAACATCGCGCTGGGATGCCGTATAAACGATTTTCTCCGGGGGCCTATATATTTTTGGTCACCCATTTCGAGTCCCTTTTCAGAAACATCGACTTTTTTCCACACCCACAGGTCTTAGCACTCATTGACCGATTCAAACCGATCTGCGTCTTCGACAAGTTGCCGAGAAACGTCAGGACTCTATCGGAGCTGCTCCGCGGGATCAGGCATGCGCGATAGATGGGGAGAGGGTGGAGCAGGTCGGATAGAGCGGTTTGAAGGAAGTCGCTGGTGCGGTCGGGGAAGGATGTTGGCTATGGGGTTTTCATGCTCTGAGCTGGGCCGACGCAGCCAGAGCAGGCATGCAGCGTGAGCGGAGATCCTCTATGCGGCCATTCGTGAGGGATGCCGAAGAGGCTGCGGAACACAACGTCGGACAGACGGAAAGCTCTGTTTCCGGGTCCGAGGCACACCTTCGGTGAGCGTGCTGCGCAGCATACGGTGAAGGCCGCTTTGCTTTGGCTGCTAGGAAGAGTCAAGCAGGTATGCCTCCTTTCGTTGAGCGAAGCAGAGTTGTGCGACCGAGAGTCGTTCGACGAGATGCATGAGTCCATGGCAGCGCGGGCACTTCCCTAGCGTGGTGGGCTGTGCGGCGGAAGAAGTCTTGTTTGGGGGAACCTGGTGAAGCAAAGCGCGGCAGAGTGGCAGCATGTGGGCTCGTCTGCGGTTGGCGAGGAAGCCGAAGTAGCGGATGCGGGGAAAGCCTCGCGGCAGTACATGCTGTACGAAGCGGCGCAGGAACTCTTCGGAAGCAAGTATCATCGTGCGCTGCTTGCTGTGGTGGGCATAGTCCCTCCAGCGGAAGCGGACCTCAGAAGCTGAGACCGAGAGCAGGCGATGGTTGGAGATGGCGACGCGATGCGTATAGCGGGCCAGGTAATGCAGCACGTGCTCGGGGCCGCCGAAGGGCGGCTTGGCATAGACCACCCAGTCTTGCCGATAAAGGGTGTGCAGGAAGAGGGCGAAGTGCTTCTCCTCATGAAGCGGCATGCACTCGCCGAAGAAGCGCAACTGATGGCGGGCAAAGAGGCGCCGCAGTCCGGCGAGGAACTTGCCGCGGAAGACGCGGCTGAGCACCCTGACCGGTAGCAGGAAGCTGGAACGGGAAGCGATCCAGCGCGAGTGGTCCGACGCAAGTCCGCCACCAGGCACAACGCAGTGGATGTGCGGATGCGGAGTGAGGGTCTGTCCCCAGGTATGCAGGATGGACAAGAAGCCAAGCTGTGCGCCGAGATGCTTCGGATCGACAGCAACCTCGAGTAGCGCAGCCGCACTGGCTTCGAACAGCAATGAAAACAACTGCCGCTTGTTCTGCCACATCAATGGCACAAGCGTATGCGGCACGCTGAAGACCAGGTGGTAGTAGCCGACGGCCAGCAGTTCCTGCTGTCGCTTGGCCAGCCACTGATCGCGTGCACCGGTCTGGCACTTCGGGCAGTGCCGGTTGCGGCAGGAGTTATACGAGATGGCCAGATGTCCGCAGCTCACGCACGCATCGCGATGACCGCCGAGCGCAGCGGTACGGCAGCGCACGATCGCGTCAAGCACCTTACGTTGCGGCCAGGTCAACGAAGCGCTGTACCGTTGCCGGAAGCTGTCACCACTGATGCGAATTATGTCGGCCACCTCGAAGGGCGGCCGGCTCATCGCTTCCTGTCCTGCGGTTCTGTGCGAAGCGCGATCTGCTCCAGCGGGTTGATGGCCGCATGGAGATGACGCCCCGAGAGCTGGAGATAGACGGTTGTATCCTCGAGCCGCTCATGGCCCATCAGCAGCTGAATGGTGCGCAGGTCGGCGCCGCCTTCGAGCAGGTGCGTCGCAAAGCTGTGCCGTAGTGTATGCGGATGGATCTTCTTCGTGAGCCCTGCACGCGTAGCCGCTGCGCGGCAGGCGTGCCAGACGGTTTTGTCGGAGATGGGCTGGTGGGTACCACGCTGACCCGCGGTGCTGGGAAAGAGATAGCCACGCGGCTTCTTCCACCGCCACCAGTTGCGCAGTTCTTCGAGCAGCTTCTCAGAGAGCGGCACATCCCGATCGCGCGCACCCTTGCCCTGGCGTATGTGAATCACCATGCGCTGGCTGTCGATGTCTTCGACCTTGATCCGTGCCGCTTCGGTCCTGCGTACTCCGGTGGCATAAAGCAGTACCACGATCATGCGGTACAAGCGGTTGGGTGCGGCATCGATCAGCCGCACGACTTCATCCTGGCTGAGCACGGTCGGCAGCTTGTGTGGCACCTTGGGGAAGATGAGATCGTCGAAGGCCAGATCACGCCGCTTCAGCGTGCGCTTGTACAGGAATCGCAGCGCCGAGATACGCATCTCGACGGTGCTCGGCTCGAGCTTTTTCTTCTGCAGCAGGTATAGCTGATAACGTCGCAGGTGCTCAGCGCCTAGTTGCTCCGGCGAGCAATGGAAGTGTTCGGCAAACTGTCGCACCGCACCGAGGTAGCCGCGGATCGTAGACGGTGAATAGTTGCGCCGCTCAAGCTCGTACAGCATGCGCTCGCGAAGTGGGGTCATGGGAATCTCCTTCCTATAACCACTCACCCTAGCCCTGCAGGACTCCCTTCGCTACACCACGACTCTCAGTCCGCCGCGCCAGCGGCTTCGTTCAAACCGGCTACTCGGAAAATGGCCGGACGCCTGTGAACCGTTGTTGGAAAATTGGGCCGGACGGCTGGGCGCGACGACTTACTGCCGCTTGTGAGATGTAACTCCATGGCATCACGGTGGAGGTCAACGCATAGAGATATGTACATCGCTACTAAAATCAAGTGTTTAGCTGTCGCCAAACTGTGCCATTGGTAGCACTTGGTAGCAAAGAAAATCGCTGTTTGCTGACAGATAAAGAGCATAAGTCATTGATTCTAATGGTGGGCGCAGCAGGATTCGAACCTACGACTTCCACCGTGTGAAATCCCCATCTTTCCGTAACTTATTGTAAACACAAGGCCCTGGTCGCCCCATAAGGCCTGTTTAGACCCCTAAAACCGGCTTAGTGTTCCCTAATTGTTCCCAGATTTCGGGGGGTGTTCCCGCGTTTCAGGAGGAAACCGCCCCTATTTCCTGCCGAATACCAAGGCAGAAGACCGGGGCTGCTCCAAATGGGCTGACTCACATTGGCGCGCTTCTTCCTGGAGTTGCCGAAGGCTTGCATTCCAAGCCACAGCCCCTCCCTCAGACGATCCAAAGCAAGCATCATTACACCCGCCGGAACCAGATCAACAGTCTCGCCAGAATTCCGCAGAGACGGCCCGAGACATCGGTTTCATGGCGAGGCTGCTGACGCTCTGTTCCCTTCCGCGCACCGATCCCGGCGATCGGCTACAGTACAAGCGTTCAAAATGGACCGTACAAACTTGTCATCATCGCGGGCGGAGATAGCAGGCTTCCATTTGGAAACCTGCCTCGTCTGCTGCTTTCGTGGATGTGTACCGAAGCGATCAGGACCAAAGAGCGCCGGCTGATGCTGGGGCGTTCACTGTTAGATTTCATGCGCAAAATCGGAATCACCAGCAATAGCGGTGGCAGTCGCGGGGATCGGGCACGGATGAAAGAACAGATCGATCGGCTCTTCAATTGCCACATAGACCAGTCTCCGCAGGTGGCCGTATAGCCGCGAAGACAGCCCTTTGGTGGGACTATCACCAGCCTCAGCATGACGATCTATGGCAGAGCTGGATCGAGCTTGGAGAGGGATTGTTTAACGAGATCGTCGCCTGCCCGCTACCGATCGATATTCGCATCCTCAGAGCGATGCGCCGTTCCTCGCTCGGGTTGGATATTTACACTTGGCTTTCTTACAAGACCTTTTCGCTTTACAGCCAGGGGAAACAGCCGGAACGTCTGTCATGGTCGCGTCTTTATGCCCAGTTCGGCTGTGATGCCTCGAAAGCCAACGACAAGTTTGTTGTTCGGGACTTCCGGCGGGACTTTCTGCGCGAACTGAGGAAGCTGAAGCTCTGCTGGCCCTCCTTGGCCAGCTCGACCCCAACGGGCTTTCTTGAAGTGCGTTCCTCTCTGCCTTCCATATCCCCTAAAGCCAAAAACACTTTATAGTCCCCTATGGAAGCGTCCCGCCTTGCCATGTAGATTTCTGACGTTTTCCACGCTGAAACACCCTCATTCCCGCTAATCGGTGCTGAAACACCCTTACCGACCTTTGGATTCAAGCGGGTAGCTTAGGGAACCTCTGAAGAACTCCCCAAGCGGCATTGTAATTGGGTAATGTGGAAGCCGGGGGCAGGACGCGGCTGCGGCAAGTTACTTTGGCTTCGCAGGGTAGCTTCGAGAAGTACAGGAAGAAGACGCGGCGGGAGAAGTTTCTGGAAGAGATGGATGGGATGGTGCCGTGGGGGGAGCTGGAGTCGTTAATCGAGCCGCATTATCCCCGGGAAGGCAACGGCCGGCCACCGGTGGGGTTGAGCATTATGTTGCGCATCTGCTTCCTCCAGCACTGGTTCAACCTGTCGGACCCTGGGGCGGAAGAGGCGCTGTACGATTCGCCGGCGCTGCGGCGGTTTGCCGGAGTCGATCTGGGCCGTGCGGCGGCGCCGGACGAGACCACCATTTTGAACTTCCGCCATCTGCTGGAGGGCAGGACCTGTGCGGAGCCATGTTGGATGCGGTTAACCATTACCTGGAAAGCAAGGGCATTCGCATCGGCACGGGCACCATCGTGGACGCGACCATTATCCATGCGCCTTCGTCGACCAAGAACGCGACCGGCAAGCGGGACCCGGAGATGCACCAGACGCGCAAGGGCAACCAGTGGTACTTCGGGATGAAGGCGCACATCGGCGTGGATAGCAAGCAAGCGATCGTGCACTCGCTGTGCTCGACTGCGGCCTCGGTGGCGGACAAGCACATGCTACCGGACCTGCTTCACGGCGAAGAGCGCAAGGTATGGGGCGACGGAAGCTATCAAGGACAGGGTGCGACGATCCGCAAGGCCGCACCGCACGCTCAGGACATGACCTCGCGGCGGACCAGATACAAGCAGATGGTGGATCAGTTACAGCGCAGAAAGAACCGCACCAAGGCCAGGGTACGGGCCAAGGTGGAACATCCTTTCCGCATTCTCAAGCGTGTCTTCGGATTCGTGAAGGTCAGGTTCCGAGGCTTGAAGAAAAACCACGACCACCGATGCGCCGCCTTTGCGCTGGTGAACCTCTACCTGCACCGCAAACGGCTCACCCGGTTGCGGGCGTAGTGTCTCCGGCGAGCCTGCCTTTGGCGTTGTCCAAGCACCCAATCTGAATCCATGAGCTTCCGCAGAACCGCCGAAACACAAAAACCCGCTCCGAACCACCCCCAAGCGGTGAAAACAGAGGCTTGGTCAGAGGTTACCTAGAGAGTTTACAGCTCTCCAGCGTCAGCCAGGCAGGCCGAGGCTATCACCGGAAAAGAGATAAATGACCCGGCCCGTCGTGGAGGTGGCCGATATCCTTCGGGTCCGCGGTGACTGCTTCCGAGAACAGAACCGCTCCTGGCTTGGCTACCAGCAGCTCAACGTGTTGCGCGCCATCACCGCATGTCGCACGGCTACGCTCGGGGGCCATGTGGACGCCTGCTCACGTTGCGACCATCACGCCATTTCCTACAACTCCTGTCGCAACCGCCACTGTCCCAAGTGCCAGGCCCAGGCTCGTCAGCGCTGGCTCTCAAGGCGCGAACAGGACCTGCTCAGCGTGCCCTACTTCCACGTCGTCTTTACCTTGCCTCACCAGTTGAACCCGCTCTGCCAGCGCTATCCACGACTACTCTACGATCTGCTCTTCCGCGCCAGCGCTCAGACCATGCTCGAAGTTGCGGCCAACCCCAGGCACCTCGGGGCCAAGATCGGCTTTCTCAGCATTCTGCACACCTGGGGACAGAACCTGCGATTGCATCCTCATCTCCACTGCGTCGTTCCCGCCGGCGGTTTCGATCCAAGCTATTCGCGCTGGGTACATCCGAAATATCCCTTCTTCCTCCCCGGCAAGGTTCTCAGCCGCGTCTTCCGCGGCAAGTTTCTCGATCTGCTTCAACGAGTCCCTCGTCCGCAGCTTCCCAGCCTCTCCTCAACCCTCGTGCACACGTTGCTACAGCACGACTGGGTCGTCTATGCCAAGCCCACTTTTGGTGAACCCAATCGCGTGCTCCGCTATCTCGGCCGCTATACCCATCGCGTGGCCATCAGCAATCAGCGCCTCCTCGGCTTCGATGGTCATAGCGTGACCTTCCGATGGAGAGACTATGCTCACGGCAATAAGCAGCGCATCATGACTCTCACCGCTACCGAGTTCCTGCGCCGCTTTTGCCAACATGTGCTGCCCCGAGGCTTTGTCCGCATCCGCCACTTCGGCTATCTCGCCAGTGCTCACCGAACCGCTTTGCTCGCACTCGCTCGCCTTCAGCTCGCCTGCCAACCTCGGCCCGATCCCTGCATCGCTGACTCCAAGTCAGCCACCTGGCGCTGCCCACGTTGCGGAGCCAACATGCACATCGGCCCCAACCTTACCGCGCAACAACTGGCCTTCCGATGCAAACTGTCCGATTCTTCCTGATCCCACCACCCTCCAGTCACTCTCAAACGTGTGCCAGCACGTCTTCGCACTTCTATGCCCTGCCGGCAAAACTACTGTCCTATCCCGCATTCCTGGCTGCATGCAGGTCGCGAAATTGCCCCTTTCACACACGTCTACCTCGCATCGCACACCAGACCGGCTGCCACTGCCTGACTCGTCGCGGCCTTCACCGAAGCCGAGTCTCGCCCTCAGCTCCATAGCAACGCCCACCACTGCCGGCGACTTCCTTCTAGGCTCCTTATCGAAAATGCCTCGGAGCAATCTCTTGCTCCCTCAGCATCCTGCCCCGAGGCATTTCCGATCAAGGCTAACGACTTCTCGGACATGATGTTAGCCACGATGATCTGAGCGCGCAGGTTAGCGGCTGCGTTTCTTGCGCCGAAATGTTCCGACACCGCTATATATGCATCAATCCCAGTAACCAAAGTAATATTCATCTGGCCCATTTCGGCACACCTCACTTCCATCGCGGCGTTAGAGGTGCTAGCGTTTTTGTATAAATGGTTTAATACACGACGGGCGCGGGGCCCTTGGACGTATAGACTGCTCTCGTTATTCAGCGCGGCAAGGTTCGATGGCTCACGTAGTCCCGCTTAAGCGGAGATGCCTTTGTAACTAATATATCCCCTTGGTGCCGAGCTCCCTCCTGGTTCTGCGCGCTCTCGGCAGTCACCCTCTAATCGCAGCCAGTCTTCGAATAGCCTTGTAATTCGACGAACATATTCCTCGCTAACCTGCCGTCGCGTTCCACTGGCTGTCGAGACTTCGACTATTCAGTATTTTGTCGCCCTGAGTGGGTATTTTGTGTATGGGGATGTCGGTCAATCTGGTTCGGGCTGCGTTAAGGGATCAGCGCGCCCATGCGTCGCTCAGGACGAGGTTTGCTTTCGCGCTGTTCGCCTTCGCCTGTGGGTCGAGTCTCGTCGGCGTCATCCTCCTATCGAACTCCCAGCCTTTGCTGGCCAGGGACTTTACCTTCGGGATCGCACTTGCATCCGTCACCACCGCAGCGGCCGCTCTTTTCCCGAGATCCAGTGCAGGTGGGACGACAGCCGATGCCGATGCCTCCGCGGTGGGTGGTCCCCGATCGCCGATTATCCCCGGTCACGGTGGCGACTCCTTGTATGTGCTCGAGAATGTCTACAACGAAACCGGTGCGCTCGTGGACTTCCGCTTCCTCTATCCCGGCAGTCATGACGCTACGGGATCATCTGGAATTCAAACGGCTCTGGCCGGAAAGCTCTTAAATGCGGACCGTCCCATCGAGAGAAGCAGTTGGCTGTGTGACAAATGCAAAACCGTCATCGAAACCGGAAAGGTATTTACCCATGAAGTTTCTACGGCGACGAATCTCGACGCTACCTGGCTTCGATATCGCGTGGTGAAGTTTAACGATGGAGTCGCCGTTTCCATCACCGAGATCGGAAGCAACTTTAGCGCTACCACCAGAAATCTGGCCTTCGACAAAGCATTCACCATCAGTTCTCCTTTTGCCATCATTGCTGTGGACCTTGACGGCATCGTGTCCGAAATGAACCCCGCAGCCGAACGAATGCTCTGGTATGACAAGGATGAAGTCGTTGGCCGCAAAAGTCTTTTCATCTTCCACGACCCGCAGGAGGTGGCACAACGCGCTGCCGAGCTAAGTCAGGAATTTCGTAACCAAGTGGACCCCGGCATGGAGGTCTTTAAGATGATTGCCGGCCTCGGCCTTACGGCTGACACCGAATGGACCTATATTCGCAAGGACGGCTCACGTCTTGACGTTCAACTCATTGTCTCTCCGCTCACTGACGAGGCCGGGAACATGTTTGGGATCTTGAGCGTCGCCTATGACATCACGGAGCGAAAACGTGTCGAAGAGCACATCTCCCATATCGCGCACCATGATGCGCTCACCGGGCTGCCAACGCGCACGCTCCTTCGTGATCGCTTGCTTGTGGCGCTAGGTCGAGCCCGATATAACCGAAGCAGCATCGCCCTGTTAATGGTGGACCTGGACAATTTCAAGCGAATTAATGACACCATAGGTCACCATGCCGGGGATGCGGTGCTTGTTTCCATCGCAAATCGCCTTCGAGCTTCGCTTCGCCGCGCAGATACCGTTGCCCGCATGGGTGGCGACGAGTTCGTCGTGATGCTTGAGGATATACATTCCGTTGACGAAGCGGAGCGTATTACTCAGAAACTTCTCGACGCGATCATGCAACCCATCACGATCAATGGTGAGATACACACGATAACGGCAAGCGTCGGTGTGTGTACTTATCCGGCGCGCGCAGAAGACGAAGAGAGCCTCCTTCGCAACGCCGACGCCGCAATGTATTTTGCGAAAGCCGAAGGACGCAATTCCTACCAGGTCTTCTCCGAGTCCATGGCATTGGCCAATGACAAGAAGCGCACGATGCAGAGCGCTCTCGATTGCGCTCTTGCGCAAAATGAGTTCGACCTCGTTTATCAGCCTCAAATATCGTTGAACAACGGCGAGGTCATTGGTATGGAGGCCCTCCTCCGTTGGAATAGCAATAAAATAGGCTCCGTTCCTCCCAACGACTTTATTCCGGTTGCCGAGGAAACCGGTCTCATCGTCCCCATTGGGGAGTGGGTGATACGCACCGCCTGCCGTCAGGCTGCACAATTCAATGCGGCGTTGGGGCGTTCGATCATTATTGCCGTCAACCTATCTCCCCGACAATTTCAACAAGATGGGTTGGACAAGGTTATAGAAGAAGCATTAGCTGAAAGCGGTCTCGAACCGGCTCTTCTGGAGCTGGAGATTACGGAGAGCATTCTAGTCAGCGATTCACCAAAAGCGATCGGGGCTTTGGATCGCATTCGTAACCTTGGCGTTAGAGTTTCTATCGACGACTTTGGCACCGGATTCTCCAGTATGTCTTACGTCCTGCGTTTCAAGGTTGATCGCATCAAGATAGACAGGTCGTTTATCTCGAACATCAATTGCGATCTCAATAGTGGTGCGGTTGCGCATGCAATCATTGGTCTGGCTCACGGCTTGAACATCAACGTCATCGCTGAAGGCGTAGAGACCTCCGATGTCTGCGACATTCTGGTCGACAAGGGTTGCGATGAAGCCCAGGGTTTCTATTACTCCCGGGCCGTCTCGATCGGTGAGCTGGCGCACGTCGTCCGATCAATCGAGGGTTTGCGGGAAAGTTAAGTAAGGATTTGCGCTAGAGGGAGATCTAAGATGAGGAGGGCATTGGGGCGAACCGAACCGCAACTCACTCGACCCGTCCTACCCGACGTGACCGTTAATTGGGTGCTGCCATGAGAGCCGAAATTGCCGGGAGTGGAATCTTTCGAGGTCTGCGCGCTGCCCTCACGAAGCAGAAACACGAGGCATCGACGAAGGTATCGCCCGCGACAGATGTGATCCCGGCTCAGGCAATAATGGAGGTTGCGCCAGGGGATGGTTCGGGCCGCTTTCAGTTCCTTGATGTTAGAAATCTGAGCAAAGAAGCTATCTTCCACGCGACAGGTCAAATCATTTCATCCCAAAACTCCAATACTTTCTTAACCGGTGTCTATCCATTGGGATGGGGCCGCGACCGTGATGCGTGGGTCGCGATTCCAAAGGGAGATACCAGGCAGATATTGATCGCAACCATTGGTGAGGTTTACCCTGGCTCTTTATTTCACATGGCGCTCATTCAATCGGGCCCTTCCGTGGAACGCCATTGGGCGCGATGGAACGCACAAGATAAACTTCCGCTGCCTCGGTTTGGACTCAGGGTGTCCATTATCGCCGAGGGTGCAGAAGAGTCTTGGACCGGCTATTTTTCGGTAACGCCGGAGAATCAAGAGGGGATTGGTGTGCGCCTGATCTTCAGAGGCCGACAGGGCTCGACAGGAGTGTTGTGACCCAACATAGTTGAGCCAATGCAGCTTGCCGTAAGGCGAACTCTACGATGTCCAGTTCCGCTCCGAGTTCTTCAACCTCTTCAACATCGTCAACATGGGACTGCCGACCAACACCATCCTCGCTTCCGGCTTCGGCCAAATCAGCCGAACCGCAAGAACCTCGCGGCAAATTCAGTTCTCGCGCAAGATACTCTATTGAGATCGGCCGCCAAGGAATCGATAAGTGACTTGGCATGTTCAAGCGAAGATCGCGGTTCCGCTGAAACTCCTGCCAGTGCGAGATCGCATCGTGGCGAATTGAAAGTGCACAAGCATTTCTTGACAACCCATGGCAGTATAAACATACTCAACCCGGTACAATCCCATTACCATTCGTGAAGCAAGAGGTAGACTGTGAAGCTGCATCACCTGCCCTGGTTCTCTATGACTAAGACCTTTTCCAAAGCCCCACTGGCTCTGTTTGGCGGCCTGCTTTTGGCTTTCTCGCCGAGTATGCTACGTGCACAAAACGTGAACTTTGCTTGGGCACAGAGTCCGATAGGAAGTGGAATTGAGGCGCCGTTAGGCGTAGCAGTAGACGCAAGCGGGAACGTCTACACCGCCAGCAATACCGACGGGACTGTCTATAAAGAGACGCCGTCAGGGAGCGGATACGCGCAGGCCACGGTGTCCCCTGGATTCGACGACCCCCTTGGCGTCGCTGTGGATGGTAGCGGGAACGTGTACATAACCGACTACGGCGTAGGTAGCGTGTACAAGGAGACGCTTCAGCCTGGGGGCACATACGTGCAGAGCACGGTGGCCGACGGCTTGGAAACGCCCAGCGGCGTAGCCGTGGACAATAGCGGAAACGTCTATTTCACTGAGAACGTCCCCGGCGTGGTCTATAAAGAAACGCTGTCCGGAGGGAGCTATACGCGAAGCACGGTAGCTACCGGAATTAGTTCGGCCGACGGCGTCGCGGTGGATGGCAATGGGAACGTCTACGTTGTGAGTGGCGGCTTCTCGGGCGCTGGCGCTGTCTATAAGGAGACACTCTCAGGGAGAACCTACACCCAGAGCACACTGGCGAGTGGACTGCCGTCTGCCTTTGGCGTGGCAGTAGATGACAGCGGCAATGTTTACATCGCCAATCAATCGGGAGTTCTGAATCGCGAGACGCCATCCGGAGGCACATACACGCAGAGCATCGCTGCCAGCGGATTCAGTAGCTGTGAAGGTGTAGCAGTTGACGGGAGCGGGAATTTGTATGTCTCTTCCATCGGCGGTGCCGCCACCCTGCACAAGGTGCAAACCGGTTCGACCAATTTCGGGACGGTGAATGTCGGCAGCCTGAGCATCACAATCCCGCTGAACTACAACGTCACTAAGAGCGGCATTCTGGGCACGCCGAAGGTGCTCACGATGGGTGCGCCGAATCTCGATTTCGCCCTCGCCAGCGGAAGCACCTGTTCGGGCGCGGTGACGGCAGGCGACACCTGCGTGGTGAATGTGACCTTCGCACCGCTGGCTCCCGGCCAACGCAAAGGCGCGGTCGAAATTCTGGATGGAAGCAGCAACGTGCTGGCGACGACTTCCATCTACGGAACCGGGATCGGCCCGGCGATCGCGTTTAGTACGTCGCCACAGATCACGCTGTGGAGTGGGCTCAACACCCCCTTCGGTGTGGCAGTGGACGCGAGCGGGAACCTTTTCTTCGCCGATTACTATAACCATGCGGTAAAGGAGATTCTGGCTGCCGGCGGGTACACCACAGTCAAAACCCTTGGTGGCGGCTTCGTCGGCCCTGAGGCCCTGGCTGTAGATGGGGCCGGGAACGTCTTTGTCGCCGATCCTGGCAACTATACGGTCAAAGAGATCCTGGCATCAGGCGCTGTTGTAACCGTGGAGACTCTGAGTAGCGTCTACCATAAGATTGACGGCGTGGCGGTGGACGGCAACGGGAACCTTTTTGTCGCCGACCGCTACGACTCTGCGGTAAAGGAGTTGCTCGCGGCCGACGGCTACGTCACCATCAAAACGTTGGGCAGCGGCCTATCTGCCCCCGATGGTGTGGCGGTGGACGAAGCCGGGAACGTCTTTGTCGCCGATTATGGCCACAATGCGGTGAAGGAGATTCTGGCCACAGGTGGCTACACCACAGTGCAAACCTTGGGCAGCGGCTTCCTCGCCCCCGTAAGCGTGGCGGTGGATGCAAGCGGGAACGTTTTCGTCGCCGATCATAACGACTCGGCGATAAAGGAGATCCTGGCAGCAGGTGGCTACAACACCGTGAACTCTCTGGGCGGCGGCTTCTCGTCCCCCGATGGCGTCGCAGTGGACGGGACGGGCAATGTCTTCGTCGCCGACGAAACCGACGGAGGCCAGATCGTCGAGATACAGCGCTCGCAGCCACCGTCCCTCAGCTTCGTCCCGACCCCAGTCGGATCGACAAGCAGCGATAGCCCCGAATCGGTCGTATTTCAAAACATCAGCAACTCCACGTTGACCGGCGGCGGGACGCTAAGCGACCTCCTCGACTTCACGGTAGGCGCGGGCCCAGGTGTCGTGCCCGACTGCAATGGAGTCCTCGCGCTCGTCCCCGGCGCGGAGTGCAACGTAAGCCTCAGCTTCACGCCGCAGTCGGCCGGCCAGCTGAACGCGACACTCACCCTCTCCGACAACTCATTAAACGGCAATCCCGCGATTCAGACGATCCAGATAAGCGGCATCGGGGGGATCCCACAAATCACTGCCATCAGCCCCAACTACGGAGCTCCGGCAGCGCCGATCACCATTAAGGGTAACGGCTTCGGCACGACCCAGGGCGGCAGCGTTGTCACCGTCGGTGGTGCACCCTCCTATGTGGCTTCGTGGTCCAACACCGCCATCTCCATCCTCGTCCCCAGCCGAGCCACCACCGGAAATATCGTGGTCACCGTCGGCGGAGTCTCCAGCAACGGCGAACCCTTCACCTTCTATCCTTATCCCGCTATCACCAACATCTCGCCTGCCAGCGGCGCCATCGGAGCGCCGGTGACTATCACTGGGACCGGCCTTCTCGACGGGGAAGGCAACGGCGTCGTCACCTTCAACGGAATTCCCGCCGCCATTCTCAGCCAGTCCAGCACCAGCATTCAAGTCGATGTCCCAGCTGGCGCAACCACCGGACCGGTCAGCGTCCACGCCAATGGCGACACAGTCAAGAGTTTCGCTAACTTCACTGTGACCAGTCCCCAAATCAGCGGTATCAACCCCAACTACGGAGCTCCAGCGGCGCCGATCACCATTACCGGAATCAACTTCGGCGCGACCCAGGGCAATGGCGTCGTCACTGTCGGCGGAGCGCCCTCGTACGTGGCTTCTTGGTCGAACACCGCAATCTCCATACTCGTCCCCAGCCGGGCCACCACGGGAAACATCGTCGTCACCGTAGCCGGAGTTTCCAGCAACGGCGAACCCTTCACCTTCTATCCCTATCCCGCCATCACCGACATCTCGCCCCTCAGCGGTCCGGTCGGCACGCCTGTAACCATCACCGGAACCGCACTGCTCGACGGCGGCAACAAAGCTACCGTCACCTTCAACGGCACTCCTGCGGCCATCCTCGGCGACACCAGCACCAACATTACGGTTGATGTCCCCACGGGCGCCACCACCGGGCCGTCGACATCCGCGTCAACGGCATCCCCATCAACGGTGCTGGAGTCTTCACCGTCACGCCGCTAGCACCCTAAGGTCTTGCGTCTTGGATAAGCAAAGGAAGTCATCCAGAAGTCGTCAAGTAGCAGAGTGGCAAACGGATACGCTAACCTAAGCTAAATCATCAAGATAGAGCACTTACTAACTTGGCGTAGTGAAACCACTCCGCTTGATACAATAAAGATAGGGATCAAAGAAGGCGGCCCAAACCGCCTTTTCCATGCCCGAAAATACCGCCGCACTTCAAAATTGCCGGGGGAGGGGATGCAACTTCAACAAAGCAAGGAACTTAGCCCAGACCAGCTCACCTAACTCCTTGCGATTCAGGAATATACCGGAAACCCTGGGCGGAGGGGGGTCACCCCTTGAAGGGGCACGGCTTCAGGCGGCAGCCTGCACAAGAGCGCCCGGCGCGGGCTTGAGCAGCTTGAACAGCAAGGCATTCGCCATGATCGTGATCAACGACGCTGCCAGGGTGACATTGTAGACGTCCTTCCCAATAAGTCCCGAATGCAATGAGACCTGCGCGAGAATGAATGAGAACTCACCAATCTGCGTAAGGCCGACGCCCACCCGCAACGCCGTCTGCGTCCGATAGCCAAAGACACGAACAATCGTGAACCACACAACAAATTTGCCGATCAGGATCAACCCCACGAGCACCAGAAGCAGGCCCCAGTTGGCCAGCCATGTCCGCGGATCGATCAGCATACCAATCGTCACGAAGAATAAAGCAACAAAGGCATCTCGAATGGGAAGCGTCTGAGCAGCCATCTTGTGAGCATAAGCCGAGCTGCCAAGCAGCATTCCGCCAACAAACGCGCCCAGCGCAAGAGACAACCCAACAGCTTCTGTGATGGCGGCAACGGCGAGGCAAATAGTGAGAGCGAGCAGCAGAGAGATCTCGTCATTGCAGGCCTTCTCGATGCGGACAAGCAGCGGCGGAATCAGCTTCCACCCCACAACGACAACCGGAATAAGCAGAAGAAGAGCTTTGCCAATTCTCCATAAAACATGGCCATAGTCCGCGCCATTCGAGGAGCCAAGGCTGGGAAGAATAACCGTAAGAATCACGACGGCGAGATCTTCAACCAGCGTCAGCGTGACCATGATCCGGCCAGATTCCGAGGCCATCTCGCCCCGGTCCATAAGCACACGCATAAGGACCATCGTGCTCGCGACCGAAATGATGCAACCGATAGCAATGCCCTGGGAAAACGGCCACCCGAGAAGCGAACCGACGCCAACGCCAAGCGCGATCGAGAGCGAGATGCCAATCGGAGCGCCGATCAGCGCAACCCATTTCACCCGCAGCAGTTCGGGGATCGAGAACTCAATGCCGACCGAGAACATCAGCAGAATGACGCCGACTTCGGCCATGATCTCGAACGTATGGACGTCATGAACGTGAGGACCAGGCGTAAGCGGGCTGAGCAGCAGGCCGGCGAGAACATAGCCCAGAATGAGCGGCTGGCGCAGCCGCCAAAATAAGAGGCCCGCAAGGAGAGCCCCCGCGAAAACCATCGCGACATCGCGAAAAATGAAGACCGGCTCATGCACGGCAGCTCTCCAACACTAATCAGGGCGTTTGAGAAAACTTAAGTTGCAAAGAGCGATTACTTCATGCCGCCAAGGATCGATCCCACAATCCCGCCGACCACTCCAGCCTCGGTGCGCTGCTCTCCCGAGCTGGGCAGATACTCGCGGAGTGCGTGCGCCAACTTGGAGATCGGCAGCGACTGCAGCCATACCCGGCCAGGCCCCGTAAGCGCGGCAAGGAAGATTCCGTCGCCGCCAAAGATCATGTTGCTGATTCCAGGGATGCGCGCGACCTGGAAGCTCACGCTCGTCTGGAAAGCGCCAACATGCCCAGGATGAACGCGCAGCGTCTCGCCCGGCCGAAGGTCCTTCGTCACAACCTCACCCGACAGCTCAATCCACGCAGTCCCATTCCCATTGATGTGCTGCAGCCGAAAGCCATCGCCGCCGAAGATACCAGCGCCGAGCGACTGCTGGAATCCGACGCCAATCTGCACCTGCTCCGTTGCGCAGAGGAAGCCGTGCCGATGCACCATGTACTCATACCCGTTGCCGACCGGCACCGGCAGGATGTGCCCCGGAACCTTGGTGGCAAAGGCTAGCTCGCCGGCTGTGCCATAGGCCCGATACTCGGTCATGAACAGGCTGCCACCGCCCGCGACCCGCCGAATCGCGCCGAAGAATCCTCCGCCGCCAGCCATCTGCGTATGGGTCGTCATCTGGATCGAAGCGCCCATCCAGGAAAGCTCCCCGGACTCGGCGATGATGGCGTCATTCGGCTCGAGGACGAATTCGAGCACCGGCATGGTCGTGCCAATGATATTGCTCTGCATGAACAGCTCCCTTCAACAAAGACCTCAGGCGCACCCTATCACCCGCAAGTCTAATACGAACGGTGTGTCACAGCCGTTCAACCCGGCTAGGGTATGATGTGAATCACGGTCGGAGGATTCAATGCGAAAATTGGCAATGTTATTGGCTTTTTGCGCAGCGGGAGTTGCGATGGCAGCTTCGCCGGACAGCGTTTACAACTTCACTCTGAACTCGATCGACCACCAGCCGTTGAGTCTCTCCAGCTTCCACGGCAAGGCTCTGCTGCTGGTCAATGTAGCCAGCAAGTGCGGCTATACACCGCAATACGCCGCGCTTGAGAAGCTTTACCTGAAGTACAAGGACCAAGGGCTGGTGATTGTCGGCATTCCGGCCAATAACTTCATGAGCCAGGAACCGGGCACCGATGCGGAGATCAAGACCTTCTGCACCAACAAATACAACGTCACATTTCCCATGATGTCCAAGGTCTCGGTCAAGGGCGACGACCAGACACCGCTTTATGCCTTCCTCACCGACAAATCGACCGATCCGAAGTTTGCCGGAGACATCAAGTGGAACTTCACCAAGTTCCTCTTTGATCGCAAAGGCAATCCGGTGGCACGTTTTGAGCCGGCAGTAACGCCGGACTCACCCGAAGTCATCTCGGCGGTAGAGGCGGCGCTGAAACAGTAGTCGCGCTAGCCCAACAAAATGATCAGATCACTCCGCGAAATCTTCGGCCGTATAAAAACTGCGGGCTGACACCCAGCGTTCAACTTCGGAACTCCCCTGGGCCGATTCAAAGCTCCGAGTTTCCATTTGCACAAGAATCCGTAAGGAAGCCACACCTCCGCGGACCAAGGCTAACATCGTTCTATGAGCGCGAGTGATGATTGGGACCGGGTAGACCCCATTGGGCGATTTCGCGAATGGCTCCGCGAGGCGGAAGCTAGCGAGCCGAATGATCCCAACGCAGCCGCGTTGGCCACCTCTACCGCCGACGGCGAACCAAGCGCGAGGATGGTTCTGGTCAAGCGCGTCGATGATCGCGGTTTTTGCTTCTTCACCAATGGGGAGAGCCAAAAGGGCCGCGAATTGTCGGAGAATCCGCGCGCAGCCTTATGCTTTCACTGGAAGACGCTACGTCGGCAAGTGCGGATCACCGGGCTAGTCACGGAACTCGAAGGCGGCGAAGTCGACGCCTACTTCCACAGCCGCTCCCGTAACAGTCAGATAAGCGCTGCGATCTCAGCGCAAAGCCGGCCGCTCCCAAGCCGTGAAGAGTTGGTCGATAAAATAACGGCCTTCGCAGAGCACCATCGGGGCGAAATACCGAGACCATCGTACTGGCGGGGCTACTGCGTTTCCGCGAAGAGGATCGAGTTCTGGATGGACGGTCCGGACCGGTTGCATGACCGAATTCTCTTTACCCGCGCCGGAAACGCGTGGGAGTCGACCAGGCTCTACCCGTAGTTGGATTCACAGTCGTGAGAGACCTAAAACGCCCGAATGATCTTGGCCAGTGGCGCTGCTCCGGTATGCGATACTTCAAGAGAATGTACAAACGGGTCGTTCTCAAACTCTCTGGGGAAGCTCTGGCCGCGGGCCGCGGTTTTGGCGTGGATGTAACCAAGATCCACGAGATCGCAGGCGAGATTGCCGACGTTCATAAACTCGGCGTGGAAATCGCACTCGTGGTGGGCGGGGGGAACTTCTTTCGTGGCGTCGCCGAGCAGGCCAAGCACATGGATCGCGTCTCCGCCGACAACATGGGAATGCTCGCGACGGTCATCAATGCTCTGGCCATTCAGGATGCCATCGAGAAGCGTGGCATCTTCTGCCGTGTGATGTCGGCGATCGAGATGAATCAGGTCTGCGAACCGTATATTCGCCGCCGCGCGGTCCGTCACCTCGAAAAAGGCCGGATTGTCATCTTTGCGGCAGGCACCGGCAACCCCTATTTCTCGACCGACACCGCCGCCTCGTTGCGCGCCATGGAAATCAGAGCCGACGTTTTGTTGAAGGCAACAAAAGTCGATGGCATCTATGACTCCGATCCGATCATCAATAAAGGTGCAGTTAAATTTGACGAAATTACCTACATGGAAATCCTGCGGTTAGGGTTGAAGGTGATGGATGCGACCGCGGTGAGCCTGTGCAAAGACAACAACCTGCCCATGATCATTTTCGACATGAATCAGCCGGGCAACATTCAGCGCGTGATCTGCGAGGAGAAAATAGGCTCGCTGGTCACCGCCTGAGCGCGGCAGCCCCCGTGTACGAGACTTCGTCCGCCGTTCTCGACGCTCCCGTTGAGACACTTCAACATGTCGAGGACGCGTCGCCCCCCGCGCCTACCGTAACCGGGAAATCGCGACTGCCCGCACTGAGCGGACTCCGTACCTTCGCGGCACTCAACCTGGTGTTCTTCCACTTCGGTGACCCAAAGGATTTCGGCTGGCTTGCGCCGGTAGTCGACAACGGCTACACATCGGTGAGCTTCTTCCTGCTGCTTTCCGGTTTTATTCTTACCTACAACTACTCCGATCGCGCGGCTCGCGGAGAGATGGCGATAGGCAAGTTCTGGCTGGCACGTTTTTCAAGACTCTATCCGGTGTATGTCTTCAGCCTGATCGTCTCGCTGAGCATGCTGGTTGCTGAATTTCATGCCCATAGGTTGCCACTCTTCATCACAGGTATCGGATTGACCCTGCTGCTTGTGCAAGGGTGGAGCCCCACGCTCTCGACCTTCTGGAACACGCCGGCTTGGACAATGTCGACCGAGGTATTTTTCTATCTGATCTTCCCGCTGGCGGTGCGCTGGAAACGTCCTCACCGACTCATCTGGTTGGTCGCGCTGCTCGGGGCGCTATGGTTCGCGGGCATGGTTTGCCCTGCGCTTTATACCTGGTTGCACCCTGACGGCGATCTGCATCCAGACCGCTATTCAAATGGATGGTGGATTCGCGCCTTGAAATTTACGCCTCCACCACACCTGCCGTCGTTTCTTTTCGGAGTTGTTCTGGCCGACCTGAACAGCCGCCTGCCGATCAGGAGCGCATGGCGTCTGGCTTGTGGGGTAAGCGGCCTGGCCGCCCTATACTTCGTTCTGGCCCACGGCGCGCGCCTACCCTACGTCTTCCTTCACGACGGCCTACTAATGCCTCTCTTTGGGCTCACCATTCTAGGACTTGCCGGAAAGAATGTGCTTACCGCGATCTTTGGATTTCTGCCATTCGTCCTGCTCGGAGAGGCTAGCTACTGCCTGTACCTGCTGCATTTCAATCTGTGGACCCTGGTCCACGACTCAGGCATCTTGCAGAAAACAGGACTGATTGCGTTCGACCCATGGTTCAGTTACCTTCTGCTGGTTATAGCCGCGGTGCTTACCATGAAGTTGATCGAAAAGCCCGGGCAGCGGCTGATTCGCAAGTTGACCGGAGCCTGACCAAAGCCCCTTACGCCTGTCGGCGCAGGCGATCCTGGCTATCGACGCGTAATTGCGACCAAAACAGCTTGTCGGCATCTATTAAGCGGAGAATACTTGTTACAACAACTATCAATCGGAAGGCGCTCCAATGCAGATCGGTGTTGACAGCTTCGCGGCAGCGATTCCCGACCCTCAAACGGGCGTCAGGCCATCGGGCGCGGAACGCCTGCAGAACCTTGTCGAAGAGATCGAGCTGGCCGACCAGGCCGGCGTCGACGCCTTTGGAGTCGGCGAACATCACCGCGCCGAATTTCTCGACTCAGCTCCGGTAGTCATCCTCGCCGCTGCCGCCGCGCGGACGAAACGCATCAGGCTTCACAGCGCTGTCACCGTGCTCAGCGCAGCCGATCCCGTCCGCGTCTTTCAGGAGTTCGCCACTCTCGACCTCATCTCCAACGGACGCGCGGAGATCGTCGCAGGTCGGGGCTCATTCATCGAGTCTTTCCCGCTCTTCGGTCTCGATCTCGAGGATTACGACTCACTCTTCGCCGAGAAGCTCGATCTGTTGCTCAATCTTCGCGAGAACGTCAACGTCAATTGGTCCGGCAAACATCGCCCCGCGCTTAGGGGCCAGGGAGTCTATCCGAGGTCGCTGCAGAATCCGCTGCCCATCTGGCTCGGCGTAGGTGGGACGCCCCAATCGTTTGCCCGCGCTGGGGCGCTCGGTCTTCCGCTCATGGTTGCGATTATCGGCGGAGAGCCGCACCGCTTTCGCCCGCTCATCGATCTCTACTACGAAACTGGCAAGCGCGCTGGCCATCCCCGCGAACAGCTAAAGGTCGGCATCCACGCCATCGGCTACGTCGCCGACACCACCGAACAGGCAGCGGATGAATTCTTCCCCGGCTACGCGGACGCCTTCACCAAAATCGGCAAAGAGCGCGGCTGGCCACCAACCACGCGTGCCCACTTCGACGCCTTGCGCGGCCCAAGCGGGGCACTGGTGGTCGGTGGGCCCGAGGCCGTCGTCGAAAAGATCCTCTACTACAACGAAGTCCTCGGAGGCATCTCTCGCTTGAGCTTCCAGATGAGCGTGGCGACGCTGCCACACGCGAAACTCATGCGGGCAACCGAGTTGCTCGGCGACCAGGTCGCCCCACTGGTGCAGAAGGCGCTCACGCCGGTCGGGGCCTGACGCCTCGCCCCCTCGATCGATACTCGTCCGCAGGTCTCACATCAGCTATCATGCAGCATTGGCGAAGACCGTGTGATGTCCGCGCCAAGGACGGCTGTCGCCGCCCTACAGACCACGCCTCGACGGAAAAGAGAACGAACCTCATGCCAACCGCAACCGCCAAAGAGAAGAAGAAGCACAGTAAGAAAGAGACATCCGGAGCAGAAAAACTCTCCGCAAAAGACTACAACCGCGAACTCACCAAGCTCCAGGCCGAGTTGGTCAAGTTGCAGTTCTGGATCAAGGAATCGAAGGCCCGTATCGTCGTCATCTTCGAGGGTCGTGACGCTGCCGGCAAAGGCGGCATGATCAAGGCCATCACCGACCGCGTGAGCCCGCGCGTCTTTCGGACTGTCGCTCTGCCCGCGCCCACCGAACGCGAGAAAACCCAGCTTTATTTCCAGCGCTACGTCGAGCAGATGCCCGCCGGCGGAGAGATCGTCATCTTCGATCGCAGCTGGTATAACCGCGCCGGTGTGGAGCACGTGATGGGCTTCTGCACCAGAGATCAATACGAGAACTTCCTGCAAGGCGCTCCCGTTATGGAAAACATTGTGATCGATTCCGGCGTCATGCTGATCAAGTACTGGCTCGAAGTTAGCATGGAGGAGCAGACGAGGCGATTCGAAGCGAGAATGACCGACCCGCGCAAGCTCTGGAAGTTAAGTCCGATGGATCTGGAATCCCACCGGCTCTGGGACAAATACACTATCGCGCGAGACGCCATGTTTCGCGCCACCGATACGGAGAAATCGCCGTGGCTTGTCGTCGACTCGAACGACAAAAAGCGCGCCCAACTCAACTGCATTCAGCACCTGCTGAGTACGATTCCTTACAAAGAAGTGCCCCTGCCGCGCTTCAAGCTTCCCAAACGCAAGAAGCAGAAAAGCGCTCCAGGGCCACCTCATCCCCTTCGCTATATCCCGCAGATTTTTTAGAGCAGAAGTACAGTTGGTGTCATGTGCCGAAGATTGGTTCTGTAGGCGTTTTTCCGAGGGAAAACGCCTGCAGAACGGGCGCTCCGCATTACGGTAACTATACTTCTGCGCTAGCGAGGAATTTTTCAAGCTTCCAGCGAGGTCGCGCGACAACGTTGGTTAAGCGAGCCGGTTGATCAGTGTCGCAACGTAGGCTGCGCCGAAACCGTTGTCGATATTTACGACCGTCACATTAGGTGAGCAGGAGTTCAGCATGCCCAGCAGCGCCGCCAACCCTCCAAACGCCGCGCCGTAACCGACGCTGGTCGGGACCGCAATCACTGGAGCAGCCACCAGGCCGCCGACCACGGACGGCAGCGCGCCCTCCATTCCTGCGCAGACGATGAGTACCGACGCCTCTCGCAGGCGAGAATGCTGAGAGAGCAGCCGATGCAGGCCGGCCACGCCGACATCGACGATCCGCTCTACGGTGTTTCCCATCAGTTCGGCTGTCACGGCAGCCTCTTCGGCGACAGGCAAGTCGCTAGTTCCGGCGCAAAGAACGGCGACAATACCGCGACGAGACTGGCTGGCACCTTGCTTCAACGTGATGCAGGAAGCAACTTCATGAAAGATCGCTCGCGGCTCAACCTCAAGCACCGCCTCGAACTGCTCCCGGCCTGCCCTGGTCGCCAAGACATTCGCACCCGCGGTCCTCATGCTGGCAAAGATGCGCGCCACCTGCTCTGCGGTCTTTCCCTTCGCATAAATCACCTCGGGCATTCCTGTTCGCAAGGAGCGGTGATGATCGACCTTGGCGAATCCCAGGTCTTCAAATGGAAGGCTCTTGAGTCGCTCACACGCGGCCTCTGGACTCACTTCGCCATCGCGAATGGCTTCCATAAGCTTGCGCAGTTGCTCGGGATTCACGCCGGAGACCCATGAGCACGCCACGCCGAGATGGCGGCCTGCATCACCTGCTTCAGGGGCACACCATGTCTTTCGGCGATAGCGCGGCAGTCTTCGTATTCTGGCGCATAATTCACGACCTCGTCGTTGAGCATGCCGATCTTGATCCGGACCGTGCCCCATTCGGTTTCGACCGAAATCGAGCTGCGGGCTAGGGTTTTCTTTTCCTCTTCGCGATAGCGCAGGCCGAGTGTCGTCGTCTCGAGGAAAACCAGCTTCTGCAGCGCCTCCGCCTTCGCTGGAGAACATAAGATCGTCAGTTGGGTCCCAGTCCGTCCTTTCTTCATTTGAACCGGAGTGCGGTAGACATCGGAAGCACCCGCAGCAAGAAGGCAATCCGCCACGTAAGACAGAACCTCAGGCGTCGCATCGTCGATCGTCGTTTCGATGATGCCCACGCAGTTCTTTGCCGAACTGTCATCGGAGAGACTCGCCTCTCCGATAACCAGTCGCAACACATTCGGTTGACCGGGGATGTCCTTTGATCCGGCACCGTAGCCGGTCGCACTCACGGTCATGGCCGGAAAGCCCGACGAGGTCACATCGAGCGCGCGCAGCAGCGACGCTCCAGTGGGAGTGACTAACTCCTTCTTCACTCCTGACGAATAGACAGGCACGTCACGCAACAACTCCAGCGTGGCCGGGGCTGGGACGGGAAACTTCCCGTGGGCGCAGTGCGCATGGCCTCCACCAACATTCAGCGGCGAGCATATCCAGCGGTCCACTTGGAGCCAATGGCATCCGGCAGAAACTCCCACGATGTCCGCAATCGCATCGACTGCTCCAACTTCGTGGAAATGAATGGTCTCAATCGGAACATTGTGTATCTTCGCTTCCGCATGACCAAGCAGGCGGAAGGCTTTCAGAGCGGTTGCCTTGACGGCATCGGCCAGAGCCGAATCTCCGATGATCTCCTCGATCTTCGAGAGCGACCGGCCGTGCACATGCGGTACGCCTTCGGCATGAGAATGATCATGGTCATGGGAATGACCGTGCTCATGGTCGTGAGAGTGCGAGTGTTCGTGGCCACCCGCTACGGCCGTATGGACGACCTCGGCTAATTCGCCCGCGGAAGTCCGAACATCGATCTTCGCTGAGTCGATACCGCTGCGGTCGACACGGCGAAGCTGCAATTTCGCGTCAAGACTGAGGCACGCAACGGCGTCCTGAAGCACTTTGAATGGAACGCCCGCGTCGACCAAGGCGCCGAGAAACATATCTCCGCTGATTCCGGAGAAGCAATCCAGATACGCAATCTTCACGACCCAGACCCGCTCTTTTTCGCCCCGCTCATTGCAATCTCCGACGCCGGCAGAAGAGCGTTCATCGAACCGGAGCGATATCCCTCCAGATCGAGCGTCACATATTTATAACCAAGCTGCTTCAGCGCGGCGCTCGCTTGGGCAAACTTGGGGAGCGAGAGCATCCCAGGCAGTTCCTCACGCGCGACTTCGATGCGCACTAACTCTCCATGATGACGCACGCGGAACTGCCGAAAGCCCATCGCGAAAAGTGCCTCTTCGCCCTTTTCAATCTTCTCCAGCGTCTCGCGTGTCACCGGCAGCCCATAGGCAATACGTGAAGACAGGCAGGCCGAAGCCGGCTTGTCCCAGACTCGGAGCCCCTCATGACGCGCCAGAATGCGAATGTCTTCCTTGGTCAGCCCGGCCTCGGCGAGCGGAGCCAGCACGCTGTGATTCGCGGCAGCCTTTTGCCCCGGGCGAAAGTCGCTCATGTCGTCCAGGTTCTTACCGTAGGCCACCTTGGAGAAGCGCAGCGGTCCTCCGACACTCTCCATCACTTTGAAAAGCTCATCCTTGCAGTGGAAGCACCGCGCAGCGTCGTTCTTCGCATAGTCAGGATTTTCGAGCTCGTTGGTGTCGACGACCCGCAGCGGAATCCTGTGCTCCTCTGCAAATTCGACGGCGTCGCGTAGGTGCGCTCGCGAGAGGCTGGGAGAATCCGCGATGACCGCGAGCATCTCTGTCCCTAGCACTTGATGAGCCGCATAGGCGAGAAAGGCTGAATCGATGCCGCCCGAGTAGGCCACCATCAGCCGGCGAACCCCGCGCAAACCGCGATCCAGCGCCTGCCACTTTGCGACAAGCTGCGCTGGCAGCTCATTTGTTCGAAGCTCGGTAGATTCCGAGATCTCTGGCGTCATCGCAACCTCTGGCGAACACTTTCATAGTAACGCGTATGCACTACCATGTTGGTCTTGATGCCGAGACGGACCTTCGCCCTGTGCTTTGCCACGGGAATCGCCAGGTCAGGCGTTCGCAAAGACCTGCCGCTGGCTGCCCAACCCCTCGATCTCCAGATCCACAACGTCACCAGCCTTGAGATACTGCGGTGGTTTGAAGCCCAGACCAACCCCCGGCGGCGTGCCGGTGGAAATGAGGTCCCCCGGCTCGAGCGTCATGAACTGCGACAAATAGTGAATCAGGTAAGCGGGATTGAAGATCATCGTCGAGGTATTGCCGTGCTGCTTCGACACTCCATTCACCTTGAGGCTCATCGCCAGATTCGCCGGGTCGGCGATATCTCCCGGCGTCGCTAACCAAGGCCCCAGGGGATTAAAGGTGTCGCAGCTCTTGCCCTTCGTCCATTGTCCACCGCGATCAAGTTGGAAGGCGCGCTCCGAGACGTCGTGTGACACGCAGTAGCCGCCGATGTACGCCGCGGCAGCCTCGACCGACTCGACATAGCGTGCCTCGGCGCCGAGCACGACGCCAAGCTCCACCTCCCAATCTGTTTTCTCACTCGTTCGAGGAATAAGAACGTCGTCATATGGGCCAACGACAGTATTTGAGGCCTTCAGGAAAACGATCGGCTCTGCTGGTACCGGCATTCCTGACTCCTTCGCATGGTCGGAGTAGTTCAACCCGATGCAAATCACCTTGCCCGGCCGGGCAATGGGGGCGCCCCAGCGCTCTGACTCCAGCACAACTGCCAGCGAACCTGCCTGGGACGCAACAACCTCCGCAAGCTTGTGCATGCCATTTTCCGCGAAGAACGCGGAGTTCCAGTCAGAGAAGTGTCCCGACACGTCAAGCCGGATGTTTTCGCCGGTCAGAATTCCCGGCTTCTCTTTGCCCTTCGGGCCAAATCGAACAAGTCTCATCTGTCCTCTAATCGCTTTCAAAGCCAAGTATAGCTTCGCGGCGCGGCGGTCAGCGGGCGCTGGCGCGGTTTGAAGAAACCGATTTGACCACAGAGGGCGTAGGGCCGCGCAAGTAGAGGTCTGGCCCTCCATGTCCGCTGCGGTGAATCTCCACCTTCGCTGGGGAGCACCGGGATGCAATCGGCGCACTTTGTGGAATCCCCGCGTCAACTTGGGTAGAGTGTTCGCAGACTCTTTTCCGAGGTGGCGATGTTTCGCAATCCCCTATCGCAGATCACCGCACGGCGGACTCTGCTTCTGTTCTGCTTGGTTCCCGTTTGTCTATGGGCGCAGGCCAAACCTGCTCCTCCTCCAGCCGTCGAGGCCGGCCTCGACAAAGCGAAGCTCCAACAGATCAGACCGAGACTCCAGGAGTTGGTTGATCAGGGAGTGATTCCTGGCGCTGTGTACCTCGTCGCCCGCCACGGCAAGGTTGTTGCCTATGACGCTGTCGGGCTCGCCGACGTCGAAAACAACAAACCGATGCGCAAAGACACGCTCTTTCAAATCATGTCCATGACCAAGAATTTCACCGGGGTCGCGGCGATGATGCTAGTCGAGCAGGGCAAACTCGAGCTGCGCCGTCCAATCAGCTTCTACCTCCCCGAGTTTAAGGACATATCCATCCAAGAGAAGCTCCCCAACGGCAGCGTGACCACCCACCCGCCGAAGACTCCGCCTACTGTCTGGGAACTGATGGACCATACCTCTGGCCTCGAGTCGGACCCGGTGGGCAATATCGCCGATAACGAGCAAACCCTGCGCCTGAGTCTCCAGGATGCGGTGACCGCCTACGCCAGTCAGCCCCTCCGCTACGAACCGGGTACGAAGTGGATGTACTCGAACGTCGGCATCGCCGTGCTCGGGCGCATCATCGAGGTCGTCTCCGGCGAAGACTATGTGCAGTTCATCTCCGGCCACATTCTCGAACCGCTCGGGATGGCAGACACTTACTTCAACATCCCTGAAAACGAGCGCGATCGCCTCGCGTATGTCTACAAGCACGTCGACGGGAAGCTGGTACTCTCCGGGCCGGGCATCCTGGCTGGCGACTCCACCAAATTCCGCCCTGATATGAAATATGCGGCGCCCGAGTTCGGCCTCTACTCGACCGCCGGCGACCTTGATCGCTTCTACCAGATGCTGCTCAATGGCGGAACCTATAACGGTGTCCGCTTTCTCTCGAAGCAGTCGATCGAAACGATGACGCGCGTCTTCACACCCGACGACGTGAAGCCCACCGGCTGGCTGGGTGGCACCGGATACGGTCTCACCTTCGAGATCGTCAATGAACCTGAAGGGACGCTGCTACTCCATTCGCCCGGAACCTACGGCCACGGCGGCGCCTTCGGCACCGAAGGCTGGATCGACCCAAAGAACGATCTCATCCGTATCGTTCTCGTGCAGGTCTCGGATAAAACCGGAGATTCCGCACGATCGGTCGTCATGCAAATCGGCGAGGCGGCCGTCGAGAAATAAGTCGACGAGCTTTACCGGATCGCTCAGCCGCCACCGCAGTGCGCAGGAAGTTGCCTGGAAGCGGTCTTTCCTATTGCATTCCCATAGAAGCTGTGCCACTATTTCTATGGGTAACCAATAGGAGCCGCTATGGCTGAAAAAGCCGATGTTTGGCAAGGCACATTGGCGTTAATGGTTTTGAAGACCCTCGAATCCATGGGCCCGTTGCACGGCTACGGCATCGCGCGCCGCATCGAACAAACCAGCGGCGAATTGATCTCCCTCAATTACGGGACGCTCTATCCCGCCCTGCTGAAACTCGAACAGGAGGGCGCGATCTCCTCGGAATGGGGCACGTCGGACAACAACCGCAAGGCCAAGTTCTACACCCTGACCCGCGTCGGGCATAAACAACTCGATAAAGAAGCGCAGGACTGGCAGCAGGCTACGGCGATCCTGGCCCGCTTCCTTACTCCCGCCGAGGAGGCGTGATGCGAAAGCTCAGAGCCTTTTGGATTCGGCTGAAGGGACTTCTCGCCATAAAAGAAGCTGACGCAGACTTTGCGGCTGAATTAGAGAGCCATCTGCAAATGCATATCGAGGACAATCTGCGCGCAGGCATGTCCGAGACAGAAGCGCGTCGAAAGGCTCTGATCCAGTTGGGTGGTGTGGAGCAGACCAGGCAAGCCTATCGCGAGCGTCAAACGCTCCCCTGGCTCGAAACCCTCGGCCATGACCTCCGCTTCGGCCTGCGCATGTTGCGCAAGAGCCCCGGCTTCACAGCGACAGCAATAGTGACCCTCGCTCTCGGCATCGGCGCGAACACCGCTATCTTCTCGATCGTCAATGGAGTGCTCCTAAACCCGCTGCCATTTCCGCATCCGGAACAGCTGGTAGTCCTGCACGCAAGCAAGCCCAACTTCGAGTTTGGCTCCGTCTCCTACCCCAACTTTCAGGATTGGCGAAAAGAAAACCACACGTTTTCGTCGATGGCGGTTTCACGCGGATATTATTTCAGTCTTACCGGGACGGGCACGGCGGAACAGCTTGACGGCCAGTTCATGACCTCCGGCTTCTTTGAGACGCTGGGCGTAAAGCCGCTGCTTGGCCGCACGTTTACTGAGGCCGAAGAGCAGCCTGGCGCCGGGCCAGTGGCTCTGATCAGCGAGGGTCTTTGGCGGCGAAAATTCGGAGCATCGCCGGCTGTACTGGGCGAGAGCATTTCGCTCGAGGGAAGAAGTTTCACGATTATCGGCGTGATTCCGGCGCGCTTCAGCCTCGCGGCGTGGAGTTTGCGCAGCCGGGATCTTTATGTCCCGATCGGGCAATGGACGAATCCCGGGCTCACCGAGCGTGGCGCGGGGTTGGGAATCCGCGGAATTGCGCGGCTCAAGCCAGGGGTAAGCATGGGACAAGCCAACGCAGATATGGCGCGGGTAAGCCAGAACCTTGCAACCGCTTTTCCCGATATAGACAAAGGCACCACTGCAAAGCTGGTTCCCTTGAAAGAACAGATGGTTGGCGATGTGCGGCCCTTTCTTTTAGTGCTGATGGCCGCAGTCGGATTTGTGTTGCTGATCGCCTGCGTCAATGTCGCCAGCTTGATGCTGGCGCGGTCCACCGGGCGGATGCGGGAATTTGCCGTCCGGACAGCGCTGGGCGCGAGCCGCAAGCGGCTTATCCGTCAGCTGCTGATCGAGAGTCTGATGCTGGCGCTCGCGGCCGGCGTCCTTGGATTGCTGCTGGCGGCGTGGGGCACCCATGCCGGGCTCAAGCTCTTGCCCGAGACGTTGCCACGGGCGGACGAGATCGGCCTCGACCCGCGGGTGCTGGCTTTCACCATGGCGATCTCCCTGCTCGCCGGCACGATATTTGGCGTCGCTCCGGCGCTCAAGTCCTCACAAGCCGATCCGCAGACGGCGCTCAAGGAAGGCGGGCGCGGGGCGAGCGGAATTCGCCATCGTGCGCAGAGCGTCTTTGTCATCGTGGAAATGGCGATGGCGCTGGTTCTGCTGATTGGCGCCGGGTTGATGGTCCGTAGTTTGGCCCGGCTTTGGGGCGTAGATCCCGGCTTCAATCCGCGAAATGTCCTCACGTTTGGCTACACCCTTCCGCCCTCGATGATCAATGGCAATCCAGATGCGATTCGGGCCGCCTACCGCCATTTCGACGACCGTTTGGCCGCGACGCCCGGGGTCCAAGCCGTATCGCAATCGTGGGGTGGTATGCCCATGGAGGGGGATGACGACACACTGTTTTGGCTTGACGGCCAGCCAAAGCCTGCCACCAGCAATTTGATGAACGGGACTCTGATCTACAACGTTGGGCCGGATTATATACGGGTGATGGGGGTTCCGCTGCTTCGGGGACGCTTCTTTACCGCACATGACGATGAAAAGGCGCCATACGTTGGCGTCATCGACGACGTCTTTGCTAACAAGTATTTTCCCGGCCAGGATCCGATCGGCAAGCGAATCCTGCTGGTCGGCGACGACCGAAAGCTGGAGATCGTCGGCGTCGTCGGCCACGTGAAGCAGTGGGGTCTCGACGCTGACGACACCCAGCCGTTGAGGGTGCAGCTGTATACAGCGTGGATGCAGACTCCAGACGACTTCACCCGCCTCGCCCCGACGGGCATCGACGAGGTGGTGCGATACAAGGGCGACCTGGCGACCGTCACGGATGAGATTCGTCGCGCTGTCGGACACATGAGTAGCGAGCAGATGATCTACAACCCTGGCACTTTGGAGAGCGCCATCTCGGACTCGCTGGCGCAGCGCCGTTTCGCTATGGTCCTGCTGGCCGCTTTCGCCGTGTTGGCCGTCCTGATGGCGAGTGTAGGAATCTATGGCGTGATCGCCTACGTTGTAGGCCAGCGAACGCAGGAGATCGGCATCCGCATGGCGCTCGGCGCACACCGTCTCGATGTTTTGCGCCTGATGTTGTGGGAGGGAATGCGACTGGCGCTGACCGGTATTGCCATGGGAACCGCAGCGGGGCTGGCGCTCACGCGGCTCATGAGCAAAATGCTCTACGGCGTCACCGCGACCGATCCTCTCACCTTTTTCGGCGTAGCTATAGTCTTGCTGCTGGTCGCTCTTGCGGCTTGCTATTTGCCAGCACGCAGGGCCGCCAGCGTCGACCCAATGCAGGCTCTGCATTCGGAATAGCGGTCTTTGTCGCGGCCAGGCAACGGTGAACCGCAAGCGGCTTAGCGGTCGATCGCCTTCATCTGGGCCGGCGCATACCGGTCGCCGGCAACTGCTTCAACTGGGACGACGGCCTCTAGCTGTGCCACGTCTTCCGGCGTCAGGCGAATTTCGACAGCGGCGGCGTTCTCCTCAAGATATTTCCTGCGCTTGGTGCCCGGAATCGGCACCACGTCCTCGCCCTTCGCCAGCACCCACGCCAGAGCCAGTTGCCCTGGGGTAGCACCTTTCCTGGCCGCAATCTCCCGAATACGCGCAACCAGTAACATATTTTTGTCGAACGCCTCTCCGGCAAAGCGTGGCATCCGCACCACGCGGGAATCATTTTTCGGCAGGTCGCCAGGATTGATCGCCCCCGTCAACAAGCCGCGCCCTAACGGGCTATAGGGCACGAATCCAATGCCCAACTCGCGTAGCGTCGGCAGAATCTCCGCCTCAACATGCCGCTCAAAGAGCGAATATTCGGTTTGGAGTGCGGTAATCGGATGCACCTTATGCGCGCGCCGGATGGTTGCTGCCGACGCTTCGGATAGCCCGAGATAACTTACCTTGCCAGCCTCCACCAGCTCCGCCATCGCGCCGACAGTGTCTTCGATCGGGGTCTCTGGATCGACCCGATGCTGGTAATACAGGTCAATGTGGTCGACTCCCAATCGCTTCAACGATGCATCACAGGCCGATTTCACATACTCAGGCTTGCCGCTGATCGACCAAGCGTTTGGGTTTTCTTTGGTCCGGATATTAGCAAACTTGGTCGCCAGGAAGACCTCGTCCCATCGACCGCGGATGGTCTTGCCCACCAGTTCTTCGTTGTCGCCGATTCCGTAAACATCGGCGGTGTCAAGGAAGGTCATGCCCAAATCGAGAGAGCGCAAAATTGTAGCGGCTGACTCCTCATCATTCCGCTCGCCATAAAAGTCGCTCATTCCCATACAGCCCAACCCCATGCGGGAGACGACTGGGCCTTCTGAACCCAGCTTGACTTGTTTCATGCTCATAAGGCTTTGGATGAACATAGCTGCCTCGAGTTGCGGCTTTGTTCGGACATACGGAACCCGAAAGCCGGCCGCCGAAGCCATAATCTCGGCTCGCAAGGATTATGTTGTCAAGAATCCAAGTCAAATCACCTTGCGACAAATTCACAATCCTTTTGCATTTCCTTTGCCATGATGGGATACGCTGATGCTGTCCGGTGCGGTGACTCTCCTCTTTACCCAGCGACCGGCAGAGGAAGATCCAGTTGAGCCAAGTGGTTTTCGTTCTTGAGGACGACTCCGATATTTCGCGCCTTGTGCAGCATCATCTAGAGGCGGCGGGATTCACCGTTAGGGTTTATGGCACCCCCACCAACATTGTGGCCGACGCGGAGCGCCAGCCCCCGGCTTTGTTTCTCCTCGACATCATGGTTCCCGGGGGAGACGGCCTTGATGTGTGCCGCCGTCTGCGCAACCATTCCAGCCTGAGCACTATCCCGATCATCTTCCTGACCGCACGGGCTGGGGAAAACGACCGTGTGCTCGGCCTTGAACTCGGCGCCGACGATTACATCACCAAGCCTTTTGCTACCCGCGAACTCGTAGCCCGCGTCAAGGCTGTGTTGAGGCGCTTCGAGCGCCCGACGACCCCCTCGGTGATCAGCTTTGAAGAAATTGTCATCGATGCCAGCGCGATGCAACTCCAGGTCCGCGGCGAACTGACCACAACGACCGCGACCGAATTCCGCCTGCTCGACTATCTGGCTCGCCATCCCGGCCGGGTCTTTAGCCGCGATCACCTGCTCGACGCAGTCTGGGGTGATGCCCGCTTCGTGACGCCGCGCTCGGTCGACGTCTACGTCCGCCGCATTCGTGAGAAAATCGAAGGCGACGCCGAGAACCCGCGCTACCTTAAGACAGTTCGCGGCGCCGGTTACCGCTTCGAAGTTCCTCGGTCAGCTTGACGAAGAATCTGTCATCCTGACCGGAGAGCAGCGGAGGACCTTTGGTTCGCATGAAGTCCAAACCATGCTGTGATCCCGCTAGGTGTTGCCGATGACCGGCCGGGTCTTCACCAAACTCTTCTTCTCATTCGTATTGGTTCTTTTTGTCGGGACCGCCATCCTGGATTTCTCGCTTCGGCGAATCCTCGAGCATTCGCTCCGGCAGGCGAATATCCCGCTGGGGAGTCTCGCCGAAACAATGCACTTGCTCCGGCGCGATGTGCTGATCGCGAGCTTGATCTCGCTTGTGCTGGCGACGATTATTGCTGCCCTACTCGCGCAGCGTTTTTCGCTCAGACTGCGCCGCATCGTGATCTTCGCCAGCCGCATCGCGGCGGGTGAACTCTCAGCCCGAGTCCAAGAGGGCAATCTCGACGAGATATCCGAGGTCGCCCACGCCCTCGACGCAACCGCCAGCCGCCTCGAACAGAGCTTCCATGCGCTTGAAACCAATCGCCGCGAACTGGAGGCGCTACTCGACAGCATGCAGGAGGCGGTAGTCGCGGTCAATGCGCAGGGCCAGGTCAGCTGGTCGAACACCGTTATGCAGAATATCTCGCCTAGTCCGGTGCGCGAAGGGCGCTCACTGGTGCATACGATCCGCGATCCGGAGGTGCTCGCCTGCGTTGAGGGCGCGCTCGCTAACCGGCAGGTACACCGTGCGCGCGCGACGTCGGTGGCGCCCGGACGTATCTTCGAGGTCAGTGCTGCCCCTACTCCGGGAGGAGGTGCGGTAGCCGTGCTGCACGATGTCACAGAGGTCGAGCGCGCAGAGAAAACCCGTCGCGACTTCGTCGCCAACGTCTCTCATGAGCTGCGAACACCGCTTACTTCGATCTCTGGCTACGTCGAGACGCTAATGGACGGCGGCCACTCAGAAAAGGACACGCGCGATTTTCTTTCCATCATCCTCAAGAACGCGACTCGCGTGAACCGTCTCACCGAAGATCTTCTGGCGCTGGCCAGCGTCGAGTCCGGAGACTACAAGCTGCGCACCCACCCGGTTCGGGCTTCGGAGCTCGTCCATGACGCAATCGAGTCGCTGGCAGGTATGGTTCTGGACTCTAACGTCACCCTGGAAGCTGCAGAGACGACCGACGAATTCGTCCTCGCCGACCCCGATTCGCTTAACCAGGTCTTCGGGAATCTAATCGAGAATGCGATGAAATATGCCAAGGGCGGGCAGCGCGTCTGCGTTGGGGCTCGCAAGCTCGAAACCGAGGTTGAGTTCTTTGTCCGCGACTTCGGCCCTGGCATCGCTTTCGAGCATCTGGATCGTATCTTCGAGCGCTTCTATCGGATCGATAAGGCGCGCTCCCGAGAATTCGGCGGCACTGGACTTGGCCTCGCGATCGCCAAACACATCGTGCTCGCCCATGGTGGCTTCATTCGCGCCGAGAGTGAGCTCGGCGAGGGCGCGACGTTTCTTTTCACCTTGCCTATTGCTGCGACGAAGTCGCAGACCGCTCCAGGAGCACTTTCACCCCGTTTGGGCGATCCGGTATCTCTATCGGTTGAGCAGTAGTCCGGGCTCGACCTTCCCCAGAGCTTTCGACCTAATTTTACGCATCTGTAAACGTGCGTTCACAAACCCTCGCCACGATCAATAGGAACTCAAAGGATCAATCATGAAAAGGCTCTGGGCAATTCTCTGCCTGCTCTTGGCTACATCCCCGGCTCTCGCACAAGACATTACCGGCGCTGGCGCGACCTTCCCGTATCCCATATATTCTAAATGGTTTATCGAGTACAGCGCCGCTCATCCCGGGGTCAAGATCAACTATCAGTCCCTCGGTAGCGGAGCTGGAATTCGCCAGGTCACGGCTGGCACAGTGGACTTCGGCGCGGCTGACGTTCCGATGACTGACGAGCAGCTAGCCGCCTCCAAGGTGAAAATCGTACACATCCCAACCGTGCTTGGTGCGGTCGTTCCCATCTTCAATGTCAAGAGCATCACTGATCTCAAATTCGCTCCAGAGGTCCTCGCCGACATCTACCTTGGCAAAATCACCACCTGGAACGACTCGCGTCTGGCCAAAGACAATCCGGGCGTCAACCTGCCAAACGAGCCGATCTTCATCGTCCACCGTGCGGAGGGCAGCGGAACGACATTTATCTTCACCGACTATCTCTCAAAGGTCAGCCCGGATTGGCTGACGACCGTCGGCAAGGGCGCAGCATCTCCGAACTGGCCGGTTGGCATCGGGGCCAAAGGCAACGAGGGGGTCGCTGCGATGGTACGCCAGGTTGAGGGCGCGATCGGTTATGTTGAGTTGATTTACGCCCTGCAGAACAACATCAACTATGGCTGGGTGAGAAACGCCTCAGGCGCATGGCTCAAAGCGACCACCGAGGGTGTGAGCGCCGCGGCCGGCGGGGCGAAAATTCCAGCCGATTACCGGGTCTCCATCACCAATGCCCCAGGAAAAGACGCATATCCCATCTCCAGCTTTACCTGGTTGTTGATTCCCAACCCGCCCAAAGACGCGAACAACGGCAAGGTCATCAAAGACTTCCTCAACTGGATGCTGGACAACGGTGAGGCCGAGACGATTAACCTGCACTATGCGCCGCTGCCACCGTCTGTCGTCACTCGGGTCAAGGCGACGATTGGCCAACTGAAGTAGGCGGCCAGAGTATCACTTGAGATTCATGTGTCCACCCTTATGGAGGTGGCTTCGTCCCCAGGGGCGGAAGGGTCAATCCGAAGTCAAGCCTCGCCTTTGCGTTTCGCTTCGACTTCTCTCATTATGCTCGCAGCCTGCAGATTTGCTGGAGTGCCGCTGGCCTCTAAGCCGGCCAAGACGCCAATGCGGTCCTGCTCAGACGAGCGTTGGTCGAACTTCCATTTGCCTTCCACTCGCGAAATCGGAAGTTCGACGCCAATAATCCTGGCTAATTGTGCATCGACATAGGCAGGCGGGGCGTCGGTCACTTTCCACGGCTGGGCGTTGCCGGCTTCGTGCTTATCGGTCAGCCGAGTCACGAAACCCCTCAGCCACTCGGCGTCATCGACAAACCGGACCTTTCCATAGGCGTGAATCGCAGCATACATCCACGTCGGCACTACCTTTCCCGTCTCCTGCTTGCTCGGGTACCAGTTCGGCGTCACATAGGCATCGGAAGCCGTAAAGATCGCCAGCGCCTCCACCTCTGGCAGGCTCTCGCGCCACTGGGTATTGCCTCGCGCGACATGTCCATAAAGCGTGCCATACTCGCCTGCTGCGGAATCGAGCATCAGCGGCAGATGGGTCGCGACCAAGCAGTTGGCAGTGGCCGTCACCAGAGTTGCCAACTGGATCTTCCGCATCTCGGCGTGGATGGTCGGCAAATCGTCTTCGCGAAAGGCGGGCGGCAAATACATTCAGAGCAGCTCCCAGGCAACGTTGGACTGCAACCAGTCTAAAGACTTCGCCCTCTAAACACTAAATACGAGCCCCTGCCACCGGCCCGCAAATGTCTCTTATGCAAAAGCGTGAGCGGGTAAACTATTGGCAGCGGGAGAGTCGCTCTCGATTGAGGTTAGCTGTGGACCATGCCTATGTAGAACGGGTCGTCGATCTGACCGATCCCGGCGCGAATCAAATTTACAATCTTGCCGTTGACGACGCTCGAAAGTTGCTTCTCGAGATGCCCGCAGAGGCGGTAAGAGAAATTCAGGGTTCCTTTGCGCTCCTGGCCCGCGCTGGCAAGACCGTCAAAATGGCACGCAGTCTGGACCGGCCGATGCGCTACTTTCTCGCCAAACGCCAGGAAGGCCCCGCGCTCGTGGTCGCACATCGCATCGACACCATCTTCGACTGGCTCAAGTCCGAGGGACTCCAGGGGCAGTTCCATCCCAGCTACACACGCATGGTTCCAGCGCACTACGTGGTCGAACTCCAGCTCATCGGTTGCCCGGATCCTGACCCTGTCTATACTCGTTTCTTCAAGCCAATATCTGCAACGCTACCCGCGGACCTCAATGTTATCGGCCGGACGTATATCTCGGCGCTGGCCGAAGAGATATCTCAGTGGCTGCAGGCGATTCCCAACCAGGAACCGATCGGCGTCAGTTTCTCTGGCGGCATCGATAGTGGCAGCGTCTTTCTCACCACATATCATGTGATGCGCGAGCTTGGAATGAGTCCATCCAGACTGAAGGCCTTCGTGCTCGACCTTGGCAATGGGCCCGACCTGCGGCAGGCGAAAAGCTTCCTCGAACACCTCGGCTTGACCCTCTTTCTGGAGCCGATCGAGGCTGAAATCTCCTCGCTGGATGTGAGCGAAACAATTCGCCTGATTGAGGATTACAAGCCTCTCGACGTCGAATCGGCCACCATGGCGATCGCGCTCTGCCGTGGGATTCGCAGCCGTTATCCAGACTGGCGCTATCTGGTTGATGGCGATGGTGGCGACGAGAACCTGAAGGATTATCCCATTGAGGAGAACCCCGAACTCACCATCCGCAGTGTGATCAACAATCAGATGCTCTATCAGGAAGGCTGGGGCGTGGGAAAGATCAAACACTCTCTTACTTATAGCGGAGGACTTAGCCGGTCTTACACTCGCACCTATGCCCCAACCCATCAATATGGGTTCAAAGGTTTCAGCCCATATACACGCCCGGGTGTTGTCGCTGTTGCGGAGGCAATCCCCTTCATCGATCTGACCAGCTACAGCGTCGAACGTCTCTACAACCTTAAAGGCGAGATCGTAGGGCGCGGCGTCGCCGAAGTCACCGGGCTGCGGATGCCCGTCTTCCCGAAGCGCCGCTTCCAGCATGGAGCGATCCCGGTCGACAGCCTGCGCAACCGGTTGCCCTATCGGGAAGCTGAGTACCGCAGACAGTTTCTTTCTCTCTACGAATGAGCGCGACGTTGCCCGCAGTCTATCCCGAGAATGGCAGCGATCGAGATCGCTGGATACTGGATCGCCGCCAGCAAAGCAACCCACTCGACCCTCTGCGCCCCTACGGTTTCTTTGTTGAACAGGAGCACTCAGCCTCAGGACAAGTTGTCTCTGTCGCCACGATTCTGCTGACCAACCGCGAATGTCCATGGCGCTGCCTGATGTGTGACCTATGGAAAAACACTTTACTTGAGACCGTACTCACTGGAGCAATCCCGACCCAGATTGAACTCGCCCTTGAGCAGCTTCCTCCATCGCGTGAAGTCAAGCTCTACAACAGCGGCAGTTTCTTCGATCGGCGCGCAGTGCCCGTAGAGGACTATCCACAGATCGCGAAATTGGTAGAGACTTTCAATCGTGTGATCGTGGAGTGCCATCCGGCGCTCGTCGGGGAAGACTGCTTCCGGTTCAGTGAACTTATTGAAGGAACCTTGGAAGTGGCCATGGGTCTGGAGACCGCGCATCCGCAGATTCTCGAAAAACTGAACAAGCGAATGACGCTGGAACACTTTGCCGCCGCTGCTGAACGCCTTCGCAGCCATGAGATATCTTTACGCGTCTTCATTCTCGTGAAACCGCCATTCATGGAGGAAGACGACTCTCTCGAATGGACCTGCAAGTCAGTGGATTTTGCTTTCGACTGTGGCGCGACAGCTGTCACGCTGATTCCGACTCGCTCCGGGAACGGAGCTATTGATGAGCTTGCAAGGATGGGCCGTTTCTCGCCACCCAGCATTTACGCCCTTGAGTCTGCCGTCGAGTATGGGTTAACGGCGGGACGTGGTCGCGTCTTCGCCGATCTTTGGGACACGAACGAATTGCGGCATTGTGCTCATTGCTTTCAAGATAGAGTCGAACGTCTGCGCCGGATGAATCTCGAGCAGCGTATCTCGGAAGCAGTCCCGTGCGAGGTCTGCGGAGGCACCCTTGACCGCTGACTACGACATCGCCGTAGTGGGTTCTGGATTTGCCGGCTCCTTGATGGCTATGATCGCGAAACAACTGGGCCGTTCGGTTGTGCTGATCGAAAAGGGCAAGCACCCAAGAGTTGTTATTGGAGAATCCTCAACGCCGCTCACGAACCTGCTGTTTGAAGAGCTCGCAATCCGTTATGACCTGCCTGCGCTCAGACCTCTGGCAAAATGGGGAAGCTGGCAACGCACCTATCCCGAGATCGCCTGCGGGCTCAAGCGCGGATTTACTTTCTATCACCACGATTTGGACTGCCCCCTAGCATCAAGGCCCGAGAGAAACCGCCAACTGCTGGTCGCCGCCAGCCCCAACGACAATATCGCCGACACGCATTGGTATCGGGCTGACTTCGATCATTTCCTCGTTCGCGAGGCGCAGAAGCTTGGTATCGATTACTTTGATGGGACCCAGCTGAAGGGCGTCACTCAGGAAGACCGAGGCCTCACACTCTTCGGTGCTCGTGATGGACAGGAGTTCAAAGTCGCGACTAAGTTTCTGATCGACGCTTCGGGGCCACGAGGCTTCCTGCATCGGACACTTGGATTGGCCGAGGCTGCTCTTCGCGGGTTCCCAGCGACCCAGGCGCTTTACTGCCACTTCGCCGGGGTCGAACGCTTGGACCAACTACCTTTCGGTACAAACGACGAACAGCCGCCGTACCCTATCGATGACGCAGCCGTCCATCACGTCTTTGATGGCGGCTGGATATGGGTGCTGCGCTTCAACAATGGCATCACGAGCGCAGGTGTCGCCGCGACCGACGCCGTCGCCGCAGAGCTCAATCTCGCGGAAGGGCGGGAAGCATGGCGTCGGCTGTTACGAAAGATTCCCGCTCTAGGAGGGCAACTCAAACGTGCAATACCAACACAGCCCTTCACTCATATACCCCGACTTTCGTTCCGCAGCGAGACTTTGAGTGGTCGCAATTGGGCAATGCTTCCATCTGCCGGCGGATTCGTCGACCCGCTGCTTTCGACAGGCTTCCCCCTGGCCCTATTAGGTATTTCGCGGCTCGCCAACATTATTGAGAAGGATTGGGACCCAGAATCGAGACCGTTACTTCTCGAGCGGTACGCGACCGAGACTGAGGCCGATTTACTCGCGGCAGCGCGATTGATCGCAGCCCTCTATGCAAACATGCATGATTTTTCGATTTTCTCCGCGCTGTCGCTGCTGTATTTCACAGCCGTGAGTTATGCCGAGACCTCCCGCCGCCTCGGGAAGCCGAATCTTGCAGGCAGTTTTCTCATGCGCGACCATCCTGTCTTCGGGGTTGAGATGCGCGCTCTGCTCGAACGCTCGCACCTCCCTCGCTCCGCGCGAGACTCCGCAGATCTCATATGTGCCATCCACGATGCGATTGAGCCATACAACCTGGCTGGCTTTGGTGACGGTTCGCGCGGGAACTGGTATCCGGTGCAGCCTGACGACTTACTCAGCTCGGCCTGGAAGATGAACTCCAGTCCAAACGAAGTAGCACTTATGCTCCAGAAGTGTGGTATCGAGTTGCCCGTGACGGAATCGTTAAGTGCGAATCCATCGTTTGCTACTTTGGCGCGACATTAGCCGTCTTCAGTTCCGGGCTGAAGACGATCGGATGCTGCTCAACGATGCCCTTACCCTCCTGAATGGTTAGTGAGTGATTCGGCTTAACGTGGGCTATCGACTCCTTTTTGCCGCTCGGCCATACCAATTCAAGACTGACGATCCTCTCCGCGTCAGGCTTGCCCAATCCAAAGGTGATGGGCAATTCGCTTTGCGATAAATAGCTTGAGCCGCTCTTGACGATCGCAAACTGGCGGGCACCCCCAGCGCTGGTCAGCGTGATCTTGGTGCCGATGCCGTCGCGATTGGAACGCGCGCCCACTACTTTCACCCGCAGCATATCGTTCTGGTTTCCGTTTTCGTTTCTCAGCAAACGCGCGGGCCCATTATTGCTGGTCACCAATAGATCTAAGTCACCATCGTTGTCGATATCCGCATAGGCCGCGCCCCGACCGACGACCGCCTTTTGCAGAGCCGAACCCATACGGCTGGTTATATCTTCAAACTTGCCCCTGCCTTCATTGCGAAAGAGGAGCGGAGCTTCCGCATACTTGAGCGTCGGGCGCAGGACGCCGATGTCATCCGCTACATGCCCGTTGAGCGCAAAGATGTCCAATAGTCCGTCGAGGTTATAGTCAAAGAAGAAGCTGCCGAAGGTCAGAACGTTCAGTGAGGGCTCGTTTACCCCCGAGGCTAAAGACCGGTCGCTAAACAGACCGGTGCCGTCATCCCGATAGAGGGTTAGCCCCTCATTGGTAAAGTTCCCAACGACCAGGCCCTGCCTGCCGGAGTGGTCGTAGTCGCCGGCATCAGCGCCCATGCCGGCTCGCGTTCCTCCAGACTCTCCGTAAGCAACACCAACGAGTTCGCCGCTTTCGGTGAACGTGCCATCATGGTTGTTGTGATAGAGCTTGTTGCGCTGGGTATCGTTCGAGACGAAGAGATCCATCCAGCCGTCATTGTCGTAATCCAACATCGCAACACCGAGTGACTTGCTGCTCGGATCATAAAGCCCGGCGTGCTTGGTGACGTCCTCGAATACTCCGCCGCCCACATTGTGATATAGCGTTGCACTCTCACCTTTGTAGGCGTCCGGTGTGCAGTAGGACTTGTTCTTGCCATCAAGGGAGCAGTATAGATCTTTCTCCCGTGACCACGTGACGTAGTGGAGAACGAAGAGGTCCAGCTTGCCATCGTTGTCATAATCGAACCAGATGGCGCTCGTGGCAAATCCCGGATTGCTCACGCCCGCCTTCTGTGTAACATCAATAAACCTTCCCTTTCCGTTGTTATGGAAGAGATGATTGCCCCCTACACCGGTGAGATAAATATCATCGAAGCCATCGTTGTCGTAGTCTCCGATCGCGCAGCCCATACCATACATCTCAATCGCCAGCCCCGCTTCGCGAGTGACATCCGTAAATGTCCCGTCCTGATTGTTGTGATAGAGCGCAGGATATGACTTGTGTGTCTTGTGGTCTGGCCAATCCATGGAGTTGACGAGAAAAATGTCTTGCCAGCCGTCATTGTCGTAATCGATGAAACACGCGCCGCTGCCCATCGTTTCAGGAAGATATTTTTTCCCAAAGGCGCCACTGTTGTGCTTGAATGAGATGCCGGACTGTGCAGTCACGTCGACAAACTGGATCGGCCCAGACGGCCGCTGATCTGCGTGGCCGGCATCCAGAGTAGGCTGTGCCGCCACTCGCGTTTTTGTCGCGACTGATGGAGTTTCCACTGCGCCAGAATTGCGAGGAGACTCTACTTCCTTCGATTTGCATCCAGCAAGGGCGATCATCAATAGAGCGGCAGCCCACAGTTCTTTTCTTCGCAATTCGATAGTCAACTTCCTTTTCCCCGTTTCGGATGTGTTGATCCGCCGTTTCATAGGGGTTTAGGCGGCCGCGAGCAATGCTCTTTGACTCCGTGACTGTCGCCACATCTCGATAAGCAGCGCCGCTGGACCCACGAGAAAGAGCGCGTAGAACGGAGCATAGACGACCTGATTCAGTCGCAGAATCATTTCAACCAACGCGATTAAGAACGCGACAAGGCATTGTCCTTTAACGCTGCGGACGGTCGTCTTCGGATCGGTAATCATGAAGAAAATGTAGAGCTGATACTCGGGACCTGTTAGTGGCGCGACCTCAGCCTGCCATGGATTTCCCGTCATCCACGAACGAATGAAGGCAAAGACCACGAAGGAGACGACATATGTCGCAGTTATGTGGAAGCGCTTCACGCGCCAAACGATGATGACGCCAAGTGCCCAGATAGCCAACATTGGCGGCACATAATTTCCCCACTGAATGCTTAAGCTCGCTGCCGCGTCTGCGGCCAGAAAGAGGACTGCGGAGATTCCAAAGTTGGATGGATTCCACAGATGACGCCCTCGGTACCTCAAAACATACTTGGACGTTATGGAGAGGAGCGCGCACAGGACGTAGGGCCAAAATGCGGGCGAGCGCACGAGAATTCCAACGCTGATGCCGGTAATGTAGGCGCTGGCCAGGTGAGGCCATTTGCCCATCATGACGCGGCTGAGAATCAGCTCGGCGCAGAGGGCTGTTCCAATGGCTAGCAGAGTCTTCTTGTAGCTCTCCAGCATCCCAAACGAGAGTTGGCCCACCAACAGGATCAGCGTGATGAAGACCGGTGGAATATAGCGATTCTCCACGCTCAGAAGCCACTTCCATCGTGCCTGGGCTTTGGCTGCGGGTTGAGTCTCGTTAGATAGCGTTGGTTGCATCATTGTGGTTCTGTCACCTTATATAGCTTTCCAGGCGCCAGGTCTTCGAGTGTCTGGGTGCTCCCAGAGGGCCACCGAATGATCGCCTTCTCTATCTGCGGAGTCTTCCCGAGACCAAAATGCACGCGACGATCATTTTGCGCAGCAAATCCACTGCCGCCAGAGACTTCCTGCGCCTGCTCTTGTCCATTCCAGTAGAGCGTTACCCTCGCGCCGATTGCGCTCCGGGTGCTCTTTGTGCCATCGAGCGAAAACTCGATCCATTGGTTCTCTGGCGACACGGTGTTCTTGTAGATCAATACCGGTCCCCTCTGGTTTGCGACAACCACATCGAGGGCCCCTGTATTCCACAGGTCTGCCAGTGCGACTGCGCGCCCGTCATAAGTGTCGTTGACGCCAACAGCCTGTGCGACATCGACAAACTTGCCGGCACCATCGTTAAGCCATACGTGTTTTTGCTGATAGCCGGATAAGCTTCGGCCATTCATTGCGGGCCAATCACGAGCATCTCCAATGATAGAGCTATTGCCGCCGGCAACATGCGAAAAGTCATACCAGTAGCTACGATTTCGATCCAGCGAGACATAACCGTTGGTGAGATAAAGGTCGAGTGTTCCGTCGTTGTTCAAATCGCCAAACTGCGCGCCGAAACTCCAGCCGCCCAGCTCTACACCAAGGTCGCGGGCGAGATTTTCGTAGGTCGTCTCAGTGCCCTGGGTTGCCTCGCGCGGTACCCACAGATTATTGCCCTGGATGAGCACACCCTCTTCGGAGATATTCGAGACGTATACCGAATAGCGCCCCTGGTTGAAGATGTCGCCGAAGGCGACGTTCATGCCACTCTTGGGCGCGAAGCCCACGCCCGCCTGCTCGCCTGCCTCGTGGAAGCGCTTGCCGTCGTTGATGTACAGCTCCGAAACACCGTAGTCGTTGGCAACAAAAAGGTCAGGATGTCCTGTCCCGTACAGATCCGAGGCTGATGCCGCCAGCGCCCATCTGCGGCTATTGATGCCCAGCTTTTCGCTGACTTCTTCAAATCTCCCGTTGCCGAGGTTATGAAATAGATATTTCCGCCCTCCATTCTTGGCATACTCAAAGCTGTCGGGCATTATTCTGGTGGTGTTGAGGTGCCATAGGTCGATATCTTCAGCGTAATAACCGCCTATAAACAAATCCAGAAGTCCATCGCCGTCATAGTCGAACCACACCGCGGTGTTCGCATTGATCCACTTCGGTAGACCAGCCACCTCCGTGACTCGAGTAAAACCTTGACCGCCATCGTTGTGATATAGCTCGGGTCGGCCCCATTTATATAGCAGTAGATCTTCGTAGCCATCGTTGTCGTAGTCGCCCCACACGGCTCCCATCGAAACCCCGGTTCCGGGCTGATTTACATCGGCGATCCCAAGTTCCCCGGCAACATCCTTGAACGTGCCGTCATGCTGGTTGTGATAGAGACAGTTCTTGCTGCCAATCTGGCTATTGGTCACATAGATGTCGGGCCATCCGTCACGGTCGTAATCCACGATGGAAACCGATGCTCCCATAGAGGCTACCTGGGGCATGATCCCTTCGAGTTTTGCATCAAGAACCGGCGCCTGATGAACGAAGTTCACCCCTGCCTGCTTCGATACTTCTTCAAGGTAAAAGCCGTGACGGGCTAGTGCCGCGCTTTTATCGAGATGAGCATTCTGTCCGGCAGAGACGTGTCGAATAATAGCTGGTGTCGCAAGCAGACCAACAAAAAAGGTCGTCAACACGACTCGCGCAATTCTTGGGTGCTTCATTCGGCTCCTCTCGAATTGAGGAGAGTTAGAAATCGCTCCGGTCCGACGTAGCGGGTATGATAGGTCTCCCAATCCTCCGGATGGTGACGGTAGACCCATTCATCCTCAAGCCTGCCGGGCGGCGTGTCGTAAACGTTCTTGGCATGATATGGCAAAGGCAGTGCCGTTCTGGAGTAAGTGGAGTTATAGTCACCGTCTTTGATCCATCCATCACCGGCAATTACATAGTCTCTAAGCCATCCTGACTGGGTCGCTGGCTGCGCTTGAAATCGCAACGCCATCTCGTCGCCGGCATTCATAATTACGTAGCGGTCATCGATGCCATTCAACAATTCGCTTACATCCCCATATCGCGTGTAGTAGCCCTCAAGGTCACGCCAGGGCTGGCTTGCGCCCGTCAAGTGGTCGTAGTCGGGGATTTCGGGCGACGATGGATTCGCCTGATGAATCACCGAGTAGCCTCTGTAGTGAAGATCAGCCGAGGTAGGCGCAAGGCGCGTTATTCGCACCGGAACGTCGGGCCGGCCCTGTGCCCACTCGATGGAATCCCAATAAACCTCGAGATTTGTTCTTAGACGCACGATATGCGCCGCACGGGGAAGAAAGACATTGGTAATGTCGATCACACATGTCTTCTTCCTGCCTGCAGGAAACCCTAGGTTTGGACGCGCGACCACCCATCCGCCTCGCCCGTTGGGGACCTCAAGGCTAAGTGCTCGCGCGGCCCCATTACCCTGGCTCATTGCAACATTGACTGATGAGTCCGACGGATGGAGCCACCCATTGGCGATGAGATACACCGGGCCTCTGACGGGGAGGCTCGCACCCAGGTCCACATCAACATAGTGGTCGCGCGTGACGCCCTGGTATTGACCGCGCCCAAAGGTATCGAGGTATTTGCCATCCAGATCGCGGACGACGTCGGTAACGTCATCGCCCTGATCATCAACGGCGCGTTCTATTTTATGAGGCACATCGGTCACAATGATTCTCGGCTTCGCGGCCGGAACCACGAATCGTTCGTCGGTAAATATCTCAGTTCCAGCGGGATGGTCAACGACCATCAGCGAGAGATAATCGTAGTAATAGGTCTCCCATAGCTCGCCCGTGAACCTCAGGTCATAATAACCATCGTGCGGAGCCAGTTGGTTGCCTGAAATCTTGTACCACTCCACGGTCGCCGCAATCGTTGCCGTCCCCTGGTTGTCGATGCGCAAGCCGATGGCCGAACCCCACGGCACAGCGTCTTTCACAAATTCCACGCTGGAACCGTTGTAGGCAAAGAGGAACGGACATGAACCTTTTAGGCGCTGCTCGGTGACGACCTGCTGGTCCGCTTTGAGCGCAAACTCGGCGCGCAGAGTCCCATTAGGCCACAGTATCCTTGCGACATCCGTGCGATCTTGCTCTCCCAGTCCGAAGTGGACTTGCGGCCCGGTGATTGGCTGCATCTGTATCAGCAAGCCGGAGCGAATCTCGATCTCACCCCCGACGCCGAAAGGGTTAATCCGCTGATCCCCCTTTGCAAGCAGGGCACGCGGGCGAATGATCTGCCAGTGATAGTTCCGTGCACTCCGGTTGATTCCCTGAGCAGGTTGCCCATCGCTCGATAGCCCGAGCAAGTCGAGCCGCCCTTCAGCAGTGACATCGGCTGCATCGAAGATGCTCGCCGGCGCGGCGAGTTTCATCGCTGGCAGAAACTTTCCTTGCTCGTCCCCGAGCCAAAGTATCGCGCCTGGAAGATTGTTTGACCCTGCCTCCACTACACGGCCCAGCAGAAGATCGACAGCTCCGTTGTTGTCCAGGTCCGCGGCGCGGAGACGCACTTCACCTGCGAGGAACGTCGATGCCTCGGGAACCTGCGCGATCGGTGCCGAGTCCCAGCCACTTACATCAAGCTTCTGAGCCAAGCGAACAACCGCCCCGTCGAACTGTACGGCTATTAGATCAAGAACCCCGCGGTGACTCGCGTCTGCCGCAGTGATCGCTTTGATCTGCCCCAGATTTGAAGGGAGAGGAGTCTCGCTGAAGTTTCCCGAACGCTGATTCATAAATACCCGAAGATGATTGGCGCCGTCGATGAACGTAGCGTCAGGATTGCCGTCCCCGTTTAAGTCCGCCCACACAAAGCCACGCACGCCGGAGACTCCGCCAAACGGAAATATTGCAGTAAAGGTCCCGTCCCCGTTGTTCCGCAGTACCGTTGGCTCGCCTGCGGCGGAGCGGAGCACAAGATCCAAGTCCCCGTCAGCCTCTATATCCAGCGCCCAAGCTCCCGTAAAGTGGCCGTTCAGGACCGGACCTGGCAACTTGGTTGAAGAAGTAACGTCGGTAAACGTGGCTGGACTATCTTGCCGGTAAAATCTCACTCCGCCAGCGCCAGCCAAAACAAGATCGGTCTTGAAGTCGTAGTTGAAATCGATAGGGACGATGCCCTCGGGTGAAGGGGATTCATGAGCTGCCCCGCCGGGGAACGGAAATTTCGCCCCGCTTGCCAGACGCACCTCGGTGCCGTTCGCCTCGACGACGGTTGGCGCACCGGCATCGCCCAGCGAAACTGAACCAATCCATGTCCATTTCGTTTTGTCGGGATTAGCCAGAGGCTGCACATCAAAGTGCATCGCAGTATCCGCAGGTGCAGGGGTAAACTTCGGCGTCTCCATGCGCAGAAAATGCGTGAAGGGCTGGGCCTCATCTCCAGGCGGCGGCTTGATCGCGGCAAGGTCTTTCCTGAAATCGGGCAGCCGCATTAGGACGTTGCGAAGATAGGTGGTCCGCAGCGCTGCAGTCTTCGGCTCTGGCCCAAAGGCAGCTGACTGCAATGCGTCGAACTGTTCCTGGACTTCCGGCGGCCAGGACTGAGATTTGCCCTTAATGCTGTCCACGACACGTTTGAGCGTGGCAATGTCTCCACGCTTCGCCGCAAGGCGACCCAGTTCTAGTAGCGCGGCGACGTTGTTCGGTTGCGCATCGACAATCTGTTGCATGAGCTTTTGAAACTCAGCATCACTGTTGGCGTCTCCCTCGCGCTCGGTCTCTTCCGCCAGACGATAGGTTGCAATTAGGTTCTTGGGATCAAGTTCTATGGCTTTCTTAAAATCTGCGATTGCCTCGGCAGAATGCCCCTTGCCGGCTTCAACCAGTCCGAGCAGGTAATATATGTGGCCATTCTGCGGAGCCAGCTTCTTCGCCTTCTGTAGCCTCTCCGACGCCGCGTCAAAGTCCCGCTGACGTAACCGAAGAATTCCCCAGTTGGCCCAGCCCGCAGGCTCCGCTGGAACTGATTCGGCCGCGTGGGCAAGCTCTTTCTCCGCGCGAACATCGTCACCCACCTGGAGCGCAGCCAACCCAACATAGAAGCTCGAGACATAGTCGCGGTAGGCCTGCGAAGATGGTTTTGGCAAGCCGCTGCGGCATCCTACGCTCAACGAGACCATGAGTCCGAGAAGGGGGATGGCTAGTGGTCGAATACGTCGAGATACTTCAGTAGCCATCATCGACATCCGCCCAAATATTCCGTAGCTCTTGCCTGATCGACCATTCTTCTTCCCAACCGACTTCTAAGCCTTGCCTTCACTCACTCGTTCCCCAACCTCGCTCTACGACTTCGCCGTAACCGGAACCGGCTTGCAACGACGCTTCCGCATCACTGCCTTGAACCAAAGAAAACCGACCCCAAGAAACGGCAATAAATAGAGCAGCATGTCCCATCTACCAAGACCGGGCGGAGTCACCTGCACGCTAGCCACCGCTTCTCCGCCGCCCTCGCTGCTGGTCAGCGTCACTCTTACGCGCCACATCTCCTGCTCGTCAAAGGGAACCAGCGCCTTGTATTCCACCTGTCCGCGCAGATTTTCTTTCCACGCAGAGTAACGCTTTTCCGGCAAGCGGCCGGTCAGCGGCTGCACCGCGACGTCCACTTTGAGGTCGCTCGGAATTTTTCCACCCACAGGCGGATCGACCAATACAAAGAAGCTGCCAGTGCCCACGTCGGGATTCGTCCACACCGAGATGACCACCGGGCCGACTTGCCGGTTCTCGATGATCGGAAATGGCGGCCCGTTGTGCGCGAACGCCGGCGGATGTACCGCGACAAGCAGCAAACACGGGAGCAGCCGGCTCAACCACGAGCGTCTCTTCTTCGATTTGGATTCCGGTAACGACACTATCTTCAACCATAAACAACTCGCGCTGAGCATGCACACTTCGCTCTTTTCCGGGTTCACCCGCTTATCAAGGTTGCCCGCATCTCCATCGGCTGCAGCAGCAGCCATATCGATGTGACCAGGAGCAGTACGCTGATGGCGGCCCAGGGAGAAAAAGCCCGCACCGGGTGCTCGGCCGAATCTTCCTCCGCCAGTCGCCAGGCAACCAGAAGGGATCCCGCAAATCCGAGGGCAAGGAACCCGAACTCAAGCGGTTGTACCGGGCTCCTCGGAATTCCGGTCAGCGTCCAGAGCGGCTCGCCGAGGACAGGCCAGCCAATGTCCGCGAACGCGCGCTGCGTCACCGGGATGACTGTCAACAGCCCGGTAAGAAAGTGAAAGCCATAGTGGGCCAGCCACATGCCAAAACCAATCGGCACCAACGAATAGCTATAGCGCACCGCAAGCTGTACGGCGGCGCGGCGCACCCCTCCCCATCGCATAGTGATCCAGGTTGCAACGCTCAGCAGCAGAACCGGCTCGACGACCATTCCAACGGCGAAGATCAGGCCAAGCACGGGAGCCTCATGACTGACGTGGAGCAGGCCACCGAGCCAAATCTCCAGGGCATACACCGGGCTCACCATGCCAAAAGCATTCAGCAACGCGCCGAAGCTGAAGACGATCGCCAGCGCCGCCAGGTCTTTACGCCGCGAGAGCCTTCCAATCCCCGACCGGACCGGGTCGACCATCAGCTCGGTGGCCGGCAGCCGACCCAGTATCCCGACATTGTCGTGCGGGCATGCATGGACGCAGTCGAGGCAAAAGGTACAGTCCAAGTTGCCGACCTTGGCGGGTTGGAAGAGCGCGAGTTCGCAACCACGCTGCAGAATTACCAATTCGGACGATGGCTCGCGTCGTCCGCGAATGCAATCTTTCGTATGGCACTCCACACAGACGTGTTGATCGCGCACCGCGACCTCAAGCGGAGAAAGCGTCGACGCGATGAAGTTGAACTGCCCAATCGGGCAGACAAATTTGCAGAAAGACGCATGCTTGAAGAGCCCGTCAACGATCAGAGCGGCGCTGAAATACGCGACGATCAGCCACGCAGTCCACCACGGAGAGGCCCAGAGGTCGAAGAGCTCGTAGCAGAAAAGGATGAGGACGAACAGGCCGACGGAGAGCCATTTGTTCCGCAACGCCCGCGGCCAGGTGAGGCGCGGATGCAGGAACTTCCGTGCAAGATTCCGCACGAGCATGAATGGGCAGGCCATGCAAAAGAAATTCCCGGCACACAAGAGCACCAACACCAGCGCTCCGCGGAAGTGGATCCAGCTGAGGACGGTGGCAAGGTTCTTGGGGGCGAGCGTTGGGCCAAAGAATCCATGGGCAATCATGACCCCGCTGACCAGTATCAAAGGCGCTGCCAGCACGGTGCGAGAGTGCCGCCATCGCAAAAGACGGCCGAGAACTGGAACGCGCAGCAGGTCGAAGGGAAATGTCTCGGCGAGCTCGGAAGGCGGGTTGGATACAGAGGCTGACAACGGATTCCTATTTGGCCCGGACGCCCTTCACATCGATCTGGCGCTCCAGCGTCTGACCGTCCGGCAGCTTGATGTGCAGCACCAGGACCCAATCGCCAGCCATCGCGAAGTTGATATTGGCCTGGTACTGTCCGCCTGTTACTTCCTTTGACTCGGCAAACACTGGACTCATGCCGGGATGCGACATATCACCCTCAACTGTCAGCCTGGCGTGCGTTAACGGATGCCCTTCGGCATCCGTCAGATGAATTGTAACCGTCGCGGGCCCTACGACAAGAGGCCGAGGCTCGATCTCTTCCCGCACCAACACGCTGGGAGCCGAGCCTTGGCGGGGACGACAAGCGGTCAGCGACAAAACAGCGAAAGACGAGCAATACAGCAAAACTCCAAAGAACTCACGAATCCCCTTCAAGCGCAAGCCGATTCCGCCGCGCTATGCCACTCACAGCTGCAGGTTGCTGTCCGCGGTTCGTCCTGTGGCGGGAACATGTGGTAGTACATCGCGATCACCATCGGAATGAAAACGATCGAGTTGTAGAACAAATGCAATTCTACTCGGGGAAACACTAATTGCAGGACGCTGCATGGCACCGGCTTGCCCCAGAGATTATGGTGAAAGGTCGCCTGCCCAATCAGCAGAAGGTGTTCGATGTGGTGCCAGAACTGGATCACTAAGGCCACCGTCCACCATTTCCGGCTCAATCCGGTAAATCCTTTGCGCAGCACCCAAAGGAAGATCAGCATCACAAGGGCGTACCCGTAGTGCAGCGTCTCCGACTTGATCAGCCACGGGTACCACAGGCCCAGAATTCCATTTGCCAGCGGGCGCGGCCAATGCAGCGCATAAATCTGCCAGGCCTGCACCAAATGCTCTGCCCAATGCGCAAGCACAATGGCCATGAACACCTGTAGGGCCCGCTCGTGCCACTGCGAGTTTAGCTTCTCATACAAGCTCTGCCGGTCGGACGACTTGATGTGGATCTGCGGAATGCTCTGACTGGAAGCTGACATCAGGCCCCCTGACCTCCGATTGAAATAAGTGACTCCCGGTGAACCATCCACAACCTTAATGGCCGGAAATCACTTTCGTCTTCAACGTATCGATGGATGATTGCCTACAACTTTCGATTGAGTTCATCCCCAGCCATCGGATATCGCAGCCGGCGTTCTGCCGTTAGGCGCCAATGGTGTCTTCGCTCGCGCGTTCAATCCCCTCGCCATCCATAAGTTGTAGAGAAATGTCCACCCCCGGATGGTTGACCCGAGCCGATCATTCTGTGAACCTTCCCTTCATCAATGATCGAAAATCAGCGGATCGTCTTTTGCCTCGCCTGCGCGTAAGTTGCGCGAATCGAAGAAGTCTTGCGAGACGTCGTCGAACCGAACTGGAAATCAGTAAGGTATTTTGGAGGAGCAGTTTGCGTCGTTTGATCGGTTCTCTTGTTTTTTTGGCGGGTCTGGCGAGTGCCTCAGCCCAGGCCCAGCAGCCGCCGGCCAACGTCTCAGTTCCGGCAAAGCAACCTCCGGCCACCGGTCACCCGGTGAATTACTTCGTCTACGAACGGGCGCGCATGGCCGCCTGGGAGTGGTTTGCGGCGCCACCCTACGAAAATTCCTACCGCTTCGGCGAATCGCTGCTGCGTTTCGGCGTCTCCCAGGATCTGCCTCGCTGGGACTGGAAGCTCGAGGCGACTCAGGCCACCATCCTGGTCGCGCCCAACAATGCCGTCAGCCCGGTCACTGCGCAAGGCCAGTTGGGCTTCGGTGGGACTTACTATGCGAGCAACGGGAACAACGAATTTCCCGCCGCACTCTTCCTCAAGCAAGGCTACGCCCGCTACCACTTTAACCAGAGCGATAAGAATGCCCGCATCGGGCGTTTTGAGTTTTTCGACGGCCTGGAGACAAAACCGAAAAATCCGACGATCGCATACCTTCAGCCGAATCGCATAGCGCAGCGGCTAATCGGTAACTTCAGCTTCACCGTCGCCCAGCGCAGCTTCGACGGCGTCGACGGCCACTACGGGCAAGGTTCGTGGGACATCACCGCCATGGCAGGACGGGCCGATCAGGGCGTCTTCAACATGAACGGCAATCCGGAATTGAATGTCGATATCCAATACCTCGCCTATACGAAGAGCGATTGGCGAGACCGTTTCCTGTGGCGTGTCTTCGCCATCGGCTATCACGACGGCCGCACCGGAATTACGAAAACGGACAACCGTCCGCTCGCGATACGCCAGCAGGACCACCAGAACATCCGCATTGGCACCTATGGCGGCGACTTCATCACTGCCTTCCCCGCCGGGCCGGGGCAACTCGATATGCTGGGATGGGGGGTTCTGCAAAACGGGCAGTGGGGATATCTCAACCAACATTCAGGGGCCTACACAGTCGAAGGCGGCTACCAGCTGACTCACGTCGCATCGACGCCCTGGCTGCGCGGCGGTTGGTATCGCGGCACCGGCGACAATAACCCGAATGACAACAAGCACGGCACCTTCGTTGAGCTCCTGCCTACGCCTCGCGGCTACGCGCGCTTCCCAATCTATAACCTGATGAACCTCGAAGACGGCTTCGTGCAACTCATCGATCGTCCCAATCCGAAATGGGAGTTGCGCACCGATCTGCACTGGCTGCAACTAACCTCGCCCGAGGACCTCTGGTATCAAGGGGGTGGAGCGTTCGACAACAAGGTCTTCGGATTCACGGGACGCCCCAGCAACGGACATTCATCCTTTCTTACTCTGGAGGATGTCAGCTCCGACTGGCATGCCAAGCCTTATCTCGATCTCAACGCGTACTACGCCCATGCAGTCGGAAAGACCGTGATTGGCTCCATCTATCCAACCAACCGCCGCGGCCAGATGGGCTATCTGGAGGTCGTCTTCCACTGGAACACTGGGCGGCCTCGCCCTTGATTTGTAAGCCGTAAAGAACCGGCCTCATGGACACGCCTCACGGTTCCACTCGTCTTGCAAAGCGAAATCAAGACACAATAGCTGATTCAATCTAAAAGGGAGAAGAGAAATGTCCGAAAGCGAAATCGTCTCAAATCAAAAGACCATCCTTGAGAACCAGGCGACCATCATCGCAAACCAGAAAGCGATCCTACAGAATCAGGACGCCATCAAGAGCAATCAGTCGTCGCTCAACGCGATTCTCAAGAATCAAGAGC
>CAWGZE010000036.1:0-40476 GCA_963826855.1 uncultured Acidobacteriaceae bacterium
GCCCATCGTAAATCTGGTCGACATAAGAAAAGTTATAGACAGGATTTCCGTGCTCGTCCTCGTTATAGACCCCAACTTCATCGTGCAGGATCGCGTGAAACCGGACATAGCGAAAGTCGGCGACCTGTTTCACCGCGCGGAGGTCGTCTCGATAGCTCTCGCGAAGGGTAAGAATAGCGCGCCCCGAGCCAAACATTTCCTCCCAAAAATGCGGGAAGGGAGTCGGCTGCGCACGAGCGTCGATTGCGATCTCCTCCTGGGCTCTTACAGGGTGTGCGGCGACACCGAAAAGTAGCAGAAACAGGGTGAGGGGCACTCTAGTGGTGTTGAGCGGATTCCATCGTGACATGCAGGCCTCTCCAAAGTGATTGGCTGTCGCGGAGAAATGATATCTCCAATAAAGAAGGGTGCACAGCGTGTGCACCCTTAGGCCGGAAAACTCCTCCCGCTAAAAGCTGAAGCGTGCCTGGAAAGTGATGACTCTCGATCCGAGCGCGCTCGATGCCTGGCCGAGATTGGAGTTGGCGATGTTGGTGGAGAGGTTGCTGGGGTCGATATTCAACAAGTTGAAGGCGTTCAGCATGTTCGCCTTGATTTCGATGTTGGCGTTTTCACCGAGCACTGGCATTTTCGGCAATCCGAACGTTTTGGCGATGTTGAGATCGACATCGCGATAGTTCGGCCCGGGGAAGGAGTTGCGAGTTGTTCCCGGCGCAGGAATGAAAGCCGTGGCCACCTGTCCGGGATTGTCTGCGATGGCGTTGGCATAGTTCGGCATCACGAAATAGTTGTTAGTAAACTGGTCGTTGTTCGTTCCGGTATTTGCTGTGCCTGGGTTGGGGAACATGTTTCCGGTTTTGAAGGCATTGTTGCTATGGCTAACCGCAGTTGCGCCGCCAAGATAGTACGGCCGCAGGTTTTGGAAACCGTAGTTACAGATATTGCAGTAAATCTGGTGAGGAGCGTTATAGACTGGGGTCCACCCATAGCCGGAGTGAAAGCCCATGATGCCGCTCAGCGACCATCCGCCAAGGATCTTCTCCATCCAGTTATTGCTGCCGTGAAAGATGACCGGCTGCCAGACACCAAAGAGCTTGAAAGACTGGTTGATGTCAAAGTCCGACCGCCCGTAAGTGTACTGGGTGTTGTATAGATAGGCATCGCGGAAATATGGGCCGGAGTTGGTATCCATGGAGTGGGCCCAGGCATACTGTGCCTCTAAAGAGAAAGTGTTGGCGAATTGATGCTTAAGTCCAGCGAGCATCATGTTGTTATTGCCCTTACCCTGGCTGCCAAAGGTGTTGACGCTGTTGACTAGAGGATTCAGCGGCGCGCCATAAATAGTTCCGAAACCGTTTGCGTCGTAGTCGTACACAAGGTGATGAGTGCTGCTGCCGACGTAGCCAAGAGTCGCAACCCACTGGTGCCCCAGGTCCATCTGCATGTCGAGCGAGTAGTGCTCGGTATACTCGGTCGGCAAGTTATTGGTTAGCGCGCCGAGGTTTGCGCCCCCAACCGCTGGCAGTCCGGCAGAGTTAAACGTGGTAATCGTGTTGGGGTTCGCAGGATAACCGAAGATATTTGTCGGACTGCTCGAAACCGCGTACAGAATATTCGGATTGATGTTGGTCGGGCCCGTACTGGAGCCTGGAACGGCACTGGTTCCCGGCGGGTTGCCATCGTTGTTGTTGGAATTCGCGATCTGCTCCTGGTTGTAGTTCAGGCCGTAACCGCCCCGGAAAACCACCTTGCCGTTGTACCAGGATGGGCTCCAGTTGAAGCCGACCTGGGGGCCAAAATTGAGCTTTTGCGCATTCCAGGCACCGATATGCGTGCGGATCGTAATGGCTGTTAAGAGGTCTGCGCCGCCGCCAAACTTGAGCACGCCCATGTTGTTGTTGTTATCGGTGAGCGGGCCGAAGTACGAATAGCGAAGACCGGCACTCAAAGTAAGATTGGGACGGGCCTTCCAGTCGTCTTGAAAGAAGACACCAAAGAGGTTCTGGCGGTTATCGTTCCGGTAGCCGCCCGGAAAACCGGTGGTTGCCTGAAAGTTACCGCCTTCCGCTTCCGGCGCATCATTTAGAAAATCCCAGAGATTGTAGAAGGTGAAGTTCGGCGTCCCGATCGGATCGTTCAGATAATAGAGACGGGTGAAGTCAAAGCCGAACTTCATCGTTTGCGTGTGCAGAACTTTGGTGGCTACGTCCTTGTAGCCGTAGGTCCATTGGTTCAGATGGCTAGGTGCCGGCACACCAAGCTGCCCCAGACTTATGCTGCCAATCTGCCCCGAAGTGCCAGCTGCGTTGGCGGTAAAAAGGCCGCTCTGGGGCAGCCCAAAGGGAGCCTGAGGGTTGGTTCCGAGTTCGTTATAGCGCCAGCCCGCAGCGTTGGCGCGAGCTTCGTTCAGGAAGGTCGGAGAGAAGGTATGGTTCCAGATGACCGAAAAGGCATCGTTGATTTGCGAGTGGTTGAAGAGCTGATAACCCAGGCCGCCGTTATGCGTGGTCGTACTCGCGGGAACCCAGTAGATCGCGAAGCTGGCGTGGTCCTTGCTCGTCACGTCGGCATCGAGGCGTCCGCTCCACTGTTTGAAATCGCTGCTGGTCGGGTTGCTAATGCTGTACTGGGTAATATCCGGAGTGTTGGTGAGACCGCTACCCACACCGGGCGTGGCATTGTTCACATAGGTAAGGTCCTGTGTGCCCAGGGGGGTAGTCAGCGGCGAGCCGATGTTTAAGCCCTGACCCGGGATGGTAATGCAGTTTGCGCCCTCGGTTAGTCCAGCATCCGCGCATGTCACGGAGGCAATCACGGTGCCGAGAACGTTTGCCCCCTTAAAGTTGAGGTAGGTGGAGGCGATGCTGTTTGCCGGCGCTAACGCCGTAAGCGCCGTTGTCGGGAACCATTGAGTGCTGGTCGCCGGGACGGTCTGGCTTTGCCCTTCGTAGGCGAAGAAGGCAAAGATCCTATTCTTCCAAATCGGGCCGCCGATGCTTCCGCCCCATTGGTTATAGCGATCTTCATCCCGAAGCAGGCCACGTGCTTGCGGCGTCAACTTTGCTCCGGTGGTGGGATCGAACGCCTGCACAGACGAAGGGCCGTTCCAACGCTGATACGCGTTCAGGCCAGGACGGGCGATCTGTACGAAAAAGCTGCCATGAAGATCGTTGGTTCCGGTCTTTGAGGTGATTTGGGTCAGCGCACCCGAGTAGCGGCCATTTTCAGCATCGTAGGCGTTCGTGACGATTTTTACGTTGCCAACCGAATCTTCACTGGGAGTTACTACTGTCGATCCACCCCAGACGGCGCTTGAAGTGCTTATGCCGTCGACGCTGTAGCCATTGGCGTCAAACCGTCCGCCATTCGCGTTAGCCGAAGCGCCATTTTCTGTGGCAAAGATACTGCTCGAGTGCCCTAAGTTGCCGCCACCACCCGATGAGGCCCCGGTCTGCGTGCCTGGGGCCTGGAATCCACCGCCTCCACCTGACTGCGCTCCAGTAGCCAGAACCCCAGGCGCCAACTGAATGAGGCTGGTTACGTCGCGTTGATAGACCGGCATCTCTTGGATTTCCTTCGCTGAAATTGATTGTCCGTTGTCTGCGGTGGCCGTATCCAGGGCCGGAATTTCGGAGCCGTTCACGGTCACGGTTTGGCTGGACTGACCGATCTCAAGCTTCAAATTGAGTGCGTTAGGCTGCTCGGGAATGATCTGGACCCCGTCCACCACCTTCTTCTGGAAGCCATCCCGCTCTACGGTGAGCGAAAACTTTCCGGGGGGTAAAGCGTTGAAGTTGTAAATCCCGCTGTCGTCCGTAGTGCTTACCTGCTTTTCGCTCGTCTCGGTATTAGTCAGAGTGACGGTTGCGCCGGGAATGACCGCGCCTGTCGGGTCGCTCACAACTCCGCGGAGCGAGGCGCGGTATTGCGCCTGGGCCGCAGGGCCCACAAAACAGGATAAAAACATGATCATTACGGCGCCTGCGAAGGATGCCTGAAGGGCAAATCTAGAAATACGGCATTGTGCGGAAACGCTCACTTGCATCTTTGCCTCCTAAGGGTTGTTGCTATATCGAGGGATCTCTTACTGTCCCCAAGTCCAACCCAACTTTGATGCACCGCGGCACGCAGACGGAGATATCCTCGCTCGATAGCTTTTTCACGACATTGAAATTTCTGTCAATCCTGCCCTCTCGTAAAACCCCAACCCGCTCCGTCTTAAATGATCAGTGCTGGATTTATCCTTGCTCATCAGCATGGCACCCACCAGGACCAAAAAAAATCGCGAGGTCGCGCCGGAAGACGAGGGGCAGGTCCTCGATCGATTCCACCCGGTCACCGCAGCCTGGTTCCGCGCCGTCTTCGACCACCCGACGGCGCCTCAGCGCCAGGGCTGGCCGGCGATCGCCCGAGGCGAAAACACCCTGATCTTCGCCCCCACCGGCACCGGCAAAACCCTCACCGCCTTTCTCTGGTGTCTCGATCGGCTCATGCTGCATCCGCCCAAGGATGCGGAAGAAGCCTGCCGCGTCATCTACATCAGCCCGCTAAAGGCGCTCGCCGTCGACGTCGAGCGCAACCTGCGTTCACCCCTCGCTGGTATCGCCAACATGGCCCGCCGTCAGGGCGTCCCCTTTCACGAGCCCGAAATCAGCGTGCGCACCGGCGACACCTCGCAAAGAGAACGCGCCCTCTTCAAGCGCCATCCCGCCGAAATCCTCATCACCACGCCTGAGTCTCTCTACCTGTTGCTCACATCGGAAGCCGCGGCCAGCCTGCGCTATGTCGATACCTTCATCATCGACGAGATCCACGCGCTTGTTCCTACCAAGCGCGGTGCACACCTGGCGCTCTCGCTCGAACGCCTGCAGGCCATAACGTCGGAGCCGCTGCAGCGGATCGGACTGTCGGCAACCCAACGCCCGCTCGAAGAGGTCGCCCACTTTCTCGCCGGCGTCGACGCGAGGCCTCCAACAAGGAGAGCTTACGATGAGAGCTTGCTCACTCAAATGGAAGAGGAGTACTCCGCCAGCGAGGAACGCCAGTCAACAATTAGGTTTCGCCCAGTCACCATCGTCAACGCCAAAGAGCCCAAACGCCTCGAGCTCAGGATTGAAGTGCCCGTCGAAGACATGGCCCGTCTCGGCCAGATTGAACAATTGCCAAGCGGCGCAGCCTCGCAAGGCCCGAAGCGCACATCGATATGGAGTGCAATCTATCCGCGCCTTCTCGAAATCATTCGCACCCGGACCTCGACGCTGATCTTCGTGAACAACCGGCGTACTGCGGAGCGCCTGGCAGGCGCGTTGAACGAACTCGCCGGCGAAACTCTCGCCCGCGCCCATCACGGCTCACTCGCCGCCTCGCAGCGCTCCGAAATCGAAGAACTCCTCAAAGCCGGCGGCATCAAGGCCCTCGTTGCTACATCATCGCTCGAACTCGGCATCGATATGGGAGCGATCGATCTGGTCATCCAGATCGAAGCGCCACCCTCTGTCGCCAGCGGAATGCAGCGCATCGGCCGCGCTGGCCATCACGTTGGGGCAGCCAGCGAAGGCATCATCTTCCCAAAATACCGCGCTGACCTCGTCGCCTGCGCCGCCGTTACCCGCGCCATGCACGAAGGGCTGGTCGAGTCGACCCGCTTCCTCCGAAATCCCCTCGATGTGCTCGCGCAGCAAATGGTCGCCATCGTCGCCCAGCCGCCTTCACTCAGCAAAGCAAAGCGCCAACGCGGTCAACCACCACCAGAGCCGCAGATCGCCGTTGAAGAACTCTTCCAAATCGTACGCAGCGCAGCCCCATTCGCGGAGTTGAGCTGCACCGCTTTTGAGGGAGTGCTCGACCTTCTCGCTGGACGCTACCCCTCCGACGAATTCGCCGAGCTACGGCCGCGCATTACTTGGGACCGCGTCCGCAACACCCTCACTCCGCGCCAGGGATCGAAGCTGCTCGCCATCGTTAACGGCGGCACCATCCCCGACCGTGGCCTCTACGGAGTCTTTCTCAACAGCTCGCAGAACAAGCCAATTCGCGTCGGCGAACTCGATGAGGAGATGGTCTTCGAGAGCCGCACCGGAGACACCTTTATCCTCGGCGCCTCCACCTGGCGTATCGACGAGATCACGCACGACCGCATGCTCGTCTCGCCCGCACCCGGCCAACCCGGCAAGATGCCCTTCTGGCACGGCGACACCGCCGGACGCCCGCTCGAGTTCGGTCGCCGCATCGGCGCGTTGATCCGCGAGATTCGCGAACTGCCCCACAACGCCGCCATCAGCCGCCTTACTCGCGAACACGATCTCGACCCAGCCGCCGCTGAAAACCTCATTCGCTTTCTTGCCGATCAGGAATTAGCAACCATCACGGTGCCAGATGATCGCAATATCGTAATCGAGCGCTGCCGCGACGATCTTGGCGACTGGCGCGTCTGCATCCTCACTCCCTTTGGAAGCCGCATCCATGCTCCATGGGCGACGGCCGTCACCGGGCGGATTCGCGCCTCGGGTGGCCCTGATGTCGAAACAATGTGGGCAGACGACGGCTTCGTACTGCGCTTTCCCGGAACCGATACACCACCCGATTCAGACACTTTTCTGCTCGACGCAACCGAGGCGATGGATCTTGTCCTTCGTCAGCTCGGTTCGACCGCACTCTTTGCTGCCAAGTTCCGCGAGAGCTCCGCGCGGGCGCTGCTGCTGCCACGCCGCCGAGCCCAGGGACGGGCTCCTCTGTGGCAACAGCGAAAGCGTTCCTACGATCTGCTCGCGGTCGCGGCCCGCTACCCGTCGTTCCCGATGCTGCTCGAGGCCTATCGCGAATGCATGCGCGACGTCTTCGATATGCCCGCGTTTCTCGAAATATTACGCGCCATCGGCAATCGCCAGGTCCGCGTCCACGTCGTCGATTCCAAAACCCCTTCGCCCTTCGCCTCATCGCTGCTCTTCAGCTACGTTGCGAATTACATCTACGACGGCGATGCCCCGCTCGCCGAACGCCGCGCCCAGGCGCTCTCGATCGATCAGGAACAGCTCCGCGATCTGCTCGGCGACGCCGACCTTCGCGAGCTGCTCGACGTCGACGCCATCGCTGAAGTTGAAGAGCAGTTACAGGCTCTCACCGAGACCACCCGCGCCCGCTCCGCCGACGGAATTCACGATTTGCTCCTGCGCCTCGGTGATCTCTCGCGCGAAGAACTCGCTCGACGCGTCGCCTCGCCCGAGCTGCTTGACCATCTCCCTCGACTACTCCGGGCAAGACGGCTGCTTGAGATCAAGGTCGCAACCGGGAAGCGTCTCGTTGCTATCGAAGACGCAGCCCGCTATCGTGACGCGCTCGGAGTTCCCCTCCCGCCCGGACTTCCAACCGCACTTCTCGCGTCTGTAACAGCGCCGGTTCTGGAACTAGCGCGGCGCTATGCACGCACTCACGGGCCTTTCACGCTGCAAGAGATCTCCACGCGATTTGACCTTGATTCTCGACAAGTCGAGACCGCTCTTCATGCCCTTTTACTGGATACCCGCATCGTGGAGGGAGGATTCCGACCTGGCGGCATTCATCGCGAGTGGTGCGACGCAGAGGTTTTGCGCCTCATCCGTAAAAAGTCACTGGCACGGTTACGAAAAGAGATCGAGCCAGTGGAGCAGCAAATGTTCGCGCGCCTGCAGACCCATTGGCAAGGTGTTCTTCAGCCTCGCCGAGGACTTGATGCCCTGCTCGACACCATCGAGAATCTCCAGGGCGCGCCACTGCCCGCATCTATTCTGGAGAGCAGTATCCTTCCAGTGCGAATAGCCAGCTATTCTCCGGCAGACCTCGACACCCTCATCGCCGCCGGCGAGGTAGTCTGGTGCGGAGTGGAACCGCTCGGCGAACGCGATGGCCGCGTCGCCCTATACCTCTCCGACAAGCTAACAACGCTGCTGCCACCTCAACCGCCTGCAATTACTGCTGAAAGCCCGCTCAACGAGCGCGAACAAGCGCTCCTCGGCGAACTCGCCCGGAGCGGCGCGACATTCTTCACTCCACTCCACGAAGCCGTTGGCGGAGGTTACCCGGGCGAAACCCTCGATGCGCTTTGGTCCCTCGTCTGGCGCGGACGTGTGACGAACGACACCTTTCATGCTCTGCGCGCTTATGCGTCAAGACCGTCCTCCGCCAGGCCAGCTAAGCGAGAGCATAACGTTCCCGTCTTTCGCTCGCGGCGGACGACGCCACCTTCGGCACAGGGCCGCTGGGCCTTGGTTCAACGTTCACAAACCGCGCCAACCGCACAAGAGCTGACCAATTGGAGCCACGCGATTGCGCTCCAGTTGCTGAACCGATACGGTATCGTCACCCGCGAATCGGTCGGCCAGGAGACTCTTCCTGGCGGATTCAGCGCCGTCTATGACGTCTTGAAAGCTTTGGAGGAAAGCGGGCGCATTCGCCGAGGCTATTTTGTCGATGGTTTGGGCGCGACACAGTTCGCCCTTCCCGCCGCGGTCGATTTGTTGCGCTCGCTGCGCAACAACGCCCAGCCAGAGCGCGTCGAACTTGTAACCATGGCTGCGACAGATCCGGCCAATCCCTATGGAGCAATCCTGCGCTGGCCCGCGATTGAGGAAGACTCGGACAATCCCGACCAGGCCAGCCGCTCGTTAACTCGAAGCGTCGGGGCCAGCGTCGTCCTGCGCAATGGCGAACTCATCGCCTACCTGCGCCGCAACAATCCAAACCTACAGGTCTTTCTTCCCGCGGACGAACCCGACCGCAGCAATGCCGCTCGCGATCTCGCTCAGTTCCTCGGAGCCATCGGCCAGCGCGAAATGCGCCTGCGTCCAACCGACCATCGCAGCGGAATGCTCATCAGTTCCATCAACGGCCAGCCGGCTCATCTGCATTTGCTGTCAAGGCACCTGCAGGGCGCCGGCTTTCAGGCCGCACCACTCGGACTCAACCTGCGCCGCATTCTCCTTCCCGCCAACGCTTCCGAAACACCAGCCGAAGTCCAGTAGCGTTCCTATGCGGATGAATCAGTCCGCCGTAATCTCCGTGGTCGTCTCCTGCATGATCGGCGTCGGGCCGCCAAACGCCTCGAGGACCGTCTTGAGGAGCACGTAAAGCACAGGAATGAAGAACAGATTAAGCACCGTCGAGAACAACATGCCGCCCACAATCGCGGTTCCCACCGAGTGCCGGCCCACCTTACCTGCACCACTGGCAAAATAGAGCGGCATCACGCCCAGGATGAACGCAAACGAGGTCATCAGGATGGGGCGAAGCCGGAGCTCCGCGGCCTCGATCGCCGCCTCCACGATGCTGCGCCCGCGCCCGCGCAGTTGTTCGGCGAATTCAACAATTAGAATCGAGTTTTTCGCGGAAAGCCCGATCAACATCACCAAACCGATCTGCACGTAAACATCGTCCTGTCCCCCGCGCAGCGAAACGAAGGTAAGGGCGCCGAGTACCGCCATCGGCACCGCCAGCAGGATGATGAACGGCAGAGCGAAGCTTTCATATTGTGCAGATAGCGTGAGATAGACCACCAGAATGCCGAGAGCGAAGATCACGACTGCCTTGCCGCCCGCTTCTACTTCTTCCTGCGCCAGGCCAGTCCAGCTGTAGGTCATACCCTGTAGCATATGTTTCTTCGCTAACCTGACCATCGCGTCCAGCCCTTGGCTTGAGCTCAGACCGGGCGCCTGTGCGCCGTCGATCTCGGCCGAACGAAAAAGGTTATAGTGGCTGATCACCTGCGGCCCCGAGGTCTCAGTGATCGTCACGATGTTGTCCAGTGGAATCAACCCATTGGTATTGGAGCGCACGTAATACTGGCGCAGGTCTTTCGCTGTCATGCGAAACGGTTCGTCGGCTTGCACATAGACCCGGTAAGAGCGATTGTTGAAGTCGAAGTCGTTGACATATTGCGAACCCATATAGACACCCAGCGCAGACGAGACCTGGCTGATAGGCACGCCCAGCGCTCCCGCCTTTTTGCGGTCGATGCTGACCAGCAGCTGCGGATCGTTCGCCGTAAAGCTGGTAAACAGCGTAGAGAGTTCCTTGCTGCCGCGGCTGTCAGCAATAATCTGGTTAGCCACGTTGGCAACGTCCTGCAAGGAATTTCGCCCGAGGTCCTGCAACTCGAATTGAAATCCGCCGAAAAAGCCGATTCCCTGAATGGCCGGTGGCTCGTAGCACACCAGAATGGCGCCTGGCACCTGAAAGAGCTTTGGCTGCAAGCGCGCAGCGATCTCCGGCGCCCCATGACCCCGACCAGTCCGGGTGCCCACCGGCTTGAGCGGGACAAAGATGATGCCCTGGTTCGACGAGCTTCCGCCGGTGAATGAGAACCCCGGGACCGCAAAGGTGCCGAAGACATCGGGGTCTTGGCGGATCATCTGCTCGGCGCGGCTTGCCACTTCCGTCGTGTAACTCAACGAAGATCCCTGAGGCGCCAGTTCTACAACGATCAGATAATTTTGATCTTCTCCCGGAACGAACGCGGTCGGAACATGCACGTACATGTATCCGGTGAGCGCCAGGCCAACGAAGAAAAAAATCAACATGAGATAGCGAATCTTCAGGACAAATCCAACGACCACGCCATAGACGCGACCCAACCCATGGATGCCATCGTCAATGCCATGCACAATTCGTCGTACCCCCTCGACAGGGGCTTAATACCGGTCCAATTGAAGACTCCATATTTGGCTTCTTCGCCTCGCAGCAGAATGGCCGCCAGCGCTGGGGTGAGTGTCAGCGCATTGAACAGCGAGATCGCAATCGAAAAGGCGATCGTCAACGAAAACTGCTTATAGAGAATTCCGGTCGTGCCTGGGAAGAACGACACCGGGATGAATACCGAGATCAGCACCAGCGACGTGGCAACTACCGCGCTCGTCACCTCGGCCATCGCGACTGAGGTTGCGGCGTGGCCATCGGAACTGTCCTCGTCGATGTGCCGTTGTACATTTTCAATGACGACGATCGCATCGTCTACCACCAGCCCGGTCGCAAGCGTGATCCCAAAGAGGGTCAGCGAGTTGATAGAGAAACCGAAGAGATTGATGAACACAAACGTCCCGATCAGAGAGACCGGTATAGTCACCGCGGGAATAATGGTGGCTCGCCAGTCGAGTAGGAAGAAGAAGATCACCACCACTACGATCAGAATCGCTTCTTCCAACGTGGTAATTATCTTCCCGCACCGAGTCGCCAACAACCGTCGTCGTGTCGAAGGCTATGACATAAATCCATGCCTGGCGGAAACGACTTCTTCAATTCGACCAGAGCCGCTTTGGCCTGCTCGTCGACATTGAGCGCATTCGCGTCGGAAAGCTGCTGAACCTGCCGATGCCGATCGCCTGGTGCCCGCTGTACAGCAAGTTGCTGGAATAGGTTTCGGCGCCTATCTCCAGCACGGCCCACATCTTTTAACTGCACGATCCCGTTGTTGGTGTTCTTGAGGACGATCTGCTCGAACTCGCGAGGATCGGACAATCTTCCCACTACTCGCAGCGTGACCTGGAACGACTGCTTCGCATCGGAGGGCGCGGTGCCGATCGCGCCCGCCGGAATTTCCACATTCTGGTCTTGCAGCGCGGCCGTCACATCGGCCGCGGTCAACCCACGCGTTGCTAGCTTGGTCGGGTCGAGCCAGATGCGCATCGCGTATTTGCGTTCACCGAAGATCAGCACATCGCCGACGCCCGGCACCCGCTTGAGGGCGTCCTTGACATAGACGTCGATGTAGTTCGAAATGTACTGGTTCGACAACGACCCATCCGGCGAATAGAAGCCCGCCGCAAATACAAAGTTTGGGTTGGCCTTGGTGATGGTCACGCCGGTGTTCTTGATCTCCTGCGGCAAACGGCCTTGCGCAGTTGCGACCCGGTTCTGCACATCGACCGCCGCGATGTTGAGGTCATACCCGGTGCGAAATGTCACATTGATGGTGACGTGCCGTCGCTGGCGCTGGTCGACGACATGTAGTGCATGCCCTCGACGCCGTTAATCTGTTGCTCCAGCGGAATCGTCACCGCCGACTCGACTACCTGAGAATTGGCGCCGACGTAATTGCTGCTCACCGTAACCTGCGGCGGTGCCAGGTTCGGATAGAGCGAGATCGGCAACGAGGGAATCGACACCGCGCCGGCCAGGATGATCAGGAGGGCGCAGACAGTGGCAAAGATCGGTCTTCGAATAAAAAAGTCGACCAAGTGTACTTTTTCCTTTTGCCGCTGGCTGCGCCAGGGCGGTGCTTACTGCGATAGGACCTGTTGCTTACTCACTCAGATGATTCACAACGAACGCCGGTCTCGCCACCGGTTGCCGGCTTAGCCCAGCGGTTGCACCGGAGCCCCGTCCACCAGAAACTGAATTCCCGACACGATGACTTTGTCCCCCGGTTTGAGCCCATCGAGTACCGCGTAGTCATTGCCCACCGTATCGCCAAGAGTCACCGCACGCTGCCTCGCCTCCGTCCCCTTGTCGCTTTTCTGCGCAACGAAGACAAATGCCTGGCCGCCGATGCGGGTAATCGCAAGCACCGGCACAGTTGGCGTCGGGGCCGTGCTCCATACCACCTTCGCCTTCACCAGCTGGGCGGTTCTGAACTTATCGCTCGAGGACTCCAACGGCGCCTTCACCAGAATTCCCTGCAGCCCGTTGTCGACACTGGGAGCCACGAAATAAATCTTCGTGCTCTCCAGCAGCGTGCCATCGGTATTGACGATATTGACTGGCAGCCCAAGCTTCACCTCTGAGGCGCGCTCTGTCGGAATATAGATATAGGCCTCGTAATCCCGGTTCTCGTCGACCGTCGTGAGCACGGTGGTGGACGAAACATAGTCGCCAAGATGGACCGGGATATCGCCCACAATCCCATCGAACGGCGCGCGAATATGGTAGTAACCCAGCTGCTTTTCCTGGGTCTGGCGCAGCGAAACGGCCGATTCATAGTCCGCCTTGGAGTTGCTGTAGCTCTGCTCCGCCTGGTCCAGCGCGTCGCGGCTGATGACGCCGGCAGCGAAGAGCTTCCGCTGTCGCTCGACCTCGATCTCGTTGTAGTCGAAGACGGCTTTCTTCTGCCTCTCAGTCGCAATCTGCGATTCCAGCGTTGCCCGCTGCTTTTGCGGGTCGATCTCCATCAGGTCCTGCCCCGCCTTCACGCGGTCGCCCGATTTCACCAGGATCTCGGTAATATTGCCATCCACCTGCGGACTGAGCGTCGCCGAACGGCGCGACTTGATGGTCGCCGTATACTCGTCGCTCTTTGGCACCGGGGAGTCGCTGACCGTAACCGTCTGCACCGGCGTCGCCTGCATCGCCGGTCCGGCAGCCTGCGCCGTCGGCTTGTTGCAGCCGCCGACCAGCGCCACAAAGCGGCCGCGAAAAAGAACCATCACATTGCCGGCCACTGCCGTTCGGAGTCGAGGTAACGGCTTAAACCTCAGCTGCTGTTCAAAATTTTTGCTTTTCAAACCAGGAACCTCGCGGAAATTAACATGTTGTCGAAGCACTCACGTTGGGTCGCCGCCGTCCTGGGAAACCTCCTCCGCGCCATGCTGACTTTCCCATTAGAGTAGCTTCGGACTCAGCTTGCTTCAAAAATATGCAGACCGTCTACGGGCAAACGGCTGGCAAACTCGAGACCCCGCTGCAATCGACTCCGCAGGCCTGCACCGCGTTGACACTGCCGTGCGAGGTTGTTAGATTCAGGGTGGAAGGCACTGACCCAAAGAAGTCCGCGAGGTCCGCGAGACATGTCCCCGTCGTCCAGTGGCCTAGGACACCGCCCTTTCACGGCGGTAACACGGGTTCGAATCCCGTCGGGGACGCCAATCGAATCAATGATTTGGAGTGATTCAATGGGCGCCTCGTTTAAAGTGGGGACGCTGCGGGGACTAACGCAGACCCTTTCTCGCAGTTTTCTGTGCGGTTCCCAGGCAAAACATCTCCGAAAACACGATCCAATTTGCCGGCGCAGATCGCCATAAACTCCGGGGACAAGTGAGCGTATCTGGTGGTCATCCTCGGCGTGCGATGGCCGAGCATCTGGCCGATCGTGTGAAGGTCAACGCCCTCCATGGCCAACCAAGAAGCGTGCGTGTGGCGAAGGCTGTGGAAGCTAGCGTTTTGAATTCCGACGGCTGCGAACAGTCGACGAGTAGCGACAGTCAGACGAGGTCCGTCGACGCTGACAAGCACATGCTCGGAGGGTTGCCCTTGCGGCAGGCTAAGAAGCACCTGGATTGCCAAACTGTTCAATCGCAGCACCCGTAGACGACCATTCTTGGTTTCACGTAGGTATAGACGCTGGTTGGGAATCTCGACGTCAATCCACCGCAGACTCAACAATTCCCCGCGGCGCATTCCCGTAAAGGCAGCCAGCGCAATCGGCGCTCGCATCCACTCCGGCGCCGCATCGAGTGCCGCCTTCAACTCCGTCGGAGTCAGGTAGCGTGTTCTCCCTTCAGGTATCCGCGGCAACTTGGCACCCAACGCTGGATTGTCGTGCAACAGCTCCCATTCAACGGCAAGCTTGAGGGCATGTTTTAGGACTGACATCTCTTTCGCGACCGATGCGGCTGCTACTTCCGTGCTGCGCTCAGAGATGAACTCGCTCACAGTACGCTTGGTGATGTCCTTCGCCAGTGCTGGAAGGTAAGAAATCAGAGTCCTCAGGATGGTGTCTATGCGGTCGAACGTGGTCGCTCGGATCCTGGTCTTCTGGTGACGCTTGTATCGCGCCAGCAACGCCTCCAAGGAGATGTCAGACGTATGCTTCACGCCCAGGATACGTTCCTTCTGTGCCTTGGTCCTGAGCCCTTCCAGTGCCATCAGCGCCTGGGTGCGGGTGTTCGCTTGCACCTTGACCTTTTTGCGAACCCCAGAAGCGTCGACATAGCTCACCCACCAGCCGGCACGGTCGCTTCGCTGGAACACTCCGTCTCGGTCCTTAGCCTTTGCCATTTTTCTCGGCTCCTTTCCGCTTAGCTTCAGATGTTTTCTTCTGCGCCCGCAGCTTGCGGACATTGGCAAGGTGGGCACAGGCGGGACTGCAATAGAACCGGGTTTGCCGCGTCTTACGTTTGAATAGCTTTCGGCAATCATCGCGTTTGCAGATGGCGAATTGCACATGCGACAAGTGATCTATCGTGATTGTGGATTCGATCGCATTCCTACAAGACCAGCAATCCACTACTAAATATGGTGGTTTGTTTGTTGGACAAAGATTAATCGGCCTTACAGTGCTGAGCCATGAATGAGGTTTTCCGACTAAGGCACGCAAATAACGCTGGCGCTCCGACCAAATCAAGTCTGGAACCACGACGTTGATCGGGTCCCTAAAATCGTTGAAGAGTGAGTCCCACAAATTGCCAATGGGTTCATCCGGGCCGTTGTCCCAATGACCCCAGCGGTTTAGAAACGAGCATAAGCTGTCGATTCCCTGTTCGAGTTGAAGGAACTGGCTTCGCATCTCCCACGCATCCTTTACATTTTCTCGGCCTGCGGTGATGCTGAGGCTCGACGCATGCTCCAAGACACACACGATCACAGGAAATCCCCTCCCTGCGATGTCCACACCTTGATACTGCTTCTCATGGGATAGCAAAACTCCGCTCGGAAGCTGATCGCGTTGGACGTTCAGATGATACGGAGGCCCAGGATCGTTCCGATCGGGGATTCGCGAACTACGCGAGACTTGCTCAGCGTTTTCCCAATTTATGCGGACTTGGATGTGGTTTTCGCTCCCGCGGAGGCTGGGCAGGCTCTCACCCCAACCAAGAACCGTGGCTCTGCCGATTACCCACTCTGCTCGTCTCGGCCGGAACATCAACCTCGCGGGAATTGTGATATTTGATATCCGTGTCATGGTTTTTATGATTGTATATCACGTAGGCTTAGCTTAGGATGGCTTTAGTTAATGGAGGGTTGCCGTGGCTATTATTGCGAAGGTAGAGCCAGAACTGGTAAGCGTGCAAGGCGCTGAAATCATGACTGGGCGCAGCCGCTGGAGCTGGCGGCGTGATGCCTATGAAGGTCGCATTTCTAGTGTCAAACTCGGGGCGAAGCTGCTCATTCCGGTGAGCGAGATACGACGAGTGATCGCGGAAGGAACTCGGCACAGGCTAGAAAGGCCATCGCCGCTGGCGGAACAGAAAGGCTACGGAGAACCAGGGTTGGGCGATCGACGATCATCCGGAAGCTAAAACGGCAGCATGTTGTCGACGATGGCGGCAACTCGCTCACTGGACGAGTGGCTCTGGAATTCTCCAGAGAATCCCACGATGATGACCCCTTTGAATTTCCCGTCAAGAATCATGAGCATCCGAATACCAAGATATTTTGGCATGGATCCGGCCTTCGTTGATGACGGCACCATGGCCAAGCTCAGCCCTAGTGCACTCCGGCTCTATGTTTACTTGATGCGCAGAAGCGACCGATACAGTTCAAGACAATTTGTTGCAAAGGACCGAGACATCGTCAAAGCTACTGGAGCGTCGGCCGGCGCGCTCACTGGTGCTCGCAAAATATTATGCGGATCAGGGCTAATTGAATGTCGGAGGGAGCAAGGCGGATGCTACACATACGTGATCTGCGATGCGGCTACCGGAAAACCTTACTCGGGTGACCCGAGAGAGCGTGTCATATATCAAAAGCGACGTAGCCCAACTTCCCCCGAACTCGCGGCCAGTAACCCTGGAGATCGGACGGAAATGGTAAGCAGAGACAAAGATAGCGAGAGCTATCTCGTGGACTTCCCATTCGGTAACAATACCCAATCAGAGAGAGCAGCGAAGGGTAAAACTTCCGAAGCAGTGAAGCCGCTCCCGGTCGAATCTTATAATCCCTTCCGCAAAAAAGAAAATCGCTGGCTCGATTTCTGAGGCACCCTCCCACAATACTTGCGGCACGTCCTGAACCCTCCTAGTCCATGAATAGCGCTGCGTGGCGGGGGACAGCCCCAACTGCGATTCGCATTCATGGGATTAAGTGCCTTCAAATTTGCGGCACCTTCTTCAGAGTTTTTGCAGCCCCCATCCCGGTTTCTTAATGACGTGGCAGTTATTTTGCAGGGGCCTTACGGCATAAGCTGTTAGGAACATTGGCGATTATCTGACCGTATCCAGTATGAAAAACAAGTCTGATAAAGAAAAGTCTGAGTGATTATCCAGATGACTCTGAAGGGTACCTAGTCTGAGATTGCTCTTGTGCATCCGGACGAAGAGATCTTAAATAGATCAGAGCATGTCCTCCGGTACGCCATCGCACAGTTCCGCTCGCAGGTCCTTTGCTTTGAGAACTCACACTTTTCTGAGTATGCGCAAGACGTCAGCTGTCGAACTCTCACGATTCCCGATTGATTTCGACACACCTCCCAACGAGCTGAGTCACAGCGCATGAAAGCTCGCGTGCACAAATTTAGAACCGAAGATTTTATTTCCTTCGACGTTCGTGCTTGGAGCCGTCTTGGAAAGCTCCTTCCAGGTTCATCCTTCCAGGTGTTTGCAGGAGCGGATTGCCTCCGGGTTGACACTGAGAGCGATGGACTAAATTTTCTCCGTCAAGAGAAACTTGTTTCTCGAGTTTTGCTGGTCCGAACTCCTTGCACGCTTGGTGGTGAGCGCGTCTGGTTTGTTTGCCCTAACGATAGTTGTAACCGCCGTTCCGCCTACCTCTACCTTGCCGGCGGCACTCTAGCTTGCCGGCGGTGCCTGGATCTGGGGTACGCCAGCCAGCGGAAGCGAGCACCGCAACGGGATATTGAAAAGGCGCGCCAGCTTCGACGGCGGATAGGGGGTTTGGACGATCTCACGCAGCCCCTTCCGCAAAAACCCCTCGGGATGCATTCCAGGACGTATGGCGCACTCGTCGAGCAAGCGATCGAAATTGAAAACCGCATCGTGGGCTTCGAAGGCAGAAAGATTCGGGCGAGCGTGAGAATGGAACCCCCACATGCGCCAAGCTTGGCAAAGGATCATGTTGCTGAGCCGAAGCGCCAAAACAATGCAGCAGTCCTTTGCCAGCATCTATGGCGCCTCGCCCAGTTCCCACCTGAGCGCACCCGCGGAAGCATTTCAGCCCAATTGCGGGCGCTCGACGCCATCGCGCGACTCCGCGGGTTCATCAGCTAGTCGATATTCCACCCTCTGACTGGAGTTCTCGACAAACTGGGGCAACCCCCGCCGATACCGTTCCGCAGATTCGTTTACTATGCTTCCAGCGTATGCCATTCTCTAATCCAATCAGCTTCATACTTTACGCTGCTTTCAACGGGCATTTGTGCTCAGACAGTCGCCTTTGCCTCGCCGCCGTGGTGTAAGGTGGTCAAGAATTTGGCTCGCCTCGACGAACTGCAAATAAAGGCCAGCGGGGCTGCCCCGCTTCGCTTTCCTGCTGCCTCGCCAGCATTGGATACATTCGGCCTCAAATTCTCCTCCGGAGGCCCACACATAAGCCGAACCATGATGCTCGCGGAACTCGATATGGTTTTGGCCAACGTTCCACTTGGCTCCCGCGCCGACGATTACCGCGACGCCATTCTTCAGCGGAACGTGCTTTGCAAGACCACTGACAGCACTCGGAAGGAGTCACTGCGACGCCTTCGCGAGCTGTATGCTCTTGATGAAACGACGGGGATCTTTGGGCTCTTGCGAAAACTCCAAGCCGCTGACGCCGCGAGTCTACCGCTTTTGGCCGTCCAAGTGGCTTGGGCACGCGATCCGCTCTTGCGAGCCACGACTGCGCCCATCATCGACGCAGCAGAGGGCGAACGAGTTGAAACGGCCAGTCTCGCGCGGGCGTTAGAAGCCGCGTTTCCGAATCAGTATTCGGAACTGAGCCGAGGCCAGACCGCACGACATGCTGCTTCCTCGTGGACCCAGTCCGGGCACCTCGCCGGTCGCGTGAAAAAGACCCGCCAGCGGGTCAGGCCCACAGCAGTGGCCGTCACTATGGCCTTTTTCCTTGGGGATATCGCTGGCTATCACGGTGCAGCAGTCTTTTCCAATCCTTGGTGCCGCCTACTCGATCTGAACCCCGAAAGCGCCAAGGCAATGGGCCTCGAGGCGCACCGGGCTGGACTGCTCAACCTGCGTGCGGTGGGTGAAGTCGTTGAATTGAGCTTTTCCGCTGCTCGCTGAATTCCAAGAGCGCCTATCATGAGCACCATTGACCGACTTCTTTCTAACTACTCGCGCCAAGTGCGCCTGCCTTGGTCGGCCAATATGTCTGGCAAGCAGCGCATCTGGTTCGCGGTTTACCCGCCGGCTGAAGAACGGCGCGTGCGGGCTAAGCTGCCACAGTTTGAAGCTCTCACCCTTGAGGCCAACCACGGATGGTCCGCCGTTGACCTCACACGGCTGCTCCCGGAATTCCTGGCCGCGCACAAATACCGGGAGTCGATCTTTCAAAATCCCCAGCATTTACGGGCTGGAAGTGAGCTCGAAGTTCGCGCCGCTGCCCTGGTGAACGAGGCCTGTTCCCGCGAAGAGGCCGATGCCGGCACGCGTCGTGGCCGTCACGGGCCTTGCTTCGCTGTTCGACTTTATGCGGGTCTCCAGCCTAATTGAGCGCGTCGAAGACAGCGTGCGCGGACGAATGCTTATCTTCTTTCCGGGCGAATACGCCGGCAACGTGTATCGCTTCATGGATGCGCGCGATGGCTTCAATTACATGGCCGTTCCCATCACTTCAACCGAGAGCTTTATCACCCCATGACTAACCGCGAACTGTACTTCCGCGATCCCACAACCATCGAGCTGCTCAACAACGGCGTCTCGAAGGTTTCCGAAATCGGGCACGACGAGCGCCAGATCAAGACGCTACGCTTCGAGCTGGAGACTTTTGTCTGCGATGGCGAATACGCCCGCGGATTGGAGCGGATTCTCAAGGCCTACCTCGATGGCCTGGGGCGGGAGGAACAGAAGGCTGTCTGGGTCAGCGGCTTTTTCGGCAGCGGCAAATCTCATCTCGTTAAGATGCTCCGCTATCTCTGGGAGGATTACCGCTTCGCCGACGGCGCCACAGCCCGCTCGATCGTACGATTGCCGGCCGAAATCTCCGACCTGCTCAAGGAACTGAGCAACTCGCAGCAAGCCCTTAGGTGGTTTGCGCGCGGCCGCGGGCACCCTCGGCGCGGGCTCCATGGATAATGTCCGGCTGGCCTTCGTGCAACTGGTCCTACGATCTGCCGGCCTCCCAGAAGATCTTGCCCATGCGAAATTCATCCTGTGGCTGCGTTCTTCTGGTCTGGAGACGCCCGTCGCGGAAGCCCTAACAGAAAAACAATTGCGACTTGCTCGAAGAAGTAGCGAATCTGAATTATTCGGTGCCCCTTGCCGAGGCACTGCTGTCTGCCGACTCGAAATACGGAACGGTGGCCAACGTCCAGGAGGCGATTCGTGCCGGCTTTCCTGATATCACCTCGCCCACCATGGGTCAGGCGCTCGACTTCCTTCAACAAGTCTTCGGTGAGAAAGGCAACCTTCCCTGCACGCTGCTCGTCGTGGACGAAGTTCAGCAGTTCATCGGCGAGAAAATCCAGCGTGCAATGGATCTGCAAGAAATCGCGGAGCATTGCTCCACCAAGCTGAACCAGCGCCTTCTTCTCGTCGGCACCGGCCAGTCTGCGTTGAATACCACGCCTAGCCTGCAACGGCTTCAGGCCCGCTTTGCTGTGCGCGTGCAGCTTTCGGATGCCGATGTCGAGAGTGTCATCCGCAAGACGGTCCTCCGCAAAAAGCCGGAGCACGAGTCAGCTCATCTCGAAGTGCCTGGACGCGCAACCAGGGCGAACTGGCCCGTCATCTCCAGAATACCCGCTTCGCCGCTACACATGACGACGATAAGTTCTTAGTGGCCGATTACCCGCTGCTGCCTACCCGCCGGCGGTTCTGGGAGAAAGTGCTGCGCAATACCGACCATTCAGGCACCAAGGCCCAGTTGCGCTCCCAATTGCAGATCGTCTTCGAGGCGACGCGACAAACTGCAGCGGCTTCCGTGGGCACGGTCGTGCCGGCGGACTTCATCTACGACCAGATTTCCACTGACCTCCTCAATTCCGGCGAGCTGGAGCGCGAATATAACGAGATCATTCTCAAGCAGCGTGACGGCACCAAGGAAGGCGATCTCCGTTCCAGCCTGTGCGCCCTGATCTTCCTTATCGGGAAACTGCCGCGCACGCCGGGCGCCGACGATGGCGTCCGGGCAAATGCCGAAACGCTGGTGGACCTGCTCGTCAGCGATCTGAAAAACGACCGACCAAAGCTGGAGCAGCAGGTTCCCAAATTGCTTAAGCAGCTCGTGGATGCAGGCCAAGTTATGGCGGTGGAATCCGAATACCGCCTCCAGACTCGCGAGGGCGTGCGTCTGGACCCACGACTTCAATCGCCGCCGCACCGCTGTGCTCAATGACGACCAGCGCATCAATTCCAAGCGTGCGGAACTGCTGCGTGACGGGATAAAACAGGCTTTGAAGCCCGTATCCTTGCAGCAGGGCACCTCCCGGCAGCCTCGCAAACTCGCTCTTCGAGCTTTCCTCCAGCCGTCCGACTTCTAGTAGTGACGAGGTCACGCTGTGGGTGCGGGATGGATGGAGCGACGACGACAAATCCGTCCTGAATGATGCCCGCGCCGCCGGAGTGGACAGCCCCTTGCTCTTCGGCTTCCTGCCGCGGCTCCACCACGAAGAATTGCGGCAGGCCATCGCCTCTCACGTCGCCGCTCAGGAAACATTGGACGCCCAGGGCCCGGCCACCACGCCTGAGGCCATCGAGGCCCGCAAGGCCGTCGAGACCCATTTGGAAGTCGCCCGGCACCGCATTCAGGAACTGCTTGGCCACGTCATCGGCGGCGCCAAGGTCTTCCTCGGTGGCGGCCAGGAGGCCAACGGTATCGAACTTGCGGATAAGGTGCAGGATTCGGCCAGTAGCGCTCTGGAGCGACTCTTCCCGCAGTTCTCCGAGGCCGATCACGCCAATTGGGGCCAGGTCGTCACCCGCGCTCGCGCTGGCGATGTCGGCGCGCTTTCGCAGGTCGGCTATCCCGGAGAGGTCACCAAGCACCCGGTCTGCCGTCGTGTGCTCGATTTCATCGGGGCTGGCAAGAAGGGCAAGGACGTTCAAGAGCACTTCCGGTCCGCGCCGTTTGGCTGGCCGAAGGACGCCATCGATGGCGCGCTGTTCGTCATGCTGGTCGCAGGCAATCTTCGCGCCACCGTCAATGGCCAGCCGGCACAGGCGCAGTCGCTCCCGCAGAACCAGGTAGGCGTCGCCAGCTTCTACGTGGATGTGCCGCCACTCGACGTGCAGCAGCGGCTCGACCTCAAGGCGCTCTTCCAGAAAATCGGCATCACCACGCAGAACGGCAAGGAATCCGAAGCTGCAGCGCAATTCCTGCAAAAGCTGCTCGCTCTGGCGGAATCCGCCGGTGGCAGCGCACCTCGGCCTGAGTCCCCCGATACGCAGGACGTGCGCGCCCTGCAAATGCTCAGCGGGAATGCCCAACTGCTCAAGATCCACGAGCAGAAGGATGACCTCACCGCCAAACTTGCCGCGTGGAAGAAGAACGCCGACGCCATCGCCAAGCGCTGGCCCGCGTGGGAACGGTTGCTGGATTTTCACGGCTTTGCCACTGGCCTGCCGGAAGCGGAGGCTGCGCCAAATCCATCGCCGCCATCACCGACAGCCGCACGCTTCTGGCAGATCCCGATCCTGTGCCCGAGCTGATCAAACAGCTCACCACTGCTCTGCGCACCGCGCTCGGCAAGCTGCAGGGCGACCTCGGCGCCGCCTTCCAGGCCGGCGATGACAAACTCGCCGCCTCGCAAGTGTGGGGCCGCCTGAGCGACGAACAGCGGGCCACGCTTGCCACTACCTTCCATCTCACGCCGCCGGCGAAAGAAACCATCGGCACGGACGACGAAATCCTCGCCGCCTTGCGCACAAGCACCCTGGCCGACCGGCGCAACCTGCTCGACGCCGTGCCCCAGCGGTTCTCCCGAGCGCTGGACGAGGCCAGCCGCCTGCTGGAACCCAAGGCCCAGCGCGTAGTGCTGCCCGGCGCGACCATCCACAACTCTACCGAGCTGGACCAGTGGCTCGCAGACGCTCGCAAGCACGTTGAAGAAAAACTCAAAGATGGCCCCGTGATTTTATGAGCACTGCTTCCCACAAATCTCCGCCGCCAGTTGGAAAGCGTGATCAAGCAAGCCCGCAAGATCGCCGATGGCGGCGCTCGCAAGGCGCTTGAAGCGCTCGCCGTGCATGAGCCGGATCCCTACCGGCACATGGATGAGGCGCAGCGCGACCTGCGGCGCAAACTCCGCGCCCAGGCCAAACAATTAGGCGATGGCGAGAGCCAGACTCGGCGCGGCGCTTACGAGATCAAGCATCTCGTCGAGAAGCTCGCCTACGACCAGTGGCATCGGCTCCTCTTCGCCCGCTTTCTCCTGGAGAACAATCTCCTCATCTCGCCGGAGCATGGGGTGTCGGTGTCGCTGGACGATTGCGAGGAACTCGCCCCGTCACTCGGGCTCAAGGATGCGTGGGCAGTTGCGGCACGCTTTGCCGCGAAGGAACTGCCCGAGATCTTCCGTGCCGACGACCCGGCGGGTGCGGTAGAACTGCCCGTAGAGGACCGCAAGCCGCTCATCCAGCTCGTCACCGGCTTGCCGGTGGAGGTGTTCACCGCCAGCGACAGCCTCGGCTGGTGCTACCAATTCTGGCAGGCGGAGCGGAAGGATGAGGTCAACGCCTCCGGTAACAAGATCGGCGCCGACGAACTGCCGGCAGTCACGCAGTTGTTCACCGAAGACTACATGGTGGACTTCCTGCTCGATAACACGCTCGGCGCGTGGCACGCGGGCAAGGTTCTCGCCGCGAAGCCCACGCTGGCCGAAACCGCGCAGAGCGAAGAGGAACTCCGCAACGCCGTGGCGCTGCCGGGATGCCCGTGGAAGTATTTGCGCTTCATCAAAGCCGAGGACGGCAAATGGACTCCCGCCGCCGGCACGTTCGACGGCTGGCCGAAGACGGCGAAGGAACTCAAGTGCCTCGACCCGTGCATGGGCAGCGGGCATTTCGTGGTGGCGATGTTCGAGCGGCTGGTGGCGTTGCGCATGGCCGAGGAAAAGCTCGACGAAGCGGCGGCGGTGGCGGCGGTCATCCGCGACAACCTGTTCGGATTGGAGATTGACCCGCGCTGCACGCAGATTGGCGCGTTCAACCTGGCGCTGGCCGCGTGGCGGCGGGTCGGCCATTGCAAGCTGCCGGCGATGAACCTCGCCTGCTCCGGCCTCGCGCCGAATGCGAAGAAGGAAGACTGGCTGAAGCTGGCCGGCGACAACGAGCCGACTCCAGAACGGCATGGAGCGGCTCTACTGCTCTGTTCAAGGACGCGCCCGTGCTGGGCAGCCTCATCGATCCGCGCGCCGCCGAGGGCGATTTGCTGGTGGCCGATTTCCATGAACTCCAGCCGCTGCTGGAAAAGGCGCTGGCCCAGGAGACCAAGGACGACACCGCGCATGAGATGGCCGTGACCGCACAGGGCCTGGCCAAGGCGGCGGAAATTCTCGCCGGCCAGTTCACGCTCGTCGCGACAAATGTGCCTTACCTCGGACGGCGCAAACAGGACGAAGTGCTGATGGGCTATTGCGAGCGAGTACACCCAGATGCAGCAGCCGATTTGGCAACCTGCTTCGTTGAGAGATGCTTGGCCTTCTGTTCGAATGGTGGAAGCACTGCCCTCGTAACACCGCAAAACTGGCTTTTTCTAGGCACGTACAAACGATTGAGGCGACGTCTCTTGACAGATATCTCATGGGACATGGTCGCGCGTTTAGGATCTGGCGCGTTTGAAACGATCAGCGGCGAAGTTGTGAATGTCACCCTCCTGATGCACACCCGGGGAGGGCCTTTGGAAACAAGGGCGATCGCAGGTCTCAATGTCGCGGCGCTAGACACGCCGGCAGAGAAAGCGATGGGCCTCCGCAAGAGTTCCACTTCGCTCGTTTTGCAGGTAAGACAGCTAGACAATCCTGACTGTGGCATCTCTTCGGAACAAGTGGACTACTCCCAACCCTTGGCGAGAGTGGTAAACAGCCTCGCCGGAATCGTGAACGGCGATACGATTCGCTTCGGCAGGAGCTTCTGGGAGGTAGCGATCTTAGGTGCGGACTGGGAATTCTGTCAAACCACCGTGGAGAGTACCGAACCATACGGCGGTCGCTCCTTAATCATTTTTTGGGAGCAGGAACGCGGGGAGATGTATGAACTCGCGCGAAGCGTCCGCCACTTAAACCACGTGGCGCAGAATTGGCTCCGTGGGAAACCCAATTGGGGCAAGCTGGGAGTCGCTGTCAGTCAAATGGGTGACTTGCCTGCCACCATTTATCTTGGCGATAGATACGACTCTAACTGCTGCGCGATGATTCCGCATGATCAAGCAATCCTACCGGCGATTTGGGCTTACTGTTCCTCGCCAGAATATCAACGGGCGGTACGTCGCTTAGATCAGAAGCCAAACGTTACGAATGCGACTCTGGCGAAAGTCCCCTTCGACCTCGCACACTGGCAGAAGGTGGCTGCGGAGAAATATCCGCACGGATTGCCGAAGCCATTTTCCAGCGACCCGACGCAATGGTTGTTCAACGGGCATCCCAAAGGTTCCGACCAGCCATTGCACGTGGCCGTGGCGCGGTTGCTCGGCTACCAGTGGCCGCGCCAAACCGGTTCAAGCTTTCCCGATTGCCCCGCGCTCGACCCGGATGGGCTGGAAAAGCTGGCGGACGATGACGGCATCGTGTGCCTCTCCGCCACCAAGGGCGAAGCAGCCCGCTGCCGAGCGTCTGCGCGGACTCCTGGTGCACGCCTTGGGCAAATTGGACGCTCAGTACTCTGATCGCCAGCGCGGGGCCCAAGAGCAGCAAGTCGGCGAGACGCTGGAAGAGTGGCTGCGCGACGGGTTTTTCGAGCAGCATTGCGCGCTTTTCCATCAGCGCCCCTTCATCTGGCACATCTGGGACGGCCACAAGAGCGGGTTCAGCGCGCTGGTGAACTATCACCAAGCTCACCCACGCCAATCTGGAGAAGCTCACCTACGCCTACCTCGGCGACTGGATTCGCCGCCAGCAGGCCGCCGTGGACGCGGGCGAGGCCGGCAGCGACGCCCGCCTTCAGGCCGCCAAACAATTGCAGGCCCGGCTCAAGCTCATCCTCGAAGGCGAGCCACCCTACGACATCTTCGTCCGCTGGAAGCCGCTTTCCAAGCAAGCCATCGGCTGGAACCCCGACATCAACGACGGCGTGCGGATGAACATCCGCCCCTTCCTCGCCCAAGATATCCCCGGCGGCAAGAGAGGCGCCGGCATCCTGCGCACCAAGCCCAATATCAAGTGGGAAAAGGACCGCGGCAAGGAACCCCCGCGGGAAAAGAAGGAGTTCCCATGGTTCTGGGGCTGGGATGAGGAGAAGCAAGACTTCGCCGGCGTCGGCAAGGAGCCGGACGGCAATCGCTGGAACGACTGCCACTACACTAACGATTTCAAACGCAAGAACAGGGAGTCGTGACCCATGCCTGCGAATGTTCAAACGATGGCTTATTACGGCAAGGTGCCCTGGCACGGACTCGGAACTCCAGTCCCGAAAGGGATTACAGCGGAAGAGATGATCCACGCTGCGGGCATGGAATGGGAAGTGGATCTCCGTCCGGCCAGAGGAGCGACAACGATCAACCGCAAAGGAGAGTATTCGCGTTACGAGATCGTCCGCCTGCCACGCCCCCAGACCAAGGAGTCGAGGTACTGCTCGGCGTGGTTGGCCGCCGATATCAACCCTTGCAAAACGTCGATGCCTTCGCATTCTTCGATCCCATCGTTGGCGAGAAGAAGGCGTATTTTGAGACCGCTGGGGTGCTTGGGCAAGGCGAACGTATCTGGGTGATGGTTCGAATGCCGGACGCCATGACAATCGTGCGAGGTGACGACTGTCACAAATACCTCTTGCTATCAAACACACACACAGGAGAGGGCGCGGTCCTTGCCAAATTCACGTCGGTGCGAGTCGTATGCCAGAACACTTTGATACTGGCGATGGAGGATGGGCAAAAAGCCTATCGCGTCCGGCACAGCAAGAAAATGGAATTCAAGTTGAACGAATTGGCCGATTTTCTAGCGATCACCCAAAAGGTTTTCTTGGTGGCAGAGGAGCGCTTCCGCAGCTGGGCGAAGATCCAAATGACGAAAGATCGGCTTGACCTCTATTTCGAAGCGGTATTTCCACGCAGCGAGTCGCAGAAGAAGAAAGGGGAGAGACCAGCTCGATGGGTAGCGTTGAGAGACATCTTTGAGGGGCGCCCTGATTTACAAATGCCCGGCGTCAAGGGAACGCTCTGGGGCGCTTACAACGCCATCACTCATTTCGAAGATTACAAACAACCTCTGCAGGACGAACTCGAGGACCAACGTTTGGAGCGCACCTGGTTCGGTGGAGGCGCGGACATCAAGCTAAGAGCACTCGAGAGAGCAACTGAACTGTCCGCGCGCTGGAATTGAGAGCGCGGCTAAGAACCAGAGCGGCAGGGAATATCGATCGGAAAATAGCATGAGTCAGACCGTCGGACAACACTTGGTCGCCACCTTAAGAACAGCCGCTCAAGCCTATGCGGCCGGCGATCAAGTCGCGCCTTGCGCGGTCCTCTGGCCCGATCCCGAGCGGTTGTGGGAATCCGTCGTGCCGGAGTGCAGTCGATGCATGCCGGAGCTGTTCCTGCTGGGCAGTTATGCACCGGAAAAACGCACAGGGCCGGCGCTTTGGCTGCGTTGCATTGAGGCACGAGTCATTGAAGGCGCACCGGCGGAAGGAACCACCCCGATTTTTTACCTACCTGGTATCAGCCGGGAGAAGCTGCGGGCTGCAGAGGATTGCCCACAGGAACTGGCGGCGTTGGTGGAGCTGCAATATCGAGGCGTGACGTGGCTGCATGTGAACGGCAAGGAGTGGACGCCCTACGCTTTTCTGGTTTCCAATCACGGCGGCCTCGGGCTCGATGTGGCCAAAGACCAGGCGACGCTCGACGCGCTGGCTGGCGCTCTACCGTCGCTCGATGGCCGAACCGCTTTCCCATTTGCAGGGACGGCGTCTGGATGCGGAGTTTTTCAACGGGCTGGTGGCGCCGGACGCCACCGGGCTTGCTGCTGCGCTGGTTGAGCGATCCGGAGACGTTCAAGCAGCGTCGCTCGGACGCCGAATGGAAGGCGTTCTGCCAGCAATGCAAAGCGGATTTCCGCTTCGATCCTGTCAAGGACGGTCCGCTGAAGGCGGCGAAGCTGTTGGCCGGGCGCGACAACTCTTGGGGCAAGGTCTGGCAGCGCTTTGCCGAGGCACCGGCCAACTATCCCGGCGTTGTGGAATGGCTGAAGCGGGCCGCGCCGAAAACCGATGACGATGTTCGATACCGCCGAGGTCTGGCCGAGCATAAACGAAAGAGAAGAGCGGAAGTTGCAGACAGGCTCTGGAAGTCGCTGGTGGATCGGCCGCAGGACGAGGTGATTCGTCGGAGTCGACGGAACTGGAAGCAGCAACACTGCAGCCGGCGCGCTTACCCATGGCAGAAGCTGGGACTGAGCCCGCTTGCGACCGCTCTCGGACCGCTGGCGCAACTGGCCAGTTTGTGCCGGACCGCCCCCGGCGCTCCGACCCCGGAGGCGTATGCGAGTTTTATGCCAGCAACGGCTGGCGTGTGGATGCAGCCGCCCTTGCCACCATGGCGGCGTGCGGGACGCCGGAGCAGCATGGTGCGGTGCTGGGAACCTTGCGAGCCATCTATCTGCCATGGCTGGAAAGCACTGCCCGCCACCTGCAACAACTAATCCGCGAAAATGGGCAGTCGGTTTCCAAGCGCGCCAAGCCAATCGAAACTGCTACCGGGACGACTCGTCTTATTTGCGGACGGACTGCGAATGGACGTCGCCCAGCAGTTGATCGGAAAAACTGGCGACGGCTGGCATTGAATGCACGCAGGACTGGGAGTGGTCGACAATTCCGTCGGTCACTGCCACCGCCAAGCCCGCAGCTTCTCCTATCGCCGACGCTGTTCAAGGTGGTGAAGCAGGTGACGAGTTCTCCACACGGCTGGTTTCAACGGGGCAGCTCCTTACGCAGGATCGTTTCGTCACCGCCCTGAAAGAACGCGGATGGCAGTTCCTCGGCCCAGACGAAACCGGAGACCCGTCTGGATCGGCCTGGACGGAAGCCGGCGCGCTCGACAAGCGTGGCCACAACGAGGGCTGGAAACTGGCCCGCAGCGTTGACACAGAAGTTCGCGATCTGGTCAGCCGGATCGATGCGCTTCTCAAAGCTGGCTGGACCGAGGTAGATCGTGGTGACGGACCACGGCTGGCTGCTGGTGCCCGGTGGGCTGCCGAAGGTCGAACTGAAGTCATTTCTGGCTGAGACACCGCTGGGGGCGATGTGCAGCGTTGAAGTCCGAGGCCCAAGACCGACGTGCTGACGTTCAAGTGGCATTGGAATCCGGCAGTCGCGATAGCGAGCCCGCCGGGTGCTGGCTGCTTCCGCGCCTCGATGGAGTATTCCCACGGCGGCGTATCACTCCAGGAAATGGTGACGCCCGTGCTTCGCGTGACGGCAGCCGAACCGCGGAGTGGCTCGGCCCGCCTGCTGGAAGCCAAGTGGACCGGAGCGAAATGCCGAGTGTCGGTCGGTGGAAATTGTGTAGGCGTCCGCGTGGATGTCCGCACCAGCCAATCCGACCCGAACACCTCGCTACTAGCGGACAAGCAGGCGCGCGAAACCACACCCGACGGCAAGGTGACGGTCTTCCTCGAAGATGATTCCGACATCGGCAAAGATGCCGAGATCGTTTTGCTGGATGCGTCCGGGCAGGTGATCGATTCGCTGTCCACTACACTTGGAAAATGACCTTATGAGCCAACAACTGGACCCCATCGACACGATTGCCACAAAAGCCTTTGAAGGCTACGTCGTGCGCAAAGATCTCGTGCGCAAATTCAAGGGGCAGTATCCGGTTCCTACCTACGTCGCCGAATTTCTCTTGGGCCGCTATTGCGCCTCGGTGGACGACGAGGAAATCGCCGAAGGCCTCAAGATTGTCGAGCGTCAGCTCGGCGAAAAGACGGTTCGCGCCGGCGAACATGAACTGTTCAAAGCCCGCGCCAAGGACAAAGGGCATGTGAAGCTGATCGACATCATCACCGCCCGATTGGATGCCGGCACCGATTCATTTTTAGCCACGTTGCCGAGCTTGCAACTGAAGGACGTGCGGATTAGCGAGGAGATGGTCCACGCCAATGAGCGAATGCTTACGGGCGGCTTCTATGCCGAGGTAGAACTCGCCTACGATCCGACCATCGCCCAGGAGAAGAACGGCCGCCCATTCGGCATCGAATCGCTGCGCGAGATCCAACTGTCGAAGCGCGAAGTACTGCCGGCGCTGTATCAAGGTCGGGAGGCGTTTGCCACTGAGGAGTGGAAGGATTTCCTGATTCGAAGCATCGGCATGGAACCGGAACAACTCACCCCGCGTGCCCGCGACATGATGCTCCTCCGGATGGTTCCGTTCGTGGAGCGCAACTACAACATGGTGGAGCTTGGCCCGCGAGGCACCGGCAAGAGCCACCTGTTCCAGCAAGTCTCGCCGTATGCCCACCTGATCTCAGGAGGCAAAGCGACGGTCGCGCGCATGTTCGTCAATAATGCCAACGGTCAGCGCGGATTGGTCTGCCAGTATGACGTGGTCTGCTTCGATGAAATCTCCGGCGTCTCCTTCGACCAGAAGGATGGCGTGAACATCATGAAGGGCTACATGGAGTCCGGCGAGTTCAGCCGCGGGAAGGAGAGCATTCGCGCCGATGGCGGCATCGTCATGGTTGGCAACTTCGACGTGGACGTGCAGCACCAGCAGCGGGTTGGTCATCTTTTCGGCCCGCTGCCGCCCGAGATGCGTGACGACACCGCGTTCATGGACCGCATCCACGCCTACCTGCCCGGCTGGGATTTGCCGAAAGTAAACCGTGATCTGCTGACCGATCACTTCGGCCTTGTCAGCGACTTCCTGTCCGAATGCTGGAACCAGTTGCGGCGCCAGAGCCGGCAGAACCTTTTCCAAGGGCGCATTCACCTGGGCGGTGCCCTGAGCGGACGCGACACGACGGGCGTCCAGAAAACCGTTAGCGGACTCATCAAGCTGGTGTCGCCGAACCCAGATACTCCAGTTCCCGACGAGGTGCTGGAGTGGGCGTTGCGGATCGCACTGGAGTGCCGCCGGCGGGTCAAGGAACAGCAAAAGCGCATCGGTTCCGCCGAGTTTCGTAATACCCAGTTCAGCTACTCGATGGGCGATGACGGGGTGGAGAAGTTTGTGGCCACGCCCGAGCTTTACAGCGAGAACAGCATTGGCAGCGATCCTCTGCCGCCGGGACAGGCCTGGGTTATCTCGCCCGGCGGCGGCGATGAAAACCCGGGGTTGTATCAGGTGAACATCACTGAAGGCCCGGGCAGCGGCGTGAAGATCCTGAACCAGCCGGCACCTCCGCCTTTCAAGGAAAGTGTCCGATGCGCCGAGCAGAACCTCTATGTGCGCGCGAAGGAACTCGTCGGCGACCGCGATCCTCGCCAGCACGAGTTCTCGGTTCAACTGCGGGCATTTGACAGCGCCAAGAGCGGCTCTGCGGTCGGCGTCGGCGTGCTTCTCGCTCTCTGCTCATCGCTGCTCCAGAAGAGCATCAAGGGTGGTCTCGCTGTTACCGGAGGTCTAAATTTGGGCGGTTCCATCGAAACGATCTTCAATCCCGTCGCCGTCGTTGAAATTGCCATCGAGAAAGGTGCCGCCAGCATCTTGATGCCGATCAGCAGCCGGCGGCAATTGAACGAACTGCCCGACGATCTGGCGGCCAAGATCACCATCCACTACTACCTCGATGCCCGCGATGCGTTGCTGAAAGCGTTGGCAATCTGACTGGCAGCAACCGCGCGCGATATAGACGCTGTAAAAACCCTACTGACAATTGTGTTCGCTGGGAGGCAAGAGTATATTTTCCGGCCCGACGGGAAGTGGATACACGCGCGTGAGCGTCGGCTAGGCGACGACGAGCAGAATGTTGATGCGTTGGGGGGCTTGTTGGGTCGTCGCTGTGTGGGACTTTGGACCGACGTAACTCCACGTTTCCACGACTGGAGCTTCCGTGTTCAATCGAGAATTTCTCCGATCGAATTGTGGGTGCAAGTAGCCACCCGTTGGACAATTTCAGTGCTTCTCGCTACAAGCTGTGATCCCTAGGTATTAATCAGGTCGCGCTGTGGAGAGGATCTCAGTTTCTGTAGGAGACAGCCGGACTGCCGGATCCCCTAGTAAAACGAAGCTTCGCATGAAATTGGCTTTCATCCAAAGTTCCACGATTCGTGTATCGTCCACACTTCCGCCCAGTGTTGCATCCATTAGTACTTCCGCTAGATTGAAGGAGAAGGCAGCCCAGGAACTCTTGGTTTGCCCAATCGCATTGCCGGCACGCTCGCCTTTTGTCAGCCTTCCGACAAGATTCTTCAGCCAATCGCGCAAATAATTCCAACGGGTTTCCGGTGCTCCCAAGAACCCGATTCGATCAACATGACCCATGACGGCAAGGGCGCCCCCCCCGGGGTTACTGAGGAGTTGTTGAGGGAGGGGAGCGATGAATGGAGAGAGGGAGAGCAACTGCTCCTGGCTCGTAATCTGGACGGCCAGGCTATCGATTTTGGGAGTACCTGCACTGAACGAACCCAGATGGATCGAGATCATTCCGCTGAGATCAGCGCCCGAGGGTACGGAGAGTCTCGAAAACCACTCCAGCGCGAGCGGGTCGATGGATGTCGTGGACGCAGCCCGAGAAGGTGAGCACAAGAGGCTGCCTTGTTGCGTCCGTTGCAGCGCATGTCCAGCAGGAAAACCTATACCCGACGCGGCAGTCACCAAAAGGGCTGGTGGGTTGCCGCTACCTAACGTGTTCGTAAGACTGGACAGCGTCGCATCGGTTCCCTCGATCAGTTCGATGCGAAAATTCCTTCGCCACGGCCACCGGTTCGCGGTTTCCACAGCCGGCTGCATGAGAAATTCGACGGCGCCCTGCATCGACGGGTCCGGTACCTTGTCTGCGCAGAAGAATGTGACTTTTTGAGACTGACGTGCGGGCCTGGATTCGGCACGCAGCACCGACTGGGCGTAGTTGGCGAACTGGTCGACATCGGCAAAATCGATGCGGCCCACTGCAAAGTAGACCGATAACGTATTTTGGAAGTCGAAAGAAATTAAGTCCGGACTTCCGACGAGCAGCAGATAATACGGAATACCGTTGCGGGGGTCTACAACGTCGAGCCTGACGCCGTGCCGACCTAGGAAGCCCTTTGCGTCCTCACCGGGCCGACAGTGGAGAACGCGATACATATCTCCTACCTGATTTCGACGCAAGCCGGTCAAAGGACTCAAGCTATCAACAATGCCGGGACCGAGACCGGCGGGTATGACGATACCCCACCCGGCCGTCGCGAGATCATCGGGATCGACATCCCCAATCAGCATTAGAAAACGCCCCTTGCCGCGACATCGTACCATCGCCTGAACGAGGCAAGCTGGTTTGCGTCCAAGGAGAGGCCGCGAAGTATTTTTGACAGCTCGCTTAAAGAAAGCGTCGGCAGAAGAGCCTCGTTGGACAAGACATTGAAGCCGTTAAACAGAACATCCTCGGAAGGGACCTTCTCCACAGCGGTCCCCGACGCACGCCCCGCGGCCGGCAACTCAGATGGGAGGATAGGACGGGTGCTGACAGCGACGTCGGAGGTGACCGCGAGGCGAGTCGCCGGATCGCCGAGAATGATGTAGTTGCGGGCGTCTCGGAGGGCGACCATATTGGCTAATAACTTTTTGTTCTCGAACAGATTTGAGGCGGTGGGAGCCGACAGGAACCCATCGACTAACGACGATGCCAACACCAGGGCCCGCTGGCCCAAAGGCGTCATCGCCGATCCGATGGTGTAACCACTCATCAGGTTGATGCACAGGCCTTCAAACAGTCCGGAAGACGTCTGTTTATCTTGTGCCACAAGCGAATATTCCCAGTTGGTATCGACGTGACCAATTACTGCCAAGGCTCCCCCGTTCGGATGGGCCAATAGGCGTTTTGGGAGGGATGCGGTGAACGACTGCGCAGCTTTCCGGCGCGGAGCCGTTCCGAAACTGAACTCGTCGAACTCCGGTGTGGCGGCACTGAACGGCGCGATCAAGCATAGTACCGAACCGAGAACTCGCGAATCGTCAGCTAGATCGTTGGCCGCAAACCAGTGAGGGTCAGAGATAGCGCCAACTACTTCCCAGTCCTGGCAGATGAGTGCGCCGTTAACCGCTTTCTGGCGTTCAGTATCCTGGTGCATCTGGACGCCGCGACCCATAAAAAACAGCAGAATCGGCGCAGCGTCGCCTGTAAGCATGCTGCGCAAGCGCTGCTTGGTGGCCTCGTCTCTTATTGGTGCCTGAACGGTCCAGGCTGCATAAGCCTTCAGCCTTTCCGCAAAGGGATAAGATAGACGGCTTGTCATCTCTGTCGCGGGGTCGGATTCGTGGCGAGGGGCGAAAATCCCCACACGGCGAGGCAAAGCGAAATCTTTGGATTCACTAGCAACAACGCTTCGGGCGTAAATCGAATACTGTTCTGGCGTATCCAGGTCGAGGCGGCCAACCGCATACTGAGAACTGAGACCGAAGTGAAAATCGAATGGGATCGCCTGCGGGTCTCCCACTATTAGCAGATAATAGGGTACGAGTGAAGTGTTTTGAAGTCCAAAAGTCGCGCCATTGCGTGTAAGAAACCTCTCGGCGCTCTCCCCTTGCCGGTATCCCAAAGGACCGCTGAACTCGCGGTATCGATCGATGTTGCTGGCTGCCGCCTGCTGCTTGCGATGCGCCAGCAACGGCTGTAGTGCCTCGCGGATCTTCGGATCCGAATCGCTGGCGAAAATCACGCCCCATCCTGTAACGGCTAGATTGGTGCGTCCCTCCAACTCGCGAGTGTGCCTCTCTTCCTGGATTCGGTACTTCTTCGACGCGACCACGTATTCGAGTTCGAGCTTCGACTCCGGCTGTGCTTTGGCGGCGGTTTCGGCATTGAGCAGCAGATCGTCCGACCGGTTCGAGTCTTTCCAGCGATCCGCCTGCGCGGCGAGTGACGTATAGTGGCTCTCGATCCATTTCCGATTGTCGCGGCGGATGGGCAGGATCAGCCGGTCATGGGACAATTCGTAGAACCGCATTCCGCGGCGGGGCTCTTCGCGCAGGACGTAGGAATTCACCAGAGACCGGATCACCTCCCGCGGCATATCGTCCAGGGCTTCACTCGCTTCCATCACCTGGCCCCGCAGGCCCTGGGAGGTAATGAACCGGGTCTCCACCCATTCTCGAATTTTTCTTTCGCTGGGTTGCGGCGTACCCGGCTCCGGTTTAGCCGCGGAGGCCTGCAGCGCCGCTGCAACGGCATCCGAAAAAAAATACCCAAGAGCGTCGTCCACCTGGCCGAGATTGCGAACATCGTCCGCGGTGATCTGACCCGCGTCTGGCCGGTCCGCGTCCCAAAGTTGTTTGCAGACCACCTGAAGCTGAACGGCCTCAACGTAGGGACCCTGCTTTACCGTCGTGGATCCATCCGGCTCGAGCACCCGAACCTCGGAAAGGCTTTTCCAGACTTGTCTCGCGGCAGCCGATTGAAACTTTACCCCGGCGCTGCGAGCCGGGTTCTGGATGGCCTGCATGGCGCCGTGCTCTCCCAGCATATCGAGCCGAAACCGCGTCTCTAGTCGAGTGGGCAGGAGGTCGAGAAACGGTTCCAGGCTCCCTACGTAGTCTTCCCGGATGGAGAAAAGCACCATGACATCACTCTGTCTCAACGCAGCGCCGAGGTCCCTAAAGAAGGCCATCTTTTGCCTGCTGTCGGTCGGGTCGAAGGTCAACACTTCTTCAAACTGATCAATGACGACGATCCCGGGACCCGCCCTTTCAGCATCTCCTTTGATAACATCTCTGCAATGCTTCAGGTACTCGAGGATGGACATCCCAGCAATCTGCTCCGGGGGTGATCTCTTATCTTCCGGCAGCGTGTCGTCGAGTTGCAGAAGCATGCTGATGCCGTATCGGGTTTGGCCCCTTCCCGCCGTGATGGTGCCGGCGCGTTGGCTAATTCCTGGTCGCACGGGACCGAAGACGGTGATGCCCTTCTCGCGGAGCAGAGGAATCAAACCTGCTTGGATTAACGAGGTCTTGCCGGCTCCTGAAGGCGAGTGCATCAGGACAATGCGTCTGGCAAACAACAGGTCGCGCAACCGGGCCCGATCCCAGTCTCTGCCGTAAATGCCGTCGGCCTCCGTCAGCGCCCGGGGACCGACAAACGGTGGACGGAGTGTGTTAGCCACTTCGCTCAGCCCTGCCTTTCCAGCGATACCAAAGTTCGCGGGCGAAATCCTCTGGGCATCCCCACGAGATCTCAACGTTTGCTACACCGAAATATTTCTGCAGATAAGAAACGGCGAGAGCCGGCTTCCGAAAGCGATCATCCGGAGATAGCTGGACGGCGACGGACGGAGATTGGTTTCGCGCTATCAGTTTCTCCATCCGGCCAATCGCGATACTGCGGAAGAGAACACGGAAGTCCCAATCGTCGGCCTGGAACCCCAGCAGCAGAAGCGGACTGGTTCGCAGCGCGAGTTCTACGGGAAGCGGAATCTGTGCATCCCGGGTGCGAATGCGCGTAAGGAAGTCAAGGTAGTGGTCTTCAGTCAAAACCAGTGAGCTTGGATAGTCAAGATGCCCGAGGAGGTGGTAAACGAGAGGACGCCGCTCACTGGGCGTGTATCTTTCCTCCCGTTGATAAATGCTGGGGAGACCGTCGAGGCCGGGGTGCCAGCGGCAGAGTTCGATTACCGGCTTTTTGTTGGCGGCCCGGAGCGCGTGGGTCAGTAAATCATCGTTGGCCGTTGTCACAAAGATCTTGAACGGCAGTCTGGCCAGCAGGACATGTGGCGCATCGGGGAAATCGGCGCGGTAACGATTTCCGATAGTCTCGATCAGGGTATCGATGTCGAGGTCCCTTTCCGCGTCCGGTACTTCAACAAGGTTTCGCCTGGAGAGATCGCCTCGCATCGTCTCGAGCCACTTCCTGGTCAGGGTGTCGGGTTCCTGCATGGTGGCGATGAACTGCGCAACGTGCGGCATATCTTCGCGGCCATTTTCGGTCAAGGGCAAGCCTTCGTCTTGCGCCCAGGCGCGCGCAATCTGCTGTTGTGAGCCGAGGACAGGCTCGGACAGCGCCGAGCCAAGAACCATGACACACTCGCCGGCCTGAATACTCTCGAGCAGTTTCGTCCACTTATCAAAGCCGGGCAGGCCGGTAGGCTCGCCTGGATTCGCCCACACCCGTCCTTCCTTCAGGGCCAGGAACAATACGGGCATCCAGGCGTCGGGCTGTTTTTGAACGGCGATCCTCGCGATGGCCATCGCCTGATCGATTTGTCCGTGCTGGCGCAAGGCGGTGAAGAACGGCGGCATGAACTCAGCGATGGTTTCCATGCTCACATTACCCTGCATCGCGACGATAGCTGGAATACCGGCGCGAGCCAATGCCGGGCCAAGCGCCGCCATGGCCCCATCGTCTCCCTGACGAGGAGCCTGACCGGTTCCGGCGCTCTGGCAGGAAGCAAGAACAACTAATGGAGGGCGCAACAAATTCGTAAGGGCGTCGACGAAATCCTTCCCGGGGATGCGCGACGGCATCTTCTCTTCGTCGAGCCAGAGCATGGCTTGTGATTTGGTTTGCGGATCGGACTTCTTCAACGCCCCGTGACAGAGCAGGAACAGAACGTCGTACCCCTCGCGCAAACGGGCTGTCAGATTCTTCAGGCTGGCGATACCGGGCTGCTTCGGATCGCTCTTTAGGACATCCGGCTCAACCGGGGCCAGCGCCCTCCTGGCCCGTTCGACTTCCTCTTCGACCCGTACCGGATACAGCCGCCGCCCGTTTTCTTCATATTGCTGCGTCTCATCCAGGAGTTCCCGCGGGTTGGCGGCACACACGAGAACACGTAGCGTTCCGGACGGACTCAAGCGAACTGACTGGCGGATGCCGCGTCCGAGATAGCGCGAAAACAGCACCCGTTCGTTCACGAGGAGCCAGCTCTCGTTTTCGGGTTCGACTAGCGTCTCCCACAAGACATTGTGCAGAGGGGAATCTAGGGCGTCTATATAGATGCGAATGCGCAGCGCATCAAAGTCCCGGTTGATCACCGTTTCCTGCCAGGCGTCGTGGAAGAGGCTTCTGACAGCGGCCGCAGCGAACAAGCTTTGGGCCAGATAGACTCCATAACCATGTGGATCCAGGCGTCGATCGAACAAGCTTTCTAGATCGAACGAGGCAGTCCCGGATGCGCGCGTCGATTCCAGCCTGTCGCCCGGCCGATCGTAACGCAGTTCTACGTTGTAGAGGTTATCGCGCCCCGGCGCGAGGCTGATTTCGAGCAGCGCGTGATTGGGCATAATCTCCTAACACCCGCCGCGCGCCATTTCTTCTACGCGCAGTCGCACAGCCGGGTCGCCGAAGATCAGGTAGTTGCGAGCATCGTCGCGCGCTACCCAGAGGGAAGCCAGTTCCGCGTCCGACGTTCGCCGATACTCACTCGCGCGCACCATGTCCGCCAGCTCTGCACTCAATGATGCCCAGCGGACGTTGAATTCGTCGGTCGCATGGCCGATACGTCTCCCCATGAGCAGGCCCGCGATTACGGAACGGAAGGACTGAATCTGCGGGACACCGCGCGGTGAAACAAAAGAATACGCAAAGGCCCGATCCACATGACCCAGAGTGGCGAGCGCGCCGCCGTTCGGGTGAGTGAGCAGCGCCTGCGGAAGCTTGGAGAACATCGCCGCCGGAGCGATTCTCCTTGCATCCTTGCGGGAAGCAAAAGTGTCGTACTCGGGCCAACCGTTGCTAAAGCATGCGAAGAAAATGTGGATCATCCCGTGGATGCGCGCATCCGACGGGATATCCGATGCGGAGAATGCTTGGCTCCGAGACACAGGTCCTGATCCAGGCCAGTCCTGGCAAATGATCGCGCCCTGGTGGTCTTTTTGGCGAGGGTCATCCGGACGAAATAGCATCCCGTGCGATCCGGTGAAAAGCAGGGCCGGAGACCCCGCCTTTCCGCCGAGAATGTCGGTCAGTGCTTCCTTGGTGGCATCGTCGCCGAACACCGTTCGCAGAGCGAACCCTTGACTATGACCGATCGCGCCGCGCAATTGGCCTGGCGACGCGAGCGGAATCGCCACCTGGTTGGTGAACATTTGAGTGGCCTTGTCGCCCTCGTTCTGGGTTGCGAAGACCGCGGTCTCGCGCGCGGATTGAACGTGAGCTTCAGTCTCATAAGCGTTCACGCTGTCCGCATAGCAGCGATACTCCGCAGGGGTTTCGAAGTAGACACGACCGACGGCCCAATGAATGTCCAGCAGGTACTGAAATTCTAGCGGGATTTCCTGGGGCGAGCCTACCAGGAGCAGATAGTATGGCACTCCGTTCAGGGGTTCCACCACGTCCATCCGCACGCCTCGACGCGCCAGCCAGTCGCTGACCGTATCTCCCGGAAAGTACCCTTCCGCTCCATCGAAAACTCGAAATAGTTTGGCTGCTTGATTCGCGCGCAGCCGGAGCAGTGGTTCCAGGGCAGCGCGGATCGCGGGATCGCTGCCGGCGGAAAAGATAATGCCCCAGCCGGACTGCGACAGATCGTCGGGTTCGACCTCGCTCACAGCGCCATAAGATGGGCTCGAGGCATGCAGTTTGAGTTGCGCCTGCTGCTGTTCTTCTAACTTTCTGTGGTCGGGCTCGGCTTCCTGTATCGCGAAACCCTGAAGGTCTTGGCGCTTCATCACCGGAAGCGGTTCGCCGGTATCCGCAAAGACGCCGTTTGGGAAGGGCATTGAGAACGGATCGGGGAAGCTACTCATTTCGCTTCGGGAATTATCTCACGCCGTGTATTTGTAGGAATCGCGCTTACAAAGGCGCATATCTTCCACACAGAGGCGCACCGGCAGGGTCAGTCAGGATAATGTAGTTGCGGGCATCAAGGCACGAGACCCACAGAGTGGGCCAACAAAGGCACCACTTCAAGACCAATTGGGGCACGGTCTCAGCCAAATGTGGTGCGCGGTGAAATGATATGCACCAGAATTTCCGGCTACACTCTGCAAGGAGCTTCTACAGCGTCGTCGACAGAGGCGAATTTTGCGGGGACGTTGTGGGGACTAAGAACGATATACGCGAGTGCAAATCGAGCCAAGGGGAAACAAAGGTCAACCGCGACCTATCCGACTGAATACACTTCACTTAGCTAAATACCTACCAACTCATGCAAATCTAGCTAATTATCAATGTATCCCCCTTTCACG
>CAWGZE010000037.1:0-16978 GCA_963826855.1 uncultured Acidobacteriaceae bacterium
GATGACCGAGGTGTAGCCGTAGCGGCCGGCGAGTTGAATGGTATCGAGAGTCTCACTAACGGTTCCGATCTGGTTGACCTTGATTAGGATCGAGTTGGCAATGCCTTCGTCGATGCCGCGCTGCAGGCGTTCGGTATTGGTGACGAAATTATCGTCGCCGACCAGCTGAATGCGTTCGCCGAGCAGATCAGTGAGATATTTCCAGCCAGCCCAGTCGTCTTCGGCCAGGCCGTCTTCGAGCGAAATAATGGGATACTGCTTGACCCAGCTCTCCCAGTAGCGGGACATCTCCTCGCTTGAGTATTCGCTCTTGTCGCTCTTCTTGAAGACGTAGACGCCGCGCTCCTCGTCATAAAATTCGCTGGCCGCAGGGTCGATGGCGATGGCGATGTCTTCGCCCGCCTTATAGCCTGCGAGTTCGATGGCTTCGAGGATGACCTCGATGGCCTCGACGTTCGACTTAAGTGATGGCGCGAAGCCGCCCTCATCGCCGACGGCGGTCGAGTAGCCGCGCTTCTTGAGCACTCCTTTGAGAGTGTGGAAGACCTCGACGCCCCAGCGCAGCGCGTCGGAGAAACGCTCCGCACCGATCGGCATAACCATGAATTCCTGGAAGTCGACGTTGTTATCGGAGTGTGCGCCGCCGTTGAGGATGTTCATCATCGGCGTGGGCAGAATGCAGGCATTGACGCCGCCGAGATAGCGATAAAGGGGAATATGAAGAGAATTCGCAGAGGCGCGAGCTGCGGCCATTGAGACCGCAAGAATCGCGTTGGCGCCGAGCCGGGATTTATTCGGTGTGCCGTCGAGTGAAATCATGGTGGCATCAAGCAGGCGCTGATTTGTTGCGTCCATGCCGGCCAGTTCGGGGGCGAGGATGGTCTCGACATTCTCAACCGCCTGGAGCACGCCTTTGCCGAGGTAGTGGCTCTTATCGTTATCGCGAAGTTCGACGGCTTCGTGTTCGCCGGTGGACGCGCCGCTGGGCACGATTGCCCGGCCCATCGCGCCGCTGGCCAGGACCACGTCCGCCTCAACCGTGGGATTTCCCCGCGAATCCAAAATTTCGCGAGCGTGAATTGCTGCAATTTCAGTCATTTCGCTCCTAACAATGTGGTGCAGTAAGCGGTCGTTCAATTTTGGACGGCGGTCGACCGGGATCGCATTTCCCGCCGCACCGCCGATGGTGTCGATAAAGGTGGTCATGCCCAACCTAGTTTCCGCCCTCCGATTTGGCGGTGAAATAGGGCCATAAGGGATGCTTGGATTCTAACAAAGCAGGCGGGCGCCGGTTGTGGCGCGGCGCACGGGCCGAGGGTGCAATCTGCGCCGGCAAGTTACAGTGGGAACCGCTTGATGCTAAAACTCAGTTGGCTCCATTGCCGGGTGTGCTCTCGGCGAGGTCGTCCTCGATTGCATTGACTTGCTGGAGCCGATAGCCGTCGCGGGTGCGTACGTGGTACTTCTGCAGGTCCTTGCCGACCAGTTTGACCGTGATGGTGCGCCAGCCATGATTGGAGTTAGCCTGCGGATAATAGCTGATGGAATAGAGATGCGCGAGATCGTCCCGGATCGAGGCGAAGGCCTTTGCCTCGTCTCTCCAACTCTTAGAGAAATAGGCCTTGCCGCCGGTGGCTTTGGTCATGCGCTCGAAGATCGCGGTCGACGCGGGCTCGTTCAGCGCGTCGCGCGTGCTGATCATGTAAATGACGGTTCCGGTCGACTGCGCTAATTCCGCAACATCTTCGGGTGGGACGACGCTGGCGTTATCAGGTCCATTGGAGAAAACCACGATCACTTTGCGCCCTTTCACCCTGGCCGCATCCTTGACCGTCAAGAGCAGGCAGTTGTAAAGAGCGGCGTCGTCTCCCGCTACGGTGTTTCGCACGCCTTGCATGACGCTCGAGCGGTCCGAGGTCAGGGTCGCTGCGCGCGAAAGATCCCTGCTATACGAGTAAAAAGCCACCTTGCTTGAGCCCTGGAGTGAGTGGACGAATCCAGCGATAGCGTCCTGAGCATACACAAAACCCCGGTACATGTAGTTACTGGTATCGAAGAGAATAAACACGTTGGCATCGGTAAAAGGGGATGCCGAAACCGAGTTGCCGGTCGATGCCGTGTCTGCGGGTTGAGAAGCGGCCTCGGTACCAGCCACCTGAGCGGAAGATGGCACCGCTGCGGAACGATTGGTGTCATTGCCGGCTTCAAAGGTAGCGATCTTCTCCGGTATCTTGTCTTCGGCAATGGAGAAATCCTGCGGACCGAGGCCGGTCACGTAATTTCCTTCGTTATCGGTCACGGCGACGTTGAGCTGCACCAGGTCGACCCGGACCTTGATGCGAGTCTGGTCATCCTGCGCCGAGGTGTGGAGTGCAGCGGCGGCGAGAACAGCTCCAAGCGAGCCGCAGGCGAGAAGATTGCTTCTAACCATAATCGATCCTCGAATCAAACCTCGTGTGTCATCATTCCTCACGAACTGTCCTAGGGCTGACCACCGACCTCGGCGCCACGAAGCAGCGCAACCCTGCCTTGCACCATGTCGATTCCCGCCTCGCGCATCGCCCGTTCGACCGCCGGCCAGTCCTCAACATCGGTGGCAAAGATCTTTGCCACCATCAGCCGCGTGAGCTGCGGAGACAAGACGTTGAGTGTCTCAGGCGGATCTTTCTTCTCGTCCGCCAAACGCGCCCAGTACAAGTTGTTGGAGTCCCAGGATTCTCCGAACAGCCGATTGGAAGCGCCTGAGAATGCTGGAAAGGGTTTTCCGTTGATCAACTCGCGTCCGTAAGTCTGCTCGAGAGTCGGATGAGGGGTGCCGAAGTCTCTCGAGATGCGCTCGAGGCTGACCTCGGATGGATTTTCGCGGACGAGTTTCTCGAGCGCGTGACCGGTTGGTCCAAGTGCTGCGTTCTCGTCGGGAAAGCGCTTGCGAAATTCGACAGCCAGGTAAAAGGTGTCGGCTGGCGTTAGACGAGCGAGGGCTTCGGCGGCCTGTTTCTGCTGCAGCGCGGTTTCAACCTTCCAAAGCCGCTGCGGCGATAACCGGTCGGAAAGAATTGGAGTGATTCTATCGAGTAATTGCGGATCGCCCGCAGCCGCGGAGACGAGTTCTTCTCCGGTTTCCTGATAGAGCGCAACCGCATGCAGTTCCTTTGGGGTGACGTTCCACCAGCGCGAGAGTGTCGCGCCAGCCAGCAGGCTGGGAACCAGTTGCTGCCAAATGAGTGCCTGGACATTGGCGGGGGAAATTAGATCCTGCTCGGTGCCTGCGAGAACGTACGGAAGGTCTGAGAGAGAGCCGACCAGATAAGCGCCGCCGCCGGCCGATGCGCCGGTCCCAAAGAGGTTGGCCGTCTGCCAGATGTGTTCCTCGCCGATGACCGTGACTCCCGCGAAATCATGAGAGCGCACAAACATCGGATTGATGTGGAGGACCTGCGAGCCCGGCGGTTCATAGTATGCATAGGTCAGGCCCACCAGGGTATCTCTCAGGAATGGTGCAAGCTGACCCCGAGCCGCCTCCAGCTTTGCCGGTGTGTTGGGCTGCTCGATTACCTTTACCAGGTCGGTGCGGATCTGGAGGCTAGCATGCCTCTGCCTGATCATGTCCGGCGCCCATTCGTATCGCTCGCTCTCGGTAAAGATGGGCCGCGGGAGTTCGAACTCGCGCAGACTCCCGGCCAAAGAGACAAGCCTGTCACTTCGAGGCGCTCCGTGAGCCATGGCGCTCAGCCCATCGCTCAGCTCAAGCAATGTGTCGAGAGAGGTTAGTCGCTGGTCATCCATGACCAGCCGCATCCGATCGGCCATCTCCGTGCGAATTTTTGTGGCTCGCGGGCCCTTTTGCGGCGGTCCAGCCAGCAAGTCGATAAGCTCGTCTTGCGAGGGGCGCCCATTGCCAATGGCGACGAGCCTGAGGCTGGACAAAGACCTTTCGCCCGCGTCGAAGAGTTGGACCGCAGAGCCGATCTTCTCGAACGGCGTCATCACCTCTTGCCAGGATGAGTCGAGATCGTCTTTCGGGAGCTCACCTTGCCGGGCGAGAACCTGCCACAGGCTGAGATTTGCCTGAAAGATGCCAAGCGCGTCTCCACGCAGGTCCTGGTTTGAAATGTGATTGATCGAGTCGGCGGTGTGAATGAACTGGGTGATCGAGGCATCGCTCAACTCCGGAAATTCGGAAAAGATGGGGTACCAGCTGTTGTATTCCCCATAGTTGTTCGCCATCAGAAGCAGTGTTCCCGGGGAGACCTTCTTCTGCGCGGACCGTGCGTTGTCAAGCGAACTCAAACTCAAGTAAATCTGCAATGGTCCGTCGTTGGTATCGATCGATGAAACGGAAACCAGAGCTTCGAGCACTTGCTCGGGAGTGGTTGCGTGTCGGTTACTCTTGCCGAGAATCAGTCGCCACATCCCGATGTCACCCGGGATGCGCGGTTCGCCATTGGGCAGCCATTGCTGGCGGGTGAAGAGAATGAGTAACGCGGGAGCTTTGCGGAATGTGGCTCCCGCTGCATAACTTTTTTGGCCGGGGCCGAGAAATGCCTCGTAGAGTCGCCTGAGGCGGGAACCTTGAGTCAGTTCCGCCTGCTGCGCGGCGTCGACACGGGCAAGACTGTCGAAATATAAGGCCAGCCATCCGCGGTCCCGTTGAACCAGGTGCAGAACGAACTCACCCGGGGATCGGGGGTTCGCGCCGACGAGTTCCTTCCAATCCGACTCTGCGGAAGCGCCGCCGGGCACCAGTACCCTTCGCGATCGAATGCAGAGTTCCGACCCGTAGAAATCCAAGACGTCGGCATACGGCAGCAAGGCCGGCAGCCCGACCGACCGTTGCAGAAACAGGCCGGTTTCAGGGTCGATTTTGGAGAATGCCCAATACAAGCGGGCCACTTCCGGATCGTGGGTGAGCAGATCCAGCAGGTCCTGACTGGCGAACTTCCGCGATCTCCCGGCGTTGGTCCAGTCGGTCCTGCGCAGCAGGATTGGGACTTGGGACGGTGCGTAGGAGTAAAGAAAAGGCGTGTCGGTTTGCAGCGATTGTTCGAGGCGGGTGAGAGGAAATCCGGAGTCAACGGTGATGAAGGCTCGCTCTGCATTTGAAGTCACCAGAGCGGTATCCTCATGTCCGCATGCGCCGTGCAGCGTGTAACCCAGGACCTGAAGCAGCGGGCCGGCTTCGGCGCAATGACTGATTCGAATTTCGTTATTGGGGCCGGCCAGCACCTCGAGTTCCCGAGCCTGGTGAATGTAGCGCTGCAAGAGCACCAGGAACTCCGTTTCGTTGCTTTGACGAAAGCCGAGAAAGTAAACGCTGCGGGCGATCAGTGGAAGCACGCTTTCCGGCGGAACCTGCTGGCTGACGCCAGCCATCCGCAACAACGACCGTAGCGGCCCGGGGACGGTGATCGACTCGGGTTTGAGGAGGGCCGGATCCAGTATTGGGGCGGATGTCCGGCTGGGCAGGTCGCTGGCCGCGGCGGTTGCGAAAGGATGCAGGCACAAGCATGCTGCCGCTACGAAAGATAGCTGTCCGCGAAGACTTCTCATGACGCGAGGCCTCCCGATATACGCAGAAGAAGTACCTAAATCGCGCCGAAGACGATACGTTCGAAACTTGCAGCGAAGCTCGCCGGCGCAAGCTCAACCCGGGGGTGATTGACTCGGTTTACCCGCAATGAACCCGACTAAGGATCATCGCCAGTCTGGTGTTCTATTTTGGGCCTTTGGCGAGTCACCCACGTTATACCACCATTGCATGACAGAAGCTCTCAATCTTTTGCGCGGAAGCAGCCGATTTAAGGCCTTCGATTTAGCCGGGTCAATAAGACGCCTCAAAATTCATCTGCGCCGCGAGTTGATCAGTCAGGAGGAGGCCGAGTCTCGAAACTGACCGAAGGTGGTAGCGGAGATGTTGCTGTTTCATCCCCAAGTTCTGCGGATGGCTGCCTTTCGCGTGTTTTCTGCGACTTGCGTCGGCTTCCAGGTTCCCGGCAAAGCGCGTCTAATACCTCAAAGAGCACCGTTACTCCCGAGGTGCGACGGAGATTTGCCTGCGGCATGCCGTCAATCTTTGTCGCATCATGGAAGTTGATGGTGAGTACCCATCCGGAGTGTGGATGAATGATGAGGAATCTAAGAATCGTGGCCGCACTGGTCGCAGGAGTTGCGGCATTCTCCCCCTGCCTGTATGGTCAGAGCGCGCAGAAGCCGAGCCCTTATAGCGGCGTATCGCAGCCTCCACCGGATGACACGATTACCAGCGACGCCGCCGCGACCGCAACGCCGAGCGCCACGTTAGTTACGAGACCCGCGGCTCCACAAGCCGCTCCGGCGCAGGCGGCCGCTCCGGCGTCTACGACTCCTGCACCAAATGCGCCCGTGGTGGCCAAGCCGCCATGCAACTCCGACGACCGGATGATCGGCGATCCCGATCCCTGCGAGTCGCCGGTTGTGGAGACAGCAGAGCCGAAGCCGTCCCCTGATGCCGACGCAGACATTGTGACTTCGGTGCCTACTCGTCCAGGGGAGCTGCCGGAGGGGACGATTATCAGGATCGCCTTGGACCAGGAGATCGCGACCGGGCAGTCTACGGTCGGGGGCGATTTTAGCGGTCGGGTCTCCGAAGATGTGGTCTCTTTGGGCAAGGTCGTCATCCCCCAGGGTGCCCAGGTGGTAGGCAAAATTGTGCAGGTCACTGAAGGCCATCGGTTTGGAAGCCCGGCGACAATCCGGTTGCGGCCCGATGTCGTGGTCCTGCCGGATGGCTCGCGCTATGTGCTGCGGGCCCAGATACTTCAAACCAGCACAAAGACGCGGGTGGATGACGAGGGCACGCTGAAGCCGGCCTCGCGGATGAAGACCAACGTAATCAAGGAGACTGCGGGGATCGGCACTGGCGCGGTGGTTGGCGCGATCGTTGGCGGCGGACCGGGTGCGCTCGTCGGAAGTCTGATTGGCGCCGGAGTGATGACGACCAATATCCTGGTGCAGCATCCGGCGGACGTGAAGGTGCCAAAAGATTCGGTTTTGACGATGAGTTTGACTCAGCCGATGGTGATTAGTCCGGAGATTGCGAGCAACACCCCGGTCGGGACCAAGTAGGCTATTCGTCACCCTTCCAGACGTAAGCACCCGATTGCGGCAGCCCGATGTGGGCCAGGATCCGACATGCAAACTGCCGCGCCATATCGGTTGAGTCGGTAGGCAGGTTGTAGAACGAGGGCATCACCGGGAAGATCACCGCTCCGGCGTCCGCCGCGAGCGTCATATTTCTCAAATGGATCTTGTTGAAGGGCGTCTCGCGAACGCAGAGCAGCATCGGACGGCGCTCTTTCAGACAGACGTCGGCTGCGCGCTCGATGAGGTTGCGGGCCAGGCCATTGGCTATGCCGCCCAGCGTGCCCATACTGCAGGGCAAAACGATCATGCCGTTCGAGGGATAGCTGCCGCTGGCGATTCCCGCACCGATGTCGCTTTCGCTGAGCTGGACGATTTTATCCGACGCGTTACCCAACAGCTTCTCGACCAGCTGATTGCGTCCCCCGAGCTGGAGTTCTTCCGCGAGCACACGGAGCGAACTTTCTGACGGGATGAAGTTAACCTGGGTAACCCGCTCGTCGACGTTGAGGGCGGCGAGCAGCTCGCGCCCGAAGATTGCTCCGCTGGCGCCGGTGATGGCGACGGTGAGGTTCCAGCCGGTGTCTTGCGTAGTCGTCATTGGCCTATGACTCTAGCGAAAATAGCGTCGACGTTGCCGAGTTGTCTCGAAAGGTCGAAGCTGTGCGCGAGCTTCTCCGGAGTCAGCCGTGAGGTGATCGCGGGGTCGTGGGCGACGAGATCGCGGAAGACGAGCTCTTCGTGCCAGGCGCGCATGGCATGGCCCTGCACAAGGCGATAGGCTTCCTCGCGGGCCATTCCGGATTCGGTGAGATCGAGCAGCAGCTGGCCGCTGAAGATCAGGCCTCCGGTGCTTTCGAGATTGCGCAGCATACGCGCCGGATACACGAACAGATTGTCGATGAGCGCCGAGGTCTTTTCGAGCAGATAGTCGGTGAGGATGGTCGAGTCGGGAAAGATGACTCGCTCCACTGAGGAGTGCGAGATGTCGCGCTCATGCCAGAGCGCGATGTTCTCGTAGGCGGCCTGGGCGTTGGAGCGGACGACGCGGGCGAGCCCGCTGATCTGCTCGCTGGTGATGGGGTTACGCTTGTGCGGCATCGCCGAAGAGCCTTTTTGTTTTTCGGAGAAGAACTCCTCGGCTTCGCGGACCTCGGTACGTTGCAGGTGGCGAATCTCGGTTGCGATCTTGTCGAGCGTCGAAGTGATGATCGCCAGCGTGGAGATGTAGTGCGCGTGGCGGTCGCGCTGGATGACCTGGGTGGCTACTGCCGCGGGTTCGAGACGGAGGCGGGCGCAGATGCGCTCTTCGTGCTCAGGCTTGAGATGGCCGAAGGTGCCGACGGCACCGGAGAGCTTGCCGACGCGCATGCCCTCGGCGGCGGCGTGGAAGCGGGCGAGATTTCGCTGGGTTTCGGAGTACCAGTTGAGTAGCTTGAGTCCGAAGGTCGTCGGCTCGGCGTGGATGCCGTGCGTTCGGCCGATGGTCGGAGTGTGCTTGAATTCGAGGGCGCGCTTCTTCAGGACGGCGGCGAGTTTGTTGAGTCCCTCGGTAACGATGACCGAGGCCGCTTTGACCTGCAGCGCCTGGGCGGTGTCGACGACATCGTTTGATGTCAGGCCGTAGTGCAGCCAGCGCGATTCGGGGCCGATCTTTTCGGCAACTGCAGTGGTGAAGGCGATGACGTCGTGTTTGACCTCGGCCTCGATCTCCTGGATACGCTTGACGTCAATTTCGCCCCGTTCACGAATGGCTTTTGCGGCCTCGACTGGGACAATGCCGTCTTCGGCAAGGACATCGCTGGCTGCGCTCTCGACCGCGAGCCACATGCGGTATTTGTTCTCTTCAGTCCAGATGGCGCCCATCGCCGGGCGCGTATATCTCGCAATCAATTAGCGTTCCTCGTTTGCCTGCCTACTCATTGTAGCTTTCTGCGCATCTCACCGTTCAGTAGCCGCAGAGTAGAATCGAGCTGTAGTTGAGAGGAACAACAGAACCTATATGGCTGAAGAAACACATGATCTACCGGAACTCGTCACCTTGGGAGAGTTTCCCGAACCGATGGAAGCGGAGATGGCCAAACTGCGTCTGGAGTCTGCGGGCATAGAGACTTTTCTCTCTGGTGAGAACGCGGCAATTTTGTCGCCGGGACTTGGGCCGCTGCAACTACAGGTCAAACCCGAAGACGTGGCCGACGCCCGGGCGATTCTTGAGGACACCGGCGAGCCGGGAGTGGTCAGCTCTTACACAGGCCGGGATCTGGAGCCGGAGAAATCTTAAACGTCGCCGAATGAGCTTGCGTAGATGCAGAGATCGCTGGAAACTTCAGATCTCTCCACTGCGTTCTGATAGGGGCGACAATTCCCAAGGTTAGTTAAGAACGCTAAAGGGGCACTAGCTCAAGCCGAGGCGTTCGCGCATCTCGGCGTGGAGGAATCCGCGGCCTGGACGGTAAGGCTGAACCCACTCTCCATCGATGACAAACTGAGGAATCGCGCGTTTGCCGACGTTGCGCAGCAGTTCTTCCGCAGCGCCGGGCGTGCGTTCGATGTCGATCTCGGTGTAGGCGATCTGGTGCTGATCGAGAAAGCGCTTGGCTTCCCGGCAGTCGCGGCACCAGGGGGCTGAGTAAAGGGTGAGTGTCATCTTGACAGGTTCGGAAGTGGTGCCTCAGGTCTCAAGATCGAGACCGGAGGCACCCGAGCTTGTTAGACCGTAGTCTTGGCGCAGAACTCATCGAAGGCGCGAGCGAGCTCGCCGGCAATGGCTTGAGCGGTGTTGATCTCGATCGCGGAGCGCTGCATTAGGTAGACCAGCTTGCCGTCGCGGAGGATGGCCACAGCCGGCGAGGTCGGCGGGTTACCGGCGAGGTAAGAACGGGCGCGATCGGTGGCCTCGCGGTCCTGGCCGGCGAAGACGGTGACGGTCTGGTCGGGCTTGGTCGCGTTCTGCAGGGCAAGCCGCACGCCGGGGCGCATCTTGCCGGCGGCGCAACCGCAGATTGAGTTCACCACCAGCAGGGTTGTGCCGGGCGCGGCCAGCGCCGCGTCTACTTCGGCAGCGGTCCTGGCTTCTTTGATTCCTACCCGCGTCAGCTCTTCACGCATGGGGATGACCATCATTTCGGGATACATTCTCTTTTTCCTCCGGGTATTTCGGCGACTGCCTTGGTCTTATTATAGAGCCTCAGTCAATGAGACGCAGTGGGTCAGCCTTGGATCTACGCCTAGGCTGATAGTCTCGATTGGATGGAAATTCTAGAGAACGTTCCGCTTGCGCCCTATACCACATTCAAAATCGGTGGCGCGGCGCGGTGGTTTGCCGAGGCCACGAGCGAAGCCGACATTCTGGAGGCGGTGAGTCTCTCGCACGAACAAGGCCTCCCCCTTTTTGTTCTAGGCGGGGGAAGCAACCTCCTGGTCTCAGACTCGGGCTTCCCAGGACTGGTGCTGCACATTGCCTTGCGGGGAATACGAGAGCACTTTGATAACGACGCGCTGATTTTACAGGCCGAGGCGGGCGAGGATTGGGACCAGTTGGTGAGCCACGCCGTATCGCTCGATTGTGCCGGGATTGAATGTCTAGCGGGGATTCCGGGGACGGTCGGGGGCACTCCAGTACAGAATGTCGGGGCTTATGGCCAGGAGGTTTCGGAAAGGATCGATGTAGTTCGGGCTTTAGACCTGCGCTTCGGGAAGTTTGTGGAGATGAGCGGCTCGGAGTGTGGTTTCGCATACCGGCAGAGCATCTTCAACACCTCGGCGAAGGGGCAGTTCATTGTGACCAGAGTAGATTACTCGTTGACTGCGGGCGGCTCGCCGACGCTCACCTATTCGGACCTTCAAAGGCATTTTCAGGGCAATGAGGTGCCATCGGTTGCCCAGGTCGCTGAGGCGGTGCGGGCGATTCGGCGGTCGAAGGGGATGTTTCTTGTCGATGGAGATCCGGATTGCGCGAGCGCGGGGAGCTTTTTCAAGAATCCGGTTGTGGATCGGTCGGCACTAGAGCGAATTGCAGCCGCGGTTCCACCGGAGGCGAAGATTCCGCAGTATCCAGCGGAGGATGGCAAGGTCAAGTTGGCGGCCGCGTGGCTGGTTGAACAGGCGGGGTTTTCGAAGGGCTACGGAAATGGGCATGCAGGGATTTCCAGCCGGCACACTCTGGCGCTGGTGAACCGTGGGGGTGCCTCGGCTGCCGAGGTGCTGGCCTTGAGCGAGGAGATTGTCGCCCGCGTGGAGAAGAAATTTGGTATCTGGCTGCGGCGGGAGCCGGTTCTGCTTGGCTAAAGGGGATCAGCAGCGAGTGCTGTCGCACCCTGACTCAGTTAGAGGTGAAGCCTTCCTCAGCACATGGGAGTCTTCGCGGATGATCTTCGTGAAGCTCTTCATGTAACTCGTCGACTTTTGCTTTGGCCTTGTCTAAAGCCTTTCTTCCAGCGGCTGTGATCTTGTATATCCTTCGCCTGCGCCCTCCGACGTTCTTGAGGGCAGATTTCAACAAGCCGCCGCGTTCCAGGCCATGTAGGAGCGGGTAAAGAGTTCCGGGGCCGATGCGGTACCCATGACGGGTTAGCTCATCCATCATGGCCAATCCAAAGATTGGCTCGTGGGCTGCGTGCACCAGCACGTGAATTCGGATGAGGCCAAAGAACAATTCCCGCTGCTGCTTTAACACAGGATACATATTACTGCTGCTGCTGCTCCCGGATGGCATGATATCGAATTTCGATATAAGCTGATTGATAAGAAGCATCGCCTTGCGCGATGGTGGAACGATTTTGGCGGGCGAGTCGGGAGAGTCGATGAGGTCTGGCGGCGAGTGCTCGGCAATGGTCTTGTTTGCGCTGATGGCCATAGGAGTGCCGCGGCTGTGGGCGCAGGGGCCTCCATATCAAACCGACGATCCAGTGCCTGTCGACCTGCATCATTACGAGTTCTATATCTTTGGCGGCGTCGATGGCACTCCGGCGGAGATTGATTCGACAGGGCCGGCCTTCGAGTTCAACTGGGGCGCGATTCCAAGGGTGCAGCTTCACGCGATCTTGCCTTGGGGCGTGGCCGCGCCTTTGAATAATCCGGTTTATCTTCCTGGCGGGACCGGGCCTACAAACTTCGGCTTGATGGACATGGAACTGGGCACCAAGATCGCGTTCATCAAAGAGTCGCCGCATGTTCCTCAGATCGGCACCTTTGTGATGTACGAGATGCCCACCGGCAATTACGACAAGGGGCTCGGTGTGGGCAAGGTTTGGTACAAGGTCCCGATCTGGCTGCAAAAGAACTCGGGAAAGTGGCTCTTCGATGGCGGTGCCGGGTATCAGATCGTAAGGCAGACTGGGTATCGAAGCTTTCCATATACAGGATGGCTCGTGAAACGGGAGTTGAGCGAGAGGCTGGAACTGGGAGCCGAGGTCTACGCGCATGGCCGCGAAGGGTTCGCCACTGCCCAGACTCAGTCATCAACGCTGATTGACGTCGGCGGATACTACCACTTCAAGAACCACCCCGGCGAACAGTTTCTGCTCTGCTACGGCCACTCTATTGCGGGTCAGACCGAAAATTACGCATATGTGGGTATGTACTGGACGTGGGGCAAAGACGACAAGGCCGACACAAAGGACTCTGCGCTCAGCGATTGGATGTCGAGACCACCAAAGACAAACGGATTCGAATGATTCGAGGGCCGCGGACTGCTGAGCCGGCACTAGGAGGATAAGCCAAATGGAAATCACGGCGCGAGGTCTTTGGACGATGGTCCACGGGATGGGGTTCGGCGCGCTCTATTTGCTGGCATGTTCCGGTGCGTTGATGGGGCTCTATCAATCTATCTTTTCGCCGGCCTCGCAGGCGGCCGATTCTGGCTTCGACCGATTCCTCAGGGGTTACCTCGTCGCAATGGCGGTGCTAGCCTGGGGAGCTGTGCTCAGCGGGGCTTACATTGTCTATCCGTGGTATCGAGCAGTGCCTCCGCCCGGCGCTGTTGATCTCTCGATGTTCCCACAGCGCCTCCTGATGTCGAATCCCGGCACCAGGGGATGGCACTCACTCGGGATGGAGTGGAAAGAGTACGTCGCTTGGTTTGCCCCAATCTCGATCACCATGGTTGCGGCGGTCTTTGTGAGATATGGACGCGACCTTAAGCGCCATCGTCAGCTTCGCAATGCCGTGCTCTGCTTTGCCGCCGTTTCTCTCCTCGCGGCCGGCATCGCCGGTTTTTTCGGCGCAATGATCAACAAGAACGCGCCAGTCTACGGCGGCAAAGCGATAGAGTTGGCGCGAGGCGGAAAAGAGTGAACGCTGTACGAACCTCCTCGCACGCTGGTTCGGAGATGAGCAACGGCCCAGGTGCGGCCGCTATACTCTCCGCCGGGGCTGGCTGCTTTGTCTTAGCGCTCCTCGCTTTAGCCGTGGATGAATCCGCGTGGGTGAAGGGCATGTTGAATTTCTATGAACCTACGGGACCACTCTCGGGAGTAACGACGACTGCCATTCTTGTATGGCTTTGTCTGTGGTTGTTCCTGGAATGGCGATGGGGGAAGAGGACTGTCGCGGCTGGAGCCATCTGCACAACAGCGTTTCTATTGCTGTTCTTAGGGTTAGCGCTAACCTTCCCGCCCATCGTCAATCTGTTTTGAGGCGGGTGGCTTTCTGCCTTCTACGCCCTCGCTTGCGATTCTGCACGAGCGCGCTGCCATGCATGATCGCTGGTGCGCCTGGGTCCATGATTCGATCCAGGCGAGTGCAGCTGCGGCTCCTGCTGCTAGGCTAGAGATAGATCATGAACGACATCGTCCATCAACTGCGCTGCACCGGGTGTGCGCGTGTGGTCGCGCAGCGAGAGGCCCGCAGCAACTTCCGCTGCGTCGAGTGCGGCGATTTGTTTGAGGTGGAGTATCCGGCGTGGAGCCCTGCTCCGGCGCAAGCGGTCGCCAATGGCCATTACGGCAATGGAGGCTTGCCGAGTGCTGCAGGCGTGGCCGAACCGCGTGCGGCCAAGCCTCGAGCGTGGCTGCCAAATGCGAGCGCGCTTCGCTGGCTTTGGAAAGAGCGGCGCCACTCGGCGCTGCCGATCGACCAGAGCGGGGTCTGGCGGTTTCGCGAGCTGCTGCCGATCCTCGATAGACCGAACGATGCGGTGACGCTGCGGGAAGGGAACACTCCGCTGTACGGCATGCCACGCTGCGCCGAGATCGCCGGCATGGAGCATCTGCTGGCGAAGCACCAGGGAATGAATCCGACCGGGTCGTTCAAAGATACAGGCATGACGGCAGCGCTCTCGGTGGCGCGCGAGCGCGGATTTGAGTGGGTAGCCTGTGCCTCGACGGGAAACACGTCGGCGGCGATGGCGGCTTATGCGGCGCGGGCGGGAATGCGCTCTCTGGTGCTGATTCCCGAGGGGAAAATCGCCTGGGGCAAGCTGTCGCAGGCGATGGATTATGGCGCGCTTACCTGCCAGTTGCGTACCGATTTCGATGGCTGCGTACGGGTGCTGGCCGAGGTTGTCGAGCGCTATCCGGTCTACCTGCTGAATTCGGTCAATCCGTATCGTTTAGAAGGGCAAAAGACTCCGGCGATGGAAATCGCCGAGGAACTGGAGTGGAATGTCCCCGATCATTTGATTGTGCCCGGCGGGAACCTGGCGAATTGCTCGGCACTAGGTAAGGGGTTTCAGGAGATGAAGCACCTCGGCCTGACAACGGCGATGCCGAGGATTTCGGTGATTCAGGCGGAGGGGGCGAATCCGCTCTATACGGCGATGAAGGAATTTGGGGGTAGGGAACTGACTCCGGTTCACGCCGCTACGCGGGCGAGCGCGATTCGCATTGGCAATCCCGCATCGTGGCGAAAGGCAGTGCGTGTTCTGGAGCAGACCAATGGTTATTGCGAGCAGGTCTCGGAAGCCGAGATTGCGATTGCCAAGGCCGAGATCGGCCGCGAGGGCATTGGCTGCGAGCCGGCCTCGGCGGTTACGTTTGCGGGACTGAAGAAGTTGCTTACTGATGGACGGGTGAAGCCGACGGAGAATGTGGTGCTGCTGCTCACTGGGCATACTCTGAAGGATTCCGAATACACACTAGATTTTCATCGCGGCCAGCTTCTGACTAAAGAGGAATCGCGTGGGCATGAACGGGCGATGGCTCCTCTGCGCTCGGAGATGCCGGTGCTCGATGCTTCCGCCGATGCTGTTTTGCAGGCGCTCGAAGCTGGGGTGCGGCGATGAATGCGGTGAGCAACGGCGTCGCGATCTCCGAGACGCCACGCGCGGTTTCTGGGTCGAGCGAGGGATTGCATCTGCGGCTGCCGGCGACTTCGGCGAATCTTGGGCCGGGTTTCGATACGGTTGCGTTGGCGTTGACGCTGGCTCTCGAGATCGATGCTGCGCGCGCGCCGGAGTTCAGCATTAAGGCTACTGGCCGGAACGTTGACGTATGCTCGTCGCTGCGGCGGAACCTGATGCTGGATGTCTATCAGAAGACCCTGGCGGCGAACGGTGTGGAGCTTGTCCCGCTTGCGCTTGAGATTTGTAACGAAATTCCGATCGGCATGGGTTGTGGGTCTTCGGCTGCGGTTCGTCTCGGGGGAGTCGCGCTGGCCAATCATTTTGGCCGACTTGGCTGGAGCCGAGAACAGATTCTGAATGAAGCTTCGCGGCTGGAGGGGCATCCTGACAACGCGGCGGCGTGCTGGCTGGGTGGGTTTACGGTGGCGGCGATGGATGGCGACCATGTTCATGCCGTCAGCCTTTCACCGCCGAGCAGATGGCGGGTGTTGCTGGCGATGCCGGAGAAGCCGCTGGCGACCACCGCGGCGCGCCAGGTGCTGCCGCGCAGCTATGACCAGGATGACGTGGTCTTCAACATCCAGCGTGCGAGCCTGATGACAGCGGCGTTTGCCACGGGGCGCGGCGAGTTGCTGCGGGTGGCGATGCAGGACCGGATGCATCAGCCGTTTCGGGGTGCGATCTGTCCGTTACTGCCGTCTTTGCTGCCACTTGCGGGCACGAACGGGATTCTGGGGGTGGCGCTGAGCGGAGCTGGGCCGTCGGTGCTGTTGCTGCTGGACGGAGAATCGCCGATAGAAGAGGTTCGGACGTTGGTTACGAGCTGCCTGAGCGAACCGGCGGAGCTAATTGATTGTGGGATCGAGACTTCGCCGGCGGTGTTCGAGCCGGCATTGGCGGCGAAATGACCCTGGTGCGACTTTCAGGGGCAAATTACATCTAATCGACTGGTATTCAGGGTTATCATCAAGAAGATAATTCGCGAGGAGGAACATGGCTGGGCTTGGAGTTTTTGAGGTAAATGATGGGACGTTCGAACAGGAGGTCCTGCGGTCCGAGTACCCTGTCCTGGTCGATTTCTGGGCTGCCTGGTGCGGGCCGTGCCGGGCGCTGGCGCCGGTCGTCGATGAGATTGCCGTCCAAAACCTTGGCAAGCTCAAGGTGATGAAGATGGACGTGGACAAGAACCCCGCGACGCCGGGTCGTTACGGCATCCGCGGCATTCCCGCGCTGCTGCTGTTCAAGGACGGCAAGGTCGCCGATCAGATCGTGGGCTTCGTGCCTAAGGACGTGATCGACAAGAGCATCGCCAAGGTGCTTAGCGTTCCTGTCAACGCCTAAGGTTTGAAGGGCCCGGAGTTGTTTCCGGGCCTTTCGTGTGTCTGCATAGGAAACGGCTCCGATGTTCAGGAGTATTTGCGGATGACGCCGAGGACTCTTCCCTGGATGGCGACGTTCTGGATTGGCACGTAGATCGGGTCCATCTCGGTGTTGGAGGGTTGCAGGCGAACCAGCGGCCCCTCGATGTAATAGCGCTTCGAGCGTCGTTTCGGAGCCTTTGACGAGGGCGACGACGAT
>CAWGZE010000038.1:0-45190 GCA_963826855.1 uncultured Acidobacteriaceae bacterium
GGGGTGTTGAGGTGCGAGCGGGTCCCAATTTAGCGCGGGACCGGCTAGGAGATCAGCGTCACGCCCGTGCTCGCCGCCTGTTCATGCGCGTGATACGACGAGCGCACCAGCGGCCCCGATTCGACGTGGCGAAAGCCCATTCTAGCGCCTCTTCTTTCATAAAGGCGAACTCTTCCGGCGTGTAGTACCGGGTCATGGGCAGATGGTCTTTCGACGGACGCAGATATTGTCCGATGGTGAGCACGTCGGTACCGACGGCGGCCAGGTCGCGGTAGACCTGCAGCAGTTCATGCATCTCTTCGCCAAGGCCAACCATGACTCCAGATTTGGTGACCGCCTTCAGATCGACTTCCTTCGCGAACTCCAGCAGCCGCAGCGTCCGCTCGTAACGCGCGCCCGAGCGGACGACGCGATAGAGCCGAGGCACCGATTCGGTGTTGTGGTTGAGCATCTCCGGCCGCGCCTCGACGACGATGCGGATGGCCTCTTCATTGCCCTGAAAGTCGGGAATCAGCACCTCGACCTGGCAGCCTGGCGCCTGGCGGCGGATCTCTTCGATGACCATCGCAAAGGCCCGCGCGCCGCCTACGATATCGTCGTCGCGGTTCACGCTGGTGATGACGGCATGCTTCAACCCCAGCGTCGCGACAGCTTCGGCAACCCGACGGGGTTCGTCAAAATCGATCGGGTCGGGGCGGCCTTTTGGCACCGCGCAGAATCCGCAGCGCCGCGTGCAGGTGTTGCCCAGCATCATGAAGGTCGCGGTCTTGTGGTTCCAGCATTCGCCGATATTGGGGCAGTGGGCCGACTCGCAGACCGTATGCAGGTTGAGCGAACGGGCGAGCTTCTTGAGGTCGTGATAATTCTCGCCAACGGGAGCGCGCGCCTTGAGCCATTCCGGCTTGGGGGGGCGTCTTGCGCGCGGGTTCGATCTGGATGAGTTCCGTAAATGCTGCCACTTTTTTATTGTAGCGTCTAAGCTGCGACTACTTCAGCCGCTCTATGACCTCCGGCCGGATCAGATAGAGAAAGAGCAGCAGATTCAGGGCGCCCATCATCCCCCGGCGCCTGGTGCGGGCCGAAAGAGAATATAGAACTGATAAACCATCAGCAGAAAGGTCGCCGCCAGCGAAAGCGCCCATCCCCAGCGCTGCAGCCGCAGCAGTCCGAAGCTCGCGCAGGCCGTAAGCAGGCTGACCACGAGGAAGATCGGGGGAATATGGTGGCCGACCACGCCGAAGGCAATGACCGCAGAAATCGCGAACATGTAGAGCGCGATTCCCGCCATGCCGGGCAAGGGGAGCCGCTTCTTGCCCGGTTGCGCGGGCTCACTGAAGGATCGTTGAGGTCGATATTTTCGTCGGTCATAGCGTATGCAGATAAGCGATCAGGTCATTCAGCTGCTGGTCGTCCAGGTCGTTGGCGAAGGCGGGCATCATGCCGCGTCCACGCAGAATCGCCGAGGTCACGCGATCATCGTTCGCGGGCGCGCCGCTGGGCAAATATTGCTGCTTGTAGAGGCCTTGCATCCGGGGCCGTGAAAGCCGTCCTGGCTATTGGCGTAGTGGCAGCGGGCGCAATGGGATTGAAAGACCGCATGGCCGCGGGCTTCTTGCGGAGTCAGTTCAGCGAGCGGCTTGGACGGCGGCAAGTTGGGTCTGCATCCGGAAGCGATCGAAGACGACGCGGCGAAATGGCGGTGAGGCCTGTCGCGGCCGCGCCAAGGCCTGGCTCATCGCACCTCATAGCGACGGCCGACGATGGCGTAGTTGCCGGAGAGCACGCGGGCGATCGCTTCGGAATAGGCCTGGTGTTCCTCTTCGAGAATCCTGGCCGACAGCGTTGCCTCATCGTCGCCCGGCAAAACAGGAACGGCCCGCTGCAAAATAATGACTCCATGGTCGAGCTCTTCGTCGACAAAATGCACGGTGCATCCGGAGTATTGCACGCCATACTCGAGCGCTTGCCTCTGCGCGTCGAGTCCTGGAAAGGCGGGCAGCAACGAGGGGTGAATGTTGAGGATGCGCTGCGGGAAGGCCCGGACGAACTCCGGCGAGAGCAGGCGCATATATCCGGCGAGGCAGACGAGGTCGACTTGATGGTCGCGCAGGGCAGCGATGATCTCAGCGTCGTGCTCGGCGCGCTTTCGGCCCTTGGCCTCGATAGCCAGCGCTGGCAGGCCGCGATCCCGGGCCGCGCGATGCCGGGCGCTTCGGCGCGATTGGAGATGACGACGGCGATCTCCGCTCCCGGAAGCTTTCCGGCTCGATGCTGTCGGCGATGGCGAGGAAGTTCGATCCTCGGCCGGAGAGCAGGATTCCCAGCTTCTTGTTGGCCGAGCTCATCAGGCGTAGATCACTTTGCGGTCGCCCTTGACGGTGCGGCCGATGACGTGGAATTTTTCTCCCGCCCGGTCGAGCATGGCCTTGGCGCGGGTGAATCGGTCGGCGGGAATGACGGCGATGAGGCCGATGCCGAGGTTGAAGGTCCGCCGCATCTCGTCCGGCTCGACGCTGCCCAACTCGCGCAGGTGCTCGAAGATCGGCGGAACCGGCCAGCTTCCGGTCTCGATGATTGCCGAGATCGTCTTGGGCAGGATGCGGGGCAGGTTCTCGGTGATGCCTCCGCCGGTGATATGCGCCATGCCGGTGGTGTAGTCGCCGGCGGTGAGCTTCTTGATCACCGGCAGATAGCTGCGGTGCACTTTCATCAAGCGCCGCTCCGGCCTTGTCCTTGATCGCGGAGACGTAATGGTCGGGCTTGTAGCCGGCGACCTCGAAGAACAGCTTGCGGGCCAGCGAATAGCCGTTGGTATGCAGGCCGGTCGAGGGAAAGCCGATGAGCACATCGCCGGCCTTGACCTTGGCGCCGGTGATCAGCTTCTCTTTGTCAACAACGCCGACGATGAAGCCGGCGAGGTCGTATTCGCCGTCGGCATAAAAGCCCGGCATCTGGGCGGTCTCTCCGCCGATCAGCGCGCAGCCGTTGGCCTTGCAGGCGTCGGCGAGGCCGGTGACGACCTTTTCGATGACGCCCTGATCGAGGCGTCCGGTGGCGAGGTAATCGAGAAAGAAGAGCGGGGTCGCGCCCTGGATCGCGATATCGTTGACGCAATGATTGACCAGGTCTGCGCCGACAGTGTGGTGAAGGCCCATTTCAAAGGCGATCTTGAGCTTGGTGCCAACGCCGTCGGCGCTCGAAACCAGCACCGGCGTGGCATATCGGGCTGTATCGAGGCGAAAGAGGCCGCCGAAGCCGCCGATTTCGCTGAGCACCTGTTTACCAAAGGTCCGCTGTGCCAGGTATTTGATCCGCTGTTTGGCGCGGTCGCCGCCGGTGATGTCGACTCCGGCGTCGGCGTAGGAGACAGGGCTGGAGGATGTTTCTGGGTTTTTCTTCGCGCGGCTGGCAGCTTCAGGCAAGGTGAATCCGTGGTTGCTGAGAGTGGAACGCGGCCTCATTCCCGTGAAATCGACTCACCGGCAAGACTGGTTCGGAAGCACTCAGTTTAGCATTGCAAGCGATCGCGATGATGCGGCGCGCAGACTACAGCAAATGCGAAATACAGACAGCCCGGCTCGGATAGCTGGTCAGCAGCTGGGTCGTGTTGGTCAGTTTGAAGAGGTCCTGCAGACCGCTCGTTGGGCGCGGCGAGCAGCAGTTTTCCGCCCTTGGCGCGCACCGCGCCCGAGGCGTGGAGCAGCACGCCCAGCGCGGAGCTGTCGGCATATTCGATGTTTTCGAGGTCCAGGATGATTTTCCGCGCGCCGTTGTCGGCGAGGGTATTGATCTCGGCTTCCAGCAGGCTCAGGCGGCTGCCGAGGGTCAAACGGCCTTTCAGCGCCACCACGTGGATGTCGCCTTCGATCTTGAGGACTTCGGTTTCAAGCATGGCGATTTCCTAATCGATCTGAGTGTCTGGAAAGCCAACTGTAGCATACGCGCGGTTAACAGACAGTCGCGGGATCGGATTGCTCGAGCAGGACAGTCTCGCCCTCTCAGCTCGCACTACACGCCCGAAGGTTGTATCGGGGTGACGCCCGAGTCGCCCTTCGACGGCGCCTTTCGCTTGAAACTCTGAATACAGGCTCCCCGGTCGGGGAATATCGACAGTAGCCGATCCGTCTCAGTCAGTTGAAACAGATCAGCGAGCCGTTTGTTGGGCGCTGCGATTCGCAATTGCCCCCCAGCCGCGCTGATGGCGGTGTAGGCGTGCAGCAGCAGGCAAAATCCCGAGCTGTCGGCGTGCTCTACCTGTGCCAGATCGAGCACCAGCTTAGACGTCCCCTGCTTCACGATCGACTTGACCTGCGCTTCGGCAATGGTGAGACGCGGACCGGCGATCAATCGCCCCTTCAGCGCCACCACGACAACGCCGCCTTCGGCCTGGACCACTTCCGACTCGAGCTGCATACGATCCTGCCTGGTAAGTTACCCGCGTGACTCGAACTCTAGCATAATGGAACGAAATGGTAATCACATCAAAGGGCCTGAGCGTTAACCGTCGCAATCCTGGCGCAACTTCCTCGTTGTCGTCGGTGCTGGATTCGGCTATTATGCGAAGATTGCCCACAGCGACCCTCCATTTTGATGCCTGCGTCTCCAATTTCGCAACCGGCGCCAGTTAAAAGCGGAAAATCTGTCGCCAGAGGAAGCCGGCCGAGAAAGCAATCTCCAGCTCCGGCGGACTGCGGCAAAGATTCTGGCGCGAACACCCCGGCCGCGCAACCCCTGCGGCCGGAGGGTTCCTATGCGATCGTCTCCCGCCGGGCAGCCGACCGCTTGCGCGCTGGGCATGTCTGGGTCTACCGCTCCGACGTGGAGCAAGTAGTTCCTCCCGACTCCCCTCTCGATTGATCGCTGTTCTCGATCCTCGCGGGAAGCCGCTGGGAACAGCGCTCTATAGCGCGAGTTCACAGATCGCGTTGCGGGTGGTCTCCAGTCAAGGCCTCGACGAGGCCGCCTGGATCGACCTTTTCCGCGAACGCCTGCGCGCCGCCATTCGCTATCGCAAGCAATTGCGAGGAGGCGAGGACTCGGACACCGATTCCTGCCGGCTGGTCTTCAGCGAAGCCGATTTTCTTCCCGGCCTCATCGCCGACAAATACAACGATCTGGTGGTGCTTCAACTGCTTACTCAGGGGATGGATACGGCGCCGGTCCGCGCCGCCTTCCTGGATGTGTAGTCGAAGAAAATTGAGTCCTAGGGCGGTTTATTATCGCACTGACCCCAGAATTCGGGAGCTGGAAGAACTGGGGCCCGCGAAGGCTGGGCCGTTATTCCTCGCTGACGGTGCAGGTGCCGCGACAGAATCGAGCTCCACGATCTTTCACCTCAACGGGCTCAGCTTTCACTACGACGTCCAGCTGGCCAGAAAACCGGCGCATTTCTTGATCAGCGAGAAAACTATGCCGCCGCTGCCGTCACTGCCGAGGCGAAGCACTGGATGTCTGTACCTACCAAGGCGGCTTCGCACTGCATCTGGCGCGGGTTTGCGAGCGAGTCACTGGAGTCGACACCTCCCGTCAGGCGCTCGAGGTGGCGGAGCGAAATCTCGAGCTCAATCGCGAGACCATTGGCCGCGTTCCAGTGGAGTGGATTGAGGCCAACGCCTTCGACCTGCTTCGCGACTGGAGCGCCGGGGGGGCGCGATTTGACTCAATCGTGCTCGATCCCCCCGCCTTTGCCAAATCGAAGCGCGCGGCCGAAGGTGCGCTGCGCGGATACAAGGAACTCAATCTCCGGGCGCTGAAGATGCTGCGCCCGGGCGGGACGCTCGTGACCTGCTCCTGCTCGCATCATGTTGGAATCGAAGAGTTTACTGGGTCGTCGCAGCTGCGGCTGGGGACGCCCACCGACAGGTTCGCCTGCTCGAACGCCGTGGTGCGGCTGCTGATCACCCGGTTCTTTTAGCCGTCCCCGAAACCGAATACTTGAAATGCCTGATTTGCCGGGTGGAGTAAGGCTTCTTGAGGCTGTAAATAAAGCCTTCAAAAGATTAATGTTATGAAAGAAGCGTTATTTCGATTGGTATGAGTAAATATCACTCATATTTTATGCATCCATTGTGCTATAGTCTGAATCATAATTGTGTAGCGCAATCCGCGCTGATACCGGATCACCTGATCAATTGGAGGACAAAACAATGGCTATTACTCGTTGGGACCCATTTCGTGAAGTTGCTTCGTTGCAAAACCGTATGAATTCACTCTTTCAGGATTTTTCCCGCACCCAGGGCGGGGAGAACGAATCGCTGACAACCGCCGGTTTCGTTCCGCCCGTCGATGTCTATGAAGATGAGCACAAGATCGTGCTCAAGCTGGAAGTCCCCGGCATCAAGCAGGAGGACCTCGATGTTCGCCTGGAGAACAACACTTTGACCGTTCGTGGCGAGCGGAAGTTTGAAAAGGAAGAAAAGGAAGAGAACTTCCACCGCATCGAGCGTCGCTACGGGAGCTTCTTCCGCGCGTTCACACTGCCGACCACCCTCGACTCTGAGAACGTCAAGGCGGAATATGACTCAGGCGTTTTGAAGCTGGAGCTGAACAAGCGGGCCGAGGCCAAACCGAAGCAGATCAAGATCGGCGTAGGCAGGCGAGGCCACGACGAGAAGCGGCCTATTGAAGCGGCCAAATCCGCGGCTTGAGCTTGGAGTCGTTGTGATTTCTCAAGAGGCGGATGACGAGTCCGCCTCTCATTGTTTGCGCCGTATCGGGCATTCGGAGAGAGAATAATTTATGGCAATTCGTTGGGACAAATTAACGGTCAAATCGCAGGAAGCGATTCAGAGCGCAGGCACTCTCGCCGCTGAAAGCGGCAACCCCGAGGTCCTGCCGCTGCACATCCTCGCGGTATTGCTTGAGGACAGTGAAGGCATCATCGTGCCGCTGCTGCAAAAGGTCGGTGCGCCAACCGAGCAGTTGCTTACCAGGGTGAATCAGGCGCTGGCATCTTGCCTAAAGTCTCCGGGAGCGGCGCACAACCGGGGTTGTCCAATGCCGCCCAGAAGGTCCTCGACCGGGCGTTCAAGGAAGCCCAAAACTTCAAGGACGATTACGTCTCGACCGAGCACCTGCTGCTCGCACTCACCCAGGAAAAGAACGATCCCGCCCAGATGGCGCTTGCCGCCGTTGGAGCGACCCATGACGCGATCCTGCGGGGACTCACTTCGGTGCGTGGCTCGCAGCGGGTCACCGATCAAAATCCCGAAGCGAAGTATCAGGCGCTCGAAAAATACGCCAAAGATCTGACCGAGCTCGCCCGGCGCGGCAAGCTCGACCCGGTCATTGGCCGGGACGAGGAGATTCGCCGCGTGATCCAGGTGCTTTCGCGGCGCACCAAGAACAATCCCGTACTCATCGGTGAGCCCGGCGTCGGCAAGACCGCAATCGTCGAAGGTCTGGCGCGGCGCATCGTCTCCGGCGACGTTCCGGAGATTTTGCGCGACAAGCGTGTTGTTTCGCTGGATCTAGGCGCGATGCTCGCCGGGGCCAAGTATCGCGGCGAGTTTGAAGACCGCCTGAAGGCCGTCCTGAAGGATATTTCCGAGGCGAATGGCCAGGTGATTCTCTTCATCGACGAGCTGCACACGCTGGTCGGAGCGGGGGCCTCGGAAGGCTCGATGGATGCCTCCAATATGCTCAAGCCCGCGCTCGCCCGAGGCGAACTGCGCGCCATCGGCGCCACCACGCTCAACGAATATCGCAAATACATCGAGAAAGATGCGGCGCTCGAGCGGCGCTTCCAAATCGTCTTCGTCGGCGAGCCGAATGTCGAAGATACGATCGCGATCCTTCGCGGATTCAAGGACCGGTACGAGGCCCATCACAACGTCCGCATCAAGGACTCGGCGATTGTCGCTGCGGCGACGCTCTCGCATCGCTACATCTCCGACCGCTTCCTGCCCGACAAGGCCATCGACCTAGTGGACGAGGCAGCGGCATCGTTGGCGATCCAGATTGGGTCGGTTCCGACCGAGATCGATCAACTCGAACGCCAACAGACCTCTCTCGAAATTGAACGTGCCGCCCTCAAGCGCGAGACCGACCAGAACTCCAAAGACCGTCGCGAGGTCGTCGAGCGCGAACTGGCCGCCCTCAAAGAAAAATCGACGGGGCTGCGCGCGCGGTGGCAGCATGAGCGCGAGGCCATCACCCGGCTCAGCGAACTGAAGAAACAGATCGAGGCCAAGCGCTTCGAGGCCGAGGAGCAGACCCGCGCCGGTCAATTGGAGCGCGCCGCACAGATCCAATACGGCGAATTGCCCAAACTCGAAGCCGAGCTGAAGCAGTTGAACGCGGCCCAGGACGGCGTCGCCGACCACACCCGCATGCTGAAGGAAGAGGTCGACGAAGAAGACATCGCCAGGATCGTCAGCAAATGGACCGGAATTCCGGTCTCAAAGATGCTCGAAGGCGAAGTGAAGAAGCTCGTCGCCATGGAGGGGCGGCTCCGCGAGCGGGTGGTCGGCCAGGATGACGCGCTGTCAATGGTCGCGAATGCGATTCGCCGTTCGCGCGCTGGACTCAGCGACCCGAAACGGCCAATCGGCTCGTTCATCTTCCTCGGGCCGACGGGCGTTGGCAAGACCGAGACGGCGCGCGCCCTCGCCGAGTTTCTCTTCGACGACGAACAGGCTTTGGTCCGCATCGACATGTCGGAATACATGGAGAAGCACGCTGTCTCGCGCCTGATTGGCGCGCCCCCCGGCTATATCGGCTACGACGAGGGCGGCCAGTTGACCGAAGCCGTGCGGCGTCGGCCGTATTCGGTCGTGCTCTTCGACGAGATCGAGAAGGCGCATCCGGACGTCTTCAACGTTCTCCTGCAGGTGCTCGACGATGGCCGCCTGACCGACTCCAAGGGGCGCACCGTCGACTTTAAGAACACCGTGCTGATCATGACCTCGAACCTCGGCGCGCATATCTTGCAAGGCGAGAATCTGTCGAGCGAGGCGGCCTTTGAAGGCGCCCGCGAAGAGGTGATGGAGATCCTCAGGCAGAGCTTCCGCCCGGAGTTTCTCAACCGCGTCGACGACATTGTCATCTTCCGTCCGCTGGGCGAAGACCAGTTGGCGCACATCATCGATCTGCGGCTTGCGGATTTGAAGAAGCTGCTGGCCGACCGCAAGATCACGATCGAGCTTACCGACGAGGCAAAGCGGCAGCTGATGCTGACCGGCTACGACCGTGCGTACGGTGCGCGGCCCCTCAAGCGGGCGCTGCAGCGGCTGATCCAGGACCCGCTGGCGATGAAGATCCTCGACGGCGAGGTGCTCCATGGAGATCACGTCGTGGTCGATGCGGATCCTCTGAACAATCGGTTGCGGTTCGAGGTCGAACATCGCAAACTCGAAGAGCCGGTGATGACGCAGGTTGGTTAGCAATGCCCGAAAGCCGGGAGTCGTTCAATCGCGCTGAGCGAGAACGACTCTCGGAATTCCTTGCAGGTCTGGCACAAAGCTGACCTTGCTCCAGTCCTTCAGTAACCGTGACAGTTGCAATTGCTGTCCGGCCCCGATCTCCATGGCCAGCCATCCACCCGGTCGCAGCACTTCCGCCGCCTGCGGAATAGACGTTCGTAGATCTCAAGACCAGTTGGTCCTGCAAAGAGTGCTTGTGACGGCTCGTATTCCCTCACTTCCGCGTCGAGCGACTCCCGTTCTCCATCGGCAATATAGGGAGGGTTGGAAACCACCATATCGAACTCCCCGGTGCGCTATTCGCCAGCAGATCAGCCTCGCGAAAGCTGACCCGATCCTCGACGCCGTGTGCGGCGGCATTCTCCTTCGCGATCTTCAGGGCCGCTGGAGAGATATCGGTTGCGGTGATCCTGGCCATCGGCCGCGCCACTGCCAGGGCGATTGCGATGGCCCCTGAGCCGGTGCCAACGTCAGCAATACGCGAAGGCATGTCGAGCGGAATACGTTCCAGAGCCGCTTCAACCAGGTGTTCTGTCTCAGGGCGGGGAATCAGGACTCCGGGTGTGACCCTCAAGGTAAGTCCATAGAATTCGCGTTCTCCGGTAATGTATTGGACCGGCTCAAATTGCTTTCGGCGCGCGATCAGCTCCCGAAAGCGATGGCACTCATCGGTCGTCAACTGCCGATCAGGATCGGAGATAAGTTCAGCCCGATTCATCTGCGCAATATGTAACAGCAGCAGCTCGGCATCACGACGGGGATTTACGGAGCTGGCCGCGGCCAGCTCAGCAGTCGCGGCGTTCAGGGCACCGCGGAGAGTCACGCCGGAGCTATTCGCATCAGTCACAGTGACAATTACGCGGCGGTCGCAGTTTCGGCCTTCATTTGCTCCGCCTGATAATGCGCAGTGAGCGCGTCGACGATCGGCTGGAGTTTGCCGAGCATGATTTCGCTGAGCTGATGGATGGTCAGCCCGATGCGATGGTCGGTTAGCCGATTCTGGGGGAAATTGTAGGTGCGGATCTTTTCACTGCGATCGCCTGAGCCCACCTGCTGTTTGCGTTCTTTGGCGAGGGCCTCGTGCTGCTTCTCCATTTCGACTTCATAGAGCCGGGCGCGGAGGACACGCATTGCCTTTTCGCGGTTCTTGATCTGCGACTTCTCGTCCTGGCAGCTCACGATCGTGCCGGTCGGCAGGTGAGTGATGCGGATCGCCGAGTAAGTCGTGTTGACCGACTGTCCGCCGGGGCCGGATGAGCAGAAGGTATCGATGCGCAGATCTTTGGCCTCGACCTTGACGTCGACGTCCTCGGCCTCGGGCAGCACGGCGACGGTGATTGCCGAAGTATGGACGCGCCCCTGGGTTTCCGTCTCCGGAACGCGCTGGACGCGGTGGACTCCGCTCTCGTATTTCATCTGCGAGTAGACTCGGTCGCCCTCGATGATGGCGATGACTTCCTTGAGGCCGCCGACGCTGCTTTCGGACTCAGAGAGAATCTCGACCTTCCAGCGATGCAGTTCGGCGAAGCGGACGTACATCTTGAAGACCTCGGCCACGAAGAGAGAGGCCTCGTCGCCACCTGTGCCGGCCCGAATTTCGAGGATGACGTTCTTCTCGTCGTTGGGGTCTTCGGGCAACAGCATTACCTTCAAGTCTTCTTCGATCTTTGGCAGGCGGGCCTGGAGCTGCTCGAGCTCGTCCATTGCCATCGCGCGCAGGTCGGGGTCGCTCTCGCCCATCAGCGTTTCCGCGTAAGCGATGCCGGTCTTGATCTGTTTGTATTCGCGATACTTTTCGACCACTGTCTCCAGGTCGCGGTGCTGCTTGGCGATCTTCTGGTACCTTTCGTGGTCGTTGACGATCTCGGTCGAGCCGAGCTGCGCGCCAAGGTCTTCGTAGCGGGTTTCGAGTTGGTGTAAACGGTCGAACATGTGCGTTCCTTTGCGGGCCTGGTGGGCCCTTGTCTACAGATCTATTTTTGAAGGATTGCGGACGAGCAGTATCGGCGGCGGGAGCCGCTAGGCAAGAGCGCGAAAGGGGAGGCGGTGGCGCATGGTTCCAGTTTATCTGATGCGGGACGGTAATTGCACGATTCTCTGACAGCAAGCAGCGAGTGGGTTTGAGAACACGTCAACTTGCTGCGTCTGGAGCTTACCGGGGTATAGGCCATCTATATTCGAGACTGTGAGCGAGAGATTCCTTGAATTCGCCAAACTTTGCGACGCGCTGGCGGCGACGGCGAAAAAGCTTGAGAAGCGGGCATTGATTGCTGGCTGGCTGAAGACGCTATCAATCGAAGATGCGGCGCTAGGGGCGCTGTATCTGGCGGGGCAGGCTTTTGCCGAGACCGATCCGCGGGTGCTGAATTTGGGTGGCGCCCTCCTGAGCAAAGCTCTGGCGCAGATCTCAGGCGCGAGCGAAGCGGCCATGCATGAGGCGTATCGCCGTCATGGCGATCTTGGGGCGGCTGCGCAGGACCTGCTCGCTGCTCGTGCTGACGCTGAATCCACCCTGACATTAGCGGCGGTCGAAGAACGGTTTGGCCAGATCGCGGCTACGGGGAAGTCGTCCGCGAAGCTGGCGCTTACCGAACAACTGCTCGGCGCGGCTACACCGCTGGAGGCAAAGTATCTAATCAAGCTTGCGCTCGGCGATATGCGGACCGGGGTGAAGCAGAGCCTGGTGGAAGAGGCAATCGCCGCCGCGTATGGTGCCGATGCGGCTGCGGTGCGGCGGGCGACGATGCTGAAGGGTTCGCTGCCGGAGGTGGTGAGGCTCGCGGCGGCTGGGCGGCTCGATGAGGCGCGGATGACGTTGTTTCATCCGCTGGGGTTTATGCTGGCGAGCCCCGTGGAGAGTGTCGAGGAGGCACTAAAGCGGTTTGCTCAAGAGGTTGCGGCAGAGCCGCTGGACCCGTCGAAACTAGAACCCACATCTCAAAATCGAGACCCTTCGACAAGCTCAGGGCAGGTTGTGGGGCACCCGGATTTGTTGGAGTCCTCGACTCTGTTGCGTGAGGCGCAAATTGAGGACAAGTATGACGGGATCCGTGCGCAGTTGCATTGCGGCGATTTGGAGCAGCCGGGGCGGGTGGCGCTGTTTTCGCGCTCACGCGAGGAGATGACGGCGGCTTTTCCGGAGCTAGCCGAGGCGTTTGCCGCAGTTGACGTTCCCGTCATTCTGGACGGCGAGGTGCTTGCGTGGGATATTGCCAATTCCCGCGCAATGCCGTTTTCAGCGTTGCAGACGCGGATCGGACGAAAGAAGGTGACCGACTCGATGCGGGAGCAGACTCCTGTTGCCTTTATGGCGTTTGACCTGCTTTCCTTTGGCGGCGAGTTGCTGCTGGAGCGTCCGCTGGCAGAGCGACGCGCGAAGTTAGAAGAGTTCGCCGCGCGGAATGGTGCTCAGCTCGTGGCGGGCTTTCGCGAGAAGGGGCCGGAGGCGAAGCAGGCCAGTCTCTTCCTTGCAGACGAAATCGTTGCTCCGGAGGCGGCATCGAGGCTGGTGCTCTCACCGGCGATCACGTTGACGCACGCTGAGCAGCTCGAACAGGCTTATATGGATGCGCGGGCTCGGGGCAACGAAGGCGTGATGATCAAGGCGCGGGGCAGCGTCTATCAGCCGGGGCGGCGCGGGCTGGCGTGGCTGAAATTGAAGCGGGAGCTGGCGACGCTTGATGTGGTTGTCACGGCTGCGGAATTCGGCCACGGAAAGCGTGCTGGCATCCTGAGCGACTATACCTTCGCAGTGAGGGATGGCGATCAGTTGAAGAATGTTGGCAAGGCCTACTCAGGGCTAACGGATGCGGAGATCGCCGAGCTCTCGCAGTTTTTCATGGACCATACGATCGAAGACTTCGGTTATCTGCGCAACGTCGAGCCGGTGCTGGTGCTCGAGGTAGCTTTCAACAACGTTATGCGTTCGGAGCGCCATGCAGGCGGCTTCGCACTGCGTTTTCCGCGGATCATGCGGATTCGACGGGATAAGCCGGTCGAAGAGATCGATACTCTGGCCCGCGTGGAAGAGATCTATGCTTCCCAATCGGAGTTAAAGGAGCAGGGACTAAGGGGGCTAGGAAGTAGAAACTAGGCACTAGGGACTAGCTCGGAGCGGAATTCAGTGGGAGTGGCTGTGATCGTGGTCGTGGTGGTGATGGCCGTGGGCGGAGACGGTCTCGACCGGCATGACGCAGCCGTGGGCGATTTCGCACTCGACGTTTTCAAACTGGATCGTGGTGTGGTGGACCTGGAATTTATCTCGTAGTGTCACCTTGATCTGTTCGAGGATCAGGGCGCTTTCGGATGGCGGAATATCCGCAATCGTGACGTGGGTGGCCAAGGCATGCGACTGCGAGCCGAGGCTCCAGACGTGAAGGTCGTGGACGTCTTCGACCCCCGAGATATCACAAAGGGTAGAGCGGATTTCGGGTAGCGAGATTCCTTTTGGGGTGCCTTCGAGGAGGATGTTGAGGGTCTCGCGGACGATCGTGAGCGAACTCCATAGGATCAGCGCGGCGATGATGATCGAGAGCGCGGGGTCGATCCAGGTGCGGCCGGTGAAGAGGATGGCCGCGCCGCCGGCGATGACCGCGGCGGTCGAGAGGGTGTCGCCGAGCATGTGGATGAGGGCGCTGCGGATGTTGACGTCGGTGTTGACTCGCGAGAGCAGCAGGGCGATGCCGCCGTTCATGAGTACTCCGGCAGCGGCGACATACATCATGAGCTTTGGCTGCACGGGCTCGGGTGCGGCGAGGCGGTGCATGGCTTCGATGGCGATCCAAACTGACAAGACAAGCAGTGTCGTCGCATTTACGAAAGCCGCAAGCACCCCGGCGCGCTGATAGCCGAAGGTCTTGGCGTCGGTCGCGGGTCGGCTCTGGAAGTAGACGGCGACGAAGGAGAGCAGCAGGGCAAGCGCGTCCGAGACATTGTGCCCGGCCTCGGAGATAAGCGCGAGCGAGTGCGCGCGGATTCCGGCGACGAACGTAACCACGACATAGGTAAGCGTCAGCACCAGCGAGAACCGCAGGACGTTCTGCATCTTCGAGTTTGACGCCGAGGCGTGGACGTGCATGCTTCGGTTAGTCTATGCCGCTGGTTGGGGCCTTTCAACCAGTCTCAGTTGTCTCGATGGTCTAGCGTCGCGGCACGGTTGCTCCAGCTGGATTTCTCGCAGGGCGTCGCATCATGAACGGATTGGCTGTGTCGCGCAGTCCCGACCAGTTTTCAGCGACCACGATGCTGTTTCCTGGCTGGTGGGAGTCGTAGCGAACCGAGCAGGGAAAATCGAGTCGGCAGGCGTGGATGTCGACGAAGTTCTTTAGTACGGTGACGTCTTGAGCGCACTCGTAGATCACGCCGGCGATTTCATATTTGTAAATGATGAGGTCGATGGAGGGCTGGGCGCCTTCAGCGGCAAGCTCGGCGATATCGATCACCGTACCGTCGATGATGCGGCCGGTCTTGACCAAGTCCAGGCGCCGTGCGCGCTCGATCTCCTCTGCGCTGGGCCGCTTGCGCCGTAAGAGGTAATACGCAGCGCCTCCGGAACAGATTGCGAGTGCCGCTGCTCCAAGCCAAATGGGATCGCGCAGTGAAAGGCCCTGCATTGAAGTTCTCCATCGCGCTGCGTCTTGGGATCACACGCGCGGCGCCGCTTTGCCGCGTCGACATGCCGCCCGGAATCCGCAATCTAAAAGCAGAATACCCCAGTGAGGCGTGCCGGGCCTGCTACCTGCGATATACTTAGCTAGAACATGTCAAAGCGCTCGTCTTCGCAGCCGGCATCCCATGCCGCTCTTTTCGTTTCTGGGAGAAAATCGTCAATTCAGGCAACAGAGATGCAAGGGGGGGAAACCCGGCCACGCATCCGCTCGACCACCGTCCTTTGCGTACGGCGGGGCGGCAGCGTCGTCATGGCTGCCGACGGGCAGGTAACCATGGGCGACAGCGTCATCAAACACTCCGCGCGCAAAATCCGACGTCTCTATCAAGACAAGATCCTTGCCGGCTTCGCAGGTTCCACGGCCGACGCGTTTTCGCTCTTTGGCCGTTTCGAATCGAAACTGGAGCAATATGCTGGCAATCTCGGCCGCTCGGCAGTAGAGCTGGCGAAGGATTGGCGCACCGACAAGATGCTCCGCAACCTTGAGGCGCTGCTGGTGGTTGCCGATCCCAAGACGACTTTCCTTATCAGCGGCTCCGGAGATGTGATCGAGCCGGACGAGGGAATCGCAGCTATCGGCAGCGGGGGCTCATTCGCGCTGGCTTCGGCGCGAGCGCTGATGGAGAACACTGAGCTACCGGCTCGCACCATCGCTGAGAAATCTCTTCGAATTGCCGGACAAATCTGCATCTATACGAACGACCAGATCACGATTGAAGAACTGACCGAGCCGGCGAGTTAGCTAAGGAATAAGTAAGGAACACGAATATGGCAATTTATATGCCTGGCGCCGCTGAGGACCAGGAACTCGCACTGGATGATCTGACCCCCCGCGAAATTGTTGCGGAGCTCGATAAGTATGTCGTAGGCCAGCATGCCGCCAAGCGTGCTGTGGCCATTGCGCTGCGCAACCGCATGCGCCGGCAGAAGCTCTCGCCTGAATTGGCCGATGAGATCATGCCGAAGAACATCATCATGATCGGGCCGACCGGTGTGGGTAAGACGGAGATCGCACGGCGGCTCGCGAAGCTGACCAACTCGCCGTTCCTGAAGGTTGAGGCCTCGAAGTTTACCGAGGTCGGCTATGTTGGGCGGGATGTGGAATCGATCGTTCGCGACCTGGTCGAGATCGCTATCGACATGGTGCGTGAAGAGAAGCTTGAAGAAGTCGAAGACAAAGCGGAGATGAATGCTGAAGAGCGGCTGCTCGATCTGCTGCTCCCGCCGCCTTCGCCAGCGCCGAACACGGCATCTCAGGGAGTGCAAGGCATGGGGCCGCAGGGCATGTCTCCTGAAGCGCCGCGCCAGGAACCTGACGGGACGCTGACCTTCCCGACGCCGAGCAACGAGTCTCATAACCGGACGCGGGAAAAGCTGCGTCAGCAGTTCCGCGAGGGCAAGCTGGATGAGCGCTCGGTCGAGATCGACGTTCGCGAGCGGAACACTCCGTCGTTTGAGATCATCTCCAACCAGGGTGTCGAGGAGATGGACATCAATCTCAAAGACATTCTGCCGAACCTCTTTGGCCAGCGCACGAAGAAGCGCAAGATGAAGGTCGCCGAGGCCTTTGAATATCTGGTGCAGGAAGAAGAAGGCCGCCTGATCGATATGGACCAGGTGACCCGTGTCGCGGTGGAGCGCGTGGAGAACTCCGGCATCGTCTTTCTCGACGAGATCGACAAGATCGCCGGCCGCGAAGGCGGCCATGGCCCCGATGTTTCACGCGAGGGTGTGCAGCGCGACATTCTGCCGATCATCGAGGGGACAACGGTCAACACCCGCTACGGCATGGTGCGCACGGACCACGTTCTGTTCATCGCTGCCGGGGCATTCCATGTCTCGAAGCCGAGCGATTTGATCCCCGAGTTACAGGGACGCTTTCCGATTCGCGTCGAGCTGCAGTCACTTACGGTTGAAGATTTTGTGCGCATTTTGACCGAGCCGAAGTCTTCGCTGACCAAGCAATATTCCGCTCTGCTCGACACCGAAGGGCTCAAGCTGGAGTTCACCCCAGAGTCTCTGAAAGAAATGGCCCATTTTGCCTTCCGCGTGAATGAGACGACGGAGAACATCGGCGCTCGGCGTCTGCATACGATCATGGAAAAGGTGCTGGACGAGATCAGCTTCCTTGCTCCTGACCTGACTAAGGCGCGTAAAGGCGAGAGCGGAAACCTGCTTGACGTGGCTGCATCGGCGCAGGAGAGCGGCGCCAGTTTCCCGTTGCCGGTGATCGAGCGCGAGACTTCTTCGGGCATGGAGACGGTCGTAGTCATTGACCCCGAATACGTTCGCCACATGGTCGCGTCGATTGTGAAAGATCAGGATTTGGCGAGATACATTCTGTAGCTCTGATCAGGCTTCCGCCTACGACCGATTCTGGTCGGTGCGAGTCTGCCTTTGCAGGAAGCCGATCCTGGTGACGGCGGCGATCACAGTTGCGATTCCGAAGCATTGCAGTACATTCAGTCGCTCTCGCAGAAAGATCGCTGCCAGCGCCGCCGTCATGATCGGCACTAACGCCAGAAACTGAGCTGAGGCCGCCGAGCCAAGCATGCGAATCGCCCGCAGATAGAGTACGAATGGAAGAGCGAAGAGCAACACGCCGGCGAGGCACGCCGTGCCCCACACTGAAGGTGAAGCGGTAACCGGCATCCCTCCGCGCATCCTCCACCAGTGCAAACACCATCGCAACCAGCAATCCTGCCGTCTGGTGAAGCGCAAACAGCTGCTCTTCCTGCAGATGCACCAGCGCGCGTTCCGCGAGAAACGTGTAAGCACACGCCGCAAGCACGGCGAGCACGATCATCGTATTCGCGAGGACGCTGCGGCTGCCGAAGACTGGATCGTGTCGTCCGGAGAGGCTCATCATCGCAACGCCCAGGAATGCGACAGCAGAGAGCAGCACCAACGGCCGCGAAAGTCTCTGGCCTAGAATGATGCTTGCGAGCACCAGCATCATCACGCTCTCTGTCGACCAGATTAGAGTCTCGTTGCTAATGGTCGTCCGCTGCAGGGCGACAAAAGTGAGGGAGAAGGCTAGACCTGGTTGCAGCAGACCTGGAAGTGCCAACCGGCAGGCGGTCGGCAAGCTGACGCGAAAAGGATCGGTGGCCAACACCCAGATCCATAACGTAAGTGTCCCGGCCGCCAATTCGGTTGCAAAGAGAAGCTGGGGTGGCAGTTTGCCGGTCGCAGCCTTGGTCATCACTGATGCGACTGCCCAACAAATGGTAGCCAATATGGCGAACCAATGTCCGCTGTGGGTCTTCGCCGTCGCCGGCCGCGCAGGCGCATCCCGGATCTCGGATTGTAAGACTATTTTGCTAATCGCAGGACCTGCGAAGAGGTTACATCAGCGTCACGGGACGAAGAGCCTTAATTCCTCCCAGATGGTCAAGGCGGGGACGACCTGCAACGGCAAGCTACATAATCCGCTGCGAATTCGTCGCCGGAGGTAGCGCCATGCGCCTTTCCATTTCGCCGCGCACTTTAGTCAATCCATAGACGCAGCCCTCGAAGGACTCTGCCAGCCTCATGAACAGCGGCGCCTCGAGAGCGTATTCAAAGACATTAAATTGCGAGACGATCCAGTAGCTCTCTTTGCCGGCTCGGACCATCTGCAGGAATCGCACCCTTTGCCGCCAAAGATGCAGCGACTCAGGATACATGCCGGTGAGGAAGAGGGTGTAGTCGCCGATGTGTTTGCGGATGTGACGCTCCTGGTCGAAAGAAGTCGCGGTGCCGTGGACGGGATCGGAAGCGGCCATCATTTCGGCGATCTCCTCAATCGGGCGCCCTTCCGCGTTGCGCAGGCTATAGAGGCGGTCGGATTCGCAGAAGTCGGTCAGCAGGTCGGCGACGTAGCTCGATATCTCTGTATCGCGAATGCCAACGTGCTCGGAGTAGCAGTCTTCAACAAGTTCATGAAAGAGGTGACGCAGCGAATGCGATCCTGGAACCATCGATTCTCCTGGGCGTGCTGAAATTCATCCTCTGTTAACCACTTAATTCCAGAATTTACCGAACGTTGCCGTGATTACCAAGAAAGATCGGCGGCCTCACGCATTTCTCTAGCACTCGGGGTATCCGACTGCAAACGGGGGAGCCGCTCTGTAACGATCACTCCACCACGCTCACTACAGACAAGGCGAACGCTACGTTGACCGGAGTGATGCGAAAGTGGTCTACACTTAATCGCGTTGCGTCCTTCAAGGAGTCATGATGGCCATCTCCAAGCGTCCGAGCAAAACAACGAAGCACAAGCCAACTCACAAACCCGCTCATAAACCAAAGCAGGGTCCTGTTGTCACGCATCCGGCGACGGGACAGCCTGTCTTTGCGCAGCCGAAGCCGAGCCCCGATCCGACCGGATTCGTCGACACCACCTCCGATTCGGGGGACTACAGTTTGGTCAACGCCACTCTGCTGCAAGCCGTGCCTCCAGCGCGGGGCGGTGCGACCGAACCGGTGCTCACACTCGCCCAGGTAATGGGCAATGCGGGCGCGGCGGCGGTAACCAAAATCACGCAATCCGGCCAGATCGTTTTCCATTCTGTCGGCGACACGGGCAACACGACCGGTCCGAACACCATTATTCAAGTCGCGGACAAGATGGTGAGCGACTTCGACGAGGCCGATCCTGCGGACGTGCCCTCATTCTTCTTTCATCTCGGCGACGTGGTCTACAATTTTGGCGAGGGCGCGTACTACTACGACCAGTTTTACGATCCCTACCGCGAATACCCTGCGCCGATCATGGCCATCGCCGGCAACCACGACGGTGAGGTCTATAAGACTGACCCGGCGCCGACGCTCGAAGCGTTCGTGCGTAATTTCTGTGCGGCCACACCCGGAGTGAGCACCGACGCAGGCGGTCTGTCGAGGACGGCCCAAATCCAACCCGGAGTCTTTTATACCTTCGATGCGCCTTTTGTCCGGATTCTCGCAATCTACAGCAACGTGCTCGAAGATCCGGGCGTGATTTCAAGCCAAGGCAATGCCTCGTCTCCGGTGAGCGACGTGCAACTCGCGTATCTCACAGCGGCGCTCCAGCGGGCAAAGAGCGAAAACTACGCCGGCGCGCTGATCATCGCCGTGCATCACCCGCCTTTCACCTACGGTTCCGCGCATTCGGGAAGTCCGATCATGTCGCAGGACATCGACAACGCGGCGAAGAAGGCGGGGTTCTGGCCACATGCGGTGCTCTCCGGCCACGCCCACAACTACCAGCGTTTCACCCGGCAGGTGAACAATGCCCAGATTCCCTATATAGTCGCGGGATGTGGCGGCCACAGCATTGATGCCTTGCAGTCGGGCTCAACTGGGGCGATTCGCACCCCGGTTAGCGTGAGCAGCACGCTTACCTTTGAGAACTACGATGCGACGGACTATGGTTACCTGCGCATCATCGTCACCGCCGAGACGCTGCGGATCGAATATCATCCGGCATCGGACGGCGCCGTCGCGAAGACGCCGGATGACGTGGTGACGGTAAACCTGCAAAGCAGGACCATCTCGTAGCGTGTGGGACAAATGAAAAGGCAGCCGCAATCGGCTGCCTTTTCTTGTTACGTTAGCGATTCAGCTTAGTGCGCGCCGACGGTTTCTTTGCTTGCTCCCAGTTCTGCCAGCCGGGTTGCCAGCAGTTTTTCAAGGTTGACCAGCGCTGCGCTGAAGCCCTCGATGCCTTCCTTCAGCTTGTCGTGCGCCATGCGATCGGCGGCGTGCATCTTGTCGAAAGTCTCCTTGTCGATGCTGAGTTTCTCGACGTTCGCGTCCTTGGCCTTGGCGGGGTCGAGCTTGCGGGGAAGATCACCCGTCTTCGCCTCGAGCTCTTCGAGCAGTTTGGGAGAGATGGTCAGCAGGTCGCATCCGGCCAACTCTTCGATCTCGCCAATGTTGCGGAAGCTCGCGCCCATGACTACGGTCTTGTAGCCGTACTTCTTGAAGTAGGTGTAGATCTTGGTCACCGACTGCACGCCGGGGTCGTCCGCGCCGACGTAGTCCTTGCCGGTGTCTTTCTTGTACCAATCGAGGATGCGGCCTACGAAGGGGGAGATTAAGGTCACTTTTGCCTCGGCGCAAGCTATCGCCTGGTGAACGCCGAAGAGCAAGGTCAGATTGCAGTGAATTCCTTCCTTCTCCAGAATTTCTGCTGCCTTGATGCCTTCCCATGTCGAAGCGATCTTGACCAGGATGCGCTCTTTCGAAACGCCCTGCTCCTTGTATTGCCCAATGATTTCGCGGGCCATTTTAAGCGTGGCTTCTGTGTCATAGGAAAGACGAGCATCGACCTCGGTCGAGACGCGGCCGGGAACAATCTCGAGAATGCGCTTGCCAAAGGCCACGGCCAGATGCTTGAAAGCCAGGTTCGCGACATCCTGATCGCTGGCGTGTTCACCTAGGCCTTTCTTGGCATCCAGCAGAACTTGGTCGACGATCGGCTGATATTGCGGCATTTGGGCGGCGGCGGTGATGAGGGAGGGATTGGTGGTCGCATCCTGCGGCTTCACCTGCTTGATGGCTTCAATGTCGCCGGTATCGGCGACGACGGTGGTCATTGTGCGGAGCTGCTCGAGCAAGGTCTTAGACATGGGATTCCTCCAACCTATTCACCTTGCACTTTAGCAGGAATCTGGGTCCTCAGCCAAAGAGTTCCTTGTGAATCAGGCCGTAATTTTGTGCTTTAAGGGTTAGATGCCGAAACCGAATTATGGAGTCGTCCTATCCCTTGGATGGCGACCTCGACGAGATCTCCGGGCTGCATCGGCGCGACGCCTGCCGGGGTTCCGGTGGGGATCAAGTCTCCGGGCATCAGCGTCATGGCTGCGCTGATATAGCGCAAGAGATGGGTGATCGGAAAGATCAGGTCGACGGTATTGCCCTGTTGCCGCACCACTCCATTCAGCCGGGTTTCGACGCTCAGACCAGACTCGGGTTCGATCTCGTCGGTGACGATCGGGCCGACCGGGCAAAAGGTGTCAAAGCCCTTGGCCGCGACCACTGCCCGTCGGACTTCTGCAGGTCGCGGGCGGTAACGTCGTTCACGATGGTGTAGCCGCGGATGTACGGCTTCACGTCCTCGTCTGCTCCGATCCGGCTGGCGCGTTTCCCAATCACAATCGCCAGCTCGCCCTCGAAGTCGACCCGCTCGGATTGCGTCGGAATATGGATCGTACCGCCCGGCGCGAGGATAGATGACGGGGCCTTTAGAAAGAGTAGGGGATCTTTCGGAACCTCATTGCCGAGCTCTGTCGCATGGTCGCGATAATTGCGGCCGATACAGACGATCTTCGACGGTTTGACGGGAGCGAGGAGGGTTGCCCGGCCCAACGGAATCGGCTCGAAGTTACCCGCTTCCTCAGCGCCCGGCGTGGTCGACCATGGATCTTCCTCGGGCGCCGGTAGCAAGCGTTCGATCCACTCATGGCCGGCTCGCTCACAGACTTCGCCATACCGCGGGCCAGATTCGGTTTCAAAACGGCAGTAGCGCATCGGACGGAACTCCTCACGGAAAGTCGTTAGGGGCAAGAGGTTATGGCTTAGGTGGCAGGGTTTCTTTCACTTCGGCCGAGCGTACGCTCTCGTTGCCGTCGCGGTCGATGGCAGTCACCGTATAGGTGTATTCACGTCCCGGCCGCGCGGTCGCGTCGCGAAATGCCGGAGAATCGATTGGCTTACCGGGGGGCGAGATTCGGACAGGCTCTCCGCCAAGCTCACTTCGGTAAACGGCGTAGCCGGCGAGATCTGTCTCGGTGTTTGGCGCCCACGAGAGGTCAATCGCGCCCTCGTCCGGCGCCGCGACCGCGGCCAATCCGGTCGGTGCGGCGGGCGGAAAGATATCTTTGGTGTCGACCAGAATCTCGGCGCTTGACGGTCCGGCAATATCGATCGATTTTCCGCCGATGCTGACTGTCGTGACTCTAGAGATGCGGTAGCTGTAGCGCTCGTCGAACGCGGCGTCGGGATCGAGTGCTTTGCCAGGATCCGCACCCGGCGGCAATCGGACCATCAGCATTTGCTGCTTCACGAGAGATTGGCTGCTGCCTCCAAGTGGAGATTGCGACGGAGGTTTGGATTCGGATTTGGGCGGGGCGGCCACCGAAAGCAGCGTCCGTTCGATATTGACCTTGTGGTCGCTTCCGAGCAGCGAAGCAGGTTGCCATTGGAGAACGACGCCATTGGCAGTAATTTCGCCGCTGGCGTGAATGAAAGCGGGTGGCGCCGATCCCGCTGCGGCGTAGGCGATATTCGAGGCTCCAGCTGAACGGCCGTGCAGGCTGAGAACATCGACCGAGTAGGCCAACAGCTGGGGACTGCCCCCAGTTAGATCGGCCGGCAGCGTGTCGTCATGGGAGGCGGGCTTTCCAATCTCGTAACTGACCGTACCGACGGTAAGACAGGCGCCGTCGTCGGTTCTGCGGCAGATTTGGACGGGCTGCAGGCCCTTCAGGGGCAGCTTGTCGGTCGTGCGCCGAGGCATCGTCCATGTAAGGGTGACCCGATCGCCGACGCGGTTGGCGGTCAGATCGCTGACCGGTGTGGGTAATTGCAGGCTCGGTGCCTGCGGCGTGCCAGTTTGTCCGCATCCGGCAAGCAGTAGCGCCAGCGAGCATGATGCCAAAAGCATGGCCGGAGCAGAAACAACGGATCGAAGCTTCCGTAAGTGGATGAGGTGGCGGATCTTCACAATGAACAGGCGGTGCGGCGGCATCGTCTCAAGACTAGCAGAGCGCAATCCTGGGTCTCAGGGCTAGGAGGCTCCGACCGCGCTTCGCAGCGCGGCAGCAATCTCGGGGTCGGCGAACCGGTATCCGGCCTCGATCAGCTTCGCGGGAACCACACGAGCGCTAGCCAACAACGCCTCGTCAGCCATCTCGCCGAGAGCGAGGCGCAAGGCGAAGGCCGGCGCCGGCAGGATCGCGGGCCGATGTACTGCCGAGCCGAGCGCGCGTGTGAATTCGGCATTTGTCACCGGATTGGGAGCAACCGTGTTGACCGGGCCGCGCATGTACTCGTTGTCGATGCAGAACCTCAAAATCCCAACGGCGTCGCGCAAGGTCAGCCAGGGCATCCATGCGCGACCGTTCCCCAGTTTGCCGCCTAAACCGAGACGAAACATCGGCAGCAACTTCGCCAGCGCGCCGCCTGCAGGGGACAGAACCACGCCAAATCTTGCATGGACGACGCGGATGCCGGCATTTTCGGCGACCCGAGTCGCCGCTTCCCATGCCAGACACATTTCAGACAGAAATCCGGTTCCGGGCCGAGACTCCTCAGTCAGGACCTCATCGCCCCGGTGTCCATAGATTCCAATCGCCGAGGCGCAGACCAGGACCTGAGGCAGAGGATTGAGCTGGCTGAGGGCCTCGGCCAGTGCCGAGTGCTTTGCACCCGGCTGGATACGATTTCGCGCTTGTATTTCTCCGTCCAACGGCCAGCAGCGATATTGGCGCCGGAGAGATGGACTGCGGCTACGACGCCGCCAGAGGTCCGGATCGGGGATCGGCGGCTTCGCCCCGGATCCCAGAAAACCGTCTCCTCGCCGCGATCGCCTGGGAATTGACCGCCTGACGCGAAAAGACGCACAATATGAATCGGATCGTGACTCCAGCTGCGTACTAAAGCAGTGCCGATCATGCCGGAGACCCGCTGATCAGGAATTTCGACCCCGTATCCGGGGTGGGGCCGGCCGAGAGGGGAGGACGGTCGGTTGTAGAGAACTCGGTCATAGTCCTGCAAATTAAGCGTGAGAACCTTTGTTAAGCCCGAATCGATTTGATGAGAATGGAATATATTTCATTCAGAGCAACATGCGGCACGAGTAAGCGTCCAATGAGTAGTCAAAGAATTGGGGGGCATCATGGAACCGATCAATGCATTGGTGGAAGAAACGGCGGCCGAAGGGGTCGTGGCCAAGGTAAAGGAAACCGGTCGCAAGACCGAGATCGATCCGGAGAGCGCCGAGGCATTCATCGCCGAGAAGCATATTGGCGAACGAATCAAGCGGTTGCGTCTGAAGAAGTCGATGGGGCTAGTCGAGTTGGGCCGCCACACCGGACTCTCGGCGAGCTTCCTATCGCAATTGGAGACGGGCCGAGTGGTGCCGACATTGAGGAACCTGGCGCGGATTGCAATGGTCTTCAGCAAGGACCTGTCCTATTTCTTCGAAAGCGAGCCTAGCACACTGTTTCGCGTGCACCGGAAGAAGGAGCGGGTGCGGCTGCCGCAGAGCGGAGTCGACGATCCGACCTATTATTTTGAGAGCCTGGGCTATATGGTTCCCGACCGTCAGCTCGATCCATACTACGCCGAGTTCATTCCGCTCAAGAAGACGGTCGATGTCCGTCCCCACGTGCACCCGGGTTATGAGTTTCTCTACCTGCTGGAAGGGGAGCTTGAAATCCGCCATGCGGACAAGATGCACGCGATCGAGGCAGGAGACGGAGTGTACTTTGACGCGAGCACTCCTCACGCTTACCGTTGCCTGGGCAAGATTCCCGCTGTCGCCATCATTGTGACCATGCACCAACAAACCACCAACCAGCCGGCGATGAATTTGAGGCCGATGGGGGCGTTAATCGGGAGCCGTTCGACGCAATCGTCCACCGCATCGGTAACCGCTCAGAAAACAAGCAGCCCCTCTGCATCGGCGAACGCTCCTCAATCCTTCCTATAGGATTGAGGAGCGTTCGCCTGTCTTCAGGAACTCTTCGGTTGTGCCTCGGCTACAGCGTTTGCAGGGCGAGGCTATTCCTGAGCTGGAGAGCTGATCTCTTGAGCGGAGTCCGGCGGAGTCGTCGCTTTGGAGGTTCGTTTCTTTTTTATCGGTGCGGGGGGAGGCGGTGGTGGCTCCAGCGAGGGGTCGAAATACAACAGCCGCGCGCAGCTCTCACAAGTAAGTAATTGGCCGCTGCGCACCTGGTTCCAGATCTGCGGACGCAGGTACATCTGACAGGCCAGACAACGCTGGCCCTGAACCCTGGCCAGACCCGTCTTCCGCGACGAAGCCGAAACCCGATCGTAGGTAAGCAGGATCGCACCGTCAATATCCTTGCGGTGGCCCTCGCGTTCCGCTCTTAGCGATGTTAGTTGTGCTTGTTGTTCCAAAGCAGTGGCCTGGGCAGACGTCTTCTCCTGTTCCACCAGCGCCTGCTGTTCCGAAAGAGCGGCACCGGCCGCAGTTCGAGAGCCCTGGAGGGCTTCGATCTTTTCCATGATCTGCAATTGCTGATCATCGATCTTGCGTATCTCGGCTTCGGCGAAGTCGATCTCGTGCTGCAGCGCGCGGAACTCGTCGTTTGTCTTGACGCTGCTCGTCTGGCCGCGATATTTCAGCACTTTTTGCTGAACGTCTTTCAGGTCGCTGTCCAGGCGGCGACGGCGAGCCTCTTCGGCGGCGATGGCCTTCTCGGCTTCATCGACGGAGGCGCGGTGGCCACGAAGCTTCTCCTCCAGGGAGGCGAGGCGTTTTGGCAATTCCGCGATGGAATGAAGCAGTTGAGCGATCTGCTCATCGACTTTCTGAAGGCGAATTAAATGTTCGAGTCCGGCATCCATGCGGTATGTCGAGTTTAGCATGTAGATTTCGCCGTGCCGCCTGGATAAGCAGATCGCTCGACGTGGCAGGAAATTTCGAATCGCCGAAAAAGTGCGCCCTTTCTGAATCGCGTTTCGAGAATTCATCCTCTAAAGTTTGAAAATGAGCACGGCGACTGCAGCCACGCCCGATCGAGCGGCACTCCAGGCCTCAGACGCTGCGTGGAAACCAAGAAACAATCCGTGGGCCATTGCGGTCACCGTCACATTGGCGACGTTTATGGAGGTGCTCGATACCTCGATCGCGAACGTGGCGTTACCGCATATAGCAGGCGGCCTGGGCGCATCGCAGGATGAAGCGACCTGGGTGCTCACTTCGTATCTGGTCTCGAACGCGATCATCCTGCCGGCGAGCGCCTATCTGACCTCCTTTATCGGGCGGAAGCGTTTCTACATGTGGTGCGTCGCACTCTTCGGCGTCAGCTCCGCTCTGTGCGGTCTTGCGCCATCACTGCCGCTACTTATCCTGTTCCGGGTGTTGCAGGGGGTGGGTGGCGGTGGTCTCGCTCCCAGTGAACAGGCGATTCTCGCCGACACCTTTCCCCCGCAGAAGCGCGGACAGGCCTTTGCCGTCTATGGCCTCGCAGTGGTCTTTGCGCCGGCGATCGGGCCGACCCTGGGCGGATACATCACCGACAATTTTGATTGGCGATGGATTTTCTTCATTAATGTTCCCGTCGCGATCATTTCCCTGTTTCTTACCCATCGAATGGTCGAGGACCCGCCACATATTCAGCGCGAGGTGGTGGCGATGCGCAAGCGCGGACTCAAACTGGACTACCTCGGCTTCGGCCTGCTGGCGCTCGGATTTGGTTCGCTTCAGTTCGTGCTCGACAAAGGCCAGGAAGACGATTGGCTTGGTTCGCGCATCATTACGGTGTTCTCGATGCTTTGCGCAATCTCCCTCGTCGCGCTCATTTTTTGGGAGATACGCGAGATACGAAGAAAACGTCGACCGATCCTCGACCTCACGATGTTTCGCAACCGAACCTTTGGTATCTCGTTCATTTTGATGTTCGTGCTCGGTTTTGCGTTATATGGGACTACAGTACTGATCCCACAATTTACCCAGACCTTGCTGGGCTACACCGCCGAGCAGGCCGGACTGGCGATCTCTCCCGGCGGATTCACGGTGATGCTGATGATGCCGCTGGTCGGCTTTCTGGTGGGCCGCGTAGACCCGCGTTACCTGATCGCTTATGGCTTTGCGAGCACCGCGGCCGCACTCGCGTTCATGCACACGCTCAATTTGGGTGTGAGCTACCAGTACATCGCATTGCTGCGGGTCCTGCAAGCTTCGGGGCTGGCGTTCCTCTTTGTGCCGATCAACACGATTTCCTACACCGATGTTCCGCGGGAGAAGAACAACGATGTCTCCGGACTCACCAACCTGGCCCGCAACATCGGCGGCAGCGTTGGCACATCATTTCTGGTGACCTGGCTGGCGCGGCGCGGGCAGTTTCATCAGGACCGGCTGGCCGCGCACCTTGACCCGAATTCTCTCGGCATGCGGCAGCACATCGAGGGAATGGCGAACTACTTGATGCATGCGCCTCACTCGCCTCATTCCATGGACCAGGCGCGAAGTATGGCAGAGGGGAACATCTACGCTCAGATGCTGAGCCAGAGCGCAATGCTCTCTTATCTCGATGTGATCACCGTGCTCGCGATTGGATCTGCTTGCATGGTTCCACTTGTCTTCCTGATGAAGAAGCGCAAGCCTGGCAAAGGCCCGATGGTTGCGCACTGATGCTTAGGTAACTGGCCCGTGAATTTCCCGCTTCATCCGCGCGAAGGGCGGCGAATCCTGCTAGCCTTCAAATAAATCCCAACGACAGGAGACCAGCATGACCAACGAATCCGAAGACACGTTCGACGACGAGGAGATTGAAGACAACGAACTCTCCGATGAGGAAGCGGAGGAGCGGTATCTGGCGATCCTGCAGGCCGCCACTGACATCACCTCTGCGGCGGTCTCCAATGCCGGCGCACAAGCGCTTGAGAACCCGGATCAGGTCGCGACGCTCTTCACGAAGGTCTTTGATGCGATTGTGAACCTTTAATTTTTTAACAGCACTCTTACGCACTCCAGCCCCGGCCAGATGGCTGGGGCTGGGTGTTTTATTGAGCGTCGTGTGTGGCGCGTGTGTTTGCATCGGCTGCTACTTTGTCTCTTGCCTTTGAAGTAGCCTCAAATAGCGATCAGAAGCGGGACTTCGCAGCGAGTCCTCAAGCGCTTTGCGGTAGCCACCGGAGTAGATCGCGTACAGCACAACCAGCGAACAACCCACTCCTAGGGCGAAGCCAAAGAAGAACCCGTAGAATGTGCTCGCAAAGAATTCCAATCTTCAGCCTTTCTGAGTCTGCGCGGCGATCGTCATTGAAGTCGTGAGTTCATCTTAGCCTCAGTTGAGAGTTCAGATGGCTGCTACAGCGATGGCAACTGTGTCTTGGCCATCCGTAGTCCTAGTCTGAGCCGGCAACGCGGAACTTAAGGCTGCTTTGTGGCGTATCTTTTGACTTGAATGAAGGCGATCGGCACCTGATAGGAGATTCACATGACGACCCCAAATGCGTTCCCGGCATGGAGTGACCAGCAGCGCGCAACCTTCTACTATCAGATGGCTGCGGTCCAGAAAGATGAGGTGCTTGGGGTTTTGCTGGCGCTTTTCCTGGGCAGCTTTGGTCTTCACCATTTCTATCTCAAGCAGAACGGCCTGGGGATCCTGTATCTGCTGCTTTTCTGGACGGGGATTCCGGGATTTCTTGGGTTGGTTGAGGCGTTTTTTATGCCGGGGCGTGTCCGCCGCTACAACGCGGCGCAGGCGGCATATATCGCCGCCACGCTCGGGCCAGCGCAGGGAATCGCGACTCCAGGGAACTCAATCGCAGTCGCTTGTCCGTCGTGCGGCGGGGTCATTGCGCCTGGCGCTAAATTCTGCGCTCAATGCGGAGCCGCAGCGGCGAAATAGCGGCTATCTCCGCTCTAGTTCGATTCGTTACAGCCACGGTTACATATTCGTGTGGCCGTGACGCATCTCCTCGTTAAATGCGGGTTTTGTGGCCTGGAGCGCGTGCTCCAGCTTTGCCTGAAAATCCTCGGCATGGTCGAGCAGGCGGGGCGTCGGCGCTGCATAGTCAGCGGTGTTATGAACGTATCCTTCGCGTTCCAGCGTGGCAGCGATGGTTTTCAGCACTTCCGGTGTGGTGTTCAGATATTGGGCATCGCGGGGGTCGCCGATCCAGACGGGTTCTTTGCCGCCCAGGATGCCCGAGAGCCAATAGATCTTCGACTTGAGGAAGTCGGTGCGAGTGGCGTCGTCGGTGTCGGTAAAGAAGAACTTCTTTTGCCAGCGGCTATAGTAGCGTGTCGTCACCGGTACCGGCTGGCGATTGCCGCTCTTGACTAATTCGAGCTGGCCATAGTCGAGGGTCTTGCGGATGGCGTTGTAGATGAACGTCTCGGCGTAAGGCTGTTCGGGCGCGGCGACGATCTCGGCGAAGGTGACCGTCATGCTCGCGGAAATCTTGGCAAACAGTGTTGGAGGATGGCCGTCTTCGAGTCGAACCAGCCCGTGGACGATGTAGGTGTCGGCACCAGAGGTTGACCGATGAAAGGGCCACGCAAACTCACCCATGCTAATTGGGAGGCCGGCCACAGTGACATAAGCATCGGGACGGGGATTCCGAAGGCGGCTCGCGGCCTCGCGCAAGTGCAGCGTCATCGCAGGCAGTAGCTCGTCGCCATTCGATCCCTGCTTGTGGAAGTCGAAGGCCTCGCTCAGTTCGAGCAGCAGGGAATGATCGGGATGGGCGTCGGCGGTCAGTGCGAGTTGGAAGCGGGAGGTGGGCTTCTGGTGAAAGTCGGTGCCGGCTTCCACCGAGAGAATTTGCAGTCCGGCTTCACGGGCGGCAACGCCCAGCGTTTCGGTGAGCGATGTTTCTAAATTCGCGGTCATAGCGTGTTAGGGATCCTTGACAAGCCTTCTTATTCTAATTGACCCAACTCCGCGGCACCGGTTGTTCAGAACCGGACGCGTGGTTCTGAAAACGGCCACGCGGATGGAGGCCGGTGCTCGTAGCAACCATATTCGTCAAGCACTTAAAGGAGTTTCAGCGTGGTCTTGGAAATGCCTCTACCATTCTCTAGAAGTTCGTTTGACGAGCGATTGCGGACCTGTTCGGGAGGAACAACATGAACGTCTGGCGGGAGTTAGCTTATATTGGTCGCCGAGTTCGGAGAACACCAGGTCTGGCTTTGGCCATCGTCGTGTCGATCGGCCTCGGCATCGCTGCCAACGCGACCATTTTTTCCATGGTCAGCAAGTTTGTACTTAGCCGCCCTCCGGTCGGCGACCCGTCGACGCTGATGAGCCTGTACACGCAACAGGACGGAGACCGGTGTTGCAACCACTTTTCGTGGCCCCTTTATCGTGACGTCCGCGACCAGGTGAAATCGTTCTCGGGCGTGGCTGGATATTATGAGCTTTTGCCGGCCTCTATCGGCGGAGTTGGCGAGCCGGAGAGGGTCTGGGGTCAGGCGGCGACCGCCAATTTCTTCGACGTTGCGCAGCTTGCCATGGCGCACGGCCGCGGATTTCTTCCGGCCGAAGAAGACCTCCAGGTCATTGTGCTTGGCCATAATCTTTGGCAGCGTCGTTTTGCCTCGGATCCGGCAATTCTCGGCAAAACGGTCAGCCTTTCCGGTCGGCTCTTCACCGTGGTGGGCGTCGCCCCGGTCGGATTTCACGGGCTTGACTCCATTCTCAATCCTGAGTTCTGGGTGCCTCTCGGCAACGCCGAATCGCTGGTTCCCAATCTCCCCAAACGGGAGGCGCGGGATTATCACTGGATCTCTGCTATCGGCCGCCTGCAGCCGAGAGTGACGCGGACTCAGGCTGTCGCAGAGCTCGACGCGCTTGCGAAGCGGCTGGCTATCGCTTATCCGGCCAGCGACAAGGGCAATCATTTTGTTATTGATTCGGCCGGGCGCGCTTCCGCCGAACGATCAGCCGATCGTCAGGCTCTTTCTGGGCGCTCTTTCGGTGGTTGCGCTGCTCGTGCTCTGTATCGCTTGCGCGAACGTAGCCAATCTGCTGCTTGCCCAGGCATCGAGCCGGCAAAAGGAGATGGCGGTGCGGCTGGCGCTTGGCGCGAGCCGAGGTCAGTTGGTGCGCCAGATGCTTGCCGAAAGCACACTTCTTGCGATGGCAGGAGGGATGCTCGGCTTCGCGCTGTCGGTTTGGGCGACGTCTGCTTTGTCCGCCTTCCATGTTCCGGCTCCGGTACCGCTTGACGTCAGCCTCACTCAGGACTGGCGGGTATCGCTGTATACGTTCGTGCTCAGCGTTGGCGCGGGGTTATTGTTCGGGTTGGCGCCCGCGTGGGCGGTTTCGCGCCCGTTGCTCACCAGTGCGCTGAAAGGTGAAGACGCATTGGCCCGGCCTGGGCGCCGCTGGAGTCTTCGTAGCCTGCTGGTGATCGCGCAGGTGGCGATGTCTCTGGTTCTGCTTTGCGCGACGGGACTTTTCCTGCGCAGCCTACAGCGTGCGGCCAACATCGACATTGGCTTCCGTTCCGGCGGCATGTTCACCATGTCGGTTGATCCTGCGGTGCATGGCTACAGCGCGGAGCGCACAGTGCAGTTCCTGACGCAATTGCGCCAACGCGCGGCGACTTTGCCGGGTGTGACCTCGGCCGTGATGACCGACGTCGTGCCGCTCTCCGGCGGAAACCGCAGTGACGCCTTTAGCCTGGTGGGCGGACCTAAGCCCACTTCACAATACACGCTCGCGGAGCTGTATATGGCCTCGCCAGGATATTTTGAAGCGATGGGTATTCCGCGGCTGGCTGGACGAGATTTCGCCAATGAGTCTGCTACCGGGACCAAGGTTGCTATCATCAATCGGGCCTTTGCCGAACGACTCTTCGGCGCACAGAATCCCATTGGACAACTCATCAGCGGCGGAGGCGTCACCTACCAGGTCATCGGCGTAGTTGGGAACATCAAGTCACGCACAATTGGAGAAGACACAAGGGCGATGCTCTTTCGCTCGATCGACCAAAGCGTCGCTGGTGATCCGTCTGTCATGGGCTATTCCTTGATTGTCAGCACTCGCGGCGATCCCGCGGCGCTTACGTCCTCTGTCCGCGATGCTGTTCGTGCACTCGATCCGACAATGGCTGTATTCAACGTCGCGACCATGCAGGAACACGTTAAGGATGCGCTGTTTTTTCCGCGTCTCGCGGGAACGCTCTTTGGAGATCTTTGGCGCCATTGGATTGATGCTTGCCACTGTTGGTCTCTATGGCGTCATCAGCTATTCAGTGAGCCGGCGCACCCGCGAGATCGGGATTCGCATGGCGCTGGGCGCCCAGGTGGGCGCGGTGCAGCGGCTCATCGTCGGCCAAGGCATGTTGCTTACGCGATTGCACTGGCACTGGGCTTGCCCGGCGCGTGGATGGCGTCGAAGCTCGCCAGCAGCTTTCTGTATGGAGTGAGTCCGCACGACCTCGCGACTTTTGTTGCGGTGCCGGTCATCCTTGTCGCGGTCGCGCTGCTGGCGTGCTGGATTCCGGCGCGGCGCGCAGCACGGGTCGATCCGCAGACCGTGCTTCGCTATGAATAGAGGGACACGTCCCGAAAAACATGAGAGACGGTGAGGATGCTCGCTATCCTTCACCGTCTCTCGGTCTTCTACCAGGGCAGTTCCTCGCCCATGTGGATGAAGCGGCCACTGGGGCCGTCGGGGCCGATAAGCGCCAGTTCGACGCTGGTCTTGGCTCCGTCGGGAATCTCCATCGGCGCGGCGTCGGTGCCCATCTCGGTCTTGACCCAGCCGGGGTGCGCGGAGTTGACCTTGATCGGCGTATCTTTCAGTTCCCATGCGAGGTGGGTGGTGAAAGCGTTGAGCGCCGATTTCGAAGCGTCGTAGGCGAAGCTCTTGAAGTTGTAGATCGGGCTGTTGGGGTCGGCATGCAGGGTATTCGAGCCGAGGATGCTGGAGAGGTTGACGATCCGGCCCGCGGGGCTCTTTTTGAGCAGCGGCAGAAGCTCGCGGGTGACGGCCAGCACTGAGAAGAGATTGGTCTGAAAGATCGACTGCAACTCTTCTTCGCTGGTCTCAATGACGACTGGGGTAAAACCCTGCGACGAGGCGACGCCCGCGTTGTTGATCAGGATGTCGAGCTTGCCGAAGGTCTTCTCGATATATTTCGCGGCGGCGGTGCGGTCTTCGGCGCTGGTGACGTCCAGCTTGATGGCGTGGGCGTCGATGCCCGGCGGCTTTGAGTTTGGCGGCGGTCTGCTCGGCGTCGCTCAACTTGCGCGCGGCGACGAGGACGGTGATTCCTCTTTCTCCCAACTGCTTAGCGGTTTCGAAGCCGATTCCGCGATTGGCCCCGGTGATGAGGGCGACTTTCTTGTCTGACGACATGGGTGATTCTCCTGTAACGAGTAGATGTCGCTGGAGCGAAATGGAAGCAGTGTTTTGGAAGAGCGGTCGGAAATTGCGCGCAGGAACTGCCCTTCCCATCTCGGGATGCCATTAGCACGCCGAGCGCAGAAAATTTACATAAGCCGCGGCAATCTCATCTGGCCTTACAATTAGACTGAGTTAAAAGAAAAGCCATTATTTCATGTCATCTAACGGTTATTCGCGATCTTCGCGGCGACGGGGTGCGGTCGCTCTTCAGTCTTTTTTCCAGCGATCTGGCTATCGACCTTGGCACGGCGAACACGCTCGTCTACGCGGCGGGCAAAGGCATCGTCGTCAACGAGCCCTCGATCGTAGCGATCAACAAGAATACCGGTGAGGTTGAGGCGGTCGGCAAGGAGGCCAAGGAGATGCTGGGGCGCACGCCCGGCAATATCGTGGCCATTAAGCCGATGAAGGACGGCGTCATCGCCGACTTCAAGATCACCGAGAAGATGTTGAACTACTTCATCCAGAAGGCGCACAACCGCAAGATGCTGGTGCATCCGCGGATCGTGATCGGCGTGCCTTCGGAAATCACCCAGGTTGAGAAGCGGGCGGTCGAGGATTCCGCCTATCGCGCCAAGGCGAGCGAGGTCTTTCTGGTCGAGCAGGCGATGGTGGCCGCGATCGGCGCCGGGCTGCCAATTACCGAGCCGAGCGGCAACATGGTGGTCGATATCGGCGGGGGTACGACAGATATTGCTGTGATTTCCCTTTCCGGGATTGTCTATTCCAGATCGGTCCGGATGGCCGGCAATCAGATGGACGAGTCCATCATGAATTACCTCAAGCGCAAGTACAATCTGCTGATCGGCGAGCGCACCGCGGAGCAGATCAAGATCGAGATCGGCTCGGCCTATCCGCTGGACAAGCCGCTGACCATGGAGATCAAGGGCCGCAACCTGATCGAGGGCGTGCCCAAGACGATCACCATCGACGACAGCGAGATTCGCGAATCGCTGACCGAGTGCATCTCGACGATCCTCAATGCCATCCGGGTCGCGCTGGAGCGGACCCTCCGGAGCTGAGCGCCGACATCAGCGATCGCGGCATCGTGCTGACTGGCGGCGGCGCGCTGATCAAGAACCTCGACAAGCGGATTCGCGAAGAGACGGGACTGCCGGTTTCGATCGCCGACGATCCATTGGCCAGCGTCGTGCTGGGCACGGGAAAGATGTTGAGCGACTTCCGCCTGCTGCGGAAGATCAAGATTGACTAGGGACTAGTGACCGAGGGAAGGCAGATCCCTCGGTCGCCTGATTGACTGAGCATGGAATCCTTATTCGGCCGCTATAAGAACGCTCTGGTGCTGATGCTGGTGTTGCTGGCCCAGGTGGTGTTGCTGGCCATGCAGGTGCGGCGGCCGGCGCCGGACATGCCAGATGGGCACAATGTCCGCTTGTGGCGATACTTGGTCACCAGCGTGATCACTCCGCCGGAGCAGCTGGCGCACAGCATTGGCAAGAGCGTGCGTGATGTCTGGTCGAACTACATCTACCTTCGCGATCTGCGCGAACAGAACCTCAGCCTGAAGCAGGAAAATGACCGCCTCCGCCTGGAGCAGGCGAGCCTTGCGCAGGACGCGCTTGAGGGCCAGCGGTTGCGTGAGATGCTCGACTTTCGCGGCCGGTATATCGACAAGACCGTCGCTGCCCAGGTAATCGGGACCTCCGGCACCGATCAGGCCCGGGACATCTTGATCGATCGAGGGTCGAAGGACGGTTTGCAGGTACAGATGCCGGTCATTACACCGGACGGCATCGTCGGCAAGATCAAGAACGTCTTTCCGCACACCGCCCAGGTGCTGCTCGTCTCCGACCAGACCAGCGGGACGGGTGTGCTGCTGGAAACCACCCGAGTTCGCGGGGTCATGAAGGGCGATGCGTCGGGGCAGCCGCAGATGATCAACATCTCTCCCGATGACCGGATCAAGCCGGGCGAGCCGGTGATCACCAGCGGCGGCGACCAGGTCTATCCGCCCGGAATGCCGGTGGGGGTGGTGGACCGGGTCGTGCCCGATCCCGACTCCTCGTATGTGAACGTGGTGGTCAAGCCGAACGCCAATCTTGGGGCGCTGGAAGAGGTCCTGGTTGTCGTCCAATTTTCAGACAAGATGCCTTTTGCGCAAGAGAAGGACCTGACCCAGAGCGAGGCGGTCGCGCTGGCGGCGAAGCAGCGCGCCGCCGACGTTCTCTCGGAAAAGCTACCGAGTCTGCGCGATCCCAAACGCGCCGGAACGACCGCTCGGGGCGAATGCCGAGACCAAAGCAGCGACGGAAGGCGATCCGGCGCGACCGATGCGGCCTCCGCAGCCGCTCCATCCCGACCGGTACAGCCCCGGGGCGGCGCCTCCCGCGGAGGACCTGACCCCCGGCGCCGCTCCGCCGATGGCTCACCGCATGCCGTCAACCGAAGCCAGCGCTCCCGTCGTTACGCCGGGACCAGGTCGAATTCGGGCAGCGCCGCTCCGGCCTCTGTAGGCAGCTGACTCAGCGCCGGTGAGCAGATTCCCCCCGAAACCCGGGGCGGTGGCGCCGAAGCCTGGTGGCGATCGACCGGCGCGGGGACTTCAAGCGCTGCTAGCACGGCGACAGTACGACCGCGTGGTCTCCGGCCGACCCCACACCGTGCATCTTCATCCGCAGACGATCCACAGCCACTACCCCTCCCGCGCGCAGAACTGCGATTCATCTGATGGCGAAGCAGGCGGCATTCTGACTCCGGCAGGGATGGGCGCATTGGAGCGGCCCTGCGTCCAAAGTCCCCCGCCGGCGGGACCACCAACACAACTGGAACATCTGGAGCGTCCACGACAGCCGAGGAGCACAGACCACACGACCAGACGAAGCCGGCTCCGAAGCCGCAGACGCCGAAACCTCAATCGCCCACCGGGACAAAACCGCGCCCGCCAGTCATAGCTCCTCCGCCGCCGCCGGCAACCGCGCCTCCCGGAGGGGCATAGCTTTGCCTTTGCTGACAGCGAGTTCCCGGCGCGAGATCGATCCGCAGTCCTATCCCTTGTCCCTGTACATCGTGGTTCCGCTGCTGGCGATCGGTCTGCAGTCCTTTGTCACCCTGCATTTCTCCCGGTTTTCGATCCTCGATCTTCCGTTGCTGGTGACCATTTATTTCGGGATATTGAGCCGCAATCCAATCGCCGCCACCTTCATCGGCACGTTTGTAGGACTTGCCCAGGACGCGCTCACTCACCGCCCGATCGGAGTCAACGGTATCGCCAACGCGGTGATCGGCTACATCGCGGCTTCCCTCGGCGTGCGGGTCGACATCGAGAACCATGTCGCCCGGGTGTTGCTGTGCTTCATCTTCACCGTGCTGCATAGCGCGATCTTCCTGCTGATTACCGGCCGTGTGCTGGCCCTGGAGGTCGATTGGAGCTGGTTGCACGAGCTGATTCGCGGGGTGGTCAATGCGCTCGCGGGCGTGGCCTTCTTCGCCCTGCTTGATCTCGCCAAACGGCGCGATTGAATCCATTTGGCGGTATCCTATGAGGGCTCGATCCTGAGTATCTGACGGCCTGGGCACGTCAAGAGATTCCGGTTCGGGCGTCGGCGGCGAGAAGGATCGCGGGTATCAGCAGGACATCGCAAATCTGACCAAGGAAGAAAAGCTGGCGGCCTTCAAGCTGAGCGTCGTCCAGTACGTCATTGTCGGCGTCATGGTAGTGCTATTGTGCGGACTGTGGCGGTTGCAGATCCTCGGAGGCAAAGACTATCGCGCGCTGGCCGAGCAGAACCGCATTCGCAAGGTGCCGATCCTGGCGCCGCGCGGTAAGCTCTTCGACCGCGAGGGCCGTTTGATCGTCGACAATTACCCATCGGTCTCCTGCTTTCTCGTCCGCGAAGAAGGCCATGACTACACTCAGGACCTGCCGCTTATCGCCCGCGGGCTGCACATGACCGTGGACCAGCTGAACGCGATCCTGAAGCACTATCGGGCGGCGCCGAAGTTCAGCCCATCCCGCTCAAGCAGGACATCACGCCGAATGAAGTGGAGTTCCTCGAAGCCCACCGCGATGAATTCCCCGAACTCGAGACGGTGGACGAGGAGCGCAGGCTCTATCCCCGCGACGGCTTCGCGGCCCACCTGATCGGCTACGTCGGCGAGGTGAGCGAAGACATGCTCAACGATCCGAAATATGCCTACTATGACCCCGGCGATGTGGTGGGCAGATCGGGCCTCGAACAGAGCTACGATCAGATTCTGCGCGGAGTCGACGGCTCCCGTGACGTGATTGTGGACAGCCACGGGCGGGAAGTGGGCAAGCTGGGCACCGAGCCGGCGACTCCCGGAAAAAGCCTGACGCTGACCATCGATCTCGACATCCAGAAAGCGGCGGAGATTGCGCTGGGCGACCGCAATGGCGCGATGATCGCGATGGATCCGCATACCGGGGAAGTGCTGGCGCTGGTCAGCCGGCCCACCTTCGATCCCAATGAATTTTCCGTTCGCATCCATCGCGACGAGTGGAACAAGCTGATTACCGACCCCGATCATCCGCTGCTGGACAAGGCGATCCAGGCGCAGCTCGCTCCGGGATCGACCTTCAAGATCATCATGGCCGCCGCCGGGCTGCAGGAAGGCGTTGCCCAGGACATGCATGTTCATTGTCCGGGAGGCGCAACCTTCTATGGCCATTACTACAAATGCTGGCAAAAGGGCGGTCACGGCGAGGTAGACATCAGCAAGGCGATCTATCAGTCTTGCGACGTCTTCTTTTACACCCTGGCGCAGAAGCTGGGGATCGATAAGATTGCCTATTTCGCGCATCATTTTGGCCTGGGGTCGAAGACCGGGATCGACCTTCCCGGCGAGGTTGCGGGAACCATGCCCTCGACCGAGTGGAAGATGAAGAACTTCCATGAAAAGTGGTACGCCGGCGAGGTGATCTCGGTCGGGATCGGGCAAGGCGCGGTCACCGCAACTCCCGTGCAGATGGCCCGCGCCATCTCGGGCATTACGTCCGGTGGAGTCTTGAAGCGGCCGCATGTCGTTTTCCCCGACGAGGTCGCCCCCGATTACCGGCAGGCGATGCTGGACTCGTATCCGGGCAGCGGCGACTCGGAGCTGAAGCTCGATCCTGAGAATTGGGAGATCATCACCGACGCGATGGTCAAGGTCTTTGAGCCGGGCGGCACCGATCCTAGCGCCCATCTCGATGGGATCGATTTTGCCGGCAAGACGGGCAGCGCGCAGACCATGAGCAACACCCTGGCCAGCAAGATGGGTCACCAGGTGAAGGACAATGCCTGGTTTGTCGGGGTCTCGCCTCGCCGCAATCCCGATATTGTGGTTTGCATCCTCGTGGAGGCTGGCGAGCACGGAAGATTTGCTGGAAGGCTTGCGGCCCAGGTCATCGAGGCCTTCGTCAACAAGCAGCGGAGGCTCGACAACAATCTGCAGGAAGCGAAGAAGTCGGCGCCGGTCGAGGTAGGGGCGATCTGGTCGGCTCCCAAGCCGGGCGCGGCGCCGGGAACGATGACGGCCAGCGAAATTCGCGGCGGGCATTTCTTTCTCGACCCAGCAAAGCTCGCCCCGGCGGCGGCTCTTGCCGCGGCGACGCCGAGCCAAACAGCGGGGGCGGCAGGTAAGCCATGCGGCGTTTTCTTTCCTTCCACGACTTCGATTGGGTGCTGCTGGGATTGGTGCTGGCACTGTCGGTCATCAGCGTGCTCGAAATCTACAGCGCCACACTGCACACCAAGTTTGTCGGTTTCGACCGCAACCAGGTGCTTTGGTTGCTCGGCGGTATGGTGGCGATGTTCGGCATCTCGCTGATCAACTACCACCGGCTGTTGAACATCGCGGTCTGGGCCTATGGATCGGGATTTCGTCTGGTGGCCGTGCTGGCGTCGGTACCAAGGTGCTCGGCGGCCGGCGCTGGATAAAGTTTCCCGGTGGCATCCACTTTCAGCCGTCGGAGTGGGTCAAGATGATCCTGATTGTGGTCGTGGCCCGGTACTTCGCCAATCTGGCCGGGAGAGAGCTTACCTGGAGCGATGTCTTCAAAGGGATGGCGATGGTCGGCATTCCGATGCTGCTGGTGCTCAAGCAGCCCGACCTTGGGACCGCGCTGACCTATTCGCCGATCCTGCTGATGGGGCTGTTCCTGGGCGGAATCAGCTGGCGAAAAGGGTTGATTCTCGCCCTGGCCGGGGTGATTGCGGTTGGGGCGGTCTTCGCCAGCGGCAAGGTATTGAAGCCTTACCAGAAGGCCCGGCTGACCAGCTTTATCAATCCCGACGACGACCCGCAGGGCACGGGCTATCAGATTCGCCAGTCCCGGATTGCGGTCGGCGCGGGAGGAGTTTTCGGTCAGGGAGCCACTAAGGGAACCCAGACCCAGGGGGATTTCCTGCCCATTCCCTATACGGACTTCATCTTCGCCGCGTTTGCCGAGGAACACGGCTTCGTGGGCGCGGTGGTGGTTCTGCTGCTATACTTTTTCATATTGATGCGTTTGATTCAAAACGCTCAAACTGCCGCCGACCTGCCGGGAACGTTCCTGGTGATGGGCGTGGTGGCCGTTTTGATCTTTCAGATCGCGGTCAACGTCGGCATGGTGGTCGGCCTGATGCCGGTCACCGGAATCCCTTTACCCTTAATGAGTTACGGGGGTTCCTCGGTACTGTTTACGTTTCTGGCGCTGGGCATGGTGATGAACGTCCGCATGACCCGGTTCGTAAACTGAGCATCGCGGGAGTTGCTCCCGCAACGCCGCTGGGCGGCGTAGAGGAAGTTTGGCAGTACAAGTTTGAAACAAGCCGGCCAGGTGGATCACCGGGCCGGACAGGATTGGGAATGAACGCACAGAGACGGGTAACGACCCCGCCGAAAAGATCGGCTGAAGTGGTCACAAGCCCTGTGCGCCCGGAATGTCTTGATGGGATTGCCTTTACAGGTCAGTCACGTGATTCGCTGAATCTGTTGGCCCATTTCGGCCGGGTTCGCGTCGATCTTCGCGAAAAGCCCTGCAAGAAAAACCAGTTCGAAGACGCTAACGCCGTCTGCCGAACGGCCATGTCCGTCTGCCCCAAGCCTCTCCGGTTTTCCGGGAACGGGAGCAATCCTGTTCTGATCTGCCTCGCTGGTTGCCGTTCCGGCGGACGCCGGCGGCATGAGAGGCAGCATGGCAAAAGAAATATGTATTTCCAGCACGCCGCATGAGACGCGGCTGGCGATCCTTGAAGACGACCTGCTCACCGAGATTTACTACGAGCGGGAAAACGAATATACCCTGGCCGGTTCCATTTACAAGGGCCGCGTAACGCGCGTACTTCCCGGCATGCAGTCCGCGTTTGTCGACCTCGGATTAGAGCGCGACGCATTCCTCTATGTCACCGACTTCATGGAGGAGCAGGAAGACTCGGCCGACTTTGAAAAGGTTTCCCAACGGTAACGGCGGGCGTCCTCGCGAAGGCCAGGGGGACCGCGCGAGACCTGGCCGGCCGCGAAGCGGGAGAAAACCGCCCTTCACGCGCGGGGACTTCCATCGAAAGCGAGCCTCGTGCGGCCACAGGCCCAGACCCGCGAGGGGATAGCAGGGCGAAGCTGGACGCGGCGAGGACGACCAACAAGGAACGCGCCGCTGGCGTGGACGTCGGGACGCCGGCGTGGAGGCCGTCCCATGGACCGCGTGATGGCGGGCAGGCTTCGTCCAGCCGCGCCGACGGCGATTCGACCTCGGGATTCGAGATCGAAATAGAGACCGGACCAACCGTTTATGAAGAAACGGTAGTCCACGGTGGAGGCCAGGCGGCGTTCAGCGAAACTCTCGACGCCAAACCATGGCCCCGGCCCGCGAAGAAACTCCCGCTCGCGATCGGACTCTGAGACCAGCCGATCGTTCTACCCGGCGAGTCGCTTTCGAGGTATGGAGCCAAACCGCGGGTCCGCGGCCCGGACGAAGCGCGAACGACCACTGCCCCGGCCACCTCCGGTATCGCCCACAAGCCTTCGACCCTGGTCGAGGATGTCCCGGCTGGGACGGCGGCGCCGAGTTGCCGGGCGAGTCGCTCTCGCGCTATCGCGGCAAGGCGGCAGCACGCCACCAGCAACCAAGCCCGTCGAGCCGACTTCAGCGATCGACGCGCATCCCGAGACCACCGAGCCGGAAGCGAGGTGAGCATGAAGACCGGGAAGCGGTATCGAAGCAGCGTCGCCCAGCACGCTCCTGCTGGACAGACATCGGCTGAGTCGACCGTTGCTGCGGGGTTCTCGTTTCTGAGCAGCACATAGAACCCGAGGCGCATCATGAAGCGATCGTTGAGCCAGCGGCGTGGTTGAAGAGCACCTCATGAAGAGGCCCATTTCGAACCGGATCATGCTCGGCCTCCCCCGCGTTGATCCGGTCGCTCCGAGCGAGTATCGTCTCTCCGCAGTCGTCGAAGAAGAAGAGGAAGAGTGACCCCGGGACAGGCAGGGGAGCCGAGATCGCGCACTGCCGGCCATTCTGTCGATGGAGCCTGAGGCGGTTTCTCACGCGGTGGTCATTGCGCCGACCGTGGAATATATTTCCGTTCAGTCATGAACAACCGACCCAACATCCCGCTCTTGTCGAAGCTGCGCGAAGTGGCCGAGGCCCTCGCGGCCGCAGAGACCGCACACACCGGGCACCGGCAGTCGAAGAATTGCCCCGCGTCTCCGAGACCGAGTTCTTTGAGGACAACGAAGAAGATGAGGTGGCGAACGGCCCCGAGGTTTCGCTCCCGGCGCGGGCACGATCGAAGAAGAGATCATCGAGGAAGAGGAATACGACTTCGAGCCGATTCATGCCCACAGCGAGGAACATGACCTCGAGGACCTGGAAGAAGAGACTCTCGACAACCTGGCAGGAGCGGAGCTTGGCGAGATGGTGCGCGATACCCACCTCGATCAGCGCATCGGCGCCGCGCCCGACGGAGTGACCGAAGAGGAAGATGCCGAGATTGAATACGGCGAAGTCGAAAGGACCTCGAAGAGGAAGAAGATGAAGAGGAGGCCGGCGAAGAGCAAGCCGCCGCTTCGTCACCGGCGCCGGCGCGCCGGGACGGCCGCCCAGACGATGGCCGCCGCGGAGGCCGCGGACCGCGCCGTCGCGGACGCCCCAACGGCGAGGAGCGGAGGTAGCCGCGGGGCGAATTCGCAGCTCTCCGACCTGCCGATCATCAGCGAACTGCTGAAGCAGGGTCAGGAGATTCTGGTCCAGATCGCGAAGGAGCCGATCGCCAAGAAGGGCGCGCGCATCACCAGCCACATTGCGCTTCCGGGCCGCTTCCTGGTCTTCATGCCGACGGTGAACCATGTCGGCGTCTCGAGCAAGATTTCCTCCGACGAAGAACGTCAGCGGCTGAAGCGGATTTTGATCAGCGAAAAGGGCACGGCTACGGGCGGATTCATCGTTCGCACCGCTGCCGATGGCGCGAGCGAAGACGATCTGCGCGCGGACATCCGCTTCCTTATCAGCCTGTGGAGCGATATCAAGCAGCGCGCCGACGACGGCAAAGCTCCGGCACTGATCTATCACGACCTCAATCTGATCGAGCGCGTGCTGCGCGACCAGGTCTCGGCAAACTTCTCCACGATCTGGGTCGACAACGAGGCCGAGTACGAGCGGATCCTTCGCTTCCTGCAGCGCTTCGAGCCCTCGCTGGTGCGGCGGGTAAAGCTATATACCAAAGAGACTCCGCTCTTTGAACAGTTCGGCATTCAGGACGAGATCAGCAAGGCGCTCAAGTCGAAGGTCTGGCTGAAGTCGGGTGGTTCGATCGTCATCAATCAAACCGAAGCTCTGGTCGCGATCGACATCAACACCGGCAAGTATGTCGGCAAGACGGCGCGACTCGAGGACACGATTCTCAAGACCAACCTCGATGCGATCCCCGAGATCGTTCGCCAGATCAGGCTGCGCGACCTGGGCGGCATCATCGTGATCGACTTCATCGACATGGACGAGCGCAAGAACCGTCACAAAGTCATGGCCGCGCTCGAAGAGGAACTGAAGTCGGACCGGGCGCCATCCAAGGTCCTCCAATTCAACGATTTCGGATTGGTGGCGATCACCCGCAAACGGGTGAAGCAATCGCTGGAGCGGACTCTGAGCGTACAGTGCGAAGTGTGCGTTGGCACTGGAATGGTCAAGAGCCGACTAAGGTCTGCAATGAAATCTATACCGATTGCGCAAGATGCAGAAGCACCTTGAACGTGGCGATGTGCTGTTGCGAGTGCATCCCGAGGTTGTCAAGACCTTGAAGGCCGGCAATGCCAGGTGGCTAAACGAAATGGAAGAGATGGCCGGCAAAACGATCATCGTGAAGAGTGATCCGGCGCTGCATCCCGAGCAATTCGACATCCAGTAAAGCCGGATCCACAATTCGCGAGAATTACTGTTACAAATCACACGAGGCCGGATTTCGATCCGGCCTTTTTCTTTGCTCACGGCCTTCCGCGTAGAAAGCGAGTCAAAAAAGCGGAAACAGGTGTCTGATTTGTTTTGGGAGGGCAAAGCCGAATCCCGCATCCAATCCACAGAGGTTGCATTGCAATGGTGATCTGGCAGTAACGCAGTCAGTCGTTTTCTCCGTAAGAACCAGTCTTGCTGCTCTCGTTACTCGCGTTCTAAGCATCGTTCGACCCTTCACGCCCAATTGCAGGCCCAAACGGCTTCCAGTTCGGCGGATTATCGCTTCCTTCTTGACAGCGCCGAACTCGGAGGTCTGGAGCCTTTTCCCGCGCCTACTCGCTCAATACGGCGGGGGCCAGAATGGTGCCAATCATGCGGTCTATCAAAGCCGCTGGGACCGTCTTGCTGTTGAGGCTGGAGGAGGTTTTACCGCTCCGTTGGGAAACTCCAGTGGAGATCTCACCTGGGGATGGAACTTCCGCGGCGGGCCTGGGTTACAACGTCAACAGGAAAAATTCGCTGTGCTAGGCGGAATATGAGTTCGATCACAACAAAATACCGGCGGCGATTCTTGAACAAGTGGGCGCACCGGGCGGCAATGTTCACACCTGGTCGCTCACGCTCG
>CAWGZE010000039.1:0-37179 GCA_963826855.1 uncultured Acidobacteriaceae bacterium
GGAGTCTCGGCATTCAAGAAGGACTGCTCAATCGGGCCAGGTAACGAATGGGAGGATAACAAAACCGCGCGGCTCACAGCATCTCAGCTTTCAAAGAATCTCAGGGTATAAGAGTTCTGTGAACCGCGGGTCTTCGATCATGTTGTGAAAATCAGTGTCAGTGCGCGCCTGAATGCGATTGCGCGGATTCAGTTCGATGGCCTTCGCCATGTGCTCCAGACATTCCTCCACCTCGCCAGTCATGCTGTTAAGCGCCGCCAGGCCGTAATAGGCATAATCGGCGGAGGGATTGTTGTCCAGGATTATCTCGAAGTGGTCCCGCGCCTCGCCGTAGTCGCCCGTATTCAGCAGCGAGATGGCATAGTCATATTGCTCCTCATCGCTGGCGAAGTCCCGCGTGGACTCGACAAGCTTGCTTTGACACACAGTGAGATAAACCCGGCAGCGTTCCAGCACCTCGACCGGACCGGTCGCAATGAGCTTCTCAAATACCGCGCGGGCCTTCTCAAACTTCCCTTCCTGCATGAGCTGGATGCCGGTCTGGTAAGCCTGTATTGACTGCTGATGGGTGGGGTTAGCCACTGTACTTACCTTCCCCTCCAGAATCCGAGGTGTGCGACGAGCGCCGTGAATTGGAGCTGCATCCTGCATACTACTCCGCTTTAGGGTCAAAGTAGGAACTTCCCTACGGACTCGCCATTTCTCCAGAATCCTGACGATTCGGATTAGCGGCGACCGAAAACCGGAAAATTTCCTATGAGAAGGTTTTTATACCGACAACCTCCCCTCGCGTCAACCCAGCCTCAGATTCGTAAGATACATCGCCTTCAACTTTAACCGTGCTGCATGTAGATCACCGGATTGAGTGTGGGGTCGTTGTACATCTTGAGCTGCCGGTATTGCTTAAACCGGCGCTCCCCGGCAAGCAGTTGCCGCCACAGACGATCGAGCCCACTTACCAAATCGTCGCACTGCTCGATGAGGATGTGGTGGCGTTCCCGATTTCGTTCGGCATGTCCCGGCGGCGCGTCGAGACGGTAGACCTCTTCGGCGGTGTGAAAGAGCTTGAGCGAGAGAATCGAGAGCCGGTCAATGATCAGCCCGGGCGTCTCGGTATGCAGCTCCGCATGCGGATTGGGCAGCGCATGGCGCTCCAGATAGTCCAGCAGAATCGTGTCGCACAGCTCGGCAAAGTCGTTCCGCCGCTGGTTCTCCCGATCGATGGTGCGCTTCGCCCGGGCGACGCGGTGGTCGCTCGCCTCGGGCAGGCGCGCCTCATCCTCGGCGTGCCAGATATTGAAATTGGCAAGATGGTTGGCAAAAACCGTCTGCAGGAAGTCGTTGCCGGACTCATTCACCGTACGCGGCAAATCGGCATGCCATTCGCCCGTCCAGCGGTCGTGCAGAATCGCGATTTCAGTGGCGGATAGCATCGTTTGGCTTGCAGTGAAGACAAGCAAAGCAAAGACAGCGCCTTAGCTCCTCTCCCTCTCGACCCTTATGGTAGAACTATCCAGTAACAAACGTCGAGTCTTCGAGGTGCTATAGCTATGGCGGAAGAACTGGCCGGCCCATCCGCGTCCCAGGCAAGCGCCGGATCGCATGGCGAAATCATTCTCTGCCTCACGTCCTATGAAAAGGGACAAGCCTTCATGCGCCAGGCCGCGGCCATGGGCTGCCGCGTGGTGCTGCTTACCATCGACAAACTCCGTCATGCCGACTGGCCCTTCGAGATATTGCACGAGTTCCACACCATGCCCGACGGACTCACTCGTGAGCAAATCACCAACACTGTCACCTACCTCGCTCGCGGACTGAAGTTTGAGCGCATCGTCGCGCTCGACGAATTCGATATGCACACCGTCGCCCACCTCCGCGAACACATGCGCATTCCCGGCATGGGGCTCACCACCACCGCCTACTTCCGTGACAAGCTCGCCATGCGTCATCAGGCCAAGCGCACCGGCATCCTCGTTCCGGAGTTCGTCGGGATTCTCAACTACGACGACCTGCGCGCCTATATGGGCAGCGTGCCCGCGCCATGGGTGCTCAAGCCACGCGCCGAGGCTTCGGCTATCGGCATTCGCAAAATTCACGAACCGGAGCGTCTCTGGCGCACCCTCGACGAACTCGGCGATGAGCAAAGCAACTTTCTCCTCGAACGCTTCGTTCCCGGCGACATCTTCCACGTAGACTCGATCACCAGCGAACGCCACGTCGTTTTTTCCGAAGTCAACCGCTACGGCAAGCCGCCCATGCAGGTCATGCACGAGGGCGGAGTCTTCACCACCCGCGCCGTCGATCGTAACTCCGACGAGGCTAAAGCGCTGGTGGCAATCAACGAGAAGCTCGTTCCCGGATTAGGCATGGTCCGCGGCGTCAGCCACGCCGAATACATCAAGGCCCATGACGGCGGACAATATTACTTCCTTGAAGTCGCTGCCCGCGTCGGCGGCGCATTTATCGCCGAGCTCGTCGAACACTCTACCGGCCTCAACCTCTGGGCAGAATGGGCGCGCATCGAAGTCTCCTCACTCCGTGGCCTTCCCTACGTCCTGCCGGAGCGTAAGTACGCCTACGCCGGCAGCGTGCTCTGCCTCGCTCGCACCGAATACCCGGACACTTCCGCCTTCGACGCGCCCGAGATCGTCTACCGCATGAACAAGAAACACCACGCCGGACTGCTCGTCCAGTCACCTGACCCTGCACGCGTCGCCTCGCTCCTCGACGAATATAGTCACCGCTTTGCCGAGATGTATCTCGCTACCGCTCCCGTCCCCAATAAGCCGACCCACTGAACGCAATCGAGGAGTCGTCATGTCCGAACCGGCCTTCCAATCCCCACATCGCCGCTACAATCCTCTGCGCAAGCAATGGGTCCTAGTCTCGCCGCACCGCACCCAGCGCCCCTGGCAAGGCGAGGTCAACACCGCCTCCGGATTCTCTGACCTCCATTACGACCCAACCTGCTACCTCTGCCCGGGTAACGAACGCGCCGGCGGAGCCAAGACGCCCGTCTACGAACACGTTTACGTCTTCGACAACGACTACGCCGCGCTGCTCCCCGACTCGCCCTCTCCGGCAACCGAAGGCTTGCCCTCGCTGCTCAAGGCGGAGCGCGAACGAGGCGTCTGCCGCGTCCTGTGCTTCCATCCCGACCACAGCCTGACTCTCGCGCGCATGGACCCGCACGATATCCGCCTCGTCGTCGACGCCTGGACGACCCAGTACGCCTACCTGGGACGCAAGCATGAGATCAACCACGTCCAGATCTTCGAGAATCGCGGTGCGATGATGGGTGCAAGCAACCCCCACCCCCACGGCCAGATCTGGGCCACGGAACACGTCCCCGACGAGCCCGCCGTCGAAACCGTCGCGCAGATCGAATATCACCAGCTGCACGGAAGCTGCCTGCTTTGCGACTATCTAAAAATCGAGCAAAGCGAACATCTGAAAGCCGAGCAGGACGCGACCACCGGCTCAACTTCCCGCGTAGTCTGCGAAAACGAAGGCTTCCTCACCGTCGTCCCCTGGTGGGCAGTGTGGCCCTTCGAAACGCTGGTGCTGGCCAAGTCTCACCTGCGCTCGCTGACCGACTTCAGCGACGATCAGAAGACGCAGCTCGGCGACATCCTAAAGCAGACGACCACTCGTTACGACAATCTCTTCTCCACCAGCTTCCCTTACACCATGGGATTCCACCAAAGCCCCACCGACGGCCACCCGCACGACGAATGGCACTTCCACGCGCACTTCTACCCGCCACTGCTGCGCTCGGCCACGGTACGGAAATTCATGGTCGGATTCGAGCTATTGGGAATGCCCCAGCGCGACATTACCCCCGAAAGCGCGGCGGAGAGGCTCCGAACGGTACCGGCCGCGCATTTCACGTCGAAGGCTGAGACATCAAAATAGATTTGTCATCCTGAGTGGAGCGAAGGATCCGCGGTTTCAGCGATCTATAAACTAGGAGAGTCGCGATGAAACCGGGCGTCCACATCTTCACCACATTCTTTCTCGCGGGATCGCTCTTCGCGCAGAAGACTCCTCCTGCCGCATACACCCCCTGGGAACTCCAAAACTCCACCACCAAAGCCGGCCTCCGCGGCATCCACGCCGTAGGCAACGGAGTCGCCTGGGCCAGCGGCGCCAACGGCACCATCCTCCGCACCGAAGACGGCGGTTACATGTGGCAGTCCTGCGCCATGCCGCCCGGAGCCGACAAGCTCGACTTCCGCGGCATCTGGGCCTGGGACGCAAACACCGCAGTCGTCATGTCCTCCGGGCCCGGCGATCTTTCGCGACTCTACAAGACAACCGACGGATGTTCCAGTTGGAAGCTGCTTTACGCCAACCCTGACAAGGATGGCTTTTGGGATGCCGTGCAGTTCGACAGCCGAAACCATGGATATTTGCTGGGGGACCCGGTCAACGGGCAGTTCGTGGTCCTCGCCACGTTCGATGGCGGCGGCGCATGGAGGCCGCTGTATGAGGGGCTGGAGTTGGATTCGGCCTACCCTGGAGAGGGAGCTTTCGCCGCCAGCAATTCGAGCCTGACTCTTCCGCTAAGTTGGTCGTCGAGCTATCCCGGGCGGAGGCGGGGGGACACTCTTGGGCGGCCGCGGGGCACGCCGGCGCTGTTCTTCGGAACCGGTGGAGCGAAGGGTTCCCGCATCCAGGTTCTTTTGGCGAGAGGGCTCGCCAGTGGCTTAGATGGCCTCCGCTGGGAATCTGTAAAACTGCCCCTGGCGAGCGGAACCGACTCCTCCGGCGTCTTTTCACTAGCATTTCGCGATCAAAACGTCGGCATCGCCGTCGGCGGAGACTACAAGAAACCCAATGAATCCAACGGCACGGCCGCCTACACGTCAGATGAAGGAAAGACCTGGACAGCCGCCGCAAAACCGCCCCACGGCTACCGCTCCGCCGTCGCCTGGGACGCCCCAGACAAGGCCTGGATCGCCGTCGGGACGAACGGTTCGGACGTCTCCTATGACGACGGCAAGACCTGGCAGCCGCTCGACAACGGAAACTGGAACGCCCTCAGCCTCCCGTGGGTCGTCGGCCCCGAAGGCCGCATCGCCAAACTGGTATCGTTGAAATCAGCGGGGATTTCCGGGAAATAGAGAATGCGGGTGCCCCATGTCCCGCTTTTTGGACATGGGTTCTGGACGATGAAGTAGCCAATGGCAGAATTCGTAATCAAACTCGCCGACGAACGCGGCCACATCCAGGAGCAGACCCAGTCCGCCTCCTCAGCCGAAGAACTGCGCTCCAAGTTCACTACTGCCGGCTACTACGTCTACTCGGTCAAGCCGCGCGGATTTTCGACCAAACGCAAGAAAGCCAAGCTCGAAGCCTTCATCATCTTCAACGAGCAGTTCCTTACCCTCGTCCGCGCCGGCCTGCCCATCCTCGGCTCGCTCGAGATGCTCGCCAAGCAGCAGAAAAACCCCAACTTCGCCGCCCAGCTGCAAAACGTCGCCCAGCGGGTGCGCACTGGCGAATCGATCTCCTCTGCCTTTGAGGCCCAGGGCGGATTTCCCATCATCTACACCACCACCCTGCTCGCCGGCGAACGCTCCGGCAACCTTGAAGAGGTGCTCAGCCGCTTTCTGTCCTTCCAGCGCATATCCCTCAGCTTCCGCAAAAAACTCCAGGCTTCGCTCGTCTACCCGGCGCTGCTCATGGGCATGGTCGGTCTGCTCTTCATCTTCCTGATCACCTTCGTCGTGCCCCAGTTCGCCAAGCTTTACGACTCCATCGGCACCAAGCTGCCCGCGATCACCCTGGGGATGCTCGCCATCGGCACTGGAGCACAACATTACGCGATTTACGTGATCCCGGCCCTCGCCGCTATCGTCTACGGCATCGCCCGATGGAGCGCCACCGAGGGCGGCTCCGCGCGCATCGACGCTATCCGCGTCCGGATGCCGGTCTTCGGCACCATCTGGCTCAAGTACCAGGTCGCCCTTTTCGCAAGAACACTCTCGACCCTGCTCACCGGCGGTCTGCCGCTGGTTCCATCGCTTGAAACCGCCGCCCGCTCCATTTCGAGCAAAAGCATCGCCAAAGCCGTCTTTACATCGGTGGGGAGGGTCCGCGAAGGCAAAGGCCTCGCGACCAGCCTCAAGCAAACCGGAATCTTCCCCGAGCTCTCGACCGAAATGATTGAAGTCGGCGAATCGACCGGCGCGCTGCCCCAGATGCTGAACTCAGTTGCGGAGTTTTTTGAAGAAGATGTCCAAACCGCTCTGACCGCGGCGCTGGCGCTGATCGAGCCGGCGATCTTGATCATCATGGGCATTGTGGTGGTAACCATCCTAATTGCGCTCTACCTGCCAATCTTCTCGCTGGGGCAGGCCGGAGCGATGCAGGGGCATTAGAGCCGAGGTTGAATTCAGATATGGCAGCAGACGCAAGCGTACTCACACTCCCGACCGAACTCGACGAGACCCTCACCGCGCAATCCCTGGCGCGGCGCTACCGCTGCGAATTCATCGACCTCAAGCACTACAAAATCCAACACGACGTGGTGCGCGCCGTTCCCGTCGACCTGATGTTTCGGTACAACTTCGTGCCACTTGAGCAGATGGACGACCGCCTCGTTATCGCTGTTGCCGACCCCAGCCGGCTGATGATCCTCGACGAGATCGCCGGACTCCTCGGCCAGCGCATCATCACAAAGGTCGCGACCCTCACCCAGATCACCGACCTGCTCAAAAAGACCGAGCAATCGCAGCGCGTTCTCGACGAGGCCACCGAAGGCCTGACCTTCGACGTCATCCCCTCCGAGGACAATCCCGACGAAAACATCTCGATCGAAAAGCTAACTTCCGAAGAGGACATCAGCCCGATCATCCGCCTCGTCGACACCACCATCTTCACTGCGCTCGAACGCCGCGCTTCAGACATTCACATCGAGACCTACGACGACAGCCTGCATGTGAAGTACCGCATCGACGGCGTGCTGCAGGCGGCCATGGCGCCCATCGCCCGCGAGCATCACCAGACCATCCTCTCGCGCATCAAGGTCATGAGCGAGCTCGACATCGCCGAGCGTCGCGTCCCCCAGGACGGACGTTTCCGCGTCCGGTACAAGGGGCGCCTCATCGACTTCCGCGTCTCCATCATGCCCACCGTGCATGGCGAAAACGCCGTACTCCGCGTGCTCGACAAGGAGTCGATGAGCGAGAAGTTCTCCAAGCTCACCCTTGACGTTGTGGGATTCGCCGATGACGACCTCTACCGCTTCCGCCGCTACATCCGCGAACCCTACGGCATGGTGCTCGTCACCGGACCGACCGGCTCGGGCAAAACCACCACTCTCTACGCTGCGCTCAACGAGATCAAGTCCGACGAAGACAAGATCATCACCATCGAAGACCCGGTCGAATATCAGATTCGCGGCATCACCCAGATTCCAGTCAACGAGAAAAAAGGCCTGACCTTCGCCCGCGGACTGCGCTCCATCCTGCGCCACGACCCGGACAAGATCCTCGTCGGCGAAATCCGTGACCAGGAGACCGCCCAGATCGCCATCAACTCGGCGCTTACCGGACACCTCGTCTTCACCACCGTTCACGCCAACAACGTCGTCGACGTGCTCGGCCGCTTCCTCAACATGGGCGTCGAGGTCTACAACTTCGTCTCTGCGTTGAACTGCATCCTCGCCCAGCGCCTCGTCCGCCTCACTTGTGACTTCTGCGCTCGCCCGGTAAAGCATGACGAAGAGACGCTCATCCAAAGCGGGCTCGATCTAGACGAGTGGCGCAACTTTGAATTCCGCGAAGGCACAGGCTGCATCGAGTGCGGTGGCACCGGCTTCCGTGGCCGTACTGCGATCCACGAACTGCTCGACCTCACCGACCCAATCCGCGAGATCATCTTGGAGAAGAAGCCGGCCTCCGAAGTCCGCCGTCTGGCCAAGGCCGAGGGGATGAACTTCCTGCGCGAATCAGCGATCGACCGCGTCAGACGCGGCCTCACCTCGTTGCGCGAGATCAACAAGGTCACCTTCATCGAGGCGAACCGCTGATGCCAAAGCGCCTCCGCATCTTCCCGCAGCACTCTGCTGTCACGTTGCGACCCCGCCTCGCCTGTGAGATCACGCTCGAAGGCGTCATCGCGGCGCGGCAAGAGAGTCCACTCGAAGCCGCGGCCATCACTACCTTCGCTCCGCTCTTGCCCGGCTCGGTCGTGCCTTCGCTCAACGCGTCCAATTTCCCTCAGCCTGCCCGCATCGTCGCCGCGCTGCGCCAGGCGCTCGATCGGGTCGTGGAGCGCGACCGCAAGCTCACGCTCGTCATACCCGACGCCGCTGTCCGTGTCTTGTTGCTCGATTTCGACTCGCTTCCCGAGAAACTCGCCGAGGCCCTACCCATCATCCGCTTTCGCCTGCGCAAGCTGCTCCCCTTCGAGGTGGACGACGCCGCGATCAGCTATCAGGTCATGACCCGCGACTCCGCCCAGGTGCGCGCACTCGTAGCCGTGACCCCTCACTCCGTGCTCGCCGAATATGAAGCCGTTGTCCGCGAAGCCGGCTATGCGCCGGGCGCGGTGCTGCCCAGCACTCTCTGCGCAATCGCCGCGATTCCCGACGACACCGACGCGCTGGTCGTCAATCAGAACGCAGTATGCATCACTACCGCAATCACCAAACAAAACGAAGTGCTGCTGCACCGCACCCTCGATCTCGCCAAGGCTTCGCCCGAAGCGGCATCCGAACATAGCGGCGCCGCCCACACCGACAACGACATCCCCGACATCCAGCAGGCAGTCTCAGTCGCCATCGCCTATTTCGAGGATTCGCTCCGCACTCCCCTCGAATCTCTCTTCTACGTCGGCCCGGGGGGGGCGGTCGGCTTCGGCGCCACCCTTGGCCAATCCGAATGGGGTTCACCCCAAATCAGAATTCGCGACCTCGTCGAGCCACCCGTGCCGGGAGTTGCCAGCCCCGTACCGCCGGGCCTGCTCGCCGGGGTCACGGGGGCGCTTTCCAATTAAACTGAGGATTGCCGTAGATATCCATGCGCATCACCCTTAATCTCGCCTCCAAGCCCTTCATCGAACTCCGGCCGCTCTACGCCCGGCTGCGCTGGGTAATGGCGATCCTGCTTCTGGTGGCGATTCCGCTCTGGTTCCTGCTCCGGGTTGAGCAACGCAAGGCCGCCCTTGCTAACGCGAAACTCCAGGCCGTTGAGGACAGCATTCAGCGCCTCCAGAACCAGCAGCGCAGCTACCAGGCGATGATGCGTCAGCCGCAGAACGCCGCAGTCCTCACCCAGGCTGCATTTCTCAACCAGCTTTTCGCTGAGAAGGCTTTCTCCTGGACGGCGGTCATGATGGACCTCGAAACCGTGCTGCCCGCCGGGGTCCAGGTCATGAACATCGACCCGGAGATCGACAAATCCGGCGCCGTCACCATCCGTCTGCGAATAAATGGCCAGCGCGACCGCGCCGTCGATCTGGTGCGAAACCTCGAGCACTCGCGCCGCTTCCTCCAGCCCAGGCTGGCCAGTGAGGCGCTGGAGACGACCACTACCGGAAATCAGGCGAACTTCCAGACCGCCAACGGGCCGGCCAACGTGAATTTCGACGTGCTGGCGGAATACAACCCGCTCACAGAACGCGAAGCCCCGAAGAAGACTGCCAAGGAAGCGTCCCCCGATGCCGAGCCGCCCGCCCCGAGGCCCGAGACCAAGGCCGCAACACCGGGCCCCGCCGCTCGCCACAAGCACGCACCACAACTTGCACCAAATGCGCCAGCACGGCCGCGGACGGCTCCAAAGGGGGCGCAATGAAGCTCAGCGACCCCATTAAGCTGCCTACCGGAGCCTTTAACCAGCTAAACCTGCACATCGCGGGAGTGGCGCTGCTCGCCATCTTCAACATCGTGCTGCTGGTTCAGCTCGGCCTTTCGCTGCGCGACCTTGGCTCCAGCCGCCAGGACCAGCTCCAGCAGGCACAGTTGCAGCTCACCCAGTTGCGCGTCCAGACCGCCCGCCTCAATGGACTTCCCGAGAAGGTCGAGCAGTCGCGCAAAGACGCCGACAAGTTTTACGGCCAGCGGATTCCGGCCAACTACTCCTCAATCCTCGCTGAACTCGGCACTCTGGCCCAGAAGAACAACATCCGCCTCACCCGCGCCGGCTACACCCAGACCGCAGCCATTGAAGGGCTCGCCGAACTGCGCATCGACGCCAATCTTGCTGGCGAATACTCCGGCATCATGCACTTCATTAACGGCATCGAACGCGACAAGACCTTCTTCGTCATCGGTGCCGTCACGCTCACTGGCCAACAGGGCGGACTCGTCAACCTTCGGCTTCGCCTGAACACCTATCTCCACGCCGCCGACGCCAGCCAACTACCCCCGTCTTCGGAACCCGGCGGCGAGCCGAGCGGCGACCAGCCTGCGCCAAAAGCGGATGGGGCAACCGATCAGTCATCCCTAAGGCCGTCTCCGATCGGCCCAACTCAACCTGTCGCGGAGGGACGCTGATGGCCCTCAAACTAGGCGCGGAAGATAAGAAAAAGGTCTACATCGCCAGTGGCCTAGGGGTTGTCGTCCTCGGTCTGGCGATTTACACCTTCAAAGATAGTTTCAGCAGCACGCCAGTGCCTCCACCAGCGGCCGTCGCGCAGTCTCCAGCCCGCCCGGTGCCCTCCTCAACCAGGTCAACCGCACCGCGTGAAGCCACAAAGCTGGCCAGCACAGTCGTTAATCTCGACCCCACTCTGCATCCGGAATTGATGGCGCAGGCCGAGTCTCTCGATTACACGGGCAACGGCCGCAACATCTTTTCGCTGACCTCCGTGCCCGTCGATATTCCCAAACCGGTCAAGACGCCGCGGAACGTGGAGCAGGCAAGCATCCCGACAGGACCACCGCCGCCCGCTCCACCTCCGCCGATTGACCTGAAGTTTTTTGGCTACTCCTCTCGGCAGAGCGGAGTGCGCAGAGCCTTCCTGCTTAAGGGTGACGACGTCTTCATCGCTTCGGAAGGTGAGGTAGTCGACCACCGCTACAGGGTCGTCAAGATCGCGCCCACATCGGTGCAGGTCGAAGATATTCCGTACGCCAACACTCAGAGCCTGCCGCTGATGGCGAACTAACCGATTGGAGCACACAGATGCCGACCAGGCAAAGAGCGACCGATTACCGCGCACGAGCCTCTGAAGAGGGCTTCGTACTCATCGGCGTACTCTTTTTGGCCGTAGTCATACTGATCATGCTCGCGATGGCCGCACCCAAGATCGCCACTTCGATCAAGCGCGACAAGGAACTGGAGCTCTATCACCGCGGAATGCAGTACACCCGCGCCATCAAGCTCTACTACAAGAAATTCCAACACTATCCGACCTCCCTCGATCAGCTCGAAAACACCAACAACATTCGCTTCCTGCGCAAGAAGTACAACGACCCCTTCACCGGCAAGCCTGACTGGCGACTCATCCACTATGGAGATCCACTGAAAGCCCAGCCAACCGGGCTCTTCGGCCAGCCCCTCGGCGTAGCCGGCGCCGGAAACGCCACCGGAACCAACGGGCAATCCGCTTTCGGCTCCAACACCCCCAGCAGCGGCTCCAGCTTCGGTGGCAGCGGCGGTTCGAGTTTCGGCAATAGCAACTCGAGTTTCGGCAACAGCAGCAGTGGCTCAAGCTTCGGGAACAGCTTTGGCAGTGGCGGCGGCTCCAGCTTCGGCAACAGCGGAACCGGAATGGGCAGCAATGGCCAGACCGGTCAGCCCACCGACCCTAGTTCGGGCTCCGGAACTGGCGGCACCGGCACAATTGACCAGTCCGGCTCGGGCTTCGGCAGCACCAGCACCGGAGGTCCCGCTGGCCTCGGCAACAGCACTCTGACCTCCAGCAATGGCTCGCCGATCGGTAGCGCCGGTCCGATCATTGGTGTAGCCAGCATCGTCGCCAAAGAGTCGATCCGCGAATACCAGAAGCAAAAGCACTACAACGAGTGGGAATTCGTCTACAACCCCCAGACCGACCTTGGCGGCCTCGGCGGTAACACCGGCATGGGCATCGCCGGCCAAAACGGCACCAACAACGCGTTTGGTAGCAATTGTGGCAGCAACTCCAGCTCCACCTTCGGTAGCAGCTCGGGATCGAGCTTCGGCAGCTCCGGCTCTAGTTTCGGCAGCAGCTCCGGATCGGGCTTCGGCAGCAGTTCCGGCTCTGGTTTTGGGAGTAGTTCCAGCTCCGGCTGCGGCAGTTCTTCAGGCAGCTCTACCAGCAACAATTCAAACTCGAACAACAACTCCGGATCGAACAGCAACACGGGCACGAACGGCAACTCCGGAAACGGCAATCCGCCAACGAACCCGAATCCGACTCCTCCAGTGCAGATGGATCCGCCCAGCCAGCTATGATGGCTCTATGCACCTGCCACGGCTCTTTGAATTCAATGAGATTGCGACATTAGCCAGTGGCCTGGTTGTCGTCGCATCTTATGGCTGGATGAAGTTGAAGGTGCCTAACTATCGCCTCGCTCATCTCAATTCACCGGCGCCGATCCTGGGCCTGGTAAATGCCTACCAGCAATCGCCGCGCCCCGAAGCCGAGAAGGCCTGGGTCTCCCGCGTCTTCCGTGCGGCATTAGCGGTGTTTCTCTTTTGCGCAGTGATCAGCTTCGCTGCAGGCTTCGTCGCTGCCGTGCGGGGACCGTCAAGACTTATCCAGTTCTAGCGACTGCACGCAGGATGGTCGCCATCAGCTCGCCGAAAAGAAAAGGGATGGCAGCGAAGCGATTCTCGTTGCCATCCCCGTTTGGTTCTCTCAAGCCCAGCTACACCACTTTCTCTGATCAATGCGGCTGTTTCGGTGCATTTTGGTGCTGCGGTGGCGGCGCCTGACGCTGTTGTACCTGTCTTTGCTCGTTGGCATGTTTCGTCTCGAGCTGCTGGGTCTGTTGAGCGTGGCGTTCCTCCATCTGCTCTTTCTGCTGATCGCTATAGTTTTTCTGGACCGCTTCCTGGTGCTCCTTCTCCTGTTGCTGCTGCAGTTGCTGGTGTTCCTGCGCCTGCTTTGCGGCGAGTTGGTCTTGTTGCTGCTGATTTTTTTTGTCTGCATTGGCATCGCCGGTGCTTGGCGCCGCGTACTTGTGCGCCTGCAGGTCGGTCGCATCCTTCGGAGGAGTCGATGCCGGGGCCTTGTATTCGCCACCCGCCGCCCGCGATGGAACGACGCCGGTCTTGAAGTCGCCCGGTTTCGTGGTCGCTGCGATCGGCGGCACGCCGTGATTGGCGCTAGCCCGCAACTCAGGATTGCTGCGTGCCGCCTCACGATGCTGCGTTTGTGCGGCTACCGGAGGGACATGGTGCTCGTTGGCGTAGGTCGTCTCCTGCGGCGTCGGCCGGGCAGTGATCCCGCCTTCGCCGCCGTTATAGCTGACGTGGTTCACCGTGGTGTTGTTGACGACTGTAGTGTTGTAGGTGTTGTGTATGACCGTGGTGTTCACGCGATTCGCGAAGGTGTTGTAGGCGAAGTGACCGCCTTCCCAACGACCGCCCTCATAGCCCACCCCTACGTAACCAAAGCCGTAGTTAATGCCGCCATAGAAGCCGACGTGCGGACCCCAATAACCCTGATGCCAGAGGAACGCGCCGCCGCCCCATCCCCAGTAACCGGGCGTCCAAAGGAACCCGACTTGAGGGGCCATGACCCAGGTCCCAGGCACCCAGTAGTAGCCATAGAGGGGATCGTAGGCCCAGTAGCCCGGTGTCCAGAGGTAACCCTCCGCCGGGCAAATCGGCTGCTCATAGACAGGCAACGCGGGAGGGCCGAAGTTCACGGAAATGCCAATGCCGATTTGAGCGAATGCACTGTGGGAAAGAATCAGCACTATCAGCGAAAACAACAACGAGCGGACGGCGAACTTGGTGCGCATCATTCCTTCTTTCTGCCTGCTCATCCTGTTTATTGCCCGGCAGATGTGAAAATCTCGAGGGCCAGATTTGAGCGGCGGTACTAGCGGACAGCCACTGGATTTTACCCACTTCTGAGGAAAAGTTTCTAGCGTCGTATACACAGCGCCAGATTTTCTAATGGTCTGAACGCAAAACGGCCCCGGAGGTTGCCGGGGCCGTCTCTTTACCTTCTACAAAAACCTTAGACGCTAAACGAAGACCCGCACCCGCAGGTGCTCTTGGTGTTCGGGTTCTCAAACTTGAAGCCCGCCGCCTCGAGCGTCTCGACATAGTCGACCACGCAGCCGTTCAAGTACATCAGCGAGGTCGCGTCGACAAAGACCTTGAGCGCGCCAAAGGTGAAAACTTTGTCCATCATGCCGGCCTGGTTCTCAAACGACATCGAATACTGGAAGCCGGAGCAGCCGCCGCCGACCACACCAATGCGCAGTCCAGCGGGGAGCGGATCCTGGGTCGCCATGATCTCGCGGACCTTAGCAACCGCTGCGTCGCTAAGGGTAACCGGCGAAACAGTCTTGAAGGTGTCCCCTGCCGGGGGAGCAATCGTAGAAGGCTGGACGGTCGTGGTTGCCATGGGTGGTATCTCCTGAAATTCCTCTCACTCAAGTGTAAACCCAGCAGCCAGCACTCACAACGCTTTCCATCGAAGGGGGCCATTTACCCACTTGAAGTGCAAAATCGGTCGCCACAAGTTTGATGCGCGAGACCCGCATCACGACTCGGAACGAATCTAGGAATTCGTCTATCGGACCTGCACTTTTCCGGAAATACGATCAAACTGCTCCTGGGTCAGGACGTTCTTGGACACCAGATCGCTCGGCGTCGAATATGGCCGCCCATCAACGATCTTGTGCGCCCTGCTCGGCGAAATCCCCGGCAGCGTCTCCAGCTGCGCCGTGCTGGCGGTGTTGAGGTCGATGGTTGACGCAGGAGCGTTGCCGTTCAGACCCTGCTTCACTCCCGCCGCAACCGCATTGATCTTGTCCTCGGCATTGGCCGCCGCGGCGCGAGCTTGGGTCGCCGCCTGTTGCGCGTCCTGCTTGACCTGCTGTGTGGTCTCTGCGGCCTTCTGTTGCACCTGTTGATCGGTCGGATGACTGTTGCATCCGGCGGCCGCCAGCATCACCAAAGAGATTGCTAGTGCCTGTATCGCGTTCGTCCCGCTTTTTCTCGACTCGCTCATGCTTACCTCTTCAGTCTGCTGCCTGCGGTCAACCTCTATTTCGCGGAAACTCCCTCGACTGTGCCATGCGCCACGATATCGACATCCACAAGTTTCCCGACGCGCAAAAGGAAGTTGCTCGGGTCTTTCATTCCCCAAGCCACATAAGGGACGCTGAAGTGGGTCGTCGCGGTTGCCTGATCTCCCTCAATCTTGACTTGAATATCGAGTTTCAATGGGTGGTCCGCGCCGTGGATATTGAACGCACCCTCGGCAGAGACAGTCTCCGTCGTTCCCGTCTTGACGTCTCCAGAAATCTTCGTCGGATGAAAGAAAGCCTCTGGGTATTTGTTTGATTCCAGAACGTCTGTCTGCATTTTGGAGTCGCGGCTCGGATTACCACTCTCGCCGGTGGCCAGGTCTACCAGCAACTCGCCTGCAGCAACTCCAGTCGCGGGATCGAAGGTGACCTGTCCCCCTTTGAGACGGAAGGTGCCGTGGGTATCATGGGCGTTCCCTGTCAGCTTCCAATGAATCTCGGTCGTAGCCGAATCAAAATGGACCGTAACCTTTTGCCCTTGAGTGTGCGCTAGCGGCGCGGCAAGAAATCCCCAAAGCAGGATCAAAGCGAATAGACATTGTTTCGGAATCGACAGCGTCCTGCATTGCGGTCTCAAGAGAGCCTCCTCGTTCAGGCGATATAGCGGTACTCGTCGGCCGGCTCAGTTTCTTCGGATGCTGGAACGCTCACACCAGGTGCCAGTAACCGAAAGGCAAGCTGAGGTCCTCGAGTCGCGGCGAGATGCGCCAGCGACTCTTCGCCGACATGCACCGCCAACAATCTCGCGAAGAGATCGGGACTGCCGGAGAGCATACGCAACACGCAATCACGCCACCACGTCTGGCGGTCCATCGAGATCATGATTGAGGCCATTATCTGGGGCAGTCGAAGAATTGCGCTGTGACCTCGCTGGTAGTCCACGATCGCATCCCGGCCAAGCGAATCGGCCAGGAGGATTGCCTCGCGGAATGCGGATGCGAGTCCGGCGCCGGTAATCGCGTCGGCGGACCCCGATGCATCGCCTACTAAAGCCACGTTCCCCGAGGTCACTCGATGCAGCTTGCGGGTCGTAGTCGCCGCGCCGCGATCGCGACCGACAATGGCTCGTCCCCGGAGCATGCCGCGCAAGTAGGGCAGGCCAGACAGAATGGCATCGAATGGAAGCCCGCGCCGGTTCACAATAGCCGCCACGCAGACCTCATCATCGGCGACCGGAGTAACATAAGCCTCCCCCATATCGCCCCAATGCACCTCGACCATATCGCTCCACGGCGCCACGCGGTAATGTCGCCGGAAACCGATGCGCTGGCTCCGCAGCGAACCGCGCTCCAACCCCGCCCAACGCCGCACCCGGGACCCCTCACCGTCAGCGCCTACCAGATAGGCATACGAGAAGGTCTCGCCTCCAACAACCACTTGATTGGCGCTCGTCCTCACGTGGCCGAGATCAACGCGGCTACCCCACAACAAGCGGACGCCAATCGAAGTCGCGTTTTCGGTCAATTGCCGATGCAATTCGACGCGCCGAAGTCCCAGGCCTTCTCCCGCCGAGAACTCAGCCGTTGCGAGGTCCTCGCGGTTGGGTCTCCGATTGGCAAAATGAATCCCGGAAAATCGATAGCCACCACTGAGCTGGATTCCGAGCCGAAGGAGCTCCCGTTGGGAATCCGGCATCAGTCCTTCGCCGCATGCCTTGTCAATTGGTGGGATCAGGGAGTCGGCAACTACCACGTCCAGGCCGCGCTGCCGCAGAGCAATGCCGGCCGCCAAACCTGCGGGACCACCTCCGACAACAAGGACGTCACAAGTCTGGGACCATCGGGCAAAAAAATGCGAATTCCGCTTAACGGACGGTATCACTCTGCGGGGTCACCCACGATTAGTATTGCAGGTTTGACTCCGCTCGCCACGGCGAGGAAAGCATCGGCCAGGCCGTTTACGTTCTTCATGAACGAAACTTCACGAGCGAGCGATCCTCTACCACTCCAGCAGCGACATCTCCGCGCAAAAACCCGGCCCCATGGCCGCCAGAATACTCTTGGTCCCTGGAGCCGGGCGGCGGTTCTTCATCACTTCATCCAGCACCACCAGCACTGAACCGGACGAGAGATTGCCAACCCGCTTGAGCGCCTGCCAGGAAACATCGAGCTCGCCGTTCTTCAGCCCAAGAGCCTCAGCGGTCGCTTCCAGCACTTTGGGGCCGCCGGTATGCATGATCCAGGAGCCAATATCGGCGCGCGTCAATCCCCGCGTCGCTAGAAAATCGTCGACATTCTTGCCCAGGTTATTGAGAACGACATTCGGAACTTCCGGCGAAAGGATGACCTGAAAACCCTTCTCGGATATCTTCCAGCCCATCACGTCCTGCGTATCGGGATAAAAGACCTGGGTGCTGGCAACGAGATTAGGACCCGACAACTTCACATTGGCGCCAGCGATCAGCACCGCCACGGCGCCATCGCCAAACAGGCCTGACGCAATCAGCGCAGCTGGATTGGTGTCGCCTCGTTGCCAGGTCAGCGAGCACAGCTCAACGGACAGCAACACCGCGACCTGGTCCGGGAAGGCGCGAACATAGTCTGCGGCCCGCGCCAGACCCGCGGCGCCGGCCACGCAACCCAGTCCGAAGATCGGATTGCGTTTCAGGTTCGGATTGAGCTTCATCTTATTGACAAGCCGGGCGTCGATCGAGGGGCTCGAGACCCCGGTAACGGAAACAAAGAAGAGTGCCCCAACCTGGTCGCGGCCCACGCCGGCCGTCTTCAGAACGCAGTCGATCGCCCTCTCGCCGAGCTGCTCGGCGACCTCGATCCAGACGTCATTCATCTTGCCCCAGGTGTCCAGATTCTGGTACTCGATCAATGGGCGACAGTAATAGCGCCCATCGACGCCGGTCCTGAAATGCAGCCGTTCTAGGATGTGGGCGCACTCCTCGCCTTTGTCCCAATAATTTCGCAAAGCATCGACCACTTCCCGCTGGGTGTAGTAATACTGCGGGAAGGCGGTGGCTGTATTGGCAATCCGCATAGTAAGGTTTCTCGGTTCTCCCTGGCTCCGGTCTTGAATTAGAGCAGCAGGTCAAACGCCTTCGCTCCCACAGCCATGTACATATAGTGTCTTCTGGAGTATTCCACGCCATACCCTATATTGGGAATCATCTTCCGAAGGCAGGCACGAGTTTTGTGGCAGGATGGGTAACAAATACGTCACTCTTCGACGTAGGCAGCGGTTAGCGTTAAGTTATGGTCAGCCAGCCCACGCCTCCATCCCCAGACCACGCAGTAGTCCCGAGTCCGGCTATGACTCCGGTTCCGCTCGATTGGCTGGAACGACACTTTGAGGTCATCGCTGCCCGAACCGCGAACCCCCGAGCCGGCATCTTCGGGCCTGCCTCGCTCAGTTGGAAAGTTCATTGCGAATCGGCCCTCTTTCTCGCTGCGGGTCGAGCGGCGCTGCTCCAACTCGCGCACCCCTGGGTGGCGACCGCAATCAGTCACCACTCTAGCGTCCTCAATGACCCCGTGGCGCGTTTTCATAATACGTTTCGCGTCGTTTTCACAATGCTTTTCGGCACCCTGGACCAGGCCATTGCTTCCTCCCGTTACCTATACCAACTCCATACCGGAATTCAGGGTGAACTTCCCGAGACTGTCGCCTCATATTCCCAAGGATCCCGTTATCAAGCCAATGAGGTCAACGCTCTCCTTTGGGTCTACGCCACCTTGATCGATAGTGCCGTTGTGGCCTATGAATCGATCCTTCCGCCTCTCACCACCGTGGAGAGAGAAAACTATTACGCTGAAACCAAGACCTTTGCCGCGCTCTTCGGCATACCCAGCGAAGTACTGCCTGCCGACTGGGCCGCCTTCATGCTCTACAACCGCGCCATGCACGCATCTGATGCTCTGGGCGTGAACGCTCTCTCGCGCGAACTTGCCCACAAAGTCCTGTGCGGCGCCGGTTCCTGGTTGCGTGTACCCCGCTGGTATCGTGCGCTCACCGCCCATTGGATGCCCGACCGCTTGCGCGACGACTTTGGACTCGACTACGCCGCATCCGACAGGGTGGCGGCAGACCGCGCTCTTCGCTGGCTGCAACGCATCTATCGAAATCTGCCTGGCCAGCTGCGTTTCGTCGGCCCGTATCAAGAGGCGCAATCCCGGCTGCGGGGGCGAAAGCCCGGCCTCATCGTCCAGGCCAATAATCGCTTTTGGATGGGCCAGCCGCACACCATGTTTGCGGAGAAGAAATCCTGATCGCACCAGCTGCGCTGCTATTCTGCTGAAAGCCATGCGCTTGTTGATCTCAAGAGTTCCCGTGGAGGGTGCAGCACAATGAGATTTTTCTGGGTCGCACTGGGCGGGGCGCTCGGATCGATGGCCCGCTACACAGTGGGCGTCTGGGTCTTTAGCCGTATGGGCACACGATTTCCATATGGTACTTTCGTCATCAACATAAGCGGCTGTTTCATCATCGGGCTGGTGCTGACCATCCTCGACACGCACGCCGACCTGCCCAGCGCCTGGCGGCTGGCCGTGCCGATTGGCTTTGTCGGCGCCTACACCACTTTCTCAACCTTTGAATTTGAGACGTATCGAGCCGCCCAGGACAAGCCAGCCATTGCTCTGCTCTATGTCTTATCGAGTGTCGTCCTGGGATATCTGGCAGTCTTTATCGGCATCCAGACGAGCAAGCTCTTTCTCTAGACGCCCGCTTCCTTTTTCCGCGCCTGGAAGCGAGCCAGCACTCGATCGTCGACCTTGAGCTGCAGGATGTTTTCCGATATTTGATAGCCGGTGACCAGCTTCAACGCGTCGACAAACTCAGCCTCGCGATCGGTAAAAGCCCCCCGGCAAGCCATGAGTGTCTGTGCCACGGAATGGAACTGGAGCGATGCGCCGTTCAAATCATAGGAGCCGAAGAAGCGGTTGCATCCGTCGGAGCCGCTGAGTTTGTCCCCCTCCTGCTGCAGGTAGATGTATACCTGACCCTCGTTGCCCGGAACATTGACGGGGCTGCCGTTAAGCTCGATAAGGTTCCATTGCGTCTCGACCACCCTCGGCTGCGATGCTCCTGCTGCTGCATCCTGGCGACTCTCGCCCGGCGTCGATGCCGTCTGGCAGAGCGCGGGAAGTCCGCGACCAGCTCCGAAAATGCCAGCCACACAACATACCCCTGTCAATAGAAGCCTTCGCGAAAAAATGCTTGCCCCCAAACCAATACCAATACGATGTCCCAAAATGATATCTCAGCGCGGCACTCCGGGCGACGAGGTACCTGGTTCGTCGGACCACAAGCTCTCGGGCGTTCCTTCCCAATTTGGGCGTGATCCGGTGTCCCTTCAATAAAAAGACGATTTACTGTTACAAATCGGCGGCGAAGACGGCGTCATCTGCGTAAAATCACTCCAACACAATCTCTGAAGTTTGGACGACCGGGCTGGTTCCCGTCTTGCGATCGCCTACGGCGCATCGCGCTCACCGCTCTGCGTGTCGCGATCGGGGAGAGCGCGGTTACCTGCGCCCGCGTCGCGGGCCGCGCTGTCCGGGCGCCTGATCGGCAGGCCCATGCAGACTCTCGGCTGTGGTAGTGTCGCCATCCTCGGAGTTCCGATCGACAACGTCACGATGCAGCAAGTGCTCGCAGCGATCGAATCCAGCATTGACGAGGGCGGCTTTCATCAGATCGCCACGGCGAATGTAGATTTCCTCATCAATTCCATCCATGACGTTGAATTGAAGGAGATACTTGGCGCCTGTTTTCTCGTGCTGCCCGATGGCATGCCCCTGGTCTGGGCGTCGCGACTGATGGGCGCTTCCCTTCAGGAGCGAGTGAGCGGTGCCGATCTTGTGCCGAGACTAGTCGAGCTCGCCGCAATCCGCGACTACAGCATCTTTCTCTTGGGGTCGTCCGAAACCTCCTCGCGTGGCGCAAGTCGATGGATCAGCCAACACTATCCGAAGGTCCGGGTCGTTGGACGCTATTGCCCGGCATTCGCTGAACTCGAGGAAATGGACCACGAAGACATACTGCTCCAGATCGAGGCCGCGCAGCCGGATATTCTGCTGGTCGCCTTCGGAAGTCCCAAGCAGGAAAAATGGCTGGCGATGCATCGCCATCGGCTGCGCGTTCCGGTCTGTATCGGAGTCGGCGGCTCACTCGACTTGCTCGCCGGACGCTTGCCGCGAGCTCCGTTATGGATGCGCGAACGCGGATTAGAATGGTTCTACCGCGCCTGCCACGAGCCCGCGCGCCTCGGCTGGCGCTATGCCAGGGACGCCTCAGGCCTGGCGCGCTATCTCACGGCCCAGCTTGCTGCGACCGCCGCCCAAAATAAGCGGGTTTCACTCAATTCCTTGACCGAGGAAACGATCGGCGCGGCGACCGTTCTGCGTGTCGGCGGCCGCCTGACCGGCGCACCGGTCGGCGACTTCGAGCGCGAGGCTCGTATGGCAGTCGGCGCGGGCCACCACCTCGTCCTCGATCTGGCGAGCACGACCTATCTCGGCGCGGACGCCCTCGGTGCGCTGATCCATCTCGGCGGCGTCGCGCGACGGCATAACCGTGAGCTGTGGCTCACTGGCCTGCGCCCATTCCTGTGCAGATTGATTCAGGCGACGCAATTGGAGGCCAGCTTTCGAATCGCGCCCAAAGTCGCCGATGCCCTGCGCCGTATGGCGCCCGCGCAGATGCAGATGTGTATTGAAGCAGGATCGAACTGGGCAGTGTGTCGCATCGGCGGGCGCTTCATCCCACTCGACCGAGAAACAGCGGAGCGAGTCTGCCGCCAGATTCTCGAGTTGATCGATCACCACGCCTTCGACGCTGAACGCACGCGATCCGAGCAGGCCGTGCACAGCAATCTCACCTGAAGTCGCAGCGGCAGCCTCAACCCGTGGTCTGGTAGGTGCGATACGGCCGATCGCCGATCGCACTGAAGCTAGCGAAGTTCGTCGAGCCCGAGCCACTCTCGACCACCCACTGCGAGCCCTCCACACGCTTAGCAGCAAGCAACTGCTTCGCACTCAACGCAACCTGGCTATCGCCCAGTGCAAAAAGCGCCAAGGGGCCGTTCATGAGCGCCACAGTATCAGCATGCCGCGGACTAATCGCCTCAAGGCGCGGACTCATAGGCAGAGTGAGCGCAATCTCGTCACTATCGCGCCATTTGCGTTCCACGTGTAGAAAGCTCCCTACAGCGATCGCGCCCGCGAGTTGCTTCCCATTGATCGAAGCCGACGCACCCTCCGCCCACGCGGGTATCCGGAGCGATAGCCCAAATTTTGAGCAGTGTGGCATGGCCAGCTTCATTCGAATTGTTCCGTCCAACGGATACTCAGTCGTCTGCGTCAGCGAAACACTCTTGCCGTCGACCGTCCATCGCAGCGTCGACGGAAGATACAGGTTCACAAAAACATCGCGGCCATCGCGGAAATAGCTGCTGATGCGGTAATCAGTCGCAATCTGCGGCAACGTACCGGAACAGCACGGCCAGATGTGATTCGAGTAGACCCGTCGGCCATTGAAGTTATAGTCCGAGTAGTAAAAGGCCCGGCCATCGGGCTGCAGCGGCTCAGCGCCGAGCACAGTGTTGTACAACACCCGCTCCATGCTGTCGCCATAGCGCGAATTGCGAGTCACGCGCAACAGATACCGCGTCAGCTTGAAGTGAGCATACGCCCCACAGGGAGTCTCAAAGCTCTGGTGCGTCTTGGTGAGGCTTTCAAAAAGAGCATCGCTGTCGGGCGCGCGCAACTGCTCATCGGGCCCCCAGCCTCCCGTGGCATAGCTCTGCGCGAGCAGCATCGCGTATGCATTCTTGACCGCCAGCAGATGCTTTTCGCTTCCGATCGCGAGATAGGCCTGCATCCCGGAGCTCAGCGAATTCACGGTGCTATAGGCGTGACGACCAGCAAGCACGTTCTCGTTTCGCGCAAGCGGGTCGAAGAAGGTCTGGTCCATCAGATAATTTGTCGCCATGTCGCGGTACTCGTCGCCCGCGCCGCGCTCCCAGGCGAGAAACAGGTTCTCCGGCATCGTGTACGACTCGTCCCAGCCGAAGCTCGAGTCCTTGCCAGGACGCCACAGCACGTCTCGTTCGATGGCCTTGCCCGGCAGATGCGGGGTAGCGATGTCCGTGACCTTCCCGAGCGTCGCAAAGGCCTCCGGATCGCCGGCAAACTTCTGCGCATCGATCAGCCCGCAGACCAGCTTGTCGTAGGAATATGCCGGAAACCGCGTCTTCTCGAAATAGTCTCCGGAGATCGATTGGGCGAGCAACTGATTGAGCCGCAAGACCTTGTCTCGGGCTTCGTTCGATCCAGTAGTCGCATACGCTCGCGCCAGCGCCGAAACCCATTGGCCAAAACTATGCGCCGGCGCAAATCCCGCGTCCTCCCTGCCGAGCTGGTAATCGGGGTCGTAGCGATACCAGCCGCCAATGTCCCGTCCGGGAGCAGGCTTGCCCGCCATCAGCCGGAATGGCTTGAGCAGCGCATCGTCGTCCAACCCCATCAGGATCGCGTGCGTCTCCTCAAGCTGGTTTTCCGGCAATCCTGGAGCCAAATGAACATCGCCATAACCAAACTCGGCCAGCGGAGCGGAGGCCGGAAGCGCCCCCAGCGCGCGAAGCCAATGGGGAGCTGCCGACGCCCCAGCCAGGAGTGTGCCCCCCTGGACAAACCCCCTGCGCGAAATGTTGTGCCAACCCGCCATCCGGCAAGATTACACCCGCAACCTCAGGTAGTTCCCCTGCCACGAGGCTTGCTTCTTGAAAACAATATTCGCGCAGGGTCGACACGGAACTCGCCCGCCACTATGCGGCTGGCATCTCTCGGGAGTATTATTCACCCGGCGACGAAAAGCCGATTCGGGTTGGCTCCTCTTCGCTGCCGGCAACGCCTTGCTCAAGTCAGCACCCGGCGGTGACGATCTGGCAATCAGCCCCGCGACCGCATCAAGTCGCCCCTGAGACTCTTTGCTCGCTCAGGCGAGGAGGCGATTATGCCGCTCCGTCCATCCGCACACCGTTCGTTCCGCTTTGCTTTCGTACTGCCTTTTCTGCTTATCCCCACCGCGTGGTGCCAATCGACAGCCTCGCCGATCCAGGTGAGCGAGGTTCACCAGCCTGCGCCTGTGCCCCAGATTCAGCTCTCCCCGGAAATGCAGGGCGACCTGCTGGCCGCGCGCCAGCATTATCTCGACGCGATCACCGCCTATAAAGAAGCTCCGCAGAATTCGGCCGTCGTCGCCAACAAGATCGGCGTCGCCTATCACCACATGTTCGACCTGAACGACGCCAAACAGTACTATGAACGCGCCATCAAGCTCGATCCCAGCTATGCTCAGGCGATCAATAACCTCGGCGCCATCTACCACGCGGAGAAGAACTACAAGCAAGCCGAGCGCCTCTATCGCAAGGCGATCAAACTGGACCCCAAGGCGCCGCTCTTCTACTCGAACCTCGGGACCGCTTATTTCTTTCAGGGAAATACAAAGAAGGGCGCCGTGGCTTACAACCAGGCATTCGCTCTCGACCCGGATGTCTTTGAACACGCTGGCGCGTCGAAGATCGAAGAACTGAGTTCGTCCAAAGACCTCGCGGCGGTGAATTACGAATTGGCTAAGACTTACGCCAAAGCGGGCATGAACGACCGCGCGCTAAATTACCTTCGCAAAGCGCTGGGCGAAGGCTTCAACGACCGCAAGAAGCTGATGAATGACCCCGAGCTGGCCTCGCTCCGCGAAACCCCTGAGTTCCTGCAGTTGTTATCGATCCGACGTCAATAGGTTCGGGAACAGGAAGGCTCGACCATAGGAAAAGACCAGCAACGATCTCCGGAAGCTGGTCCTTCTTTTAGTCTTTGCGTCTAGCAATCGCAAAGACAATCTTCCCGCCCGCATTAAGAACAGCACTTGCAAGGCCGAAGCGCAGGTCGCCCTCCGCGCAGGAGCCGCCCGCGATCGAGGGAATCACCAGCACCTCATCCCCGTCCTTGAATGAATACTTCTCGTTGCCAAGAAAGCGGATGTCTTCGTCATTCACGTAAAAGTTGATGAAGCGCCGCACCTGGCCATCGCTATCGCGCAGATGCTGCTTGAGCGCCGGGAAGCTGACCTCGATCTCCTCGATCAGTTGAGGCAGGTTCGCCGCCTTCGACTCGATCTCTTTCGCGCCGTTGGTATGTTTCTGAAATGCATTTGGCAAAAGAACTTTAACGGACATGCTTATCTCCCACTGAAACTTCTACTGCTAGATCATCCACAGCCACGCCATGCAACTCATGCTGGGCCACAAACTCTTCGAAGTCTGCCATCCGCGGACGAATCGCCTTCTCGGTGTCGTACTTGCCTGCCAGCGCATCGGTCGTCTTCAACCCATTGCCGGTGATGCACGAAATGGTCACATCGTTCGGAGGAATTCTGCCATGCGCATATAGTCTGGCCGTCGCGGCTATCGTGACTCCGCCGGCAGTCTCGGTAAAGACACCCTCGGTCTCCGCCAACTCCTGAATCGCCGAAACAATCTCGACATCGGAGACATCTTCCGCCCATCCGCCGCTCTGCTGGATCGCCCGCGCCGCATACGGCCCATCGGCAGGGTTGCCGATGGCCAGCGAACGCGCGATCGTATTCGGCCGCTGCGGCTCAATCACATCCGTTCCCGCCTTCACCGCCTTCGCAATCGGAGAGCATCCTGTCGCCTGAGCGCCAAAGAACCGCACCTGCTTCTCCGCAACAAGCCCAAGCTCGATCAGCTCGTTGAATGCCTTGCGAATTTTGGTGATTAGCGAACCGCCCGCCATCGGCACGACTACGTTGTCCGGAAGCTTCCATCCCAGATGCTCCGCGATCTCGTAGCCCACCGTCTTCGACCCCTCGGCGTAGTACGGCCGCAGATTCACGTTGACGAATCCCCACTTGTAGCGCTCCGCGATCTGCGAACTCAGCCGGTTCACGTGGTCATAGTTGCCCTCGACCCGCACTAGCGTCGCGCCATAGACCTGAGTGTTAAGAATCTTCGCCGGCTCCAGATCGGCTGGCACTAGGATGTAGGTCTTGAAACCCATCCGCGCCGCCTGCGCAGCAACCGCGTTCGCCAGATTGCCGGTCGAAGAGCAACCGACGGTATCGAAGCCAAAGATCTTCGCATTCGCGAGCGCCACCGAAACCACCCGGTCCTTGAAGCTCAGGGTAGGCAGGCAGACCGCGTCATTCTTGATGAAAAGGTTCTTCGCCCCAATGCGCTGCGCCAGCCGCGGCGCCTCCAGCAGCGGAGTCCACCCCGCCGGCGTCGGCGCTACATAATCCTGCGGCACCGGAAGCAGCGCCTGATAGCGCCACATGCTCGACGGCCCGCTCGCGATCGACTCGCGCGTGAAGCTCCGCCTCGCGGCGTCCATGTCATAGACGACTTCCAGCGGCGAGAAACACTCATCGCAGCTCGACAGCGGCTCGTTTGCGAACCGCTTCCCGCAATCCCGACATCGCAACTCGTAAGCAACAGCCATGTCACCCTCGATATGCGAGAGAGACTAAGTCCACGGGCATTACGTGACGAACTCTACACTTCACAACACTTGCTGGAAATAGCGAGATGCGATCCGACCCGGCTTTAACTTAACAACGCCTAAGTCAGGCACCCCGAATCTCATGTTCCCCACTACTGGGAGAGAGTTGACACCGCTTCCTGAATTGCTCAGACCGGTTGTCGTGGCGTCACAGGGCCCGTCCCTCAGCCACTCTTCATGAAATTCAGGCCCGCTCACAAGGAGCAAACTTGAATGTTCAAACATTAGCACGGTCCCGCGCGAAACTTCAAGCCCCCAATGATGAATGCCTTAACAATCGTCACCCGACGCCGACCCGAACCCGGATGGGGCTCGCTATTCAGTTCTTAAGGCTTGGATCGGATCAAGCCGCGAGGCCCGCCACGCCGGCATAAGACAGGCAAACCCCGCTACCACGAGGAGCGTCCCGCTCACCAGGGCAAAGACGGCTGGATCAAGCGGCTGCGTGTCATAGAGCATCGAGCGAATGAGGCGCACCGACGCGGCGCTTGCTCCCAGCCCGAGCACCAGCCCAAACAGCGCCGGACGCAGTCCATCAAGCAGCATGAGTTGCAGCACGCCGCCCCGCGGTGCGCCAAGCGCGATCCGAATGCCAATCTCGCCGGTGCGCTGGGTCACCAGATACGCCAGCACTCCGTAAAGCCCGGCGGCGGCGAGCAGCAGCGCGATCACCGCGAAGGCCAGCACCAGAATGGAATCGAACTGCGAGTCCATCGTCGATCTGCCAATCGTCTCCCGCAGCGTCATCACGTTCCCGACCGGCAGGTCCGGGTCCATCTCGCCGATGATCTTTTGTACCGGCACAGCAAGCGTCTCCACATCATGCTCGGAGCGGATGACGATCGTGGCCACGCTGTAGCCGTTGCCGTAAAGGGGCAAGTAAAACGTAGGCCGCATCGGCTGCGAGATACTCCATCGCGTATCGCCGACGACGCCAACCACTTCAAAGGCCTGGTCCCCGGTGGTGATCTTCAAATGTTTGCCGATCGGGTCTTCGCCGGGGAACAACAACGCAGCGGCGGACTGACTGATGACCGCGACATGGGCGCGCTCAAGCCGCTCGTCCAACGTGAAGGTACGACCCCGCACCAGCGGAATCTGGATTGCAGAAAAATATCCCGGATCGGCACCCCGGAACATCAGATCAAACCCCTCACCCTTAGGCAGCGGCGGATGTTCAACCACGCTCATAAGATTGTCGCCATTCCAGCCCTGCCCCGGGGCCGCGCTCACCAACCCAGCCGCCTGCACTCCGGGCAGCGAGCGAACCCGCTCGATCAATCGCTCAAAGAAAGCGACTACCTGGGTAGGGTCCTTGTAGCGCGCGTCCGGCAGACCGAAGTGCATGGTTAACACGTTGTCGACCGGCACCCCAAGATCGGTGTTGCGCAGCCGCTCGTAGCTCTTCAGCAGCAAGCCGGCTCCCACGAGTAGGACCACGGTAAGACCCACTTCCAGCACCAGCAGGACTTTGCGCAAGCCGGCACGCGCGCATCCGCCGCTGTGCGCGCGAGATGACTCCTGCAGCGAAGAGAGAATGTCTTTCCCATTGCCGCTTGCCGCCGAGATCATCGCGGAGAAGAGCGCGCACAACACGATTATGCCCAGCGTCGCAGCCACCACGACGGAATCGATGTGAATGGCTTCAACCCGGTTCATATCGTGCCGCGTGCGCACCAGCCATGTCAGAGCACCCCACGCCAGCAGCAATCCGAACGCGCCCCCGGCGGACGACAACAGGAAGCTCTCCATCAAACGCTCACCCAGCAGACGCAACCGTCCGCCGCCCAGTGCCGTGCGGATCGCCAGTTCTTTGCTCCGCGCGGCGGTGCGCGCCACCAACAGGCTCGCCACATTGAGACAAGCGATCAGCAGCACGCAGCCGGTAGCGGCGAGCAGCGCGTAGAGCGAAGTCTTGTAGCCCTCGACAGCGTCATCGAGCATCGAGCGGCCCTGGACTGCGTCGTGAACTCCCGCCTCAGGATGAGCCGTCTTGATCTGCGCTTGCACCACACTCAATTGATTGACCAGGCCGGCAAGCGTCGCGCCCGGCAACAGGCGCGCGACCACGAGAAACTCGTGGTCGTCAAAAGTGCGCATCAGCCACGGCGGCGCCTCATGGCCGACGGGCGTCCACACCTGCACATTTCCGCCACCAAACGAACCTGAGTACACGAACGAAGACGGCATGACGCCGATCACTGTATAGGGATTGGCATCGAGCCAGATCTTCTTGCCCACAATCGCCGGATCACTGCTGTACCGCCGCTTCCAGAAGGCTGACGACAGAATGACCGTAGCCTCAGCCCCAGGCCGGTCATCGTCCGCAGTAAAACCCCGCCCAATGGCCGGCGTAACACCCAGCGTCGGGAAGAAATCCCACGAGCACCATGCAGCCTCGATCTGTTCGGGAAGCTTTCCTGCCTCTGACGAGACGTTATATCCCTGCCACGGCGAGACCATCGCCAGCTCAGCGACACCCGCCGCCGATCCCTTCCACGCAGCAAAGCTCCCGGCATCGACCGGCAGGTAGTCGTTCATCGGCATCGCACCGCTCCGTTCGTGGTGCATGTTGTTTCGCTCGCGAAGCGCATACAGCCGCGCGGAATCGCGAAAAGGCAGCGGATTCAACAGCACGCTGCGCACCACGGTAAACAGCGCAATGTTTGCGCCGATACCGAGCGCCATCACCAGCACCGCAACCACCGCAAATCCCGGCGCTCTCGTCAGCGTCCGCGCCGCATATTTGAAATCTCGCCAGGCGTTGTCGATCAAACTAAATGTGTTTTTCTGCCAAATGCTTTCGCGCACTTGCTGAGGATTGCCAAATTTCACATAGGCCTGACGCGTCGCTTCGCCGGCAGACATCCCTCGCGCGAGGTTTTCGTCAATCTCCTCGGCCAGATAGAGATCAATCTCCTGTCCCAGCTCAACATCGGTCCGGCTCCTGCGAAAAAATCTGCGCAAATTCATTGCTCACCTTCTTCAGCCAGCGTCTTCTCGCCCATCACCAATCCGATGGCCCGGGCCATCTGCCGCCACCGGTTGGTCTCACGGACCAGCTGCTTTTTGCCCGCAGCCGTCAGCCGGTAGAACTTGGCTTTGCGATTGTTTTCGCTCGCGCCCCAATACGAGGACACCCAGCCGCGATCCTCCAAACGGTGAAGCGCGGGATATAACGAGCCCTGCTCCACCTCCAGCACGTCCTCCGATGTTCGTTCGATCACTTTGGCAATGGTGTGCCCGTGCGCATCACCTGTGACCAGCGTTCGCAACACCATCATGTCGAGAGTGCCCTTCACCATCTCCGCGTTCGACTCTTTCTTCTGCCCCACGATCACCTCTCCAGTAGAAATTCTATGGGAATCGAGCCTACACCACTAGAACTTCTATGTAAAGGACGAAAGTCTCGCCCCGGAAGGCCGGGAAAAGCAACCTTACGGTTTGGCCGGAGTGATATTCGAAACCGGCAAATCCCAGTGCGCGAGCAGAATCTCAAACCGTCTCTGCTCTTCCTTTTTGTAAGCGGCCTGATCGGGATAGAGCTCTTTGATGAAGGCCTCTTCATCGGGATTCGAGGTCGTCGCCAGCGTCGAGTTCTTGAAGACGATCGTTACCCGGTAGTCCCACCGCTGGTCTTCCGTCATGTGGTTGGCGGGCGTCTCGATCTTGACCGAGAGCATCCGGCCCGAGGCAACGATCTTCTTCAGCAGCGGGTAATGGTTCTTGAGAAAGAGGTCCAGAAACTCTTGCTGATGTCCCCACTGCACCTTGTAGTAGTACTCGACAGCGTAGGGAGCATCGGCCGCACCCTGGGGTGGCGCGCCCTGAGCAAACAGCGGAGTTGTCACGGCGGTAAGCAACAGAACGAGTAGAAGACGCTTCATGAAGTCGGTTCCTCCGGCAGGAGTCTAAAGCATACTGCGATCCCGCGCAGAGGTCGCAACTTACGGCGCAATGTAATCGAACAAACTCCCTTTCTCGAGCGTCGCGATCACGTCGTACAGTGCCGTCTGCTGCGTCTCCGCCGCACTGAGTTGAGTGGAGACCTGGCCATAATCAGCCTGCAGCAGGGTCGTCTGCGCGGAAAGCAGCTCCGCCGACTCGTTCTGGGTGTAGGAGGCCGCGTTTTGCAGTGCGGTAATGCTGCCGTCGAGTGTCACGCGCTGTTCGCTGACGTTGCCCAGCGCCGTGGTCAGACTCTCTGTATCGGCGACCGCTGTCGCCGACGGCGCGCCGGTCTCGAAATCGGCAATCAGATTGTTCAGCGTCTGGAAGACGTCTGTACCCGCCACGCCAGTCGAAAATATCTGGTCGCCGGGGAAATTCAATTGAATCGATTGCCCGTTAGGCGTTTGGAGCGAAGTCGTGTTCGCATCGCCGTTATAGGTCACGGTCGCGGCTGCGCCCGGAACCGCGGGAGCATTCAGCGTAAACGGCGCGGTCGCGCCCTGGCTGCCGGCAAAGAGATACGTCCCGAGATAGCTGGTGTTGGCCAGCGACAAAACCTCATTGCGAATACTCACCAACTGGTCCGAGATGCCGGTCACGTTCGAAGCGCTGAGCGTGCCGTTGTTGGCCTCGGTCGCCAGCGTGATCGCCGAGTTCAGCTGGCTGACTACCGAGGAGAGCGCCGAATCCCCCACCTGCAATCGGCTCTCCGTGGTCGCAGCCGTCTGGGTGAAGGTATCGTCCTGCGCGATCTGCGCGGTCAACACGACATTGTCGGCCGCCGCGCCTGGATCGTCCGATAGCGAGGTGACCCGCGAGCCGCTCGAAAGCTCCTCGGACAGCGTTTGCTCGGTAGCCGAGACGCTGTCGAGCGAGCCAACCAGATTGGGAACATACAAAGGATCGACACGCATGGTTCTACTCCTGATGGTGAAGACACAAACTTTCGGGGAGCGCCTCGACTGGCCAAGGTGACGGTTACGTCACCGTCGTCTCGTCGCCCAGGTTGATCGCTGAGGCAAAGATCTCGTCAAGAACCGTGAAGACCTTCGACGATGCCTCGTAGGAACGTTCCAGCAGCGAGAGCGTCGAGGCCTCGTCATCGGTATTCACCGCCGACAGCGAGTCGCGCTGGGTCTGGGTCTGGGTAAGCGAGGCCTGCTGCGCGGTATTCAGCGACGAGGTCTGCGCCACCAGGCTACCCAGCGTCCCGACGAAGGCGGCCAAATAGTTGGTTGGCGACACCGGCGAGGAGACGTTATAGGGATTGCCCGCCTGGGCCAGTGTAATCAGTGGATTGTTCTGCACGTTGGCCATCAACACCGCATTCGAACCATCGGAGGGCCCGGCCCCGGCAGCCGACGCCGCGACGAGCGACGGATCGGTGATCGCCACCGTAATGCCGCCCGCCACCGAACCAGGAACCCCTCCGCTGGCTGGCACGTTGAAAAGCGGAATCCCGGCGGAAGATGCCCCGCTGACCGTCGAGCCGGACTCCTGGATCGAATTCAACTGCGTCGCCAAACCGCCCGCCAGCGCGTCAAGTGCGCTCTCTGCCTGCGGAATGTCCTGATCGCGGCTGGTCAGATATCCGCCCAGCTGGCCTCCGCCTGAGGCGAGCGCGGTCGTAATGTCGTTGCCCAGAGAATCAAAGTAGTGCGTCACTCCACCCGAGGGCCCGCTGGTCAACGCATAGGCGTTGCCCTCTGAGACGAGCAACGCGCCGCTAGTAGTAGTGATGGTCAGCCCGTTATTCTCTGTCGCGATCTGGTTGATGCCGATCAGTTGCGAGAGCTGATTCAGGTCGTATTGGCGCTGGTCTTCGAGCGTCCCGGAGTCAGTGTTCGGATCGAGGGTCTGAATCTGCTGATTCAGCCCGGCAATCGAGCTAGTGAGCGCATTCACCTGGGTCACGACGCTCTGACTCTCAGCGTCAAGCGAGGCCTGCTGCTGCTGCAAGGCGTCGACCGCGCCGGAGAAGCTGTCCGCCAGACTGGTCGCGGCGCTCAATACTCCCACGCGCAGCGATGTATCGCTGGGATTCCCCTCGAGCGAGGTAACGGCGGTGAAAAACCCGCTCAGCGACGAGCTGATGCCCCCGTTCGCGGTGGTAGTGCTCGTAGAGGTAGCCGAGGAGAAGACTCCCTCTAGGTTCTGCAGCGCCGTCAGCCGGGTCGTGCTGGCCGCTTCCGCCTGCGTCTGCTGATCGACGCTCTGCTCGAGCACCCGGTCACGCTGCGATTGGATCTCGGTGACGCTCGCGCCCGTCCCGTAGGTTAGACCATTGAGGCTTACCGGAACATTCTCATCGAAGACCGCCACTTCGCGGGTGTAGCCGGGAGTGTTCACGTTGGCCATGTTTTGCGCGGTCAGCTTCAGCTCGGCGCTGGACAGGTCGAGATACTGCGCCAGTTCTCCGCTCAACGGGGTCGCGATCTGCATGTCCTGACTCCTCACTCCGGCACCTGGCCGGAAGAAACTTCGCTCAGCGTTGTGTCTCATTCCCGGCCACATTCAAGTTCCGGCACAGGTGGGTCGATAAAGATGGAGCAAGAAGAGAACCATCGGAACCGGCGGCGGATAAGAAGCCTCTCAAGAAACGCCGACCGAGTCCGCGCGCCCCTCGCCGGAGACGACTTCGCCAAACTCAATCTCGCCAAACTCTATTTCTTCGGAGCGAATCTCCGCGCGGTCTTCGGCCAGAATGTAGCCCCGCTCAATGACATGTTCCAGTTCGCGCACGTTGCCTGGCCAGTGGTGGCCCATCAGCCGCTCCATCGCCTGCGGATGCAGTTGTTTCGCAGGCCCCTCCATCCCCAGCCGCCCGAGGAAGTGCGTGGCCAGCGAAGGCAGATCCTCGAGATGCAACAACAGCGCCGGAGTCTGAATGATGAACACCGATAAGCGGTAATAAAGATCGGCGCGAAACCCGCCGGTCGCCGCCAGCCTGGCAAGCGCCTGATGCGTCGCGGCGACGATCCGCACATCTACTCGCACCGGCTCGTTGTCGCCAATCCGCTGCAGCTCCCCGCACTCCACAAATCTCAATAGCTTGGCCTGCAGCGGTAGCGGCATTTCACCGATCTCGTCCAGAAACAGGGTCCCGCCATGCGCCGCCTCGATCCGTCCCACCCGGCCCTGCACCGCGCCGGTAAATGCCCCCCGCGTATGCCCAAACAACTCGGCCTCGAGTAGCGCCTCGGGAATCGCGGCGCAGTTCAGCACCACAAACGGGCGCTGCGCCCGCGCGCTCAACCGATGCAGCGCCTTCGCGACCAGCTCCTTGCCGGTTCCAGTCGCCCCCTGAATCAGCACTGGCGTCGAGCGCGGCGCGACCAGGCGGATGCGCCGCGAGACCTCGAGCTGCCGGGGATGCTCGCCCACAAACTCCGGCAGCCGATGGGCCGCACTGGCCCGCGAAGCCAGAGCCGGGATCGCCGGCAACGGCACAGCTATGCTCCCCACCGAGTGGGCAGCCGTCTCCGGGGACAACTCCTTCGCGGCGACCTCGCGTCGGCCCTCCTGCGCTGGCATCGCCGCCTCGCCGTCCTGGCCGGAGCGCAAAGCATGCAGCAGCTCGTTCCGCCTCGGGCTGCGCACCAGCCCGGGAGAACTGTTGGCTGTCCCGTCCACACTGACGAGGTCGACCGTGGGATGGAGCCGTTCAAACTCCCTCACGAACTCGCGAATCTCGAGATCCGGCAGCCATGAATCCAGAATCAGCGCCTCGGCGGGCAACGCCTCGAGCAAGGCCAGAGCCTCCGCGCCGCCGCCCGCCTCACGCACCTGCCAGCGCAGGCCGGACAAGGTCTCTCGCACCCGCTGGCGAAAAGACAGATCGGAGCTGGGGAGGATCGCAGTCCGCGCCCCCACAGCGGGAATCGAATAGGTGTTCGCTGGTCGCAAGGAGGAGAAAGTCTGTGCGTGCGAGGAGGCCATAAGCGTAGACCTTTCTAAAGAGATGGTGGGTTAGTCGAACTGAAGAGAGCCGGCTTTTGGCCATTCCGCAGGTCTGGCTGAGTGACGCGGCCTTCGCTGCGGGGGGATACAGGCGCAAGCCGACTAAGGCCCAAATTCGCCGACTCCGGCGAAGTCGGCAGCTTCCGTACTTGCGATCGGCCTCGCCGGGATACAGTATCCCTGCCCACGCACCGTCTGGATGATCGAGTCCGGGGGGCTGTCATGTAGCTTGCGCCGCAGATAATTTACGTAGACATCCACGACGTTGGTGCCCATCTGCGCCTCGGCCTTCCACACCCGGTCGAGCAGCGTCACCCGCGAGACGCAGCTGCCGCGATGCAGCAATAGGAATTCAAGCAGCGCGAATTCCTTATTCGTGAGTGCGATCGTCTCACCGTCGCGCACCACCGTGTGGTTGATCCGGTTCATCTCAAGACCGGAATGGCGCAGCACCAGGTTCGTCTCCGGACGCCGCCGCAGCAGCGCCCGGCACCGCGCCCGCAGCTCTTCGAGCGAAAACGGCTTGATCATGCAATCGTCGGCGCCGGCATCGAGGCAGCGGATCTTCACTTCGAGCTCCTGCCGCGCCGTCAGCACGAGCACCGGATGGTCATCGCCCACCGACCGCAGCAGCCGCAGTACCTCGCCACCATCGCGCTTCGGCAGGTTCAGGTCGAGAATCGTCAGATCGGGCGTTTCGAGCACAAATGCCTCGACCGCCGCATCGCCGTCCACCGTCCAGCGCACCTCGTGTCCATCGGCTTCCAGCCCCCGCTTCAGAAACAGCCCCAGCGCCGCATCGTCTTCCGCGATCAATATCCGCATTCCCGCCCCCCTCATTCCCAGCACCTGCCATTCCCGGTCTCGCCATTCGTTAAGGAAGTCGTAACAAGAGCCTGCTCTCTCAAGATGTGCTGTCCAGAGATGAAACACAATGGAATGTGAAGGAACTTATTCGGTGGGAGTTCGCTAATGGGAACGTCGTCAATGAGTCTCCCAAAACGGGAAGGACACTCGACGGGAGCGGTGAGCCACTCTTTGGATCACTATGAGCGCATATCGACCCAATGGCCCTCTGACCAAGGCTGGCGGCAAGGCTGGCTTAGCAGATTATTGTGTGGAAATCCACAATCCGGAATCAACTCGCGCCAGCGGCATGTGGTCAATCCAGGTCTGTTGTCTTAGGCTTGAGCAGTCGGTCTCCCGGCTTGGGTTGCGCTTAATTCATTGTTTCTCGAGGCCGGTGACGAGAGGCCCTTCCTTTTGTAGGAGGGTGATGCCGTTGCGGAGTGTATGGGCAGAGTGAAGATGTATCTGGGAAAAATTCGGATGGTTTCGCAGCAAAGCATTAACGAACAGCCGCTCTGTCACTGCGGGCTGGTACTGCTCCGCATCGATCCACTGGCCAGTTTCCTTACCCGTGTCAGACTTGATAAAGGCGCGGTGACGGTCACTGAAAAACTTCTTGTGCCAAACCCCAGTGTCGTGGACGGAGAGAACTGCCCGATCTGCCATATGCGGCTGGATCAACTCAAAGGTTTTCAGGTTGAGGGCAAGATCGTGAGAGGCATCGAGGAAACATAGGTCGATTTTTCTGCTTTCGATATCGGACGGCAAAAAATCCGCCTGCGACTTCTTGATGAACCGAAAATTCTTCATATGACCAAGGCATCGCCGCGCAATCTCCTCGGATTCGACAGCGATGTCGTAACTGAAAACGTGGCAATCTGGATCGGCCGCCGCCAGAAAATTGAGGGCGCTATTGCCCGCCCTAAATCCGAATTCGACAATCGTTTGCGGACGGAGGATTCGCGTTAAGGCGAAAAGGAACAAAGCCTCATCCCGGTGCACCGGGCCTATCTGCTTCTCGCGAAGGGAGAGAATATGGGAAAAATCGATAGGCGAGCGTCTATCGCGTATCAGCAAGCGGGCCATATGACGGAAAAGTCTTGATCGAAAATAGAGTTTCCGGGCAGTTTCTTTCAATGAAGTCACGATTTTCCTCCAATGACAGAAAAGGTGCAGCTTTTCACAGCGCGGCAACTTCAGAGAATCCGGAAGGCTGGCGCCGGCATAGATAAAAAAACAGCATTAGCGGTCCAGTCACTACGCTTTCAGCGTAGTGACTGGACCAGATTGGCGACTGGCCATATAGAAGGGACAGAGAATTACCATCCCAGAGGCATTGTCTTAGATTGGTAGCGAGATGCGTCCTAAAGTGGCCCCCTCGCCCCCGCATTTCTTGCTCTAGTCCATCTTAGGAGCCGAAAATGAACGGCCGACGAACGCAAGATGGCAAGATGTTCATCCTGCAGTTGACAAACGAAGTCGTTAATCAAGAGGGAAGGCGATTCAAAACGGCAGGACATCCGTCGAAGCGCATCACCTAGGTTAGAGTGACCGCGTGGCACGGGAGCGAGCCGAGAATCGAATCAATGAAGGGAATGCACCTCTGCATCGCTGCCCAGGATGCTGATCCCTTACAATAACCTCCATAACGACAACACCATAGGATTTGGCTGCGCCCAC
>CAWGZE010000040.1:0-49295 GCA_963826855.1 uncultured Acidobacteriaceae bacterium
CACACTATTTCGGATCGAGGGCGATTACGCCCCATGGTCCAGTTCCAACCTTGACTCGATGGGTGACGGTATTCGTGGCCAGATCAACGACCGAGATATCGTTCGAGGGGCCGTTGGCTGAGTACAAGGTCTTACCGTCGGGAGAAAACGCAATGCCCCACGGACGCTTCCCTACTTCGACGCGACCCGGCTTATTGGTCGCAGGATCGATCGTGAAGACCTCTGGCCGCGGCCCGTGCTCACAAAGAGGCGAGAACCGTCGGGCGAAAGCAGGACCGCCATCGGCTTGATAACGCCGGGCTTGCCCAGCGGAATTGTGCCGATCATCTTTTGCTTCTTGCAGTCCACGATCACCACGTCCCCGTCATTTTCCGCATTGACAAAAGCGCGTGAACCGTCGGGAAGAAAGGCGACAGAGCGCGGACGATGTCCCACCTTGAACGTCTTGATGATTTTGCCCGCCTCGGGATCTAGGACCGCAGATCGTGCCCTCCTCTTCCGAAGTCACGTAAACCAGCTTCCCATCGGGCGTGACTTTGACGCCCTCCGGCTGCTCGCCCATCTTGAACGACTTGGCTACCGTTCCCGACGCGACATCGACGATGCTCACTTCGCCGGTGTCTTCGTTAGAGACAAAGAGCTGCGTTCCATCCTTGCTGATATCGAAATTCTCCGGATCGGCTCCGGCGTGGATCGTGCGAACGATCTTGTTCTGCTTCACGTCGAAGACAGCGATGCCGTCGGCGCTCCGGTCCGGAGGCGGCAGGGTACTTTCATCCACCCCGGGACCGGCGATCGGGGAACCGCTCACTGCGATATAGACCGTCTGGCGGTCGGGGCTCGCATGGATGCCACGTGGGCGCTTACCGAGCGGAACTGTTGAAAGGACTTTATAGGTCGCCGAGTCGACGATCGACAGGTCTCCGGAGACCTCGTTGCTGACATAGAGCCGAACCGCAGTTGAGTTGGCCAGGGCGGCTTGCTCGGCCGCTTCTTTCGACTGCTCCGGTACCGGTAGGAGCATCCCGTGAAGACTGCGGCAATGAGGCAGATCGATAGAGTGCTGACGGCTTAGTGGCGCGTTGGCTTCATCTCGGGTCATTCTCCTTTGAACGTAAAGCTTGCTGTTGTTTCCCTTGCGGGAGAACTGTGATCTTCTGTCCTGGGTTCCGAGAGTCTCATGCCATGCTTCGATCACGTAATCACCCGGCGGCAGATTGCGAATCTCGAACGAACCATCGGCTCCGGTGACGGCGAAGTAGGGGTTGTCGACGACGCCGATGAAGGCATGCATCCATCGATGGATGTTGCACTTCACGCGAATCATGATTTCCGGCTTAAGGAATTTCCTTGCCAGCGGAGGGTCTCCCTGACCCTGGCTATGGTTCCACTCGCGATTGATCTCGGCCATCGGATGAATATTGTGCGTCACAGGGTCGGAGTTGACCACGCTCAATACCTGACCGGTCTGAATGCCCAGCACTCGGGGATGAAACCAACAGCCCTGCTGGTCGATGACGACCGGTGTAGCTGGGATCTTCAAACTTCTTTCCTTCGAGCCCGCCTTTGATGTACACAAACACGTTGGCTAACGTGCCGTTCGGGTTGACGACAAGGGACTCGTCATAAGCTTTGCCATGGTGCGCCTCAACGCACGCCGGTTCCTCGCTCATGTCGATCGGCTTGCGCGCGGGTCGCTTGCCTGTGAAGCGTATCTTCCCCTCGACAACTCCTGCGGTAGAGGGATCCACTTTGAAATAAACCGGCGCCGGCGCAGCGGCGGTCTGCGGTTCAGTCTTTGTTTTGCTTTTGCAGCCTGCAAGAAGAAGTACGGCGAAGAGAGAAATTGCGATGACAGATCGTTTCATCTTCGGGATTCGCTTCATTTGCCAGCCTGAGGCGGCCCGACGTTGGCGGGCGACTCGCCTGAAAGGGATTTGAGAAATTCGACCAGATCGGCCCGATCGCGGGCCGAGAGATGGATCGGTTTCATGTCCTTGTCGAGATATGGATTGGAATTCCCTCCGCCGGCGTAAAACTGCACCACATCCTCGAGCGTCTTTAACCTGCCGTCATGCATGTAAGGAGCGCTCTCGGCAACATTGCGCAGACTCGGAGTCTTGAACGCCCCCCGATCGGAGTCAGCTTTCGTTTCAGCATATCGGCCAGGGTCGGTGAGATTGCCTTCCTCGTCGACGCCTTCGCCGGTGTTATGAAACTTGCCATCGGTGAACAAGGCATAGTGGCTGTTGATGGTGTGACAGGTCGCGCAATTGCCCTTGTCTTTATCTCGAAAGATCGCAAGTCCACGGACCGCGGCGGGAGAAAGCGCCGTCTTGTCACCTCCAAACTCGTAGTGATCGAACGCAGAGTTGCCGCTGATGAGCATGCGCTCAAAACTGGCAATGGCTTTCTCTATCTTGCCGATTGTGATGGGGCCCGGGCCGAATGCTGAATCGAACTGCCTCTGAATCGTCGGATCCTTTTCAAGTTTTGCGGCGGTAATAGCATGAGGTTGGTTCATCTCGTCGGGGTCTTCCATCGGAGTGCCGACCTGGGCCTCCAGAGTGGCCGCCCGTCCGTCCCAGAACTGGACCGGATCGTAGGCTGCATTCAAAATCGAGATAGCGTTTCTCTTTCCCGTCTTTCCTCCCACGCCTGTGGAGCGCATGGCTCCATCGGTAAATCCGAGTAGCGGGTTGTGGCAGGTCGAGCAGGAGACTGAATTATCTGAGGATAATCTCTTGTCATAAAACAGAGCGCGGCCCAAAGCAATCTTCTCGGCGGTAACCGGATTGTCTTTGGGAATGGGGATCGGAGGCAGTCCGAGCGGGGCCTTGACGGTCACCACCGCACCGACCGTCTTGTCCACTTCCAGCATCGTGCCTTCAGCCGTCGAATGAATTCTATGCCACGCATACACTGACGCTAGAAAGAGGCCACAAGTCGCGATCAGCACGAGAACGGTGCGTGTTTTCATATCCATCTACAAATCAGGCTTTTCTCGCGCGACGATTCAGTGCTACCTATTCTTTGATGCTCTCCAGGAGCCGGGACTTACTGGTTCGAAAGACTCTTGGCAAAGAAATCGGTCGCCCGCTGATATGAGACTACACAAGCATCCGGCCCATCGATAGTGTGCCCCTGGCCAGGATAGAGCGAGATTTCCGCGTACTTCTTGGCTTCGACCAGTTCGTGCTGCAGTTCCATGGCCTGGTCGGGATGTACTCTCAGGTCGGCCGTTCCTTGCGCAACCAATAAGGGGTTTCTGAGGCCATGCGCGTCGTCCAGCGGCGACGAAGACAGATAGCCATCCTGGTTGCTCACCGAGCTGCCGAGATATCGTTCCGCAAACGCCGTGTCGTAGTGGAACCAGTCCACAATCGGCGCGACGGCAAACCCCGCTTTGAAACCGAGCTTGGGATGCAACATCGCATTCACGATCAGCGTCCCGCCGAAACCCCTTCCCCAGATGCCGATCCGAGCGGAGTCAACATAAGGAAGGGAGCGAAGGAATTGCAGACCATCGATTTGGTCCGGTATTTCCTGACCAGAGAGCTTATAGTGAATCGGCTCTTCAAAAATGTGACCACGCCCGGCCGTGCCGCGGTTGTCGACGGCAAAGATAATATGACCATGTTGAGAGAGCAGTTGTTGCCACATGAAAATATCGCCTTGCCAGGCGTCACGGACCGCCTGCTCTCCCGGCCCTCCCGCGACGTAGATGACTGCCGGATATTTTTTCCCGGGTGAAAACCCTGGAGGCTGGATCAGCATGGCGTTGAGTTCTACTTTGTCGTGCGTTGTCACCTTAATAAAACTCACCCTGCCATAGGCGGGACCTATCCCAACTCCGGACTGCGGTTCGTCGAGCGCAAACGCTTTCCGTGCAAATTGTGCGCCCCCCTGCTCATTGAGCTTGTAGACCGAGCGGGTCCAGGGCCTGGTCGCAGTCGAGAAATCATCGACATATGCCGAAGCATCCGGAGCAACCGTCACCATATGGGTGCCGCTGCTCTCGGTCACCCGCTTCTCGCCCTGGCCATTGAGTCCGGTTACATAGAGGTGCCGCTCCAGCGGGCTCACCTCTGTCGAAGTAAAGTAGATTTTTTGTTCGCGTTCGTCGACCGCATCGAGGGAGGTGACCTCCCACTGGCCATCAGTCAATTGCCGTACTAGTTTGCCATCGATGCCATAGAGGTAGAGATGGCGGTACCCTGAGCGTTCGCTCGACCATAGGAATTGCGGAGCGCCTTTCAGGAAGTAGAGGGTATCGCTAAGATTGATCCAATACGGGTCTTTGTCCGTAAGTAAGACATGGGACGACCCCGTCGCCGCATCGGCAAGCAGCAGGTCAAGCTGGGATTGCGCGCGGTCCAGTCTCTGCAACGCCAGGCGCTTTCCGTCCGGGAGCCATTGAAGACGCGGCAAATAGACATTCGCGTCCGTCCCCGAATCGATGGCGACCATCCTGGACTTCCCGTTGACGTTGACAACGAAGGCTCGCACCTGAGGGATCCTGTTTCCCGGCGTCGGATAATCGATGGTTGGCACCGCTCGGTCTTCGGCCAGTTGAAAGGGCGCGGTATAGCTCGCCACTCCAGCTAGATTGAATTCAAGATAAGCAATGCGCGAAGAATCCGGAGACCATGCATAGCCGTGCTTCGTGCCGAGTTCCGCAGGATAGAGCCAGTCCAATTCCCCTTTGCGCAAGGTCTCGGTACCGTCCCGCGTGATGGCCTTTGCGGCGCCTCCGCCGATCTCGATCGCCCACAGATTGTGATCGCGCACGAAGGCCACGGAGTGTCCGTCCGGAGATAGCTGGACATCGGAGATTGGCTCCTTGCCCGTAACGAGGTTTTTCGTCTGAAGTGTCTTCCCATCCAACCAGAAGATGCTCAGGTTGTTGAAGACAAGCAGTCCGGTCGCATCGGGATTCCACTGGAAGCCCACAGCCTCCTTAGGAGGGGGAACGGGCCGGCCCTCATGACCCGTCGGTTTTGCCGGAAACAATTCGTTGATCGACTTACTTGTGAGCATGACCTTGCGTTCGCCGCCGTCGGCATTGACCGCGTCCAACTCCATGTTCAGACCATAGCCGTCTGCCACCGGCTTGAAGTAGGCAATCGTCCGCCCGTCAGGGCTCCACTGGAATTGCCTGCCCTGCGCTGCACGAGGAAGCGCCGCCGCACAGACATTCTGGATCGAGACAACGTTAGGATCCGCGGGGGCCTGCCGCTGACTTGCGCCTGGCGGTTGAGCTACAGCGACAGCGCAGACAAAGAGCAGCGGAACGCAAAACAAAATAGCAACGATCTTGAACCGCAAATATCCCTCGCGATCGAACCCTGGATTCAGCAAGAATGAATGCCTTTATTTTAGAGCATCTCTTGCGCTTTGACAGCGCGGAGAAGTGACTGCCGTGACCATGTGAAGCGCCGATCGTTCCTGCTCCTTAGAATGTCGCTACCAGGCGAAAGGTATATTGACGTGCCGGTCCAATCGCGTTGCCCGAGAACAGTCCTCCGAAGTCGATCAGTTCGAGCGTGTTGCTCGCGTTTGCCATATCGGCCTGAAAATGCACCCCCAGTTTTTCTCGCTGGTAAAGATCGGCCCCCACCGTAGCATTTTGGGTGAAGTAAGGGCTGATGCGGTCGCGAGTGAAATTGAGGTGATTGATCACCACCGGACCGTATTCAATTGCATATTGCTCGGAAGTTAAATCCGGTTGAAACGGCAGTCCGCTGTTGTAGTCGGCTCCCAGGGCGAGCCACAGGCGCGGGGTGATCTGATAACGACCCCGTGCCCGAAGCGTTTGCCGCTGGTCCTGCGAATCTGGAAAATGCCCAACGTTTGGGTTGTCCGCATCATCCCCAAGGAACAAACCGCCAGTTACCGGATAAAAAGCATTCCCCACGATGTAGGAGTAGCTGGCGAAGCCCGAGAACGGTCCCCAATGCGGAATTTCGATCTTTCCCTCCGCGCCGTAGATAATGGCTTTCTGAAACGAGATCGCGAAGCTTATCCCGGTACTCAGGATTTGATTGTCATCTGCATAGTTGTTTACGTCACGGCGGAACATATTCGCGTTCACCGACAGCTTATTCCACAGCGCCTGCGTCAAGCCCAATTCGTAATAGTTCCCGTGAGACGGCGGGACCGGCAATTGCACTGCGGGAACGCTGTTGTCCAAAGCCTCCGCCTCCGGAGAGCTGGACAAAAGTATGTTCTCGTTGGAAGGCGTCTGGAAGATGCGGTCATAGGCTCCGTGGATATTCAGGTTAAGCGTCGGGAAATAGCGCGACGCGGCTACGCGCGGGCTCACCGCGTTTTGGTTCAACAGCAATTGGTAGTGGTCCCACCGCAGGCCCGCGTTGATCGTCCAGTTGCCGAGGCGGATTAAGTCCTGAACATAAGCGGCTTGTTCAAGATTCGGGCGGGTGGCCTGAAAAACAAAGGTCACCGCGCCAGAATCCAGGATGCCCAAATTTATCGGGCATTGAGGGTTATCGAGGTTGGCGCAGTAGGGAATGACGTAGTTGAAGTTTTCGTGCAGGAAGGTATTGTCGGATTCAACGCCGACCTTCCATTCGTTCCTTCCATGATGGACGGCGACGCTGCTATTGAAGTAAACCTCGTTGAAGTAGTTGTTTTGGTGGGCAATGAGAGGCCACGACAACGGATTCGATTGAAAATCATTGGCGTTATCGCGGGCCATAAAATGGATCCACCCCATCGCGTCCGGCGAAAAAATGTGTTGGTAAGCAACGCTCCCCATGGTTTCAAAATTGCCGCCGGTCTGCAGCTGGCCCCCCGGAACGAATACGCAATCATCAGGCTCCTCGTCCGGGGGAACGGGTGGACAGCCGGTGTCGTTGTCCTGGGTTGGCAGATATGCCCCGTTCTGCTGCACCAGCTCGTTGGGAACCTGATAGCGGACGAGTTCATGGACCACAGTAAAGGTGAGGCGGTCTTTCTCCGTGAGGTCCCGCTCATAATCCCCCCCGAAGCGGGCGGTGGTTCCGTTATTGGTGTAGTTTTCGGGGACGACAGGGTTGAGATAGTGGCTCGTCATGTTCCCCGATCCGTTCACGCCAAGCGTATTCTTCCCCCATGTGTATTGGTCCTGAGTGCTGGCCGAGGCCGTATCATAGCTCCCGCCATAGAGAGTGAATTGTCCGTGAAGTCCCGGTGTCCCGTTTTGCAGAGTATTGACTTCAATCACACCTCCCATCTTCCTGCCATATTCTGCGGGAATTCCGGCGGTATAAATCTTGAGGGATTCGACGTCTTCGGCTTCGGCCGCCTCCGGGCCGAAGCTTGGCGAACGGTTGTCGGTGAGTGGAATCCCGTTGACAACAAACTGGGTCTGATATTCCGATCCGCGCGGGTGCAGCACGGCATTGCCTTCATAGAGCCAGCCGGGCTGTGTGTTCACCAGGTCCTGCAGGGAGCGGCCGGGGATCGCCGTCAACCGGTTCTGAATCTGCTCCGAACCTATTTCATTGACAGATCCTGGACGATACGGATCGATCAGTGTGTTGGTATCGGTGACCTTCACCGACTCGGAAACGGCCGCCACTTGCAGCCGGATCGTGCGATCCAACGGCAGCGCAGAGCGTATTTCGACCGGCTCGGAAACCTCCGCGAAGCCTTTCGCCTGAATCTGGAGATGATAGATGCCATAAGGCAGGCGCTTCGCGTCCATCTCGCCCTGCCGGTTCGTGACGAATGTCTGACTATACTGGGTGCCCTCGCTGGCCAGGTCAACCGTGCCGCTCACGCCCGCTCCGGCGGGATCGGTGACGGTTAAACGTAGCTCCCCAGTGGTGCTTTGGGCAAGCATGGGAAGAGCACTCAGGAGGAATACAGCTGTTAGCGCCTTTTTCATTTATCGTCATCCAATTCGGTTAGCTTCAGAGCATGCGCAGATCAACCTGAACGCTGAGAAGAAATAAATTGGCCGCATGTCTAGATATTCCCGGCAGGCCCGTCTTGTTCAGGCTTTTTTGAATAATCTTTGCCGGACTGTGGTATCAAAGGGTAGATGTCGATTGAGTAACACCCAGGGATAATGGAAAACACTCAAGAGCCAATTGCGCTGCCTTCCGACGATCAGGAGTTCGCGCTTCTGCAGGCGTCGGCTGCGGCAGCCGCACAGCCGCGGAATCAGTCGGAATTGGAGTCAGTTGTTATTCGCCTTTTCGATCAATTCCAGGGGCGAGTCCTGAGCTACGTACTCACTTGCGGGCTGTCGTTGCATGACGCCGAAGACATCGTTCAGGAGACATTTCTCGCTCTCTTCCGGCATCTCGAGCTCGGCCGTCCGCGTACAAACCTCAGTGGCTGGCTCTTTCGAGTTGCCCATAATCTGGCCTTGAAGAGGCGCACTACAAATCAAGCGACTGAGCGCAACCTCATCGACGAGAGCGCCTTGTCCCAGCAACCATGCCCAAGCCTCAATGCGGAGGAGGAATTCTCGTTCAGTCAGACGCAGCAGCGCCTCCGTGCGGTCTTCCAGGCGCTCCCCGAGCAGGATCGGCGCTGTCTCCATCTGCGCGCCGAAGGATTGAAGTACCGCCAGATTGCCGATGCCCTCGGCATCTCGCTCGGCGGAGTCTCCATGTCTTTGTCCCGGTCTCTCGCGCGTATAATGCGGGCAACTGGTAGTGAGTGATCCATGCAGGGCAACCAAGTGCACTTATCGGATGAAGAGCTCCTCCTGTTCTCTGACCAGGAGCTTCCCCCACGCCATGCGTCGAGAGTGCGGGAGCACGTTGCCCAGTGCGAGACATGTCGGGGACGTCTGAAAGAGCTCGAGGCCGCTTCCGCCGATTTTGCCGACCTTCATGAGCAAGAAATCCAGGCACAGGGCTCTTATTCGTTGCAAGCTCGCAATTTGCTGAAGGCCCGCTTATCCGAAGCTTCCATGCGACGCGGCAGATCGCGATCTGCGATCTTTGGGAGCGTAATGACGCGGCAACTGTCCAGCGCCTGTCTGGCGCTCCTGCTAGTGGTGGGTGGCGCCTGGGCTGTGCGCCAGATGATGCAGGCACGATCTAACGTTGATGTCGTAAAGGCCGAAGCCATCGCACTTCCACGTAGAACGCTGACGCCAGGTTCTACGCGTGCCGTCCAAGTCGCGGATTTGTGCAACACCCAGGATCTCGACAATGATCCGCCGGTAAATCCTTCTCTGGAGCAAGCTGTCTTCAAGGAATACGGAGTGCCAGCCTCCTCGACGAAGGGTTACGAGCTGGACTATTTGATTACGCCGGCGCTGGGTGGATCGGACAGTATTCAGAATCTCTGGCCCCAACCGTACTCTTCCACCTGGAATGCCCGAGTCAAAGACCAGCTGGAAGATCATCTGCATGAACTGGTCTGCCAGGGCAAAGTCCAGCTGGCAACAGCGCAGAACGATATCGCGTCCGACTGGATTGCGGCATACAAGAGATATTTCAACACCGACCAACCGGAGCCAGGCCTGACAACCGCCGCCAGCGTTGGTTCAAAGCACGAGTCGGTTCCCAGTCATCCCAATCAACCCGACTCCCGGATTTCCGCCGCCTATGATCTTGCGCTGAGCGTGCCATCCTGGCGGCTTTCGGCGACTGCATTGCTCCGGTGAACGCAATGGCTCGGGTAGGAGCCATTCAACCCAGCGGCGTAATATCCGGATGGAAGAATCTTCTTCTCTGGAGCCTGTTTTGAAAAACAATCGAGCATTTGCGTGGACATTCAGCGCCGTTTTGGCGATAGGAACAATTATTGGCCTCGCGGCATCCGCTCATGGTCAAAAAGCAGCCAGTGGCAATTCTGGAGGCAAGCAATGGCTCGCCGCGATGGACACTGACCACGACGGCACAGTGTCCAAAGAGGAGTTCAATGCTTACATGGATGCGCAGTTCGCGAAAGCCGACGCAGATCATGACGGAACCCTCGACGCTCAGGAATTGGAGCAATTGCGAAAGAACCTGGCGATCGCGACCAAGCCTTAAGTTTGGAGCGTCCCACACGGGCCGAGGCTGCCTGGATCACGTTTTTCGCCGTCGCCGTTGCCCAAAATTCTCTCCTGATTGATCCGCTTCCCAGCAGCCGGATGCAGTTGTGGCCCGCTCCACTATAATTCGAGCGAATCGGCGCAGCGCCCAAGTACGGCAATGCGCCTTTGCCATGCCGACGATTGGAGCTCTTCGTGACTTTTCGCGCTATCTCTTTCCAGACCAAAACTCTCGCATTCCGACTAACCTTTTTTGCCTATGTCGCGATTGCCGCGCTTTCGCAACAAACATGCCAGGCGCAATCCGCCGAAGAGGTCACCGCTCTCACCAAGGCATTGCCCTCCGCCTCGCGGACAACCATCGACCGCCTCGCCGAACTGAACACCCTGCCGGTCGACGGCTGGCGCTTTCACGCCGGAGACATCGCGCACGGCGAGGCCGTAAGCCTCGACGACAGCAGTTGGCCAATTCTCCCGGTCAAAGGCAACGCCACAAAAGACGCCGTCTGGTTTCGCAGGCAGATCGAAGTCCCCAAGGCCCTGCACGGTTACGACCTGACCGGCACGCGCATCTGGTTTCAGTTCCACGCCAACGCCAACGGCCCGATGCCGGAGATCATCTATTTCAACGGCCGTCGCGTTGCGATGGGAGACGATCTCGAACCCATCGTGCTCTTCGACAACGCCCAGCCCGGCGACAAGATTCTCGTCGCGGTCAAGATTCTTCAGACCGTCGACGACAAGCGCTTCAACGGCGTGACCACGAAGATCGATTTCGCCGAAAACCGGCCCAGCCCCGACGATCTGCGCAAGGAGTTCCTCTCTGACGCTGTACTCGTCCCCTCGCTCGCGCCGGGATCGTCCTCCGACATCGATACCCTCGCTAAAGCCATCGCTGCCGTCGATCTGAACGCGCTCTCTAACGGAGACCAGTCCGCCTTCGATGCCTCGCTCAAGGCCTCGCAGTCTCAACTGGAAACCATCAAGCCGCTGCTCAAGCAGGCGACCTTTCATCTCACCGGCAACTCCCACATCGACGCCGCGTGGCTCTGGCCATGGACCGAAACCGTCGACGTCGTCAAGCGCACCTTCGGCACCGCCGCACAGTTGATGTACGAATATCCGAACTACACCTACACCCAGTCAGCCGCGCAATACAACCAGTGGATGGCCGACAAATATCCCGCCCTGAATGCCCAGATCAAAGAACGACTCGCCCAGGGCCGCTGGGAGATCGTCGGAGGCATGTGGGTCGAACCCGATCTCAACATGCCCGACGGTGAATCGCTCGTTCGCCAGCTGCTCGTCGGCCAGACCACCTTCAAAAATCTCTACGGAATGACCACCCGCATCGGCTGGAATCCTGACTCATTCGGCTACACATGGCAGCTCCCCCAGATCTACAAGCGTTCCGGGGTCGACTACTTCGTCACCCAGAAAATGACCTGGAACGACACCAACCAGCTCCCCTTCAAGCTTTTCTGGTGGGAATCGCCCGACGGCAGCAAAGTGCTGGCCTACTTCCCTCATGACTATGCCAACAACAATCTCGACCCCATCCGCCTCTCAGCAGACCTCGCCGTCGCGCGCGAGCGCTCGCCCGGCATGACCGACATGATGGACCTCTACGGCATCGGCGACCACGGCGGAGGCCCCACCCGCTCCGTCCTCGACGAGGGCGACCACTGGAGCGACCCCAACAAAGTCGTTCCCAAATATCAGTTCGGCATCGCGCAGACCTACTTCACCAGCGTCGAAAAGCAGATCGACCCCGACTCGCCGACCTGGAACTACGTCGTCATGGCCAAGGGCGCAAACAAACTCCCCACTCCACCCGCCGGCGAAATGTCAATCCCCACCTGGAAAGACGAGCTCTATTTCGAATATCACCGCGGCGTCTTCACCACCCAGGCCGACCACAAGCGCAACATGCGCGAGAGCGAAGAGTGGCTGCTCAACACCGAGAAATATTCCTCGCTCGCCTGGCTCCAGGGACGTGACTATCCCGCCGCCAAGCTCACCGACGCCTGGAAGCAGGTGCTCTTCAACCAGTTCCACGACCTCGCCGCGGGCTCCGGCATCGGCATCATCTATAAAGAGGCGCAGCGCGACTACGACCGCGTTCGCTGGACCAGCAACGAAGCCTCACACAACGCGCTCGAAACGATCCAATCGCGAATCGATACCCGCACCAAAGACGGCGTCCCGGTGCTGGTCTTCAACCCGCTCGCTTGGGAACGCTCCGGCAACGTCATGGTCACCGCCGAGCTATCGCAAAGCGCCGAATCCGTCTCCGTCCTCGACGCCAAAGGCACGGTGCTGGCGTCAAAGCTGCTCTCCCGCGAGCCCCACTCCAACATCTACCACCTGCTCGTCAACGCCGGCCCTGTACCATCGATGGGCTACAAGCTGCTACACGTAGTTCCCAGTGACAAGAGCTCCACCACCGATCTTAAGGTTCGCGGAACCACCAGCGACCACGTCGTTCCCGGCAGCATGAGCTTCCCAACCGATCTCAAGGTCACCGGAACCACCATCGAGAACGCCAACCTCCGCGTGACCGTCGATTCCTCCACCGGATGCATCACTTCCCTCTTCAACAAGAAAGCCAACTTCGAAACCCTCGCGCCCAACTCCTGCGGCAACGAGCTACAGGCTTTCAAAGACACTCCGAAGGATTACGACGCGTGGAACATCGACCCCGGCACCCTCGACCAGCCGCCAACTCTCATCCACCAGGTCGATTCCGTGAAGGTCGTCGAAAGCGGCCCCATGCGCGCCGGCATTCAGGTAGCCCGCACCTGGCAAAGCTCCAAATTCGTGCAAGAAATCTCCCTCGACGCCAACGCCGATGAGGTCCTCGTCACCAACGACATCGATTGGCACGAAACCCACGTTCTGCTCAAGGCCGCATTCCCATTGGCCGCAACCAGCGACAACGCCACCTACGAAATCCCCTACGGCACTATCGCTCGCCCAACCACCCGCAACAACAGCTGGGAGAAGGCCAAGTTCGAGGTCCCCGCCATGCGCTGGGCCGATCTCGGCGACGCCAAGCAAGGCATGAGTCTCATCAACGAATCAAAATACGGCTACGACGCGGCCGGTAACGTTCTCCGCCTCTCGCTGCTGCGCTCGCCAGTCTGGCCCGACCCCGAAGCCGACCGCGAACACCACCACTTCGTCTACGCCATCTATCCCCACGCCGGCGACTGGAAGCAAGCGCTCAGCATGCGCCACGGCTATGAGCTGAACTATCAGCTGACCGCAATGCAAGTCGATTCGCACACTGGAGACTGGCCCTCCGAACACTCCTTCGTCGGCATCGACTGCGACAACGTCGTCCTCACCGCCATCAAGAAAGCGGAGAGCGCAGACGGCTTGCTATTCCGCTTCTTCGAGTGGGAAGGCAAAGCTGGCAGTGTAACCCTCCACGTCCCCGACGGAGCAACCTCCGCCACCATCACCAACCTGATGGAAACTCCCGAAGGCTCACCGCTCTCAGTCTCCGGAAATCAAGTGACAGTGCCAGTCACGCCTTACCAGATTCAGACGGTACGGATCGACTATCCATCAACCGTCGCGAAGCGTTAGAGCGGAGTTGAAGCTAATCTCAATTACGGTTAGGGAAATCCTGATGAAGGCGCACCCAGGGCTACGGTTCGCCTTCACGCTTCTCATATTGGAAATGACGCTCGCCTGTCGCGCGCAAGACTTGACCGTCCACGTAATCGACGAGACGAGTAAGCAGCCCGTTAAGAACGCCTTGGTCAGATTGCACTATGGATGTTGGCACTCCATGCGCCCCATAGAACTGAAACAAAAGACTGGCCCCGATGGCGTGGCAACTTTCAAATCGGTCTCTCTCAGCCCGTTGGAATTTTGCGTCTTTCCCGATGACGTATTCGAATCCCAAGAAAAAGGCTACGCGTTCACTTCCCCACAAGACGCTCAGAGCCACTCGAAGACCTTAGACCTTGAAAAGGTGTTGACCGCGCTCCCAGCGGATATCACTTTTCATGTTCGCCGATACACTTTTTTAGAATGGCTCCGGAACTTTTCAAAATACGACTAGTCACCCGCACCTAGTCCGCATCCTGAACACACCGAAAACCAACCCCACCCGACCGGTCATAACTCGGAGCCATCAGCAACAGCTTCCCATGCTGATCATTCCGATAAGCCTGCGGAAAATACCAGATCGATCCCTGCGGCTGGTAGTACTCGCCCCCACGGAGAATCGCCGCCCGAGTGTGCTCGTCTGAATACTCATCCGTCGACTGCCAGACATTTCCCACCATATCCATCACACCGAATGGGCTCGCGCCACCAGGATGCGCGTCAACATCATCCGGCCCCCGCATCTTCCGCCCCTTTTCAGGCACAGGCACCGCGTCGTCCTTCCACGAATCCCCCCACGGGTATCGACGTAGCTCAGCGCCCTGCGCCGCATACTGCCACTCCCATTCACTCGGCAACCGCTTCCCAGCCCACTCTGCATACGCCCGCGCATCTTCGAGCGAAACCCACGTCACCGGCTTCTTAGCCCATCCGGCAGGATAAGCACGCCCACTCCAGTCCTTCAGAAAATTCAACCCGTCCTTCGGTTGGTAGTGCGTCGCATCCAGAAATGCTTTGAACTCCTCATTCGTCACCGGATACTTATCCATGAAAAATGGCTTCAACTCCATAACATGCTCATGGTATCGGCGTGCGCTATCCTCCCACGGATACTGCACATCCACGCCCACCCCATTCGATCCCTCAATCTCGATCCCCTCCACCTTGAAGAGATAAGACCCACCCGGAATCCGAACCATCCCCTCCGGCGCCGCACTCGCCGCCGCGGTCGGCTTAACCTCGACCAGTTGCTGCGAAAGCGCCATCCACTGGTGTGAGTAACTCGCCAGCGGAGTCGCCGTCAGTTCCTTCATCTTCGCCATGAGCTGCTGAATCTTCGCGCTCGGTTCGCCGCCCGTAGCTAAGATCGCTCCGTAACCATGCGCCTCCAGCGTAAAGCTAAGCACCGACTTGTCGCCCTCACGCACCGGCTGCACTTCGACCCCATGATAAAGATCGAAGTATCTCTTTCCTTCTTGATAGGGCACACTCATCTGCCGTCCATCAAGGTCATACTCATTGCGGCTGACAATCGTCCACAGAGTCTCCCCGCCAAGCGGCCACCGGCTGGCGAAGACATCATGCCGCAGCATCGGATAGAACGGTTCCCATTGCTCACTCACTAGGAACGGCGCTACCGCGCGCTCAATCGTCGCTACCCGTCGCGTAGCTTCGGCGTCTCGCGGCGTTATCCCATTCCAGATGCCCCAGACATTCTCCCAACTCTCCCAACCCTCGCCGTTAAAGAAAGCAAACTGCAGATCGTCGGTCTTGTCATGGTTCCATCGGTCCGAGATATTGACTTGGTGGCGCGGCTCGAGCCAGCGAAACCGGTCGACCGTCGGCGCCAATTGAAACTGATACTGCCCCCAGGTCAGCACGTTCCAAGCCAGCGCCTCGTCACTGGGACTTCCCTCAGGCTCAAAGGCCAGCGGATGCCCAATCCTGTCCGCGGCCAGCGAGAACGCCAGCGGCACTCCATCCTGCGTGTCTCCGTTAACGCCGTCGGCATCGATCTCCTTCATCAACTCCGCAATCGCATCCGGCCACGGCTTTCCCGGGTCCCGCGTGCCCTCGTCCCACATCATCATCGGGAACAACACTCTTACGCCACGGCGATGGAAGTCCGCAACCATCTGCCTCACACCCGCAACACCACCCGGCATCGAGCGCACCATGTCCAGCTGGTTTCTATCGTCGATGCCCATGTTGGGATAAGTCGACCAGATTAGCACAGCATCGATCCCCCCATATCGCTTGTCCAGATCGTCCAGATAGCGGTCGACCGTGTACTTCCCCGCCACCGGATCATAGAAATACCGGTCATGCACCATCATCTGCGGCTGAAAGAAACTCGATTGCGCCCATTGGAGCGCCGGCATCTCATATCGCGCCGGATCGTACCCAACGCGAATCCTCCGCTCGGCGCGCCAGTGCGTAATATCGGCGAGCCACTCCTGATGTGTGGAATCGGTGCAGACCTTCGAACCACCCTCCCACGCCCCGCGCGCGATCAGGCAATCCGGCGGCGGAATCTGCTGTCCTCGTGGCGCGTAGTGCGTGTCCTGAGCGCCGCCTTGAGGCAGCGGGGCTACCAGCAACGCGAAGCAGCGCGCCCAAACTAGGGCTTTAGTCGACGAGCTCGGCGTGAACACCCCTTTCATTCGGAGACCAGCGTCCGCACGCACATTGCGCACAGGCCCAGCGTAATGATGACAAAGATCACCGGACGAAAATCGAAGAAGTTCCCGATCAGAAAGCCGAACCGAAGCGACGAAGCGATGTGGCAAAGGCCGCCCACCAGGCACAGCCATGTGATCGGCACGTCTTTGTGCCGCGACGCTCGCACCAGGTTCAGAGCCCCCAACAGAAAGATGAACAAGCTCGCCGACAACGCCCAGAGTAGCGTCAGTTGATCGTTCTTATAGAACTGCAACGACCCAAACGTGTGGCCCACGCCACCGAGAATGAGCAGAACGCTCAGTATCCGATCCAAGACTTTCAAAACCACCTCCAGAAGCCCGAATGAGGTGCAGTCTTTGTATCACGGAATAACAGAAAGGCTTATTTCTCGTCTGATGACGCCGAGACGCGCGAATTACCACTGTATAAACCGGCTCCGTGGCAATTTTGGCACAGCCGAATCGGAGTAAACTCTGAGAAGCGTGACCACTCAGCCTCAGCCTGGAAGCTCGGAAGCGCCAGCCCAGTTGCGCCCGGTTCGACCACTCTCGCTTGCAACTGCTGAAGGCGGAGGCAGCGGCAGCCCGGTGCTCAGAATCATCGGTGCCGCTTTCATCGTAGTACTGGTCATTGCCGGTTATGTCTATTTCAACGAGAAGCCGCCGCCAGTGGTCGGCGAGGTCTTGCATCTGACGGCCTACCCGATTCACAGCGAGTCAAAGGCCAATCAGTTTGCCACCCAGTCGATCGCCCCGGTGGAAAACAACTTCGACGAGACCATAATCATCGCCGATGTTCGCCTGCACAATCAGAGCCAGGGTCCGGTCTTCTTGGCGGATATGTCTGCGCTGCTGAAGCTGCCTTCAGAAGAAGACCATAGCCTGGCCGCGACCAGCGCTGACTTCAACCGCGTCTTCGTCGGTTACCCGGCCCTGGCGCCGATGAAGCAGCAGCCGCTGCTGCGCGACATCACGATTCCCGCGGGCGCAACCGTCGAAGGACAGCTCGTCTTCAACTACCCCATCACCAAAGAGATGTGGGACAAGCGCCAATCCCTGGAATTGACCCTGTCATTCATTCACCAAAAAGACCTCGTGTTGCTCGCGCCGCAGTAGGGACGCCTCGCCGAGTATCTCGGCGATTTGGACTAAACCCGCTTCGCGGGTAGCTGGAAGCGTAGTACCATTTGGCAGGACAATTGCGGAGTGAACATCACCGCCACCGCTGCACTCAGGAACGCTCCAAAGCTGGTCACTGTCCATGTCGGCACCAAATGGCTGCGCTGCATTGAATCCCCATAAAGCAATTGCCCTGCCAAATCCCCACACGGTTTAGTCCAAATCGCCGTATCCACACTGCTTCCTATCGGCAACCCGGTAACCCGCACTTCTCCGCACCTGAAGCACTGTCGATACGGCGCTATAGATTTCGCGCCAACTGAAAAAGAAGTCCGGACCTCCAGGGCCTGGCTGTAGACAGTCTACTCCACAGGGTGTAGAGTGGCTACGCCTATGACCACAACTAGGGAAAAGCGGAATCCATATCAGAACCGGGTCGAGTTGCTTCAGGGCACGCTCGACATGCTGATTCTCCAGACCTTGCAGTGGGGTCCGCAGCACGGATACGGCATCAGCCACGCGCTTCGCATTCGATCAGGCGAAGTTCTGCAAGTGGAGACGGGGTCGCTATATCCCGCGCTACACCGGCTGGAGCGGCAGCACTGGGTGCGCTCGGAGTGGAAGTTGACGGAAAGCAACCAGCGCGCCAAGTACTACCGCATAACAGCGACGGGCAAAAAGCAGCTGGCGTCGGACCACGGGCGCTGGCAGCAGATGGTTGAGGCGATCGGCGCGATCATGCGTGTCGAGCCGGAGCAGGGCGAGCCGTGAACCGGTGGCGGTTTCTCGCGAGGCGCAGGAGCGATCTAGATGAGGAGATCGAGGCCCATCTGCGGATGGCGGTGCGAGATCGCGTGGAGCGGGGCGAGTCGCTCGAAGAAGCCGAGGCAGCGGTCAGGAAAGAGTTTGGCAATGTACCGCTGGTAAAGGACGTGACGCGCAAGATGTGGGGCTGTGAGTGGCTGGAGCGCGCAGCGCAGGACCTGAAATACGCACTGCGGTGGTTGCTGAAATCCCCGGGATTCACGATTGCCGCGGTGGCGACGCTGGCGCTGGGCATCGGCGCGAACACGGCGATCTTTCAACTATTGGACGCGGTGCTGCTGCAGTCGCTGCAGGCGAAGAATCCGCAAGAACTGGCGCAGGTGCGGATTGTCGATATGGATAAGGCGCGCGGTGGCGTTACGAGCGGATATCCGGTGGTGACAAACCTAATCTGGGAGAAGCTGCGCGAGGACCACCAGGGCTTCTCGGAGATTGCCGCATGGAGTAACACCCTGTTCAGCCGGGATTCAGGGGGCGACGCCCGTGTCGCCAGGGGCTTGTGGGTGAGCGGAGATTTCTTCCGCGTGCTCGGCGTGAGGCCGACCCAAGGGCGAGTTTTCACTGCTGAGGATGACCGCCGCGGATGCGGGCTGCCTGGCGCGGTGATCAGTTATGGCTTCTGGCAGCAGGAGTTTGGCGGCGGCCCGGCGCTGGGCCGCAAGCTGATGCTCAACGACAAGCCAGTGGAGGTGATCGGCATAACGCCGGCGAACTTCTTTGGTGTGGATGTGGGACGGAGCTTCGATGTTGCAGTACCGGTGTGCTCGGAGCCGATGCTGGAAACAAAGAACAGGCTTGATGCGAGCACTATATGGTGGCTCTCGGTGATCGGAAGGCGCGATCCTTCATGGCCGGTCGAGCGAGTGGCTGCGCATCTTGGAGCGGCATCGCCTGCGATTTTTGCGGCTACGCTGCGACCGGATTATCCGGTAGAAAGCGTGAAGGACTATCTGGCGATGAAGCTGACGGCCGAGCCATCGGCGGCCGGTGTCTCGATGCTGCGCGAACAATATTCCGACCCGCTGCGATTTCTGCTGGGAATCTCGGGACTGGTGTTGCTGATCACGTGCGCGAACCTCGCCAGCTTGATGCTGGCGCGGACGAGCGCGCGCGAGCGCGAGATGGCGGTGCGGCTGGCGATCGGCGCCGGGAGAGGCCGGCTGATTGCGCAGGTGCTGGCGGAAAGCCTGCTGCTGTCTCTAGCGGGCGCAGTTGCCGGTGCGTTGCTGGCGCGGTGTTTGAGCCGTGGTCTGGTGGCGTATCTGAATACGCAGGACAATCCGGTGTCACTCGACTTCAAACTGGACTGGCGGCTGTTCGCTTTTCTGCTCGCGGTATCGCTGGTGACGTGCGTGCTGTTCGGGCTTGCACCGGCGCTGCGGGCGTCGCGCACTGCTCCTGCTGCCGCGATGAAGGCCGGCGGACCTGGCATGACGGCCGGCCGTGCCCGGCTGGGCTTTCGCGGAGGGCTGGTCGTGTCGCAGGTAGCGCTGTCGCTGGTGCTGCTGTTCAGCGCACTGCTGTTCACTGCGAGCCTGCGAAACCTGCTGACGGACGATCCGGGGTTCCAGGCAAAGGGAGTGCTGATCGCTGGGTTGGACTTTACGCGGCTGCAGATTCCCGCCGAAAAGCGCGGCGCGTTCCAGGCGCAGCTGCTCGAGAGGATACGAGCCGTTCCAGGGGTGGATTCCGCAGCTAACACGAATATCGTTCCGCTCGGCGGCGAGGGCTGGGGCAACACGGTGTGGATTGACGGCCACGACGCCACGCAGCGCCAGGACTCGAATTTCAGCTCGGTTAGTCCGGGATATTTCGAGACGCTGCGCATTCCGATGGTGGCCGGACGCGACTTCAACGAACACGATACGGCCCAGTCGCCGCGCGTGGCGATTGTGAACGAGGCGTTTGCGAAGAAGCTGGGACTGGGTGCGAATCCTATCGGCATGAGGTTCCGGCGGGAAGCGACTCCGTCGAGTCCGGAGGAAGTGAACGAGATTGTCGGTGTAGTGAAAGACACGAAATACCGGAGTATCCGGCGCACTGCTGGGCCGATTGCGTATCTTGATATCACGCAGGACAAGGACGTGGATAACTCCATGCGGGTCCTTGTGCGGTCAGGGCTGCCGATGGAGACAGTCGAGGCTGCAATCCGGCGTTCGATGAGTGAGTTGAGCTCGGGGATCAGCTTCGATTTCGAAGGACTACAGGACCAGATCCGGCAGTCGCTGCTGGCCGAGCGGCTGTTGGCGACGCTCTCCGGATTTTTCGGGGCGCTGGCGGTAGTGTTGGCGATGATCGGACTGTACGGGGTGATGTCGTACACAGTTGCAGAGCGGACGAGCGAGATCGGCATCCGGATGGCGCTGGGGGCGCGGCGCGGAGACGTGACGGCCATGATTCTGCGCAAGGCGGCGACGCTGCTCGCGGCCGGGCTGGCGGTGGGTGTGGGACTCTCATTGGCCGCCGGAAGTGCGGCGAGCGCCCTGTTATTCGGGCTGAAACCGCGCGACCCAATGACGCTGGCGATAGCAGTTGCGGTATTGGCCGCGGTCGCAGTGGGGGCGAGTTATCTCCCGGCTCGGCGAGCCGCTGCTGTAGACCCGGTAGCCTCTCTCAGAGATGAATAACCCCTCGGTTCTGCCCGAATCGTTTGCTGAAGAGGCAGGGAAGGGTGCCAATCCCCGGAACTGAGCATACCGATTTGCGACACAACCACTAAATCAATCCAAGCTCTTTGCGGCGGGCATAAACCGAACGAAGCAACCGTTCGTATCCGTCATCTTGGGCGAAATCGATCCAATGCCACTTAGCCAGCCGCGACGGGACTTCGCATGGCTCAAGTAACAGCGGGATCACGAATATGGCTCCCTCGGGCTGCTCGTCTGCGACATCCAGCGCGTAACCAATCTCCTTGTGCAGGAAGCCTCGCCTGCTGACATGACGCGAGAGACAAACGACAACGATATCCGTCGACCTTAATGCCCTCTTGATCTCCAAGTTCCAGTCCTGCCCACCCTCCAGTTCAATCACATCCAGCCACGGGTCCACGAAGTCGCGTTTGAGGCGGAAGTACAGTTCTAGAACCGGCGTTTTATCATCATGGGAATGACACAGGAACACCTTGATCGGCCGCGATGATGGAAAATGCGCGCTGCTTAGTTCGCTGGCAAGCGTCAGGTAGAGGTCCCTCGGACCATCCGGCGTTTTTAGCAGATAAGCATTCGGTTTGTACTGGTAAGTGCTGATAACAGTATCGCGATCTGCAGTTGCCGATAACATGACAACACATATGCTCTTAACATCCGGACGCGATCGGATTTTCTGAAGTATCTCCATGCCCCGCATGTGCGGCATCATCTCATCGAGCACCACCGCGTGAAAGGACCGGTCGAGGATGTTCAATGCATCCCTCCCGTTATCCGAAGTAACTATTTCCCAATCGCTGTGGCTTTGAAGATGGGCGCTATACAGCATAAGCGCGTTTTCATCGTCGTCGACCATTAAGATGCGGGGTTTCATGGCAGCTGCTTCAGCTCGGAAGCCGTAAGAATAGTTCCCTAACGACAGTCATCGACGCTGACCAAGCCGCTGGTGACGTCTGCTGGCGCGCTTCAGAGAAATCATCATCGGACTAGAAGCAAAATGATAGCATGGCTTTGCGATGCCTCGCGCCAATATCTCCCCCAATGCCCGCTCCTGGGTGATCGCCATGGTTGGTTTGTACGGAGTCGGTAAGACCAGCCTCGTCCGGCGTTATGTCGACGGTACATTCGAGCGTGACTACAAACCCACTATTGGGGTGCACGTCAGTACGAAAATCGTCGAATCCGATAAAGGCCGAGTGGAGTTTATCTTGTGGGATCTCGAGGGCAAGGACGAAAGGGAGCAATTGCAGGATGCCTACCTGGGGCATTTGCACGCCTACATCCTGGTCGCGGACGTGAGTCGAACCGTCTCTCTCGAACGCGCAATTGCGCTTCAGCACCAAATCGAGAGGCTCCGCCCAACCGCCCCCTTCGTTCTGGCCTTGAATAAATCGGACCTGCCCGAATCGCAGATCGGGGAAAGCCACCTGGCAAAACTCGATCCGACATGGACCAAGGTCCGGACGAGCGCCCGGACAGGAGATAGTGTTGAGGAAATCTTCGGCATCCTTGCCGATCGGCTTTTCGACATCTTCCCCAGCCAGGCGGCCAAGAATGTCGGCGAGTCCGTCCCACGTAAGGAATCGCCTCAGGCTGTCTTGAAGCAGTTTCTTTCAAGACCCCAGGAGATTCTCATTCTGAATCCTCGGCCCATGCAAATTCGGGCCGGGGAACGAGAGGCCCGAATCTCTATGTCTCTGGTCGGCGAAGCTGACCCGCCGACGAATGTATCGGAATGTTCGATTCAATGCCGGTGCTCATCGAGGAAGGACCTGCGATGCCAGGTTATAAGTCGCGCCGACATGCCTGGCAGCATTGATGTAATTATTCAGATACCCGAAGGTCTACCAATCGGTGATCGGCTCTCATTTGAATTCGTAGTTGACGGCGACGAATGGGTAGAGACCAAGCCGTTCAAGATGGTCATCCTTTAAATACCTGCTCTTACCATTTGTTTAGTTTCGGCAGATCGAGCGGAGCCCACGTAGGCGACGGTATCAACCGTCGAAAGCCACGGGGGACCGCAGGCAGGTGGTTCTCGATGGACCCTGCCAGCGACATTGTGCTCATTGGCAAAGTCCAGCGCATGCTCGTCCCGGTAACCCCCCTCGATCGCCGCACCGAACCGGGTTAGTAGCCGATGGTGAAACGAGAGCGCTCGCGAGCGGGCTTTTCCAATTCGTCCACTAGAGCGATGGCATAGTCCTCCAGAGAGATTCGGCTTTCGCCTTTACTGTCCGTAATGAGTTGGTTCGTTCCGAGGCGAAACTTGCCGGTGCGTTGGCCGGGCTCGAAGAATGCCGCTGGGCTGAAGTACGTCCAGTTGATGTCCGAGGCCTGGAGCACCTTCAATGTCTTCTCGTGCGAGATAGCAATCGGAACCCATTGTGCGGGCAGATGACCGGAGGCAAGCAGCGTTACGCCGGGAGCCACTTCCAACGAGCCTGCTCCCCCTACAACAATCAGGCGAACATTACCCGCCTTCTTGACGGCTGCAATCTGACGTTCCGTCACGCCGATGAGCGCGTCGGTTTCGTCGTGAGGCGGACCATACGCACTGATCACGGCATCTGCGCCCTCAATGGTCGCCGCGATGATATCGACGTTGCTGAGATCGTCCTGCTTGGCGGTCACAGTTGAGGGCAGTTTCGAAATGTTGCGAGCGACTGCCGTGACTCTATGGCCGCGCGAAATGAGTTCTCGAAGAATGCGGCTTCCACTCTGACCCGTTGCTCCATACAGTACGACGTTCACGAATTGCTCTCCTTGGGTCGATTTGCTTTGTGTCTTTGCAGTTGCTCAAGAATCTCGGAGAAATCATACCCGACCCGCTCCTAAAGCCACCTGGCAGGCTACCTAATCGGCCGCCTCAGAGGCGGCCCGATCACAAGCACGATAGCAATTCAGCTCCAGGACAACGCTATTGATGCGCGTCGAGATTTAGAGCCTCTCAAGAAACGACGAGCGCCCTAAGGCGTGACCGGCTGCGGCGCGTTCTTCGGCGTCGAGATATACCCGATCACCTGGTTCTTGTTCACCTGGTTCACGACCAGCTCGAAGAGCATGTTGTCCTTGCCGGTATAAAACTGCACCGGCTCGTTCAAACCCTTGTTCTTTTTCTCGATTTGCTTGTCGTCGGAAACTACCACGAGCGTGTACTGGCTCTTCTTCGGATTTGAGTTCTTTAGGATCAGGCTCACTGTCGAAACCGGCTGCGGGTTCTTCTGTTTGTTCAGCGTGAACTCGTAGTAGTTCCGGTCGCCTTTATGCTTCAGAATCTCCAGTTCGCTGTGGTTAGTAGCGATCAGCCCGCTCTGCAGGCCGAGATCGCCCTTCATGCTCTGCATCTGAGCTTCGGCACTCTTCAGTTCGGTCTTCGTCGCCGCAACATCGGTCTTCACCCCGCCAACGTCGGTCTGTACGCTCGATACCTGGCTCGAAACCGCCCCAATCTGCTGCGTCGCGGCCGCGCTCGCGGCCTTCTGTTCGGTTTCCAGCCTTTTCGCTGTGGCCTGTTGCTGGCGAACCAGATCGGCTGCCCGGGTTTCGAGCTGCTTCTGCGTCATCCCGAGAGACTTGCCCAGCTCCTGCGTCTCGACCTTCAGTTCAGCGTTGGTCTGATCGAGCGCCGCGCTCAGTTTTTCATTCTGCGCTTGCGCCGCGTTCAGCGCCGCCTCCGACTTCGTCAGCCGCGAAGACAGCGTGTAACTCCAGATCAGGCCGCCGACGGAGGCCAGCAGCGCCACGGCGATCATCGCCAGAAAAGCCCCAGAATAATTGCGTTCTACAACCGGTTCATCCGGCAAATCGCTCATGTCGTTCCCCTCGTCCTCAAAGAATTAAACCTACAAGACCCCAATCGATCCGTCCAAGGCGGGATTCGCGAGCCAAACTCAGGTATCCATTCCTACACCCTACAATAGACGAGTGGAAACAGCCGAAGTTGTCATCGCCGGCGCGGGAATCGTCGGGCTCTCATTGGCCCTCGACCTTGCCACCCACGGACTCCGCGTCACCGTCCTCGAGCGTGGCCGCGCCATGGCCGAGTCTTCCTGGGCCGCCGCCGGCATGCTCGCCGCCAACGACCCTGAGAATCCCCCACAACTCGCCGAACTCGCCAGCCTCAGCCGCGCCCTCTACCCGGACTATCTCGCCTTGATAGAACAGCTCTCCGGCAGGAAAGTTCCGCTCCGCACCAAAGCCACGATTCAGGCCCTCAACGACGATCCCGCCATCGAGCTCACCAACGCCCGCAAACTCACTCATGCCGAAGTGAAAACGATCGAACCCCGGCTCGAACTTCAATACCAACATTTCCTGCTCATCCAGGAGGCAAGCCTCGACCCAAGAGACCTTTGCGCCGCGCTCCCCGCCGCCGCAATCGCCGCCGGAGTCGCACTCATTGAAGACTCGCCCGTCATCTCAATAGATGCCGAAAGCGCCCGCATCGTCGTCCAGACCCCCGCCACCGCCATCGCAGCAAAGCACTTCATCAACTGCGCCGGAGCCTGGGCCGAATCCCCCGCCCTCGGCCGTCTCCCGCCCGGCCATCCTCGCATCGCTCCCGCCAAAGGCCAGATGACGACAGTCCGCCTGCGCGGTCGCGAATCCCTCACTCACGTCCTCCGCACCCCTTACATCTACCTCGTACCCCGAGGCGACGGCCTCATCACCATCGGCGCCACCGTCGAACATGCCGGCTTCGACAAATCCGTCGAACCCCACGCCATCGCCAACCTGCTCAAAGCTGCCGCCGCGCTCTGGCCGCCCATCGCCGACGCCGAAATCCTCGAAAGCTGGGCCGGCCTTCGTCCCGCCTCCAGCGACGACCTTCCGCTCATTGGCGCCACCTCCCAGTCAAATTGCTGGATCGCCACCGGCCACTTCCGCAACGGAATCCTGCTCGCTCCCGCAACCGCCCGCGCGCTCTCCCAGCTCATTCGCGGAGAAATACCACCCATCGATCTCGCACCGTTCACACCCAAACGTGTACTGCCAGCAATTGACCGTCCACTCGACCGCCTCGTCCCACCCGCAAGTGACAATCGCTCGACCGCTGCGCTATAAATCAAACATCGGGCTATTGTTCGCAACGCGATGTCCGCCGCGAGACTTTCCCGGCGCAATTGAAGTCTCTCTATAAAGGTCCCCGGCCCGCAAAGACTCGCCGGCCCATCTCGACGGCAAAATTTACCACATCTAAGGGAGAAACGAAGCATGGCAACGGCGGCGCCAGTCAAGGGACTCGAAGGAATTGTCGCGGCAAACTCCGGCATCTGCTGGATCGACGGCGAAGCAGGCGTCCTCGCCTACCGCGGCATCGACATCCACGAGCTCGCGCCCAACTCCACCTTTGAGGAGACCGCCTACCTGCTCTGGTTCGGCGCCCTCCCCACCAAGTCCGAGCTCGCCGACTTTACCCAGAAGCTCGCCGAAGCCCGCACCCTGCACCCCGACATCATCGCCCTCATGCGCAACGCCCCCAAATCGGCCACACCGATGGAGGTCCTCCGCACCGCCGTCTCCGCGCTCAGCTTCTACGATCCCGACGAAAAGGCCGTCGACCGCACCTCCAATATCCGCAAGTCCTTCGCCCTCACCGCGCAGATCGCGATGATCGTCGCCTACTACGACCGCATCCGCAAAGGCCTCGATCTCCCCAAGCCCGACGCCTCTCTCTCCCACGCCGGCAACTTCGTCTGGATGCTCACCGGCGAGAAGCCCACCGAGACCGCAACCCGCACCCTCGACGTCGCCCTCATCCTCCACGCCGACCACGAGCTCAACGCGTCCACCTTCGCCGCCCGCGTCATCGCCGCCACTCTCTCCGATGTCCACTCCGCCATCACCGGAGCCATCGGCGCCCTCAAAGGCCCCCTCCATGGCGGAGCCAACGAGAACGTCATGCGCCTCCTCTTCGCCGCCGACAAAGAAGCCGCCAAAAAGGGCAAAGACCCCGTCGAATACGCTCTCGAATTCGTCGCCTCCATGCTCGCTCGCAAAGAGAAGGTGCCCGGCTGCGGCCACCGCGTCTACAAGACCGAAGACCCTCGCGCCACCCACCTCCGCAAGATGTCCGAAGACCTCGGCAATTCCAAGGGAGACGCCAAGTGGTACAACATGTCCCGCGCCATTGAGCTCTACGTGAAGAAGGAAAAGAAGCTCAACGCCAACGTCGACTTCTACTCCGCCTCGACCTACACAACGCTAGGGATCGACATCGACCTCTTCACCCCAATCTTCGCCGTAAGCCGAATCGCCGGATGGGCCGCCCACGTCATCGAACAACTCGACGACAACCGCCTAATCCGCCCAAGGGCCGAATACATCGGCCCCGAATACCCAGCCCCCTACATCCCACTCGACCAACGCTAGGCTTCAGCGACCTCTGCAAAACGTGGTCATTCTGAGCGGAGCCGCGCAGCGGCGAAGTCGAAGGACCTGCAGTTTCTCCTCCGACTAACCAAATCCGGGTGCCCCATTCACCGGGGCCTCCGGCGACAAGTCTTCGCCGCTGGGGTGGAGAAGCCCTCTTTTGGCTTGAGTGGGATAGCAAACGCACCCCTCCCACGTTTGTCATCCTGACCCGGAGCAACGCGAAGGGGAAGGATCTGCAGTTCGTCCAAGCCGCGCCGAAGGCGCAACCAAGTCCGGTGGAAGCGTGGGGCTTTTAGCCCCACGACAAACCGAACCAACGAGGAGGGCTTTAGGCCTGGGCTCTTATCCAGATGCGAAGGCACCGAACGCTGTCATCTACCTAACTGATGTCATCCTGAGCGGAACCGCGCAGCGGCGCAGTCGAAGGAACCTGCGGTTCGCTTCGAAGCCACAAATCCGGGTGCCCCAGTTCGCGAAGCTAACCTGGGGCTTTTGAGGAATGCCGCGCAGCCTCATACCTCGTCAGCATCACAGTTTCGACATCCTGAGAGACACGAAACCCAAATCGACGCAATCGTCCGATCGTTTCCGGAAAATCAAAATACCCGCGTAACGAAGCCTGCAGAAGCACAGCCAACGTACCCGCCACGGGAATCTGCCGCGCTTCGGCCTCGACTCGCCCAGCCCGTTCGTCAATCAACAAAACATCGGCCCGAACTTCAAGCGCTAGGCTAATGGCTTCTCGCTCGCCTGCGCCTAACTCCATCGCCAGCGTCGCGTCCAGTTGTCGCACGCGAACCTGCTCAAGCCAGGCCGGCGGCGCTAGAGCCCAGGAACGCACCTCTTCGGGAGCTTCCGGATGCCGCATCTCGACGAGCACAGCCCCAGGAACGAGGACTCGTCCATATATCTCTTGAAGAACTTCAGGATGGCCAAGACGGATCAGATAATTGAGCGGGCTGGTATCGGCAACGACAATCATGCCTGAGGTCAGCGGTCTTTCGCTACAAGCACCCGGTCAAGAGTCGCTAAGTCCTTCTCCAGATCGTCAACCGAGTAGTCGAAGATTTCATGCTGCTGCAGAAAGGCATCCACCTGCATCCGCGTGCCAAAGCCAAGCAGCTCGCGAACCTGCTCCATCGTCAGCCGCCCATCCCGATAAGCGCCAGCCACCGATTCTTCGAGCAGCGTGCGAGAAGCATCCCGCCCCGCAGGCACAAGGTGCTTGACGAAATGATCCGGAATCTCTACGGTCACTTGCATAGAAAAGCGTAGCACGACATGGAGCCCGTCAGGTTTCGGTCGGAGGTTCATGTGTCTCTGTTTGATTTGCTGTCGAGAGGGTATTTGCCGAAAGAGTTACCGCGGCCCTTCACCACAGGAGCATTCGCAACCTTAGCGACCACTACATCCCCACTCCCAGGAAGCTTTTCGAGTGGCTCTAGACTGCCAACGACGAAAGGCGGCAGATACTCGCTGGCACGCGGAGGCCTGTTAAGACGTCCATTGAGCTTATGTAATCCGATATCGCAGTTCAGGCTCTGCGAGGAATTAATTAGCAACTGGCCGTCGCTAACGCCCTTTATCGGCGGAACCGCTTTTTCCGCAACCGCGCCGGTATTCAAACCAGCAGGGCGCGCAATCGACGGAGTGAGTTCACAACGCGATAGGCCGACGCGAATGCAGAACACGAGACTTGGGAACCGTTTCGTCCTGCAAACAGATATAAGCCGTTTTTACGGCAGCATCTACACACATTCAATACCTTGGGCTTTGCATACGAAGCGTGTCGCAAAGGCAAATCACTCTACCAGGTTACTCGGGAATAAAATCGACCATCTTGTAAGGATGGGACAGGACCAGCAAACAGTGGGAATCCCGATAGGGCCTGACACGTCTTTGGTCATAGCTGAACTCATTATGCAGCGGTGTGATCAGGAACTTCTTCGGAGAATTCCGAACCTAAGAGGACATCGCTTCATAGACGATTACGAGCTAGGCTTTCAGACAAGGACAGAAGCAGAAGACGCCTTCCACCTTCTGGAAAGCTGTCTTTCTGACTTCGAGTTGGCCCTCAACCCCAAGAAAACTATAGTGGTCGAGCTACCTCTGCCACTCGAGGCGACCTGGGCGGCCGAACTGAGAGGTCTTAATATGAGATCAACTCGAAGCGGACAGGCGACAGACATAACGAGATACTTCAGCCGAGCCTACTCGATGCACTCGCAATATCCGAACGATGCCGTGCTGCAATTCGCGATCGCCAAGTTTCGCAGCGTCACCATCGATCCCGCAAACTGGGAGTTGTTTCAACGGCTATTACTGCTTTGCGTTGCTCCGGAACCGGCCAGCTTCCCCTATGCGTTGGAGCAGATCATTATACGGGTAAACGCAGGGGCAACTCCGGTCATTGCTGAACTGGAAAGCATCGCAAATGGATTGATCATCTCGCATGCAAAACTTCGACATTCCAGCGAAGTTGCTAACGCTTTGTGGGGCTGCCTAGCGCTGAGTTTGAGAGTCAGCGCGGATGCCGTCGACTGCGTCTCGAGTTGCGACGATTCTGTGGTCGCGTTGTTGGCCCTCGACTGCGAGCAACACGGGTTGATGTCTAAGTCCCTCGACAAAACGCACTGGGCATCCCTGATGACGGTTGACTCGCTTTACGACGAAAACTGGTTACTTGCCTATGAGGCGAACGTAAAGGGCTGGTTACCGAGCGCTTCCGGCACTGACCACGTAGCTACAGATCCCAACTTCGGTTTTCTCAAAGCCGGCGGAGTTCAGTTTTATGACAGTGGACTCGGCGCCCCCGCCGGCACCGGTACGGTTCCACTGCCCACTCTTCAAGTCATTGCGACGGCGCCAGGAAGCGGGTAGCCCTAATGGATTAGACCCGTGGTCGAGTATTAAAGCCTCAAGAAACGACCATAACTCTCCCAGCGTTCTATCATTCCCCATGCTCAACCTCCTAACATCCCTAACCCACCACCACGCCTGGGCCGACGCCACCCTCCTCACCGCCGTCCAGGCCCACCCGGACTCCCTCCACGACGAGCAGATGCTCAAGAACCTCCACCACATCGTCATGGTGCAGCGCGTCTTCCTCTCCCGCTTCCTCGACCGCCCATTCGACAAGGAAAAGGAATCCCAGCGCCCCGAATCATTCGATCAGCTAATCCAGCTCTACCGCGCCACTCACGAAGAGCAACTGGCCTTCGTCACCAACCTCACCGAAACCGATCTGGAGCGGAGATTCGAGCTGCCCTTCCTGAAATCCCAGCCCACCATCGCCGAAGGACTCACCCAGATCGTCATGCACAGCCAGAACCATCGCGGACAGTGCCTCACCCGCCTCCGCGAAAACGGAGCCAAGCCGCCCACCCTCGACTACATCCTCTGGGCCAAAGACCATCCGGCGCCGTCCTGGCCCTCGACCCAGTCTGCCGGATAGAAGACGGGAAACGGGATTACATCAGCTACTTCTGGCTCTTCAAGTTGCCAGTCAACATGGATGCCTTCGATAGGCCAGCGGCCCTCTCGCCCAACAAACGTCAAAGCGGCGATCCCATTGTCGACCCCGCGCCTCGCAGCTTCGCCAGAGCCGGATCGTATCGCGTCTGAAAGCCTCATCTTGCGTCTCGCGCGAATTAATTGCTGAATCGTCGTCGTCGTCGCCAAAGCCCCGTTACGTTCAAAATTACGCACAAACATGCCAACCTCCTTAGGTCGTGGTTCGCTAAGGGGTGGAGAACTTCAGATGGGCTGACTTAGTTCAGGGAACCTGAAAGAGGAGAACGATTGTCACTCGACTGTATTATTGCACTTGGATGGCCCACATCAACAAGCGCGCAACTTGTTGCTTCGAGACAAAACAAAGCGGATCGGCGCAGCGAAGCCTCAGTTCCATCGTGTACTTTTGCGGAAAGCGAGCACAAATGGCGCCCACTGAGCCTGTCAATACCCTATGTAGCGGAGTTTCGAGCTTAAGTCGTTTATTTCCCGACAGATAATAATTTCGAAAAGCTGGCGCGGTGAACGACTCCCATTTAGTAAACTGGAAATAGATGGAAAATAAAAGGCAGGGAAGCGGCCACGCTTCCTCGCCAGCGGATTCTCAGTCGTTGACACTCCGCTAACCCGTCTGGAATCAATATTTTAGTATCCAAGCCACTGATTCCCGGGAACTTACCCTCCAAACCCTCCGGACTTCTCAACTTAAGTCGCGCAGAATCAATACCCTCCCAGGGAATACCAGGGGGAGGGGGGTGGCTCCCAAAAACAAAAGGCCCGCTCCGAAGAGCAGGCCTAGGGTCTCACAGAACTTACTTAGCTAACTTACCGGTGACCACCGCCACCGCCGTGGAACCCACCACCGCCGCCACCATGGAATCCGCCGCCGAAGCCGCCACCACCACCGTGGAAGCCTCCGCCAGACGGAGCAGCATGGAAGCTGCCGCTAGAGGGAGCATGGTATCCACCGCCGGCAAAGCTGTTCCCGGCAGGACGTGCGCCGTTGTAACCGCCGCGGTACGCACCACCGTTGTAAGCACCACCGTTATAGGCACCGCGATAAGCGTTGTTGGCATACGCCGTGTGAGCGCCGTTGTAGCCGTTATACCCGCCACGATACGGAGTCGCTACCGGATGCCCGCCATAGCCGTACCCCGGGTGTCCATACCATCCGCCATGTCCGTATCCATACCAGGGACCATGGCCATACCAGCCGTGATACCAGGGGCCGGCACCGATGAAGATGCCGCCCAAGAACCAGCTCGAGCCATAGTATCCATAGGGCGAGCAGGCATAAGGGTAATACGGATAGTATCCGTAGGCGCATACCGGCGGGCCATAGCCATAGCCTCCGTCATAGCCGGCGACCACCGGGCCGATCCCAATACCGACCGCCACCTGGGAATGGGCAAACGCCGCTGGGATGAGCGCGAGAAGACTGAGCAGTAAAAGTGAACGAAGTACACGCATTGGGTTACCTCCTCGCCACTTTCTCAGTTGCCGGCTCTTTGGCAATGCTTCCGAGAGTGACGCGACTTCGGAGTGGTCCAGCACTCATACGAAGTCTAACTTTATAAACATAAGATGCGCCAGAAAGTTGCGGGTCGCGTATCCCCGCTCCCTGCCTCACAAACACCCATCCCGCCATCCTGCTGCTAAAGTAGCTGAAGTGTACCGGCAGCCATGTTTGTTAAGTCGCAACGAGTTCATTTTATAGGAATTGGCGGCATCGGAATGAGCGGAATCGCGGAGATTCTGCTCAATCTCGGCTACGCAGTCTCCGGCTCCGATCTCCGCCGCAGCGCCACCACCGACCGGCTCTGCGGGCTAGGCGCCACCATCTTCGAGGGCCACGCAGCAGGAAACGTCGTCGGCTCAGGCGTAGTCGTAGCCAGCTCCGCTATCAACGAACGAAATCCCGAGATCGTCGAAGCCCGCACGCGCAAGATACCCGTCATCCAGCGCGCGGAGATGCTCGCCGAGCTGATGCGCCTGAAATACGGCATCGCGGTCGCCGGCATGCACGGCAAAACCACCACAACCTCAATGATTGCAACAGTTCTCGCCGCCGGCGGCCTCGACCCAACCGTCGTCGTCGGAGGCCGCGTCGACGCACTCGGCTCAAATGCTCGACTCGGCAAATCGCAGTACTTGGTCGCAGAAGCCGACGAAAGCGACCGCTCCTTCCTCAAGCTCTCCCCAATCCTCTCCGTCGTCACCAATCTCGATCGCGAACACATGGACTGCTACCGTGATATGGCCGACGTCGAACAGGCCTTCGTCGACTTCATGGACAGAGTCCCGTTCTACGGCGCAACGACCGCCTGCCTCGACAATCCCTCACTTGCGGCCGTTCTGCCACGAGTTCGCCGACGCGTCTTTACCTATGGAACCGAGTCGCAGGCAGACTTCGTCCTCCGCACGCTCCCGATCGCGCCTGGGCAAACTCCGGCTGGACTGGCCCACAACGGCGTACGGGTTCGCTCCCGCTTTGAGGTCGCCTTCGGGTCGTTGGTTCTAGGGCCCTTCGAGTTACTCGTTCCCGGACGACACAATGTGCTCAACGCCACCGCCGCCGTGGCGATCGCCACCCAGTTGGAGATCGCACCTGAAGAGATAGCTCAAGGATTGCGGGATTTCCGCGGTGTCGACCGGCGCTTCCAACTCAAAGGTTGCGTCCGCGGAGTTGCCGTCATAGACGACTACGGCCACCATCCCACGGAGATCGTCGCCACCCTCAAGGCTGCGCGGGATTGCGGCTTCGCAAAGCTGCACGTCATCTTTCAGCCCCATCGCTACACACGGACGCGTGATCTTCTGGCTGAGTTCGCCGCCGCCTTCGATGAGGCGGACTCGGTTCAAGTCCTTGACATCTACGCCGCCAGTGAGGAGCCGATCGACGGCGTGAATGCAAAGGCATTGGTTGATGCGATCGGTCGCGAAGGCGGGGCTTATGCAGCATCCTTCGAGGAAGCGGCCTCGCACGCCGCTCATCTCGCTCGCGATGGCGATGCCATCCTCACTCTTGGCGCCGGCAACGTTTCTCAAATCGCAGGAATGGTCCTTGATCGATTAACTGGATCGACTGAATTGATCCGAAGCTGAAGCGGCTTGAAAAACCGCCGTTCGAAAACGAGCGTAGATCGAGATATCTAAGGCCCAGTACGGCTCCTCGCGGCCGAGGCTGCGAGTGCTTCCTAGGAACTCTCATCCGAATCTTCCGACCTCCCATTTCGACCCGGCTTCAGATAGTTGATGCATACCAGGAGCAGAGAGACTCCGAGCCCAAGCATCCCCAGCTGTACTAGATTCCCCACCAGCGCGTGCATATTCACACCGCTTTCCGTGAGTACCGCTCACGATTTCTTTGCATTTCGTAACGATAGTGAGCCGGGCAGCCCCTTCGTTACAGAAGAATTCTCGTCGAGTTCCATACCGAGTCCAATTTCGGCGGCAGGCAACTCGCGAAGCGCTTCCGTGTTGGTACGACACATGCCATGCTGCTGTGCGGGACATCCACCAACCCGGATCGAGCATCACTCTCAAGGCGCTCATGATGAGGCCGATCGTCGCTTGCCGCAGTGGGTTGAGCGATCGAGATCCAGACCTACAACCGAAATCCTTCGCGTATTTTTGGCGGCGTTGAATGGAACAGAACCGGAGTACAAGAAGACTATGAAATGGATATATCGAAATGCAGCATTGCCGGTCTTTGGGCTTGCTCTCGCTATAGGCGTCGCCGGATGCAACAAGACCCCAGATCAGAACACGGCACAAGACCAGAGCGGCCAGGACCAGGGCGACCCTGCCAACGCCAACCTCGCCCCGGTCACCGATGCCGGCGGCGACACTGGTGGCGCCCCTCAAGGAGGCTCCGGCAACGAGTCGGCGCCTCAGCAGCAGGCGGCGCCACAGCAACAAGCTCCGACTCCGGCGCAGACCCAGTCATCGCAGCCGTCCGGCGCCAGCAACACCGACCAATCCACCGACGACTATAGCGAAGCTTCATATAACCCTGAGCCGGAGGATTATGCTCCGCAACCGCCTCCCGAGTTGCCTGAATATCAACAGCCTCCGATTCCAGGGCCGGGCTATATCTGGACGCCCGGATACTGGGCCTGGGCAGCGGCTGGATATTACTGGGTGCCGGGAGTATGGGTCGCGCCTCCGTACTATGGCGCACTGTGGACGCCCCCATACTGGGGATTCGTTGGGGGTAGATACGGCTTCTACCATGGCTACTGGGGTCGCTACATTGGCTTCTATGGTGGCGTGAACTATGGCTACGGATACGCCGGCAGAGGCTACCAAGGCGGTTACTGGCACGGAAACGATTTCTATTACAACCGCAACGTCAATAACATCAGCAACGTTCACATCACCAACGTCTACAATCGGACGATCGTTAACAACATCACGGTCAACAACTACAACCGTGCGAGTTATAACGGCGGACCGCACGGAGTTCAGCTGCGTCCGATCCCCGCGGAGGTAGCGGCGTATCGCGCACCCCACGCGCCGCCCATGAGCGGACAGCTGCAGCTGCGGAAGGAGGCGGGGGCAAACCGCGCACAATTCGCCTCGGTAAACCATGGACGACCCGAGACGTTTGTTGCGCCCAAGCCCGTCGCAGCGGACCACGGAATTGCTCCCGCTCCGGTGATACGGCCAGTCTTGTATAACCGCCCGCATCCCGCAAACACGATGGAGGCGAGGCCGAGTACCGCCATGGAGCCGCGTCCTGGCAACACCGATCAGGCAAGGCCAGAGCAGAGGCCGGAAAACACCATGCAGCCCCGACCGGAAGCCAGGCCAGCACCGTCTCATCCTGAGAACCATCCGGAACAGCCTCGGCCTGAACCCCGGCCTGGGCAGGAGCCACGCCCTGCGCCCGAACCCAGACCCGAAACGCGACCAGCACCGGAGCCGCGCCCCGCTCCGGAACCGCGACCCGAAACGCGACCGGCGCCAGAGCAGCGTCCCGCTCCAGAGCCACATCCTGCTCCTCATCCGCAGGAACACCCGGAACCGCATTCCGGGGACCGTCACGGACAACGCTAGTCAACAATCTTCTACAACAAGGCGTGGCCAAGTGGTCACGCCTTTTCTTTGTTCGGGGATGCTTCAGGAGACGATAAGAACTTCGAGAAAGCGCGGTCCGTGCACGCCCTTGATGCGAGTCATCTCTATATCCGCGGTGGCCGACGGACCGGAAATGAATGTTGTTGGCAGCGTCGCGGTTTCCGCAAGCCTGTCAAATGCCTCAGGTACGGTCTCGACAATCTGCTCGGCGAAGACAACGCAGAGATGATAATCGGGGATCAATGAGAGCTTTCGCGGTCCTTGCGCCGGAGCATTTTGCAGCACGATGGTTCCGGTGAGTGCAATGGCTACAGTGCACCCAGAAATCAGACCGTCGAATTGATCTAATTCGATATTGGAAAGCGCGTCGGCTTCGGTCACCGAAATGGACGATCTCCACCAGTCTGCGGGAATGCCGGATGGAACTGCGATTCGTTTGGCACCGCGTTTGCCGATTGCCGCGGCGATGGCCTCCGGCAGAGCCGATTCGCTCACGCGATGAACGTGAGCCTCGTATTCGACAAGCCTTTCTTCAAACATATTCAGCCGCTCTTCGACGCTTAATGATCCGGAGCGCAGGTAGGCGCGACCGATCTCGCCGTATTTCCTCGACGTAAGTTGAGGATCGGCCTCGGCGTGAGGACCACGGATACGGGACAGAATCGCCTGGCGGGATGCAGAAGTATCGATCATGTTTCGTTCCCTTTGCCGCCTCGCCGGGACTTTTCACGCTCGCTCCACCATTCGCGGAAGGGCTGCTTCGGTAACGGGACAAGATCGCGTGTCTGGGTCCATCCGCTCATCATCAGTGGCAGACGCTCGATGAAGCCGCTCTTTGCCACAAACGGAAGCTGTCCGAGTCGTCCAAGCCGCTGCGCAAGTTCCAGGCGGTTGCCACTGACGAACGCAGCCGCGGCGGCCTGCATGCCAATGTTCCACGCGTCGAACTTTCCTGCGAGGGTCGCCTGATCGCGCTCCACAACTTTGCTGCGCAGATGAATGAGGACCTCAGGAATATTGATCTTGACGGGGCAAACTTCGTAACAGGCGCCGCACAGCGATGAGGCGTAGGGAAGCGAATCGCCATCGCCGAGTTTGCCCTCTTTCGACTGATGTAGCTGTGGAGTGAGGATCGCTCCAATCGGCCCGGAATAGACCGAGGCATAGGCATGACCACCCGTCTGACGGTAGACCGGGCAGGTATTCAGGCAAGCTGCGCATCGAATGCACTTGAGCGTCTGCTTTGCTTCGGTGTCATGCAGGATCGCGCTCCGTCCGTTATCGAGCAGAATGACATGAAACTCTCGCGGCCCGTCGCCCGGATGAACGCCTGTCCAGATTGAGTTGTACGGATTCATGCGCTCGGCAGTCGCAGAGCGAGGCAGAGTCTGAAGGAAAACCTCGAGGTCCTGAAAGCGGGGAATGACCTTCTCGATTCCCGCGAAAGCGATCAGCACTTCCGGCAGCGTGAGGCACATGCGTCCATTGCCCTCGGACTCGACAATGCATACGCTGCCGTTGTCGGCGACGAGGAAGTTCGCGCCGCTAACGGCGACTTTGACGCGCAGGAATTTTTCGCGGAGAAACCGCCGCGCAGCAGCGGTGAGGTCTTCCGGCGTGTCGCCGAGCTCCTTCAGCTTCATCTCACGGATGAAGATTTCGCGCACCTGATGGCGGTTCTTATGCAGTGCAGGCGCGATGATGTGCGACGGCTTGTCGTGGCCGAGCTGAATGATGAGTTCGGCGAGATCGGTCTCGACGGGATAGATGCCGGCTGCCTCCAGCGCGTGATTGAGATCGATCTCCTCGGTGGTCATCGACTTGATCTTGATGAGTTCCCTTGCCTCATGCCTCTTCACGATCTCGACCGCGATGCGATTGGCGTCGGTTGCGTCGACGGCCCAATGAACATGCCCCCCGGCGGCGGTGCAGGCAGCTTCAAACTGAAGCAGATATTCATCAAGATGATCGAGAGCATGCTGGCGGATTGCGCTTCCGGCGTCGCGGAGCTGCTGCCAATCAGGCATCTCGGCAACGACCTTGGCGCGCTTTGCGCTCACCACGCTGGTTGCATGGCGCACGTTCTTGCGAAGCTGTATGTCCTGCATGGCCTCGCGCGCGGCGGCCGGGAAATCTCCTTGCGGCCACTCGACTGGAGAGTTTCCGATCACGACCAGCTCTTCTGAAGCGAGCGTCACCGCGAGACTCCCTCGCCAGGCGATTCGCTGGCGAGTATCTCCGCCAGGTGGGCTGTTCTGACATTGGTGCGCTGCCGATGCAGGCCACCATAAATGTGCATGAGACAGGAATTGTCGACGGCGGTGCAGACCTCAGCTCCTGTGTTCAGCACCTGACGCGCCTTGTCGGCGAGCATTGCCGAGGAGACGTCCGCATTTTTGATTGCAAATGTACCGCCGAAACCGCAGCACTGTTGGATCTCGGGAAGATCGACAAGCTGGAGGCCCCTAACATCGCGCAGCAGGCGAAATGGGATGTCGCCAAGATTGAGACTCCGCATGGAGTGACAACTGGCATGATAGGTCACGCGATGCGGATAGATAGCTCCAACATCGGTCACGCCGAGTTTGTTGACGAGGAACTCGGAAAATTCGTAGACCCGCGGCAGCAGCGCCTCAACATCGGCGATGAAGGCATGGTCCCCGGAGGCAATCGCGGCTTTTTCATAGTGCTCGCGAATCATCGCCACGCATGAGGATGACGGAACGCAAATTGCCTCGGCATCCAGAAACACCTCGACGAAGTGGCGAATGATGGGGACGGCTTCGCGATGATAGCCGGTATTCCAATGCATTTGGCCGCAGCAGGTCTGGTCGGGAGGGAAATCGATGGTGTGGCCAAGGCGCTCGAACACGCGCACGACGGCCTTGCCGGTCTCCGGAAAGAGCGTGTCGTTGTAGCAGGTGATGAACAGCGACACGCGCACGATCAAAGCCTCCCGGATTTCCTTGAGTGTACTTGGAGGAGACGCGAGGTTCAATCGTCAAATGAGAATTTGTTTCTCAATAGGAATTTGCGCCTGGAATCACACCTTAAGGAGACAGAACTAACCGGAGATCAAACCTCGCTCAGCTGGAAGAACGGCTGGATATCTGTAAGGTTCGGCACATCGGCAGCAGGCGTCGCGAGAGCGGCGTCGCAAGCTCCCGCGCCGCGGTCGTCTAGGATTATTTCGCCAAGCCCCCTCAAGCTACTGGGTAATGCAGAATTCATCTACGGACCGAGAGACAATCTTGCAAGAACTGTTGACAACTAGCTACTAAATGCATTTACTTGGAGCGATGGAAGCAATCGCTGTCATGGAGTCTGGAACTCCGCGGGGTGGTTCGCCGACGGCTCGCTCTGCTGGCAGCGTACCCGCGTGTAGACTTTCCTTATCCCGGGATAACGTTTACCGGCCCGTTTTTTGAGGGAGCCCATGCAGCTGCGTGAACTCAGAGAGCAAGTCCTCGACGCCAATCTGGAGCTGGTCAGGAAGGGCTTGGTGCTGTACACATTTGGCAACGCCAGCGGCATCGATCGCGACCGGGAACTGGTTGTAATCAAGCCGAGCGGAGTGGACTATGACCGCCTCACCACCGAAGACCTGGTCGTCGTCGACCTAAGTGGAAGGATTGTGGAAGGCTCATTGAATCCGTCGTCGGACGTGAAGACGCATCTGTTGCTCTATCGCGAATTCCCGACCATCGGCGGCGTCGTCCATACGCATTCTGAGTTCGCAACGAGCTGGGCGCAGGCAGGCACGGCGATTCCCTGCTATGGCACGACCCATGCGGACTACTTTCATGGCGAGGTCCCCGTCACGCGGCCACTGACTGACGAAGAGATTGAGGCGGACTACGAGTTCAACACCGGCGTCGTGATCGCTGCGCGATTCAAACAACTCGACCCGCTGGCGGTGCCGGGAGTACTGGTCGCAAACCATGCTCCGTTTGCCTGGGGAAAGACGGCAGCGGCAGCGGCCTATAACGCAGTTGTTCTGGAGTATGTGGCGAGGCTGGCATTTCGCACTGTCCTGATCAAAGGCGAAGCTGCTACAGTTTCGTCCAGACTGCTGCGCAAGCACTACGAGCGGAAGCACGGCCCGAAGGCGACTTACGGGCAGAGGCGGGATGAGTAACCTTGTCGCAGGTTTTGTAGTCGGAGATGTGGCGTAGTGCCAGGAGCGAATGACGATGAAGAAAACCGGAGCCGGTAAGAACGAGCGGTGTAGCGAATGAGCTTGGGATTAGTCTCACCTTCGTCCGGGAGCGCCCTGACTTCGTCCTTGGCTGTCTTCCTACAGGGCCAGCATCAACTGGCCAAGCTTTCTTTTCTCGATGTCATTGTCATTGCGATCTACTTCGCAATGGTCATCTGGATCGGCTTCTACCTGAAGCAAAAGGCCAACACCAGCGAAGAATTTTTTATGGCCGGGCGCGAGATGACTGCGTGGATCGCGGGTCTCAGCTTTGTCTCTGCCAATCTCGGGTCGCTCGAGCTCATGGGCTGGGCGGGCTCGGCGTATCAATATGGAATCCTGGCGGCACATTGGTACTGGATCGGCGCGATCCCGGCGATGCTCTTTCTCGGCTTGGTGATGATGCCGTTCTACTACGTCTCGAAGACGCATTCGGTCCCAGGCTATCTCAAGCTTAGATTCGGCGAGTCGAGCCGGATACTGGCCGCCATCTCGTTCGGCTTCATGACCATCCTGATGAGCGGCGTGAATATGTTCGCCATGGCGGTGGTGATGAAGGTGGTGCTGGGCTGGGACATCACTTTCAGCATCCTCATGTCGTCGCTGGCGGTTGCGGTTTATGTGACGCTGGGTGGCCTTCGCTCAGCAATTTTCAACGAAGTGCTGCAGTTCATGCTCATCTGGGGCGGCGCGCTGTTGGTGCCGATTTTGGGTCTGATCGAAGCCGGCGGCTGGACCAACCTTAAGGCGCAAATCCTGGCCAATTATCAAGGCATCGATTACACCCACATGTGGCGCGGGCTTGGACATTTCTCCTCGAACCCGATGGGCGTCCATTGGACAGGGATCGTTTTCGGCCTGGGCTTCGTGATTTCATTCGGCTACTGGACGACGGACTTCCTGGTTGTTCAGAGGGTGCTCGCCGCCGACAGCCTGCGCTCGGCGCAAATGGCGCCGATCATCGGCTCGTTCTTCAAGATGGCGGTTCCGTTCATCGTGATTCTGCCGGGTTTGCTGGCGCTGGTGGTCCTGCATAATCCGGATGGCTCGCTGATGCACCTGGTCGGAGAGAATGCGGTGAGCGCGGCGAATCCGCACAGTTATAACGAAGTGCTGCCCCTGATGCTGGTGCGCTACTGCGGGCCTGGTCTGCTTGGACTGGGCATTACCGCGCTGATCGCCGGATTCATGTCGGGAATGGCGGGCAACGTCAGTGCCTTTTCCGCCGTGTGGACCTATGACATTTATCAGCCGCTTATCAATGACAAAGCGAGCGACCAGCATTATGTCGCGATCGGCCGTTGGGCGACGATTCTGGGCATCGTAGTGAGCATCGGAACCGCCTATCTGGTGATGCACGCGCAGGGCATCATGGATTATGTGCAGGCCCTGTTCACTTTTTTTATCGCGCCGTTGCTCGGGACCATTCTGCTCGGCATGTTCTGGAAGCGGGCCACGGGGGCGGGCGCGTTCTGGGGGCTCCTGGCGGGCACCGTGACTTCAATCTCGCTCTTCGTATGGGTCAAACTGGATCACGCGGCGCTTTCGATTGTGGCCTTCTCGCCGGATGCGAAGGACATGGCGGAAAACCTCTATCGAGCGCTGTGGTCGTGGGTGGTCTGTGTCCTTATTACCGTCGTGGTGAGTTATTTCGGTAAAGCCCGACCGGAAAATGAACTCAAGGGGCTGGTTTACGGCGCTACCGTGATTCCCAACGAAGGGCCGGTTCCCCTGATCAAGAACCATTGGTTCTGGGCGGCGATTGCGATCGTCGTCTTCTTCGTTCTTAACCTGATCTTCTTTTAGCGTCGCACGACTTTTAGAGGTGCTCCATGCATGGTTCGGGGATTTCGATCTGGTTTTTTATCGGGGTGCTGCTGGCAATCTACGGCTTTTTGATCTGCGGCTACGGCATCTATGAGGTCGTCACCGGCACCCACGCCCAGGTTCAGCTCTGGCGACTCCACGCGCCGGTGTGGTGGGGCGGAGGGATGCTCGCGCTCGGCGCCTTCTACTGTATACGGTTCAAGCCCAGCAGGGGATAGCTGGCAAAACTTAGAGGAGACAGAATGGCAGCCCCGAAATCAGTGACCTTTGGAGTGATCGTCGGCAATCGCGGTTTCTTCCCTTCTCACCTGGCCAAGACCGGACGGGAAGAGATGATCGCGGCTATCGAGAAAGCAGGCCACAAAGCCGTGGTGCTTGGCGCGGAAGAGAGCACACACGGCGCGGTCGAGACCTACGACGAGGCGATGCACTGTGCAGCGCTTTTCAAGCGTCATCGCGAGGAAATCGACGCCATCATCGTCACCTTGCCGAATTTCGGCGAGGAGCGCGGGATCGTCGACGCCATCCGGCTAGCGGGACTGAATGTTCCGGTACTGGTGCAGGCGACGCCGGATCGCACGGCGAATATGACCATTGCGTTTCGCCGCGACAGCTTCTGCGGCAAGATGTCGCTGTCAAACAATCTGATGCAGTACAAGATCCCGTATTCGCTGACGACGCTGCATACTGTCGATCCGGCATCGGAGAAGTTTCAGGCCGACCTGGCGTGGTTCGCGGCCGTCGCTCGCATTGTCAAGGGATTGAAGAACCTTCGCATCGGCGCAATCGGCGCTCGGCCGGCGGCATTCAACACCGTCCGCTACAGCGAACGTATCTACGAGTCGCACGGCATTACCGTCGATCCGATCGATCTTTCCGAGATCCTCGGCCGCATTGGTCGCATGGGCGATAACGACGATGCCGCACAGGCAAAGCTCGCTGCCATCAAGAAGTATGTCTCCACCAACAGCGTTCCCGATGCCGCGCTCCTCAAGATGGCCAAATTGGGCGCGGTGATCGATACGTGGATGAAGCAGAACCACATCACGATCAGCGCGATCCAGTGCTGGACTTCGCTCGAAGAATACTTCGGGGTGGTGCCGTGCACCATCATGAGCATGATGAGCGAGGACCTCATTCCCAGCGCTTGCGAAGTAGATGTACCCGGTACGCTAAGCATGCACATGCTGGCTCTGGCTTCCGGCACGCCGAGTGCGCTGCTCGACTGGAACAACAACTACGGCGACGATCCCGACAAGGCGGTCTGCTTCCATTGCAGCAACCTGCCGAAGCACTTCTTCAAAGACGTCACGATGGACTATCAGGCGATCATCGCCGGCACAGTCGGCATCGAGAATACCTTTGGCACCTGCGTGGGCCGGGTCAAGTCCGGCGCGATGAGTTACGCACGCTACTCCACCGATGACCGCCGCGGCGTGGTCCGCGGATATACCGGAGAAGGTCATTTCACCGACGACCCGCTTGAGACCTTCGGCGGAGCCGGCGTAGTTCAGATTCCCAAGCTGCAGTCGTTGTTGAAATATATCTGCCGCGAAGGCTTCGAGCACCATGTGGCGGCTAACTTTGCTCACGTCGCCCCTGCCATCCATGAAGCCGCGGTCCGCTATCTCGGCTTCGAAAGCCACTACCATCCGAAGTTAGAGGACTGATCCGATGCCTGCCATGGAAGAACTGGTCTCGAAAGAGGCTTTGGAGGCCGAAGCCAGAGAGAAACAGTCGCGGCTCGCGGTATTTTTTGAGGAGCAACAGATATCCGCTCTGCTTTTGAGGCAGAGCCAGAACATCGCATGGGCAACGAGCGGCAAGGTGGACGCTCGCGTGCTCATCCCGAGCGATACCTGGGCCACATCACTGCTCCTCACCAAAGACGGCAGAAAATACTATCTTGCCCCGAAAAATGAGGCGCCCCGGCTGGCAGCCGAGGAATTCGCCGGCCTGGGCTATGAGCCGGTGCTCTTTCCCTGGTACGACGACAACTGGATTGGCGCTGTCCAGAAGATCGCGGGTTCCGTGGAAGTGGGCTCCGATATCCCTACTTCGGGCTTCCTGCACGCAAATCTGCGTCCTCTACGTGCTGCCCTGACCCCCGCTGAATTGGAGCGCTATCGCTGGCTGGGACGTAAGACGGCGGAGATCACTGCGTCGGTCCTGCAAGAACTGGAGCCACGCGTTACCGAGTATGAAATGGAGGCGCTGGTGTCCGACGGGTTGCTGTGCGAGGGGATTTTGCCGTCGGTCCTGCTGATGGCTGTGGACGACCGCATTCTCAACTTCAAACATGCAGTCGCGCGCGGAAGACGTCTCGAACGCTACGGAATGTTGAACCTCTGCTCGCGCAAGTGGGGATTGGCGATTTCCATCACTCGATTCGTTCACTTCGGCAAGCTCCCGGACGACCTTGCCTCGCGATTTGCCGCCTCGGCGCGGGTGAATGCGGTTTTGTTCGATGCGACCCGCGCCGGCAAGAGCTCGGCGGAGTTGTTTCGGGCCGCCCAGAGCGCCTACGCCGCCGAAGGATTTCCCGGCGAAGAGGAGTTTCATCATCAGGGTGGTGCGACGGGATATGGCGAGCGCGAGTGGCTTGCCGCTCCGCACGGCAAAGATATCGTAGTCGATAATCAGGCCTTCGCCTGGAACCCCAGCATTCGCGGCGGCAAGGTGGAAGATACCGTGGTGTTGCACGACGGCAAGATTGAGTCCCTTACTGACACTCCCGACTTGCCGCTGGTCGAGACGGAGCTGAATGGCGCTACGTACCGTTCGGGGGGCGTGCTCGTTCGGGAGTAATCCGTGCAGCATGCCTAAAATGCCGCTTAGAGCATTTCCGCCTCGCCGAAGACGGATGTCCGGCCGCTCTGAAATAATAGACCGCGATGGAGTTCATCGATCTCAAGAGCCAGTATCGCGGAATCAAAGCGTCAGTCGATCGCCGCATTCAGGCAGTCCTCGACCACGGACAATACATTATGGGGCCGGAGATCGGCCTGCTCGAAAAAGCCCTTGCAATCCGGACAGGCGCGAAGCACTGTATCGCCTGCTCCAGCGGAACCGATGCGCTCCTGCTGGCGATGATGGCGCTCGGCATCGGCCGGGGTGATGAGGTTGTAACTAGCCCATTCAGCTTCTTTGCCACTGCGGAGATCATTGCGCTGCTCGGCGCGAAGCCCATATTCGTTGACATCGATCCTGTGACGTACAACCTGGACCCGTCCTTGCTGCGGGCCGCGATCAGTCCACATACCAAGGCCATCCTGCCAGTCTCACTCTACGGCCAATGCGCGGAAATGGACGCAATCGCCGAAGTCGCAGGCGAAATTCCGGTGATCGAAGACGCAGCGCAGAGTTTTGGCGCCACCTATAAGGGACGCCAATCCTGTAACCTGTCGTTGATCGGCTGCACCAGCTTTTTCCCATCCAAGCCGCTCGGCTGCTATGGCGACGCCGGCGCGGTCTTCACCAGCTACGACGAGCTTGCCGAGAAGATGTGCATAATCCGCAATCATGGCCAGGACCGCCGTTATCATCACCCAGTAATCGGCGTGAATGGACGTATGGACACCATTCAGGCGGCAGTCCTTTTGGCCAAGCTGGAGGTCTTCGACGAAGAGGTCGGACGCCGCGCCGAGGTGGGCGCACGCTATTCGGAGCTCTTGCATGAGATAGTCCAAACTCCGCATATCCTCGCAGGAGACACCAGCGTCTATGCGCAGTACACAATCGAGGTCGAGAATCGCGACCTATTCCAGGAAGAGATGAAGCTGCATGGGGTGCCGACGGCGGTCCATTATCCCGAGGCGCTTCATCTGCAGCCCGCGTTTGCCCATCTTGGCCACCGCAAAGGTGATTTTCCAATAGCGGAGGCGGCGGCGAAGCGCGTCGTCAGCCTGCCCATGCACCCGTATCTACTGGAGCGCGATCTGGTCCACATTTCCGGCATCGTCGCGCAATGCGTCGCAAAGACCAAAGGGAACCTGAGCCTTCGCGACGCCGCCCTGGTCTAGCTGACAATTTCAAGTCGAGTCAATTTATAGTTGCGGATATGCAGCCCATCTACAAGCGTGCGAGTGTCCTCGTCGGCTTCGTGGTCTTGATTCTCGTTCTGATCGCTAATTCCTGGTACATCAAACGCGAACTTGATTCCCAGGTCGCTGACCACAAGCTGCTGTCCCGCACAGAACAAGTCATCCTGGAGTTGACCGAGACTGGGTTGTTGCTCGACGACGCCGAAACTGGGCAGCGGGGATTTCTCTACACCGGCCGGCCAACCTATCTCACTCCCTACGACCTGGCGACGAAGCAGATCGATCGCCATCTGCAGACGCTCACTCGATTGACCGCCGACAACCCCAGACAGCAACGGAGTCTGGCCGAGCTTACCCAACTGGCGCATACCAAGCTGGACGAGCTGCGCGAAACGATTTCGCTCTACAACGAGGGCAAACCCAAGGAGGCTGAAGACCTTGTTTTGTCGGACAAAGGCAAAGGTGTAATGGACGAGATCCGGCAAGCGATTGCGAATATGGAGCGGGAAGAGAGCGTGCTGGAAGCCCGAAGAGCCGCGGCTTATTTGAACGGCGTGTGGTGGACCAGGACAAGCATCTTCCTGACCACAGCTCTCGCAGTCTTTGGTTCGGTCTTGTTGGCCTACTACATTCTGCGCGAGATGGACCTGCGCGAGCGCCACGCCGCCCAAATGCGGGCGGGCGAGGAATGGTACCGGGTGACGCTCACCAGTATCGGCGATGCGGTGATCGCGGCCGACCCGCGCGGCGTTGTAACCTTTCTCAACCCGGCGGCCGAGCAACTGACCGGTTGCACTGTGTCTGGAGCAAAAGGAAGACCGATTACCGAGATCTTCCCCATCTTTAATGAGCACACCCACGATCCGGTCGAGAACCCCGTCGAGAAAGTCATGGTTCAGGGCAAGGTAGTCGGGCTCGCCAATCACACCGTGTTGCGCCACAGGAACGGGACGCTTACTCCGATCGAAGACAGCGCTGCGCCGATTCGCGATGACCGGGAGCAACTTATCGGAGTGGTGCTCGTTTTCCGCGATGCCACCGAAGATAGAGAAGCCCAGGAAATCATTCGGAAAGCCGAAAAGTTGGCGGCGGCTTCGCGGTTGGCGGCCACGGTCGCCCACGAGATCAACAATCCTCTTGAGGCAGTAGGTAATCTGGTATATCTCGCACGGTTGGAGCCCGGCATACCGGTGGCAGCGGTCGAATATCTGACCTTTGCCGAAGAACAACTCGAACGGGTATCGCATATCGCTAAACAGACGCTCGCCTTTTACCGCGAATCGAGAAAGTGGGAGACAGTTGACATGGCTCAACTGGTTGAGTCGGCGCTGAAACTCTACTCAAACAAACTGAATACCAGGCAGATCACGGTTGAAAAGAACTACAGCGAATGCCCCTTGCTGCTCGGCTCGCCGGGCGAGTTGAAACAAGTAATCGCCAACCTCATCTCGAATGCCACCGATGCCGTCGGCGCACGCGGAAGGATCAGGCTCTGGGTGTTGTCCGGTTCGTCTTCGGCAGCAGAAGCAGTCATCTTCCGGATAGAAGATGACGGCCCCGGAATCGCGGCCGAAAATCTCACCAGGATTTTCGAGCCCTTTTTTACGACCAAGGAAGACGTAGGAACCGGACTTGGTTTATGGGTGGCGAAAGAGATCGTCGAACGCCATGGCGGCGCCATCGAGGCTACCTCAGGGACAGCAGTTGATCTGCCGGGCGCGGTTTTTACCGTCACTCTTCCAACCCTGGGAAGCGATAAGAGCCTGATGGATTGACTTACTCAGGATCCCTATCTCTGATTAACACCGCACAATGTTCTCCGCCGTAATTCCCTTAGTGGCGTTGCGAGTATCGATGACTAACTGAGCATCGCGGACGATCCCGCGATAGTCATAGCTGGTGTGGTCGGTCACTATCATCACCGCATCGTATTGATGCATGCCGTCCAGAGTGGCACACTCCATATTCAAGTCGTAATGACGGCCGCGGCCTACCCTGGGGAAGAACGGGTCGTGGTAGGAGACAACTGCGCCGCGCTCGCGCAGCAACTCAATGATGGTCAGCGAAGGAGACTCGCGAAGATCGTCAATGTCGCGCTTGTAGGCAACTCCCAGCACCAGTATCTGCGATCCGTTGAGCGCCTTGCGCCGATCGTTGAGGGCGGCGATCGTCTGATCGATCACGTAATACGGCATGGCGATGTTCACCTCGCCGGCAAGCTCGATGAAGCGGGTGCGAAAGTCAAACTGCTTCGCCTTCCAAGACAGATAAAAAGGATCGATTGGGATACAGTGACCGCCCAGCCCGGGACCGGGATAAAAAGCCTGAAACCCAAAGGGCTTCGTCTTGGCCGCATCGATCACCTCGAAAAGGTCGATATTCATGCGTTGGCAGAGCTGTTTGAGCTCATTTACCAGTGCTATGTTGACGCAGCGGTAGATATTTTCAAGCAGCTTGGTCATCTCCGCTGCCGCCGGTGACGAGACCGGGACAGTGCGTCGGAAGATCGACCCATAAACTGCACAGGCAAGTTCCAGAGCTACGGAACCTACTCCCCCAATCACCTTCGGAATGTCGTGGCGGGCAACAGTATCGTTGCCGGGGTCTTCCCGCTCGGGAGAAAAGGCAACATAAAAGCCGCGGTCTTCCGGGGTCCGCGCGACACGAAGTGAATTCGCATTGCCCGACTCCAGCAGCGGTACCAGAACCTCTTCCGTCGTACCAGGATACGTCGTGCTCTCGAGGACGATCAGCTGGCCTTCGCGCAGATATGGAGCGATTGACTTCGCGGTCTGCGTCACGTAGCTCAGATCTGGCTCATGATAGTCATTGAGCGGTGTCGGCACGCAAATCAGCACTGCATCCATCGATGCGATTTCGGAATAATCAGAAGTCGCCCGGAAACCCGCCTGTCTCGCACGATCAATCTCATCAGGCGCAATCCGCACAATGTACGATCCGCTACCGTTCAGGGTCTCAACTTTGGAGGGATCGATATCGAAACCGGTGACCGGAAAGTGCTCTTCGCTGAAAAGGAGAGCCAGGGGCAGACCGACATAGCCGAGGCCGATGATGCCAATCCGAGCTGTGTGGTTCTCGAGCTTCTGTTTGATTTCCGCGATCGGGCTTGGAGCGTCGACAAGAGCTGACATAGTTATCTACTCAGTTTACGCCGCCGCATCTTTTCCGAAACGTTCTTGGTTGAAAGTCTGAAAGTGTCGCTTTTGAGCGACATTGAAGGCATATGAGATACTTCAGAAGGCCGACGCAAGAATCGGGCAGCCTCACTCCAAGCTGCGAATGCGCTAGCCGTCGCCAGCGTTGGCGACTGGGATTTCATAGCGCCGGGATGGCGGAACT
>CAWGZE010000041.1:0-86061 GCA_963826855.1 uncultured Acidobacteriaceae bacterium
CCTCGCCATGATAAGCCGGTTCCTCTGTTCAACGGAAAGAACTTTGACGGTTTCGATATCCTGCTGGAAAAACACGGAATCAATAACGATCCCGACAAAGTCTTCCAGGTAGAAAAAGGAATGCTGCATATATCCGGGGAGGAGTTTGGCGGCCTTGTGACGCAGAAGGAATATGGAAATTACTATCTTCGCGCTGAGTTCAAGATGGGGTGAGAAGATGTATCCGCCGCGGATGGGGAAGTCTCGCGACAGCGGAATCCAATACAACATCACCGGCCCGCTCAAAGTGTGGCCGAAGATGATGGAGTTCCAGATTAACGAAGGTGGTACCGGAGACATTTGGGTCGTCAACGGCACGGGTATGACGGTGGATGGAAAGGTCTATCAGAGCACTGCCGAGCCCGGACCAAATCAGTACACACGCATTCCCCATATTGGAAGAGGGCCGTTGAACAATGTGACCGGATATCGTGACCCGGTGGACGATCTCGAAAAACCTCACGGGAAATGGAACTTGTTGGAGTTGGTTGTCGATCACGACCGGATCCTATACTTCGTGAACGGAAAGCTGGCGAATGTGGGAACGAACGCAAATCCAACCCAAGGAAAGATTCTTTTTCAATGCGAGGGAGCGGAAGTCTTCTTCCGGAAGATGCAGATCGCAAATCTGAAATGACCCGGCGCCTGTCGAGGGTCAGGCTATGAAACCGAGTTTATTTACGACCAGAGCCCTCGGTGATGTCAACAAAATGATCCAGGCTCGGCGGCGGGTCGAAGATTTCGTTGCGGCCATTGGGCCAGCGGATTTCGATCGAAGTGAGCTCGGGAGATGCACCGAGGCCGAAGTGCAGACGCAGATCGTTGGACGAGTTGAAGCTGGAGCCGCTGCGGACCTCATCAACCCACGCCCGCTTGGCGCCGTGGAGGGTCACGCGAGATCCGATCGCATCTTTATTTGAGATTGTGCCGATCAGACGCAGTCCCAACCAGTGGTTTTTATTGCCGGCGACGTTTACGAGCAGCATTGGGAAGTCGCTCAGATTGTTGACGACGGCGTCGAGGCGGCCGTCGTTGAAGAGATCGCCGATCGCAAGTCCGCGACCTGACCGCGGTTCTGTAAGTCCCGGCCCGGCGGATTTGCTGAGGTCCTTGAATTTGCCGTTTCCCAGGTTGTAGTAGAGGAATCGCGGTTCACGGTATCGCGTGCCCATAACCTCGGTATCGACTTCCGGATATACATGACCATTCACAACCAGCAGATCAGGCCAGCCATCGTTATCGACATCGGCGAACGCTGTGCCCCACCCCAGTGCGTCGGTGTTGATGCCAAGGCCCGCGGTAAAGGTTGTGTCGTTGAAGGTGCCGTCGCCATTGTTGTGGTAAAGGGTCGAAGTGTCATCGGAAAAGTTGGTCTTGAATATGTCGAGCTTGCCGTCTCCATCGTAGTCGGCAACGGTGGATCCCATTCCGGCCTGCTCTCGGCCATCTTCATTGAAAGCAACAGAGGAGTCGATGCCAACATCGGTAAAAGTACCGTTGCGGTTGTTGCGATAGAGGATGGCTGGGGTTGAATCGCAGGCCACATACACATCGGGCCAACCGTCGTCGTTATAGTCGATCGTGCTGACGGAAAAACAATAGTGCGCCGTCGTGTTCTCGATGCCGCTGGATTTGCTTACGTCGTCAAATTTGCCATTTCCGAGATTGTGATAAAGGATGTTGGGCGCGCTGGCCAGACCGCGAGGCCCACACATTACCGGGACGCCTTTCCAGATGCAACCTGGTTCCTGGCCCGGAGCGGGGGTCTTGGCAAGATCAAAGTGAACGTAGTTAGCGACTACGAGGTCGAGCTTGCCGTCGCGATCGTAATCGATGAATGCGCAGCCAGTGCCCCATTCTTTTCCGGAGCCCGCGACCCCGGACTGTTGTGCTACTTCGCGGAACGTTCCATTGCCTTGATTGTGAAAAAGACGATTGGTTCCGTATCCGGTAACGTAGATGTCATCGAATCCGTCGTTGTCGTAATCTCCGACGCAAACGCCCTGTCCCCATCCTGTGGAGACCAGACCTGCTTTTGCCGTGACGTCAGTAAAGGTTCCGTCGTGATTGTTGTGAAAGAGATGGTTCGTAGGTGGCTCCGGCGGTTGGGTCCCAGACAGCGTCGAACCATTCACGATGAAGATATCCGGCCAGCCATCTCGATCGTAATCGATAATCGCCGCTCCAGATCCGGTGGACTCAATGATGTAGCGCTTTGATGTGACGCCCCCGTTAACATTGCGCACGGTGATGCCCGCCTGAGCGGCCACGTCAATGTACCAAGCCGGCGGGACATGGTCGGTGGATGCTGGATAAGGCGGTGGCGAATGCTGGCCAGTCGCGCCGCCAGCTAAGGACCAGCCAGCTTGAGCCAACAGGAGAATAGCGAGAATATTTCGAAGCGAAACGAAGGCAACCGACAACTTGCAGTTGTGCCGGGCCATACAGGCTTTCACTATTTGGTTTGCTCCGAAACTGGCTGAGGTGTCTCCTGAAGCTTTGCCGCGGTATGCAACTCGACGGCTGCGTCTTCTGTACGGCCCAGAGATCGATAAGCTCTCCCGAGCAATGCGTGTGCCATTGAGTTCTTGGAGTCGATCTCGATCGCATGCTTGAGATACATCGTCGCCATCATCGCGTCGTCCTCCTCAAGCAGCACCTTGCCGAGCAGGATGTAAGGAATATTCAACGTTGGTTCGAGGAGAATCGCGCGATCCAAAGATTTTTGCGCATTGATGTAGTCGCCGCTGCGGAGGTAGGCGTCTCCAAGTCGATCGTAAACCGTACCAAACATGGGGTTCAAACTTCTTTCCGTAACGAACTGAGACAGCGCTTCCGGGAGGTCATTTCGCGCAAGAGCAATTTGGCCCAGCAACAGATGCGCTGATGGGATATCCGGCTTAAGTTCAAGCGCCTTTCGGGTCGCCTTTTCCGCAGCGGGTAAATAATCGCGGCGTAACAGCATCCGTGCCTCCAGCAAATACGCCGACGCCGAGTCTGGCGAGAACTCGTATTGGGCGGCGAAGGCGTGGCGGGCGTCGTCGAAACGATTTGTATCGAGGTAGCAAAGTCCGAGAACGTACTGCGGGTCGACATTCATTTGTTGCGTCGATCCTTGTGCTTTCTCCAGCAACGGAATCGCGTCCGCCGCTTTGCCCAAACGAAATAAACTGGCGCCCTGCATCTTCATCGCTTCTACGTCTGCCGGATCCTGGGCGGATGCTTTCGCGAAAGCTGCCTCGGCCTCTTGCAGATCACCCTTCTCATAAAGGATGAGCCCCCGCAGGTATTCCGCTCCCTTCGGTTCCGGATTGGCCGTACTCAATGGATTCAACAACTCAAGAGCCTTGTCGGGTTGACCCTTTTTCATCAGGTGCCCAGCTTCGGCGACGGGATCGGAGGCTTGCCCGACAAGGAACGTCGCAAAGGTGCCTTGGAGGCACACCGCGGCTACTACAACTCGAAGCAACAGCGAAGCTCTGTATCGAAGATTGGAAACATGCATCGCAAGTAAACCTCGTCGGTAAGGATGCAGGTCTAAGAGGACTACTTTCGGTACTCAGGGGTTTAATCGGATCCCACGTCGAGGTGAACTCAGTGACTGTGTCCATCTACCAATAATAAGCAGCCACAGCATGTGGAGGGCCAGCTATGGAGTCGGTAATTATCGTCTCAACAACAATTTCAAGATTTTTCTTCTGCCAGTCCGGGGGAGCATCGCGAAGGCCCTTCTCGAGGTACTCCGGGTGAGAGACAAACTCGGCAGCGGCCTGTGTTCCTGTGCCACCGGCTCCAGCCACAATTACGATAAATTGCCCGGTTCGAGAGTCCAGAATTCGCCCAACAATCGCAAAATCACTACGTTCGCCGGCAGAGTTCACCGAGTCCATCGACCATACTCTTCCGGCGGAAGTTTGTTCCTGAACGTTGAATTTCCCATCGTTTTCGACAAAACCGAAGTGAAGGTTTTTAGTCAGGTCCATCGTCCAGCGGTTATTGAATGCGCCCACCACTACCGCTGGAGAATTACGCAGATCCTCGAAAGAGTAGTTGGAGCCGATTCTGACCTGGCTTGGCTTACCGATCTGCCCGAGCAAACCGGAGAGACTCACGCCCGCATATGCATCGCCAATAGAGACGCCGTACTCGGGATTCGCAATGATATCGCCCCACTCAAGCTTTTCAGTGGGATCGAGTGGAAGCGGATGATTATATCTTTCAACCTCAGTTTTGAATGTTCCTGGGTGAGTTCGCGAGTACCTTTCGTACAGTCCTAGAGAAGGTCGATACACGATGGGTTTGGCCAAACAGATCAGAACGGGTTGCTGCGTCGCAAAGACCGGACTCCAGAACTCTTCCAATATTGTCTTTTTGTGAGTTTGGCGCTGAAGATTGAAGAGCGCAACGCCCGCGACCGACGCGAGAAGCAATAAACAGGCTGCCGCGATTGCCCATCGGCGGGTGCGGAGACGGGGCTGCGATTGCTGATCTGAGAGCAGAGTGGCTGTGACGAGAGGCGCGAGCGTTGGCAGCTCTGGACCAATAGAGCTTTTATCGGAGGCCCATTGGAAGGTCGGGGAATAGGAGCCAACCGGAAGTTTGATCGAAACCGGGGAATTGCCCGGCGGCACCTCTTGGTAGTATTGCTCGAGCCTGCGACGAACCTCGCCAGCTTGGACCCTGACCACGGGATCATCTCCGGTCGCGTAATCCGGCGATCGCTGGAAAACCTCGGTGCCAATAGTGCGTTCTTTCAGGAGTTCTAGGTGTCCCTCGAGCTTCTGATGGACAACATACTGCAGGAATTGTCGACTACGCCCCGCACTCCGGAAATAGCGGCTTGCCAGAATTCTCTGCAATTCCTGTAGAACCGCTTCCGATTCTCCAGCATCTCCTTTGACAGACGTTGAGGATTCAACTTCCCGCTTTGACGTTTCCACCAATGCCTTCACTGGTACCCCAACTGACTTCCGCGAACGTGGTCTTAGGAGTTTGACGAGGTTAAACGGAAAGGAAACTCGAGCGGTGCGACGCTTTCGCGAAACCTAATCACCCCAGCTTCCGATTTTGGAATCGGCCTCCGAATCTCTCTAACCTAGCTTAGGAAACAACACTGCGGTCATTCCCTGTAAAACGTTTACCGAAAACCGTTATTTCAGCCGTCGCATAGAAGTAGACACAATGCGCCTGACCTCTGTCAAGCCAGCATGACGGCTGTGTTCTGCCGCCGAAGTCACATGAGCGCAGCTCCGTATCTCCCTAGCGATCCTCCGCCAGGGAACGTGGAAAGCATTTAAAACAAAGGAGATTTCAGAGTTTCTTACTGTAAAACACCGTGTATTACTTGCGGCTCTTGTAGCGGCCAGCCTAGATTCCGCTCGTATTCACAGCCGAACACTTCGGCAACTTGAAATTCAGCCTGCCGGGGAAAAGATATGCGAAGCAACCAGTTTCCATCGTAGCGGCAAAGGACCAAAAACAGACGAAGCCGCTTTCGATTCATTAGGGGGAGTGATCATGCAACGACGCAAAAATGTCTTCGGATATGTCTTGCTGGCGGCGGTAATGCTTTTCACGTGCGGCTGGTCTTCTTTCGGCCACGGGCAGGTAATTCATGGATCGGTTTACGGCACCGTCACTGACAACACTGGCGCCGCCATCCCCAATGCCACTATCACTGTAACCGATACAAGCAAGGGTACTTCCGTTCAGGTGTCGACCAATCAGGACGGCGAATACCTGGTTCCGAACCTCATTCCGGACGCATACGATATCAAGGCATCGGCCGCCGGTTTCGGCACCGTGGATGAGCCCGGAATTCAGGTCTCAGCCGATACATCGCAGAAGGTCGATCTGAAGCTCTCAGTCGGCAACACCAGCGACACGGTGACAGTTACGACTGAGCCTCCGCAGCTCCAAACCGATCGTGCGGACGTGGGGACCGTCTTTAACGACAGGACCATTTCCGGCCTCCCCATACCGAACCGTAACTTTGCCAGCCTTCAACTGTTGATTCCGGGAGCCCAGTCGATGGGATGGACGCAGAATAACGCCGAAGACGCGCAGGGCAGCCCGACGGTCAATATTCAGGGGCAGCAGTTCTCTGGGGTTGGGTATCTGCTCGACGGCGCATCGGACCAGGACCCCATTTTGGGGCAAGTCGTCATCAATCCCCCGCTGGATGCCGTTGGGGAAGCCAAAATCCTGACACAAAGCTATGACGCGGAATTCGGGCAGTCGGTCGCTGCCGTGGTCAACATGCAGATTAAGTCGGGGACCAATAACTTCCACGGAGACACATTTTGGTACCGGCGAAGCGGCGCTCAACTGGCACGGAATCCCTACAACCAGTTCGCGCCGTATTCCGCTACGTCAACTCGCTTGACTCCGCCGCAGCTCTACAACCAGTTTGGAGGGTCGGTAGGCGGACCGATTCTGAAGGACAAATTATTCTTCTTCGGCGACTATCAAGGCGTCCGGCAACGGAATGGAGCTTCCGCTCAAGAGACCGTTCCGACGACCCTCGCTCACAACTCATGCCTCTCTGGCAATGGTTGCGACTTCAGTGAGTTTCTCGTAGGCCGCGGCGCTCTGCAGGGCCAGATCTACAATCCCCGTGTCATTGATCCCGTTACCGGACCGGCGCCTTTTGTAAACAACTTCATCCCAAACCAATATCTTTCTCCACAGGCGCTTTACCTTCTCAACCTGATTCCGCTGCCGAATGCGCCGGGGACGCAGGATGGCACGGCCAATAACTACAACGGAGGCGGCACTGGGGTTACAAACCAGAACCAGTTTGATGTGCGCGTCGATTATGAGTTCCGCAAGTCTATACACACCTTCGGCCGCTACAGCTACTTTGGTAATGCGAACTCGGCCAACGTAATCTTTGGGCCCGCCGGCGGAACGGGATTCTCGTCCATCACCAACAACTTTGGCGGCTCCGCCACTGGGCGGAATCAAAGCGCGGTCGCTGGCGCGGACATTGTGTTGAATCCGAAGTTCATCACCGACTTTCGCTTGGGATATCTGCGTTACCACGTCTCCACTGAAAAGTATGACGGCACGCAGGATCTGGCTACCATGGCAGGCATCCCGGGACTGAACCTGGGTACGACCTTCACCTCCGGCGCTCCTGGTTTTTTCATGAATAATACCAGCGGAGGCAGCGGCGACGGATTGTCAAGTTTCGGTTCGAGTTTGCAGGTAAATGCGTGCAACTGCCATCTAGAGGAGACCGAAGATCAATATCAAATTGTGAATAACTGGACGAAGATCATAGGCAACCACAGCATCAAGTTCGGCGCGGACCTGCGGTATGCCCGGAATCTGCGTGTCCCGAGCGACAGCAATCGAGCCGGCGAGATTACATTCAGCGCGACCGACACTGAAAATACGACATTGAGCACACCGGGAGGTCTGGGCTTAGCAACCTTCCTGTTGGGCGATGTCACAAATTTCGCCCGTTACGTGAGCACCTCAACAAATGCGAAGGAATCGCAGAAGATTATCTTCAGTTACGCACAGGACACCTGGCGTGTCACTCCCAATTTGACCGTCAACCTAGGTCTTCGTTGGGAATTCTACTTCCCTGAGACGGTCAATGGCGCTGGGCAGGGCGGCTTCGCCGACATCACGACCGGCACATTCCGCGTTGCGGGTTATGGCCCATTCGACACAGCGATGAACGTTAAGAAGGACTACAACAATTTTGCTCCACGCGTCGGCATTGCCTACCAGCTCGACCCGAAGACAGTGATTCGCGCGGGCTATGGAAGAAGTTTTGACATCGGTGTCTTCGGTACGCTCTTCGGTCACGTGGTGACCCAGAATCTCCCCGTGCTCGCCAACCAGAACCTAACCAACTCGGGCGCAAATACAGCCGCTTTCAATCTCTCCACGGGTCCAGCGGCCTTCGTCTTTCCCGCAATTCCCGCGAACGGTCAAATTCCGATTCCAAATGGCGTGAGCGCCAAAGTCCGCGGAAATCCGCAGCTGTTGCCCACCGTGGATGCATGGAATTTGAGCATCCAGCGGCAACTGACCCAGTCTGTCTCGGCAACGCTTGCTTACGTCGGCAACAAGGGCACCCATACCTTTGCCGGCGACGGACAGACGGTGAATCTTAATGCGGTCGCTGCCTGCATTCCGGCAAGCGAGAGTATTACCGGTCAAGGACTCTGCTGGAATCCTGCGGCCCCCACGGGTTCGCTCACCCAGACCAGCAACACGAACTACCTCCGAGCCTACTATGCCCAATTCGGCTGGACCCAGGACCTGACGCACTACCACGACGGCTTCAACACTCATTACAACGCCCTGCAGGCGACACTCGACAAGCACTTCACCCAGGGTTTGCAATTTACGGCGAGGTACTCGTGGCAAGCGGCCTTCAACTATGGAAATAACGATTACGCCGACATCGAGAAGAGCATTCTGTACGGGAGATATGATGACTTGAGAGCGCAGCAGCTCCAGCTCTATGGGAACTACAATCTGCCTTTCGGCCGTAACGAGAAGTTCTTCAGCACCGTCCCGACGTGGGGAAACTATCTTATTAACGGATGGCAGCTAAATGGCAATCTGGGCTGGTCGAGCGGTCTTCCCTTCACTCCCAGTTATGGCGAGTGCGGATCCGATATACCGAACGGCCCCTGCCAGCCCGACAAGGCGGGTGGCGTCATGCCGACACATCTCACCTCTTTCAGCACGGCAACTCACTCCCGGACATACTTCGCGCCCGGTCCTGCAATGACTACGAACGGATCGGTCTCTGGAGTGTTTTCTAGGCCGTACCTCGATCAATTCGGCACTGTCGGCCGCAATAGCTACTACGGTCCATCGTTTTTCAACACCGACGTTTCCATAATGAAGAACATTCCGATCCACGAGAACATCACAGCCCAGTTCCGTATGGATGCTTTCAATTTCTTTAACTACATCAGCCCGGGAAATCCAGGAAACACATGCATCGATTGCACTGGCGCCGGGATCATCACCGGGATGGCTATCGGGCAATCACCGCGCCAGCTGGAGTTCTCAGTGACGATTAGTTTTTGAGTTGCCCGTGCAGGATCATGAGATCGGCGTCGAATGAGTTCTTGTTCAAAGCTAAGTGCAGGGGTAACTTCTAGCTTGGCTGACGCCTTAATAAGTAAGCCTCCCAAGCCGCGCAACGTGCATCATTGCGCGGCCCCTTTTTTGGAGGCCACAGCATCGAACTCGCCTGGCATCTTCAACTAAGCCAAACCGTTCATCAACGGAACGCCAGGATCGAGGCGCGGCGGAAGACATTTCTATCTTGCAGAATGGAGAACTTTCTATGAGCGTGCATAAGCGTTCACAAGTCTTACTCGCAGAAGGTCACATGTCTAAGTCTGGATGTCTTCCGCGGAAATACCTGGCATCTCGACTAGGCATAGTCCTCCTGACAGCGTCGATGGGCGGGATTGCTATGGCACAGGGTGGTCCGCTCGTGCTGGAACGGGATGGCAGGACGATCTCGCTAGAGCCTTATGCCGCGAACATCCTGCGAGTCACGATGAGCACCGATAAGGCTGCGGCGACGAGTGCTCCGGGATATGGGTTTGTGGCGAAGCCCTCGTCGGACGGATGGACGCACGAGCGCGACGCTGAAGGCTACGAAGTTTATCGATCAGCGCGAATGGTGGTGCGTCTTGCGCCCGACAATCTTCCAAAGGAGAAGCTGCCGCAGGCGATGCAGTTGGACGCATTAAACCAACAACTGCGCGAACAATATTTTGGAGGAGAGAATCGGCGGCATCGTCCACATAACGATGCATTGCAGATAACAGGAGCGGACGGCAAGACGCTGCTGCAGATGCGCACCTGGGTGATGTTACCGGAACGCGCAGAAGTGGCAGCGACGGACGCGGGCCCGAAAGGCTCTACCGTCGGGGCCACCTTTGACTCGCCGGCTGACGAACATTACTACGGACTCGGGCAGCAGCAGAAGGGTTGGATGGACCTGCGGGACCACGAGGTTCGCTGCTGGCATGACTACGTCGCAATTGGGGGTCAGGACGTGTGTGTGCCGTTCATGGTGTCGAGCCGCGGCTATGGGCTGGTGTGGGACAATCCTTCCAAAACAACGGTGAACCTTGGGTTCAATGCACGAAATGTTTGGTCATCGGAGGTTGGAGACCGCGTTTCGTATTTCGTCATTGCGGGTGAAACCAGCGACGAGATTTATGAAGGCTACCGTTTGCTCACCGGCGTCGCGCACATGTTGCCGAAGGCCGTGTATGGATATATCCAGAGCAAGGCGATCTATCCGACGCAGGAACAAATTCTGGACGTGGCTAAGGGATATCGCGAGAGGAAGCTGCCGCTGGATGTGGTAGTCGTCGACTTTCTCAACATGACCAAACAGGGCGAGATGGATCTTGATCCAAAACGCTGGCCCGATCCGGCGGCAATGAATAGCGAGTTGCATGAGATGGGCGTAAGGACCCTATTGAGTGTGTGGCCGCACTATTCGCCTGGAACGCAGTTCTACGACATGTTGCTGAGCAAAGGCTGGCTGATCCATACGCCCGACGGGAAGCCGGACTTTGGAGGCTTCAAGGATGCCATCGGTCCGAATATCGACACCACCAACCCTGAAGCGGCCAACTGGTTCTGGGAGAAGATTCGCGATCGGTACATAAAGCCGTACGGCTTCGATTACGTATGGCTGGATGAGACCGAGCCGGACATTGACCCGGCAAAGGACGTATTTTCTGTCGGCTCGGGCACGCGCTTCTATAACGTGTATCCGCTGTTTCATACTGCTTCGGTCTACGATGGCTTCCGGCGGGATTTTGGAGACAGCCGAAGGGTGATGATCCTGGCGCGCGCAGCTTATCTGGGGGCGCAACGGAACGGCACAGTGTTCTGGTCAAGCGATATTATCTCTACCTGGGATATGCTCAAGCGCTCGATTCCCGCAGGACTGAACTTTACCGCTACTGGATTTCCGTATTGGGACACAGACATCGCTGGGTTTTTCTCCCCTCAGATTCCAGCGGACTACCATGCAGCCAAGAAGCCGTTGATCGATGGATCGGATGTACGCAGCACGATCGGCAACTATGAGGATTATCCCGAGCTTTTTGTGCGCTGGTTTGAGTGGGGCGCCTTTCAGCCGGTGATGCGCGCGCACGGAGAGAGAGATCACAACGAGGTATGGGCGTATGGCAAGCAGGCCGAACCGATCCTCGCCAAGTATCTGAAACTTCGCTACCAATTGCTGCCGTATACGTATTCGGTTGCCTATCGCAGCTACCAGACGGGCGCTCCGTACATGCGGGCGCTGTTCATGGATTTCCCCGCCGATCCCAAGGCAGCGGATATCCCGGATGAGTATATGTATGGGCCGGCGTTTCTGGTGGCTCCAGTCACCGAACAGGGTGCAACACATCGGACTGTATATCTACCGGCTGGCTCTGATTGGTACAACTACTGGACCAACGAGCGGTTGCACGGTGGACAAACCATCGAGGCGGGTGCTCCAATCGACACGCTGCCGCTCTTTGTAAAAGCGGGAAGCATCGTGCCATTAGGGTCAGAGGTGGAGAGCGCCCAGCGACCGCAGACGATTGCTTCAGTAAAGGTGTATCCGGGAGCGGATGCTGATTTTTCTGTCTTTCAGGACGATGGAACGACCTACGCGTATGAAAAGAGCGCCGGCTCGGTCACGAAGCTGACCTGGAATGAGGCCGCGCATCAACTGAAGCATGAGGGACCGCCGGCATGGAGTGGCCCGGATACGGGCGTAGTCAAGGTGGTGAGCCAGTAGAGGAACGAAAAGGATGTGAATGAAGACGAGATTCCAATTTGTATTACTGCTCGCGCTGATTGGCGCAACGCTATCGGCAGGGGCACAGACGGGCGCGAAGCTCAACGCACCTCCATCCAGGCCGAAAGGCCCATGTGACATCTATGCCAGCGCTGGCGACCCTTGCGTGGCCGCTCACAGCACCACGCGCTCTCTCTACGCCTCCTACAACGGTCCGCTCTATCAGGTTTTGCGGCAATCGGACGGCAAGACCTTAGATATTGGCGTCGTCCAGCCCATTGGGCCACCGCTGCCGGATGCGGGCGGGTACGCTGACGCTGCCGCGCAGGACGCGTTCTGCGCCGACACATATTGCCGGATCACCACTATCTACGATCAATCCCCTAAGCACAACGACCTCACCCAGGCGCCTCGCGGTGGATTCAGCGGTCCCGCGATGGGTGGATCTAACAACCTCCCGATCGCCGACATGGCTCCAATATCGATCATGGGCCATAAGGCCTACGGTGTTTTCATCGCGCCAGGCATGGGCCTTCGCCAGAATGACGCGAAGGGCACGGCAGTCGATGATCAGGCGGAGGGGCAGTACTGGGTCATCAACGGCCTCCACTACAACTCCGGCTGCTGTTTCGATTACGGCAACGCCGAGATCGACAGCCGTGATGACGACAACGGCACCATGGAGACGACCTACTACGGTGACTCCACGCCCTGGTTTCATGGAAGCCCACCGGGCCCGTGGGTTATGACTGACCAGGAGAACAACCTGGTCGGCTGCGTGAATTCGGACGGAACCAAACTCTGCGCAAACTTGCCAAGCGTCAGCTGGCGATTCGTGACGGCGATGGCCAAGGGAGAGCCCCACCATTGGACCTCGATGGGCGGCGACTCGCAGCGCGGCGATTTGTCCGTGATGTTCAACGGACAACGTATCAATTCCAGCTACGACCCAATGCGCAAGCAGGGAGCCATTCTCTTGGGCAACGGCGGCGACAACAGCAATAGCTCACAGGGCACGTTCTATGAAGGCGCGATGACGGCTTCGGGCACCTTCCCAACTGACGCCACCGACCAACTCGTTCAGGCCAACGTTGTGGCTGCGGCGTACGCCATGCAGCCTTTGAGTGTGACGCCGGCCTCGGCGACCTCCACTCCACCCGGATTACAGACGTTCTCGCCAGGGTCTTCGCAAGACACTACGGTGACATTCACGAATACGACGGAGGCCCCTGCTGCAGGCGTCAAGTTAAGCATTTCCGTGCCCAGCAAGGAGTGGACGTCCACGTTGGAGAGCACCACTGACACGTCGAAGACGTTCGCTGATCCGGTTGCGCCTGGTGCGAGCGTGAGCGCGACTTTCAAAGTCACATCGGGACCGGAGGTCTTCAACGGAGATCTGGTCGCCAAGGCCTCATGGACAAACGCTGCCGGCGGCCAGCAGTCCGAGACAACCGCGGAGAAGGTGAGGAACGTCAGCCCCATCAAGATCAATGAGTTCCGCATTAGCTCTGGTTCTCCTGTCAATTCGACGGACTCCTTCATCGAGCTTTACAACGCGGGGGCCAGTGAGATCGATATCTCCGACTGGACCCTGACTGAGCACCCTACTCAGCAAGCCATCTTCTCAACGGTGAAGATCCCGGCTGGAACCAAGCTTGGTGCTGGAGGCTTCTACCTGCTGGGTCTTTCTAACTCAGGGCTTGCAGTTCCCGCGCGCCCCGGCGACAGCAGCATCCATGTCAGCAGCACGGCCGGCATGTCCGTCGGCGATGCGATCGACATTGATTCTGGTTCCAGCGTCGAGACCCGCAAGATCGCAACAATCGGGACCGCCGCCACCACAAGCACAACGGTATGGCAACCGGTCCCCGAGGGTCCGATCATCACGATCCCCGTTGGCTCGACCAATGTGCCGGTCACGAGCACCGCCGGATTTGTCGTCGGCGAAAAGATCGCCCTCGGCTATGGCGCCACGTATCCGACTGTCGGAAGAACTATAGAGAAGTATGAGGTGGCCACGGTGACGGCGGTCGGCAAACCGGGCACGCAAGCCTACCTGGCTTCGGACGCCGCTGCGGGCGCGACCAACATCCAGGTGACGTCCGCCGCCAATATCTCGGTGAGTGACAAGATCAGGCTGGACATCGACAGCGTGGGTCATGGAATAGAGACCGTCACGGTTACAAAAGTCGGCACCCATGCGAACCACACAACTCTTTCCGCAAACGCAGACAACGGCTCGACCAATATAACGGTCCGGAGCGGGAATGGATTCGCAAAAGGGGACAGGATCATACTCGGCACTCCGGCGAATCAAAAGACGTATGCCATTACTGCAATCGGTGACCGGGGGCCGAGTGGTGCAGGAGTGGACATTACGCCCGCACTCGTGGAGGCCCACGCTAACGGCGAATCGGTGGTACGTCTGGGCACGGGACTCGATCTGGCAGCACCGCTCAAGTTCAGCCACGCGGCTAACCTCCCCTTCAGCGATCGAGGAACGGGGATCAGCTTCGAGCCGGCGACGGCCTTTGCTCATTCAAGCAATGAGCCTGTACAGGCGCTCGGCGCCGGCATCACGCTTGATAGCCCATTGGCTAAAGACCACGAGATCAATGCGGTCATCCATGACGCAAAGGTCACGACTGCGGGCTATCAAGGGACGGCCACGCCGAACCAATGGTTTGGGGGGCCGGTTCTCTTCGCGAACGATGGCGTTTTCGGTGGCCGCATCATGCCGGTAAGGGCAGGCAGTATGGTGCTGCGTGACCCCTCTGGGCTTGTTGTCGACAGTCTCAACTACGGCCTCATCGTCGATCCTTGGGCGGCCGAAGGGTACCAGGCTACGTCTGGACCGCGGGAAAGCGGATGCCGTGTGCCTGCGCCTGGTGCGGACGTGAGCTCGGGCCGATTTCCGGATGGCCACGACAATGACAGCAACTGCACTGATTTCCGGACGGAGCCAGCCACAACCCTGTCATCGGCTGCGGGAGTCGGCGTGACCAATATCAAAGTTCCCAGCGTGGCAGGTTTTGCTGCGGGGCAGCCGATTAGGATTGATACCGGTGCGAGGCTCGAGACCGCAGTCATTGCGACGGTTGGCACGGCCGGCGTCACAACGGTGGCTACTGCAGTCAACGCGGGCGCGACGGATGTCCCGGTCGCCAATGTTATGGGTTTTAGCGCTGGCCAGGCCATCACGATCGGTCGTGACGCCAGCCTCGAGAACGCGGTTATAGTCTCCGCCAACAGATTCGGCGCCACCATCACGATCCGCGCGCAGCTAAAGTTCGCGCATGCGGTCGGCGCACAGGTGTCTGGCACCGGCATCACCCTCACGACGGCATTGAGACAAGCGCATGCTGGTGGGGCGCAAGTTACGGGCAGCATTTCGACGCCAGGCGCTCCCAACCAGTATTAGAGTGGGCGTTAGTGAGGGTGCGCGATCTGCTTGAATGCGTCAGATGGTGTTTCTGAGTTCTTATGCATCGCTATGCGGAATTCGCGTAGGCGGCGCGCCTATTCCCCTTCAGGTGCTTAGGACGACCTGCCGTCACCGGGACTTTCACTGAGAAGAGAATCAATGTCGTTGCTCACCGTTCCTCATCGCATTATCTTCGTGCTTGCCGTTGTCGCCGCAGGTGTCCCGATCTGCCAGGCGGACAACCCCGTCGTTCAGACGAACTTCACCGCTGACCCGGCTCCGATGGTGTACAACGGCACCGTCTACCTCTATACCGGCCACGATGAGGACGATGCGACCGGGTTCAAGATGCTCGACTGGAAGCTCTACACCTCGACAGACATGGTGAAGTGGACTGACCGCGGGACAGTCGCCACGCTCAAGATATTTCCCTGGGCGGTGCAGAGTAACGACGCCTGGGCGCTGCAGGTCGTTGAGCGGGGCGGAAGGTTCTATCTCTATGCGCCGATCACTGTTGCCGGATCCAAGACGTCATCGCGGTCGCAGTCGCCGACAGCCCGTTAGGGCCCTTCGAGGACGCGCTGGGCCATCCTCTCAGCAACAAAGCTGATGGCTTTATTGCCCCACCGTCTTCGTTGGCGATGGCCAAGCCTATCTTTACTGGGGCAATCCGAGTCTCTGGTACGTGAAGCTCAACAAGGATATGGTTTCGTATTCAGGGCCGATCACCAAGGTCGATTCAAAACCTGAAAACTACCAGGAAGGCCCTTGGTTCCATAAGAGCCAACGGAATTACTATATAGCGTACGCGTCCCATTGCTGTCCGGAAGAGATTGGATATGCGATGAGCGCCTTGGGTATAAGGGCATACTTATGGATCCCGATCCCCGCTATTCCGGCAACCACCCTGGAATCATTGACTAGGGACGGTCCTATCTCTTCGGCTTCGACTACTACCTGAATTTCGCCCTGACTAAGAAACACCGGGAGCGACGGAGCTGTGGGCTTGATCCGATCCTCGCGGGTTCGAGAAGCCTTCCGCTTCCCGGCAGGCTTCATCCTCTTGAGCGTCAGTCCTTCTTCCGTATACAACCGGTACACCAGATACTTGCCCACATCCCAGCCTTCGCGGTTCAACAGTACGCGCATCTTGCGGTATCCGTAACGCACTCTTGCCTGAGCGATCTCGCGGATCCTCATCCGCAACTCAGTTCGTGGATCCAGACAGCTTCGATAGCGGTAGGTTGCTCGAGGAACTCGAAGAACCCGGCAGGCCCTCCGCTCACTCCCCAGGTAGCGGTCAACCAACCGCTCCACCACCGGTCCACGCCGCGAAGGCTTCACCATTTTTTTCCCAGCACATCCTGCAACATCGTCTTGTCCAGCGTCAGCTCCGCGACAAGCTGCTTCAGCCTCAGATTCTCCTCCTGCAACTGAGCCATCTTGCGAACTTCGTCCACCTCGAGACCAGCGTACTTCGACTTCCATCGGTAGAACGTCTGTTCACTCATCCCTGCCTTCCGGATCACCTCCGCCACGGGAACTCCTACCTGCGCCTGCTTCAACACGCCAATCATCTGCTCCACGGTGAATCGCTTCTTCCTCATTCCAAATCCTCCTCATAGAAAGGCTCAGATTTGGTCGAACACTAACATTTCAACTGGCTCAGAAATACCGAGGCCGATCAAGAGCTCTTCTCTGGATTGGATCAGCGGCCGCTTAAACCAAACAGACGCTACCTGCTCAAGCACACCAGTTAGACTGTCCCGGCTGTGACTTTGCGGTTGAGTTGACTGCGCCGTTGGTGTGCAGATTGTTCACGATCGCCGTATAAATACGCTTGTTTTTGTATAAATATTTTACAATCAATCACTTAGAGCTTATTCGGCTCTTGACGCGGCCTAAATCTCTGGAAGATCATCTTAAGAATATGGTTATTCCGGTGAGTATTGAGAACGAGCCGTTCGCGGGTAAGTGGCGCTTCGACGCCGCGCTATCAGACGTGTGCGCTCCGCCGCGATCGTGGATTCAGGAAATCAGTGTGGTGCCGGAGGGGGTCTCGGTTCGCGAAGAGATTGTCAGGCCCAACGGGAGCGAGATCGTGCGGCGTGTGCGAGCTCGCTTTGACGGGACCGATTACCCAGTCGAAGGCGGGCGTGCTGTGGACACGATTGCCTATACGCGGCCCGATCGACATGCGATCAGCGGGATAGGGAAGAAAGATGGCAAGATATCTGTGACTGAGACCTTTCTCGCCAATCCCGAGGAGGGCACGCTTACGCTCATCTATAGCTACTTACTTGATGAGCAGAGCGTTGCTCATGGGGTTGCCGTCTTTCAGGCGGCGTGATTGGTACCGTGATTGGTACTTTGTCAATGGCTCGTACCCTATCCCCGTCTCTGTAAGCAAGTCGCGTGTTTTCTTCGGTTTAGGTTGTCTAGTCAACATTTAAGAGTCTCATTCTAAACGGGTTGCTTGCAGGTATGGCAGGCAAAGGAGTTACGGGCATTTTTCTGGCCTTGATGGGGCCGTCTTCCTCCTTTCAGGAGTCTCTTCAGACATAGGAAAGGGCGGCCTTTTGGCCGCCCTTTCTGTTGATTTTGTCTCTATCTCTATTTTATCAAGTGGGGTAGTTTCACTACGCTAGGGTTTTGAGATTTTTTATCGCGTTCGGAATGAGGATTTTGGCTCTTAAAGCCCCGGTTGAAGGGGGTTGACACGCAAGAGCAGGGGCCAGGAACTGCTGCGGCGCGGCTAGGGTCGATTCTCGTTGCGAGGGCTGAAGCATCCACATCTCCAGAGCGAGATACGGGGCGCCCGGCAGGGCCATCCGTGGGAAGGTGAGCGGCTTTCGATTGTTTTGCTTCTGAGATGGGCGCATAGCTACTGCCTCCGTTTGAAGTCTTCACCTGACCATTGCTCTTTGTAACGTGCCCAGCTATCGCCACCTTTGTAGCGAGAGACCAGACCAGCACATGCTCGTTCGCACATCTTCCAGTCGATGTAGGAGGTAGGCCAGCCGAGCCCAAGGAGGGCTGCGTAGCCTTCTCGTAAGACAGAGCGTTTTTGTCTCGGGATCGGCACTAACGTTAGAAACTGTTCAAAGTCTGCAATGCTCATGCGCAAAAATGTAGAACCATAGGATGAGCGTTGGCGAGAGTACTTTCGTGCAAGTCCGTCACCGAGGTACCTAGCTTTGGTTAGATCGAGCTAAGGAATGTGGCGTACGCGGCCGATCTTTCAGGCCCCAGATTCTGAGCGCGAGCCGATGGCTTGAGGACGCTCCTACGCCGCATGCCCGATATGTAGCTCGACGCGGAGGCCGGCAGTGGCGAGCATGTTCACGAGCGTGTCGATGGCGAAGAGGTCGATGCGTCCGCGCATGAGGTCGGAGATTCTGGGCTGGGTGACTCCGAAGATCTTTGCCGCCTGGCTCTGGGTAAGGCCTTCGCGGGGATGTGGTCCTTGAGCGCGAGCATGAGGGAGGAGCGGAGCTTCATGTTTTCGGCGAGGGCTGGCGTGTCCTCGATGGCGTCCCATACGTTGGTGAAGCGGTTGACCATGGCACACCCTACTACCAATTATACAAATGTTTGTATGAGCGCTGTGGCGGGGGTGATGCCTGCTAGGCGGCGAAGTTTTGTTGGAGGTCTGGTCGGGTTGGCCGGCGAGGAGGCCGGCGATGGAGATGTCTTCGTCGAGCGCTTCCCAGTGGAGTCCGCGGCTGCTGATGCAGAGTTGGTTAGCGCTGCTCCGGTGTGGCGCGGAGGAGGCGGGGAAACCATGCGAGGGGTACGCCGAGGGTTCGTCCGTCGCTGAGGTCGACCCACATGCTGTCGGCGTCGAAGCGGACTTTGGTTGGGCTAACGGAAGAATTCGTTCTATGCTCTTTCGGTATTTGACCTATGCAGCGACGAAATGCAAGGGTCTGGGCGGCGGGGTGGTTATCCGTCTCGTCTTTCGTATATTGTTGCAGGATTCATTTGGATCAGACAAAATTACTGCACCAAGTGCTTCACTGATCGTAAAGTCAGACCGCAAGTTTCTTCGTATCAGCTGCACGGTCTCTCGGTAAGGTCGGAGCCATGCCTTCTTATTGCATCATTTGCGGGACTCAGCTGCCCGAGGTAAGTCGCTTTTGCCGCAAATGCGGAGCTGCGCAATATCCGGATGACCTTCCTGTTGCCGAGGTCCCTGTGGTGCGGGTTCCCCCGCCGAGTGTTGTGGAGGAACCTGTGGCCGCTGCACTCCTCCATTCCGAAATCCATTCTCCGTCAGAGCTGCCGGAGCAAGCCCCGAATCCTGGGCGAGCAGAGAACGTCGAGCTCGGTCATGACAGTCAAGAGGTGCCAGAAGCGGAGTTCGCGGCCGGTAGTCAGATTGCGACATCTGCGGATACCGGCGAAGCCGCGGGATTGGTGGATCTGCCCGAGCGTGAGCCTGGAGATATGACGGCGCGACTCCTCGCCTATTTAGCGGATCTCAGCGTTGTGTACCTGTTAGTCTTCTCTGTTGCTGCTGCGGCCGGCGTCATCGGAGCAATTGTGGGCCGGTCTTCTGAGGTTGTTGCGGCGGTGAAAACCGATGTAACCCCGCTCTTCCTGGTTTGTCTGGTGGCGTATATGTCGTTGGCGCAGGCCTTTTACCATACTACCGTCGGCAAGTACATATTCAGGCTGGAGGTAATCTCTGCCCGACCCGATCGGCTCTACCCTCATTTCGGGCGCATTCTTGTGCGGGAAAGCGTGGGTCGGTTTGTATCCTGTTTTTTTTGGGGTGCAGGGTGCTGGACTGCCCCCCGAAGACCGTTCAAGCAAGCTTGGAGCGATCAAATTGCTGGCACACGGGTGACCACGCGGTCGTCAACCCACACGTTGCTACGGCGGGCCTTTATCGGCTTTGTATTGATCGCTGCGGTCGTCGATGTTGCCGCGATGGCATACGGTGAATACAACGAGGAGCACGAAAAACGACAGACATCTATATTGAATCAATTGCAGGCTGAATCGGCAGCCACCAATATGGCTCGTAAAGAGGTTGTACGTTTGACCAATGAAACAACTCCGACGCCATCTGCGCTTCGTGACAACATGGAAGCTCTGATTCGCCAGTTGGATGTCTATGAGGGGCATCTTGATAAAAACACGGCATTGCTAAACACGGTGGTTGACGAAAAACTTTACTCCTCTTCTCGTGATCGCAGCCAGTGCGTATCTCTTCAGCATGTGTACGCCCTTAGGCGAAAGCAAGCGGAGATACTACGCTCTCAGTCGAACATGATTCTACAAATGCCAGAGATGTCCGGACATGACCGGGCTATCGCTAGGACCAAGTTAGCTGATATGGACAGCGACATTACTGCGATTGACCATCAGGTAGATAAGGCTATGAAGGACGCTGGATTTGAGTGAGGTAGTCGAATGGAATCTACAGGGTCTCCACCTCAGCCACAATCTTCCTCTTCCGGGGTGGAAACCTCTCTATCTCCACTCTGGTTGCGACTGTTGGCGGGACTTATCGACGCTCTTTTACTAGGGTCGATTTTGTATCTTTGCTTGAAGTACGGATTTCATTGGGCCGGAAGGGTATTTCTTTGCTTCGTCGCCGGGGCCGCTTGGTTGGAGGCCTGCTGGCGCCTCCGCGGTAGCCCTGGGAAGTGGATGTGTAACCTTTCAGTCCAAATGATTGGTCGTGGGATGCTGTATCGAAGGGAACTGCTTGGCAAGCTGGCATCCACTGCGACCTTTGGTATTGGCTTTGTGCTCTGCCTCTCCTCCGAACGAAAAGCGCTGCACGACTACATGGCCGGAACGACAGTCGTTCAGCGCAGGACGAGCGATAACAGAGTCTGGATAGTTCGCCTTGCCACGACCGCGCTGGCCTCCTTTTGGCTTGCGTTCTTGGTCTATGCCCATGTATCAGCTGGTCAAGATGCCACTCAGACGGACAAGTCAGGCACGCTCCCGTCGATGGGCATATCGGACAAGATACCGGCTGTTTTGACGATTTCTGTCTCGCGCGGCGAAAGGCTAGTGGCTCAGGGCAGCGGTTTCCTGATTAGCCCCGAAGGGGAAAGTGTGACGAATGTGCACGTCTTGCGTGAAGGAGACCGGGCCGCGGTGGAGACGGGAGACGGACGTCGCTATCGTCTGACGGAGATTGAAGGCTTTGATTTAGATCATGATGTTGTTTTATTCAAAATTGGCCGGCCAGAGTCGGGTTCCGATTCTACGGTTGAACCGTTTCCATATCTAGTTCTTGGCTCCTCGAAGGACCTCGAGGTCGGCGAAAAAGTGATGTCGATTAGTTCCCCTGAAGGTCTTGGCAGCACTGTAACGGACGGAATACTAAGCGCCGTCAGGAACGGCGGGCGGGAGCTTCTTCAGGTTACAGCGCCGATCTCTCCGGGATCCTCCGGGGGGCCGTTGCTGGACGGGCGGGGAAATGTTATCGGAGTGACAGTGTCTCAGCTTGGTGAGGGGCAAAACCTGAATTTTGCCGTCCCAATCGATATTGTGAAGTCGATTAAGGAGAAGCCGTTCAGCCCGATGTCTTCGGAGGAGTTCTTCTCTCTGATATCAAGGGCGCGACGGCCGCCCGGAACCGCGGTGGCGGGAAACGAGGGGGACGCGACGGTGAACTGGAGTGGAACATACGCCGGTAAAGTGCATAATCTCACGGCTGACGTCTCTGCAGATTCTACTTTGTTTTTAGGGGAGACCGATGGACGCATCTACGGTTGTTTCGGGGTATTCCCTCCGCTAGTGGGCAGCGGGCCCTTCTATGGAAAGATTTCGGATGACGGTCTTCGCTTTAGTGTTGAGGGAAGGGCGGTTAAGCTAGAGTTCTATAGCGATGGAACCCCAGGAAGCTTTACTGGAAGCTATAAGGTTCGGCGAATTGATGGAGCGTCAGAGGAGGGTAGTTTCAGCCTAATCCGGCAGAACGGAAAAGGCCTCCCCAGCAACTTCTCCGCGAAGGACTGTCCATCAGATTCGGATCTTGCCCGCTAGATCCTCGAAGTAAGCATCCCCTCTATTTCCCTAGAGTCTTCGCAATCGCTGCTTCTGCCAATGGTGCCATGATGGCGTAGCCTTGGGCGGTGGGGTGGACTCCGTCTTTGGCGAGGCCGGGTTTCATGGCTCCTTTGTCGTCTGCCATTGCTGAGTAATAGTCGAGGTAAGTTAGTCCTTGTTTGGCGCAGTAGTCTTTGAGCCAGGCGTTGACTTCGCGGATGGTGGGTACGGGGTCGACTCCGGGTTTCCAGGGGTAGTTATAGGCGGGAGTTATGGAGGCGAGGATCACTTTGATTCCGCTGGCGCGGGCGATGTCGGCCATGGAGGTGAAGTTGTCTTCGATCATCTGCGGGGTGGAGGGGCCGGTGTTGCCGGCGATGTCGTTGGTTCCGGCGAGGATGAGGACGGCGGCGGGGTGAAGATGGACGACGTCCTGCTGGAAGCGGACGAGCATTTGCGGGGTGGTCTGGCCGCTGATGCCGCGATCGATATAGGGCTTGCCGGGGAAGAAGGTTCCGGTGTCGGCCCAGCGGCCCCAGCCGTCGGTGATGGAGTCTCCGTAAAAGACGACGCGGGGCTGGGCGGGATCGGGTGCGGGCAGGGCGGCGTTGTCGGCGGCGTAGCGCCGGAGTTGGGCCCAGTCGTTTAGTTTGGCCTGGGCCTTGGCAAGTGCGTCGTCCGGTGACGTGGCGGGTGATTTGGCGGCGTTGGCCTGGCACTTGGTTAAGTTGTCCTGGGATGTGGCCAGGTCGGCCTGGGCCTTCTGGAGGTCTCTGGGGCAGCCTGGAGGTGGGGGTGGTCCGGGTTGGGCGTGGAGGTATGTGGCGGCAGCGAGGACGAGGGCCAGGGCGAGTCTTTTGGGTGAGTTCAAGGTTGGGTTCCTTTTAAGGGGTAATGGTAGCTGATCGGGCTATAGGTTCTCGTGTGGGCATTCGGGACAACGCAGGTCCTTCGCTCCCGTTGGTCGCTCAGGATGACACTTTTCTTTATTTCGCTTGAGTGGATGACGACGAGGATGGTCTTGGTTCGTGTGGAGATTCGTGACAACGCAGGTTCCTTCGGCTGCGCTCAGGACAGGCTTTTCGCTCCCGTTAGTCGCTCAGGATGGCATTTTTCTTTATCTTGCCTGGGTGGATGACGACGCAGAGGCTCGGGACTAAACTCTGGCATGGCACGTGGATGATGGCTGAGAACGCGGACGACGGCGCGGTTCCAATATGATCCTAAGCGTGCCTGCTCGCCAGATTGGGCGGCGGCATCCTAGTCGACAGAATTGAGGAGCAGTAATTCATGAGAGAAAACAGACTATTTGCGTGGATGATGGGAACGGTTCTGATGGCTGGAATGGCGGCGGGTTTGACGGTTGCTGCCGGTGCTCAGAAGACCGGGTCCGCGCCTCCTGCGGCCCAGCAGTGGCTGGCGCTGATGGATTCTGATAACGATGCCACCGTCTCCAAGGCGGAATATGTGGCTTATGTGGACAAGCAGTTCGACAAGCTGGATGTCGATCACGATGGCACTCTGGATGCCAATGAACTGAAGCTGCTGCGCGGACTTCCGGCGATCGGGGCCGATGGCACGGTCATTGCGGGAAAACATGATGCCAAGCAGTTGCTGCTGGCGATGGATCAGGACAAGAATGGGACCGTCTCCAAGCCAGAGCTCACGGCTTATGCCGGGATGGTATTCGACGCACTCGACCGCGATCACGATGGGACGCTGGATGCCGCGGAATTGAACCACCTGGGTCCGACGCCGAAGAGTTAGAGTTCGATCACGGCGGAGTGATGCGCCCGTGAGTGAGATATTCCTGTTTGATCGTGGATGATGCCCCAGGTCTCAATTCCGAGTCCTGGGGCATTCGCTTTTGATGGTGGCGACAGTCGTATCGCACCGATGCTAGCCTTGCTGCTAAGGAACAGGAGTTGACGATGGATAGTGCAGTGGTGGATGCGGTGGCGAATCCGTTTGCGTTGACGGAGGAACGGGAGCAGTTGCGCAAGGAGATTAGGGAGTTTGCGCTGCGGGAGGTGGCTCCGAATGTGTCGCGGTGGGATGAGGCGAGTGAGTTTCCGGCGGAGGTGGTGAAGGCGCTGGGGCGGATGGGGCTGCTGGGGATTATCTTTCCGGTGGAGTATGGCGGCGCGGGGCTGGGCTATGTGGATTATGTGCTGGCGATCGAGGAGCTGTCGGCGGTGGATGGGTCGATCGGGATTATTGTGGCGGCGCATAATTCGCTGGCGACGAACCATATTTTTGTGGCGGGGAATGAGGAGCAGCGGCGTAGGTGGGTTCCGCGGCTGGCTTCGGGGGAGTGGCTGGGCGCGTGGGGGTTGACGGAGCCGGGTTCGGGCTCGGATGCGGCGGGGGCGCGGACTACGGCGGTTCGTTCGGATAAGGGTTGGGTGCTGAACGGGAACAAGACATTCATCACGAATGGGCACTATGCGGATGTGGCCGTTGTCATCGCGGTGACTGATCGTGAGAAGGGTGTCCATGGGCTTTCGGCCTTTGCGGTAGAGAAGGGGACTCCGGGTTTCAGGGCGGGGAAGAAGGAGAACAAGCTTGGTTTGAGGGCGAGCGATACTTCGGAGCTGATCTTTGAGGACTGCGAGGTTCCGGCGGAGAATTTGCTGGGCGCGGAGGGTCAGGGGTTTGTGGACTCGATGCGGATACTGGATGGCGGGCGGGTTTCGATTGCGGCGCTGGCGCTGGGAATGGCGAAGGGAGCTTTGGAGGCTTCGCTGAAGTATGTGAAGGAGCGGCGGCAGTTTGGGAAGGCGATTGCGGAGTTTCAGGGGATTCAGTGGAAGCTGGCGGATATGGCGACTGAGCTGGACGCGGCTCGGCTGCTGACTCATCGTGCGGCGGTGATGAAGGATGCGGGGTTGAAGACTACGCTCGAGTCGGCGATGGCGAAGCTGAAGGCGAGCGAGGTTGCGGTGAAGATTTGCGACGAGGCGGTGCAGCTTCATGGCGGGTATGGGTTTATTAAGGATTATCCGGTGGAGAAGTTTTATCGGGATGTGAAGCTTTGCACTATTGGGGAAGGGACTAGCGAGATTCAGCGGATGGTGATTGCACGGGAGCTTTTGAAGGTGGCTCCTAGTAGGGGTTAATGGTTTGGGAACCCATAAGTCATAAGTCGCGAAGCTGGATGTTACTAATCGGCGTTTGGGTGGTCTAAGTGGCCATGCAGCCGAGTTGGAAGTCGGTCTTAATTGGATCTTCGGTTATGGTGCTTGGCACGTTGGGAGCGATTGCCTGGCTGCGCCATTTACCTCGATCTCATTTGCGGCCCCTTGTCTTTGTCGAGCCGGAAGATCAAGGCCCAGACCTGCTCGAGAAACAAAGCAAGCAATTGGCAGGGCCGAACTCAGTTGACTGCGGCACGGTACCGATCCGTGGCGACCCGAAGATAGCGACGGCCTGCGCGCTGGCGGCACAGAAGGCAGGGAAGCCGTTTCGCGTTCGCTACGATATTCAAGGTTTTGACTCGGCGGTTGCTGTAGCGATTGTGCGTACCCCGATAGGAACGGTTGGCATGCTGAACTACGACAGCGATCCAAGCGGGCGCGGGAGGCTTGGAGGTGGGGTGGTCTATCCAAAGCGCTGTCCTGAGCCGGTTCATCTATGGGTGAACCCGAGCGGGCGCATCAACTGCTTTCAGCAAGCGAGCGCGCCTCCGAAGGACATCATGGCGCCGAATCTGGAGCCTTACTGATCCACCTTAGGAAATGATCGCCGCACACTCTTTCAAGCGCAGGCTCATTGGTTGGCGCGCTGTTGCCACTTCTTGGCTATTTCGGGATTGGATAAGGCTTTGATGTAGATGCCTCCGACGACGGAGCGGGCCTGGAAGCCCACTTGTTTGGCGTTCTTGGTGTCGTACCAGTCGGTTAGGGGGACGCGGGTTGGAGTTTCGTTGACCCACTTGGTTATAGGAGCGAGAAGGGCGTCGAACTGGGTGGAGTTATCGGCGAGGGTTGCGGTCCAGATCTCCCAATCGAGCTTGGTGTAGTCTGCGCGGGAGTCGAGGGGTAGTCCGTACTGGTTAAGGTGCTTGAGGTAGAAGTCGAGCTCCGTGTTGTGGACTTTGGCGGGGAATAGGTTGAGGTTGAGGAGCTTGTCCCAGACGAGGTTGTATTTCTGGCTCCAGGAGCCGGGGGTGTCGAAGGCGAGCTTGTAGTGGTCTCCGTCGATGGCCATCATCTGCCATTTGTCGGCCATCTGTTTGGCGGCGGCGGAGTACTGGTTGGCCTCGGCGGTGTGGTTGAGGGCGCGCGCCATTTCGGCGTAGGCTCCGAGAGCATCGATGGCCTTGACGGAGAGATTGGCGTTGTGGGCGAGGTGGCCCGCGAAATCGTCAGTTGAAAGTTGGTTTTCGGGGTCGAGGCCGTTCTTCAAGAGATACTCTGCCCACTTAGTGAGGAGCGGCCAGTATTGCTGGGCGACGTGAGTGTTGCCCTGTGCCTTGGTGAGTGCTCCGGCGAGGATGAGGAGATTACCGCTTTCCTCGATGGGCATCTGATCTTCTTCGGTGCGTTCGCCGCCGCCGTAGACCTGGCCGTTGGCGAGCGGATACTGGCCGAGGTCGTGAGGCGCGAAGGGCCACTTCCAGCGGGGAAGATTGGCGTAGTCGAAGACCGGCCTCATCTGCGCCTCAAGCAATTGCGGACTCAACAATAAGAAAAACGGCGCGGCGGGATAGAGGACGTCGACGGTGCCGATGCAGCCGTTGCTGAAGTTCTCTTTGGAGAACATGAGTCGGGGTTCCGTCGACGTCGGCGACGAGCTTGTGCGCGGCAAGGGTCTGGCGATAGGCGAGGATGGCGAGGTCGGCGTAGGGCTTGCCGCCTGCGGTTGCGAGGTCGGCAGCTAGTTCCTGGTCGTATTCGGTGCCGCGCTTTTGCAGAGCTGGATATTGTTGCTCGGCTTCGGAAAGCATGTCGGCGGTGGATTGGCCGTTGCGCTGCCAGTAGGGCTTGAGGCGGCGCTGGAGATATTCGATGGCGAAGCCCTCGGTGTAGGAGACGAGGACGTGGCGGGTAGTGGTTTCTCCGGCAGAGACGTTTGTGGGAAGGACGACGGTGAGATGGGCGGCGCCGGTTGATGGCGAGCGGGGCATGTCCATGTCGTCGGCTTTGGGTAGATCGCCGGTCTTGGCGAAGTCTCCGGCTGCACCCGATGCGGCGACGGTTGACGATGGCTCATTTTCGGGAACGGCTAGATGAAAGTAGCCCCAGTCGATGCGGAGGTTGTCTCCGGAGCGGTTGAGGGGGCGCTGTTGCTGCGAGCCGACGTTGAGGACGTTGAGTCCGTTGGCGTGGGAGCGGCCCCAGGTGACGGCCTGGTCGGGTGTGTTGACGGCGATGCGGGGATCGATATCGAGGCAGATGGCGATTTGGTGGGCGGCGTTGTCAGTCGCGGAGGCGGTCCACGTGAGGTAGGTGACGGGGCGCGAGAGAAGGGTCAGGTCTTGCGGGAAGGCAGGGGTGAAGAAGGTGAGGTTGAGGTGGAGTCCGGCGGCCTCGAAGACGTAGATGGTGCTGGTGGCGTTGACCTGCACGGAGAGCTGGCGCATGGCGGGGACTTCGCGCGGGTCGGCGCCCATGAAGCGGTAGGGTTTGCCATCGATGCGAATGAGGCCGATGAGGGGCTGCTGGGATCCGGTCCAGTGGCGGGTGTTGTCGGCGGTGAGGGTGTCAGACATCGACCAGATGCTGAAGTAGGGGTCGTGGGTGATGAGGGGGACAGCAGGTGGGCGTTGCTGGGCTGCGGCAGTTACGGCAATGAGAGTCAGGAAGAGGAGAATAGATTTCTGGACGCCGCGTGTGCTCTTCATCTGGATTTCTGTTCCCTGGGTAAGCGGAGATCGCTGCAAGCGCTTACATGACGACCTCCACTCTATCTTTTGGCTTGGCTGAGGGCAAACGTCGAGCGAGGCGACACGGTTGGTGAATTCTATGGCGGCCGCGCGCGACTGCGAGGTGTCTATTCCTAAATGGATATAATTGGGCCATGGCCGATAGGACAAGACCGTTGTTTTGGATTGCCTCGGCTAAGAAGGACCTTCGGGAGATGCCGGAGGATATTCAGGATGCTTTCGGCTACGCGCTTTATCTGGCGCAGACGGGTGGGAGACACGAGCAGGTCAAACCTCTGAAGGGTTTTGGCTCGGGAGTTTTAGAAGTGATTGAAGATTCACGAGCGGGGACATTCCGCGCTGTCTACACTGTTCGCTTTGAACATGCGGTTTACGTGCTGCACTGTTTTCAGAAGAAGTCGACGCAGGGGATTGCTACTCCGAAGCTTCACCTGGACCTGATCAAGGAACGTTTGAGGATTGCGGAGGCTCATGCTAAGGGAGGTGATCATGACCAGGGTTGAGAAGAGCGGTGGAAATGTGTACGCCGACTTGGGAGTTGCCGATGCCGACGAGATGTTGGTTAAGGCCAAGCTGGCTTCGAAGATAGGTGAGATTCTCGCGGCCCGCGGCTGGAGTCAGATGGAGGCCGCGGAAGTTCTTGGCCTGCCTCAGCCGAAGTTATCGAATATGTTGCGGGGGCACTTTCGTGGGATCAGTGAAGCGAAGATGATGGACTGTCTTGCTCGGCTAGGTCGGGATGTGAAGATTGTGATTGGGAAGGAAAGTAAGCAACTCCAGGCCGGCAGAGTGGATGTAGTTTCGGCTTAGGTTGCGTTTCAGCCGGAGCCGAGGGGCGCGGGTCGGCCTCGAGAAACTTGGTGCAGCCGCATCTGGCGGGATCGCGATTAGAGCGGTGTCAGATGGCGGTATCATCGCTGCTGGCGATGAGTGATTCTCTCTTACAACTTGTGGAGCGGCTTCAAGCTGGGGATGTGCGGGCTTTAGGCCGGGCTGTTTCTTTGGTGGAGAGCGGCGCTTCAGGTGATGGGGGCTCGGCGGGGGAGTTGCTTGCGGCTTGCTTTCCATTTACCGGACGGGCTTTGCGGATTGGGATTACTGGTGCTCCGGGGGCGGGGAAGTCTACTTTAGTGGACCGGCTGGCGCGGCTTTATCGCGAGGCGGGGAAGACGGTTGGGGTGGTGGCGGTCGATCCTTCGAGCCCGTTTACGGGTGGGGCGATTTTGGGGGATCGGATTCGATTTCAGGGGTTTTCGAGTGACGCGGGGTTTTATGCGCGGAGCATGGCGACTCGCGGGGCGCTGGGTGGGCTGGCGCGGACGACCGCGGATGTTGCCTCGGTGATTGAGGCGAGCGGTAAGGACGTCATCCTGATTGAGACGGTGGGTGTGGGGCAGGATGAGGTGGATATTGTTCGGCTGGCGGACGTGACGGTGGTCGTGCTGGTGCCGGGGATGGGCGATGACGTGCAGAGCCTGAAGGCGGGGATTCTGGAGATCGCCGATGTGTTTGTGATCAACAAGTGCGATCGCGAGGGCGCGGATGCTTTGGAGGCGGAGCTTAAGGCTTCGATGGGGTTGGGGCATTCGGTTCGGGTTTCTGGTTGGGTGGTTCCGGTGGTTCGGACGATGGCCCTGTCTGGTTTGGGAGTGCCGGAGTTGGTTGGGGCTATTTCGGATTTTCAGAGTTGGTTGGGCGTTGAGGGCCGGTTGGCAGCGCGGCGGGCTGCTCAGTGGCGGGAGCGGATTTTGGAGATGATTCGCGGGGAATTGCTCAAGGAAATTCGGCGGTCGTCGTTGAATGAGGGAGAGTTGACGGAGTTGGCCTTGCGGGTTGCTGGTGGGGTTGAGAATCCTTATCTGGTGGTGCCGAGGTTGTTGGCGGAGGTTCGGAGTTTCTGAGTCATTTGGGAAAGAGGGGAGGCTGAAGGCGAAGATTCGGGACAGTGCAGGTCCTTCGACTCGCGCTACGCGTCTCGCTCAGGATGACAAGTCTTTTCTTCCATGTCCAGCCTGTTAGGTCCTTGTGGTTCAATCGGAGTATGACGTTTCGTTTTCGAGGGCCTGTCTTGCTTCTGCTGCTGGCCTTTGTCTTTGGTCGTGCGCTGGCTCAGGATGTGCCGCCGCCTTCGGATTCACCCACGCTTCGGGTGAACACTTCGATCGTGCTGGTTCCGACGCTGGTTGAGAAGAAGGATGGGTCGGTGCTCTACGGGCTCTCGCAGAAGGATTTCGTGGTCGAGGACAACGGGGTTCCGCAAAAGGTGCATGTCGACGACGACCTTGATTCGCAGCCGGTTTCGATTGTGGTTGCGGTCGAAAAAGGTGGGACGAGCCTTTTACAGTTCGATAAGATTGCCAAGCTGGGGCCGCTGCTTGAGCTCTTCCTCGGGGATGGATTTGGCGCCGCTGCGCTGGTGACCTTTGATAGCCAGCCGCAGCTAGTGGAAGACTTTACCTCGAAGACTGGGGCGATCACTCGACATCTCAAAAATATGGAGCCGGGCGATGGCGGCGCGGCGATTCTGGATGCGGTACGCCTCTCAGTGGATATGCTGGAGCAACAACCGCAGGGACGGCGGCGGATTCTGCTGCTGATCAGTGAGTCGCGCGACCACGGCAGCAAGAAGACCCAGGCGAAAGAACTTGTCGAGCGGATTGGGACGAGTAACACGCTGGTGCTGGCGCTGACGTATTCGGCATCGGGCGCGGAGTTCCTTAACGATATCAAGGGCGGCGGCTCGGTCGGGTACGTGATGACCCCTGGGACTCCGGTGCTGGCGGCGATCGCGGCGATGCATAAGAACGTGGCCAAGCAGCTGGCCGAGATGAGCGGTGGTGAGTATGCGCCGTTTGTGAAAGAAAAGGGATTTGAGGAGCGGGTGGAGGATGTTGCCCGGCACGCGCGCAACCGCTATATGCTGAGTTTCAGCCCGACGGACAAGACTCCGGGGTATCACACTCTGCAGGTGAAGCTGACTGAGGATTTTGGCGCCAGGTTGGTAGCGCGGGCGAGCTATTGGGCGGCTGGCGATACGGATGCGCCGGCTTCGCAATAGCTTTATGATGCTTCTGGCAGCCGCAGGGCTTTTGGAGGACGAGGAAGAATCCCTCAGCGGCTTAGGCCGCCTTGTTTTCTGATAATCCTGGCACGATGGAAGCCGTGCCGCTTCAAAAAAGCCAGCAAACCATGTGAACGCGAAGCGATGCAGAGCGCGACAGTACTGCATCCAATTGAGCGGCGCGATGCCAACTAGAAACTTAGGAGCTGAAATGAGTGAGTGGGTGGAATTGACTTCGAAAGATGGGTTCAAGTTTGGCGCTTATGTGGCCAAGCCAGCGGGCGAGCCGATTGCGGGCCTGGTGGTGATTCAGGAGATCTTTGGTGTGAATCCGCATATTCAATCGGTGGCGGACGGTTACGCAAAAGATGGGTTCTTCGTGGTTGCGCCTGAGATCTTTGACCGGGTTGAGAGGCATGTGCTGCTTGATTACGAAGGAGAGAGCTGGAAGAAGGGCTACGAGATGATGGGCAAGCTTGATCTGCCGACGACGGTTGGGGACGTCGGCGCAGCGCTTGATTATGCGCGCGCGCAGACGGGCAAGAAGACGGGGAACGTCGGCTACTGCTTTGGCGGGCTACTGTCGTGGCTGAGCGCGTGCCGGCTGCATACCGACGCGTCCGTGGGCTACTATGCGGGCGGGATAGGAAACTTTGCGGAAGAGACTCCGAAGGCTCCAGTGATGCTGCACTTTGGGCGCAATGATTCGCATATTCCGGCGGAGCAGGTGGACAAGGTGGCGAAGGCGCATCCGGAGGTGCAGATTTTCTGGTACGACGGCGCCGAACACGCGTTTAATCGCGATGTGGCTCCGAGCTATCATCCGGCCGCGGCGAAGCTGGCGCGGGAGCGGTCGCTGGCGTTCTTCAAGAAGAATCTGGTTTGAATTGTAACGATTTGTGGGGAGCGGAGGCGAGTTCGTCTCCGCTTCGTTATTTGGCAAGGAACGGGAATTTGCGCTGTTGCGAGTCGCATAGCTTGCGGAGCGCATCTACCACTAGAACCTGTTTGAGCGGTGTGTCTTGGGAGCCCGGGTCTGAAGCCCGGCGAGGCTGGCTCTCGGTTCCGGGCTGAAGCTCTCGGCTTCCACCGTATGCTCTCGTACCAATTCAGAGGAGAATTCGATTCCGAATGGCGGCAGCCGCGGCAGTGAATCCCGAGGAGAGGGCGCAGTGGCGGCCAAGAGTTAACCCGTGGATCATTGCGGCGACGGTCGCGATGGCGGCGTTCATGGAGGTGCTTGACACCTCGATTGCTAACGTGGCGCTGCCGCATATCGCGGGCAGCCTGGGTGCGAGCGAAGATCAGAGTACGTGGGTACTGACAGCTTATCTGGTGTCAAATGCGATTGTGCTTCCGATGGGCGGGTGGGCGTCCAGCGTGATTGGGCGCAGGAATTTCTTCATGACTTGCATCGTGATCTTCACGGTGAGTTCTTTCCTTTGTGGAATTGCATCGAGCCTGGGACTCCTGCTGCTCTTTCGGGTGTTCCAGGGGGCAGGCGGCGGCGGACTGCAACCGATGGCCCAGGCGATCATGGCGGACTCGTTTGAGCCGTCGAAGCGAGGAATGGCGTTTGCGCTCTACGGGATTGTCGCGGTGCTGGCCCCTTCGATCGGACCGGCGCTGGGCGGATGGATTACCGATAACTACAGCTGGCATTGGATCTTCTATATCAATATTCCGGTCGGCATACTGGCGTTTTTTCTTACCGGCCGGCTAGTGGAGGATCCACCTTTTGCGAAATCCGACCGGAAGAACTTGTACAAGCTGGATTATGTCGGGTTGGGCTTCCTCGTGATTGCCATGGGAGCGCTACAGATCGGGCTGGACAAGGGCGAGGAGAACGACTGGTTTGGTTCGAATTTCATTCGCGTGTGCGGCGTCGCCTTTGCGATCTCATTTACAGCCTTGATGATCTGGGAGTGGTACAAGAAAGACCCGTTGATCGACATTCGTTTGTTCAAGTTCAAGAACTTCGCGGTGTGCTGTTTCCTGATGTTGTTGACCGGGGGCTTCCTTAATGCGACGACCGTTCTGCAGCCGCAGTTCCTGCAGCAGACGATCGGCTATACGGCGACGAATGCGGGATTCTCCCTGACGCTGGGCGGTATCGCGCTGCTTTTCATGGTGGGGATCGCCGGCCAACTGGTGGGGCGGTTTCCGGCCCGCAATGTGATCATCCTGGGCTTCACCTTATTTACCATCGGATACTATATCTCGGCGACGCGTCTCAACGTGGGAATCAGCTTCAACACTGCGCAACTCTTGCGTGTGGCGCAGGTGGTCGGTATACCCTTCGTCTTTATCGCGGTGACCACGGCGGCCTATTTTGGGATTCCGTCGGAGAAGAACAACCAGGTTTCGGGATTGATCAATTTTTCCAGGAACATCGGCGGCAGCATTCTTATCTCGATCACCAACGCTATCGTGACCGAGAGCGGCCTTTGGCACCAGAACCAGATGCGGAAATATCTGACTCCCACCGACCCTTATTTTCACAACCGAGTAGACGCGCTGAAGGACGTATTTACGACTTCGGCCGGCAAGGGCAATGCCGAGGCGCTGGCGCAGGGACAAATCTATAATCAGCTCAACCAGCAGGCGGCCACGCTGGCTTATGTCGATGTTTTCTGGATTCTTTGCGCTGCCGCTATCGTGATGATCGGGCTGAGCTTCTTGCTGAACAAGAATGATCCGCAGGCGCATAAGGGTCATGTGATGATGGAATAGGGACTAGGGACGAGAGACTAAAGACTCGAGACTAACGACTAGCTTTAGGCTTAGGGTTGTTTTACACGGTTGAGATGATATTGAGAGTTACATCACGGAGCGGTTGGCGGGGGCGGTCGATGCGAGCGGGTGTGGCGTGGTTTGCGCTGCTGGCGCTGGCGGTACCCGGCTTTGCTTCAGTGCGTGGCCTTTGCTGTGAGCCTGGGCTGGCGAAGAGCACCGATTGTTGTGCTTCTGCGATGAAGATGCCGGGGATGGATTCCTCGCAGATGGAATCAATGGAGGGCGGCGCCGTTGCTGCGGATCGTTGGGTTGCGGTTGCTTCGACTCAGTGTGCGCCGGTTCCGGATTCGCAAATCCCGGAGGTCCTCGTGCGGAGTGAGGGGACGTTCGACGGGAGCCTTCAACCTACACGGGACATTCATCCTGCGCTTGCCTTGAATGGGGGCGCTAACGTATTTTCTTTCGAAACCGCTGCATTGCTCCTTGTTGAGGAAACACCTCCGAGGGCTCTCCGGTCCGATCCACTCTCTGTTGTCCTAAGAATCTGATTCCTCTCATTGCTGGTTGACGAGCTCGCCGATGCGCTGGCGCGTGCGGCGGTCTTTTGTTCGTCGTTTTTGTGCGATGGAGATCGGAATGCGGTTCAAATCAGTTTGTATTTTTGCGCCTCTATTGGCGCTGCCATCCTGTGTCGGCGCCGGGGCGCAGCAAGCACCTGACCACTCGATGTCCGGCCCGATGGACATGCCGATGAATGGCGGCCAGATGACGATGGAGATGCCGGGGATGGGTCCGGCAAGCGGGGACTTTCTGCAGACGATTCTTCTGCATACGACATCGGGAACGAGCTCTGAGCCGAACTCAACGCCCGCTCCAATGCTGATGAAGATGGCGGGCGAGTGGATGTTGATGTTCCATGGGAATGTATTTCTGGTGGAGCAGCAGCAGACGAGTCCGCGTGGTGGCGACAAATTTTTCTCGACGAACTGGTTTATGCCGATGGCACAGCGAGAGCTTGGGCCGGGCGAGCTGACCTTGCGGGCGATGCTGAGCCTGGAGCCGGCGACGGTGACTGGACGGCAGTATCCGCTGCTCTTTCAACAGGGCGAGACGGCTTACGGATATCCGATTGTGGATGGGCAGCATCCGCATGATTTTTTTATGGAGCTGGCGCTGCTCTACGACTGGCATGTGGCGGAGAAGACGCTGCTGTCGCTGTATGTTGCGCCGGTAGGAGATCCGGCACTGGGGCCGACGGCTTATCCGCATCGGGCTTCGGCGGCGGAAGATCCGCTGGCTGCTTTGGGTCACCACCAGGAAGACTCGACGCATATCTCGGATGACGTGATTACGGTGGGGCTGGCGAGCGGGATATTTCGGCTCGAAGGAAGCGGATTTCATGGGCGGGAGCCGAATGAGCATCGGTGGGAGATCCAGCAGGGGACGATCGACTCGTGGTCGACTAGGCTGACCGTGCAACCGGGGAAGAACTGGAGCGGGCAGTGTTCGTTCGGAGAACTGCATAGTCTGGAGGCGCTGTATCCGACCGAGAATCAGCAGCGGATGACGGCTTCGGTGATGTACAACCGGCCATTGAAGAAAGGGAACTGGGCAAGCTCTTTGATCTGGGGACGGACGCGGTCGACTCCGGATAATGGGATCTTCAATAGCTATTTGCTGGAGTCGACGTTGCAGTTCGCGAAACGGAATTTCGTTTGGACGCGAATTGAGAGCGCAGAGAGGTCGAACGAGTTGTTGCTTGGTGAGAATCCGCTGCCGCCGAATTTTGAGGAGACTCCGATTGGGCAGGTGCAGGCTTATACCTTTGGTTATGACCGGGAGTTTGGACGGTTGCCGCATACGGCCTTCGCTATTGGGGCACAGGTGACGGCTTACGGCGTACCGAGCTCGCTGCGCCCGGTTTATGGAACGGATCCGATGGGAGTTGCGGTCTTTCTGCGGCTTCGGCCAGAGGCTCGGAAGACTCGGTGACGGGTCGGCTTCGAGGTGAAACGGCATTCCTCAATGCAGGCTGTTTCTTTAAGAGGGATGGAGCTGCAAACTACACGAATGCTATTTTTGACAGTGATATCGATAGCATCGACTAATTTGACGCTATGCAGCTTCTTAGCTCAGAAAGCTTCACGACAACTGGATACCAATTTGACAACATAAGTCGTTGAGTTACGTATTGTCTTCTCATCGGAGGACATCAACATGCGAGTCGCTTTGAAGTCTCTTTTACTCTCATCCGCCGCTTTCTGCGCCACTGCCGCCTTCGCGGCCAGCCACGCACGCGTGGACGTTCCTTTCACTTTTACCGCCAAAGGCCATTCTTTTCCAGCGGGAATGTATGACGTCGAACTGGATAGCAACCAGTGCTTTGTGACTCTGGCGAGCAGGGTAGACCTAGGGAAACAGATTCGCTGGCTTGTTGGTCCATCCGAGCCGGCTTATATGGATGCGGTCGTTACGTTCGATCAAACGGGGACGGACCACGCGCTGAAGACTATTCAGTTTGGGGACAAGATCACCCCAAACCTGGATAAGCATCCGAAACAGGGCATAAGCGCGACCACCTCGATCAGCGGCCAATAGGCCTGCCGCACTGCTCGCGGATTGAGAGGCGGAGCGGTCGAATCAGTTGCTGCCTGGGAATTCGCCGTCAACAAATGCAGGCGCATACGGTTAGCTTCTCGCGAATTTGCTTTCAATCTGGAGCGAAGTCGCGTTTATTGACATCAAATGAAGGTGTCTTTAGTTGCTAATCCAATTCAGACTTCCGCGGAGGTCACGGGGGCCGAGACTGGCCGAGACAGCCCAAATGCCGATCGTGTAAGTGCCTACCCTCGTCCGATTGCCGTCTTTCTGTGCGGAATGTTTGCCTTTATCGACCTCTATAGCACGCAGCCTTTGTTGCCATTGCTCTCACGCGTTTTTCATGCGTCGGAGGCACGCGTGGGGTTGACGATCAGCGGGTCCACGCTTGGGGTCGCCATCTCCGCGGCGTTGCTGGCGGTCTTTGCCGAGCGGGTGGATCGCAAACGCACGATTGTGATATCGATGCTGATGCTCGCTGCGTGTTCATTCCTGACGGCAACCGCGACGAGCTTGCCGGCCCTCGCAGGCTGGCGTTTGCTTCAGGGGCTGGTGACTCCGGGAATCTTTATCATCACGATCGCATATGTCACCGAAGAGTGGCCGGCACTGCTTGTGCCGCGAGTGATGAGCATGTATGTGGCTGGAACGGTTTTTGGTGGTTTTACGGGGCGCATTGCCGGCGGAATGCTGGCAGAACGGTTTGGCTGGCGTTCACCCTTCGTTTTTCTTGGAGTTTTTGGGCTCGGCGGCGCTCTGATGGTTCATCAGTCGCTTCGCCCGGCCAAGAACAGAGTGGCACCCCAGTCGAATACGTCGATGCTTGCGCCGATCATCGGCAATCTGCGCAACCCGCGGCTGCTTGCCAGTTTCGGGATCGGCTTCTGCATGTTGTTTACGCTGGTCTCGGTCTTCAGTTACGTGACCTTTCACCTGGCGGCGGCTCCGTACTCTCTTACCACGGAAGAGTTGAGCTGGCTGTTTACGGTTTACCTGCTCGGACTTTTGGCAACGCTTGCCGCTGGAAGAGTGCTTGCGCGCGTGGGTTTGCGACACGGGATGTTAGCCGCGATCGGAGTGTCGTTGACCGGCGTGGTCATCACGATGCTGCCTTCGCTATTGCTGGTAGGCATCGGATTGGCGATGACGGGCGCGGGAGTCTTCATTGCGCAAACGTGCGCCAATAGCTTTCTGCGCGATGCCGCTCCGGCGGGTACACGCGTCTCCGCGGCTGGGATGTATATCTGCTGCTACTACATTGGCGGCACCGTTGGCGGGGTCCTTCCGGGGCTTGCGTGGCGCTACGCAGGCTGGCCGGGTTGTGTGGTGTTGACATGTTTCTTTCTCCTAATCGGCGCTGCGCTGGCATTCTTTGGCTGGCGGATACGCCCGCTAATTCCGGACCCGATACCGCTGTGATGCGGTTGGGAAGAGCCAATCTCCTGGCGATGACTTTCTCGCCGGCTCAGAATAGGCGTGTGACTCTGATTGTCTTCTCTACAAATACTTCACGATAACTAGATAAGAATTTGACAACTCGCTTTGCGTAATTGGGTATTGTCTTTCTAGTTGGAGGACAAGAACATGCGACTCTCTCTCAACTCTCTCGTACTCGGATCCGCCGCTCTTTGCGCGACTGCCGCTTTTGCAGCCAACCAGGCACGCGTGGACGTCCCCTTTAGCTTTACCGCCAAAGGGCAGACTTATCCCGCAGGCGCCTATGAAGTCGCCATGAATCCGGATCACACCATTGTGACCATGGCTAGCAAGGTGGACCTGGGAAAACAGATTCAGTGGTACGTTGAGCCGACCGAAGCTGCCGCGATGCCGGCGGTCGTAACCTTCGATCAGGCGGGAACGGACCACGCGCTGAAGACCATTCAGCTGGGTGACAAGGTGACCCCGAACCTCGACCGGCGTCCAGCGAAGGGCATCAGCGCCTCTGTCTCGGTGGGCGGACAGTAAGACGTTCGATCGCCGGATCGTGAAACACGGAAGGCTTGGCGCCGCCAGATCGCTCAGGTGCGGTCGATCGATGACTTGATTTGCGTGCCCCATTTTTTCGCTCGAATGCGAAGGGATGGGGCACAAGCCTTTTGAGGAGTTCGCCGGTGATAGGATCGGGCTCCTGGGTTCCGGCGAAGGCGAGGTCGAAGCGGGGCAAGCCGGCGAAGAGACATGCCATCCGTGCCTTCAGTTCCTGCATCCCAACTCTCTAAACGGTGAGGGGTGCTTTTATGGCAGCGACGCGGGACGACACAACAAACAGAATCAGTAAGAATGAGACAGCGAACCCGGAGATCCGGCCCAATGCCGAGATTGATCGAACGGCGCCTGCAGGCAGCGAGAAGTCACTTGGCGCGGAAAGCGTGCGTGGCGGCCGGCCTGCGACCGACGACAATGTAGTCGAGGCTATCGACGAGGCAAATCCCGGCGCCCCTGAGTGAGTGCTCTTGCAGGCATTTTCAACAACACGATTGGCGGAGACCGGATACTTCCTTTTCAGCGCGGATTCAGCGGCCTGGGGTGAGGGGAAAGGATTCGACCCAGGCGCGATGGATCATCATGGTCTTTTCTTCCGGGGTCGGTTCGCGGAGCTCACCGGTGGTTGGGTCGGGGGCTTTGAGTTCGGAGACCCGGCTGCAGATGGCGTCGAGGGTGGCGGTCCAGCGCTCAAGCTGTTGATCGCGGTACTGGTTCAGCGGATCGATATGCATGGCGGTGCTCAACACTGAAATTATGCCAGATTCCGGGCGTTGTTTGGAGTGATTTTGGTCACGGCCCGAATCGGTGCGGGAGTCGAATCGGCGGCTCCCGCGATTGCCCCCGGCTCCCCAGCCATGTTACTCTTTAGCAGACACTTAGAGAGTGGACTCGATATAAAACGTAGAGAGGTAACGCACCACCGTGCTGGCTGCAGAGAAAAAAACCGAAGTTATCACGCGCTTTCGCACCCATGATTCCGATACCGGAAGTCCTCAAGTGCAGATCGCGATCCTCAGCGAACGAATTGGCGAACTGACCGAACACTTCAAGACGCATAAGAAGGACCACGCCTCCCGGCGCGGTCTGTTAATGCTGGTGAGCAAACGCCGCCGTCTGCTGGACTACCTGAAGACGACCGATACGGACCTCTACCGGGACGTGATCGGCAAGCTGGGCATTCGCAAGTAAGCGAGACACTTGTCTTCCAAAATAGAGCGAAAGAGCGAATTGATGAAGCTGGCCACTGAATGGGCCGGCGGACCTCCGAAGGCGGCAGGCCATACGGCTTTGCTGCCTTTTCGCGTTCCTGCGCTCTGCGCAACCGTGACTGAAACAGATTGAGAAAAGAGGAATTATGAAACACGCCGTGACCGTCGAGCTTGCCGGCGGCAAGCATCTGCATTTTGAAACCGGACGGATGGCCAAACAGGCCTCCGGCGCCGCTCTTGTGACCCAGGGCGATTCCGTAGTGCTGGCGACCGCAGTCGCCTCTCCTGATCCGAGAGAAGGCATCGACTTCTTCCCGCTGACCGTGGACTACCGTGAGTATGCCTATGCCGGCGGACGCATCCCCGGCGGATTTATCAAGCGCGAAGGACGCCCGAGCGAGCGCGAGGTGCTTACCTCGCGACAGATCGACCGCCCAGTGCGGCCACTCTTTCCCGAGGGTTTTCGCAATGAGACCCAGGTGATTGCGCTTGTTTTCTCGGCGGACAAGGAGAACGATCCCGACGTCATCGGCATCAATGCGGCGAGCGCTGCCCTGGCGCTGTCGGACATCCCGTTCAACGGCCCGGTGGGCGCAGTGCGTATCGGGCATGTGAATGGCGAGTTCGTGGTCAACCCCTCCTATGCGGAGCGCGAGATCAGCACGCTGAACATTACGATCGTCGGCACCGAGCACGGCATTGTGATGGTGGAGAGCGGATCGAAGGAAGTGAGCGAAGAGCTGGTTGCCGATGCGATTGACTTCGCCCATGTGGAGATCAAGAAGATTGTAGCGGCCATCAACCATCTGGTTGGCGTCGCCGGCAAGACGAAGCGGACTGTGACTCCTCCGGAGTTTGATAATGAATACTTCGCCGCGCTCAAGGCGAAGATCAGCGACCGGTTGAAGGACGCGCTGGACACCAGGGCTCACGGGAAGTTCGAGAGCGCCGCTCTGATCAAGCAGATCAAGGACGAGCTTGCGAAGGAACTGCCTGCCGACGAACCGGACGCCAAGAAGAAGCTGGCGAAGTACTACGAAGCGCTGCGCGAGGAGATCTTCCGCGTGCAGGTGACCAAGGACCGGATTCGTCCCGACCACCGCGAGTTCGACCAGATACGCGCGATCTCGATCGAGACTGGAGTGCTTCCCCGTACGCACGGATCGGCGCTCTTTACGCGCGGCGAGACGCAGGCGCTGGTGACGGCGACGCTTGGCACCAACGATGACTCGCAGCGGCTGGAGAGCTTCCAGGGCGAGCAGAAGAAGCGCTTCATGCTGCATTACAACTTCCCGCCATTCTCAGTGGGCGAGACTGGTCGTATGACCGGTGTTGGCCGTCGCGAGATCGGTCACGGCGCATTGGCTGAGCGGGCAATTTCCGCCGTTCTGCCGACGGAAGCGGAATCGCCTTACGCGATCCGCATCGTCTCCGACATTCTGGAGTCGAACGGCTCTTCATCGATGGCCTCGGTCTGCGGCGCCAGCCTGGCGCTGATGGATGCGGGCATTCCGATCAAGGCCGCCGTTGCCGGTGTGGCCATGGGTCTGGTGAAGGAAGACGAGAGCTACGCGATCCTGACCGATATTGCCGGCGCAGAAGACCACTACGGCGATATGGACTTTAAGGTCGCGGGAACGCGCACCGGCATCACCGCGCTGCAGATGGACATCAAGATCAGCGGCATCACGTCGCAGATCATGCGCGAGGCGCTGGAGCAGGCCCGCCGCGGTCGTCTCTTCCTGCTGGACACGATGGATGCGCACATCAACGCACCGCGCACCGAGAAGTCCAAGCACGCTCCGCAGATTCGCACGCTGCAGATTCCGGTGGACAAGATTCGCGACCTGATCGGGCCGGGCGGCAAGGTCATTCGCGGAATCATCGAAGAGACGGGAGTGAAGATCGACGTCGAAGATACGGGGCGCGTCAACGTGGCTTCGAGCGACGCGGTCGGTCTGGCCAGGGCGCTCGAGATTATCGGCAACCTGACTGCCGTTCCCGAAGTTGGCAAGACTTATCTCGGCAAGGTGGTTCGTTTGGCTGAGTTTGGCGCGTTCGTGGAGCTCTTCCCCGGCACCGACGGCTTGCTGCATATCAGCGAGATCGCCGAGCACCGCGTGAAGGAAGTGAAGGACGAGTTGAACGAGGGTGATCAGGTGTTGGTGCGGGTGCTGGGTATTGAAGGCAACCGGATTAAGCTTTCGCGCAAGGCCCTCTTGAAGGAACAGCGTCAGAAGCTGGGTCTGCCCGAGCCGGGTGTGGCTGGCGAGATCCAGGGCAGCGCCGAGCGGGCTCCGCGGAACAGTGCTCCGGTCGAGCGTCAGCCGACTTCCAATGCGAGCACGATCATGATCGAAGGCGGCGACGATTTCGACGAAGTCGAGGGTGGTGACGACTTCGAGGACGGCGACGAGCCGAACTTCAATCGGGTGGATGCGCCTGTACCGGCAACGGTCGGAGCAGGAGCTGGCGCCGGTTCTGGATCGGGTGGTGGTCCGGGTGGACAGCGCCGTCGGCGCCGCCGTAGCGGCGGAGGTAGCGGGGGTGGTCGCGGTCGTGGTCCAGGCGGGCCAGGCGGCGGCAACCGCGGCCCTCGGTAAGGCTGGTTCCAACGAAGAAGACAAAGGGCTGCGCGAAGAGCGCGGCCCTTTTCATTTGAAAGCTGGCCACTTCTTCAAGGGCGGTCGTGCGCATGTATACTTGGCGCCGCCCGCGCAATCAGGCGGGAAGATAGGTGAAAGGGGGCATCTCATGCCCAGTTATCTCTTGCAAGTGTCGTACAGCCCGGCAGCCGTCGCAGCTTTTATTAAACGTCCGCACAATCGTGTTGAGATTGTACGCAAACCGATTGAGAAACTCGGCGGCAGCATCGGAGGATTCTGGCTGGCGTTTGGAGATTACGACGTCATAGCCATCATCGATATGCCTGACAATGTGAGCGCTGCGGCCTTCGCGCTGGCAATTGCGGGCGGAGGAGCTTGCAAGAGCGTGAAAACGACGCCCCTGCTTAGCGTCGAAGAAGGCCTCGAAGCGATGAAGAAGGCAGGAAGCGCGGGATATAAGCCCGTCACAGGCGCGAAATAGGTTGGTTGTATCGGCTCGCGTCGCCACAATTGAGTGAAGTGCAATCGGCTTCTCGTCTCCGACTCCGGATGCGAGAAGCCGATAGTATTTAGGGGCCATGTATCCACAAAGGGACAGATGCGGGCGCGCCTGATTGCCGTTTTTGCGCTGATCGGATTGATCTGGGGATCGGAATGGCTGATCACGCGCGCCCTCGCCAGGCCGCCTCTGGGAGCACTGGCATTGCGCGATGCAATGGCTGCGGCTGTGCTTGGCGCGATCCTTCTCGTGCGCAGGGTTCCGCTGCCGAATCTGCGGGTCCTGGCCATTGCGGCGATTTCGGGAGTTTCGTTTGCGGCTTTGCCGGTGTTGCTCACCAGCTGGGCGGGCGAACGAGTTTCGCCGGGATTGCTGGTGGTGATTTTGGCGATGACTCCGCTGCTGGCTGCGTTGATGGAAGGCCGAGCCTCTGGCGGCTTGCTAATGGTGTTGGTTGGTGGCGTAGCTGGAACAGTATTGCTCTCTTCGCAGGGATTGTCATTTGAACTCACGCAGTGGGTAGGAGCGATTGCGGTGCTCTTCGCCGCGTCGATGATCGCCGCTTCGGTATTTTGGGTGAAAAGAGAACTGGCGCGTGTTCCGGTGGTTCTGCTGGCCGCAATTCAGCTAGCCTCGGGGGCGGTTGTGATCGCTCTGTGGAGCTTTGTCACCGAGGGTCGAGCAGGCTTCGATTGGGACCGGAATCTGGTTTGGACTGAAGCGGTGCTTGCACTTGCTGGCGGCGCGTTCGCGTTGCCGTTGTTTTACTGGCTGCTTAGGCGGTTGGAGAGCTTCCAACTGACGGCTTCACAGTGGATCGTGACCGCAGTTGGGGTTTGCGAAGGCTTGGTGCTGGTGCGCGAGGTTCCGGGCTGGAGGCTGATGCTTGGCATCGCGATTCTGCTGGCCAGCCTATTCGCTTTGCTGAGCACAAAATCGGGGAGGGAGTCTCCAGTTACTTTAGGAACTTGTTGAAATTCGCTGGATAGCAGCGGATCTCTTTGTGATCTGCGTCTTTGGTCGGTTGAAATCTGTTTGAAATGTGGTTCTGGTCAGTGTTTATAGGGTTTGCGGTCTTGTGGGCCGATATGCAAGGCCCGCGACCGTAGTTCAGGCACACTGCTCCCTGAACCTTCCCGGCGGTTGAGCCATCAGTTTTGGCAGCCGGATCAGGTTGTGCGCGGCGCAACTGAAGACGAACAGCCAATCGACTTTTTCCAACCCCCGCAGCTTGACTTGGCGCAGCGGGCCGGTTTGCTTGAGCCATCCGAAGCCTTTTTCAATCAGCCATCGCCGGCTCAGGCTGATGGCATAGCCGGGTTGCCGCGTGGTTCTGCGATCGAGATTGCTGCTGCGACTTTTGTCGTTCTTGATCACGTGAGGAGTCACGTTCAACTCCCGCGCCGTGCGGACGAAATCGTTCGTGTCGTAGGCCTTGTCTGCGCCCACGGTGATGCGGCGCGAGCGGCCGTGTTGCTTCTCGGCAAGCATCAGCAGCGCGGCGTCGCGCTCGGCATACCCATCGGCGCGGGTCACCATCGCGGCGGCGATCAGCCCGTTGCGGTTCTCCACCACCGCATGGCCCAGATAACTCAACTTCGACTCCTTGCCATAACTCTTCTTATAGAGCCGCGCATCCGGGTCGGTCGTCGATTCGTGGGTACCGTTGGAACGCTTCTGGCCATGGAAGTTGGTCCCGTCGCCGTCCCCGCCCTTGGAGCGAAAATTCTTCTGCGAGGCCCATGCCTGGATCAGCGTGCCGTCCACCGTGAAGTGCTCGTCGGACATGAACCGCTTGGCCTGCCGGTTTACCTCCGCAAAGAACTGTTGCGCCACATCGGAGGTCAACAGCCGGTCGCGGTTCTTGGAAAACACGGCATGGTTCCACGCCGCGTCGTCCATGCCAAGACCCACGAACCAGCGGAACAGCAAGTTGTAGTCGATCTGCTCGACCAGAAGCCGCTCCGAGCGCACCGAGTAAAACACCTGCAACAGCAGCGCCCGCAGAATGTACTCCGGCGCGATCGAGGGCCGGCCAGAGTCGGCATACAGCGCGTCAAACTCCGGGCTCAACCTCTGCAACACCGCGTCGGTCAGCTTGCGAACCGCTCGCAGCGGATGGTCCTGAGGCACACGCTGCTCCAATGAAACATAGCTGAACATCCCGTCCTGAACCCGCTCGTCTCCACGCATGCCGATTAGACGTTCAACCTTTTCCCCCCGCTGCTGAAGACAGTTGCGACTTGCCGCGGATCGTTGCCGTGCGCCCATCGACCCGGATGTCGGCTCCCATGCGAACGAGCTCCTGCACGTGCATGAAACGGTTTTCGAAGATGTTTTCGGTGATGAGCGACGTACCTTCGCATTGGGTTGCGAGCGCCATGTATTGCGCCTGCATGTCGGTGGGGAAGCCGGGGTATTCCTGAGTGGAGACATCGACGGCCTTAAGCTGGCCTTCGCTACGGATGCGAAGCGAGTCGCCGTTAATCGGGTCGATGCGTGCTCCTGCGTCGGTGAGCTTGCTGACGATGGCTCCGAGATGTTTGGGATTGCAATTGGCGACGCAGAGGTCGCCGCCGGTGATGGCTCCGGCGACGAGGAAGGTTCCCGCTTCGATGCGATCGGGGTTGATCCGGTGCTTAGCGCCGTGGAGCTTGTCGACTCCCTGGACGCGGATGGTTGCCGTGCCTGCGCCCTCGATCTTCGCGCCCATGGCGGTGAGCAGGGCGGCGAGGTCGGTGACTTCGGGCTCGCGGGCGCAGTTCTCAAAGAAGGTTTCACCCTCGGCGAGGACGGCGGCCATGAGGAGGTCTTCGGTGCCGGTGACGGTGATCTTGTCGAAGACGATGTGCGTGCCCTTGAGGCGCTCGGCGCGGGCCTCGATGTAGCCGTGCTCGTAGCTGATGACCGCGCCCATGCTCTCGAGTCCCTTGATGTGGAGGTCGATGGGGCGGCCGCCGATGGCGCAGCCTCCGGGCATGGCGACGCGGGCGAGTCCGGTGCGGGCGACCAGTGGGCCGAGCACGAGCGATGATGCGCGCATGGTCTTGACAATCTCGTATTTCGCGGTCGGGTCGGAGAGGACGCGGCACGAGATGGTGGTACGATGCTGCGCGCGGCCGTAGCCGAGCTCGACCTCGGCGCCCATGGAGGTGAGCAGCTTGCGCTCGGTCTCGATGTCGTGGACCTGGGGAATATTTTCGAGGACGACTTCGTCTTCGGTGAGGATGGCGGCAGCCATGCAGGGCAGGGCCGAATTTTTTGCGCCGCTGACGCGGATGGTACCAAGCAGCGGATTGCCGCCGCGGACTACAAATTTGTCCATAAAATTAAGCCGGTCTTTCAGATCAAATCTTACTTTACATGGGCTTCCGGTTTAGGGCGGGTGCGCAGGTAAGGCGTATAGTGGAAAAGTAAGGAGTTGTCATGAAGTGTACCGCGAAGATAACTAGCAAAGGGCAGATCACCATACCCGCTGAAGTGCGGCGAGCTCTGGGTGTTCGTGAAGGCGACACCGTCATCTTTCAAAGTGACAGTGACGGCATGCGAGTGCTGCCGAAGCGCGACGGGACAAGCCCCTTTGCCAAGTATCAGGGCATAGGGAACCCCGGAATTCCGAGTGGCATCGAGAATATTGTCCGCTACTTTCGCGAAATACGAGGTCATGATCCTGATGAGGACGAATGGGAAGAGGCCTATGAAGCTGCGATGCGAGCAAAAGCGCAAACCAAGAAGCGGGCATGACGGCGATCGACACGAATGTCTTCGTCTCCCTTTGGGATGAGAACAAGCTTGTCTACATGAAGGCCCGAGAGGCCCTGGACTCGGCCTTGATGCAGGGTCCCCTGGTCGTTGCCGCGCCAGTCTATGCAGAGCTGCTTGCTCGGCCCTACCGCACCCAGCGTATGCTCGATCAATTCTTTCTAGACGCTGAAATTCGAATTGATTGGGAAATATCTGAACTAGTATGGCGCGCGGCGGGAGAGGCGTCTCAGGCACATGGCATCCGGCGACGAGCGAGCAAGGGCGGCGAGCCTCGCAGGATCATTGCCGACTTCGTGATAGGCGCTCAGGCGCTGGCGAGTGGGCACTCCTTATTGACGTTAGACCGCGCATTCTTTCAGCGCAACTTCCCAGGACTAGCGGTCAGGAGTTTTCAATAGCCCTCTACCATCCTTATCAAAATCCCACCTTTACAAGTACACTTGCAAGCGCGAGGTTTTTACACCACGGATGCATAGAAAAATCGATTTTTGCCGGGGCTTGTCCGGCATTGTGATTCCGGCGATTCTGATTGCCGGTCTTTTTATTCATAGCTCGTCCGCGCAGGCTGAGAAGAACTCGCTGACGGTGAAGACGAAGACCGGCAAGGTGATGGGAAAGACGGACGGGACCGTCCGCGCGTTTCTTGGGATTCCTTACGCGCAGCCTCCGGTGGGGACATTGCGGTGGAAGCCTCCGATGCCGGCGGCGAAGTGGAAGGGCGTGCGACAGGCGACGGAGTTTGGCTCGCACTGTATGCAGCCGACGATTTACAAGGACATGATCTTTCGCGATCCAGGGATCAGCGAGGATTGCCTCACCCTAAATGTGTGGACCACGGCGAACGCGAAGGCTAAATTGCCGGTGATGGTGTGGATTTTTGGCGGCGGATTCATTGCCGGCGGCACATCGGAGCGGAGGCAGGACGGCACGAACCTGGCGAAGAATGGCGTGGTCGTCGTTTCTATGAATTATCGACTAGGCATCTTTGGGTTCTTCGCGCATCCGGACTTGACGGCGGAGTCGCCGCACAAGGCGTCGGGGAACTACGGATTGATGGACCAGACGGCGGCGCTCCAATGGGTGCATGACAACATCGCGGCGTTTGGCGGTGATCCGGCGAAGGTGACGGTTTTTGGCGAAAGCGCGGGATCATTCTCGGTGAGTTCGCAGATGGCGTCGCCGCTGGCCAAGGGGCTGTTTATCCACGCGATCGGCGAGAGCGGTGGAGCGTTTGCCAGCCGCGGGCTGACCTATAAGCCGCTGGCGCAAGCTGAGACGCAGGGTGCGGATTTTGGAAAGACAGTGTTGTCGGCGACGACAATTGAGCAGCTTCGGGCGATTCCAGCGCAGCAGCTGGTGGAGGCGAAGGCGCCGCCGGGAGTGCGCTTCGGTCCCGATGTGGATGGGTATTTCCTTCCTGAGAGCGTTGCCGCTCTCTTCGCGGCAAAGAAGCAAAACGATGTGGCGCTGCTGGCGGGCTGGAACCGCGATGAGGGTGGAATCAACCAAAAGGCAACTATGGATACCCTAAAGGCCGATGCGGAGAAGCAATTTGGGGCGGCAGCTCCCGATTTTCTGAAGGCCTATCCAGCTGGCACTGACGCTGAAGCCGTGCGTGCGGCGGCGGATTTTGCCGGTGACAGCTTCATCGCATTCTCTACGTGGAAGTGGCTGGAGGCGGCGGTCACCGATGGAACGCAGCTCGTCTATCGTTATCGCTTCGACTGGGTGACTCCGGAAGACGAATTCCATCCCGGCGGCATTGCGGCCTATCATTCGTCGGAGATCCCTTATGTCTTCGGCGCGCTCGACATCATGAAGGGTTATACGTGGCGGCCTGAAGATTACAAGATGAGCGAGCTGATGCAGAAATACTGGTCGAACTTCGCGAAGACGGGAGATCCAAACGGCGAGGGACTGCCGAAGTGGCCGATATACAACGGTGATTCCGGTTGGCAGGTCATGCATTTGACCCCGGATCCGACGGTACAACCGGACGCCAATCGCGAACGCTATCTATTCCTGAATCAACAGTGGGCCAAGTAGACTTAGTAAGTAATTAGAACTCTGGAGGGCAGGAGTGTCGAGTCGGTACCGGGTATTTGTTTCAATGGGTCTGGCGCTCGCCATGAGTGGGGCGATCGCTCATGCGGCAGACTTGAAGACCTTTTACAGTGGGTCCAGCATGGCCAGCGACGGGTCGGCGCGAACCATCACCTTGCAGTTCTCAGAGGACGGCACCGGCCTCTATGAAGACAACAGTGGAAAGGGCGATATCAAGAGGAATGTGCATTGGTTTCGCGATGGCAAGAAGGTGACGGTCGAATTCGAACCGGTTGCCGGACAAGCAGCAGCTGCCCCGCTGGTTTTCCAGATGCAGCGGACTTCACTGGTGCCTATGGGAGAGTTCAACGCCCAGATCGGAATACTTGGTTTTCCTACGCTTCATCCCTTTGGGCCGGCGAAGGTGGTCAAGAGTTCGGGATTGTCGACTTGCGTGAATGGAATGCCAGGGCCTTGCGCTATGCGGGAGACGTGGAGCTCGAAGCAGTAGGCCTCGGAGGCAGTCCTAGAAGCAGCTGATCAAACGATTAGAGCCGCTCCAAATGAGCGGCCCTAATCGTTTCTGCGCGTAGCGGGATCAAAGCTCCAAGGTGGTGTCTTCGATGGCGAGGCGTACGTTGCCGTCGGCCTTGGCGAGGCGGCGGACCGCTTCAGGCTTGTCGACTCCGGCTTTGAGCATCACGAGGGCGACCGGGATGCTGCGTCCGGCTGATTTGATGGTCATGACTGCGGTCTCGCGATCGATGTCGCAGGTACGCATCAAGGTGGAGATGCCGCGCTCGACGAGCTTCGAGTTCTGCATGTGGACGTTGACCATGGCGTTGTCGTAGACATAGCCGAGCCGGGTCATCGCGCCCGTAGTGATCATGTTAGTGACCATCTTCTGCGCGGTGGCGGCCTTCATCCGCGTCGAACCGGAGATGACCTCGGGGCCGACCTCGGCGACGATCACGATATCTGCGGCGTCGGAGAGCGGGGTGTTTTGATTGCAGGTGATGGCGGCGGTCTTGGCGCCGCGAGCGCGGGCGTATGCGATGGCGGCTACGACATAAGGAGTGCGTCCGCTCGAGGAGAGGCCAATCACCATATCTTTTCTTGTGGGTCGGCGGCGGGCGATGTCGCGCTGGCCGAGTTCTTCGGAGTCTTCGTTCACCTCGACGGCTGAGGCAAGCGCTTTGGGGCCGCCGGCCATGATGTATTGTACCGATTGTGGCGGGGTCGAAAAATACGGCGGGCATTCGCAGGCGTCGAGAGCGGCGATGCGGCCGCTGGATCCCGCGCCGACGTAGATCAGCCGGCCGCCGTCGCGCAGACTGCGGGCGACGGAATCGATCACCAGGGCGATCTCCGGAAGAGCTTTCTTGACCGCGGCTGCGATCTTGGAGTCCTCGTGATTAATGATGCGAGCGATTTCGAGGGCCGACTTGGTGTCAAAACCCTGCGAAGCTTCGTTGGTGCTTTCAGTGAGGAGGTGGTGAAGAGTGCCTGCCGGGTGTTGGAGTCTTTCCGGCTTAATCTGCGTTTCTGCGTTCGTTGTGATCGTGGCCATGTTTTTTGAGTTGGTACCAGCGTGAACTCCCTAATTCTAGCGCCAAACTGACTGCAGCGGTAGAAATAGAAGATCGTCGGCTTGAGTGAGATGAACCACGTTGATGATGGGGTTGTAGAGGCGTCAAGTAATCGCTAAAGCATCGGCGATGGCATCGTGGAATGCGGGGCGGATCGTGCGAATCGCCTGGGTCGAGCGGTCCGGCCAGGTGCGATTGGTGAGTAACGTGATGGCGAGTTTTCGCTCGAGATCTATCCAGAGCGAGGTGCCAGTATAGCCGAGGTGGCCGATGGAGCGAGGACCAAAGTGACGCCCAGATGACGATTCGCCAGAGGGCGTGTCCCATCCGAGGGCACGGGAGCTGTCGGCCGGCGGATTTTGACGAGACGCAAAAAGCTGAACGGTGCTTGGAGTGAACAAGTGCCCGTCCTGAGCGGACGAGCCGTGGATCGGATCTGAATTGCTTCGCAAAATGTGTGAGGCATACGTTAAGACGTCGAGCGCGCTGGAAAACAGCCCAGCGTGGCCGCTAAATCCGCCGAGTACGAAGCAGTTTTCGTCGTGTACTTCGCCTTGGATGATCCGACCGCGAAAGGTCTGATCGTCGACGGTGGGAGGAATATGATCGCGCCAGGATGATGGAGGCTGGTAACGGGTTGCGGTGAGCGCGAGCGGCGCGAAAATCTCGCGGGCGCAGAAGGCGTCGAGGGGTTCTCGGGTGAGGACTTCGAGGGCCTTGCCGAGCAGGATGAAACCGATGTCTGAGTAGTCGGCACGGGTGCCGGGTGAAGCTTCGAGAGGCATGAAGAGGCAGGCTTCCAGCAGGTCGTAGGGCGTGGAATACGTCTCGAAGAGACGGGCGTAGGCGGGAAGTCCGGAGGAATGCGCAAGGAGATGGCGAAGGGTTATGCGGCGGCGCTCCCGATGCCATACCGACCGAACCTGAGCGCCAATAGCGAACGCGGGCAGCAAATCGCCGACGAGCAGATCGAGGTCGAGGAGCCGACGCTGATAGAGCAGCATGGCGGCCGCGGTGGTGGCGAAGACCTTGGTGACGCTGGCCAGATCGTAGACGGTCATCGGGGTTACGGCGGGCGATCCGGGGTCATAGGTGAAGCGGCCCACTGCGTCGAGAGCCAGGATTTCCCCGTCGAGCAGGACGCCAAATGCCGCTCCGGGAAAGGCGCGCTCAGCGATGGCACGTTCCAGAACGGCGTAAGCGGCAGCGAAGCGTTCTCGCTGTCTTCGCGTCGTGGCGAGCACACTTGCCGGAATGTCGGTGGGCGGCGGATGCATTTGTGGTTTATCTTAACCGTGTTCCGCGCCTGGTCTGTGATGGACGTTACTAATCACCCTAGATTCACGTCTATGAATATGTGGCGGATGAGTGTTTAGCCGAGGTGTGTCTAATGCCTAACTTGGGGCCTGGATTCGGAAGGCTGGTAGCGGCGTGCGTTCTTGCCGGAGCGCTTAGCGCGGCCGGAATGGCGCAGAGTTCGGCTGCTCCGCCGCCGGACAGCTCCAACGCGGCAGGCCTTGCTGCGACTGCAGTTACCGCTCAGCCCGCTTCCGAACCTGCTGCCGCGCCGGTCGCAGTGAAGACCCTCGAAATTCCGGCTGGGACCAAGGTGCTGCTGACGATCCGCAGCGCGATCAACACCAAGACGGCTCAGGCCGGTGATGGGGTTTATTTGCAATCGAGCTTTCCTGTGATCGCGAATGGGCGGGCGGTGATTCCGGCGGGCGTTTATGTCCAGGGAGTGGTGGATTCGGTCGAGCGGCATATTCGCATTAAAGGGCCAGCGAAGCTGACGATGCATTTCACAAGCATCATCTTTCCGAACGGGTCGGTGGTGGAGATTCCGGGCCTGGTGAACAGCCTGCCGGGATCGGACGGGCCCAAGGTGAAGGGCGACGAGGGTACAGTGCAGCAGAGCAGCAGTGTGGGCGACGTGGCCAAAGCGGCTGGACAGGGCGCGGCCATTGGAGCGGGCGTGGGAGGAATCAGTGGCGGGGTGAACGGGCATCCGGTGGAAGGTCTCGGGGTTGGCGCCGCGGCTGGAGGGGTTGTTGGCGCTGCGGTTTCGCTATTCACTCATGGTAACGACATCAATATTCCGTCAGGGACGCCGATTGAGATGGTGCTGCAGCGGCCGTTGGTACTGCAGGAGGCGAACCTGACGGGGCCGGATGTGACTGGTGAGTATGTTCCGGCGGCGAACCAGAAGATGCCGATGCAAAAGCCGAACCGTTCGCAGATAACCTGCCCGCCGGGAAGTTTGGGCTGTAGTTGAGATGGAATCCGTGCAAGTAAAATAGAAAGAGACAACTCCGCCGGGCAAACCTTGCGACGATGAATCAAGAATCCTCTGAAGAACCGAACCTGTTGGCTGCGGGCGCTCCGGAACTCTCGCGGACCGGGGGCAGGATGCGCACGTGGCTGCGCGACCTGTTGATTTCGGTTGTCGTCTCGTTCTTCATCATTACGTTTCTGTATCAGCCGGTGAAGGTTGAGGGGACAAGCATGGCTCCTCAACTGCATGACCAGGACCGGCTCTTCATCAATAAATTCGCCTACAATTTTGAAAAGATCGAGCGCGATGATGTGGTGGTTTTCTACTATCCTCGTGACCCGCAGAAGAGCTATATCAAGCGGGTGATCGGGCTACCCGGCGATTCGGTGCGGATCGTCGATGGACAGCTGTATGTCAACGGCACGGCGGTCGAGGAGCCTTATGTTCCCGCGCGCTACCGCGATGTGCGTTCGATGGATGAGTTCAAGGTGCCAGCAGGCGAGTATTTTGTGATGGGCGACCACCGGTCGATATCGAGCGACAGCCGGGATTTCGGGCCAGTGGCGCGGAACCTGATCTATGGAAAGGCAGCTTTTGTTTATTGGCCGCGGGAAGAGATGGGCGTGGTGCGGTGAGTACTGCGATGTCGCGCTAGTTCACGCCGGTGATTAGGATTTCGTCTCTTCGTGCGGCAGCCGCAGCCAGCAGAAAATAAACAGCACCGCAAACATGAGGTCGATGCCTCCGAAGTAGAGGTCGCCGTGGTCCAACCTGCGTTGCCGGTATAGCACCATCGCGCCGAGGCCGAAGCTTAGCTTCTCGAGCACGGCGAAGGGTATGACGGGGCGCAGCCGCACGGGTTGCCAGGCAATTACGAAAAACAGCAACTGCCAGGCCAACGTTACCCCGACAAATCCGTAAAAGAACATCGGATGGGTGATTGGTGGAGGGTCTTGGCGGCCGATGGTCTGCTCCATGAAGTAGAGCGGGGCGACCGAGATTACCCCGTAGATGCCCGCGATCCTGAAGACCCAGCTTGCAAATTTCATTGCCAGCTCCTTCGGTGATTTCAACGTCTCGAACTGTAGGAATGATAAAGGGGAGCGAAGGTATTAGAGGCCAGGAAATCCTAGAACTCTGGTGAACCTCCCTCATCTTGATCGGCTGCGGGCCGAAGATGCCCGGCGTGGTATACACTTCGCTTCGAGACCACCGCCCGAAGAGGTCCAGTGGATGTCATACGCGCACGAAGGTAAGTTTCGGTTAGGCCGCAGTTTTGTGATCTTGCTGCTGCTCGGAGGGTTGGGAGCAGCGTCGTTTTCAACTTCGCTTAGCAGGGCGCAAGATGCCGCGCCGGCGGCGTCCGGCCAAACGCAAACTGACTCGGCCTGGTCGCTCTCGACCACTCGCTTCGACAACAGCTTTGAAGCCGAGCCCGTCGTCGGTAATGGCTACATCGGTCTTCGCGTGCCCGCTGCTGGTATGGGCTATCTCGGAGACCTCGGCAAAGTCGGTTGGCCGATTGGCACCGAACGCATCGCGTCCGCAATCGCTGCGGGCGTCTATGCGAAGGTTGCCGACGGTACCTTTTATCACGATGAGAAACAGGCGATCGCGCTCATCCCGACCTGGTCGACGCTTACCTTCGGCGATGCATCCGGGATCTACTCGCCGGCGACGGCATCGTCGAGTAATGTCAGCGAGTACCGGCAGGAGCTCGACCTCCGCACCGGTGTCGTTAGCACCTCTGGTGTTTGGACTTCGCCGGGTGGGAACAAGACGCGCTTCACTTATCGTGTGGGCGCAGACCGCGCGCGCAGCCACATTGCGGTGGTGACGCTCGATCTGACTCCGATGTGGACCGGGAAGGCTGTCGTCAGCAGCATTCTCGATGGCGCCGGTGCGCGTCGTCTCGACTTGGTTTCTGCCGGCGTGGATCTTCCAACGCAGACCATTTACGTGACCTCTAAGGCTAAAGGGACGAATATCCCAGTCGCGGAGTCTGCCACACTGCGGAGCTCGTGCGAGTCTTCACCCTCCGAGGGGAAACCACAAATTCCCGGAACACCAGCTGAGCAAGTGACCTTCGACGCGCAGGCGGGAAAGACCTGCACCTTCGTGAAATACGTAGCGGTGGTGACGGGCCGCGACTCGTCAACGCCGGAACAAGATGCCCGCGCGGAATCGCAGCAGGCTGCTGATCGGGGCCTTGACGCTTTTCACCAGGAGAACCGTGCCGCGTGGGACAAGGTGTGGAATGCAGATATCGTCGTCGATGATGATCCGGCGCTTCAAGAGGCGATCCGCGCTAATGAGTACACGCTCTTTGCGAGCATGTCTCCTGATAGTCCCATGAGCATTGGTCCTTCGGGACTCTCGAGCGATGGCTATGCGGGCATGGTTTTCTGGGATGCGGATACCTGGATGTTTCCGGCGTTGCTGGCGCAGCATCCTGATATAGCTCGCGTCATGGTTGACTACCGGTCGACTACGCTGCCTGCGGCAAAGAGGAACGCGGCGAGTAACGGATATAAGGGAGCGATGTATCCGTGGACGAGCGCGATTTCGGGCGATATGGGCGACGAGTGTTACGACGTGATCACCGATGCGAAGGGCAAAGTCATTACCGATACGAACAAGAGCTGCACGCAGCAGCTCCATCTGCAGTCGGACGTAGCTTTGGCGCAATGGGAGTATTACAAAGCCACCGGCGATAAGGTGTGGCTCGCTCAAAAAGGATGGCCGGTACTTGAGGCCGTCGCTGAATTCTGGGCCTCAAAAGTCACTCCGGTATCCGGAGGATATGCGATCGACCAGGTCCAAACACCGGACGAATATGCCACGGATACCGACAACGATGCTTACACCAACGCTGCCGCTTCGCTCGAACTAGAGGCAACCATTGAAGCAGCGGGAATTCTTGGCAAGACCGTGCCCCCAGCATGGTCGGCGATAGGCGCCGGACTCATCAAGACCATGCCGGTCGATGCTGCACTGAATATCTATCTGGAGCATCAAGGCTATGTCGCGCAGCAGATTAAACAGGCTGACGTGGTGATGCTCACGTATCCTTTGGATTTTTCCATGCCAGAATCCATGGGCGTGAACGATCTTAACTTCTACACGCCTCGTACCGACGTCAACGGGCCGGCGATGACGGACGCGATTCACTCCATTGCTGCTGCGGCGATCGGCGCGCCGGGCTGCTCTGCCTACACGTACTTGCTTCGCAGCTATCAACCATTTCTGCGCGATCCGTATCTGCAGTTCTCTGAGTTCGGGCCAGTGAAGCTGACGGCTACGGCCTATGACTTCCTTACCGGGGTTGGCGGTTTCATGCAGGAGTTCCTTTATGGCTTCTCCGGTTTTCGGCCTCTTGTGGATGCGGTGCGGCTCGATCCGAGCCTGCCGCCTCAACTTGCCGGAATCACACTGAGCAACCTGGCCTGGCAGGGCCGCACTTTTAGCGTGCACATCGGACCCCAGGAAAGCAGTGTCACCTTGAACTCCGGCGCGGCGCTCCCGGTAGTCACGCCAGGCGGAGCGAAGACCGTGGAGCCCGGTGCTCCAGTCATCATTCCGACGCGGCGCCCCGATCTTCAGCCTACTGAGGACCTGGCCCGCTGCCGACAGGTCACAGCTACGTCATCGCTTCCGGGATCGCCTGCGGTTGCCGCCGTCGATGGAAGTCCGGCCACAGCCTGGACCGCTGCGGAACCGCAGGCAAGGCTCACCGTCGATCTGGCTGCTGTGTTGACATTGGGAAGGATCAAGGTGCTTCGCGGAAACCGGGATGCCTTCGCTTACTCGGTGGAAGCATCCTCTGACGGCGTCGAGTGGAAGACGATTGCCACCGCGCCTGCAAACTCGAGTGGAGTGGATGAGTTTACCCCGCCGCCAGATCAGGCGAGGTTTGTGCGACTTGTCTTTCCCGGCGTTGGCGACGCGAAACCGGCTAGCATCGCTGAGCTGACAGTGATGGCGAAGAAACCTTGAATTGCCGACCATGAAGCCGGGACCGATGAAGCTCTATTGACATACAGGAGGAGGGGTGCAAGGCTCTGATGAACCTCTGCCATCCTGATCGGCCGGGGTTTGGGGAGAACTTGATGAGAAAGACACTTCTCGCGTTGATCGCGTGCGTATTGCTGGTTCCGGCGGCCATGGCTGCTGGTCCGGGAGATGTGACCGCGCCGATTAAGCAGTTCATTGATGGATTCAATACCGGCGACACGAAGACGGCGTATGCGGCTTATGCTCCGGGGATGGTTACGATCATTGACGAGTTCGCCCCGCACCGCTGGGTTGGCCCGAATGCCGCGCATGAGTGGGCCGCTGACTATGACAAGCATGCGGCAGAGACTGGCGTCACCGATGGCGTGGTGAAATACGATGCCCCGACGCGTTCAGTGGTCGATGGGGATACGGCGTATGTGATCATCCCCGCGCTCTATACCTACAAAGAACACGGCAAGCCGATGGCTGAGGAAGGGCAGATGGCCTTTGTGCTGCATGCGGAGGCTGTGGGCTGGAAGATCCAGGGATGGACGTGGACCGGGGTGACGCCTCACCCGCCGAAGTAGCCCGCCGCGAGCAGCCACGGAGAGCTCGAATCTCCGCGTGATTCCTCAGAATTCGCGGGGTTTTCTCTGCTAAAATCTATTGAATCCACTCGACGGAGAAGCGATGCAGGCTATCCTTGCGCTCGAAGACGGGCGCATCTTCCGCGGTGAAGGCCACGGCGCCAAGGGCGAATGTTACGGCGAAGTCGTTTTCAATACTTCTTTATCCGGCTATCAGGAAATTTTCACCGATCCATCATATGCGGGGCAGATTGTCGTCCTGACCAACCCGCAGATCGGCAACTACGGCACCAACTCCGCAGACAATGAGGCGGCCAAACCCTATATTGAGGGGCTGGTTGCGCGCGAATTCTCTCCGGTCAGCTCGAGCTGGCGGTCGGAGCAGGTTGCCGATGATTACCTGGAACGGTTTAACGTTCCGGTGATCTCGGAGATCGACACGCGGGCGCTGGTGCGGCATCTGCGTACCTTTGGCGTGATGCGCGGGGTCATTTCCTCCATTGAATCCGATGCCGATGTGCTGGTTGCTAAGGCGCGGTCGATTCGCAAGATGGATGGGACGGATCTGGCGAAGGTCGTGAGCACCAAGTCGATCTATGAATGGGACTGCGATGATCCGCGGAACCATAATGGCGATCCGCTTCTGCAGATGGATGTGGACGGTAACTTACCTAAGCTGCCTCCGGCCGATCTGCATGTCGTCGCCTACGATTACGGCATCAAGCGCAACATTTTGCGGATGCTGACCCGCGAGGCTTGCCGGGTGACGGTGGTTCCGGCGGAGACCTCCGCGGAAGATGTGCTGGCGCTGAATCCGGATGGGATTTTTCTGTCGAACGGTCCAGGCGATCCGGAGCCGGTGACTTATGCGCATGAGAGCATCCGCAAGCTGGCAGGGAAGAAGCCGATCTTTGGGATCTGCCTTGGGCACCAGTTGATCGGCATCGCGTTGGGCGGCAAGACCTACAAGCTGAAGTTTGGCCATCATGGCGGCAACCATCCGGTGAAGCAGATGGATTCGGGCAAAGTGGAGATTACCGCGCACAATCATAACTTTGCCGTCGATCCGGATTCGTTGAAGCAGAGCGAAGTCGACCTGACGCATATTGATCTGAATGACAACACGCTGGAGGGATTGCGGCATCGTTCGCTGCCGCTGTTCAGCGTGCAATATCATCCCGAGGCTAGTCCGGGGCCGCATGATTCGAATTATTTGTTTCAGGATTTTCGGAAGATGATGGTGGAGTTTAAGCGGTGAGACGCAAACAGAGTTCAGCGGATTGAGTAATGGAAATCGGATACAGCTGGGTTTCAACTGACTTTGAACGGGGAAAACTCCTCATTTTATCGAAGGATAAGACCGCGTTGGTTGCACCCCAAGGCATGGTGAATTCGCTTAGCCAAGCTTCAGCGATTTACCGGTGGGGATTTTTTAAGGGCGGTCAGTTATGGGAAGCATATGTTGGCGAAACCGAGAATCTTAGGCAAAGAATTCGCGGGTATCTTAATCCTGGGCCGACACAAGCGACTAACAAGCGGATGAACGTGTTGTTTTGCGAGGCGATTGATGATGGTTTTGAAGTAAGGCTCGAAATCCTCAAAATCGAGCCCGTCCGTATAAATCAACTGGACGTCTGCAATCAAAATCTCGCGAATCCGTTCTTGCGCAAAATGATGGAGAATCTCGTGCTTGCTGATTTCGATGTCGTGAAGCATACACTCCACAACAGCTGTGTGAATCGAATCGAACGTAGAAGACAAAGGGCTCTTAAGAACAACCCCTATTTGGATACACTGCGTTCACTGGGTGTGAATGTCGATTGAACTTGCTTTCAAACAGGGTGGTGCCGGTTGATCAGGGCGGAGAGTTTCGCACTAAAGGAAAAGAATGCCACGCAGGAATGACATTACCAAGATTCTGGTGATCGGCTCGGGGCCGATTGTGATTGGTCAATCGGCGGAGTTTGATTACTCCGGAACGCAGGCTTGCAAGGCGCTGCGCGCCGAGGGCTATGAAGTCGTGCTGGTGAACTCGAACCCGGCGACGATCATGACTGATCCGGAGTTGGCCGACCGCACCTACATCGAGCCGTTGACGCGGGAATATGTCGAAGAAATATTACGGGTCGAGAGCCAGATGCTGAAGGACGAGGGGCGCACGGGCAAGTTCGCGCTGCTACCGACGGTTGGCGGGCAGACGGCGCTCAATCTAGCTGTTGATCTGGCCGATGCTGGCATTTTGGATAAGTATGAAGTCGAGCTGATTGGAGCCAAGCTGGGGCCGATCAAGAAGGCCGAAGACCGGCTCCTCTTCAAAGATGCGATGAATCGCATCGGTTTGGACATGCCGCGTTCGGCGCTGGTGAATAACCTTCGCGATGGGTTGGAGTTCTCGACGAAGATTGGATTTCCTGTCGTCATTCGGCCTTCGTTCACGCTGGGCGGGTCGGGCGGCGGCATTGCTTATAACCGCGAAGAACTGATGGAGATATTGGCGCGGGGTATCGATCTTTCTCCGGTGCATGAGTGCCTGATCGAAGAATCGGTGCTGGGCTGGAAGGAATATGAGCTTGAGGTGATGCGTGACCTTGCCGACAACGTCATCATCATTTGCTCGATCGAGAATATGGATCCGATGGGTGTGCACACGGGCGACTCGATCACCGTTGCGCCGGCACAGACGCTGACCGATCGCGAGTACCAGGCTATGCGCGATGCGGCCATCGCGGTGATGCGCGAGATTGGCGTGGAAACGGGCGGGTCGAATGTGCAGTTTGCCGTGAACCCGGTGAACGGGCGGATGACGGTGATTGAGATGAATCCGCGAGTGTCGCGCTCTTCAGCGCTGGCATCGAAGGCTACCGGCTTTCCGATTGCGAAGATTGCAGCGAAATTGGCGGTTGGCTATACGCTCGATGAGATTCCGAACGATATTACGCGGAAGACTCCAGCATGCTTTGAGCCGACGATCGATTATGTTGTCACTAAGATTCCGAAGTGGCAGTTTGAGAAGTTTCCCGGCGCGGATGAAAACCTGAGCCCGCAGATGAAGTCGGTGGGCGAGGTGATGGCGATTGGGCGGACGTTCAAAGAATCGCTGATGAAGGCGATGCGTTCGCTCGACACGGGTAAGCGGATTGGCGCGGAAGTGCTTGATCCCAAGCGTCTGACGCAACGGCTGGTGACGCCGCAGCCGGAGCGGCTTAGCTATATTCGCTTCGCTTTTCGCCGGGGTATGTCTGTGCGCGAAGTGGCGCGGATGACGGCTATGGATCCGTGGTTCCTTTTTCATATTAAGGAGATCACGGACACAATTGCAGCGGTCGGGGAGCAGGGGCAGGCGAATACGTCACCGGAGCTGTTACGAAAAGCGAAGCGGATGGGCATCTCGGATGAGCGCATCGCCGAGGTTTGGTCGCTAGCGGGCGCGGATGGCGTGGAGCAGGTGCGGCAACTGCGGAATTCGCTGGGTGTGAAGCCGGTGTTCAAGTTAGTTGATACGTGCGCGGCAGAGTTCGAGAGCATGACGCCGTACCTCTATTCGACGTATGACGAGGAAGACGAAGCGGCGCCGACGGCGAAACGAAAGGTGATCATTCTTGGTAGTGGGCCGAACCGCATCGGGCAGGGAATTGAGTTCGATTATTGCTGTTGCCATGCTGCCTTCGCGCTGAAGGAAGACGACTACGAGACGATCATGGTGAACTGCAATCCGGAGACGGTGTCAACGGACTACGACACCAGTGACCGGCTCTACTTCGAGCCACTGACGCTTGAGGACGTGCTGGCGATCTATGAGCATGAGGCTTCGAGTGGGTCGGAAGTTGGGATGATCGTGCAGTTTGGCGGCCAAACCCCTCTGAACCTTTCGCTGCGTCTCAAAGCCGCTGGAGTGCCGATTCTGGGTACTTCGCCGGAGTCAATCGATCTTGCGGAAGATCGCAAGCGGTTTGGAAAGCTGATCGAGGAGTTGGGGATTCCGCAGCCTCCAGGAGCGATGGCGACGAGCGTGGAAGAGGCGCTTGAAGGCGCGAATCGCATCGGTTATCCGGTGTTGGTGCGGCCTTCCTATGTGCTTGGCGGACGCGCGATGGTCATTGCCTATGATGCTGCTTCCGTATCGAAGTACATGACGGAGGCGGTGGAATATTCGCAGGAGCGCCCGGTGTTGATCGACCATTTTCTTGAGGACGCGGTCGAGGTCGATGTCGATGCGCTTTGCGATGGCGAGGATGTGATTATCGCAGGGATCATGCAGCATATTGAAGAGGCAGGTATTCACTCTGGTGATTCTTCCTGTGTATTGCCGGCGGTTGATCTATCTGTAACTGTGCTGGATACGATTCGTGAATATACTCGCAAGTTGGCGCTGGCATTGAATGTCGTTGGTCTGGTGAATTTGCAGTTTGCGATTCAGCGTAAGGCAGGCGATGCGGACGACGTATATGTGATCGAGGTGAATCCTCGCGCCTCGCGGACGGTGCCGTATGTTTCGAAGGCGACTGGAATTCCGCTGGCGAAGATCGCGGCACGGCTGATGACGGGGCGAAAGTTGAAGGATCTACTTCCGGAACAGCTAGCCTCGGGGGTTGATCTCGATACCGGCAGGCACTATTTTGTGAAGTCTCCGGTATTTCCGTGGAATAAATTTCCGGGCGTTGATACTGTGCTTGGCCCGGAGATGAAATCGACGGGCGAAGTGATGGGCGTCGCCGACAATTTTGGCGAGGCGTTTGCCAAGGCGCAGATTTCGGCGGGACAGTATCTGCCTCTGAAGGGAACTGTCTTCTTCAGCGTGAACGACCGCGACAAGTCGCACCTGGTGCAGGTGGCACGGCAGTACATAGAGCTGGGCTTTCACATTGTGGCGACTGAGGGCACGGCGGTCATTCTCGCGCAGAACGGGATGATCGTCGATCGCGTGTATAAGGTGAAGGAGGGGCGGCCGAATGTGGTGGATTACATTAAGGGCGACCGTATCCAGCTTATTGTAAATACGCCGCATGGCCAGGACACGTTCTTTGACGAGAAGGCCATCCGACGGGCGGCGGTGACGCAGCGAATCCCAACGATCACGACGATGGCTGCGGCGCGCGCGGCCGCCGAGGGTATCGCGGCTCTTCAGAAGAACTCAATTACGGTGAATGCTCTGCAGCAGCTGCATAGCGCCAAAGCGGCGGTGCCTTCGGTTGCGTAGAATCGGGTGAGTGTTGATTTCCATGGCCACTCGCGCTTTTCGAACGAAGTCGGCTCTTGTTGTCTTGCTCGCGACGAGTGCGGTGATGCCGAGCGTTGCGCAGGAGCCGGCTAACCCTCCAGCTCCGGCCCAGTCGACGACCCAGGCACCTGCGCAGGCGCCTCCATCGCAGTCCGGTAATGCCGATCTTGACGCGGGCCTGCAGTACTTGAAGAGCAACCAGTTTGAGAAGGCGTTGGCTAGTTTTCAGAAGGTGCTGAATGCTGATCCCGAGAATGCGACCGCGAATTTGTTGGCCGCCTCGGCGGCCTTGAACCTCTTTCAGGGCGACGGTGCTGTTACCTATGCGGAGAACGCGCGGCGGCTTGCTCCGAATGACTGGCGGGTGGATACAACCCTGGTCACGGCGTACGCGGTCGACGGCAAGATCGCGGAACGCGACGCGGTGCGGGCCAAACTGGTGGCGCTGCATAACAGTCCCGATGCTCCCGATGCGATGAAGGCGAACGGGTTTCTGTTGGATCTGTTCAAGGTAAAGAAGTACCGTGTGGAGACGGTGCAGTACTTCAAGCCGATGGGGAAATTTCATACCACCTACCGATTCCTGGTACGCAATATGGCGGGCAAGCGGCTTTGGGAGTATGAGCTGCAGTCGGATGATTTCGCGCAGAAGTCGTGGGCGGATGCGCATCCGCAGGAAGCTGCCGCAGGTGGACGGCAGTACACGTTGGAGTCGGACTTTGGCGATGCGCATGTGGAATACCGCCTCTTTAGCGGAAGCCCATCGTACGATGACGTGCGTGCGGTTGTGGTGCAACTGTTGACCGATAGGACTGAGCCGTTTCCGGCCGAGCTGTCGAAGCCCGCACCCGCCGTACAATAACCTCATGCTGCTCGAAGGTATTTTCTCAGCAATTACTACCCCCTTTTATCCCGACGCGCGGCTGTATCTGCGCAAGCTTGAGCACAATGTGGAGCGTTACTCGCGCACGCCTCTGTCTGGTCTTGTAGTGCTGGGTTCGACTGGCGAGGCGGTGATGCTGGGTGACGAAGAGACGCGTGAAGTGCTGCGTAGTACGCGCCAAGCGGCGTCGCCGGACAAGGTGCTGATTGCCGGCGTGGCTCGGGAGAGCGTGTCTGAGACGCTAAAACTGGCCGGGTTTGCGGCCGAGCAGAGTTATGACGCTGTATTGGTGAGGACGCCGAATTTCTACACGCCACAGATGGGGAACCCGGCGATGCTGAACTATTACCACATGGTTGCGGACGCTTCGGCGCTGCCAGTGATTCTGTACAACATTCCGAGGTTCAGCAAATACGACTTACCGGTTGAGGTGATTGCAGAGCTGGCGTTTCATCCGAACATTATCGGGTTGAAGGATTCGAGCGGGAGTGTGGAGCGGATTGCCGCTGTGGTCGCTGCTTCGAAGAGCGCGCCGCGGCGTAAGGTGACGGTGACGGAGATATTCGGAGCAGTGACGGCGAGAATGCTGGACGCCGAGCCTGGCATGGGTGCGGCTACATTCGTTTCCGCCGAGATGCTGGGTGGGGGTGGGGCTCTAGCGGTTGCCCCACCGAAGCCGATGATCAAGACGCGGACGAAGGAAGTTGGCTTTCAAGTGTTGAGCGGGTCGGCGGGAACGCTCTTTGATTCGCTCGAAGCGGGAGCAACCGGAGCCGTGTTGGGCTTGGCGGCGTGCGCTCCGCAGGCTTGCCACGAGGTTTATACGGCGTGGAAGGAAAAGGACCCGGTGCTGGCACAGGAGAAGCAGGAGCGGATTCGTCACGCGTCGGCGCACGTGGGTGGTGAGCTGGGGATTCCGGGGATCAAGTTTGCCTGCGATTTGAATGGATATTATGGCGGCCCGCCGAGGATGCCGCTGCTTCCGCTGACGGCGGATTTGAAGGCCGAGGTGACGGAGATTATGGCAGGGATTCGGAATTGAGGCGTCCTGGCGGGTTAATCTAATCCGAAGCTGCGACTCTGAGCCGTTCGAAAGGCCTGCCGTTGAAGAAGAAAAGTGTGAATGAGATCCCTGACCTGCCCTCGCGGCGAAGCTTCCTACGGACTGGCGTTATGAGCGGAGTGGTTGCGGCGGTTGCGCCGATGAGCGGTTCGGCTGCGACGGCGACATCGGACGAGCGGCCGCCGGCCGTGCCGAGCTTCGAGCTCGACGAGATTACTATTGCCGAACTCCAACAAGGGATGGAGTCCGGCAAGTTCACGGCGCGTTCGATTGCGGAGAAGTATCTCGCGCGCATCGAGGCCATCGATAGAAACGGGCCAACGCTTCGCGCCGTGATCGAGACCAATCCCGATGCTCTCGCGATCGCCGATGCTCTGGACAAAGAGCGCAAAGAGGAGGGGTCGCGCGGGCCGATGCATGGGATCCCCGTGCTGATCAAGGACAATATCGACACAGCAGACAGCATGATGACGACGGCGGGTTCGCTTGCCCTGGTTGGCTCTAAGCCGCCTAAGGACTCTTTCGTCGCCAAGAAGTTACGAGATGCAGGTGCGGTCATTCTGGGCAAGACCAATCTAAGTGAATGGGCCAATATTCGATCGAGCCACTCGACGAGCGGCTGGAGTGGGCGCGGCGGGCTAACTAAGAACCCTTATGTGCTGAACCGCAATCCCTGCGGATCGAGTTCCGGGTCGGGTGCTGGCGTCTCGGCCAACTTAAGCGCAGTCGCAGTCGGTACTGAGACGGACGGGTCGATTGTGTGTCCTTCCTCGCTCAGCGGAGTGGTAGGCATCAAGCCGACGGTGGGCCTGATAAGCCGTAGCGGGATCATTCCGATTTCGCATTCGCAGGACACTGCCGGGCCGATCTGCCGTACGGTGCGCGATGCGGCGATACTGCTGAGCGCTCTGGCGGGTGTGGATGAGGAAGACGGCGCTACGCTTGCGGGGCGCGACAAAGCCGTCGCCGACTACACGAAGTTCCTAGATGCGGATGGTCTTCGTGGGGCGCGGATCGGCGTGGTGCGCAAGTATTTCGGTTTTCACGACGGCGTCGATGCTCTGATGGAACAAACGCTCGGTCTCCTGAAAAAACAGGGCGCCATTGTTGTGGACCCGGCTGATATCGAGACGATCGGCAAGACTGGTGATAACGAACTGATGGTCTTGCTGTACGAACTGAAGGCCGATCTCAACGCATACCTGGCGAAGCTTGGGCCGAACGCTCCCGTGCATTCGCTGAAAGACGTGATTGAGTTTAACGAGCGTGAACGCGCGAAGGAGCTGCCGTACTTTGGGCAGGACCTTTTCATCAAGGCCGAGGCGAAGGGGGACTTGAGCACCAAGGAGTATCTGGAGGCGTTGGAAAACAATCGTCGTCTGGCGCGCAAAGAGGGAATCGACGCCACGATGGACAAGTTTAAGCTCGATGCGTTGATCGCTCCGACAGCTCCGCCAGCGTGGATTACGGATCTTGTCGATGGCGACAATGTTGGCGGAGGGAGCTCCGGCATGGCGGCTATAGCGGGATACCCCGACATCACGGTTCCTGCGGGATTCATCTTTGGTCTTCCGGTGGGAATCTCTTTCTTTGGCCGTGCCTGGAGCGAACCGACTCTGATCAAGCTTGCGTATTCCTTTGAGCAGTCGACCAAGGTTCGAAGGCCGCCGAACTTTCTGCCGACGGCCGATTTGAGCGTGTCCCACTGAGCCGTGAACGGCTCGGCACGCTAACGGATGCCGATTACCATTGAGTCGGGACCGGTGAGATGTTCGACTCGCGTCTGGCGGAAGCCGGCGTCCTTCATCCAGCCTTGGCAGTCGGCTCCAGTGAAGTCGAATCCCGCGGGAGTCTCGATGAGCATGTTGAGGCTCGCCATTAGCCCGAAGGCGTTCTTTGAGCGGTCGTCGTCGATGATGGTCTCGTAGACAATGAATGCTCCGCCGTCGGGCAGCGCTTCGTAGGCTTTCCGGATGAGCATGCGCTTGTCGTCGAGGCCCCAGTCGTGAAGTATGTGGCCCATCAGGATCACGTCGGCTCTGGGCAGGGGATGCTCCAGGAAACTTCCTGCGGCAAATCGCACTCGGTCCGCAACGCCATTTTTCTCGACGTATTCTTCAAAGATCGGTCCCACTTCGGGGAGATCAAAGCCAATACCCGACAGATGTGGATTGGCCAGGGCAATCTGCACCGCGAGGTCACCTTGCGCCGCGCCTGCGTCGGCGAAAGTCTTGTAGCTTGCCCACGGAAACTTTGCCGCGATGGTCATGTTGCCGCCGTGGCTGATGCCGGTCATTGCGGCCAGGAACTGTTTCAAACGCGCGGGATCAGCATAGAGAGCCTCGAAGGAGGATACTCCGCCGCCTCGGGCTTCGTTCTGCGGCAGGCCGGTTCGAAGGGCCTCGGTGAGGTGGCCCCAGAAGCCGTAGAGGCGTGAGTTGGCCATTTCCAGAATGCCGCCAATGTACGAGGGCTTGTGTTTGTCGAGGAAGGTGTCGGTGGCCGGGGTGTTGGAGTAGAGACCATCGGCCCGCAGCAGAAACCCGAGAGCAACCAAGGCATCGAGAAAGTCTCGCGATGCGCGGGGATGCAGCCCCATACGCCCCTGAATGCTTTCGAGCGGCTGCGGACCTTTGGCGAGATCGGTGAAGAGTTCCATTTCGACGGCGCTTAGCAGGACTTTCGAGGGCCAGAATCCCACGCCCACTTTCATGATCAGTTCCGGGGTAGGTTGGTCGTTCACGATTGTTTCCTTCGTTCATCACGGCGTTTGCCGATTTAGCCAGCGAAGCCGAGTATAGCTGACCGTTCCTCTTGAGTGGATTTGGTTGCGACTGTTGCCTATCTGGAGACGGACTTGCCGATTGGTTTTCCATTCATGGACTCCCTGTTACCAACTGGGACTAGAATTAAAGTCGTTCCGCTCCACAAAAGCGATTTGGGCGGGGTGATTGTCTATACTTGAGGATGTACGAGATTGAGTGAGCCGAGCTTTCCCGTGCCATTCTCGTTGAAGGGATTTCCGCCACATGGCGACAGGAGATATTGCTCTGCAGAGCGGTGCCACCGCTGCTGTTCAGGGCAGTCCGGAAGCAGCGGACACCAAACCCGCAAAGCAAATTGTTAACGATTTCACCATCCAGGTAGCCACAGTCAACGGCTCCGGTTCCCAGTCCGCCAACGCTGTGCTTCTCAAGAGCATCTTCGGCATGGGCATTCCGGTGAGCGGCAAAAACCTCTTTCCGTCGAATATCGCCGGTTTACCGACCTGGTACACGATCCGCGCCAGCAAGCAGGGGTATGTGGCGCGCAAGAAGGAGATCGACGTCTTGGTGGCGATGAATCCGGAGACGGCGAAAGAGGATATTCTCTCGCTGCCGGCGGGCGGTGCAGCGATCTATGAAGAGTCGCAGAACCTGGCCCAGTATCGCGACGACGTGGTCTGCTATCCGGTGCCGTTTGACAAGTTGACTGTGGCGGCGTGCCCCGAGGCGAAGCTGCGCAAGCTGGTCAAGAACATGATCTATGTTGGCGTCGTCGCCAAGCTGACGGGCATGGATCTGACGGTGGTTGAGGCGGCGCTGCGACGGCAGTTCGCCAAGAAGCAAAAGGCAGCCGACCTGAACTGGGGCGCGGTGCAGGCGGGCTATAGCTACGCGAGCGAGTCGCTGACCAAGAAGGACCCGTTCTTCCTCGAGCGGATGCACGCGACTGAAGGCAAGATCATCATCGACGGCAACGCGGCGGCGGCGCTGGGCTGCATGTTTGCCGGGGTGACGGTGGTGACGTGGTATCCGATCACTCCCTCGTCGTCACTGGTCGAAACCCTGATTGACTACATGAAAAAGTATCGCGTCGAGCCAGACGGCAAGGCGACCTTTGCGATCGTGCAGGCGGAGGATGAACTTGCCGCCGTTGGCATGGTATTGGGCGCGGGTTGGGCGGGTGCGCGTTCGATGACCTCGACCTCGGGGCCGGGGATCTCGCTCATGGCCGAGTTTGCCGGGTTGGGGTATTTCGCCGAGATTCCGGGCGTGATTTTTGATGTGCAGCGGGTTGGGCCTTCTACAGGCATGCCGACGCGCACGGCGCAGGCCGACCTGTTGTCGATCGCCTTCCTCTCGCATGGCGATACCAAGCATGTGATTCTGCTGCCGGGAAGCGTGGCCGAGTGCTTCGAGTTTGCCGGTGCAGCGTTTGATTTGACCGAGCAGTTGCAAACACCCATCTTTGTGCTCTCCGATCTGGATATCGGCATGAATAACTGGATGTCGGAGCCGTTTGCTTATCCGGATAAGCCAATCAACCGCGGCAAAGTATTGAGCGCGGTGGACCTGGACAGGTTGGGGGGATTTGCGCGCTATAAGGACGTGGATGGTGATGGCATCGGCTACCGGACCTTGCCGGGAACCATGCATCCGCAGGCGGCGTATTTCACGCGCGGCAGCGGACACAACGAGAAAGCGCAGTATACGGAGCGACCTGACGAATATCAGAGTCTAATGGAGCGTCTGAACCGGAAGTTCGAGACCGCGCGAACGCTGGTGCCGAAGCCGGTCGTGGCGCAGACGGGTAAATCAAAGATCGGGCTGATCGCCTTCGGCAGCTCGGATTTTGCCGTGCTTGAGAGCCGCGATCAGATGAAGAAGGAATATGGCGTAGAGACGGATTACCTGCGCATCCGCGCGTATCCCTTCTCACGTGAGATTCATGAGTTTGTGGCCTCGCATGAGCGGGTCTATGTGATCGAACAGAACCGCGACGCCCAAATGATGAGCCTGTTGAAGCTCGACCTTGCGGCGGAACAGATCACTAAGCTGCGCAGCCTGCGCCACTTCAATGGGCTGCCGATCGATGGGCGTTCCGTGACCGATGAGCTGGTCATGCAGGAAGGGCTTTGAGCGGATGAACATCGATGAAAGGCTGTCGCGGCTGACTGAACGGCATGAAGCGCTTACCGGCCATGTCGAGATTCTCACGGCTGATCTTACGCAACTGACAAAACGCGTGGACGAGCTGACCGTCAATATGGACGATCTGACCGCCAACGTGGAAAAGCAGAGAAGAACCATGGATGACCTGATGGTTGGATTCTCGACTTTCGTTGCACTCGCGCGGGGCCACGAAAGCCGGGTTGGGCGCCTTGGGGGCCACGAGCGCATTTAGGAGCATTTTTATGTCTGAAGTTGCAACGGTTATAAATACTCCGCCGCCTCCGCCGCGCCCGAAGACCAATCGGCTCGGACTGCAGGTGCTCGATTATCGGGGTGGCAAGACGACGCTCTGCGCTGGTTGCGGGCACAATGCAATCTCAGAGCGCATCATCGATGCGATGTATGAGATGGGCGTGCAGCCGGAACGAGTGTTGAAGCTCTCCGGTATCGGCTGTTCGTCGAAGAGCCCTGCGTATTTCATGAGCCGCGCGCACAGCTTCAATAGCGTGCATGGGCGCATGCCCTCGGTGGCGACGGGCGCGCTGCTGGCCAACCACACCATGACCGCGCTCGGCGTGAGCGGCGATGGCGATACGGCTTCGATCGGCATGGGGCAGTTTATCCACCTGATGCGGCGCAATCTTCCGTTGATTTACATCATCGAAGACAACGGGGTTTACGGGTTGACCAAAGGACAGTTCTCGGCGACGGCAGATATTGGTTCGAAGTTGAAGACCGGCGTGGTCAACGATCTGCCCGCAATCGATACGTGCACGCTGGCGATCCAGCTGGGCGCGACGTTTGTGGGCCGTTCTTTCTCAGGCGACAAGAAGCAGTTGTTGGCAATGCTGAAGGCGGCGATTGCGCACAAGGGCACCGTGATGCTCGACGTGATTTCGCCCTGCGTCACCTTCAACGATCATGAAGGCTCAACCAAGAGCTACAAGTACATGCAGGAGCATGAAGAGGCGATCAGTGAGATCGGCTTTGTGCCCAGCTTCGAAGACATTTCCATCGAGTACGATCCGGGCACGACCTACGACGTGGAGATGCATGACGGCTCGCATCTGCGGCTGCGGAAGCTTCACGAAGACTACGATCCGTCGAACCGTGTCTCGGCGGTCAAGGCGCTGATGGAATCGCATGAGAAGGGTGAAGTGCTGACCGGAGTCTTCTATATCGATCCGAAGAAGCAAAATTTTATCGACCTTCTCAACGTGGTGGACGAGCCGTTGGGCCAATTAGCGGAGAATCGCGTTCGCCCCGGCAAGCCGGTGCTCGATGAGATCATGGCGCGGCTGAAGTAGGCTAGGTGAGCCATCGGCGATTTTCCCTTTGCTCTTTCCTTGCAGCCTGATTTCACTGCTGGAACTTAGGGCTGAAGAAACGGCTGGTTTAGCGAATGCATTTCGACCGCTACATCGGCGTTGATTATTCAGGAGCGCAGACTCCGGGGACGAGCCTAGGGGAACTACGCGTTTATGTTGCGTCCTGGGAGGAGTCGCCGATTGAGGTCCAGCCTCCCGCGAGCCGGCGCAAGTACTGGACGCGAGCGGGAATCGCCGCTTGGCTCTCGGAGCGGCTGTTACAAGATCATTTGGCCACGCTGGTCGGAATTGACCACGGGTTTTCGTTTCCAGCTGCCTACTTCCATGAGCATAAACTTCCTCCCGATTGGACGTCCTTTCTGGAAGACTTCCAGCGCCATTGGCCGACGGACGAAGACATCTATGTCGATTTTGTCCGCGACGGCGTCTTTGGCGACGGCGCTGCCCGGTCGGGAAACCCGCGGTGGAGGCGACTTACGGAGCGGAGAGCGCGTGGCGCAAAGTCGGTGTTTCATTTCGATGTCCAGGGGCAGGTCGCGAAGTCGACCCATGCCGGGTTGCCCTGGCTACTGTACATTCGGAGGCAGGCGGGGAATCAGGTGCATTTCTGGCCATTCGACGGCTGGAATGCTCCTTCGGGCCGGCCGGTCGTAGCCGAGGTTTATCCAGCCTTGTGGAGCACGTTGTATCCCCGCGAGGCTCGTAATAGCCATCAGCACGATGCGTACTCCATATGCGCATGGATGCGCGAAACCGATTGCGATGGAAGTCTAGCCCAATTCATGTCTCCACGTTTGAGTGGGGACGAACGTAAGATCGCTGAGATCGAGGGATGGATTCTCGGCGTTACCTGAGACTGACGTAGCGCAACGAAATACCAGATTGGCGGCACACCACTCCAAGGTGAGTGGCTCGTCGAGCATGCGGACGCACCGTCGAATCCAATAACGATCGAGTGCGAAGCTTGCTGAGCGCGAAATACGGCGCGCCCTAGAACGGAATATCGTCGTCGGTGATTTCGGTGGAGTGCGCGTAGTCGTCGGAGCCGCGCTGGTCGAATGAAGCGGTGCTGGACGATGAGCTGCTGGAGCGGGTGTAGCTGCCTCCGCCTTCGCCTTCGCCGCGGCCGGAGAGCAGCGACAGATCGCTGATCACGATCTCGGTGCGGTAGACCTTCTTGCCGCTTTCCTTGTCGTCCCAGGAGCGGGTGGTGATGCGGCCCTCAACGTAGAGCTTCGAGCCCTTTTTCACGTAATCGCGGACGATCTCGGCGAGCTTGGCATAAGCGACGAGGTTATGCCACTCGGTGCGCTCCTGCCATTCGCCGCCCTTGTCTTTGTAGCGTTCCGAGGTGGCGACGGAGAAGTTGGCCACTCCCTGGCCGCTGGGAAGCATTTTGAATTCCGGCTCTTTGCCGACGTTGCCTAACAGAATTACCTTGTTGACGCTCTTTGCCATGCTGGTTGTCTCTCTTTTGTTAAGAGAGAGGATAGCAGAAAGAGTGGATCGCGGGCTTTGGAGCGCTTCTAGGCACGGGAGGTATTTGTTGGCCGCCGCCGCCGCCGATTCCGCAACCACTTGAGGGACCCCAATAGGAAGAGCATGAAGCCGAACGGCAGGCACATCATGGTGACGATTAGGGCCATCCAGCCGCTGTTGGTGTGGGGGCCTTGCGGGCCGATTCCACCGAGAGCGAATCTGGTGAGCAGGGCGAAGAGGATGCCAGTCGTGAGGGTCCAGCCTCCCGATTTGAGCAGCTGACTGGTGCCGTCTTCGGGAACGGATTTCGGAGGCTGAGCCATCGATGGGGCGGTCCCCCTGCTTGTCGGCCGGTGAGCGGATTGCGCGACGGGGCCGCCTGCTTCTGCGGCTGGCCTTTGGATCGGTGCGGATTGGGTGACTGGGGCCAATTATTCTCTCGTTACCAATTTCTTCCGTTATCGGGCCGCGACCAGCATGATCCGCACGATGACTCCGGTGACGGAGACGTAGAGCCATAGCGGGAAGGTGATTCGAGCCAAGCGGCGGTGTGCGGGAATGCGTCCGCTGAGCGAAAGGTAAAAGGTGATGAGCACGACGGGCAGCGCCACGATCGCCAGGATGATGTGGCTGATGAGCAGCGGAATGTAGATGTGGTAGATAGTGTCGTGGACGGGGTACCTCTGGTCTCCGTGCAAGGCGTGGTTAGCGATGTACGAGACAAGGAAGAGCGACGAGAAGACAAATGCGGTCATCATGCTGGCGCGGTGGGCGGCGATGCGGCGCTGTTTGATGAAGTAGAAGCCGATGAGCAGCGCGAAGGCACTGAGTCCGTTGAGCAGGGCGTTTAGATTGGGGAGAAATGTGTAGTGGGTCGCGCTGGTGTCGGCGGCGGGGTGCACGTAGATCAGCCAGAAGAGGAAGAGCGTAGCGACCGCGCTGATGGCGATGATTCCTGCAACGGGAAGAGTGGTTGTCGTCGACGGTCGTGAGTTGGCTGGTGCGGTTTGCATGCTTCTTGAACGTTCCTCAGGCGGCTGGTTTATTGGTTCGGCGGTTGACGATTGCCCAGGATGCGGCAAAGGTCAAGCAGCAGAAGGCGACGGTGACGGCCACGTTCGTGGTCAGAGAAAAATCTGTGACGGCTTCGGGGAAGAGCGCGTTGCGCAGCGCATCGACGCCGTAGCTGAGCGGATTGAGGCGCATGCAGAAGCGTAGCCATCCGGATGCGCCGCTGGCGGGGAAGAGCGCGCCAGAGAGCATCCACAGCGGGAGCAGAATGATGTTGACGATGGCGTGGAAGGCCTGCGTCGAGTCCATCGGCCAGGCAATGGCGAAGCCGAGGGCGGTGAGTTCGAAGCTGATCATGATGATGATCGCGGCGCTGAGGGCAATCGATGGGGGTGTTGGGTGGACGCCGACGAGCGGAGCGAAGACGAGGAAGACTATGCCTTGAATGGCGGCGAGTGTCGCTCCGCCGAGCACTCTGCCCAGGACGATAGCCGAGCGACTTACCGGTGCAGCGAGCACCGAGAGCAGGAAGCCTTCGTTGCGATCCTGGATGAGCGACATCATGCTGAAGATGGCGGTGAAGAGAACGATCATGGCGATCGATCCGGGAAAGAAGTAGCCGAGATAATGGCTGGATCCGCCGCTGCCGGAAGACCGGAAGCTATGGGCGAAGCCCGAGCCGAGCACCAGCCAAAAGATGAGCGGGGAAGCAATGACTCCGACGACGCGTGCTTTCTGGCGGTAGAAGCGGACGATCTCGCGCTGCCACAATGAAATTGCCGGGAGCCAAATGCCTGGTTTGGCGGCTTGGGTGAGGCGTGGAGGGCTAGCGGTGGTTGCGGTCATGGTCGCCATGACTAGCCTTCTTTCTTTCCGGTTATGGTGAGTCCCGACTTCAGGTCGTTGTCTGGGACTTCGGTCCAAAAACGGTGCCCGGTACGGCGAATGAAGACATCTTCGAGACTTGGCTTCGAGACTGAGACCGACTCGACCACTCCGGGGAAGGCCTCGACGACCGAGGCTACGAACCGATGGCCCTGCTCTTGCTCCAGCCGGACTGAATTCTCGAAGGCCACAGCGGCAACGCCGAAGCGCTGCAGGAGACGCAGTGCGAGGGTTTTCGCGGCTTCGTGATCGTGAACTTCGAAAAGCACTACATCTCCGCCAATCTGCGACTTCAGGTCGAACGGCGAGCCGAGGGCGACGAGCTTGCCTTCGTTCAGGATCGCGAGGCGATCGCAATGCTCGGCCTCTTCCATGAGATGGGTTGTGACGAGGATAGCGACGCCTTCCTGATCGCGGAGCGTCTCGAGATATTGCCAGAGGTCGCGGCGCGCACCGGGATCGAGGCCGGTGGAGGGTTCGTCGAGGAGCAGAATAGATGGGAAGTGAATCAGGCCTTTTGCGAGCTCGACGCGGCGCTGCATACCTCCGGAAAGCGTCTCGACGAAGTCGCCTTTGCGATCGAGCAGACCGACGCGGCCGAGCACATCGTCGATACGGGACTTCAGGCGTACGCCACTCAATCCGTAGAGATTGCCCTGGTGCTTTAGATTTTCGGCGACGGTGAGTTTGATATCGACGCTACGTGCCTGGAAGACAATGCCGATCTGCTGGCGCACCTTGTTTGGTTCGCGGGCAACGTCGAAGCCCTGAATGCTGGCATGTCCCCCGGTCGGGGTCATCAGGGTTGAGAGGATGCGGAAGAGGGTGGTCTTGCCGCTGCCGTTGGGGCCGAGAAGGCCAAAAATCTCGCCGGCGCGTACCTCGAAGCTGAGGCGGTCGAGTGCGAGTCGTTCTCCGTAGCTGTGCGTCAAGCCGTCGAGCACGATCGGCGCGAAGGCTGTCCGCGGTGCGGAAGCAGCGGGGAGATTGGCCGGCGTTTGACTGAGGGTTGCCATTTCTATTTTCCTGTCGCGTTGAGCATCATTGCGGTGAGCAGCAGAGGGAGATACATGACGCTCACCTTCAGCAAATCGCGCGCGTACCGTCTCGACTCGGCCACGGTTTGCGCCTTGATGATGCGCGAAAATCGCACCGTGTATACAAGATAAAAAATGCCCAGCAGCAATGCAGCGGCACCGTAATACCTGCCCGCGATGTGCAGGTAGACCGGCAGCAGACTGACGGGAATCATGAGCACGGCGTAAACCAGTGCCTCAATGACGGTGGACCATCCGTCGGGCTGAACGACGGGTAGCATGCGAATTCCGGCGCGGCCGTAGTCTTCGCGATAGAGCCAGGCGATGGCCATGAAATGCGGGAACTGCCAGACGAACAAGATCGCGAAGAGGGCGACTGCCGGCCACTCGATGACTCCTCGGGCCGCGACCCAGCCGATGAGCGGAGGCATCGCACCGGGGAAGGCTCCAATGAAGGTGGCTAGCGTAGTGTAGCGCTTCAGCGGGGTATAAATCGCGACATAGCTGAAGGCGGTGAGCAGAGTGAGCGTCCCGGTGAGAAGATTGGCACGCAGGGTGAGCCAGATTGCGCCGACGGCGATCGCGAGCAGGCCCAGAATGATTCCGTGAGCGAGGCCGATTCGCCCGGAAGGCAGAGGCCGATCGGCGGTGCGCAGCATCTTGGCGTCGGATTTTCGTTCGAGAGCCTGATTGAGGGCGCTTGACCCGGCGGAGACCAGGCCGATGCCGACCAGTGTTTCGATGAGGCCGGTCTGCATACTGCTGATGCCGGATTTCATTGAGCCGAGGTAGAAGCCGGCCCAGGCGGTGATAACGACCATGGTCGTCACGCGCATCTTGAAGAGTTCGCGATAGTCGGCGATGCGGGTGGCGATGTCTGGGGACTCCTTGACGGCGATGGTCTGGGTTAAGGGCGCGGAGGCTGCAACCGCGACCGCCGGAGTGATGGGAGACGCAGCGACGGACTCCTCGGCGGGTACGGAATCGAGTGCTGCCTGCATGGCGGGGGTCACGACGAGATTTTTCTCGTTGCGCAGGCTGCGCATAATGCGGGCCGGAGGGCTGTGAGCGGAGAGGTCACTTCTCTGATGATAGCAACTCGGCCAGCGATAGGCGGGAGGCTGACCGAGTTACTGGGACGTCTTGAAAATGCATTCAAAGTCCTGGCCGACTACCGCTCGGTTGCAATGCGTTCGCGGTAGCTGTTCGTAATTCTTACGCCAAGCTCCCAGACCAGTTGTAGCACGACGATAGCAAAGACGCAGAGCAGTCCCCGATGCACGGAGCGGTTGACGAGATCGAGTGTGCCACCGTAATGCTGCTGGTCGAGCTCCGGGTGCTTGAGCGAGAAGAGGATCGGGTGGTTGAGGAGGATGATGATTGGAATGAGGCCGAAGGCTTTATAGACAATGGTCATCCAGGGCTGAGGGTCTTGCCAGGCGCCATACAAGAGGTTGATGAGTTTCGTGCCGAACTGGAAGATATTCAGCCCCACGATCCACCAGTAGAACTGCCACCAGACAGGCTCAAGCTGAAATTGCGAGACGTGCATGTAGACGACGCCGGGGCCCAGGAGCAGGAACGGATATTTGGGGATGAGCAGGAGCCAGATGATAAGCAGGAAGCCGAAGATGACCTCGGCGACCGCCTGGGCGTAGCTGCGAGGCTTCTTTCCGCAGCCAGCTTTCTTATCGACTGGGGGAAGGTCGCTGGGGGTCCAATTTGGACCGTAGCCGGGCGAGGGGGGGAATTTGTCGGCGGGCAGCCAGCTCGTCCCGAAGCGGGTGATCGCGAACTCGATGCAAGCGAAGACGAAGGTGATCCAGAATGCGGTGTTAAGCAGGACGCCGGGGACGCGCAGAATCGCTCCAATTATTGATGTCAGGGTGGGATCGGCGCTGGCGAAGATAAGGACCGCGGATACCACCGAGTAGACGAGGAGTGCCAGGAGTGAGGCGAACTTGAGGACGTACAAGTAGATCGGGAAGAGGGATGGCCCGATGAGGTATTGCTGGGGCTGATAGCGCGCGGCGACCTGCATTGGCGCGCCGATCTGCTTGAGCCATGCCTCGGCTTCATCCTTGGTGAGCGGGCGGCCGAGCTCGGCCTCTTTGTCTTCGAGCTGCGATTCGAGGTTGGCGCGGAGCTCGGCGAGGATGTCGTCCTGGCGCTGCCACGGCAGATGTTTCTTTACGGCTTGGAGGTAGCGATCTAGTAGTTCCATGGCGTCGTCCTTTTGGCTACAAATTGCGTTCTTTTCTTACAAAATGCTGTTGATCGAGGTGTTGATGGCCTGCCACTCTTGCAGCAACTGGGCGAAAATCTGCTCGCCGTCGCTTGAGAGGCGGTAGAAGCGCTTGTTGCGCTTGTCTTCTTCGCGCCATTCGCTGGTTAGGAGCCCCTGGGTTTCGAGGCGGCGCAGCAGCGGGTAGAGCGTGCTTTCGTCGATCTCCAGGCCGCGTTCGGCTAGCGCTTTGCGCAGCGTGTAGCCGTAATGTTCCTGGCGAAGCTGGGCCAAGACGGCCAACGTTAGGCAGCCCCGGCGGAGCTCCAGGCGAAGGTTCTCGAAGAGGTTTTCGGTGAGGGTCATGCTGTGCCTCATACACTGTACATCAACTACTGTATTTAATACAGTGTATGGCGTCAAGCAATATTTTGAGAATCTTCGCTGTTCGGGATGGTTGCTCGGAAAAAGGAAGGGGGATTCACCAGAGAGGAGTTCACAGAGATGGCGGGATCTCCGCCTGGATGAGGCATCGCGTCCTTACTGAAGCCACCGACGAAATTCGGGGGTGTTTTTCTGATGCGTTCGATTTACAGATTGAAGTAGAAGACGGGGGCCATTGAGGCGAGCACTGCTCCGGCCTGGAGTCCGAGCACATATAGGGTCTGCCTTGGCGCTCGTGGCAGCCACTGGATCGCGAAGAACACGAGTACCGGCAACTGCGCGGCCATCAATATCTGCCAAAGATGGGCGGTCGTGCCTTCGTCTGCCTCGCGGGCTGCTCCGAAGACCGCAATGTGGACAAGTACGAGCGTCAACGCGGTGAGCGACATGGCCAGCGGAAGAAAGGCGCTCGGCTGCCTGAGGATTGAGCTGAAGGAACGAGCGGGTTGGTCCATATTGCCTCCCAAGGTTGGATTTATGCGTTCGCCTAAGGCGGCCCAGATGACGTTCGCCGATGTGCGAAAATCGCGGGGGCCTGCGGCGAGAAGCGCTTCAAACTCCGTGCCGTAGCGCTCTCGCCATGCTCGGGGATAGAGGCGCGTCAGTGCTCTGGCAAGCGAGGAGTTCATGACACCTCCAACCTTTCCGTCGCGGCCTTTACGAAGAATCGGAGAGTGGAGAGCTTTGCGCGGAAGACGCGCATCCCCTCGGCAGTGATTCGATACGGGCGGCGGCGATCTTCGGGTGGCAGGGGCTCGATCCAGCCTTGTTGTTCGAGACGAGCGATGGCTCCGTAGAGCGTTCCCGGGCCCAGCCGCGTGCCGCACATGTCGGCGATGTCTTCGATCATGGCGTGCCCGTGTTTCGGCCCGTTCGCCAGACTGGCAAGAACGAGTAGCGGGGGATCGGAATAGTGGCCCATTTCGGAATCGCTAGCTAATACTACGTTTTGCGTACTACGCATAACGTAGTTATCTCATACCCTTTTCTCTTAAGCAAGAAAAGATTTCGATCGACTGATCGAACTTGATTCCGACCCTCTTAAGTGCTCGGCCGATGAGGAAGAATCGACCCTCTCTCAGCCACATCTAACTTTGGAAAGCCCACTTCAAATCTCACAGGTGCTCATGAAATACAACACGCTGGGCCACACAGGCCTTCTCGTTTCTGAATTGTGTCTCGGTACTATGACCTTCGCATCGGCGGAGGGCATGTGGAAGCCGATTGCCGGAGTCGAACAGAGTCTGGCGGATGAGCTTCTGCGGCTCTCCGTGGAGGCTGGCATCAACTTCGTCGATACGGCGGATGTTTATACCCTTGGTGAGTCTGAGAAATCGCTAGCCCATGCGATTGCCAACCTTGGCATTGCCCGCAAGGACATCGTAATCGCCACTAAGGCTTATGGACGGACCGGGCCGGGCCGCAACGATGTTGGCGCGTCGCGTGGCCACATCATGGATGCGGTGGAGGCTTCGTTGAAGCGGTTGAGGACGGACTACATCGACCTCTACCAGATTCATGCGTCCGATTCGGTGACTCCACTGGAGGAGACGATGCGCGCGCTGGATACTCTGGTCTCTCAGGGGAAGGTTCGCTATATCGGTTGCTCCAACTGGTTTGCGTGGCAAATCATGAAGGCGAATGGCATCTCCGAAGCGAAGAACTTTGCAAAGATGGATACGCTTCAGGCTTATTACTCGATCGCCGGCCGTGATCTCGAGCGTGAGATTGTTCCTCTGCTCAACGACCAGCGCACTGGACTCCTGGTCTGGAGCCCGCTGGCGGGCGGACTGCTTTCGGGAAAGTATTCGCGGGAGAATCAGAAGCCCGAAGACTCGCGGCGCTCGGCTTTCGATTTTCCGATTGTGGACAAGGAGCGTACATGGCGAATCCTCGACGTGCTTCGCCCCATCGCGCAGGCCCACAATACTAGCGTGGCTACTGTGGTTTTGGCGTGGACGCTGGCCAAGCCGTTTGTGAGCTCGGTGATCATTGGGGCGAAGCGGGTCGATCAGCTTCAGCAGAATCTTGCCGCCTGCGATGTTCAGCTAAGTGAGGACGAGGTCAAGAGTCTGGATGAAGTGAGCGCGCTGCCGCCTGAATATCCAGGCTGGATGGTTCCGTTTCAGAACATCAACCGCCTGGCAGATGTGCCTCGCTTTTAACCCGCCGCAACAAGCATCCTGCCTCGCAGACTAAGGACAACACTCCGGCGGCAGCGGATAGGTGTTGTCCAGCCAATGAAGATAGGTCTCGAGTACGTGCCAGGCAAGGACACTTTTTTTCGCGAACGCGGAGGAGTCGAAGAAAGACGCGGCATCAACGTGGCCGTAATCAAGTACGATCGGGATCGAAAACGGTAGTTTGGGAACAACATCCGGCGAATTGACGATTCTCCAAGAATCAATCGGGAGTTGATTGAAGGTATGCACGAACTCGGTGTCACCGGTGCGCGGTGATGCGAAGGTGCAAAGCATGGTTATGTCGAATTTGCCCTTCGATGCATTCTCCATGACGAAGAGGGTAGCGAGCGACGAGCCGAGGCTGTGGCCGGCGACGACGGTTGGGCGCTGGGGGCGAGTGGCTCCCTCAGTTCTGGGGCGAGCGATGCCGCGCTCGGCCTCGCGGCTGATCGCCAGCTGCTCCAGCTGTTCGGCGAAGGAGCCGCTGTAAGTCTCGGGGACGGTTTCGGGGACGGCGACTTCGGCGTTTGCGGCAATTCCGGGCAGGGGCCGCTTTACTACCTTTAACGTGCTGTAGATCTTGTCAAAGCCTTGCGCCACGCGTCCGGCAGAGGGGACCTGACGGAAAGGTACCGGGATTGCGGCCGCATCGTCGATCCACTCGACGGCGCCTTCGGTGCCACGGATGGCGATGATGCGCGAATCCGGGTTGGCCTGATTGAAGGCGACGATTCCGTAGAACTTGGGTATCTCATCGTTGAGGATGAAGTCTGACATATGGATCCACGCGCCCAGCTCATAGCCGTCGGGGATGCCGGCCGGCTCCGGCCTGAGGGGATCTGGATTCTGGTTCCTGTACATCGTATAAGCGGCCTCAACAAAGCGGCCGTAAAGGAAGGCTTCTGACTTATCGAGGGAACGGCCCAAGGTATGCCTCCTGACGCAAGAATCTAGCTGGCATAGTACGGATTGAAACCATTTCGCACAACTGCCGCTGGAGAGTCAGGGCAGACCGATGCTCACGGATAGTCGAAAGCTGCTAGGGTACCGAAGTGGTCTCGACTTCGACAGGTTCGGTGGCGATGGTCTTCGGTTTCACAAGGTATTCGTTGAGGAGTTCACCCACAAGCACCGCAGTTGGCACGGAGACCAGCGCCCCTACGACTCCGGCGAGCGAGGCGCCGAGCATTAGGGAGATCAGCACTGCCAGACCGGAGAGTCCTACGCTCTTTTGCATAATGCGCGGCGTGAGCACCGAGCTTTCCAGCTGCGCGTAGACGAGATAGACGATCAACACGCCAAGAGCGCGTCCCCAAGAGTCAATCGCAGCTACCAGCAGCGCCAGCGAAACTGAGATCAGCGCGCCGAGGATGGGGATAAGGTTGAATGCGCCCATAAGAACGCCGAGCGCGTAGGCGTAGCGAACCTTCAAGGCGAGGAAGGCAATTGTGCTTACCAATCCCAGGGTGAGCATGAGAGAGGCCTGGCCGAGCAGCCATTTGCCCATCCTCAGCTCGGCACGGGTCAGCGCCCGGTCAAGTCGAGTTCGTTGCTCTGGAGAAAAGAAGGAGAGGAACCAGGCGTAAGCGTGTTCGCCCTCGAGCATGAAGTAGACGGTCAGGATGATCCCGGTCAGCAGATCGAAGAAGCTTCCGGCTCCATTGCGAATGGAGATAAGGAAAAAACTGGCGTAGGACGAAGCGAAGTCCTGAAGCCTCGCGTTCAGGGCGCTCAAATCGGCGTGACGGACAAATGGCAATTGCTGGGCTCGAGCGAGGAGTTGCGGACCGCGAACCGGAAGTTCCCGGATGAACTGACTCATATCGGAAATCACCGGGGGCAGGGCAAATCCGAAAAACAATCCGGCAACGCTGAAAAGGATCAGAAAAATCAGGAGGATGGCGACGCCGCGGCTTGGATGCCAGTTGCCAATCCGGATCCGGCGCAGCCCATTGACTACGGGCATCAGCACGACGGCGAAGAGAGCGCTGACATAGACGATCAGCAGGACATCGTGGACCGTCCATGCCACGTAGATACCGATGGCGATTGCAAAGGCGAAAGCGATATCCGCGCGCAGCGAACGAGAGGTCTTCGGCGTGGAACTCGATAAGGATTCGCTCAAGTCGTTATCGCTTTCTGGTAGAGCGAGATAGCGTAGCAACCATCAAGTAATTGATGAAAGAGTCTGTCGGCCACTGTATCCGGGTCGAGGCCTTCGGTGTTGAGGCTGAGGTGTGCGCTTTCATAATGCGGCAGGCGTGACTGAAAGCGCAGACGAAGCGCTTCTCGCTGGCGGAGGATGGGACGCACCGCTGCATCCGGCTGCCGCTCGCAGCGGTCAATGAGAACTTCAAGTGACGCCTGGAGAAAGACGACGCAAGTATCTGACGAATTAGCTAAAAGATTACGTGTCGATTCGGTCTCGATTGCGCCGCCGCCGAGGGCGAGGACGGTTCCCGTTGCGGTGCAGAGTCGTGCTACGGTCTGAGCTTCCAGTTGCCGGAACGCAGGCTCGCCGAGGGTCGAAAACAGATTAGCAATCGTGGCTCCGGTGTGGGATTCCAGTTCGCGGTCGGCATCGATAAATCGCCAGCCGAGCCGTTGCGCCAAAATAGGGCCAACGGTGGATTTACCGGCGCCCATAAAGCCAACCAGGACAATACGCTCGACGGTTCGTGGGCTAGGATGTTCCGGTTGCATGATCGTGGCTTGAATTATAAAGAACGCCACGCTGCGAGAGGGCGCGAGTGTCGATTGAGTTGGCGCGGAGTCAGCCTTTGACCGATGACCCCGCGAGGTGCCCGTTAAGCTTGATGACCTCGTCAGTCGATTTGGGCAGGGAGGCGCTGATGTTTTTCCACACCGACTCTCCTGGTTCATAGACGGGGAGCAACAGGTCACTGGCGATTTGCGCTATATATTCCAGTTCCTCAAGGAGCGCCGCGCAGCGGACACAACTTTTCAGATGCTCCTGATCCCGGATGTCACTTCCGATGAGATCGGGCATTTGGGCCTGAAATTCTTCGCAGGTCACGGGCCGCTCGGCGGGAGCACCGTCGAGGTGCTTGGCGTGGTCGCGCATTTGAACCATCATGCTACTTCCTTACGCTGGCCCGAGTGGAGCAGGTCACGCAGCTTCATCCGGGCCTTGTGGAGTTGAGATTTACTGTTTCCGATCGAACAGTCGAGCATTCCTGCGATTTCATTATGCTCGTAGCCTTCGACATCGTGCAGCACAAAAACGAGCCGATAGCCGGGCGGCAGGCTCTCGACGGCCCGCTCCAGGGTGATGCGGTCGATCGAGCCGGCAAGAATGAGGTCGCGAGCTCCAATGTCTCGTCTCGGTCCATCTTCCTGGGTAGGCTCGAGGGTCTCTTCCAGGGAAACCTGGGGAAGTCCCTTTTTGCGCAGGTGCATCAGCACGACGTTCACGGCGAGCCTGTGCAGCCAGGTGGAGAACGCCGAGTCGCCGCGGAAGGTCCCGATTTTGCGGTAGAGCTGCAGGAAAGCCTCCTGGGTGAGGTCTTCGGCTTCAGCAACGTTGCTCAACATGCGCAGACACAGCGAATATACCCGGCGCTTATGCATCGCGTAGAGGATTTCGAAAGATGTTGTATCTCCGGACTGAGCGGCTTCGATTGCCGCCGCTTCGCCCGGAATTGGGGGGTTGCGCCGCATGTGCTGGTTCGTTATTTTCGTTTGAGCCTGGACCACACTCATGCGCACTCCCTTCGCGAAAATAAAACGTTCATGGTTTCCTGCTCCAAGTGTTTCGAAAATTAAGGCAAAGGACAACAGGCATAAAATCGGCAATCCCTGGTGACGCTCATGAACCGCTGTAATGGTCGTTGAGAAGCAATGTGCGGTTCAAAGGTTGCCTCGGACTGCGCCGCTCGGCCCCCATTGCCGGCGAGCCGACTTGTGACACACGAGGGCGCCACATCGAGGTTTCGTTTCCCAAATTTCGGCGGTCAGGAGCCGATAAACCTCGCGTAGAGAGACCTCGCAAGGGTAACGTCAGTCGTTCCCTGGATTAGAGCCCTGCCGTCGGCAAACAGGGTAATTGTATGCTCCCCCCGCTCAAAGCGGAGCAGCATGGAGTTGTGCCGCACGCTACCGTGAGGCTCGAGGCGGCGTTGCATGACAGCGAAATCGACGGGGCGGCTATGCTCATGGATTTGGACGGAGTTTCGCCCGCAGAAGGTAATATGTGGCCGATCCTCGCCGCGGAGTTGGGTGAAGTCCCGTTGCCCGCAGACAGCGCAGTCAGGCCGCCGGACGGCGGTCGAGACCTCTGACCGCTGATTGCTCCAAAGATCCATTGCCAGAAGGGAGCGCCGCATTTGGCTGGAAGCGCCGACGAGGAACTTGAGCGCCTCAGTCACCTGGATCGACGCGGTCAGGTTGACGGCGGTGTTGAGGATGCCGGCGGTGTCGCAGGTCTCGACCGTGCCGGCCGGGGATTTGGGAAAGATGCAGGCGAGGCAGGCGGTCTGAAACGGCGAAGGGCCGGGCAGGATGTTCATGGTCGCGGCATAGGCGCCGAGCGCTGCGGCGTAGATCCAGGGCCGGCCTTGCTCAATAGCGTAGTCATTAATCAGATATCGGGTTTCGAAGTTGTCAGTGCCGTCGAGAATCAGGTCCGCGTCCCGGAGCAACTTGTGGATATTGCCAGGAACTAGATCGGCGACCTCGGCGTGGACCCGGACCGAGCCGTTGAAGAGAGAAATCTTGCGCCGGGCGGCTTCGGCTTTCGGCAATGCCGCGAGCGCGTCGGCTTCATCGAAGAGCACCTGGCGTTGAAGATTGCTTTCTTCGACGTAATCGCGATCAATGAGGGTCAGGGCACCCACTCCGGCGCGAGCGAGCAGGCTGGCGGCTGCGGTTCCGGTGGCGCCACAGCCGACAATGACTACATGCGAGGCAGCGAGCTTCTTCTGGCCTTCAGGGCCGATCCCGGCAAAGAGCACCTGGCGGGAGTAGCGTTCCGCGAGCGCTGGGTCTATATGCGTCGCTGTGGGGACAACCGGGTCAACGGTTGACGGCTCCTGACTTCGAGGAGTCTCTATGGTCTCGTGCGTCATCGGTGACGGCATCAGCGTGTCTAATTAGTATAAGAGTGCTCCTCCAGCAAAGCCGCCTCGACTGGAATGCTGCGCGGCTGGAAGGTTGCAGCCGTCTAGCTGCAGGAAACCCAGCTAGCCGCATCTGAAGGATGACCGGGCCGTATTGCGGTCGGGCGGGCGCCGGAATCACAGGCATGAGGGATGGATTGGTATTTGTGGAAAAATCGGGCCACCAGCCCGGAATAGCCGCCCACCGCGACCGGAGTTATCCGGCCGTGTTGCTGCTATTTCTGCTGCTCGGCCCCTTTACCACTATTCTCGCGCAAAATCCCCAAGCGGTACGGTCTCGCAGCGTCGTTGGCGCTCCGCAAATCATTTCGCGAAGCCAGGTTCCGGGGTTGACGGCATGGGAGGGACTTCGAATCGCCGCAGTGCAGTTTCGGGGCGTCCGCGAAGAGATTCTGGATCCCCTGCCTGCGCGGCTGGACCTGCAAGCGGGGCAGCCTCTGGATGGCGGAAAGCTGCGCGTGAGTCTGCGCCGGCTTTACGCGACGGGACTCTACCGGACCATTGAAGTTGAAGGAATCCGGAACGGCGATCAGGTCACGATCATCTTCTCCGGCACGCCGAGAATCTTTATTGGGCGAGTGTATGTCGATGGGGTGAAGAGCGACCGGCTGGCCTCGCAGGTGGGACGGGCGGCAAAACTGGAGGCGGGTACAGCGTTTTCCCAGGAGCGCCTGGACCATGGGGTGCAGCTGATTCGAGGCTTTCTCAAGGAGAACGGCTATTACCAGCCGTCGGTCTCTGCTTCGACGAAGATGGACGACGCCAACGCCCAGATCGACATCACCTATCACGTCAATATCGGGCTCGGTGCGCGCGTCGGCCAGGTCGAGGTCGATGGCGAGAGCGACATGACGCCGGAGCAATTTCGCAAGAAGGCCAAGCTCAAGGCAGAGAGCAAGGTAACGCGTGACACCACCAATCGCGCGTTAGAGGGATTGCGGAAGGTATATCAGAAACAGCAGAGGCTGGAGTCCGATGTCAATCTGAAGTCGGAGGAATATCAGCCGCCTACCAATCACGTGAACTATGCTTTCGGCGTCAATCCAGGACCGATCGTGACCGTGGAAGTTATCGGCGCGAAGCTCAACAAGCACCTGATCAAGAAGCTCATCCCG
>CAWGZE010000042.1:0-126271 GCA_963826855.1 uncultured Acidobacteriaceae bacterium
ATCAGTGCCGACCGGACAAACCGAACGGTCAATGAGCATGTCTTACCCCTGCTTCAGCATAGGCTGATTTCCCGAACGGCATATTTGGACACGCCAAAGCCGGAGCAGCAGGTGCTGAACCCCGGTCAGCCTCCCCTCTTATACCCGTCAAGAAAACCAACCACTAACAGCGGCCGCGTGTGCCACACCTGTGCCGCTCGGAGTGAACTTGTCTCGGCAAGTCTCTCCCCGTCCGAGGCAGCTACGGTCGCAAGCGCGATCCTCCGTGGTTCCCCGTCGGGTCGGACCGCCACTTGAAGATGTGGTGGATGCTCTCTCGCCGCGACCGTGGAATCCCCATCAGACTTGTAAGACGTCGCCATCGCGGGCGACCAATTCGTATAGAACAGGATTGACGAAGAAGCCGAGGAGGAGTCTCGAGATCAGGCCCGCGACGATTACGATCGCGAAAGGCTTTTGTGTGTCGGAGCCGATGCCGGTAGAAAGCGCTGCTGGAAGAAGTCCAAGACAAGCGACAAGCGCGGTCATCATGATGGGCCGCAGCCGCAGAAGGGAAGCTTCGCGGGTCGCGGTGCGTATGTCCTTGCTTTCTAAACGAAGCTTGTTGATGTAGGAGACGAGAATAACTGCCGTTTCAACCGAAACACCCATGAGCGCAAGTAGACCGAGGGCCGAGGAGACGCTGAAGGGCGTGTGTGTCAGCTTGAGCGCGATGAGAGCGCCTACCGGCTCGGTCAGGACGACGCCGAGAGCGATGGTTATAGGAAATTTGAAATTGCCGTAGAGCGCGAACAGGATCATGAAGATGATCAGCAAGGCAAGCGGTCCGATGAATTCCATCTGATGCTTCGCCTCAAGGAGTTCGCCGTACTCGCCGCCCCATGTGACCCGGTAGCCGACTGGCAACGACTTCTCAATATCGGCGACGGCGCGTTGTCCATCGAGGACCGCGCTCTGAAGGTCACGTCCCTCAACGCTGTATTGCACGCCGATATAACGCGAGTTGTTCTCGCGATAGATGAATGATGCGCCGCCGGCCTCGTGAATGTACGAGAGATTGCTTAAAGGGATCTGCTGGCCAGAGGGTGTCCCGACCAGCAGATTGCCAATCTGCGTTGCGTTTTCCCGGAACTCAGGCTTCATACGCACTACAAGGTCAAACAATTTTTCACCCTGGATTACCTGGGTAGCGGCTTGGCCGCCGACAGCCGCCTGCACGACCGCCTCAACGTCCGCTACATTGATGCCGTAGCGAGCAATCTTGTCGCGATCTACGTCGATCAACAGGCTGGGCTGGCCGAGCTCGCGCACGACGGTCAACTCCGTGAATCCCGGCACCTGCGACAGACGGCGCTTGATCTCGAGAGCCTTGCTCTGGAGAACGTCAAGGTCGGGGCCATAGATCTTTACGGCGAGCGCGCTCTTCAGTCCTGTCAGGGCCTCGTCGACCGCGTCTTCGGCGGGCTGGGTATAGTTGAAGATGACGCCGGGGAAGGCGTTCAGCTGTTTCTGAATGTCCTCCGTAAGGGCCGGTTTGTTATGGATCGCTGTGCTCTTCCACGATGCGTCATCGTAAGGCTTCAGGCCCACGTAAAACTCATCGTTGAAGAATCCAGTGGGGTCGGTACCATCGTCGGGGCGGCCGAGTTCAGAACCAACGTCGGTGACCATCGGATACTTCATCAGGATATTGCGAATCTGGGGTGAGAGCTTGCCTGCTTCCTCGAACGAAACCGTGTAAGGCATAGTTGCGCGCACCCATAGCGCGCCTTCGTCGAGATGGGGCATGAACTCGCCTCCGATGAAAGGGATGAGCAGCAACGTTGCACCGAAGATCAACGTGGCGACTGAGAGAGTGATCTTTGGGTGATTGAGGCACCATTCGAGCTCTCCCGCGTATTTATCACGCACCCACTCGAATGGCTTGTTCACCCGCTCGCGCACGCCGCCTTTGAACCAAAGGGCGCACAAGACGGGAACGAATGTAAGGGTCAGGATCAAAGCGCCAACCAGCGCGATCGACACTGTGTCCGCCATGGGCTTGAAGAGTTTTGCCGAGGGGCCGGTGAGGGCGTAGATCGGCAGGTAGCCGGCAATAATGACTGCGACGGAGTAGAAGATGGGGCGGTCGACATCCTTCGCCGCCGCGAGGATGACTTTTTCAAGGTCGTAACTCTGGCCTTCGCGCTCACCCAGCTCGCGAAAAATGTTTTCCACCATCACGAGAGTGCCGTCAATCAGAATCCCAAAGTCGATCGCTCCAATCGAAAGCAGATTGGCGGCCACGCCCCTCGCATGCAGGAAAATAAAAGAAAAGAGCAACGCCAATGGAATTGTGAGAGCGACGATCACCGCGGCGCGAACGCTAACCAGGAAACACATCAGCACGATGAGGACGAGCGCCATCCCCAGCAGCATGTTGTGTGTGACCGTGTCGATGGTGAGTTGAACAAGGTCGCTACGATCGTAATACGGAAGCACCTTGATGTCGGCTGGCAGGATATGTTCGTTGAGCTGGCGGGTTTTCTCCTCCACGCCCTTCAGCACGTTCTGTGTTTGCTCGCCGCGGCGCATCATGATGACGCCCTCAACCGCGTCATCCGTCTTGTTGAAGCCGAATTCCCCCAGGCGGGGAGCGTTCCCGATCGTCACGTCGCCAATGTCGTGAATGCGCACCGGTGTTCCATTCTGCGTGCCAACCACGATTTCGCCGATATCGGAAGTGTCGCGGACTAGTCCAAGGCCGCGAACGTAATAGAACTGGCCGCCTTGTGAATAGAATCCTCCTCCGGCATTGGAGTTGTTGACCGAGAGTTGCTGCAACACGGTCGGTACGGTGACGTGGTAGGCATAAAGCCTCGCCGGGTCCAGAAGCACCTGGTACTGCATCACAGTGCCACCGAAGCCGGAGTCGTCCGCGACTCCTGGTACTTGTTTGTATTCGCGCTCGATCACCCAATCTTCATAGACCTTCAGTTCCTGGGCGGTGCGATCTGGACTTTGGATCACATATCTATAGACAAGCCCCGACGGACTGGCGAGTGGTGCAAGCGAGGGAGTGACTCCGGATGGGTAAGTCACCTCGCTCAAGCGCTGGAAAACCACTTGGCGCGCGAAGTAGTCGTCGGTGCCTTCGTCGAAGGTCATGATGACGTCGGAAAGTCCGTATAGCGAAATCGAACGCATGACGGCCATCTTTGGGACGCCGTTCATCTCCACTTCCGTCGGGATTGTAACCAGACGCTCGATCTCTTCGGCTGCGTGGCCGGGCCACTGGGTAATGACCTCCACCATTGGCGGAGACAGATCGGGGTAAGCGTCCACCGGCATATGGCGGAACGAAACCGCCCCCCCGGCAGCTATGAACATCACCATCAGCAGAATGAGTGCTCGCTGCCGCAGCGCGAAACGGATGACGTGATGAATCATTCGGAAGCCGGCTCCTTAGTGTTGCAGCGAATTGGCAAATTGAAGAAACAAGCTGCCGTCACCCACAACCCTTTCCCCAACGGAAATTCCCTTTAGAATTTGCGTCTGCGAGTTCTGGCTTTGTCCGATCTCGACGTCGCGCCTGCCAAATTGGTTCGTACCGACTGCAACATAAACAAATGGCTGATTGTTGTCATCGCGCAAAACCGAGGAGTCGGGCACTGCCACAGCGTTCGAGATCGACCCCGCCGTCACGGTCACAGTGCAATACATGTCCCTTTTGAGCCTGCCGCCGGGGTTGTCGACGACGATGCGTGCTTGCAGAGTTCTGGTGTTCGGATCGAGCGCCGGCGAGACATACGAGATTCTGCCGTGAAAAGCATCCGGATACGCATCCGTGTTCACCACAACATCGTCCCCACTGCGGACGAAGGCGAGATCTGCTTGATACACGTTCGCTAGGACCCAGACACTGCTCAGGTCTGAAATTGTGAAGGCCTGCGTCTGACCCGCCTGCACTACCTGGCCGGGCGAGACCAGTCGCTCGACAACTTCGCCGCTAATTGGAGCTAGCACCGGGATTTGTGCTGAAGAAGGGGCCTTCGCCAGATCGGCGGGATTCCTGATCCCGAGAATTTTCATTCCCTGGTCGGCCGCATTCAGGTCTGCCTGAGCTTGGTTGCGGTCCGACTCGGCTTGCTCAAGGTCACGCTCGGCGATGGCGTGGTGTTGATAGAGGTCTTGCGCGCGCGCATAGTTCCTGTCCGCGAGACGCGAGGAATCGGCCGCCTTCAAATAGGCGTCCAACAACTGCGAATAGTCCGGACTGCTTACTTCCAGCATTGGCTGGCCCGCTTTGACCCGCTGTCCGGGTATGGCGAGAATGCGGCTCACGGGCCCACCAACCTGAGTGATCACCGGCGTCGTCGCGAAAGCGTTGTAAGCCACGGCACCTGTGAGCCTGAGCGTGCGGGTTAGGGTCGTTGGCCCGACGGTGACCACTTGCACATGCGACATCTGGTCTTGTGGAATAGTAAATAGTTGCGGCGTAGCCGATGCCGAGGCCTTCGCGGAAAACGAGGTCATGCCGTTCGCCCGGTCACGCTCGTTGGAATTACAGCCGGTGAACAACAGCACAAGAGAGACTGCTATGGTGTTTTGAAGTCCATGTTGGCGGCGGATGGTCGATCTGATCGTCATGGCAAACTCCTGGTCCCCACCGCCTGGCGAAGTTGTTCGAGCGCGAGCAAGTACGATGCGAGACCTTGGCGGTAGGCGAGTTGGGTGCTTCGATAACTGCGCTCGGCATCAAGAAAATCAAGCAGGCTTGCTGCGCCGTGCCTGTAGGCGTATTCGCTGATGTCGCGGGACTGCTGCGCCTCGTCGAGGTAGCCCGACCGGTAGAGTCCGACAATTTGATCGTTCGTGCGCAGATTTTCATATGCGTCCCTTACGTCTGTGAGCACCTGTCCGCTTGCAAAGCTCACCTGCTCCTGGGCCTGAGTCGTGGCGTAGCCGGTACGCGCAATCTCTCCCTGGTTGCGATCGAAGATCGGCAACTGGATCTGCCCAAACAGCGAAACGTCGTTCATGGAGGTGATGTGCGTATAGCTGGCTTGAGCCGTAACATCTCGTCTGCCGATTGCCTTCTGGAGTTCGTGTTGGCTGTTCGCCGCCACGACTCCCTGTTGCGCCGCTTGTAAGTCCGGCCTGCTCTGCAGCGCTCGGGCCTGAAGGTCTTCCAGGTTCCCTTTGACGGGCAAATAGTCGAATGTCCCCGCTACGTCGTAATTCGCTGCTATCGATTCATAGCCCAGCAATTGCCGCAGATCGGAAAGGCCTTGAATCCTGGCGAGTTGCGCCGCGGAGACGTCGGTCTGAAACTGAAGCAACTGCAGCTTGATCTTCAGCAGATCGCCCTCGCCTATGTCACCGGCTTTGTACCGGGCCTCGCCGATGTCAACTGTGTTTTGAAAGCTCCTCAGATCCTGTGTGGCAAGCTCAAGTGTCGATTCGGCAAGCTCCACGTTGATGAATTGAGAGGCAACACTAAACGAAAGACTTCGTTCGGTGTCGGCGACTTGCAACCGGGTTACTGCCGTCTGGTCTTTAGCCGCTTGTAGGCGGTGCTGGCGTTTCTTGCCCCGCTCAAACAGATAGCTGACGCCCAGGTCAAACTGTGCCGCGTTGTCGATGTAATCGGCAGTGAATTGACTCGGCTCAAAGATCGGCAAGAATTGAGCATCGCCTAGCAATACCGGGTTCGGACGCAGATTTGCCGTAGTCTCTTCGGCCTCACTCTGCTGTATCGTGGTGCGCGCGGCCAGCAAGCTATGGTTGTGTCGAAGCGCCATCTGAATAGCGGCGTCGAGCGAAATCGTCACTGCTCCGGGTGTTTGCGCAAGCGCCTGTGCTTGAGGCGGAGTTGAACTTTGGGCAGGCGAGGATTGTGCGGCAACGAACCCACACGAAACCAGTGCGACGAGAAGAACGGGGGAACACAAACTTCGTAAACGCATAGGCGGTCAGCCTTCTTAAAGGAGGGCGATCAAGGAATTGGCGTACCGGGAGCGGCACATGGACGACGGTGGCGCTATGCCGGGGGAGCTCGCGCTGGAATGTGCCGTCCCGCAGGAGTCGAGGTGAAGCTATAGTGCTCAGGTTCCGGCCCAGACCCGGCGGGAACCGGAACGCATACCCTGGCGCTTACCGGCGGCAGTTCGATCGCCTGATGGCTCAAGTGGCAGATCGGGCAAGTATCGGCGGGAGAGTTGGCGTGATGATGCCAGACCTCTCCGAGCGTCATCCCTATCACTACCGCGAGGAGCGCTATCGGGAGTAACAAGCGCCGGATTTTCCTGTGGTCAGACACTCTTGAGTAACATTTTAAAGGTCCCGCATACGATTTGCTTAGTCTAGACCAGAACCTCCATCCTTGGACACTTAAGTCCGGATCCCCTCGTCACATCTCTCCGTGGCGGGATTTCGTGTCTTTGGGTATATTTCAGTTTGTTTATGAACTCACTTCGCTTCCGGCGTCCAGTGGAACGCTGTGATCACTAGGAGGCACAGCATGAAACTTGGGACGGTGTATCTCAGACCGTCAACGTAAAAGGTGCTGATAGTGATGGCGGTCCGCTGCGATCTTGACTGTCGAAGGGTTCGCAAGGACGAAAATCTGCCCAGAGTCCAGTCTCCGGAGATCTTTCCGCTGTTGCGCCATACCCAGAAGTAGCAGGATTACTTCCGGATGGCCTGCGATACGGAAGTAACCTTGATGCCGACCCAAGAATCGGGACCTCGCTTGCGAGCAGACCGTCACTCAGACGTAGTTGGTTACCAGAATCCGGCTCAAGCTTACGTCGATACATCTGATGTTTGATTGGATGCCGAGACACGCGGGTCGGGGACCGGATAACCGATTGCAAATTGGTATACGACCTGTTCTTTCGGCGGGACCAGGTTGAGATGTCGGTGCACCTCATCATCATAGAAGGCGCCGATGCCGGTCGCACCCAGTCCAAGTGCTTCAGCAGCGAGGTACAGGCGGTGGCCGATAGCGCCTGCTTCAAAATGCACATAGCGATAACCGCGGTCACCGTATGTGCGAGCGGCACCATCGAGATCGCCGATCATAGAGAAAGTCACGCAGGAGTTACCGGCCAGGTCCTGCCCGAGGCTCAGACCGGCGGCCACCACGCGCTGGTCACCACTCTTGATATGCTCCAACTCGCCACGATCCGGCCAAAATCTGCAGATACAGGGTTGTAACCCATCGACCCGATGAGCATACAAATAGAGCTGGACGAAGCGCCTTCCCGCAAAATCTGCTGACAATGGCTGAGCGGTAGAGGCCAAGATTGCCGAGAGCTGCGTCAGTGACATCGATTGCATGCCACCCAGGAAGTCCAACGCCGAGCGTCGCATGCGGGCAACCTCGCCAAAACTGCGAGTCGATGACGCTGGAGAAGATAGTCTGATCCCGCCTGAGCCAGCCGGGACGAATTCTACGGCGGAGGGGTCACTGCTCCCGCCATCGCTTCGTTTCGTGGCAAGGTGAATGCTGTCAATCAATGGGTGAGCAATCGTCTCCTTCGAAAGCTGGTTTGCCTGCCCGCCGAACCAGACAGTCTTTCCCGTATCTGCTTCGTGCACTGGGATGCACTTGCCGTGCAGACTAACAATCAGCATTGGCCACTCGTCACCGTTAAGGTGAACCATCTGTGCCACGTTATCGTCCACGAAGTGTCCAAGCGTGAAGTGGTCGCAACCGATAGCCCGCGCGGAGAGTGCAAGCGCTTGCCAGGCGTGCCCTATATCGTGCAAGCAGTACCGATAGGCTCGTTCACCGTATTTCCACGCCTCACGCCACACAACACTAGTCAAGACAAACACAATTGGCGCCGAGCCGCCGGCCGGCTCTGTTTCAAACTCACCGCGCCCGCGCTGCTCCGCCATGTGTCTGGACGGATCATAGTGATACAACCCATCCGGCCATCCCTTCAGACCCCGTGTGAAGAAGTGAAATTCCGTCGGGTGCAGATTCCCGGAGGACGGGTTCACCCTTAGTGCATACTTATCTCCAGTAGACGGGGCAAGCTTCGACGCACTAATCGCAGCGGAATAGAAGAATAGTTGCGAGAGGAAAGCCGGACCGTCACTCACTGACGTGGTCCCAGAGGTGCCATGAAGCACGTCGAGCGCTGGTATCGCAGGTGGGATCGGATCTGCCGGCAGATCGAGCACCGGCACGCCCTCATAATGACGAAACGGGTCAGGCATGTTCGCCCAATCCAGAACCTGCTGCGCTCGAATCACCGATTCAATGCTATGTTTTGTAGCTTCGTGATATTCGCGCCAATTCATTGCCGGTAGATGGGCTCCACTGACGCGGAATTGCGGGCGTCAACTTGCTGCCTAATCCTAGCATTGAGATTCGCCGCGCAACCGAGCAGCCCTCTCTTGTCAGTCTTGATTTGCAAGGCATCGTCAGTCTGCGTGGAGACGCTGGTTAACCATATAGCTTCAAGTCACGTGACTGCGTAGCTCGTTCTTGTCATCAGACTGGTTGCTTCATTGTGTCGAGAAGCTGCCGTAGGTATACCTCCGGCCCGAGCTCGCGGATAAGCTTTGCGTTAGCCTCAATCCACTGCCCTTCGCTGATGACCGGCGGTGTCGACAAGCAATACATCGGATTGATCAGGACCTTCCGCACATCATCGGAGTTCCAGACATCGCTCGGCATAATTACCTCGGTCCTCAATCTAAACCGGAATTGAAAATTGCTCTGTCTCGCCGGGCAATTCCGAATCCAAAGGCAAGTAAAGCTGCTCCTTGCCTTCGGGATGTTTTTCACGCCACAAAACGAGTAGCAGCGGCGTCATCTCCCCCAATACTATCTGCGTTCGCTCCACAATTGCGTGACAGCCAGTGCAGAGCGTAATCATCAAATCAAGTCTGGAAACGCCTGGCACGCGATGATGAACGCACAACTTGCGCCTCTCGATATTTGGGCAGGCTCGGCAACGCCGCCCATCCCGATCCAGGACCGCTTCACGTAGACCACCGTAATTCTCTTCGTCCTGCCGCTTCATCGAATAACACGATGAGCATAATCCGAGGGCAAGAATTTCCGAACGCCCGCACGGGCAGAACATTCCCCGCTGCTTTACAGGGGTGTTGCGTCTCATAACGGTTTACCGCCACGTCGAACGCTACTTCGCGTTTGACCCTTGGTGAGCAACAGCTAAATACCGGTACAGCGTGTCCCGGCTGATTCCAAATTCTCGTGCAAGCCCCGCTTTCGATTCACCGGTCGCCGCACGCTCTCGCAACTCCGCGCCTCGTGCGGCGGTCAGCACTGGTTTCCGGCCCCGATACTTCCCTGCTCGCTTTGCTATGGCGATCCCCTCGCGCTGTCGCTCGCGGATCAGTTCGCGTTCAAACTGAGCGAACGCGCCCATGACACTCAATAGAAGATTCGACATCGGTGAATCTTCGCCGGTGAACGTCAGGCTCTCCTTCACAAAGCAGACCTGCACGCCGCGCTGCGTCAACCCAAGAACTAGCTTCCGTAGATCATCGAGGTTCCGGGCCAGGCGATCCATCGAGTGGCAGTAAAGTGTGTCGCCCTCACGGACGAAGCCGAGCAAGGCTTCCAGTTGCGGCCGGTTCGCGTCCTTACCAGACGCCCTGTCCGTGAACACCTTGTCCAGTTCCCTGCCATCAAGCTGCCGAATTTCGTTTTGATCCAAGGCACTGACGCGTACATATCCCACGCGCTGTCCAGTCGATGTCGGCTGCTTTCGTACGGTACGAGGTTTTGTCCGACTAGACTTTGAGACCTTAGCCATTAAATGTACGATAACACTGATTCAGACTCTAGTCGTACACATTCTCGAGCTCAGTCGGACGACTGATTAGCGTATACCTCAATCTGACACAGAAATGAGAGCAGACAGATCTAAGTTGGCGTTGAACCCCTTCTTTCACTTGGCCGACAAGCTGTGCGAGTTCAATAGGTCGATGCAACACCATCTGAGTCAGAGGGCTCACTGGAGGTGGTGTATGGCACAAGGAAAGCGCGTGGAGGTTTCCGCGGCGCAGCGGACAGAGATCGGGCTGGCTTCCATCACCCTCCGCAGCGGGCCGTGATGGGGGTATTTGCTAACTTCTTTAGAATGTGTGGAGCACCGAGCGGGAATTGAACCCGCGAATACTGGTTTTGCAGACCAGCGCGTTAGCCACTTCGCCACCGGTGCTCGTTTCCTGACCCGCTTCATCGCGGGCCAGGTCGAAATGCAGAATTACCCAACCGCCTCTAGTCTTCAGGCCCACTCGTCTAAATCTGATTCAAGGAACGCTATTGCTCCATCAGTCTCACCCGAAATACAAAACCCGCCTCAGCGATGCGTGGCGGGCGAGATGAAACGTCTTAAGGCAACAGATATCAGCCCTGGAGACAAGCCCGCATGGCACCGCAACAGCAGTACCTACAGGACCGGATTTGGACAACTTTAATCATTGTGTTTCGTACTGAGAGAAGATAGTTACGAAGCGTTCAGAAGCGGACCGCAATTCTTTGCTCGCTGACTCGTTTTCAAAGGATAGAACCAGATAGGATGTGTGTCAATTTGAGCGAGACCACTAGGCCTCCACATTTCTCCCGACGTCTCGATCTCCCCTATCGCTTGTGCGACGTTTTCACGGCGACACCACTACAAGGCAACCAGCTGGCTGTCTTCGAAGATGCGGGCGAGTTAACCTCGGCCGAAATGCAAAAGCTGGCGAACGAGACAAATCTCTCCGAGACGACTTTCATCTTTCGTCGCGATCCTGCGATCGAGCGCCGGGAAGGAATTCGTGTCCGCATTTTCACGACCCAGGAGGAGCTCCCGTTCGCCGGCCATCCAACGCTGGGGACGGCCTGCACGATTCGCAGCTTCTTTTCCGAGTATGCCGGCGCCGAAGAGATCGTTCTCGATCTGAATGTTGGAAAGATACCCGTCGAATTCTCAGCCGACAAACAACAAGGCAACGTGCCGTACGGAGTCATGACCCAGGCCAAACCGATCTTCGGCGACCTCCACGAGCCCGCCAGGGTGGCTGTGGCGCTTGGCTTGTCCGTTGACGACCTCCTGCCCGGCGCGATTCCACAGACGGCCTCTACGGGACTCGCTTATTGCATTGTGCCTTTGCGATCGCTCGATGTGCTCGGTGGTTTGCATATCCCTCAACGCGAGGCGGCGGCCTACTTGGCAACAATGGAAACGAGGTTCTTCTATTGCCTCGCGCGCATTCCAGGAGAACCGAACACCTGGCAGGCGCGGATGCAGTTCTACAATGGAGAAGACCCGGCCACCGGCTCCGCCGCCGGCTGCGCAATTTCTTACTTGGTCGAACATGCGCTCGCCGAGTCAGAGCGCGAGATTCATATTCGGCAGGGAGTCGAAATCGGCCGCGCTAGCGAACTATACGTAAGCGCGAGAAAGACCGAATCGGGAATCGATCAGGTCAGGGTCGGAGGCAGCACCGTTCCCGTGGCAAAAGGTTTGGTTTTCCTTGAGCGATTCACATAGTTTCAACAGGCAGAATCGACGTAAATGCCAATGTTTATTGCCGAACAACAAAATTGCGTGAATCTCCATCAAAAAAGTAGTGATGTCTTCCCTTTTTCTTCTCCATTGCGGCAGCGCTTAACTCTTCGTACTCTTGCCAAGCGTTCTTGAAAGAGAACATTCACTTTCGCCAAGTGATCCACAACTGAAAAGCAAGTGTGCGGCGCATCTTCATGGGCCCGAACGCTTCATCTTTCCTCTGCCGCTAGAGGCCATCGTGCCTTGGCATGCGATCTGATGTGCGTACCGGCGCCCAACAGTTGGCCGCGCTTAGCTAGTTTTCCGCCACCGATCGATCGACCGGCAAGCGAAGCCTCGCGCGTTTTTGTACTGCCCCGATGGGCAGTCGTCCTGCGCGCAGTTGGGCGCTTGCCTGCCTAAGACAGGCCGCGGTCACCTGCCACCTTGCGGGCCCACTCAACGTGTGCCTGCTTCACAGCTCCCCGCAACCACGCCGGAGCAGTCAGGAAGACTATGCGTCCCAAAAAGACAATTCTCTGCGTCGACGATAACGAGCAGGCACTCTCCGTCAGGAAGTTCATGCTTGAGACCCGCGGTTATCGCGTACTCGAGTTCCTGGTTCCCGAGGAAGCGATCGAAGTCTTCCGCCAAGGTGGAATCGACCTCGTGCTAAGCGACTTGACTATGCCGCGCATGGACGGCAACGAACTCGCTCGCCGCATGAAGGAGATAACTCCGGAGGTCCCGATCCTGCTGATTAGCGGCTCTGTGAAAGCTTATGAGCGCGCTACTTGCGGCGATTGCTTTCTGCCCAAAGGGGCGTGCTCGCCACTGGATGTACTGGATCGCGTTCGCATGATGCTGGCGCGCAAGCGCGGCCCCAAGAAAGGCAGCTTCATCGCGGCTCGCACTGCGAATCAACCCGGCCAATTCGACCAATCTAGCGGGCACGGTGTGCCGGCGTTTGCGTCGTAGCCCACTTCAGCCGGAGGCCTCGCATGGAACTCACCCATTCTTATCGAGCTGTGATCGAGGGCTGCATTTACAATCGTTAAGTGCAGCCCATCATTGTCGCCGATCACCTCAGCAAGACCTACAAGTCAGGAAAAATCGAAGTTCCCGCCCTTCGCGACATCAGCTTCTCAGTCGATCCCGGAGAATTCGTCAGCGTCGTCGGTCCTTCTGGCAGCGGGAAATCTACGCTCTTCTACATTCTTGGTGGTCTGGCCCGCGCGAGTTCCGGAAGCCTCTTCATCGATGGGATCGATTTTGTCGCCCTCAATGACGCGGAGCGCACCCGGATGCGTAAAGCGCGAATAGGCTTTGTCTTCCAGAAGTTCAATCTGCTGCCAACGCTCACCGCTCGCGGAAACATTCAGATTGGTTACGACATCGCCGAACGGCCGGAACCTCTAGATCCAGCCTACCTGGACCATTTAGCCGACCTGCTCGGCATTCAGCGACGCCTCGACCATCGCCCTTCCGAGCTCTCCGGTGGCGAACAACAACGCGTCGCTATCGCCCGCGCCCTGATTACTCGCCCCGCGATCGTCCTCGCCGACGAACCCACTGGCAACCTCGACAGTAAAAACTCCGAAGCGGTGCTCGAAATGCTGCGCTTCTCCAATCGAGAATTCAACCAAACGGTGCTCATGATTACTCACAATGAGGAGGCCGCAACCATCGGTGATCGGATTCTCCATATGCGCGACGGCCAAATGGCATCTGTGGGAGTTAGGGCGGAGCTGGTGAGCCGGGCCTGATCGAGCTACCCTCGACGTTGACCGCGCTCAAACCGTCCCGATATACTCACAGAGTACTTACGCGGGAGTAGCTCAGTGGTAGAGCATCGCCTTGCCAAGGCGAGGGTCGCGGGTTCAAGTCCCGTCTCCCGCTCCAATCTCCGCAGCCTGTGCTCCCTTCCCTGGCAAAGCAGAGTTGGACTCCGTGCAGTGCCGGCAGGCCGCGCACGGCCGTTTCGTTTGGTCGTTGGTTTGAATAGGGGCGCGGTACCCAAGTGGTAAGGGAGAGGTCTGCAAAACCTTTATGCGTCGGTTCGATCCCGACCCGCGCCTCCAATAACACCAATAACTTGCAGAAATTTTCCGGAACGGCCTGAGAAGCTGATGCAGCGGAAACTGTAGCGGGTGCCTGTCGTTTTTCATTGGAACAGTCCCGCACCGCGCCCCTCTACTGCCAGCGCAGAATCTAGCCGACGCGCCTCCGCAAACTGCTCCATGCGCTCGACCGCCCTGGTTTGGTGCTCTTGCGTCGGGTGAGTATACCGAAGCACGATTTGAATTTTGGAATGGCCCAATAGGGCCGCGACCGTTACCAGGTCAATTGCGGATTCCGCCGCCCGTGTCGCCTCGGTGTGCCGAACATCGTAGAGCCGAAATGGTGCAACTTTGCTGTCTCGCACAGCCCGGTCGTGTGCGTTGTTCACCCGTGGGATGGGGCGCGATGAATCCGTCTCGCAGGGAAACGAGAACGGACGGTCAGGATCGCTCAGCCGCCGAGCGAGTACGCTCTTTGCAGACGACGTGAGTGGCCCCCGCCTCCGGCTGCCTTGGTCTGCCGTACGGGTTTGCGAGGAATCCGGCAGCAAGGTTCACGTTCTCCTGTCCTATACGGTAGACCTCTTCCGGTCGCATCCCACTTTCAAGCATGAGCTGAACGAGACGGCGGAGTCGCCCTTCATCGTGATCGAGAGCTGCTCGATCGCAGCAGCCTCGAAAAACTGTATCGCGGTCATGCCGTGCCCTACCTTCTTGCGGTTGACCGCAATGGACGAGAGTTCGTAGTGGCAAGAGAACGAAAAGCAGTAGCCTAAAGCCGCTACGAAGAACAAGTAGGTTCATCCAACGCGACCTGCCAGGCTCCGCAGATGCCGACTGGGCGACGAAGCTCATGCTCCCAAGGCTTGCTTGGAAAATGTTTCGGGACTGGCAGGAAAACACTCATTCCATCTCCTGTGAGGGTTGGAAACAACTCGATACGGCGAATGGATGTCCGGTTCTGCGTGATACTAGGAACCGCACCGAGTGGCTCAACCCGCGAGGCGATGAACAGGCTGAAGGAAGAACGAGGCGCCCTCCCGGAGCGCATAGGAAATCCCCGCCAACTTGACAAAGACTTGGATATCACAAATCGGACCACTGACCTCGTCCCGGCTGACGATGCAGCGTCGTTGTTGGCATCGGCGGTTGCGCTTTCTTTGGGAACGTTTGCGGTGAGGCCGTTGCTCACCTGTGTAGCCTTACCTGCACGAATCAGAGATTCTGGACAGCAAAACGTCCCATACTTCTGATAGACTTAAGCCTGTCGTGGCGTGGCAGGTTTAGGTGTCCGCAAAAACTAAGAATTGGGTCCACGACAGCGAAAAGGTAGAAACAAGCGAAAAGAGCGAGAGTCGCGAAACGCTTGAATCTATGTGACATATAACCAAGTTGTTGAAAAACAATCTGGGGACGTAGCTCAGTTGGTCAGAGCGCTGCCCTGTCACGGCAGAGGTCGCGGGTTCGAGCCCCGTCGTCCCCGCCACACATTCCAAAGACTTTAATAAATGATTGACGATTTCCTCGTAGGTGCAGAAAGGTGCAATCCCTACCGCGAAACCTTGGTTCATTTGCGCCTAAGTACTTCTATTTCAAGTTGTTGTTGTAGGTGCCACGACGGCTTCCGATTGAACCGATAAGAGGAGTTGCACGACAGCGTTTTGAGCCTCTCTCTTGGCCGGTGTTACGGCTTGTGCGTAGGTATCCAGGGTCAGCCGTGCAGATGAATACCGCAAGAGGTCCTGCTGCACCTTAATGTCCGTGCCTAGCTGTCGGAGCAAAGTGGAATAGGAATACCGGAACGTATGCCATCCGATTCGCTTCTTAGGCCCTAATCTCTCCATCGCCGAATGGATTTGTTTTTGCATGATGCTCTGTCCCCAAGTAGGACGCTTACCCTGGGACCTCTGACTGGCAAACGCCCAATCATCGGCGGAGCGATAGCGCGTCACTTTCCCCCACTTCATCAGCACTCGGCCTGGAGAGGACCCGTTGGAATCGATTTCACTGAGGATTCAGTTTTGCACCTGCTGAATGACACCATGAACAACAGAGCGTACGACGCTGATTTCGCCATTGTCGAAATCCAGGTCGCTCCATCGCAGCCCGAATAATTCGCTTTGCCGCAGACCAGTGGTGACATCGAGAAAAAATCAGAAGACGGGTCAATGGTCCGACTCCGTCAAGTAGCCGTTTGATTTCATCGGCATGAAGGATGTGCGGAATTCTGCGACGCTTGGAACTCTGACGAACGAGACGGATCGGATTCTCGGAGTAGAGCTCATATCTGCATGCATGATTGAACAAGACGCCCATGATGTTCCTGATCTTTGCGCAGGTACCTCGGGCCAAAGGAAGTTGACGCAACCAGCACGCTCCAATCGGCGCCCGACCCCGCTTGATCCGCAACACCGCAGCCCGTACTCCGTGGGTGAGGATCTTGCGCAGGTAGACGTTGTCGCGTTTGCTGATGCCGAAACAACCTCGCCTTGCCTCCAGTCGAATACTGTCGTGGCACGAAACCGAGCCAAGCGGCAAAGTCAGGGCCCTTTTCGAAAGGCTACCCCGTTGCCGATTGCGGCAACAATGGCCGTGGCCACGATAGGCCCAATCCCAGGAATTTTCCGGATGCGAGTACACCCCGGGTCGGCAGCGGAGATCCGTTCCAGCTCAAAGCAGAGTCCTTTAATCTGGTCTTCGACTGTCTTCCACTCATTCCATAGAAGATCGATCAGGTTCCGCATTTGCGTTGTCAGATCAAGGTCGGCGTTCTCCAGAATCTCGGGCAAAGCGGCCCGCAGCTTGGCCGGAGTCTTTGCGAAAACCAGGCCTCGCTCAAGCAGGAATGCACGCAGATGGTTGATTACCGCAGTGCGTCGAGAGATCAAACGATCGCGAACGCGATGGATGGCCTGCAGATCGAGCTGCTCATCGGTCTTGATCGGAACAAAACGCATGTTCTTGCGTTCCACGGCTTCGGCAATCGCCTCCGCGTCCACGAAGTCGTTCTTGTTGGACTTAACGAACGGCTCCACAAACTGGGCTGCAATCAGTCGCACATCATGGCCTTGCTTGTGCAACGCGCGTCCGAGAAAATGTGCTCCGGAACACGCCTATAGGCCGATCAGCGACGTCTGCATGTTTGCGGTGTACGTCAGCAGCTGTCGTTGCGTGAACTTCTTCCGCACCAGCACCTTGCCGGCTACGCCAAACGCCACTAGATGAAACGTCGTTTTGCCAAGATCAATGCCAAGCGAAACCATCTGCATATCGATGATCCTCCTTATTAGAAGCTGCCACCACGATCCAGCTGCCCAAGCAGATGAATCAAGCGGACGACCATCTCATTAGCCGGTTGTTTGGCAACTTCCGGAGGCATGGTGCGAAGGGAAACGTCGATGAGTATTTTGGCCTGTTATCGCTCGGTGGGTTGAAAATGCTCGTATGAGAATCGGTGAGCTTGCGGACTACCGTTATATGATTTATGAATTGCGACTACTCCCGACAGTCGCACTCAATACGTATCACTATCTGTGACAATGTTCCCAAGGGAAGGTCGGGCGCACACTCTTGAAAAAGAGGAGGCGGGGCAATCTTTGCGACCAAACGGTAATTGTAATTGGAATGTCATTTCTCGATAGAAAAGGTCACCCGGTCGTCGGCTCGTAGGACGATTGAAGAGTGGCAGCATAAAGCGCCGGTTGGGAGCGTTGTCATGACTGAGGACCAGGGTACGATTCTGATCGTCGAGGATGATCCCCGAATGCAGAAGGTGCTGCACCGTATCTTCCACGACGAGGGATACCGGATTGAAATCGCATCAGATGGTAAATCTGGCGTCGATTCTTTTCGTTCCAATCCCCCGCTCGCGGTCGTGCTGGATCTTATTCTGCCGCAGCTGTCAGGACGCGATGTCTGCAAGCTCATGAAAAGCGACTCGCCAGATACTCCGGTCCTGATTCTGAGCGCCGTGAGCGAGGTAGTCGATAAGGTGCTGCTGTTAGAACTTGGCGCGGAAGACTATATAACCAAACCCTTCAGTCCGCGTGAGTTGCTGGCGCGGGTCCAGGGTTCGATTCGCCGCCGCCGCAGCAAGCCGCAGCTTCTGGTTACCTATAAATTCGGCAATTGCGAGATCGACTTTCTCAAAATGACCGCAAAGAAAGACGGAAAGCACCTAACGCTCACCGCCCATGAGTTCAAACTGCTCCGATTTTTCACGGAAAACGCCGAACGGGTGCTAAGCCGCGAGGAGCTGCTGAACCACGTGTGGGGCTACAATTGCTATCCTACGACTCGCACCGTGGACAATCAGATACTCAAGCTGCGGCAAAAGCTGGAGGCAGACCCCGCGAATCCGCAGCACATTCAGACGATTTACGGGGCCGGGTACAAGTTCACTCCCTGAGGGACAAGCCGCTCCATGCCGCTTTTCCGGGGTGTTCGAACTCGCGTGTTGCTGATCGCGGCGGTGATCGTAGTGATCATGACGGTGACTGGCGGCAGCCTGCTTATCGTCCGCGACCGCGTGCGCATTCATGTCGAACAGGACCTCTCCGCGGACCTCACCCACTCACTAGCCACTTTTCAGAATATGCAGCGGCAGCGCAGGGAAGCTTTGATCCATGAGAATGCGCTGCTCGCCGATCTACCCAGCCTAAAGGCGCTGATGACCACCGGCGACAAACCAACTATCGCCGACGAGGCGGTCTCATTGTGGAAAGTAAGTGGAGCCGACCTCTTTGGGTTGGCCGATAGCCGGGGACGAGTCGTCACCCTGTATACCCAGGGGAAACCGCCGTCGGCCGCCCTTACCGTCGCGCTTCAACAAGCGATCGATCGTCCTCAGGAACACTATCTGGCGGCCGACGGCAGACTGTTCGACTTCTCCGTTCGGCCTCTTTACTTTGGGGATGAAGTCCGCGGGACTCTGCTTGGCTATGTGGTAAGCGGCTATCTTATCGATCGAAGCGTGGTAGGCCTGATCGGCCATGCTTCGGGGGTTGACGCCACATTTCTGGCCGACTCCGCCATCATGGCGAGCACTCTGTCGTCGCAGAGACAGCAGGAGTTGCTACTGAAATCTCCGACTCAGCTTTCCACTGCGAGCGGAGGCACAACAGAGATTTCACTTGGCGGGGAACAATATCTTGCGACGGAAGGCGATCTCTCTGAGGAGGCCGCTGGCCAACTGCGGCTTGTGGTGCTCAAGTCTTTCGAGCAGGCAAATCGAGCGACCGGCGAGATCAATCGACTGGTCCTTTCGCTTGGCATTGCCGCCCTGTTTCTGGGGTCGCTGCTCATGATTGCCCTCTCGCGCATCGTCACGGGACCGCTCGAAATGCTCGCGCAGGGAGTGCGCGCCTTTGGCATCGGCGACCCTTCTCATGGACTCCCCGAAAGCGCCACTAAGGAAGTCCTCGAACTAAGCGATGCCTTTGCGCGGATGCGCAGCGAAATTCTTGAAGCAAACCGCATCCTTTTGGAGTCGGAGAGACTAGCGACGATTGGCAGTATGGCGAGTTCGGTATCACACGATTTGAGACACTATCTGGCCGCCGTGTATGCAAATGCCGAGTTTCTTTCCCTATCCCACCTTTCGCAGGAAGACCGGAATGATCTCCTGGCGGACATCCAAGTCGCTGTGCACGGCGCAACCGACCTCCTCGAGTCGCTGCTTATCTTCAGTAAGACCGGCGCCGCGTTCCATCGCGAGCGCCATTCGTTGGTCAAGATCGTCGAGGCGGCCATTTCCTTAATCAGGATTCACCCTGATGCGGATGGCATCGCAATCCGCCTGGAATGCGATGATCCATCCAGGGGATTTGCGCTTGTGGATGCAAAGCAGATGCAGCGGGCAATTTATAATCTCCTCCTCAATGCGTGCCAGTCGGCCCACCGGACCCGTGGCTCGCGCGAGGTGGTCGTATTGATTGCGACTTCGCAAGACAGGATTGCTTTGAAAATCACTGACTCTGGCCCAGGTGTGCCGGAGCACATTCGCAATTCCCTCTTCGAACCTTTTGTAAGTGACGGTAAGCAGAGCGGAACGGGTCTGGGTCTCACACTCGCCAACGCCATCGCGAAGGAGCACGGAGGAGCCGTCACTCTATTGAGCACAAGGCCCGGCGAGACGATCTTCCAACTCTCCCTGTTCACCGACTCCACCGGAATTGGTGGGAAAGCAACTTTGGGGCGGCAAAATGTCTCGCCCCCATCAACAGGAGGCGCTCGCCTATGATCCGGCCAATACTGTGTTTGTTCGTCACTCTGCAATTGCTTACGGCGGGCTTAGCTGTGGCACAAATAAGCCAGCAGGGCCGGACCTCCCAAATCGATGCGGTGCGGCAGCAGGTGGAACGGCTCGCTGAGGCGGTAGCTCACGACGAGCTAGAGCTTAAGTCCTCGCGGCAGGAGATTCAGACCCTGCGCGGGCAGGTCGCCGAGTTGCAAGGACGAATGGCAGGAACGGAAAAGGGGTCGGATGCGACTTCGCAGCAGCAAGTGGGAGAGGAAGCGGCCCTGCGGCTCAATGCCGAAGTGGAGACATTGCGCGAACAGCAAGACTTGCAACAAGGCGAAATCACAACTCAAGAGCAAGCCAAAGTCGAGAGTGCGTCGAAGTTTCCGGTGAAGCTCACGGGCCTGCTCCTGATGAACGGCTTTGTGAACTCCTACGGCGTGAATGTCGTCCAATCACCGACGGTCGCAACGACGGGGCCGGGAACGACCGGACTCTCGTTGAGCCAGACCGTGTTGGGTCTCGATGCGCACGGCCCCCATCTTTTTGGAGGCGCATCGGCAGCGGACGTGCGAATGGACTTCTCGGGAGGTATCAGCCAAGGCAGTTATACCGAGAGTATCGGTATTGCGCGGTTGCGCACTGCCCACGCCGAGTTGGCCTGGGACGGGACGCGAGCTTTTCTTGAGCTGGACCGTCCTATCCTAAGCCCCAATGCGCCGACCTCGCTCACGGCGATTGCACAGCCGGCGCTCGCATGGTCCGGGAACCTGTGGAACTGGGTGCCGCAAGTCGGCGCGGAGCATAGCCTGCGACTGGGCGATGCTTCAAGTATCCAACTAGGGGCGGCGCTCGCAGACATACCTGACCCCGTCGCACCCTATGGGAGCGCAACCGCGGTTCCGCCTGCCAGCCTATCAGAGCAGAGCGGCTGGCCTGGAAGCGAAGCCCGGATTGGCTACCTGAGGGGCAACGACCTTACTGGCCTGAAGATCGGCGTGGGAGGCTATTTTAGCCCTCACGCGGAGAGCGGAGAGTTTCACTTTAACTCATGGGCGGCGACGATCGACTATCGCGTCCCCCTGTTCGCGTGGTTGGAGGCGAGCGGCAGCTTTTATCGCGGCCTGGGGCTCGGCGGACTTGGCGGGGGCAACTTCAAAGACTATGCCTACAGTGAGCAGGCCGGAGGCGATTCTTTTCGTCCGCTCAGCGACGTTGGCGGATGGACGCAGTTAAAAACCCGTGCGAGCGAACGGTTGGAATTCAACGCCGCCTACGGAATCGATAATACGTTCGCTGGGGAGCTACGGCCCTACGTCACGAGCGCATCAGGCCTCTATCAGAGTCTTGCCCGCAACTCGACATTCTTTACAAACGTCATCTACAGCCCGACCGCTTACACGCTCTTTTCTTTCGAGTACCGAAGGATCGACAGCTCGCCCGCAGTTGGGCAGCACTCGGTCGCAGATGTGTACGGCGTTGCTGCAGGTTATAGGTTTTAGGCCATGCAGACTAGATGGAAGGCTTGCAGCGTCGCCGTGACGTTCATAGCTGTCGGCGCTTTGCTTGGAGCGCCCCTGGCGCTAAGTGCTCAAGAGCTGGTGGACATAACCGCGAGTATCCAGGAGGTCGCAAAAAGCGGCCCGCATGAAGTCCCTCAACGGACGCGTCCTCCTGCCGCAATCTGGCTCACTCCGATGAATCCAGGCGGCACACTCTCTCTCGATACGGGCCGCGCCTACACGCTTCTGCAAAAAAATAAGCAGTTCACACCGCATCTGCTGATCGTCCCCGTCGGCAGTATTGTGCACTTCCCCAATGCCGATCCTTTCTTCCACAATGTCTTCTCTCTTTTCGATGGGCGCCGCTTCGATCTTGGCCTTTATGAGGCAGGCTCAAGTAGAGAGGTTACATTTGGGCGACAAGGCATTTCTTACATTTTCTGCAACATTCATCCGGAGATGAGTGCGGTAGTGATTGCCCTGGCTACACCCTTCTATGGCGTGGCGGGAAGTCAAGGCAGCGTTCGCATTGCGCACGTCCCCGCCGGAGATTACCTGCTTCATGTCTGGGCCGAGGGTGAAGACCAAGCGGCCTTGAATGCCCTGACGCATAAAGTGAGAGTAGCCTCAGATCATGCGGACTTAGGGTTGATTACACTGCCGCAGTCTCCTCGCCCGGCGACACCTCACGAGAATATCTATGGGCAAAAATACGAAACGCGGGAGCCCTCCATCTACTAGGACTTTGGAAGAGTAGCGCACCGCTGATCTTCAGCCGTGCGCCACCGGGAATTATTGGAGCGTGACGGTAATTGGGATGCTATGCGTGATTGCGCCCGACGTTGCGTTGACCATTACTTGTACTGTAGTGGGAGTACCAGTCGCGGTCATTGCGGTGGGGGATTTGTACGAAGAGGAACAGCCGCCCACCGCCAGCGTCAGGCTGGCCGCAATTGCCATAAGCAGCGAACTGCGCACCAACAAAGAACGCCTGCGAAACCCGGCAAACGCAAGGATGCCAAGTGGGGTTGAGAACGCGAGGGTTACGCCGCCGACTTCACGCGATACACTGCCCGCCTCGTACGGATTCGGCATGGTGGGAGAGGTCACTTCGGCAATGGACACTGTAACACTTTCTGTTCCCGTGTTAGCCAGGTTCGCCGTACTCGGGGTGAAGCTACAGGAGCTGTCCGTTGGAAGACCTGAGCAAGAGAGTGTGACTGCGCCGCTGAAGTCGTTCTTCGATACGAGCGAGAGCGTAGCGGACCCTGGTTGAGATGCGGTTACGGTCAACGCGCTGACCGAAGACTGGATGGTGAAATCGGCAGTCCCTGCTACTGGAGTAGCGACTGCAATCGAGCCGAACAGTCCATCCTTCTCCGCGTTGATACCGGCGGCGAAGTACAGTGTATTCGGGTCACCAACACCATTCGCGCCGAATACAATCTCCCAGAGACCGGAGTTGGCAATCGGCTTGCCCGAGGAATCCTGCAGCCGGCCGATGAAAGCAAAGGTATTGGGGTCATAAGCGTTGATGATGCCGTCGCCGAAATTTCCCACCAGCAAATCGCCCCCGAAACTGCCGAAGCCTGCCGGAGCCAGCGCCATGCCCCAGGGCGCATTCAGATTGCCCTGACTTATGGCGCTTTGGAGAAGATTCCCCTCGGTGTCGAACGCATCGACATATCCCAGTCCAGCCCCGACGTTTTCCCGTCCCTGAGCATTCATCTGCGCGTAGGTAACATAGATTTTGCCGCTGATTGTATGAATACCGAAGGGTGAGAAACCAGTGGGGATAGTTGGATCGGAGAAACTGCCGGTCAACTGCGCCGGCGCGAAGCTGCTGCTGAAGACATCCACGATGCCTCCTGCGAAATTCGCGGCCAGCACGAAAGAGCCATGGGCGGTTTTGTCGATGGCAATGTCGGTATACGACGCGCTCTTCGCTGAGTTATTAACCACGGTCACTGCCTGAGAAGAGTAGGTGTTCCAGGCGGCAATCGTTCCGTCGAGCGTGCCGAAGAGAAATTGCGCAGAGCCGCCGGTGATGGGAAACAGCGTTGGATCGGCATTGTAAACCGTCCCCGCGGGACTTCCATGAGTGGAGGTTGATTCGGCTGGCGGCACCGCGACGGCAAACGCCTTAGTGCCGTTTCCGTCTTTGACGAGTGAAAGCCCACTCCCTGGTGAATCGATCCAGAATTGCGTCCCGATCGAAACGCCCCATGGATTGATCAGCGTCGGATCCATCTGCGTCGCTGGAACCGCGCCATCGGAAATGATGTTGGTCTGCACATAAGGGCTTGTCTGGGCAATCGCACCAAGAGGCAGCGCCAACAGAATCGCAGCCGTCAGAGTTCGCACTCGTTTATTCGACGAAGCGCTGCCGCGCGAACGGGCGTGGTAAACGTACGGCCCCGCGCATTCGGCGGGCCGCGAGGATGGCGGTAAGAGAAGTCTTGTACTCATCATGTTAGCTCCACGAGAGGCTTGGAATGACCACGGAGTGTGGCCTTGCGTCAGTCTTTCGCTTAGCCTAGTGAGGTACCTCTGCCGTGGTGGCACGTCGAGGTCTTTGCTTCGTCATCGCATTTCATCTCCCGACCATCTGCCGCGCTCCGCCGCCCCCCATCGGAAAAGACAATGGGCTGACATCGGAGTGACAACCTCGCCCGCCAACACCTCTACCTTCAGAACTCGGAGCCGCTTACTTTGCGTGTTCCTAGAAACGAATGCGAGGAAACGTCATGGCAGAATCTGTGAAGTTTGTGAAGCGTCCAGTAAATCGCCGCTCAATGTTGAAGGGCGGATTACTGGCAGGTGGCGCGGCATTGGGCGCTGGGTTATTAGGTAAGGGCACATCCGCATTCGGTCAGAGCGGCGACACGGGCCTGAACAAAGGAGATATTGCAATCTTGCGATTTCTTGCGGCGGCAGAAATCATCGAGTCCGATCTCTGGCTCCAGTACGCAGAGCTCGGCGGCATCGGCACAAACCTCCCCATCGAAGTAAGCCCAAACCAGACCTTGAATCCCTATCAGACCGCACTCTCCAACCTCGATCCCGACGGCCCGCAGTACATAACCAGCAACACCCTGGATGAAATGAGCCATATGGCCTTCCTCAACGGTTATCTGGAGTCCAAGGGCGCCGACCCCGTTGACCTGAGCGAATTCGCCATTTTACCGGGAAGCAGCGCAACGGGATCGTCGGGCAACTCGCGGCTCACCAACCTCTTCCAGCTCAACGTCGACACCAGCTGGTTCGTTCGCTATCGCAGCAAGACGAACCCTGATTTCGGCGCTACCTTTCCACAAGCTATCAAGCTCAACAACGTACCCGCCATTCCGTTGAATGATACGGAGTTGTTTAGTGGGAATACCAACCACCTGCAGGCGCTCGCGAACATCTCCGCCTTTCACTTCGGCTCAATCGAACAGGGCGGCTCCAGCCTTTACGCGGCCATGAGCCAAAAAGTCAGCAGTCCGGAAGTTCTTCAAATCACCCTCGGCATTGGCGGAGACGAGATAGCTCATTTCCTGGAGTGGGTTGATTTTGCGGGCAACGGAGTGCAGCCGAGCGTCGCACCCTTTACCGACAAAATACTCGGCCTGAAGTTTCCGAACTTCTTCGACCCGCTCAATCCGCTGATTCAACCCAGCCTGATTTTCCCGGTTCCCGCGGAGTTAATTAGCAAGGACCTCCCGCACTGTGCAGCGATCCGTCCATTGACTGATGAGTTCGCCGGCGCGGTAGCGACCGTGAAGTTCTTAACCAACGAAGGTCTTTTCATCGGTCAGACGAACGAATTTCTCAATACGCTGCAAACGCTCGCGGAAGAGGCGGATGCCGCTGTTCGGAAATGCTAGCGGCAAGAGCGCAAGGTTCGATTCTGCGGGCTGATCGCCCGCTCCATCCCAGAATGCCGATTGTGAGGCATCAGCGTTTCCGCATCTCAAGTAATCCACAAGTGGCAGGGACATCCTTTCCAGCCACTTGCTGTTTTTGTAGTAGGCGAAAGGCGCGACGGAGCTATTCCAAACACGAGAAATTAGCAAGCTGGTGACAAACCGATGACAACGTGGGGTCGCGAAACGGCCTACGATCACGAGCTGAGAGGCCAGAGAAGGTTCCTTCCGCGCCCAGTCGCTCCGACCGGTGGTTTCAACCTTCCTCTGCTTCTGAATTTTCCCCTGGAGAGTGAAATATGCTGGTTCGTAAGATCGCAGTCGCCCCTGGTCTCGGCCTCGTTCTTCTCATGGTTCCGGCCCTGTCCCGAGCACTGTATCAGCTTACCAAACTAGTTTCGAACCAACTCGATTCGCATGCCCCAACCATCGATCCACTGCTGGCCAATCCCTGGGGACTAGCCCGAAGCGCCGGTTCGCCATGGTGGATCAGCGATAACGACACCGGCTGGTCGACCCTCTATAACGCAGCCGGAACTCAAGAGGCGCTCAAAGTTGTGATTCCCACCGCTGGAGACGGACCGGTCGAGGCGACAGGCACAAACGGCCCTGGCACGCCGACGGGGATCGTTGCCAACGCATCGAAGACGGATTTCCAGGTTTCTGGCGTGGCCTCGTCTTTCATCTTTGCCACGCTAGATGGCACGATCAGCGTCTGGCCGGCCCTGAACAAGAACCTCGCGACCCTCGTAGTGGACAACTCAGCCAGCAAGGGAGTTACACAGGGTTGACCATCACCAGCAACGCTTCGGGGAATTTCCTCTACGCGGCGGACAACAACAACAATAAAATCGATATGTTCGACGGCAGCTTCAACTTGGTGGGATCGTTTGGAAACAATGGGGCAACAAACCAACTGTTCGTCACCGTGGGTCAGGGGATTGGCGCCAACGAATTGGCCGGTACCTTTGCATCAATCGTCTACAATCCAATCCCTGGATGGTGAGGGCCGCCCGAAATTGGCGTTTCGTCCCACGGCTCTGGGGTCTTATCTTCGGACAAGACGAGGTTGGGAAGCAGCCTCGTGTCCATTCTGAAGCGCGTCGCCAATACGGCGCGCTTTAATGTGGGAGGCAATGCTGCCCAGCCGCCGAACCATTGTTCGCCCGCTCACTCGCTGACTCGGCGCCTTGAAATCGTTTTTCAGTGACCGGCATTGACAGTGCCAGATTCACCTTCGCAAACGCCTTGTCTGGCCATCGTTCCTCGCCTCGTCTGGGCGATGCCCTCCATCGTCGGCGGCACCATAATAAACGGCCTAGGGTGGGATAGACCGGGCTTGCGATCAGGAATGCTTTTTACCACGGCGAATGGAGGCCGCATCGATGACAAAGAGCAGGATAAGCGCAAAAACACACCCAAGTATGTCCTGAAGCTCCCGCAACTTGAGGAATCGAAGTCGGCCGCATTGAACAGTCTGACCTCTCCCGAACCAATTATTCCTCTCGAACCTCACGACTTCCCCGAGATGACAACCCTCGCAACTCTCACCGAACCAGGCCCATTCCGCGACCAGCCAGCCTCGGAGGCTTCGTCGGAATCCGCATCGACGAACGTCTCGCCATGGCCGGAAAACGCCTCGCCCCAACCGGATTCGCCCACACCGAGCCAGCCATCATCCAGAAATGGCTTCTCGGCCCCGATGGCTGGACCATGCCCGTTTGCATCAACGAGGCGCGGCCCGGCGGCAAAATCCGCTACGAATGGTCCAACGGCAAAGGCGGAGGCTTCTACATCACCGGCGAGCTACTTGAACTCGATCCCTACAGCAGAATCGTCCACATAGAGCGAATGTTCCTACCAGATCCAACGCCCGACAGCCACGTTGAAACCCGTTTCGAGCCCGACGGCGCCGGCACACGGCTGACAATGCGCATCACCCTGCCCAACGGCGCAACCCGCACACAGATGCTCTCGAGCGGAATGGAGCGCGGCCTGGAAGCCAGCTACGTCCGCTTGGAAAACACTATCTGGGTGAATTGGCACGCTTCAGCCGTGCCATTACCGCACGCAGATGAAAGCGGCTTCAGGCGCGAATAAGGAAGGAGATCCTCGGGGGAGGGGGGTGGCTCTTCATGCTCTAAGAGTTAAGTCGGAAGTCGCGCGCTTCTTGAGAAACAGTTGTGACGTCACACTAAGTATCGTGAATTCGCGTTGCTTCATTTTCAGGAAGCAGTTGAGCGGGAAGACCGAATTGTCCTTCATCCTCTCGTAGAAAAGAAACGTGTAGTCGTCAAAGATGAGTATCCCTCCCGGTTTCAAGGCGGCAAAGCTTTGAATGGCGTCGATCATCACGTCATCGGCACGATGCGAGCCATCCACATAGATCAAATCGAATAGCGTCCCTGCATCCCGCTTCGAGAAATATTCAAGAGACGTCGACTTGGCCTTCGTCACCCGATCGCCGAATCGCGCCACGTTTCTGCCGAAGAGCCTTTCGATCTCGCCCACCTGGGTATAGCTGGCGTGTTCATCCCCGCCTTGCCAGGTATCCACCGCCGTGATGTGCGCCGATCTAAGATACTGCAGGAAAAAGCACGTCGAGCGCCCCTCCCACGAGCCAATTTCCAGGATAGTCATAGGCTTATAAATCAGGCCTTCCGATTCAAAGATGCCCATCCACTCGCTCGCGTGGCGGTCAAACCACCGTGTCGTGAACGCGCCCTCGCTGTCGATGCGGTTCATGAGCTCGGAAGACGAATGCGCAGTCTTGCCCGAGAGCGCCGCGAGCCCCTTCAACAGCAGACGCCTGCAGTAGACGCCAGATACTGATAACGGTGCGCCGGACCTCAGGAATAGCCAGAGATTTTCGATATGCGCACGGACGATCATCGTCAGAATCCGCCGGTTATACCTCCGCCCCGGAGGGCGCGACGCAGGCGGCATACTATCTTTGGCTGCGAAGTCATCTGTCACAATACCCATTTTCACCTCGCCCAAAGCCGGCGCGCCAGGCCTTAGGGTCAGCAGCAAGTTTACCCGGAACATCCGCAACGAAGTACGCGAATGACGGTAGGTGCGCACTTCGTCACTCTCAAAGGATGTGAATCTCCGCTCACCCTCCTAACATCCGAATCCCCATGCCCGACTTACCACCCCGCTTCGAAAACGAACACCTCCTCGACAATCCTATCTGGACCTCCCTCACCACCACCCACGCCCACCTCGCCATCGGAGCCAACACCGGCCACGGTCTCGCCCGCCGCTACCCCGCTGCCGTCGGCCCACTCTCCGCATTTGAGAAACCAGCCGCCGAAGCCTACGCCGACCTTGCCGCAATCATCCCCGAAAGCGACGTCGCCGCTCTCTTCCTCGACGAGAAACCAAACCCTCCCGAAGGCTGGCAGCTCGTCCGCAACGGCCCACTCATCCAAATGATCTGCCCCAAGATTCCGGACCAGCCAACTCTGGCTGAGTCGATCATTCCCCTCGAACTTCACGACTTCCCCGAGATGACAACCCTCGCAACCCTCACCGAACCAGGCCCATTCCGCGACCAGACAGCCAGCCTCGGAGGCTTCGTCGGAATCCGCATCGACGGAGGTCTCGCCGCAATGGCCGGAAAGCGCCTCTCCCCAACCGGATTCGCCGAGGTCAGCGCCGTCTGCACCCACCCCGACTTCCGCGGCCGCGGATTCGCCCAGGCCCTCGTCGCCCAAGTCACCCGCAACATCTACGCCGAAGGTCAAATCCCGTTCCTAACCTCCTTTGAGGCCAACACCGGAGCCATCCGCGTCTACCGCCAGGTAGGCTACGTCCTCCGCCGCACCTTCCAACTCGCGGTCCTTAAACCTCCCTCACAGTAGGAGACCTCACGGGTCTCCAACCTCCCAAAAAGCGGCCGGGGATGAAATTTTATGCTTGACATAAGTATTGACTTATATAAGTATTACATTATGCAGCCGAGGAGTACGCGCCAACTCGACACCGCCTTCACCGCTCTCTCCGATCCCACCCGTCGCGCCATCCTCGCGCGCCTCGTGGTCGGGGAAGCGACTGTCCTCGAATTAGGCAAGCCATTCAAGATGACCCAACCCGCAATCTCGCAGCACATAAAAGTCCTGGAGCGCGCTGGATTGATCACCCGACGAGTCGACGGCAGCCGACGCCCTTGCCGCCTCTCCAAACCAGGGTTCGAAGCCATCGATCAATGGCTCGCGATGATGCGCAAAGCGTTCGAAAAGAACTACGACCGGCTCGACCAGGTCTTAGCAGAAATGAAATCCGAGAAATGAACTTGACGAATGGAGAAGAAACGCGATGAACACGATGAATAAGCTCACGCTCACCACCGAAGGCGACAAGCACGTCGTCATCACCCGTCACTTCGCCGCAAGCCCCGAAGCCGTCTACCGCGCTCACACTGAACCAAACATCATCCAGAGGTGGCTTCTCGGCCCCGATGGCTGGACCATGCCCGTCTGCATCAATGAGGCGCGACCCGGTGGAAAGTTCCGCTACGAATGGTCCAATGGCAAAGGCGGCGACTTTTACATCACCGGCGAATTGCTCGAACTCGAGCCCTACAGCCGAATCGTTCACGTCGAGCGCATGCACCTGCCAGATGTGACTCCCGACACCCATGTTGAAACACGCTTCGACTCCGACGGGTCCGGCACGCTCATGACGATGCGCATGACCCTCCCCGACGCCGCAACGCGCGCACAAATGTTGAAGACGGGAATGGAGCGAGGCATGGAGGCAAGTTACGTCCGGTTGGAAGGCATTATCTAGTGCGGCAGCTCGGCAATCGGGAACCAGGACGGGAGACCAATTGCCAGGCACCTAAAAAGACCAAGCCGAGCTGCCTCTCCACCACTGTGCAATCGCTACGCCATCGCCAGACCTGCTAAGTAGCTGGATTCATACGCAGCCGACACCAATGCGATATGAAGCCAATGCTCATTCCCGGAAAAGTGTGTGCAGAAATGAACGCACAGAGAAAGGCACCCCCAAACCAAAACGCCCCTCAATAAGCTTCCACCAGACCCACCCTAAAGAACTGCCACACCAACCCTCCTCGGAGGTTTGTGGAGTCCCGCCGCAATCGTTATCGTCCCTCTAAATTGCAGTCGCTCAGCAAACGAGGAGCACCTGCATCTAGATGAGTTGAGCAATGCAGCAAACCGCATCAATTGGAATATCTCGCCGCCAGTTCGCGATCGCCGGCATCTCCGCCGGAGCCACATTACTAACGCCGCACTCACTCTTCGCGGAAGGCAAGTCCCCATCACACCCGGCGACGTCAGACGATCTCCCCGCCATCAAGCCCGGCACTAACACCTCGTCCGCTCCACTGAAGCAGATCGACGCCGGCCTCCTTAATGTTGGATACGCAGAGGCCGGCCCCGCCAACGGCACCGCGGTCATTCTTCTTCATGGCTGGCCGTACGACATCTATAGCTTTGTCGACGTTCCCCCTGTGTTGGCTTCGGCAGGCTACCGGGTAATCGTCCCCTATCTTCGCGGTTATGGCACGACGCGCTTTCTCTCGAGCGATACCATGCGCAACGGACAGCAATCGGTAGTCGCCCTCGACATCATCAATCTGATGGACGCACTCAAAATCCAGAAGGCCATCATCGCCGGCTTCGATTGGGGTGCGCGGACAGCCGATATCATGGCGGCGCTTTGGCCGGAACGCTGCAAAGCGCTCATCTCGGTCAGCGGCTATCTCATCGGCAGTCCCGCCCCCAACAAGACGCCTCTGCCTCCGCAGGCCGAATTCGAATGGTGGTATCAGTATTACTTCGCCACAGAACGCGGCAAGCTCGGCTATACCGAAAATACAAACGCTTTTAACAAGCTCATCTGGCATCTCGCATCTCCAAAGTGGAACTTCGATGATCCTACCTTCGACCGAACTGCAGCCTCCTTCAACAACCCCGACCACGTCGCCATCGTGATTCATAACTACCGCTGGCGGATTGGCCTCGCTGAAGGCGAATCGAAATACGATGCTCTCGAAAGTCGTCTCGCTCAGGCACCGGTCATCACCGTCCCCACAATCACCCTTGAAGGCGACGCCAATGGAGCGCCGCATCCTTCGCCCGCAGCCTATGCCAACAAATTCTCCGGGAAATATGCGCACCGGACCATCGACGGCGGTATCGGCCACAATCTCCCTCAAGAGGCCCCACACGCCTTCGCCGAGGCCATCGTCGATGTAGATAATTACTGAGCCTAAACCGGCACACATCTCTGCCTGATGCACGAGGTCGGAGGGACACGTTATGGACACGACAAAATCGATGCTATCGAGCCTGGTGGGCATCTCAGTCTTGGCGGTCGTGCTCGGCGCCACATTGGGTATGAACGCTCCAAAAAGGGACAAAGCGATGGATCCTCAGGTGTCTTACCACGCGATAAAAGTCGACGGCCTCTCCATCTTCTATCGAGAAGCGGGGCCCGAAGACGCTCCTATCATTCTTCTGCTCCACGGCCTTCCATCGTCGTCGCGAATGTTTCAGCCGCTGCTGACAAGGCTCGCGGATAACTACCATCTGATTGCGCCCGACTATCCGGGCTTCGGTCACAGCGACTGGCCCGAACCCAAACAGTTCGACTACACCTTCGACAACATCGCAAACGTCATGAATCACTTCACCGAAGCGCTAGGGTTGTCGAAATACACCCTTTACATGCAGGATTACGGCGGGCCCGTCGGTTTCCGCATGGCCTTGGAACATCCGGAGCGGGTGCAGGCTCTTATCGTCCAGGACGCGGTCGCTCACAACGAAGGCCTCGGGGCCAACTGGGCCACGCGGCGAGCTTTCTGGGCAGATCGGCCCGCTTATGAAGAAGCCCTCCGCAAAAACCTGCTCTCGCTTGCCACCACGAAGACACGCCACGTCGGCGACGACCCAAACCTTGAGCTCTACGATCCCGACCTCTGGACAGATGAGTACGCGTTCTTGAACTCGCCCGGTCAGGCGCAGATCCAAAGCGACCTCTTCTACGACTACCGCACCAACGTCGAGGCATATCCAAAATGGCAGGCATGGATGCAAAAGAATCAGCCAAAGCTATTGGTCCTCTGGGGCAAACACGATCTCTCGTTCGACCTCGGCGAGCCGGAACGCTACCGCAAAGACGTGCCAAACGCAGACGTCCACGTGCTCGACGCTGGACACTTCGCGCTCGATACCAAGGCAGATGAAATTGCAACACTAGTCCGCGAATTCATGAAGACGCAGAAGTAACAGCGAGCCCGCTGCACGGGTGCAGATACAGTCGAGGGCCTTTTAGAGGGACATTGTTAATGAAATGTGCCAATCCACTTTGCGGTTTTGAATCTTTATATTTCAGGAGCGGAAGTCTGCACTACATCAATCTCGACAACACGATTCGAGACAACGTTGCGACAGCCCCGCGCAAGCTCATCTGGCTCTGCCGCGAATGCACGGCATTGTGGTCAGTAGAAACCTGGAGGCCGCCGGGCCAGCAATTAAGGCTCCGTGACCTGCCCACGAAACATCTAACTGCCCCGCAGGAGGACAGCACATGGCAAGCAATAGAAAGACGGTGATCGTGACCGGCGCTTCTCAGGGAATTGGCGCCGCAATAGTAAAGGCATTCCTGAAACGCGACTATGGCGTAGTAGGCACATCTCGCGACGCGACTAGGTCTACTGAGCTCAAGGCTTCCGGCAAGCTCATCTTAGTGGACGGAGACATCGGCCAGGCCGCAACCGCACAAAAGGCAATCGACGCCGCTGTTCAGAACTTTGGATCAGTCGATGCCGTCGTCAACAACGCTGGCATCTTCATAGCGAAGCCGTTCATCGAATACACCGCCGACGATTTCCTTGCACTGGTATCGACGAATCTCGAGGGCTACATCTATGTCACCCAGCTCGCGGTGAAACAGATGCTCGCTCAAAAGTCGGGCGGCAGCATCGTGGCCATCACAGCAGCGTTGGTTCAAAATCCCATCTATGGCTCACCGGCCTCATTTTCGATGATCACCAAGGGCGGGCTCAACGCCATTACATTGAGCCTGGCCTCGGAATACGCAAGGGAACACATCCGCTTCAACGCGGTCGCTCCCGGAGTCGTGGCCACTCCCCTTCACAAAGACGATCCGCAGGAGTTTCTTAAGACGTTATCTCCAATGGGTACCATCTCCACCGCAGAAGAGATCGCAAGCGCGGTGATTTATCTCACGGAATCACGCCAGATCACAGGGGAGGTGCTGCACGTGGACGGCGGTGCGCACAACGGCAAATGGTAAGCCCAAACAGTCCGCAGTCTGCCGGCGCGGAGCAACGGCTGCTGGACCTCGGCCTCGTGCTCCCCAATCCTCCTCACCCGCTCGGCGCATACGTTGAGGCGGTTCAATCAGGGAACCTGCTCTTTCTAAGTGGAACCCTGCCGATCAAGGATGGCAAGCCGCAATACATCGGTCGACTGGGCAAGGAACTCGATGTGGATTCCGGTCGCGACGCACTGCGAACCGCAACCGTGAATGCTCTCGCCATCGCCAAGGAGCATCTCGGCTCACTCGATCGCGTCACGAAAGCCGTCCGCGTCGGAGTCTATCTGGCGACCTCGGGAGACTTTTACAACCTGCCCATCGTCGCCGACGCCGCCTCAGAGCTTCTCCGCGATGTCTTTGGAGAGGACAAGATGTCGGTGCGCTCCGTCTTCGGAGTGGCCGGCCTGCCTCTCGGAGTGCCAGTCATACTTGAGGTGACCTTTGAGGTCGATACCTAAGAGCGCGCCGAGCATGACTTAGGGCTTCTAACTTAATCCTGCTCGCCCAGCGTTTGAGCATAGGTCTTGCCATACGGATAAAAAAGCTCTTTGCGGCCTTCCTTCCAAGCGGCCTTCATCGCCGGCGTGGTGATTTCCCAATCTGGACGGCATTTCTGGGTGACGGCGCGCAGGTCCTGACGAAGCTCCTCCATCGTTGGGCGGCCAAAGAACCAATAGCCGTTGTAGACCTTGTAGACGATTAGGCCCGGCTCCAGAACGATCACGTGCGGAATCATCGGATCGTGTTCCGCATCCGTGTATTCGGCAATGTCCAGGTCCTTTTGAACGATTCGGCCCGCATCCGAGAGAAACGGCCAGTGCGCCCCGACGCCGGTCCGGTACTCGTTCGTCAGCGTGATGTTATCGGTGCTGATCGTCACCAGGCGGCAATATCCAACCTCCAGCTCACGATGCAGCTCAACGAGCAGCTCAGCCTGCCGCCGGTCCTTGGGGCAATACCCTCCGCGGCTGAGCACAAGAACCAGGGGATGCTGACCCTGCAGCGCCGAGAGCTTGCGGCGCTTCGCAGTATGATCGGTGAGTTCGTAGTCGGGAAAGATCCCGCCGGGCACAATATCGGGTCGCATGATTTGCAAGAGCTCCTTTTTGCAGGATCGCCTGTGTCGAATATCGTAACCTGCTTTGAGGTTCGATCATATCTCGACCTCAAGGCCGTTGCCGCAGCTCCCGCCCAAGATCCCAGGCTGCTAGAATGGCCCGCATGTCGCGTCTCCGAAAGAGACTCAATCTCGTCGTCATCTTCGCCAGCTACACCGTTGCAATGGCACAAAACCCCGCTGCACCTAAGGAAAATCCCATGTCCCACCACGCTCGCGGAACCTTCGAAGTCAAAGTCCAGCCGCTCGCTCCAAGCGACATTCCCGGAGTCGCTCGCTTTTCCATAGACAAAACCATCCACGGCGATCTCGAAGCAACCACCAAAGGCGAGATGCTCACCGCCGGCGACCCCAAGGCCGGAACAGCCGGCTACGTCGCGATCGAGACCGTGACCGGCAAGCTCGACAACAAGGCAGGAAGCCTCGTTCTGCAACACTTCGCGACCATGGATTCAAGCGGGCGCGAAATGACAGTCAAAGTTGTCCCCGGCTCCGGCACTGGCGAGCTTAAGGGAATCTCCGGCGCCTTCACCATCATCATCGCCGACGGTAAGCACAGCTACGATCTCGAATACCAGCTGCCTACCCAAGCGCCCTGATTCTCAGCTTCATTCTCTAAGGTATCTGTCGGCAGCAGGGGGAAAAGGTTGAACGTCTAATCGGCATGCGTGGAGACGAGCGGGTTCAGGACGGGATGTTCAGCTATGTTTCATTGGAGCAGCGTGTGCCTCAGGACCATCCGCTGCGAGCGGTTAGCAAGCTGACAGACGAGGTGTAGCAGAGGTAGAGCGAGGAGTTTGACGCGCTGTATGCCGACTCTGGCCGGCCCTAGATAGAGACGGAGTACATACTGCGGGCGCTGCTGTAGCAGGTGTTTTACTAGGTGCGCTAGGAGAGGCTTCTGGTAGAGCAGATAGACTACAACTTGCTGTAACGCTGGTTAGTGGGTCTAGGCATGGAAGACGAGGCGTGGAACTATGCCGTGTTTTCCAAGAACCGCGACTGGCTGTTGACTCCGATGTGGCGCAACAGTTCTTTGCGGAGGTAAACCGGCAGGACAAGCGGTTCATGTCCGACGAGCACTTCCGGTGGACGGCACGCTGATACAGGCATGGGCCTCGCAGAAGAGTTTTCGCTACAAGGGCGGGGACGGCGACGGGACCAACTTCCATGGCGAGAAGCGTTAGAACGGTACGCAAGAATAGACGACCGACCCGGATGCGCGGCCTATAAGAAGAGTTATGGCAAGGAGTCGAAGTTGAGTTATCTGGGCCATGCGGTGGTGGAGAACCGCTACGGGCTGATCGCCGCCGCGATGGTGACTCGCGCCGATGGGTATGCCGAGCGCGACGCCGCGCTGCTGATGCTTGCCGAGAAGCGACACGGCCGCTCGCGCCGCATCACCGTGGGCGCAGACAAGGCCTACGACACGAACGATTTCGTCCGCACGGCGCGGGAGTTGAACGTGACTCCTCACGTGATCAAGAACGACAAAAGACGCAGCAGCGATCTCGATCGCAGAACCACGCGGCACCCGGCTATGCCATCAGCCTGAGCCGGCGATGGCTGATTGAAAAAGGCTTCGTATGGCTCAAGCAAACCGGTCCGCTGCGCCAAGTCAAGCTGCGGGGGTTGGAAAAAGTCGATAGGCTGTTCGTCTTCAGTTGCGCCGCGCACAACCTGATCTGGCTGATAAAACTGATGGCTCAACGCTGGGAAGGTTCAGGGAGCAGTGTGCCTGAACTACGGTCGCGGGCTTTGCATATCGGCTCACAAGACCGCAAACTCTATAAACACTGACCAGAACCACATTTCAAACAGATTTCAACCGACCAAAGACGCAGATCACAAAGAGATCCGCTGCTATCCAGCGAATTTCAAGAAGCGCCTAAGTCCTCAAACGGAACTGACGCATTGAATAGTTCTTTCACCTCTTGATCGCTCGGATCGTTCAGGAAGATATGCGTGACCATAGGCAGGCCCCAACGCGAAACCTGCACCTCCGGCGAGCTCAACGCTCCAGGAGTCCAGCTCAAGGTAGTGCCAACGATTGCGCTCGAGACCGTCGAGCTCTATCCATATGTCGAGTACATGAAGTATCTGCTCGCTGGCTCGGTGTCGCTTTCGCTTACCTTGATTGGCTCGCTGATGGCCGGGTTGGGGGTTATCTTTCACCCGGAGTCGGCTTTGCTTCTGCTGCTGCTGATTGTTTGCACCTCGGTGGCTTTCAACGGGTTCATGTTCCTGCTGATGGTGCGGGTCGAGGATCCGCTGGTTCCGCGGGCTATGTTTGGAGTGTTGAATACGCTGCTTTTCTTTCCCAGCGGCGCGATTTCGCCGGTGACGGGATTCCACCGTGGCTGAAGGCGATCGCTGTCATCGATCCTTTTACCTATGCGGTGCACGGCTTCAAGGAGATCCTGCTTAAGGACGGCGGCTTTGTGGCGATCCGAATGGACCTGCTGTTTTTGTTTGCGTTTGGGATTGTGACGCTGTCGATTGCGACTCCGCTGTTTAAGCGGACGCTGTGAAGTGAAGTCGTCCGCGACCATCATCGCTGCACCCACTCCGTGAAATGCACCCAGAAAGGGCTGCGGCCCAGTGTAAACATTGCCGCCGGCAGAAGAAAGATCATGAGTGATCCCCACGCTGTCGCACGATGGATTCTCCGGCGCGTCAGAAGGTCAAATGCGATGATGCAAAGCAGAAATGCGTCAATCACGAACCGGTCGATGGCGGAATCTGATGGATGAAGGCAAAGGGCCAGCGGTTCACCGCCGCAAACAACAGAACGATCGTCGCCAGCAGGATCAGGCGCTTGTGCGCCGCCGCGTCGCGCCGTGCTCGGATGCCCCATCCGACTAAAAGCGCAAACACCGCCATTTCGCCTAGATCCACAGCGAGGAACATACCCGATGTCAGCCCCGGAGGGGTAAAGTGTCTCCGTGTTGCATCGACAATTGCCAGCGTGCCAAGGAGCACTAAGAGACAGGCCAGGACTGCACCCAAGGTCCCAAGCGTCTTGTGCCAGGCAACCTTGCCGATCGTAACCAGGGTGGTCTGCGTGATGAACAGCAGTATCCAGCTCGAAAAGACCACAGCATGAATATGGATAATTGCGCTCGGCAAATGCGCATGAATTGTTCCAGCGAAATAATAGCTATGGGCAAAACCCAGGAACACGCTCCCAGAATGAGAAGCGACATTCCGCGAAGAAATAATCGTCGGAATGCTCTCTTCGCCTTACTCCCAGTGGTGAAACGATGGTGGCCATGATCTGCTCCTCGGGCGCTGAAGGAGACTCTCATTTCTATAGGCGCAGACTCGAAGCAAAAACTATCATCGCGAGCTGGAAATCACGCAGGATATCCTTAGGTTGCAGTCAGATCATGGAGCAGCTCCTTCATGCCAGGAGATGAAACCGAGCCACCGACATCGAACGAAGTCAGCACCCTGCTCCGCGCCTGGAGTGAAGACGGCGAGCAGAGCGCGCTCGATCAACTCACTCCCGTTGTTTATGCGGAATTGAGGCGACTGGCGCATCGCCAAATGGACCGGAGCGCGCTGGCCACAGTCTGCAGACGACTGCGCTCGTCAACGAAGCATATCTCCGCCTGGTCGATTGCAACCGGATGCGATGGGTAGACCGCGCTCACTTCTTTGCTGTCTCCGCCCAAATCATGCGCCGTATCCTGATTGACAATGCGCGCCGCCACAACCTCAAACGCGGCGGGGGAATTGAGCAGGTGCCTTTCGAACTGCGGAGGTTGCCATTCCCGGTCGCGATCCTGACCTCATCGCCCTCGACGAGGCGCTCAAAACACTGGCGAAGTTTGATCCGCGAAAAGCTCAGGTCGTCGAACTCCGCTTCTTCGGTGGATTGAGCGTGGAGGAGACGGCTGCTGTCCTGAAAGTCTCAGCGAATACGTAATGCGAGACTGGAATACGGCTAAAGCATGGCTTTATCGTGAGCTGACTGCGGCCTCTGCCCATGAATCCTGAACGTTGGAAAGAAAATCGATGATCTGCTTCAGGCGACAATCGGGTTGCCGGAACAGGAACGCACCGCATTCCTGCGGCACGCCTGCGGCGCAGACCGTGAACTCGAAAGCGAAGTACAGTCCCTCATGGCCGCCCGCGAGAGTGCGGGAAGCTTCCTTGAGACTCGCGCCGTAGAGAATGCGATTCACGATTTCTCAGATCCAACCAGCCCAATTCGCCCAGGCTTCGAAGCGGGACGAGTCATCTCCCATTACCGCATCGAGGAAAAGATCGGAAGGGCGGCATGGGCGTCGTCTACAAGGCCGAAGACACTCGCCTGCATCGTTCGGTCGCGCTCAAATTTCTACCCGAAGAAGTCGCCCATGATAAACAAGCGCTGGGCAGGTTTCAGCGCGAAGCTCGCGCTGCTTCTGCCTTGAATCATCCCAACATCTGCACTGTTTACGACTCGGCGAAGAACAGGGGCAGGCATCATCGCCATGGAGTATGTAGAAGGCGCGACGCTCAAGCAGCGCCTCGCCGAGGGGCCATTGCCGCTCGGTCTGTTGCTCACGCTCAGCATCGAGATCAGCGACGCTCTAGAGACCGCACATGCCAAGGGCATCGTGCACCGCGACATCAAGCCTGCCAACATTCTCATCACTCCGCGAAACCACGCCAAAGTGCTTGACTTCGGGCTCGCCAAGATCTCGTCCCCGCACTTCGCGGTTAGCGACGATACCAGGGACAACGCAACGCTCCCCGGCACGACGATGGGAACGTGGCCTACATGTCTCCCGAACAGGCGTCAGGCGAGGAACTTGATTCGCGTACCGACTTGTTCAGCTTTGGCGCGGTGCTTTATGAGATGGCCACGGGACGGCAGGCCTTCGCAAGTCAGAGTACTGCGAGGGTCTTTGACGCTATCTTGAACAAAGACCCGTCCCAAGCGTCGCTCCTGCGTCTGACCTGCGAGCGCGCTTCGATGAAATCATCGCCAAGGCGCTGGAGAAAGAGGGAGCTGCGCTACCAGCATGCCTAGAAATTCATCGCGACCTGGAGAGCCTGAAACGCGATCTCGATTCCGGCCAGACCGAGACGCCGAGGGTGACCTCCGGTTCTGCATATCGCGTGCTGTCCCCGCAAAGAGGCCACGCTCGCTCGCGATCGGGCTGGGCATCGCTGTCGTCGCTTTGTCTCTGCTGGCATATTTCGCCCTGGGACGGCGCAGCTCACTGTCTCCGGATACTTTCAGATAACTCACGATGGGCTCATGAAAGACGGCGTCACCGTCGCGTCGGCGGGAACTGATGCGCTCCTGGTCACGGATGGTGCGCGCGTTTATTTCACCGAGGGTACGGCTAACTTATCAAACCTTGCGCAGGTATCGTCGGCTGGAGGCGAAACCGCCATCATCCCAACCTCCATTGGCGTGCCGCAGCTACTGGATATTTCTCCGGACCGCTCCACGCTGCTTGTGGCAGGCTTCTCTACCAATCACGTAGGGGCCGCGCCGCTTTGGTCCGTCCCCGTCCCCGCGGGTACACCCTATCCGTTGGCAAACCTGAGCGCCTGGGATGCCCATTTCTCCGGACGGCCATGAGGTCGCCTACATCGACGGCGAGGATCTCTATCGTGCACGCAGCGATGGTTCCGAGGTAAGAAAGCTCGTTCACTTGCCAGGCCTGGGATGGAGGCCACGATGGTCTCCAGATGGCAGGCTCATCCGGCTGACCATCTATGATCCGAAGACCGGCTTTCGGTCGCTTTGGGAGCTTGGCGCGGATGGCTCCAACCTTCACCCCATGTTGCCTGGATGGGATACTCCGTCGGCGGAGTGTTGCGGTAACTGGACTCCCGATGGCAAATACTATCTCTTCGAATCGTGGGCAGGCGGCGGGTGATCGTGGGAGGTGCGGGTGTGTGCGTGGCTCTGGAGCGAGCGGTTGATGGAGGCGGGTGGCGCGGCGCGCGCGCGCGAGTGGCGGTGGGAGGGGAAGAGAGTGTGCGTGGCGGGGAGCGGAGGTGCGGGGAGGGGGAGCGCGGGGTGAGAGGACGCGGCGATGGGTGCGGGCGCTGGATGGCTTCTCGGCTGAGATTGTGAGGCGTCTCGGGATGGTGATGGTCTGCTACGTGTGATTCGGGGAGGGCGCTTTATGGAAGAGCGGCGCTGACGGCGGCGAGCGCGTGCGACTGAGCTTCGCTCCCTCTCGTTCTGATCCTTCTGGTCGCCGGACGGCACTCTCTCTCCTTCTCCGCCTCCACCGCGCAGACGCCACGCACGAGCTACACCCTCTCATCGAGCGTCTCCCAACCCGAGCCTCTCACGAATAAAGAAAAGCGTCGCTTCCCGCCTATTTCTTTGTCGGGCGCGGTATCGGCGTCACCCCGACCTGCTCCTCCGCCGTATACGGCGCTCCATAATACGGGAAATCCTTGCGAATGCGTGCCGGGTCCGGGGCCAAACCATCGGAAAACGGCTTGTTCGCCGCTATCGTCAACATCACATCCATCACGTCATCGCTCAGCGCGCGTCCGTTAAATTTCGCCACGCTGAAAGACGCAGGCGTTCCAATCTCATAAGGCAAAACATCCGGACAAAGCCGTGCAGCGATCCGCTTCCCGTATTCACCCGGGTCCGCCGCCGAACCGGCATAGGTGGTCATCTTCTCCGCAACATCCGCGATCGACTTTGCGAACCGCTCTAAGTCCTCAGACGGAACCGACGCATTAAATTGTTCTTTCACCTCTTGATCGCTCGGATCGTTCAGGAAGATATGCGTAACCATAGGCAGGCCCCAACGCGAAACCTGCACCTCCGGCGCATGGCCAAAGAGGGAGATCGTCGCCCATGCATTGACTATTCCCTTCCCAATCAGTTCGCTCGGCACTTCCAGCACAAGCGCCGTAACGTTCCGCCTCGCAAAGGGATTCGGCTGATGCAGAAAAGCGTCCCCATCGTAACGCTGGTCCTTATAGAAAGCAGCCATAAATGGGCGGAACCCAGCATTGGCCGCAAATAGATCTGGAGCAATCCCAACATACGCACGAACACCCGAATGAGCCGCGACCGAACCGGTTTCACCCTCAACCAGACGCTCTCCGGCGTCACCACGAAGAGCATCGTCACCCGTCGCCTTCCGCACCACAAACGGTTGAATGTGAGTATGCTCACCGCCATCTCCGTGTCGTGGTTCACCAAACCTGACCTTGAACGTAACCTCTTCCCTCGCATCTCCGTTCAGGTCGAACCGGAACGCGTAGAGCCCTTCGGCATGAAGCGTATCCGAAGCCGATAATCCCACATCCGGATTCACGGTCATCGCCATCACCGTCTTGCCCGGTGGCCCGTCAAAAAGATAGAAGTCGCACAGGTTGAGGCTCGGATCTTCCCTCGCCAGTTTGGTATCGAAATGATGCGACATACAGAGTCCCCTTGACAAGCATTGGGAATTATACAGCTCGAGTTAAGATGACGAACTCGGATCGACCCGAACCAACTCGCCAAGCTGATCGTGGACATCGCCACAGGCGAAGCTGAGGATACAGTAAGCGAGTCCAAGCGCCACCCCAACGCTAGGCTGTGCGGGCGATCAGGAGAACAGCTCATTTCAGGCAGCCGTTTACCATTCACTCATCGGGGAGCTCAAGTCCCGCTTTGCGCAACCCATCAATGTAGTGTTCGACTACATCTGGCTCATACCATTTGCTGAACCGCTGGCGCACGATTGACGCGTAGTTTGGAACCAGAGCCAATAACTGATTTAGTTCCTGCCTTGCCAGCTCCAACTCACCGAGTTGTCCATAGGTAGCGGCACGCGCGGAAAAGCCGACGAACGCGGGCGCGTCTACCTTCGCGGCAAAGGTGAGCGCAGCGGGGTAATCCTTCTTTCGATAGGCGTTTAAAAACAAGGGCGTGTAATACCAGGCGGGATGGTGTGGATTGAGCTGGCAAGCGCGCTCGATCGTCGCGATTCCCCGCTCCCATTCGCCGGAATAAGCGAGCAACGTTCCCATAACGGCCGCGATGGAGGAGCTCATGGGATTCAGTTTTAAGGCGCGTTCCGCCTCCGGGAGAAAGGACAGGGCATCTCTTTGGAAGAACAGCACATTGGCCAAAGCCATGTGGGCCAGCGCACTGGAGGGCGCCGCGTGCACAGCGTGGCGCGCAGCAGCGTGAGCGCGTGTCAGCGGATCGGGAAGCGGGTTGCGGTCGAATGCCCACTCATGCACGTACACGATGGTCAGCGCCCCCCAGCAGTCGCTATTTGCGGGCGCCTCGGCAACCGCCTTCTCGAGTACCTGCCGCGCAAATGCATGTTCCTCCGCTGTTTGCTTTTCGTCATACCGCCAGGTCCGCACCAAGGCTTCAAGGGGTGTGAAATGAGTCTGCCCTGTCTGCCAAAGCAGCTCGCTCATGCTGTGAGGCAGGACGCCATGGATATCGGCAACAGTCGCGACGATCCGCGGGACCAGATCGTCCTGGATTTCAAAAATGGCTTCGGCGTGGTACGCACGCTCGTAGGTTTCTGCCCATAGGTATGCTCCGGTGACCACATCCACAAGGTTCACCGCGACCCGCAATTTGCCGCCGGCCTGCCGCAGGCTGCCTTCCATCAGATAACGTGCGCCGAGTTCTCGGCCTATGGTCCGTACATCCCCGGATGCACCGGAATATCTCACCGTTGAGGCCGACCCAATCACGCGCATGTATGAGAACCGCGAGAATCCCGTGATTACTTCCTCCGACAAGCCTTCGGCGAGGGCCTTAAGATCGGGATCGCTACCCGTGGCCCGGAACGGCAGCACTGCCACCCAGAAGCCTTCTTCTGCGCGGATTGCGCCGGAGTCGGGAGCGGGCGTTGGTCGAGCAGCAGTCGGCGGAAAGGACAGAGCATTGGCAAGTGTCTGGCGTATTTTTCGGAGTTCGATGCTCATCTCGCGCGCCGTCTGAAACCGGGAGCTCGGGTCCTTTTCCAGGCAGCGCCGAATGATGCTTGCAAGCTCGGAGGGCAGATCCTGTCGCACATTGCTCGCCGCAAGCGGATCGTCGCGCATAATCGACGAAATCAGTTCTGCGGAGCTTTCGGCTGCGAAAGGCCGCCTGCCGGTAGCCATCTCGAACAGGACCGCTCCAACTGAGAAGATATCGGTCCGGTGATCCAGCGGGCGCCCGGAGAGCTGCTCGGGCGACATGTAGGCTGGCGTGCCCATCACTACGCCTGCCTTGGTGAGCCCCGCCGATGTCAGCGTGGCATCCTCTAAGCCCACAGCACTCACATCCTTAGCTAGCCCAAAATCCAGAACCTTGACTCGGCCATCCTTCGTCACCATTACGTTGGCAGGTTTCAGATCACGGTGCACAATGCCCCTCTCATGCGCCGCGGTCAGTGCTTCCGCAACCGCACTGCCAATTTCGATCGTTCGATCCGCTGGCATGCCGCCGGAAGGAATCAAACGATCAAGCGGTTGTCCTTCGATCAGCTCCATTGTGATGAAGTGAACGTTCCCGGCTTCCTCGACGGAGTAGACCGTAACAATGCTGGGATGATTCAAGGCTGCGACAGCTCGCGCCTCGCGCTGAAACCGGACAAGCAGATCAGGATCGGCGATTGTATCGGAAGGCAAGACCTTCAGGGCGATGTCGCGGGCCAGCCTGGTATCGGTTGCGCGGTAAACTTCCCCCATGCCGCCTACGCCAAGGAGGCTATGAATGCGGTAGTGCGCGAGAGTGCTTCCGGACAGGTTGATTCTTGGCGATTGATTCACTTTTTTCCAATGCTAGCACGCGATCGGACTACCTCATGGTTACCTGCAACTAGATGGTTACCTGCAACTAGGCAGCCACGATTTTACACGACGGTTTTACGCAAAATTCGCACTTGACATCGATCGAAAATCCACTACCATACGGTTGTGGATAAATTAGGTACAACATTTGCGGCTTTGTCTGATCCAACCCGGCGAGCGATGATCGAACGTCTCTCCCATGGGCCTGCCTCTGTGCATGGATTGACGGAACCGTTTGCACTCTCGCAGCAAATGATTTCGAAACACATCGCCTACCTGGTGCGGGCGCGGATTGTACTCAAGACGAAGCGTGGCCGAGAGAGTGTGTGCACGCTTAGGCCAGAGGCGATCAAGACGGTCAGCGACTGGGCGATTAGCTATCGCCGATTCTGGGAAGAGAGCTTCGACAAACTGGAAGTGGTTGTGAATCAAATGAAGAAAGAGGAGGTCAGAGATGACAGAAAACACGGTTAGCGAAATTGAGCGGATGGTCGTTACAAGAGTTTTTGATGCCCCACGCGAGTTGGTTTGGAAGGCGTGGACAGACCCCAAGTACGTGATGCAGTGGTGGGGACCGAAGGGCTTTACTGCGCCTGTTTGCAAAATGGATGTTCGCGTTGGAGGAAAGTCTCTCCTCTGCATGAAGACGCCGGATGGGTACGAGGGCTGGAATGCGATTGAATATCACGAAATTGTTCTGCACGAGAAGATCGTTTCTTCCATGTACTTTTCGGACTCGAAGGGAAACAAGATTGACCCTGAGCAATTAGGAATAGAACATGAGGCCATAGACGGCGCGTACGACGTGACCCTCTTTGAGGATCTCGGAAACGGCCAGACGAAACTCACCCACATTGGAACTGAACCCATGCAGAGCGCGAAAAATAGCGGTCAATTGGAGGGCTGGATCGAGACACTCGATAAGCTTGCTGCAGTTGTTGCGGAGCTGGCGCATGCGAAATAAGAAGCTGAAGCTTTGATGATCGTCATGTGCGAGCTACTGAACATAAGGTAAAGGCAGGCGCAACTGAACATGCAGACCTTGGCTACTGGAGAAAACTATGCGAAAAAACATTCTGACACTCATAACTGTGCTGCTCTCGAGTCTCGCTGGCACTGGAGTTAGCGCGTCAGGAGTTCCTATGAACGCAGAAAGTAAAACTGGATACGCACCGATTCATGGCATGCAGCTCTACTACGAGATTCATGGCCAAGGTAAGCCGATGGTTCTGCTCCACGGCGGAATCACCGCTTTCGAAGGCTTTGGCACGAATATCGATGCTCTGGCGAACTCCCGTCAGGTGATTGCGGTACATTTGCAAGGACATGGAAACACCGCCGACATCGATCGTCCTTACCGCTTTGAAGCACTGGCCGATGATGTAGCCGCTCTGGTCGCGTACCTGAAGCTGGGGAAAATTGACTTGGTCGGCTATTCATTCGGTGGAGGTGTCGCATTGCAAACTGCCATACGACATCCCGAAATCGTCGATCACCTGGTGGTGATTTCCTCCGTGATGGCCCAAACCGGATTCTATCCGGAAGGGCTTGCCCTGTTCGCAGAGATGAGCAAGAACGCACCGATGCTTGCAGACAGCGTCAAAAAGTCACCACTTGCGACGATGTACCCGAAGACGAACTGGGAAACGTCGTTCAAAAAGATGGGCGAACTGACCAGCACGCCATTTGACTGGTCAGCGCAGGTCAAGGCTCTCAAGTTACCGACACTCTTGGTCTTTGCCGATGCAGATGCCGTTCGCGCCGAGCATATCGTTGAATTCTACAAGGCTCTCGGTGGCGCACAACGGGACGCCGGACTAGACGGATCGATGAGGTCGATGGCACAGTTGGCCATCCTTCCCGGCACGACTCACTACAACATCATTGCTAGCCCGTCGTTGGCGGTCGTAATCGGTGAGTTCATGAGGCAATAGCCCGATTCGGCGCGCGGGCAACGTCGCGCACTAGTTTGTCGGCTCATTCCAACTGCGTTGGCAATCGACGTAACTTGTTCGGCGTCCAAAACAGCAGTTTTGGACGTTTCGACGGCGAGTTGTGGCCCTAGCTGCGTCGCGTTATCGGTAAACAGCATCGCATCCTGACTGGCGCGGGATACGGCTACACACGCGAACCGTCGAGAGGAAACAGGGTTGAGCATGCGCAATACGGAATAGAACATGAGGCCATAGACGATGTGCACGACGTGATTCTTTTTGAGGATATTGGAAACGGCCAGACGAAACTTACCTTCATTGGAAATGAACCCATGGGCACCCTCAGGCGGCGGACTATAAATTCCGTCGTAGCGTGAATACCCACGCGTTGCCCAATACTCCGGCGGTTCGTCCTTCGTAACTGTTCTCTACAGTCAGCCGCGAAGAATGGCGGCTCCGAAGGGAGCACCCGTGAGTCCGCCATCCACCATCAGCTCGACCGCGTTGATATACGACGAATCGTCGGAGGCAAGAAAGAGCACAGCCTTGGCCACATCTTCCGCCTCGCCCCAACGGCCAAGCGGAACCGTGGAAGAGAAGAAGTCGGAAAGTTTTGCGGATTCCTCTTGAGTGGCATTGGCGCGCGACCCTTTCTTCCAGATGGGAGTCTTAGTCGCTCCAGGGGCCACCACGTTCACGCGAATCTTGCGCGGTGCAAGGTCGGCGGCGATGGATCGCGCCAGCGAGACGATTCCGCCTTTGGTGGCAGCGTAGGCAGCCACGCCTGGTTGACCGAGGTAATTGTGCACCGATCCGTTGAAGATGATGCTGCCGTTGTCGTTCATGAGAGGAGCGGCTGAATTGACGGTAAAGAAAGCACCGTTGAGGTTGGTGTGGACTACCCTCTCGAAGATGGCTTCGTCGGCCGTACCAGTCGGAGTCCTGCCAGTGATGCCTGCATTGGCGAAGACGACGTCAAGTTTGCCAAAGTCTTTGGCGAGTTCAGCGAAGAGCTTCTTGCGGTCCTCCGCCACCGTAACGTCGGCGCGATAGCCTTGCGCTTTCGATCCCAACTCGGCGACCGCTTCATCCAGCGTCTTCCGGTCACGGCCGGTGATGGCGACTTCAGCGCCTTCTGCGACGAAGAGGTGAGCAGTGGCAAAACCGATGCCGCTGTTGCCTCCGGTAATGAGGGCCCTTTTGCCTGCGAGCTTCATGATTCCTCCTCGATGACCGGCCATCGACCAGAATGGCCGTCATATATGTGACAGGATGGCCATCATAGATGGAGGATTCGAAAAAAATGCACTACCCCGCCAAAGGCCCGAAACTCCGTGACTAAGACCGATTGCGGTCTCGAAGCATTTTCGCGCACTGAAACGTGCGAGGAAGCTTCTAATCAGTACGAATCGCCTCGATCGGATTGATCGAGGCCGCCCGCCACGCGGGAAAAAGACAAGCCACCGCAGCCACCAGAAGCAGCACTCCCGCAGCGGAAAGGAGCATCACCGGATCCCTGGTAGTCGCGTGTTCTGAGGTCGCCAGCAGACGGCTCAGCGCCAGGCTCAACGCAACGCCAGCCGTCGCGCCGATACCCACCGTCAGCAGAGACGACTGCAACACTAGCCCGATGATCCCATGCCGTTGCGCGCCCAGCGCCATGCGAACGCCAAATTCTCGAGTCCGCTGCGATACCGTGTAGGAAACGACGCTGTAGATTCCCGCCGCCGAAAGCGCCAGCGCCAGGGCCGCGAAGAGCCCGAAAAGCGAGGCCAGGAAGCGTTCGCGGCCCCAGGACACGGTCTCGAGCAGCCAGCTGAACTCGTGTTCCTCCTGGACCACAAGCTCCGGATTGAGCCGGTGCAGGTTTGCGTCGACGGCCCGCATCACCGCGTTAGGATCGCCTTGAGCGCGCATAACCAGAAATGCGTGCGGATCCAGAATGAACGTGTCCGGAACATAGACGGCGGCTTGCACCGGCTTGTCCAATCCATTGTTGCGAGTGTCGTCGACCACCCCGACAATCTGCAGCCATCCATCCGGATCCTCGACCGATGCGGCATCGGGAATATCGAGCTTCAAGCCCGGAACCCGCACCGATTGCCCCAGCACGCTCCCGCCCGGGGCGAACTGTTTCACAAAAGTCCGGTTCACCATCGCGACATGGGCGCCGCGGGCCGACTCTTCGCGAGTATAAGAGCGCCCCGACAGCAGCGGAACGCGCAACGTCGAAAACATATTGAAGCTGACTAAAGCGATGCTCGCCTGGGCATCGGTGAGGTTGGGATTGCCGGAAACAAGAATCTTCGTCAGATATCCCTGGAACGGGGGCACCCAGTTATCCGAAACGCCGGCTTCCATCACCCCCGGAGTCGACTCGGCCGTCTGCCGGATTGACTCCTGGATTGCCTCAAGGTGCTGCCAGTTCGGAGTAGCTTCTTTCGGCTCGGCAGCCGAGATATAGAACAGGTGGTCGGGGTCGAAGCCCATCGGCGTCTGATAAAGGTAGAGGAATGCCCGTACCGCTGCTCCCGCGCCCGCCAGCATCAGCATGGTCAACGCGATCTGGCCGACGATGAGCGCGCGGTGCATATTCTGGCCGCGCGCATTGCCGGCAATCTTGACGCTGGAAGACTGCATCATCGCGCTCACATCCGGCCTCGAAAGCTGCCACGCCGGCGAGCTGCCAAAAAGCAGCCCAGTGACTACAGCGATAGCCACAGCAAAGAGCAGAACGGTGCCGTTCACATGAATGGCGGCTTCGTGGGGGAATGAATAGAGTGGCAAACTCGACGCCAGCAGGTCGACCCCTTTATAAGCCATCAAAACCCCGCATCCCGCGCCGAGAAAAGAAAGCAGCACCGACTCCGTAAGTAGCTGACGAACAATGCGCATGCGAGTCGCCCCAACCGAAGCGCGCACCGCCAGCTCATGCTGGCGCGAGGTCCCCCTGGCGAGCATCAAGATCGAAACATTGGCGCAGCCGATCAGCAACAGCAGCAAAACCGCCGCGAAGAGCATGAGCAGTGGCGCCTCGAAGCCACGCATCACCTCCTCGTTCAGCGTCTTGATGGCGACTTTTGCATCCTGAGGAAAATTCCTGGGGTCCTCTTTCGCGAAAGTGTCGATCATGGGCTGCAGCTCTGCGGCAATCGCCGAGAACGGTACGCCGGGCTTCAACTTGATGAAGGCGTTCATGTAGTAGTGCGGATCGGCCTTGAAAGTCGTCGGGATGTAAACATCTGAGTCGCCCCAGGTAAAGCGCGGCGATGCCACGCCAATCACTGTGTAGGTGAGATGGTCGAGTTGTATCTGTTTGCCGAGTATGTCCAGCCGGCCGCCATATTGCTTCTTCCAGAACAGATAACTCAGCACTGCGACCGGGTTGGCATTTCCGCCGCTGACATCGGCCGGCGTGAACTGCCGCCCCATCAGCGGCGGAACTCCCATGTAAGTGAAAAGATTCCCAGAGCAAAAACCGGCGTTCACTGAGACCGGCAGGCTCTCGCCGGTGAGCGCCTGCGACCGGTTGTCCATCAGAAACACGTCATCGACCGAAGGCAGCCGCAGCAGATCCTGGTACTCCGTGGAAGTCACGTTCAGCAGAGATTGCTGGTCGGAATTTTTCCGCATCAACTCCACATGGATCATGCGGTCGGCGTCTTTATAAGGATAGGGATCGAGCAGCACCGCGCGAACTACGCTAAACACAGCAACGCTCGCGCCAATGCCCAACGCCAGCGATCCAATGACCACCGCCGCAAATCCCGGCGACTTGAGCAACTGTCGCAGGCCAAAGACCACGTCTTGCGATACATCGGCAAAGAACGATACGAGACGCGACTTTCCTCGGGAAGCGACCATAACTGGTACTCCTGCTTGAGTCTCAAACGCTTTAGCGTTGAGTAGAGAGCAAGTGCCTTGCCATCAACGCTGCACGCTAAGTCTCTCGAATCATTGGCCCTGGCCGAGCCTGCAGCAAACACCGATGTTCGTTCCCGCGAAATCCTGTGCGAAAACGGACGATGAGCTGCGACCCATCGCCCACAAATCTTGATCCTCTGCGCCAATCCCCGCCCTCCACCGACCATGCCGAAAAAAAACAGAAAGGCGCTCTAAAAACTCCTTGACACATGGAAACCTTTTGGTTACGTTAATGGAAACCTTATGGTTTCCATTAACCGCAGGCAACAAGACGCTGTCTTCCGGGCCATCGCCGATCCCACCCGCCGCGAGATCCTCGGAATCCTCTCCTCCCGCCGCCAAACCGTCGGCGAGATCGCAGCAAACTTTCGCATGAGCCGGCCGGCCGTCTCGAAACACCTTCGCTCGCTTCGCTCGGCGGGGTTAGTCACAACTCACAAGCAAGGCACCACCACGGTCTGCGACCTCAACGCCAAACCCCTGCGCGCCGTCGACAATTGGCTCCAGGATTATCAAACTTTCTGGAACGCCTCTCTGCAAAGTCTCAAGAAATACGTGGAGGAAACAAAATGAATACGGCAACCATAGACAGCGACATGCTCGTTCAGGAAATCTCAATCAATGCTTCCGCGGAACGCATCTTCGAAGCTCTCACCAACCCCGCTGAACTGCTGAAGTGGTGGGGAACCGAAGGCAAGTTCCAGGCCACTCACGTCGAGTGTGAACTGCGGCCCGGCGGCCACTGGGAAATAGTGATCCAGGGCGACTGCAAGACCGGCAAATCTGCCCGGGTCGCCGGTCAGTATCGCGAGATCGACCGTCCTCGCCTGCTCTCCTTCACCTGGGTCCGCGACGAAGATCGACTCGAGACCCTCGTCCGCTGGGAACTCGATGAGCGCGACGGCGCCACCACGGTTCGCGTCACCCACTCCGGCCTCAACACCGAAAACCTGCGCGCCCGCAACGACGGCTGGCCTCTCATCCTCAGCCTGCTTCACGCTTACATCCAGCAGCCGGACTCTAACTCGCGAGATGCCAGCGCATAGTTAACGGCCATGCGAATCCAGGGTGCATTTGTCGCTAAAAACCACCGGGCTGGCCAAGCCGGCCCGAATGGCGTCAGGCGCCACGGCGTGCGCTACGATCAATGTTCCTGCTTTGCTAAGCCTTGGAGTCATCGTCATGTCTGAGCGTCCCACAGAGCAGATACGCGAAGTACTCGATTCCCTGTATCGCGTAGAGTCGGGCAGGATCTTGGCAACCCTGGTCCGCCTGCTCGGCGATCTTGATCTCGCCGAGGAAGCGATGCACGAAGCCTTCGCAGCTGCGCTGAGCTTGTGGCCGCAGAGTGGAGTACCCGATAACCCGCGACCATGGCTGATTTCAACGGCCCGATTCAAAGCCATTGATACTCTGCGTCGACGGGCGCGATTTGACGCCTCTCAAGACGAGCTCGCGCTCTATCTCGAAGCGCAATGGAGCTCGGCGGAAGAGTCCAATGAAGAGGACAGCCTTGAGGACGATCGGCTGCGCCTGATTTTTACCTGCTGTCATCCATCTCTCGCGCCGGAAGCGCGCGTTGCGCTCACCTTGCGAGAGGTGTGCGGGCTGACAACCGAGGAGATAGCAAAGGCCTTCCTCACCACCCCGCGCACGCTGGCGCAGCGCATTGTGCGAGCAAAGGCAAAAATTCGAGAGACAAAGATTCCATACGAGGTGCCGTCGCCCCAGGAATTGCCGGAGCGGCTGGGAGCGGTGCTCCAGGTCATCTACCTCGTCTTTAACGAGGGTTACTCGGCTGCGGCGGGCGCGGAGGTAACGCGGGCCGAGCTGACCGGCGAGGCGATTCGACTGGGCCGGTTGCTGGCCGAGCTCCAGCCAGAGCCGGAGGTAATCGGGCTGCTTGCCCTGATGTTGCTCCAGGATTCCCGTCGCGCCGCAAGGACCTCTCCAACCGGAGAGCTGATTTTGCTGGAGAATCAAGACCGCTCATTCTGGAGCCGGGAGCAGATCGCCGAAGGAGTGGCATTGGTGGAGAGGGCCCTGAACTCCCGCCGCTTCGGCTCCTACACACTGCAGGCAGCGATTGCCGCCGTGCATGCGGAGGCGGAATCGTTCGCCGCGACTGACTGGCGGCAGATTGTTGCGCTTTACAACCAACTGGCTCGAATTCAACCTTCGCCAGTGGTCGAGCTAAATCGTGCCGTAGCCATTGCAATGTGCGATGGTCCAGCGGTCGGTCTGACGCATATCGACGCGGTTTTGGAAGATGGCGAATTAGCAAATTACTACCTGGCCCATTCAGCCCGTGCAGATATGTACCGCAGGCTGGGCAGGAACGCCGAGGCCCGGTCCGCCTATGAGAAAGCTCTGGCGCTGACCCAACAGGAACCGGAACGGCAATTCCTGCAGGAGCGGATTCGGCAGTTGAAATAAAAAAGACTCTGCACGTGGCCCATGCTTCGCGCACCTTGCGAAGCGTGGAATTTCCGCGGTCGGCAAAACTTAGCCCATTACTCGGGCGGAAGACCCTCAACGATAAATATGCGGCTTTTCGCTGCGCTTTGCCGCAGCGGCCGGATCGCCGCGTAGGCCGGCGAGTCGTACCACTCACGCGCTTTCTCCACGCTGTCGAAAGCGATCATCACGATCCCGCCCTTGGGCGGCTCCCCCTCGAGAGCCTGGATATTGCCGCCGAGAATGACATAGTGATGATTGAACGGCGCCAGCGTCTCTGGCACCTTTGCCCCATATTTCTGCATGGTGGCGGGGTCGTTTACCTCAACCTCCGCGATCACATAGCCCGGCGCCGTTTTGGCTTGCTGCGCGTGAATCGCCTCAGCGCCGGCAACCCCGATCAAGACGCCAGCCAGAACCCCCACCAGAACTTTCCAGTTCGCTTTCATAGGTTCGTTCTCCTCTGAGGGGTAGAGTAGGTGGGGCATGGGGTCGCGTCAAGAACGCACAATTTCGTGACGCGTTGGAACATGGCGAATTAGCAAATTACTACCTGGCGCATTCCCGCCCGCACGAATATGTACCGCAGGCTAGGCAGAACCGCTGAGGCCCGGTCCGCTTATGAGAAAGCCCTGGCCCTGACCCAACAGGAACCAGAGCGGCAATTCCTGCAGGAGCGGATTCGCCAGTTGAAATAAAAGGCTCTGAGCAGGCTTCGCGGGCATAAGATTATTTCGCGAGATTCGACGGCGGCTGAACCTTGGAAAATAAAATGAACTCGAGGGAACGAATGCCTCGCTTGCTAGCAGTTGCTTTCCTTGCCGCGATCTCTGCCGTCAACATAATCCCTCAGGAGTCACCCCAAAAACCATCCGCCGAAAGCCCGATTGCGCGTCAGCATTCCACAACCGAAAATAGGGCGACTGAGTGGGCTGAAATAGTTTCTCATGCTCGGCCTGCGGTGGTGGTCATAGAAACTGACGAGGGTTTGGCCAGCGGGTTCATAATCAAGCCCGATGGGATCATAGTCACCAATCACCATGTCGTGGCAAATGCTAAAGCAATGACCGTCAAATTCCCCTCGGGGGAGGTGTATAGGAACGTGTACCTTCTCAGTTCGGACCCCATCGATGATCTTGCATTCCTCAAGATCGAAGCCGTTGATCTTCCGACAATACCGCTGGGCAATTCTAACGACCTGCAAGTGGGGGACGAGGTGCTACTCGTTGGCGCTCCAAAGGGCCTTGAGCAGACGGTATCAAATGGCTTGATTAGTGGCATTCGCCTAGACGAAGGCGTCCGCGTCCTACAGACATCAGCGGCAGCAAGCCCCGGAAGTAGCGGCGGGCCTCTGTTAAATCGAAACGGGGAAGCAATTGGGGTTATGTCTTTCAAGGTTGTGAGTGGAGAGAACCTGAATTTCGCAATCCCTATTAATTACGTGCGCGGAAAGTTGGATACCTTAACCTTATCGAACCCAAAAGCCTTCGTACCGCTGCAAGACCAGGCCGAAAACCATCGAGGCGTTTGGGTGGCCGGGCACGGTTCCGTTGCGTTTGAGGAGGTCTATACAGAAATCCTCGATATTCTTGGCGCCAGTGGCGTGGAAGTTGCCAATAATGGGACGCCGAGGTTTACAAACACAAAAACAGATGGCTATATGCCTCTATCCACCCTTGTGGAGATGTTACCTAAGTCAGGTGCCGACAGTCTGTTGTACGTTAAAGTGGAGCCAGGCATGACCTCCCTAGCTGCTACGGTTTATTTCCAGTGCTTTGACGCAACGGGACATATTTTGTGGAGTGAGAAGGCCACAGACGTGCTGGTCAATGGGGGGAACACTCTTTTTCACCCGAGGGGCTGGAAAAGCAAGCTCACTCCACATATCGGCAAACCCGGATTGTTATTGAAGCAGGATCAAGAGGAAGGCTCACCAGAGCCCAAGAAGTAGCCGCTTCCCCACGCTCTCAGTAGGAACGATTGGCGCTATCCAGCCGGGTGCCCCAGGTCTCGATTCTGAGATCTGGGACCGGACCGACCCCTCCCAGTCACGGGTTACTCACGAAAACCGCCCTTTTTGTCACCGGCAGGTTGCTGATGAGAGCGGATTCGCCACCTGAAATAAAACTTCGACCACTTGTCGAATTCCGGTGGGACAGTTCGACTATATGGTGAAGGCCGGACAACTGGCCCGCTCAACACTCAAGGAGAACACCATGCGCTTCATGATGATCATGTTTCCGAAAATTTACGAAAACGCAAAACCCGGCTGGACACCCGACTTCAAAGCCATGGAGGAAATGGGAAAGTACAACGAGGAACTAGGGAAAGCCGGCGTGCTGCTCGCGCTCGACGGCCTGACCCCGCCCGCGACGATGAGCGCGCGCGTCACCTTCAAAAGCGGAAAATCGACAGTGACCGACGGTCCATTTACCGAAGCGAAGGAAGTGGTCGGCGGCTACTGGATCATCGAGGTGAAGTCGCGCGAAGAGGCTCTCGAATGGGCCTCCCGCATCCCCGGAAACGACAACGAAATGGTCGAAGTTCGCCGGATGTTTGACGCAACCGACTTCGATCCCGAGACCCAGAAGTATATCCAGGAGAGGTTCGGCGACGATGTTGCCGCCGAGATGGGCATACAGTAAATAAATTCTCCGCGCTTTGTCGATTTCGCGGCGCCTCGTACGACTATAGGACAAAAGAACGATGAGCTACGGCTCCTGAATGAACAGGAAATGAGTCATCGGGAACAGACACAGAAACCCAAGGAGAAAAAGATCATGCCACAGTATTTGGTTTGTAATTACATCCCCGACAACTTCGACCCGTCCACTGTAACCGAGGCAATGATGGAAGAGATCCACGCGCTCAACCGCGAGATGATTGCTTCCGGCGTGAGGAAGTTCGCCTGTGGCATCGCGCCGCCCGCCAACGCCAAGACGCTGCGGAAGCAGTCCGACGGCAAGGTGCTCGTCACCGACGGACCGTACACCGAGACCAAGGAGCACATGGGCGGCTTCTGGATACTCGAATGCGCGGATATCGACGAGGCGCTGGCATGGGCAAAAAAGGGTGCCATCGCCTGCGAAATACCCGGCGAGGTACGCGAGCTTCTTTTCTTCCCGGCCCCCACACAAGCGGATTCGTGATCGCTACAAATCCGCGCAAAAAGATGAAGGAGCTGTCGATTTTCGGTCTCTCGAACGACTATCTGATAACAGAACGACAAGCTACGGCTCACTGAGTGACAGAAAAGAAGGACGAATTTATGAAATACATCTGTTTGGGGTATTACCAGCCCGATACGGTCGCAAACATGTCGGAGGGCGAGCGCAACGCCATGTTTGACGAGTGTTTTAGCTACGACGACGAGCTGCGGAAAAATGGACATTTTGCCGCTGGCGAAGCTCTTCAGCCCGCCAACACGGCGGTGACCGTGTATTGGGAGAACGGAAAGGTTGCCGTGACCGATGGCCCGTACACGGAAACGAAGGAACAACTGGGTGGAATTCTGGTGCTTGAAGCGCGAGATCTGAATCACGCAATTCAGCTCATTTCCCGACATCCTGGAGTAAAGAATGGCCCCTTCGAGATACGTCCAGCGGCGGATTTGAACGAAATGATGAGGCAAAGCGAGCAGCGACGGCTAAAGGAGATCGCGCGATGAGGCAAGCTGGCCAATGTGGAAGAACCCCCCACTTGACACGGACATAGTATGTTGGTATCAACGTAAATTATCGAGCGGCCCTTAATACTGGGATCAAAACAAAGAGACCGCAAGCCTCCCTACTGAAACTCGCCAAACCAGCGGAAAATCCGCCCAAATGTCCGGCGGAGGATCCGCCCAAATGGAGGGACCAATATGTCATTCCTGCATGATCTGAAGATTGCTATACGTTCCCTGGCCCGCACCCGCGCGCTCTGGATCACCGTCGCCCTCACCCTGGCTCTCGGCATCGGCGCCAACGCAGCGATCTTCAGCATCGTGCGTGCCGTCCTTCTGGCTCCGCTCGCCAACCGCGACGAAAATCGGCTGCTCTACATTCGTCAGAGCGCTCCCGGCATCGGCGAAGCCAACACCGCCTTCTCAATACCTGAGATTCAGGACATCGGCCATAGCCTCAAGACCATCAAGGAGCTCGGCACATTTTCCGAGATCGACTTCAGCGTCGTCGGCCTTGGCACGCCCCGCGAAATCCACGCCGGCGTCGTCGACGGTAACTACTTCGACGTAATGGGTCTGCGCCCGGTGCTCGGCCGCTTGCTCGGGCCTTCAGACGATGGTCCCAACGCCCCCGGCGCGATCGTGCTCACCTATCATTTCTGGCGCAACTCGATGAAGTCCGACCCCAACGTACTTGGCAAAACCGTGCGGCTTGAGAGCTGCTGCGGGTCGCGCTCGGGGACCATCGTCGGAGTCCTAGAGCCATCGGTTCCTTACCCGGTCGATACCGAGCTCATCGCCAACGTCGTCACCAGCCCACATCACCTCTCCGCCACTATGGTCACGGGCCGCGAACATCGCATGACCGAGGTCTTCGGCCGCCTCAACCCCGGAGCCACCCTCGACTCCGCCCGCGCCGAGCTCCACACTGTCTACGCAGCCATGACCTCCGCGCATCCCGAGACCTACAAGCCCGCCGATCACTACCAAATCGCCGTCACGCGCTTGCACGACCAGATCAATTCCCGGGCCAACACCGTCTTGTGGGTGCTCTTCGCTGCTTCCGGCCTGCTCTTCGTGATCGCCTGCTCCAACGTCGCCAACCTCGTCCTCGCGCGCACCGTCCGCCGCGAAACCGAGCTCGCAGTCCGCTCCGCTCTTGGCGCAAGCACAGCGGCATTGCGCCGTTCCTTGCTCGCCGAGAGCATCGTCCTCTGCGGCAGCGGAGCGCTCGCCGCGCTCCTTCTCGCCATTCCCATGGTCTCCGTGCTCGGCCGTTACGCCTCGCGCTTCTCCGTCCGCGCCGAGGGCCTCACCCTCGACTTCTCGCTTGTCTGGATCGGCATTGCCCTCGCGCTCATCGCCGCGATCTTCCTCGCCTTCGTGCCACGCCTGCCTTCGGCCGATCCCGCGCACGGCATCAGCCTCAGCGGCGCCGGAACCCGCGTCACCGGATCGAGCAATCGCCGCCTGCGCATCTTCGCCATCACCCAGATCACGGCCTCCTTCCTGCTCCTCGTCGGAGCCGGCGCGCTCCTGCGCACCCTCATGGTGCTCGAGCAGACCCGCCCGCCCTTTGACACCTCCCGCGTCCTCGCCATCAATCTGCCGGTGATGAACTACGGCCGCACCCCCGAGCAGGTGCGCGATTTCTATCGCGACGTGAAAGAACGCGTCGCAACGATCCCCGGCGTCGAACACGTCTCCACCGGCTTCAGCGTTCCCTGGCGCGACTCCCAGGGCCTCGACATCAGCCTCGCCTTCGCCATGGATGGCGCTGCCCGCCAGAACGCCAAGGACGATCTGCGCGGCAAGTTCCGCGCCATCTCCCCTGGCTTTTTCAGTACTTTGGGAGTTCCTCTGCTCGAAGGCCGCGACTTCAGAGACACCGACAAAGACGGCTCCGAACGCGTCGTGATCATCAGCCAAAGCGTCGCCAATAAACTCTTCCCCGGCCAGGACCCGCTCAATCGCGAGCTGCGCTGGACTGACCCCGTTATAAAGTTTATCGGCATCAGCCCCGAACAGCGCCGCGTCGTCGGAGTCGTGCCTGACATCGACGATGAAAACATCATCCCCGAGCCAGGCATCACCATTTACCAGCCCACCGACCAGGAAGGCTGGGAAAGCCGTCTCTTCGTGCGCACCAAGGGCGATCCCTACGCGCTAGTGCCGATGATCACGCGCACCATCCACGACATGTCGGCCGAGCAACCCGTCGAACGCGCCAGCACTCTTGAAGACATTCGCGCCGAGGTCCTCACCCCCGACCGCCTCAACGCCATCGTCTTCGGCGGATTCGCGGCCGTCGCGCTCTCCATCTCTATCGTCGGCGTCGCCGGCGTTCTCGCCTTCTCCGTCAGCGGACGCACCCGCGAATTCGGCATACGCATTGCCCTCGGCGCGCAGCCGCGAAGCATCCTCACCGGAGTCCTCTCCGAGGGCCTCGTCATCGCCAGCGTCGGAGTTGGCGTCGGCATGGTAGTCGGGCTCGCCTTCGCTCGCGTCCTCAGCAAGTACGTCGGCGAAGTGCAACTACCGGGCGTACTCCTCTTTGTCGTCTCGGCCTTCGTGATCCTCGCCGCAGCAGTCACCGCATCAGCCGTCCCCGCAGCTCGCGCCGCCAAAGTAAACCCGGTGGAGGCCCTCCGTTCGGAATAGACCGAGTGTGCCCATCCTTCCGAGCTACACTAGCAAACCAGGGTGCCCCATTCTTGAAGACGGCTCTTCGTCTTCAAGAATGGGAGAACCAACTGCTCCATGCCGAAGCGATATCCTGATCGATAGAGATCAACCAAGAAGCCCCACATGGATAGCCCTCAGGAATTCACAGACACCTCAACCGAAATCCCCGTTCGCGGATTCCTCCACCAGCCCACCACGACCGCAGCAGACTGCCTCATCTTGACCCATGGCGCGGGAGCAAACTGCAATGCTCCGCTCCTGGTCGCTCTCGCCGACGCCTTCTGCGCTTCCGGCCTCGCCGTCCTCCGCTGCGATCTGCCCTTCCGTCAATCGCGCCCCCACGGACCACCGCCGCGAGGAAGCGCGGAGCGAGATCAGCAGGGACTTCACGCTGCCGTCGAGTCCATGCAACGCAAAATGCCCGGCCGCATATATCTCGGCGGCCATTCCTACGGAGGTAGGCAAGCATCAATGCTCGCCGCCGCCGAACCCGGCCTCGTCGAAAGTCTTCTATTGCTTTCCTACCCGCTGCACCCGCCCCCGCGCCCAGCCGAACTACGAACCGCGCACTTCCCGCGTCTCCACACTCCGGCCCTCTTCGTTCTCGGAGCACGAGACGGCTTCGCCACGATCCCCGAGATGACCGAGGCCCTGAAACTCATTCCAGCCCGTACCGAATTGCTTACAGTGGAAGCCGGTGGCCATGAGCTCATGACCAAGCGAAATCGAGACGACCTGCCAACACGAGTCGTGCAGACGTTTCAATCATTCCGGCAGAACAAAGTCGCATAGATCGGAAGCCGCGGTCCACACTTGCAACGAAATATCGTTGACCACCGCGCCCATCAACTCGCCATAGCTTCAAGCGGAATAGCCCGACCCACGTTCCCTTCACTCGCGAAACGCGAAGCCGAACTCCGCCCCCGGCCATATCGCCGCGGCGAACAGCCCATCACCCTCTTGAAAGCCGTGCTGAAGGCGCTCTCAGATTCGTATCCAAGCGCGCCGGCGATAACAGAAATGGGATCGCTCGAATTCTCCAACTTGTCCCCTGCCAGCAGCATTCGCCAGCGCGTCAGATATTCCATGGGCGAAGTCCCCACCGTCTCTTTGAACTTCAACGCAAACGTCGATCGCGACATGCCCACTCCCTCCGCCAGCTCCTGCAACGTCCAGCGATGCGCCGGGTCGCCATGCATGGAGTGGATCGCCGCGCTCATCTGTTTATCCGCCAGCGCAAAGAGCCATCCCACTCCACCCCGCAACCCCTCCGCCAGATGCAGCCGCAGCGCCTGAACAAGAATCATGTAGGCAAGCTGCTGCGCAACCAGAAAGCCGCCCGGCTGCCGCTCGCGCAGCTCCAACATCATCCGTTCCAAAGACCAGCGAATCGCCGCCTTGTCCGATTCTTTGCGGATATGCACCATAGGCGGCAGCACCCCCAGCAGAATGCTCGCATGACCGCCCTCAAACGCGAAGTGTCCGCCAACCCCAAAGCAATCTCCGCCGCCATTTAAAGTAGCGATCGCGCCATTCAGCGGAAGCTGAATCACCGCGTGAAAATCGACCGGAGTCAACGCCAGATCGCTAGTCAGGTGAAATGGCCTTCCGCTCGGCAGCACAAAGCAATCCCCCGCCACCACGCGCACCGGCTCCGGAACTCCATCCACCACGAGCCAGCACTGCCCCGAAACCAGTGCATAGCATTTGATTCCGTCATGCCGGCAGAACTTCACCGACCAATCCCCACCCATGTCCCAGCCGCCGCACATATAACTGCGCGGCTTCAGCAGCGAAAGCACATCAGAAAGCGGATCCATAACCCATCCCAAAAACCGTTCAGAGAGCCATTCCGGACGATCGCAAAGATAATACGGACTGTCTAGCTAGATCGTATCCCCTCCATTCCCATCTAGAGAATAGCCAGACCGCAATCGCGGTCCCACCCTCACGAAGTGAAGTCCTCAAGAAGCGTAGTAAAGCAGTAAAAGGAGAAATCGCAATGCGTATCTTCGTCACCGGTGCAGCAGGCTTCATCGGCACAGCCCTCGTCCCCGAACTCATCCAGGCCGGCCATCAGGTCCTCGGCCTCTCCCGCTCCGAGACCGGAGTTAAGGCCCTCACCGCCGCAGGAGCCCAGGCCCAGCAAGGAACCATTGAAGACCTCGAAACCCTCCGCGCCTCGGCAGCCAAATCCGACGCCGTCATCCACCTCGCCTTCAACCACGACTTCTCGAAGTTCGCCGCCAACTCCGAGGCCGACAAGCTAGCCATCGAGGCCCTCGGCGCCGCCCTCAAAGGCACCGACCGCCCTCTGATCGTCACCAGCGGAGTCGCCATCGTCGCGCCCGGCCGCGTTGCCACCGAGGACGACCCGCATCCCCCCGTCAATCCGAAGCTGCCCCGCGCCTCCGAGGCCGCCGCCGTCGCGCTTGCGGAGCAGGGCGTCAACGCCTCGACCATGCGCCTCTCCCAAATCCACGACACCCACAAGGCCGGCCTCGTCACCTTCCTCGCCGCCATCGCCCGCCAGAAGGGAGTCTCCGCCTACGTCGGCGACGGACGCAACCGCTGGGCCGCCGCGCACCTGCTCGACACTGCCCACCTCTACCGCCTCGCGATTGAAAAAGGTAAGGCCGGAGACCGCTACCACGCCGTCGCCGAAGAGGGAGTCGCCCTCCGCGACATCGCCGCATCCATCGGCCGCGGCCTCAACATCCCCGTCGTCAGCAAGCCCGCCGAACAGGCCGCCGAACACTTCGGCTTCCTCAGTTTCTTCGCCAGCATCGACGGCCCCGTCTCCAGCGCCCTAACCCAGCAACGCTTCGGATGGCGCCCGACAGGCAATCCAACCCTCATCGAAGACCTCAACAACACCAACTTCACCGAAGCCTGAGCCCCGCGGGGGCTTTAGATTGTCATCCTGACCCTGAGCTCGGCGAAGGGGAAGGACCTGCATTTCTGCCGTGTGCCCCATCCAACCCTCCAGCTGGGCTGACTGGGAGGAGGGATCAGAGAGGCAATCCAAATCTCTTCCCAGCCTAGAGCTCGATCAAGAGAAAGTGCACGCGGCTTAACCCGTCGCCGGCGACGATAGTTAGCTCGTCAGCCCCAGCGGAACATCTTACGGCGGAATCGCAAACAAAAGTGGCAATGGCCGCGCCTGACTCCAACTCCCACGCTGTTAGCCTCTTGTCCCCGGAACCGGAGACCGCACGCCGGCCATCAGGCGTCACTGACACGTCATTGACTGAGCCAGAGTGGCCGGCGATTGTGCGGACCTCCTCTCCAGTGTCCAGCTTCCATACCTTTTAGAACCCCAGCCGAATCAAGATATTAGGATCGCGGTCCCAGGGGGAGGGGGTTACATCACACCCAATCGTGCCACCAACCCCACTCCACCCAATTTCCCGTCCTTACGTCACGGAGATAGGCCCTCCGCGCATCAGTGATTGGTTAATCGGCCCTCAGTGAGCACCGCAAAGAAAGCATGTCCAAACGTAGTCGGGTGTTCCGCGTCCCACCAAAGGTTATGGACCGGATCGGTGCATTCGGAGACCACCGTCAACCCGTCCAAAATCACACAAGGATCGGTGACATCCGTAAAGCCGAAATGTGTAGCGGAATCGGCTACCGCTTGAAACGTCCGGAAGACGTGAAGCCGGTAAATCTCGATGCCGGGCCGCAAAGTATCAAACGCTAGCTCACGCTCAAGCTCCTCATTGGCATAGATCGAAGTGTCGCTGGCAAACTTGACGAACTCTGGCCCTCCCAGTGCGGCAGCAGGTAGCTGCCCAACATCGATCAGCTCCGGAATGAGAAAGCTCCTCGCGCCCGCCTTGCGCAGAGTCGTCTCCATATCGTGTAGACCCTTGGCAATTTCGCAAGCCAGCTTATGGGCATCCAGCTCGGTCGAGTCCAGAATGTCGTTGCCACCGCCTTCAATCACATAAAGGGCACGAGGATCTGCCTTCCCTCCGTTGGCCGCGAGATACTCGGCAACTTCATCGAGGACGCTTGGAGTCGGCAGCCCCCCGGTTGTGCTTTCTTCCAGCAGATCGGCGCCGGCAAAGGCATAATCCGTGCCACCAGCCGAAGACGCCTGCATCGGAAGCTTCCAGTCGCTGGCAACATCTTCGATCCAGATTGGCCCATTCGAGAAGTGGCCCGGGTAATAAGGCGCGGGCGGGTAGGTGAAGCCGTACTTCGCGGCGAGCGCGGTCAGATTGCCTACATCGTTATAGCTGTCGCCGAAGACGATGATCTTGTCGTAAGCGTGGGCCGCCAGAGTTCCGAAGGCGGCAAAAACAAGCACGGCCATGAGTCGTGCCAGCGTTCGAATTGACATTGTAGATTCTCCTTTGAGGCTCGCACGGGGAAGGGTGCCGAACTGCGAAGCACTCTAGTGCCGCCGTCTCGCACCTGTAAAGGAGAATCTGAGCGATAGTTGACTCTTGCGCCGCCAGCCGCCGGCTTGAGCCGGGCCAGGACTAAACCGAAGCCATCGCCTGCAAAGCCTCCAGCCGCGCCTTCTTCAGCGCAGCCACCGGCTCCCCAGTCGGATAAAACTCCATCGTCACAAACTTGTTGTACTTCAGCTCCGCAAGCTTCCGATAGATATTCGCGTAATCGATCTCGCCAGTCCCCGGCTCATGCCGCCCCGGCACATCGGCGATGTGGACTAAGCCCACCAGATCGATATTCTTCTCCAATTTTTCGATCAGGTTCCCGTAAGCCCGCTGCTCATGGTAGAAGTCGTACAACACCTTCACCTGCGGATTTCCCACCTCGCGCACAATCTCAAACCCCTCGGTCACCGAATTCAGGTACTCCTTCGGAGCCTCCAGCGGATCGATCGGCTCGATCACGATCTGCACCTGCGCAGCCGCAGCCAGATCGGCGGCGCGCTTCAGGTTCTCCACGGCTGAAGAGTGCTGCACACTGCGCGCCACGCCATCGATCACGTTACCCGAGCGCAGGTTGATCTGCGGACTCTCAAGCTCCTTGCAGAACTTCAACTGGTCGGCAATCGCAGCCAGAAACGGCGCAGACGCACTCGGGTCCGCAAAGCCCACCCTCACGCCACTGAGCAGATCGAAGACCAGCCCGAGCGAACGCATCTTCGCCATAACCGGCTGGATGTCCGCCGCAGTCCACTTCCGAAACTGCCCAGTAAGCTCAACGCCCTGGCACCCAGCCTCGGCCACAATCTCAAGACAGCGATCAAACGGAGCCTGTTTCTCCAGCGTCCAAAGCATCACCGAAAAACGCTGACTCACCGACGCAGATGGCGCCACATGGGCCGGTGCCCCCAAAAGAGCCTGCGCCAGAGTAGCTCCAACCGCAAGCTTGCCAAATTCACGACGATTCGTCATCTCCGCATCTTAAAGCAGAGAGGCTCGCAGCGTGGCCGCATCTGCCATCGCACCTCAAAGCCATCCTTTATTGCGAGCTATCCGCGCCGCTTCAAACCGGCTGGAAGCGTGCAACTTGGAGATGGCTTCGGAGAGATAGTTGCGCACGGTCCCCTCTGTCAGCCGCAGCGAACGTGCCAGTTCAGCAGTAGTCTCACCGTCGCCCGCGCGGCGCAGGATCAAACGTTCTCTATCGGTGAGCGGATCTTTTTCCGTGCTCCATATCTGTGAGGCTAGTTGGGGATCCACGATGCGATCTCCGCGACTGACTCCCCGGACCGCGTCGGCGAGCTCTTCAGAGGGGCGGTCTTTGAGAAGATAGCCAGCTGCTCCAGCTTCCAGTGCGCGCCGCAAATATCCCGGACGCGCGAAGGTCGTGAGTATTAGGACCCGTGTGTCCGGATAAAGCTCTTTGACGCGAGCGGTGAGTTCGAGTCCGCTCATCTTCGGCATCTCGATGTCTGTAATCAAAACCTCCGGCTGGTGCGTTCCGACAGCCCGTAGAGCCTGCTCTCCATCGGAAAAAGATCCAAGCACCTCGATATCAGCTTCGATCGACAGCAGCGCGGCGAGCGCTCCCCGCAACATGCTTTGGTCCTCCGCCAGCACCACGCGTATCTTTCGCGTCAAAGAGAATCCGCCTCTCCCACCATCTGTCCCGCCAGTTGTGCCGCCGATTCGCTCTCCAGCGGCAAGGTCAGCTCAAGGCTGCTTCCTCTATTTGCTGCGCCGGTCACCTTCACGGCCCCGTTCAAGGATTGAAGCCTCTCTCGCATGCCACGCAAGCCATTGCCTTCACGAATCTGCCCGCCCCGCCCATTGTCCTCAATCGTGAAATGAATTGTCCCGTCCTTTTCGCGGAGCGTCAGGTGGCAGACAGTCGCGTGAGCATGGCGGACGATGTTCGTTACGGCCTCGCGCATGGCCAAGCAAAGCACATCGACCTGGCCCGATGAGAGATCCACCGGAGCGAAGGCCGTGGTCAGTTTGACATCGGCTGCGAGCAGGCTTCGGCGGGCGCGGCTGATCTCTGCGTCAAGTCCTTCGGCACGGTAGCCTGAGACGGCTTCCCGAACTTCGGCGAGGGCATTCCGAGCCGTCTGCTCCGCTTCCACAATCTCATTCCGGGCGCGGCCCAAGTCGCGGTCTGATTCGTGGGACAAGAGCCGCCGTGCCAGATCGAGCTTCACAGTAATAACGGTTAACGTATGGCCAAGCAGGTCGTGCAGATCGCGCGCGATGCGCTCGCGTTCCGCTTCCTTGGAGAGGCGCTCAATCTCGGAATTGGCACGCTCCAGAAGAGAATTGGTTCGCACCTGCTGGGCGAACGCAAAATTACTGAGCCCAAAAATCACGCACAGGAAAAGAACGTTGTCGGGTGTAGAGAGAGGCCGACCGAGGTATAGCGTCTCCGCTACCACTCCGGCCATCATCACGATCAGCACCAGGAACAGGGTGCGCAAACGAGTGACGAAAAGGCAAAACATCGCGAACGGATAGGCAAACACTCCGTAGGCTTCCTCGCTGCGCGTGTAATAGAGAAAGGCAACGAGGAAGAACGCCAGAAACGCGATTGTTTGCCGGCGTCCCGTAAGCTCGGCGACAAAAAAATAAAGAATGAGGAAGGCCGCATAAAGAACCCCAAATTCCATCCAGACCGCAGTAGAGTGCCCGTAGGCCGGCTTGATAAAGAAATACAGAGAATAAAGCAAACCAACCCCGCGCACGATCCAGCGGCCACGCATAAACTCATGCTTCGTCTCGGTGATGCGCGTATCCGAGGCTGCCGCGGTTCGTTCTGGTGCGTATGGCTGCCCTTCGCTCATACCTTCATGATCCCACCAGACAAGGTGGCCTGCTACCCAGAGCTGTCATATAGAAAATATGACGGCTGTCATAGTCAGAAAAGACGATAGGTGTCATGGCGTGACACCTGTCACCTCTCATCGATGACAGCTGCTACTGTTTTTTTCCGGCCGTCCAACGCATTCTTTTCTTACGGTCACGTGAGGACGATATGAATCTCGAATTCTTCTTTAATGCATTGGCAGCTGCATGGGTCTTGGGGGAAATCCTCATCGCCCTCTTCACCACAACGCGCCCAGGGAAGGGCAACATACAAGATCGCGGAACGCAGATCATTCTCTGGATTGTTATTTTCGCATCGCTCAATATAGTCGAGTGGATGCACAAATTTTTCCCGATCGACATGCCGGGGAGTTATAGCTGGCTGCGGCCGGCGGCCCTGGGGATTCTGATTCTCGGCCTCGGAGCGCGTATCGTTGCCATCGTTACGCTGGGCAAGGCCTTCAGCGCGAACGTAGCAACGAGCGCCCGGCAGACACTACAGCGAAGCGGACTCTATAACCTCGTCCGTCATCCTTCCTATCTCGGCCTGGAACTGATCTTTCTGGCTTTTGCTCTTCACGCACGCACCTGGGCCTGTTTTGCCGTCGTCCTCGTTCCGCCGACCCTGGCTGTGTTGTACCGCATTCACGTTGAAGAGACTGCACTCCGCCTGGCTTTCGGCGCCGATTACGAAGACTATAGCCGGAGCACAAAGCGGCTCATTCCGGGCGTCTATTGAGTGTTCTTGCCATGAGTATTACGTTAGTCCGCATCGCTATGAGCCGGGGTACCGTCCGACCACTTGCCGATTGGAACCAGGAACAAAGTGTATCGATCCAGATGGTCCTCAAGCGCCAGAATCGGGGAGCCGTCCAGGTTTGCGCCCCAGGCCGCTGCGTCCGTTGATGGAACGAGAAACATCAGATGAGGATGCCAGTGCCCGCCAGCGTCGTTCAAATACCCTCGCTTCGACATCATGTAGCACATCGCGCCGGGCTCCAGCGCCGGCAACTCCTTCTTGTCGAGAGCGGTCTTGATGTCCTCGGCCATTTCAGCTCCCGACCGTCCGGCAAGCACCGACTCGGTCTTCTTGATATCGACTGGGACGGTGAATCGAGCGGCCGGCGCGTTGTAGCAGACTGGACCCCGAACCTTGGGGTTCCAAAATTGAGGATCGTCTGCTCCCGCCATCCAGCCTCTTTCCACCATGCATACGAAACCGTTCTTACCTTTGACCGCGGTCTCGTAACCATGCCGTCCGAGGACCATGACATCGGCATCGCCTGAGATGGACGCCGGCGCCGCGCTCCGCGCCAGCGCTATCTCGGCGTTTCGCTCCATCAGATATTGATCAAGCGGGGCCATGTGCGGATACGGTGCTTTGGCGTCCTGTGCTCGCCCCCGCCAACCCGCGCTGAGCGCGAAAACCAGTGCGATCATGGTGAATGTCTTTCGCTTCATCGGTTTCTCCTGAGAAATCGCTCCGAAATGCAGCGCTCTCCTGACGTGATACGTTGATATCAACTTATTTGCAGCGATGTCAAGTGCGATTTTCTCGACCACGCCTCGGGGGCTATGCTTTAGCTTGGGCCGTTTTGAGCTTGATCCTACAAAGCCTAAATTATTGCTGAAGAAAGGCGACGCCCTCGGGCAAGTAGCATGAGCGCATCAAAAGGTAAGACAATCGACGCGAAAGACTTCCGAGTGCATCCCGGGAAAAAGGTGGACCTGAGGAAGTGGCCGACAAAGATAGAGAGGCTCTTTGAATCGAAAGAGGAATATAAGGAAATCCTCGAAAGGCATATTAAGGAACTGAGTGCTCTTCAGCAGCTGCACTACGCATCTGGCCGCTACGCCCTTCTTCTGATCTTCCAGGGCATGGACGGCGCAGGCAAGGATGGCGCAATTCAGCACGTGATGTCCGGCGTTAACCCTCAGGGCTGTGAGGTATTCACCTTCAAGCAACCGAGCGCTGAGGAACTGGAACACGACTTTCTGTGGCGTACGAACTGCCATCTTCCGGAACGCGGTCGTATCGGGATATTCAATCGCTCCTATTACGAGGAAGTCCTGGTGGTACGCGTGCACCCCGAGATTCTTCGCAATCAACGCCTGCCGCCAGAGTTGCGTGACGAGAAGAAAGTGTGGGAGGAGCGATATCGATCCATTGTGAACCTTGAGAAACACCTCTTCCACAACGGAACGAGCACCGTGAAGATATTTCTTCATCTTTCCAAGGAGGAGCAGCGGCAGCGCTTCCTGGCGCGTATCGATGAACCCGCCAAGAATTGGAAATTCAGCCTTGCCGACATTCACGAGCGAAAGTATTGGCCAAAGTATGTAGAAGCTTATGAGAAGTGTCTGGCGGCAACGGGCACGCACCATGCCCCTTGGTATGTAGTTCCTGCGGATGACAAGGATAATGCCCGCCTGATTGTGTCCAGAATTGTCCTCGACGCGCTCGAGGATCTCAAGATGGCCTATCCTAAGAGCACCGCGAAGCGTCGCAAGGAATTGCAATCGATTCGGAAGCTGCTGACACGGTGAACGAACGGTTGGTCCGCTTTCAGCTGAAATTTCCCTGCCAGTCCGCGCCAAATGGGTGTCCGCTCAAAGTCGTGGGTGGATTCCTGCCAGCCCCATTTAGGCCAGACAGCTCCTCAAAACCTGTCAAGTGTCGAGAAGGTACACACGATCCCTCATAGCTCTCAAAACGAAAGAGATAGGGTCCAAACTCAGGTTGGCGTAGTGAACGTACTGGATCCGATAAAATAGAAATAGAGATCAAGAAAAAAGGATCAAGACGGGCGCTCCGGCCAGCTCCCCATTCCGCGGCAGGTGACAAACAGCTTCGTTGCCCGTAAGTCCTTTGTTTGCAAATTTTTGTGCGTAAACCGTGCAGGATGACATTTTTAGCGGATGACTATACAGGTTAAGCCGAAGAAAATAAACAGCTTCCGTACAGAGACACGGGTATGGGTACCCGGCGCGGTCGCCACCGCGCCGGATTTGGAATTAGACAGAACTCTGCCGAGGCGTTGGAACTGCGAGGGCAATAGAGGCCTTAGGCGTTAGCGACCCGGGCAGTATCGACCGCGTTAGTCAGCGGAAGCGTGGCCTTGCCGTCAGCCTTCTCCGTTCCCGGCTTGCGGATGTCGATTCCGCCCTTGAAAAACGCTCCGTCCTCGATCGAAATGCGCTGCGCGATTACGTCGCCGGTAAGGGCGCCGTCAGCGCGAATATCGACCCGGTCAGTGGCATGGATGTTGCCCTTCACCTTACCGAGCACCACCACTTCTCTGGCCTGAATGTTGGCATGCACCTGCCCGTTGCGGCCGATGGTTACGCGATTGCCGTCGAGGGTAATCGATCCCTCGACCTTGCCGTCGATATATAGGGATTCAGAGCCGCTGAGCTCCCCCTTGATGATCAGGCTCTTGCCGATCGTCGCCTGCTCGCTCGGCGCGGCCGTAGCGCTGCTCGCCGCCACACTCGTGCGGCTCGAAGCCGGCGTGGGCTCGAAGACCGGAGTCGACGGGACCGCGGGGCGGGTTGGTTCATTGCTTGGTGTTGGCGTGGCCCCTGCGGGCTGATTCGGTTTCCACATGGAGTTGCTTGGTCCTTTCCTGCTTATGGCTGGTGTTGCATTAAAGATCTGTACAAAGAACGTTTCCGGAAACTCACCCGAGCGCCCTCAAACTATGCCGGAATAAATGCGTGCTGCCGAGCTTTGCCGCAGATGCGAGATCGAACTGTTGTAAATAGAACCCGCTAAATCGAAGCCCCATCTGGACATTTCATTCTAAATCTTAAAGACCTGATTCCTCATTCTGAAACGGCAGCCAGCCTTTTCCTATCATGATCTTCGGCAGGACTCACACTTGATACGTGCTCTACTCTGATTGTGGGAAGCTCTTACACGGCGGCGTTTCGTTTCTACCGTGTTCTGGCTGGCTCGCCTGGCTGAGTCCTGTTCCCGTAAGCCTATGTCCTCAACCGACCGCGAACTACTTCGCCGCATCGAACGCTCATCCGGCCAGCGCGCCGGCTACAAGCAGCTGGTCCGCGAGCTCTCGCTTCCCGGCGGCCGCGAACGTCGCCTGCTCGTCGAGCACCTCGCCCGCCTCACCGCTGCCGGACGGCTCGTCAAGCTCGACCGCGACCACTGGACGCTACCCAGCGCCGTGGCCACTCGCGACAACCTCGCCGCCGGCCGTCTCGACCTCCATCGCGATGGCTACGGTTTCGTCCGCCCCGACGCCGGGCAGCGCAGCGTGGCCGCCGGCGAAGACATCTTCGTCCCGCCGAATGAGATCAACTCCGCCATGCAGGGCGACCAGGTCCTCGTCGAGCTGATGCCGCCGCGACCCGACGGCCGCAAGCTCGGGCGAATCGTCCGCATCTTAACCCGCAAGAACCCGACCGTCGTCGGTGTCTTCCACTACTCGCGCAACCAGCGCTTCCCAGAGAATACCGTCACCCCCTTCGACGATCGAATGACCCAGCCAATCATCATCCCCGATGGCATGGAGATCCCCACAACCCCGCCAAAATCGAATCCCAACCGCGTCCTCGGCGAAGAAGCCACAGCCTCCGAACACATCGACCTCAGCAATCTCGAAGGCATCGTCGTCGACGTCGAGATCACCGACTTCCCGACCGCCAATCGCCCAGCGCGCGGACGAGTCATCGAAGTCCTCGGCGATCCCGAAGCCTTCGGAGTCGACGTCGAGATGATGATCCGCAAGCATCATCTCCCGCACATCTTTCCCGAATCAGTTCTCGCCGAGGCCCGCGAAGTCGCCCATCTCGATCCGGAAACCGTCGCCCAGCGACGCGACTTCCGCGATCTTCCCATCGTCACCATTGACGGCGAGACCGCCAAGGACTTTGACGACGCCGTCCTCGTCACCGAGAACTCCGACAATACGTATCTGTTACAGGTACATATCGCCGACGTTGCCGAATATGTTCTCACCGGGACCGACCTCGACCTCGAAGCGCGACTGCGCGGCAACTCCGTGTACTTCCCTGACCGCGCCGTCCCCATGCTGCCGCAAGAGCTATCCAGCAACATCTGCAGCCTGCGACCCAACGAAGACCGGCTCGTTCTCACCTGCCTCATGCACATCGACGCCAACGGCGAAGTCCTCGACTACGAGATCTGCGAAGGCGTTATCCGCTCGGCTCGCCGCATGACCTACACCCAGGTCGCCGCCATCATCGATCCCGGCCGCGACGACCACGAGGCGATGCGCGCCCACTTCGCCGATCTCGTCCCCAGCTTCGAACGCATGAAGACGCTCGCTCTGTTGCTCAACAGAAAGCGGCAGCGCCGCGGCTCTATTGACTTCGACCTGCCCGAACCGGTCATCGAGTTCGATTCCGGCGGAGTCATGCGTAACATCGTCCGCTCCACGCGCAGCTGGGCCAATCGGCTAATCGAAGAGTTCATGCTCGCCGCCAACGAATGCGTCGCCTCCTGGATTGAGCATCTCGGCGTTCCCTCGATCTACCGCATCCACGAGATGCCCGAAGCCAAGCGAGTCATCGAGTTCGAGGAGACCGCCGCTGCTTTCGGCTACTCCCTGGGAATCGGAGCACTTCCGGTAAAGCGCATCCAGATGAAGACCGATCGCCGCGAGCAACAGCGTCGGGGAGCGAAGGATCAGCGTGGCCATAAGCCGCAACATCATGAGATCGCGCAAGAGATTCCCGTCACTCCGCAGATGTATCAGCGCCTCACCACCAAGATCGCCGGCAAGCCGGAAGAGCGCATCCTCGCCTACCTGATGCTGCGCTCGCTCAAGCAGGCACGCTATAGCGAGAAGAATGAGGGCCATTTCGCCCTCGCCGCGCCGAGCTACACTCACTTCACCTCGCCCATTCGCCGCTACCCCGATCTGATCATTCACCGCATCGTTAAAGCATTGCTCGCCGAGGGTGCGAACCCGCACGGCCAGTTCAATCTCTCGTCATCTCATCCAAAGCGAAGCACAGCCGTATCGTCTGCACACTCTGCCAACAACGTGGCACCAATTCCGGAATCTGAGCTGGCCGCCATCGCCCAGGAAACCAGCCAGACCGAGCGCAGAGCGGCTGATGCCGAACGTGAACTTATTGAATGGAAGAAGATCAAGTTCATGCGCGACCGTGTCGGCGAAGACTTCGACGCCATGATTCTCAATGCCACCAAGTACGGGCTTTTTGTTGAGCTGGACAATCTCTTCGTCGAGGGCCTGGTTCCGATCGATTCGCTCAACGATGACTACTACACCTACCGCGAAAATACCCGTGAGATCATAGGCAGCCGCCACCATCGCAAGTACTTCATGGGGCAGCGGGTGCGAGTGGTCCTCGACCGGATCGATTCGATACAGAAGCGGTTACAATTCTCGCTGATCGCCGAGGATTCGACTTCGGACGCGCCGAAACACAAGTCCAGAGACAAGAAGAAAGACAAGAAGGTCGTAGCTCCCCCCGGAGTGCGCGGCAAGTCAAGCTCTGGCTCGGTAAAAGGTTTTAGGACTCACAAGACTTCTGGCCATAAGAAGAGGTCTAAGAGAAAGAGCAAGTCCTAACCAGCGCCAGGAGCGCCATATGTTCTCGTCATTGCTGCGCGGCAACACAAAATCCGTTCTCCTTCGTGCTGGATTGCTGATCGCGGGCATCGCGATCATTGACTGGTTGTTGGTCAATGAAATGCCACTCGGCTTTTTGTACATATTGCCGATGCTAATGGTGGGCCGCGTGTTGCGCCCCTGGATGATTGCCGGTGTTGCTCTGCTGTGCACAGTCCTGGCCGAGCTTTTCGATCCCTTTACCTGGCACATCGCCGCCGGAATCCCTCGCGACATTCTTTACTTCTCCTCGTTCTTTTGTGTCGGCTTGTTTGTCTACGAGGTGAGCAAGAACCGTCAGATCGTGCTCGGCCATCTGCACGAGATCGAAAGGCAAAGCGAGGCGCGACGGGAGGCCGAAGAGCAGCTCAAAGTGCTGATCGAAAGCAGTCCGGCTGCCATCATCACCACCGACACCGCCGGATGCGTCCTGCAGGCAAACGAGGCGGCTCATCGCCTTTTGTCCATTCCCTCGAATACTCTCCCTGGTCGCGCCATTGATCCATACTTCCCGGCCCTGGCAACTTTGCTGCAACGCGACCCCGATCATCAACTCTTTCGCGCCGTCATGCAGTCACGTGCGCAGCGCGAGGATGGCGAAGTCTTCCTCGCCGAAATTTGTTTTTCAACCTATCGCACCAACTCCGGTTCGCGACTGGCGGCAATGATTCTTGATTCCTCCGAAGATCTGCGCAGCCGCGAGGAGGCCAGCTTGCATCAGATGCTGTCCGGTTCGCGGATTGCTGTGGGCGCGGTATCGCATGAGATCCGCAATGTGTGCGGAGCCATCGCGGTGGTGCATCAGAACCTCGCGCGCACGGAATCGCTCGGAGAGAGCAAAGACTTCGAGGCGCTGGGAAGCTTGGTGCTGGCGCTCGAGCGGATTGCGGCCGTCGATCTCCGCCAGGCCGGCGACCAGGCAACCGAGGTCGATCTCAATAGCGTCCTGGATGACCTGAGGATCGTGATTTCTCCCGCACTACGCGACGAAAACGTAAACGGGAGATGGCAGATGGAAGAAAACCTGCCGCTCGTCTGGGCCGATCGAACGACCCTCATGCAAGTCTTTCTCAATCTCACCACCAATAGCCGCCGCGCCTTGTCCCGGATAGCCGATCGAGACTTATGCATCGTCGCCCGGCGAGATGCCCGCGGTGTTGTGGTCGACTTTATCGATAATGGCGGTGGGGTGAAACACCCGGAGCTCCTCTTTCACCCGTTTCAGGACGGCGCCGACGCCAACGGCCTCGGCCTCTACTTGTCGCGCGCCTTCATGCGTTCCTTTGGCGGCGAACTGCGCTACCAGCCGGTTCCGGGCGGCGCCTGTTTTACGGTCGAACTATCACCGGTAAACAGCCTGGAAGGTCCGCAAGAGCGGTAAGACATAGCCGCCGCCGCATTATTCAACGGAGTATGTTTCGCAGCCGGCCTGGCAGGTCCTGGAGATGGTCTCGTCTCCGTTTCGACAGCCGATACAGGGCGGATCAGCTTGTCGTAAAAGGCGGTCCTCTCAGGTATGGAACTAGAGTATGTAAGTGAGCCGATCGCGGCTTCGCTCCCGATTTTTCAGAACTGCTAAACTATCGACAACACTCACGCGGAGGGATGTGTGAGCGGTTGAAACAGGCGGTCTTGAAATTCGAAAAACCGTCTGTTTAGAAACAACTGATTCTGAAGCAGATACCCTGCAACCCAACCTTTTTCAATCAGTTAAGCACTTGTGGCGAGATGTGTCTAAATGTGCGCAAATGTGTCTCGCTGATTAGGAAGTCCCCACAAGAGTCCCCACAGTTTTCGAGGCCAGTTTTCGTTGACGAAGGTCTCAAGCAAGTTGGCGTTGGCAGAGGGCAGCTCTAGCTTTTAACCTGTCGGGCAGGCGCGTAATAGTGACATGCGAGACCCCCTCGCTTTCAAGTTCTTTCAGAGTCGTTGCTGCGTAATCAGGCAGAGCCGCTGCCATTGTCTTCAGTCGATCTACCAGTAGACCCTCGTTGAGGCGCAACTCGGCGGCGAATTTCTGCCAGTTCCGGAGTCCGATGTTGCTCAGGCGGTATTCTCCGCCAATCTTCATGGCCAATTTAGCCTTATTGAGAGAAATGGTTCGATATGGCAGGATGCTCGCCAGATCGTAGAGCGGCGCAAGACGTACGGCTCCCCTACCGCCAAGAAGCAAGCCAAAGTTCTTGGCATGAGCGTCTGTGCCGGCGATCAACCAATTGAACGCCATCGCGTCTGCGAACGACTGAACGTCTTCCTGCGGGTTACTTGACTGCGTTCGCAGTAGCTCCGCAACCGTGCGCGCCCCTGGACCACCATCACTCTCATACTTCCGTGTAGGATGAAGGCCTAGCGCCTGGCAAATGTCCTCTTGATGAATTCGCGCCCACCGCGTCCCGACCTTCACGCGGTCATACCGTTCCACGGCAATCGCGATCTCGTCTTTGAATCGCATGACTGTCGAATTTGGCACGGTGAGGCCCACAGCTCTGGCCAGTCGCAGCGAGAAATGCTCGTTCTCAGCATGACCATCCCATTCGTTCGCCAGTGGGTGGCTTCAGGATGTGAGTCGTGGGGACGCGACCAGAGGGAACCCCCCACCGCTTGCGCTCGAAAAGAAGTGCAGTCTTCGGCTGCGCCCCTGCAAGGCTGAACTGCCCCGTATCCTGAGCGCTCCGCCATGCGGAATGATCGGCGCGCAAAGTTCGCAGCCGATCCGCAACATCGTCCTCGGTCAGCCATTGGATTTCTCGGGAGGTCGGCTCCTGCCGCAACGCCTCAAGACGCTCGGGTCGAACGAACTGAACTGCTCCGGCGCAGTCCTCTCCAACATGACAGATGAGCCGAAAGACGTTCTTGGGAGAAACCTGAAAACGGCGTCCCCAATTTTCCAAGACGCGATCATTGTCCGGCAGCAGTCCCCAAAGGAATGGCGAAAGTTAACCGCGCGTTCTTGACTTTATGTAAAGAGAGCGAACGGTGACACTCCAAATTGTGATCGATCAGTTACATTTCCAATCAACCACGCTCAGCGCCGTTGCCATGCCCTTCCTTTCCAACGCAGCGCGCTCCCAAACCGGGAACTATCGAGTCGGCCTGCCGGCCAAACGTGATCGACGTAACACGTTACTGCAAGGATCTCCTTTGGCTGGATGATCTGAGATTCGCCGTTTCCCTCGCGACCATTCACAGTGTTGTCTGCGTTTCTTCGCTAACTTATCCCAGCCACCGTTCCTTGTTCCCCGCCGGAGTACGCGGCAATTTCTTCCTCCAGAATTGGCACGCCAAGATTGCAGGCTTGGACGCCCTGTACCACGCAGAGCTTCAGAACCTCCATGATCTCGTCTACTGTCGCGCCAGCCTTCAGCGCGTTCTTGATGTGACGGCGCGTCCCGGGTTCGTACAATTGCGTGCACGACGCATCGAAGGCGATGCTCAGGAGCTCGACCTCCTTCGGAGGGAGCACGCCACTCCAGGCTCTTCACGAAGAAGGCTACCCCGGCGGCTACCAACAATTCTGTAAAGCGGCCAATCGCGTGACGGAATCCGGTCGCGTTCCTGCCTCCACCACGAGCAAGAACCTCCCCGCCCCTGTGGCGAAGAAGGAGGCACTGCAATCAACCGTCCACGAAAGAGAACGTGGCACCTCAAACAAGGAGAAACCGGCATGGCAGATACAGAGAGAGGAAACGATGGCACGCTTGGATCGGGAAGCGGAGCTGAATCGTCAACGGGAGGCTCAGTGGCAACCGAAGAAAGTCTTCAAGATAACCCCCTTCGTGGGGCGGCGAGAGAGCAAGGCCCAAGAATAGGAGTAAAGCCGAAACGAGTTGTGTTCCCCATTGCCGGCAAAGGCGGCGTTGGAAAAACTACGGTGCTTGCAACTCTCGCGGAGTGGTACGCAAGTCTTGGGTACCGGGCCGATTTGATCGACATGGACCCGGACAATAAGGCCGAAGGGTCCTTGAAAGCGCTCTTCGCCGAAGCATACAAGCTGCCCGCATTCGAAAGCTGGACGTATGACAGGCTGTTGGGAATCTCGCTCGAATCGGATGCAGATGTGATTCTTGCTGACCTGGGCGCGGCACAGGGTTCATCGTATGATCCCCTGGTTCCGGGACTTCTACAAGGTGATGCAGCAGGCAAATGTTGAATTCCGCTGGACAGCTATCGGAGTGGTCGATGACGACATCGCCTCGTCGCGATCGATGCTGGAGTGGGGCGAAGAGCTGTTGGATTCCGTGGATTACGTCATTGTTCATAACCATTATCTGGAAGGCGTCGCCTCCGCTTGGGAAAATCCGAAGGTTGAACGGGATGTAAAGGTGTTCCGGGAGATGTTCTCGCCTTTTGAAATTCGGATGGACGCAAGACGGCCTGATCTTCAGCGCATGATGCGGACGATGAACGTGACCCTCGCGGATGTCGGTGATCGAAGAACCGACGTGCCGGAACTGAGAGCGCCGGACATGACACTTCGCGCCAGGACCTACCGGTTCCGGGCGTTTAGCCAATTCACGGAAGCTCGAAGCGTCCTGCTGCCTTAAGCTCTTGCCCTGGCTCTTGCTTCCTGCTCATGCCCGGATAGCGGGAAGTTCGGCCTGGATGGAAGCTCCGCGTCAAGGCCGCGTAAGCGCCGCATTCTAGGCGGTTCAGCCTTGACGCGGAGCTGGCCAGGCCGATGATTGCTCAGCCGGGATGACAGCTCAGGGTATCAGGGAATGAGATTCCGACGGTTGAACGCCCATCTAATTCGGCATAAATCCGCGTCGGGCTCTAATCTCGAGCCGAAGCTCTTCCCGGAGGGCCTTGCTTCGCTTGAGGTGTTTAAAGAAATGCTCCAGGACGCTTACGACGATCGCATTGATGCTCACGCATTCCTCTGCTGCCCACTTCTTGAGGGCGAGGCGTGCTTCAGCGCCAATGTGCAGCATCTGAGGGTTCGTCAGCGGAAGACCGGCCTTCCTGGTTTGCATGATCTCTACGTCTTCCTTCTCGACATGTGCGAGAGCGAAAAGAACGATCTTCGCGAGATCACCCTTGACGCGGGACTCCTCGGTCACTGCTTCCCGCAAATCGATCGGCAGGCGGAGAGTCATTCCGGGCCGCTCGTCGGCACCGAACTGCTTCCTGCCCTTAACTGTCTTGGCTTTCTTTTTTGCTACCACTTTCGTGCCTTTCCAATCCTGGCGAATTGCTCTCTTTCGAACCCTCGGAGTTACCGAATCTCCACCGCTGAGAGTGCGCTGTACATCTCACAAGTCTATCAACACCGGAATTGTTTGAAACCTCGTTGGCTCTCTCTTTGGTCACGGCGAGTGGCCTATCCTCGCTTAGCACGACAATAAGACCACTGGAGATCTGGGTCTCGTCTGGAGGAACTCCCCATGAATGAACTTCGTGACCTTCTGACCGCCGACGAAGTCGCCGTACACACCGGCATTTCTATAGAGACGCTTGCTCAGTGGCGTTCTCAGCAGCGCGGCATCCCCTATTTGAAAATAGGTCGATCGGTGCGGTACAATCCGCTTGATGTTCAGTAATACCTTGCGGGTTGCAGGGTGTCTGTCTCCGGACCAAAGGAAAGGAGATGGAAATGAGCATATTCAGGCGCGGCGGGGTGTATTGGTACGAGTTCATCTTTCAGGGTGAGCGTATCCGGCAAACCACCGGGTCTTCGCAACAAGAACGCAGCAATACAAGCCGAGGCCATCCGCAGAGCGGAGCTGGCTGAGGGCCGGGCTGGCATCAGGGCTCGGAAAGCGACGCCGCTCTTTGAAAAATTCGTGTACGACGAGTTCCTTCCCTGGGCCAAAAGCCGAGCATCGGGAGCATCCGAGCACTTACTGCCGTTACGATGTGAGTGCAAGAGCCCTGCTTCCTTTCTTTGGCCGATACAGGCTGGAGGCAATTTCAGCGGGACTTGTGGAGAAGTTCAAGGCTTCCCGCTCCATGGTTATCTCTCCTGCGGGGACAAACCGCGATCTGGCTGCCTTGCGGATGATCCTCAATTACGCCAAGCGCCAGCAGCATCTCGACAGAAACCCGGTTTGGGATGTCCGGTTCTTCGCCGAGGGGCCGGGCAATATGCGGATCGTCTCCCACTATGAGCAGCAGCGATACCTGAACCACGCAAGTCCTATATCGCTCTGCTGATCGTTGAAACCGGGATGCGTCCGCAATGAGGTGCTTCGGCCCCGCACCGAAGATGTTCACCTCTCTCAACGGTACTTGAAGGTTGAGAAGGGCAAGACCCGGCTCGCGCGTCGAAACATCATCCTGACTGCGCCGGCAATTGATGTGTTGAAAGGACGACTCGTGAAAGCCAAAGGGTCGTACCTCTACCCGCATCGATCAAACCCAGAGCGACCGCTCGACAACATAGACCGCGGACACCACATTGCGGTTCGTGAAGCCGGAATCCTGCCAGGTTTTCGGCTCTATGATTTCCGCCACACCTTCGGCTCGCGTTCGGCCATGGCTGGCGTTGACCTGGCCACTCTGAAGGAACTCATGGGACACTCACCACGACGCTGCGCTACGTGCACCCCACTCCGGAGCACAAGCGTAAGGCGATGGAGATGCTGGAGCAGTTCAATCTCGATCAGCTATTTGTGGGGCTCGAAAGTTCGGGGTACCCACAAAAGTCCCCACAGTGACCTTTTTCCCGATTTTTCAAAGCTGCTAAACTACTGACAACACTCACGCGGAGGGATGTGTGAGCGGTTGAAACAGGCGGTCTTGAAAACCGCTTTACCTTAACAGGTAACGGGGGTTCGAATCCCTCTCCCTCCGCCAGTCCTCTTCCCCGTCAACAATGACGAGGCGTTCAGCGCTTCAACCTCAACAACCACAAGGTGTAGAGAACGAAGCAGCCCGAATGGGCATGAATCATCCTGAAACCACCATATGCGAAATACGGCTTCAAATGGTGACATTTCTGAGACGACTCCGATTCAATTGGAGACGGGGCGGAAGGACGTTCGGGATCAGTCCAATGCTTCGTTTCTTGCAAGTGCTTAGAAACCACGGACAGTGCGGGTCTGAAAGGGTCGATCTACGTCGTTTGGGCACAGTCCATCGAGTAAACGCTTTAGCTGGCGTCCGAAGCGGCTGCGCCCGGGTTCACCTGTCGATTAAGAGTTGACCACGCTACCACAGTAAATTCGCAGAATCTCGCTCATTCCAATAGACTTCTGCTTCAAACGCCCGCACAGACGCGCTTCGCACAAAGTTCATATTTTTCAGCAAATTCATTGTTGTCCGTTAGTGTTTGGCCCACTTTTGGCACACTCGATATGAAGCACCCGCCGCGCGGTTTCCTGAAGACACACCGTCTGCCTTTTGTGTTTCTAGACCCAACTGCTAATCCCTTAGAATTCAGCGGATGTCGAACCAATTCAACAGCTTAGGGCCGTGCGGTCCGCCACGGGCAGCAGGCGGCAGTAACCACCAGATGCGAACAGTCGGTGCAATTTCCGGTGCAGTGACCTCGTGCGTTTCACGAGTTGGTTAGAACCAGCAATACTCCACACACTTCTCCCATTGCTTGAATATCCTAAGAGATCCGACCTGCCTGCTTCGGTCGCAGATCTCGGTTATGAACCGCGTAAACAATAGATTGCAATTAGCTTATGTTCAATAGCCTTTCTTATGTTAGTCAAATCGCGGGATCAAGTCGGTTTTGATACACACATAAATGCGCGTAAGCTGCCGCCGGCAGAGGGGTCTCAAGATCTGTACTGCGAGCCCGGGCCAGCAGATCGCCTATGATCTGGTCGGCCTCTAAGCGACGACCACTCTGCAGATCTCGATACATCGACGAAGTTGTCGTTGAGCCTCTCGCAGAGAGGAGATCTTTCATGGTTCTAACAAACTCCTGTCGCGGCGGGTGGCCCAGAGCTGTGACGGTAGTGACAACTTCTTCAAGGAGCTTGAGTGCCACCCCGGTGCCGCCGTGTGCGCCCTCGACCTCTCCGACGGTTCCACGCATCAGACAATTGATCGCACCGATGGTGGCCAACATCACCCATTTTTCCCACATCTCCCGCTCAATGGTGTGTGAAAGCGTTGCGTCGAAGCCCGCGCCTTGCATAAAGGCATTGAGTTGTTGCGTTCGCGTTGATTCCTCGCCATTCATCTCGCCATAAGCAAGATCATGCAGGCCTGTAAGCTGCACAATTCGGCCTTGATCGTCGACGACACTGGCAATCTTGCAGACACAGCCGATCAAAGCGTTCGCTCCAAAACGATCTTGAAGTGTGTCGACGTGTCTCATCCCGTTCAATACGGGTAGAATCATCGTCGCCGGTCCGACGCCAGGCGCACAGTCATCGAGCGCCGCATTAAGAGAATAGGCCTTGACAGCAAGTAGTACGGCGTCAAACGGTGTCATGTTGTCGTTCGGGGTGATCAATTTTGGATTCATCATGAGATCGCCATACGGGCTCACGATGCGCAGACCATCAGCACGCAAATGAGCGGCGCGTTCGGTTCGCACCAAGAAGGTGACATCGCGACCCGCCGCAGCCAGCCGGCCACCAAAATATCCGCCGGTCGATCCGGCCCCGACCACCAAAAGGCGCATCGTTTGATTTCTCTCCTAAATAGAGATGGTAACTCTGGGTGAAGGGTTCTCAGGATACCGAAGACTTGTCGTTTCTCTTAGTGAACAGAGTTGAGTAGCTTCCTCCTGTGGGACTCTCAAAAGGCGAGCTGCCATCCAGAAGAGTCAGGGAAACCCGGTTCTATGATTCGTGTCGCGCTAGGTCTCCCGGGTGAGCGCTAACGCTAGGTTTTGTAGGTCTTCGTAACGTGCAATTGTGTTTCGGATGTATTCTCCGTAGCGAAGGCTGTTCAACAATGACGGGCTAACAAAGGTGGCCATATTTTCTGGTGGATAAGCCGTTTTAGAGTCTACGGCCTGGGCCATAGAATTCAATTGGGCCGCCAATTGTTGCCGCATTCCCACCAGACCAGGTTCGGCAATAAAGTCGTCATCTCGTTCGTCGTGAAGAACTGCAACCTGATTCCAGATCAGTGCCGTCGCGGTCATGGAGATCTGAAGCATCAATTCGCTTGAACGGATGTGTCTCTCCCGATCGACGCCGAATTCGTATTCGACGGCTTCGCTCATCGTACGAAGGGCGGAGATGTTTTTACCCAGCCGGTCGCGTAAGGTGTCTGTCTCTTGCAGTAGCTGATTGTGCTGTTCGACGGTGTCAGTGAGTAAAAAAAGATTCGCCCCGCTTCGTAGGACAGAAGCCAACACCCGGCGCATCGCGGTCACCGTGCGGATCGGCCAGACTTGGTCAAAGACAAACCACATGACAATAATCGCGAAGAGTATCCCTGCGCAGCGATCGCGAGCTGGAGCCAGTTGCGTTGGCGCACTAAAACCCTCAAATGCGACCAGGTAGAAAGCAAACACAAGCTGAAGACCGATGTAACCGAACTTCGCCCCCCCCCCCCCGGAAATCCACCCCGCGACGAAGGCAATCGACGCTATACCACGCGATCTATCGCTCTTCACAAAGAGCCTGAAGTGGCTGTGACCCATTTGGGAATAACGGCGGATGTTCTGGGGGCAGGCCTCGATCGAATTCCGAAGGACAAACAAGGCGCGATCCTGGCCGAGTTTCCGCGCCTGGCATTCAAAAACGGACTTAAAGAGTGCCTTTGCAACATCGCTCGTCGGAAGCCGGAGTCCACCTTTGACAACATAGTTCGGGATTTCGGCATTCGATATGTCGACGGGTACACATCCCCCAACTTTGCCGATGTCGTCGCGAATGCACCATTTTCCGAATAGACATGAACTACCAAATTGAAGGACTCTCCATCCAGGCGGAGGTGCAGGGACTGCGAAGCCCGCTCTCGTATTGCTCCGTGCGGGGGTGGAACTTCACGCAACTGGCGCAAGCTTATCTGGGGCAACAATCGTGCGTTTATCCGCGCTTGGCGTGCAGCGTCATCCACACCGATCGGTGAAGTAGATACACCACGAAGAATTGGAGGACGGCGATAAAGAGCGGCCCAGCGCATTTCCCAAGATCATGCTCAAATAGACCGATTCCGGCATCCAGCAATTGGATGGCGCCGGCGAGCGCACCCAGGATTAGCAATGCAGGCGTTGCCTGCTTGTAGATCACCCACAATGTGAACAAAGCCAGAGGAATCGTGCGAGCCGCCGCGTACAGTGCCAATATCAATGACGCCTGCGTTGGAATGTATCCCGCCGGGACTAGGTATTGTGGATGGATGATCCCCGCGATCGAAAAGTCGCTCGCGACTAGAACATTGATTGCCGTGACCACCGAAACCAGCCGAATCGCCTTTATTGTTCTCATTGATTCTTTTCTCTGATTGGGCTCGTCAGAGCGTAGTTGGGTTGATTTGACAACTTGTGTTCGCACTAGGCCAGCACGAAGTGCGAACCCTTCGCTAATTGCGGAGCGGGACACTTGTTATACCCCGCCCACCAATTGTCGTCAGACTGTCAGAATTACTCTTCCGAAGGGGCGGCCTTCAACGAGATAACGCAGAGCCTCAGCCGCTTCCACCAGAGGGAACGTCTTCGCCACGATTGGCTTGATCGCACCCGATTGAAGCAGAGCGGCAATAGATTTCCAGGCGTCAGCAACGACCGCCCGTGGCTGGGAGAACATATTGAATCCCCGGATGCTGGTCTGCGACACGATGAGACTTGTCACGTCAATCGTTGTCTTACGGCTTGCGGAATACCCCAGTGTTATGAGGCTTCCTCCCGGCGTTAGCGCTTTGATCGCTTCGCTCAACACCTGACCACCGATCCCGTCGATGATGATGTCTGCGCCGTAGCCGTCGGTTATACGACGTACGCCGTCAGTTAACTTTTCCGCGGAACTATCGATGACTTCATTGAATCCGAGTGCCTTCGCCTGATTGGCTTTCGCATGGCTGGTCGTACTCGATATGGCGTGCTTTGCTCCCAGTGCCCGTGCCAATTGCGTCACCGCGTTGCCGACCGATCCCCCGATCGCTGGCGCCAGAACGGTCTTGCCGGGACGAAAACCTGCCACAGTAAGAGCCACTTGCGCCGTGAGATACGCGACCGGAATGCCAGCTGCACTCACGTCATCGACGTTGTCAGGAATCAAGCAGAGGTCTTCCTTACGTACAGCGATCCACTCGCAATAGGTCCCATCTTCAAAAGCGCCATAGGTACCCCAGAACATCACCCGTGAGCCAGCAGGAAAATCCACGCCGCCTCCCTCCTCAACCACGCCCGCTCCTTCGTTGCCCAGGATGAGTGGCTTTTCCGGGATGTGAAAATCGCCGATGAGAATCGTATAGTCGAGCGGCGTGACGCCGGATGCGGTGATTCGCACCAGGACTCTTCCCTCTGTGACCGCTGGTTTGGGAAGCTCGACCAGCTTCAACCCGTCATAACCGCTAAATTGCTCGGCTCTCATTGCACGCATCATGGTTCTCCCTTTTTTCCTTGTCGCTCCTGGTCTGCGCCGCTAGGGCGCTACCCGGAAATTGTTGAGGTTGATCGAGACCCACGATCAGGTCGCGAATTGAACTCTGGTCGCGCTAATCGATCAGACTTGTCCTCTGCCGCCATCCACGAACAGTTCGATACCTGTGACAAAACTTGAGTCATCAGACGCCAGAAAAAGCGCGGCTTTAGCAATTTCATCGGGCTCTCCCATGCGTCCCATGGGGATGGTGGATACAAGCCGTGCAATGACCTCTACAGGTTGCCCATCGATAACCGGCGTATCGGTCGGCCCTGGGCTAATGACGTTGGAACGAATATGACGGTCTTTGAGATCCGAGGTCCAGGTTCGGACGAAAGAACGGAGGGCAGCCTTCGTTGCACCATAGACGCCGAAGGCGGGCGTGCCTTTTATGCTCGCTACCGAGCCGTTGACAATAATTGACCCACCAGCGTTCAGTAGCGGCAAAGCCTTCTGCACAGTGAAGAGCGTCCCTTTACGTTGATATCGAAGAGCTTGTCAAAATGCTCTTCAGTGATTCTGTCGAGAGGGGCAAACTCAGCGACGCCGGCATTGGCGAAAACCACATCGATTCTCCCCCTGGTCGCGATGGTTTCGTAGAGACGATCTAGGTCTGTCAATTTGGCAATGTCTCCTTGAACGCCAGTGACATTGCTGCCAATTGCTCTCACGGCCTCGTCGAGCTCCCTTTGGCGACGACCCGTAATGAAGACGTAGGCACCCTCTTTTACAAAGAGCTTCGCCGTAGCCAACCCTATCCCTGTCGTGCCTCCGGTAATCACGGCTACTTTGTCTTGAAGCTTCTTAGGTCCGCTCATCGACAGTGGCCCTCCGTTTCAGTTGTTCTCGATTGCCCGCGCAATGTGGATGCTGAACACTTAGGAAGGGAAAGTGTGCCCAAACATGGGCAGGCCGCTGACGGATTCTTTCCGTGTGGCTTCGTCCTGCAATACATCCCAGTGCTCAGCCAGAAGACCGTCCTCGAAGCGGTCAACGTCGGCCGCAATCCAGGCCGCGGGCTTTCCCATCCCGGTGAAACGGCCATGTGCAATGACATAGTCGCCTTCCGCGACGATGAGTTGGTTTTCGTAGCGCAGGGTAACTGGCGTCGCCCGGACAAGAGCGAACAGCCCTTCGCGCCCCGGAGCGATGTGCGCGCTGTGCTGGATGTATTTCGCTGACCAGAAGCGTTCCGCTGCTGCGTAGTCGCGTTTATTGAAGAGGGTGTCAAAGGCTTCGAGAACGATCGTCTTGTTCTGTTCGGGTGTTGTCTTGGGCATATTCAGCTCCTGGAGTCGTGATCAGGTCATTGACCTGAACGGTTCTGAACCGTTTAGTTCTATACGATGATGGGGCCGTGGCGAGGATTCAGAGATATTGAACTATTTAGTTCTTTATTAGACAATGTCCGTATGGGACGTCCGAAGAGTTTTAGCCGGGAAGACGTGCTAGAGAAGGCGATGCCTGTCTTCTGGAAGCAGGGGTTTGCAGGCACTAGCCTCCAGGACCTCGAGCAGGCCACAGGGGTGAACAAATCGGGTCTTTACAGCGAATTCCGAGATAAGGAAGATCTCTTCTTAGAGGTTCTTCGGCACTATCTTGAGAGCTTGGCTAAGAGGGGACTTCTCTCGAAGGAGCCCCTTGGCTGGAAGAACGTCGAAACGTTTCTCAAGGAGGGCCCCCTTAAGAAAGGCGAACGACAGGGATGTTTCGCTGTCAACTCTATGCGGGAGTTCGCTATCCTCCCGGATGACGCTCATGGCGCCGTCGCAGAGAGTCGAACTCTAGTGCTGCACCAGCTTGCGATGAATATCGAGGCCGAGAAAACCAAGATGGCTCCTTCCGCGATTGCGGAGATGGTGATGTCCTTCTTCTCTGGCTTGTGCATTGAGCGCAATCTGAAATCTAGCAAGGCGTCGTCGACTCGAAAGGTGGAGAGTTTTATGGCGGCCCTTCATAACCTCTAATCTAGCGATTAGTCGTCTGAAGGTGGGTTGTGTTTATTGATCTTTAACGCTGTGAGATCTCAACTGACGCATTCAGGCCAATGCACTCATTGAGCCTTTCGGATTGGTCTGCGGCTATGGCCAGTTGCCGTTTAACGATAGGACCCTATCGGAGCTGCCGCGAGGCGAAGCTCAGGAGCGCCAGCACTGCCGTTCGGACAAGTAACGGCCATGGACCGACAAGTGTACGAGATGGCGACTAGAACGAAGCCGCTCGCGCGGCGGACACTGCCTTGGCGTGCAGCTATGAGCAGCAGAGGCTGCGGTAGGTTGGTTCACAAGGAAGGAGTCCCTTGTGACCAACTTACGCAAGCGGATGCTCGACGAACTCGAGCGTCGTAACTACTCTCCGAACACCGTACGGTCTTACCTGTATGCAGTGGAGGAGTTCGCCAGGCACTTCGGTCGTTCTCCGGAGCAGCTTGGACCCGATCACGTCCGCGAGTACCAGATCCATCTGTTCCGCGACCGCAAGCTTTCGGCTCGCACCATCGCGGGACAGACGGCGGCGCTGCGGTTCCTGTTCGTCAAGACACTGCGGCGACCTTACCTGCCCGATGCGCTCCCGTTTCCCAAGCACTCCAGGCGTCTGCCGACGGTGCTCAGCCAGGACGAGGTCGCACGGCTGATCGACGCGAGCGGCAACCTGATGCATCGTGCGATGGTGATGACGCTCTACGCGACCGGCGTTCGCCGGGCCGAGCTGTGCCGGCTCAAGGTCGCCGACATCGACAGCGAACGCATGGTGCTGCACATTCACGAAGGCAAGGGTGGACGCGACCGCGATGTTCCGTTAAGCCCGAAGCTGCTGGCCATCCTGCGCGAGTACTGGCGCTGGATGAAGCCGAAGACTTATCTGTTTCCGGGCATGGAGAACAACTGGCGAGCCGACGTGCCCGTCACTACGAAGGTCGCGTGGATTGCAGTGACCGAAGCAGCGAAGGCGGCCGGCATCACCAAGCGTGTTTCGCCGCACACGCTTCGGCACAGTTACGCAACGCATCTGCTGGAGGCAGGCGCTGATCTCCGCACCATTCAGGTCCTGCTTGGACACGCCAAGCTGGCCGACACGACAGTCTATCTGCACCTGTCGCGTCGGCATCTGCAAGCTGTTCCTAGTCCGATCGAGTCGCTCACAGTCTCGACTTCTACCGAGGCCAGGCTCTCGAGGAGGCGTGCGAAGCGATGAGCCGGCCCACCCTTGAGGTGGCCGACATCCTCCGCATATCCGGCAACAGCTTCGTCAACCGGCATGGATCGCGTCTCGCCCCGCAGCACCGCAAGGTGATGGACGCCATCGTCCGTTGCCGCACGGCTACGCTCGGAGGCCATCGCGATCGATGCTCCGGCTGCGGACATCAGGCCATCTCCTATAACTCGTGCCGCAACCGGCACTGTCCCAAGTGCCAGTCGAACGCTCGCGACCGATGGCTGGCCGCGCGTTCGGCCGAGCTGTTGCCCGTGCCGTACTTCCACATAGTCTTCACGCTGCCGCATGAGTTGTCTGCCCTGATGTTGCAGAACAAGAGGCTGCTCTACGATCTGCTCTTCCGCGCCAGTGCCGCAACGTTACTCGAAGTCGCTCGCAACCCGAAGCACCTGGGCGCCGACATCGGCCTGCTCAGCGTACTGCATACCTGGGGACAGAACCTCCAGCATCATCCCCACGTCCACTGCGTGGTGCCGGGCGGTGGTCTCGCCCTCGACGGATCCCGATGGATCGCTGCCTCATCGCGCTTCTTCCTGCCCGTTCTTGTTCTGAGCCGCGTCTTCCGCGGCAAGTTCACTGCCGAACTCAAGCAGCTTCTGATTCAGGGCAAGCTCCAGTTCCATGGCTCGCTCCAGGAACTCGCAGCGCCGGAACGCTTCCAGCCTTTCCTGCAGCAGCTCTTCACGAAGGACTGGGTCGTCTATGCCAAGCCGCCGTTCGGTGGAGCAGAACACGTCCTGAACTATCTGGCCCGCTACACGCACCGCGTCGCCATCTCCAACCATCGCCTGACCAGCTTCAAGGATGACCGCGTCTCCTTCCGTTGGAAGGACTACGCAGCTGGTTGCAAGCAGAAGGTTATGACGGTCTCAGCCGACGAGTTCCTGCGGCGCTTCCTCATACACGTTCTGCCCAAAGGCCTGGTCCGCATCCGCCACTTCGGCCTCTTCGCCAACCGCAAGCGATCCGCTTCGCTGCTGCGCTGCCGCTTGCTGCTCAACGTCGCCGCTCCAGCACCACAACCCGCGCCCACAGCTCAGATCAAGTGCCCGCTCTGCTCGAAGCCCATGCTCGTCGTCGAACGCTTCACCAGTCAACAGCTTCTCTCTGTGCCGTCAAGCACCACGCCACCCAAGCACCGCTTCGATAGCTCTTGACCTGCCATGACTGAGCCCACTCTCAACCCGGTCGCCCTCAGCCGTGCTCATACACGCAACGCATCGTCGCGCTTGCCTGTACCGCAACAGCTTCATAACTATCCCGCTTCAGGTAACGAACCGAAGCTTCCTACCATCCCGTCTCAACCTCCACCGCGTTCGAAACCTAGCCAAGCCCAGGAGAAGACGCTGTCCGAGACCGAATCGCCCATTCAAATCCCATAAGCCCTCACCGCATCCGCCCCGCCAGCGGCTTCCTTCAAACGGCCCTATCAAAACTGCCCCGACAGACAGCCCAGCTACTCCGTGCTCTATGCACGGGGCAGCCCTGATAGGGTCCTAACGTTTATCGGGACTGATCGCGGTTTTCTAGGGCACGTTTGAGGTATTCCCCAGGATTAGCTCCAACCACTCGCTTGAACGCTTTACTAAACGCAGCATCGGATTCGTAACCGACCGATCGAGCCACGTCGATGAGCTTCTTGTCACGTTGTTCGAGTAAGAGCATCGCCTTCTGCATTCGCCACTCAGTCACATATTCCAATGGTGTTCGTGCGAGCAGATCTTTGAAGCGCACTGCGAACGCGGAGCGAGAGACGCCCGCTGCTTCGGACAGAGACTCGACGGTCCATGGCGCACCCACATTATCGTGAAAGGCAGTCAGGGCAGCGCCGATTTGAGGATCGAAGACAGCACGAAGCCATACGTGGTTGCGTTCCGGTTCCGAGGAGATATACGCCCGGAGCATTTGGATAAAGAGAACCTCCGCTAGACGCGTCGCGACGATTTCAGATCCCGGCACCTGGTCTGCCATCTCCGACGCCAGCGCCTGCATGGTGTTTTGAAGAGCAAACGTGCGTGCCTGATCGGCCCTGATCAGAATGAAGTTCGGCAATAACTGAGTGATTGGTTTCAAACTGGCGCGGTCGAAGCTCAGAGACCCGCAGACGATAGTCGTCGGTGCACCGCCTCCTCCACAATGAGCCACGTTGCTCTTAGCCTTGGCAGCGATCTCACCGAAACTCCATTTTGGAGATGTGTGAGGGCTATCGCGCATCACGATCGAAGTGTCACGGTCCAGCAAAATGCAGTCACCGCCGGTGAGTGGAATCGCCTCCGCTATGCCCTCGACATTGAGCCAGCAGTTGCCGCGCGACAGCATGGCGAAGTGTGCCAGATCTCTCGGTGAATTCGTCTTACCGGCATTTGACGCCTTTTCTTCAGCCTGCGCGCCTCCACCTCGAAGCCCCCACGGGGCGGTGGCTTCGAGCCTTTGTTGACCGAAGGCAGTTACGTGCAGGGTCCGGAAGACATCTGATATTGGATCCAAGACAGCCTCCTTTGCTGGACGAATAGACAAAACTTTTGGACGCATGGGCAGTTCTCGTCCACCGCCTCACGAATCTAGTCCTGTGTATCGGATGTTACACGGCACGCAAAGGAGCAATATGGGAAAGCTTGAAGGTAAGGTTGCAGTCATCACAGGCGGATCGAGCGGCATGGCGCTGGCGAGTGCCAAGCTATTCGTGGAAGAGGGTGCCTACGTCTTCATCACGGGACGCAAGCAGGAGCAGATCGACAAGGCATTGAGGGTCATCGGCCGGAACGTAACTGGCGTACAGGGGGATGCGTCCAATCTCGACGACCTCGACCGCCTGTTCGACACGGTCAAGCGAGAAAAGGGCAAGATCGACGTTCTGTTCGCGAGCGCCGGCAGGGGCGAGGCCCTACCACTGGGCCAAATCACCGAAGAGCACTTCGACGCAGCCTTCGGCCTCAACACGCGCGGAACGCTGTTCACTGTCCAGAAGGCATTGCCCCTCTTCAACGATGGCGGATCGATCATCATGACCGGATCAGTCGCCTCGATCAAGGGCTTCCCCGGCTTCGGAGTTTACGCAGCCAGCAAAGCAGCTCTGCGCTCCTTCACACGGACCTGGCTCAACGAACTCAAGGGCCGGAATATCCGTGTGAACGTGCTTGGTCCCGGGCCGATCGCCACACCCATGCAGGAAGAAGTGCTCACGGCAGAGGCAAAGAAGATGTTCGAATCCCTCATCCCTCGGGGAACGATGGGGCAACCGGAAGAAATCGCGACGGTCGCGCTCTTTCTCGCTTCAGACGATTCCAGCTTCGTGAATGGCGTGGAACTGAACGTCGACGGCGGCTTCTCGGCCATCTAGCCTCCACAGCCCTCGGCTAGTTGCAGACATTCCGGCGGCCCGCAGAGTAACGTGCCGCGGCCGTTTTCGGAAGGTCATCACAGAACGAAACTCGATGCCTCGACGCCGTCGAAGGCTGGGAATCAGCAACACGGATCGGAGAACCCATATGAGCTACGCAATCGTAGGATTCGGAAAGATAGGTCAGGCTCTCGCCCACGCCTTCGCCCGGAAGAACATCCCTGTGGCCGTCGCGAGCCGCCGGCCGCCTGAGGAGTTGGCGCCGCAGGCCCAAGCGATCGGGCCAGCAGTCACTGCCAAGTCGCTGCAAGAGGCGCTCGAGGCCGACACAATCATGTTGGCGGTGCCGTTCGGGGAACATCGGGAGATTGCGAAAGCCCTGCCGAGTTGGAAAGGTAAGACGATCATCGATGCGATGAACTCGTTTCCAGCCCCACCTGAAGAGTTGGACGGCCTCCCTTCTTCCGTCTTCGTCGCGAAGTCGTTCACCGGCGCCAAATTGGTGAAGGGCTTCAATCACTTGGGTGCGGCCAAACTCGCTACCGACCCAACCGTAGAGGGCGGGCACCGCGTCGTCTTTCTATCGAGCGACGATGAAGACGCCATCGCCCCCGTGGCGGATTTGGCCAAAGAACTCGGTTTCGCACCCGTCAAGCTGGGAAAACTCAACGAGGGTGGCGCTTTGGTGCACGCACGCGGCCGCACCTGGGGTCCCCTCATCTTTCAGGATTTGTTCAAGAAAGAACAGTGAACGGGCGCGTTTGATGTAAGAAAAAATGGAGGGATTAGATGGGCATTGAAAAGAACGTCCAAGTTGTGAAGGATTTCGTTGCAGCGATGGGCGGCGGGGATAAGCAAGCCCTGCTGTCGTTGTCTTCCGAAGATATTGAGTGGATCGTTCCGGGCGAGGACTGGCCCCTTGGAGGCACGTACCGCGGACATGCTGGATTGGCGAGTGTGCTGCGGAAGGCTTCCGAAGAGATAGAGATGACCTATCCGGAGCCTCCGGAATTTGTGGCTCAGGGAGAGCGGGTTCTGGTGGTCGGCGTCGCTACGGGAAAAATCAGGGCCACAAATAAACCGTTCAAGGACGCCTGGGTCTTTGACATTACTGTTCGGAACGGCAAGGTAATGAAGATCCGGGAGTACATCGACACGCAAGCGCTGGCGCGGGCCTCGGAGTCGGCCCCGAGCCCCAGACTGCAACCCAAATGAAATTGGTGATTTCGGTGAGTGCGTTTCGTCACTGCACTCACTGGGACTCGAGACCTCCCGAGATGTCGGGCGTTGGCCGCTGTCGGCGCAACTGATGAAAAGAGCGTTTACCGGTACCTAAATAGTGCGATCGAAGAGTTGCTGCTGGTAGCTCTTGACCCAGTCTTCGGTTGAAGGAGGAAAAATGTTGAGAAACTTTCCCTCGCGAGAAGGAATCACCTCGACCATCTTCGCGATCATGTCTTTGGGATCGAGTCTCCCCTCTGGCTTGCCGAGCAGCCCATCGACCACTTTCTGGAAGGCTTCGCGCTTAATGAAGTTCACGTCATCGCTGAGCCAGCGTAGACCGGCTTCAACCACAGTTTCATTGAACCCGGTCAGGTAAGGACCAGGATTGATCGTTTGCACCTGAATACCAAAGGGTTTCAGCTCCTCGTACATCGCTTCGGCTATGGATTGCACGGCATGTTTGCTCGCGGCATAGGCCGGAATCGGCGGGACCGTGAGTAGTCCTACAGCTGACGAGGTGAACACCACCTTTCCGTGGATACCCGCGGCTACCCAATTCCTCACCACGCGCTGCGTGAAATCCAAAGCCGCGAAGACATTTGTTTCGAAATTCTTCCGCACCAGGTCGACGGGAATTTCAGACATAGGCCCACCCTCGCCGATGCCGGCGTTGTTCACAAGGATGTCGAATTTTAGTTTGAGGGTGTGCGCTACGTCATATTGATCCAGCAGGTCGAGCTTTTCGATTCTTAGTGTTTCCAGGCCGAGTGTGCGGGCCTTTTCCCGTAGGGCGGTGACTTGTGGCCATGTTTGAACAGCTGCTATTACGCTATGTCCTTTTTGCGCTAATCCGAAAGCGGTTCCTTCACCAAATCCGGAGCCTGCTCCTGTAATCAATATCTCCTGCATGTAAGTGTTCCTCCCTTTTTCGGCTAGGCTTTCAATGCTGATTGACCGCCTTGAGCGACTGCGTAGTCTTGAGCTACCTGCCCCCCGGAAACGCCGATGCTACCGATGATCTGCCCATCGCTGCGCTTCAGCGGGATTCCGCCGGCAAACGTTATGAGGTTGCCGTTGGAGAGTTCAATTCCATGCGCATCTGCCCCGGCTTTGCTGTAGTTGTCCAGGACCTGTGTTTCCATTTCGAAGAGAGCGGATGTTTTAGCTTTCTTAATGGCCACGTCGATGACTCCAAGCCATGCTCCATCCATGCGATGAAATGTTTTCAGGTGGCCTCCAGAATCCAGAATTGCGATGCAAACCGAAATTCCTAGTTCGCGCGCCTTCAGAACGGAAGCCTTCAGGACGCGCTCCGCTTGTTCCGCCGTAATTTGCATGCCCGTTGCTCCTTGGGGTAATTTTGTTCCTTAAAGCTCGGCTAGAGCTCGATGCACCAGACTCACGGCGGTAGCTCCTTCACCGACGGCCGAGGCCACTCGCTTGACGCTTCCAGCGCGGACATCGCCGACTGCGAAGACTCCTGGAAGACTACTCTCGAGCATGTGGGGCGGACGGGAAAGTGGCCACGGAGGCCCCTGATCTGGTTCGACAGTTAAAGGCAGATCGCGTCCGGTGAGGATGAAGCCCTTGTCATCAAGAGCGAGACGGTCGCGCAGCCAACTCGTATTGGGCGAGGCGCCGGTCATGATGAAGAGGTGACGGGCCGCCACACGACGCAACTGCCCGGTCTGCTTGTTGATCCAAGTTACTTCCTCGAGATCGTTCTCACCCTCAAGACCTGTCAGGTCGGAATGGTAAAGCAGCTCGATAGACGGATTCCCAACAATGCGTTGAACGAGATATCGGGACATGGAGTCGGCCAGGTCAGCCCCTCGAACAAGCATGTACACTCTAGGCGCCGTCTGGGAGAGGAAGACCGCTGCTTGACCCGCTGAGTTGCCACCGCCCACGACAATGACCTCTTCGCCTTCGCATAACTGAGACTCAATATGGGTGGCGCCGTAATGGACACCGCGCCCCACGAAACGATCCAGGGAAGCGACTGCCGGCCTGTTGTAACAAGCGCCGGTCGCGATGACGATCGTCCGGGCAAAGAGAACAGCTCCACTACTCGTCACGAGTTCGTAGGGGCGTCGCTCGCAGCGGAGTTGAACGATCGCGCGAGCCACGGCCATCTTGGCTCCGAACTTCTGTGCCTGCCTGGTCGCGTTGGTAGCGAGCTCTTGACCGGAGACGCCGGTGGCAAATCCCAGATAATTCTCTATTCTTGAGCTGGCGGCCGCTTGGCCGCCGGGGGCATGGCTTTCAACCAGGAGAATATCCAGTCCCTCAGAAGCTGCGTATACCGCGGTCGCAAGGCCTGCCGGCCCAGCACCGACGACGATCAGATCATGAAGGCGGCTGGTGTCGATGTTGTCATTGAGTCCGAGGCTATCTGCCAGTTGGGAGGTTGATGGATCGCGCAAGACTGTTGTTCCGTGGCAGATTGCGATCGGAATTTCGGAGACAGCGATGGAAAAGCGGTCGAGAAGCTCCCGAGAAGCATCGTCCAGATCGAGGTCGATATAGGTGTAGGGATGACCGTTTCGACCAAGAAAGTCCCGAAGGCGCAGAGTATTTCCCGAATGCCGTGAGCCAATGATAACGACGTTGCCCAGCTGTTGATTTACGAGGAGAAGCCTGCGCAGGACGAACGCTCCCAACAATTTCTCACTCAGACCCGCGTCGCGCGCCACAAGAATGCGAACGTCTTCAGACCGAAGCTGCAGGACTTCACCTGCTTCTATGGCTCGGGCCTGCACGACCGTCTTGTGTCCTGCGATCGTGTGCGCCTCGCCGGTGAACATGCCAGGGGTTAAGTTCGTGATCAGACGTTCGCCGTGGACACTCGGCTGAACGATCTTCAAGGTGGCGGATAAGAGGACGAAGCACGGCACACCCACCTCTCCCGGCCGATACAAGACCTCGCCAAGCTCCACTCGGCGCACCTTTCCGTATGGCCGCACTCGATCTATCTCGGCCTCCGTGAGGACGGGCCAGGTCTGGGTTTCCGCGGTTGGCGCACTGAGCGTTGGCGATGAGGACATGGCTATTTCCTGAGCGCCCACTCAGATGGGTCGCGTCGAAACCATGACAACAGAGGGACACCGCGCACACAATTGTACGAAGGTATCGGCAATACCTTGGTATTGCTCGCCCCAAATCGTCTGAAGCGCTCGAACTGTTTTGAGGAACCCGCGGGCGCTCATTGTTCATCACATCAGCCTGATGACACTATTGTCGTGAAGAGGAATCGCCGGCCGAATGGATCATGTGAACTACATCCTGGTGTTGCTGATTGGACTGCTCTGCGCGGTGGCTGCCGTGGCAGGCCTGGCGCGCCGGCTTGCTGTGTCTTACCCAATTGTTCTAGTGATCTTCGGATTACTGTGTTCGTTGCTGCCCCACGTCCCGCACGTCCAGCTGTCCCCGTCGTTGGTGTTTCTGGTGATTCTGCCGCCTCTTCTTTATGCGGCCGCGTGGCAGACATCGTGGCGTGAGTTCAAATACAACCTGGTTTCCATTTCTAGCCTCGCCGTACTGCTGGTGTTCTTCACCGCTTTTGGTGTCGCATATGCAGCAAAGTGGTGGCTGCCGGGATTCAACTGGCAACTAGGATTTCTGCTGGGAGCGCTGGTTTCGCCGACCGACGCGGTCGCTGCGACCTCGATCGCACGCAAGGTAGGCATGCCACAACGCATTGTGGACTTGCTCGAAGGCGAGAGCCTGTTAAACGACGCAACCGGACTGCTGGCTATGCAATTTGGAGTCCAGATGGTCGTCCAGGGGACGACCCCTACCGTGGGCTATGGTGTAGCCGTATTCGCCTGGCTGACCATCGGCGGCGCGCTCGTCGGTCTAGCCGTCGGATTGCTCGTAGTCTGGCTGGAGCACTGGGTGGACGACGGACCAGTGGAGATTGCCCTGTCTCTGATCGTGCCATACGCGGCGTATCTCATGGGCAACGCAGTGAAGGGTTCCGGCGTGATCGCCGTCGTGGTATGCGGTTTGTTTATCAGCCGTCGCAGCTCGACCTTCTTTTCCCCCGGAGTGCGACTGCAGGCGTGGGCTGTCTGGGACGCGCTGGAGTTTTTGCTGAACGGACTTGTGTTTGTGCTCCTGGGTTTGCAGCTTCCGTATGTGCTGGACGGCATTCACGGACATAGTCATCTGAGCCTGCTCAAGTATGCGCTAGTGTTTTGCGCCATCCTCGTAGTGCTACGCCTGGCCTGGATGTATCCGGGAACAGGCGCCACATGGTGGGTGCGGACTCGTGTTCTCAAGCAGACATACGAAAGGCCGAAACCGAATCAGGCTTTCGTCATGGGGTGGACCGGGATGCGTGGAGTCGTCGCCCTGGCCGCGGCGAACTCATTGCCTCTCACGCTCAACGATGGAAGCCCGTTTCCTCAGCGAAGCATGATCATCTTTCTCACCTTTTCTCTGATCCTGGTGACACTTGTTCTGCAGGGTCTTTCTTTGCCATGGCTGGTGCGGGTGCTTGGATTGTCTGGAGGCAACGCGCAAGTTTGCGAAGAGGGAGAGGCGAGGCACCTGGTGTTGCAGGCGGGTATCGACTTCCTTGGCGAACGCAAGAAGTCGGCGAAGGGAGAACATGAGGTGCACCTTTATGAGGATCTGCTGCACCAATATCAACATAGGCTCGAAGACATCGAAGAGTGCGGGCCCGGTGGAAGCAGTCTGGAGAAAAACTCGCACGGGCTGACGGCAAATCATCTGCTGCTGGAGACGATCAGGCGGCAACGCGAGGAACTCAACCTTCTGCAGTCAAATGGAAGAATCGGGGATACGGTGCACCGCAATCTCGAGCGCGAGCTCGATTTAAAGGAAAGCCTGCTGACATAGTGGTAAAAAACCACCTCGCATAGGTGCCGCTCCATGCCAATGGACGTAGTACCGGCGTCTCAGACAGATGGAATGTCCTTTGACTAGTAGCCGCTGTTTTCGACGACTGGTAAATCGCCGAGTCACTTATCGAGACCGATCGCTCTTGTCTCTCTTGGGAATCAGGCGAATCTCGTTCGCATCCTTTAGCGTTGCCAGGACAGGATGGTGCAAACGATTCCTGTAACTTTTTACGCTTGTCTCAGCGCTATCGAGCCGTTCGGTGTTGATCTTGGCTTCTTTTCTCACGCAATCGCGGTAGAAGTCGGAAAAAGCTTTGGAGGCCTTGATCGCCACTTCGACAGCCCGCTGGAGATTTGCCCAGATCTCTTCTGCAAACTTCAAATCGTCTGCATTGCTCTCGATCTTCCTTAAGGCACGTGCAATGTTGAGGTACGCTGTGTAGTTATTCATGGCGAATGTTTCTAGATTGGGGTCGATCCCTGGCCGGCTCAATGACATACTGTGCCACCGCGAACAACGCTATGTCGGAGCGCAGCTCACCTTACTATGGCCGCAGGCAAATCATTTTGGACCGAAGCGAGCTGTCGGAGGAACTGGCCGGCAAGTACGCGGAAGTGTACGGTTTTTCAGATCGGCCGCTCGAAGTGCGATGGAAGGGTCATTCGCTTCCCGACCGCGTATGCGATAAAGAGCAACGGGTGAACCAATCGGCTATCGTCGAGAACAAGCGCCTGGGTCATGCGTTAGTCAATCGTCAAGGCGCAGCAGGACATCACTAGGATACGTCCTAGCAGGTACGCTACGGAGAAGCCGCACGACCGGACATTGCGAGCGTCAACGCGAAAGCGACGGACCAGAGCTATGAAACGCGGGCACCGACAATAAGCAGTTCGAAGAGCTGACCACCTGCAACCCGGGCGGCAGCGATTCCCCGAAGCTGCGGACTGCGTCTGCCCGTTCGGGTGGGACGCACTTTGACAGAGGCTGGATGGTCTCTTCGGCGATCCCAAGCACCGTCAAGCGGGAGATTGCCTCCTCGCGAATTGCATCATCAATGTCCCGCGAGCGATCATCCGTGCGTCGCCCGATCAGTACAATCGCGGAACCAGTTGCCGCCGTGAACGTCGATATGTCCAACAGGGCTTTCAGCCACTCGCCGGCAATTTCAACCGCCACTACAGAGTGCAGCGGCCCGTACAGCGGAATGCGAGCGCCCAGCCGGCCGAGCGACCATAGCCATATTGCATCTTCAGGTTCTTTCTTGATCTTCGCGACAAGTTCATTGCCCAGCAAAGCACGAGTGCCGCCTAGCAGGTACTCAAGGCTCGCAACCAGGCGCCACTCATCGTACTCGAGTTGCTGGTTGACGCGGCCTTCTTCTTGCGACCGGCGCGACTCGCATACTTGCGATAGAGCGCCTGCTGCTCTCTGGCGTTAATGCCACCAGAGATGCGACGCAACAGCACGAGCAATTCGACCTGACATTGCAGATCGTCCGCAAAGACGACTTCGTTCGACACGATTGTCCACAGATCGTAAACGAGCACATCATCCCCGGGCACCCCGAACCCCGGCCGCAAGCACAAGCCGGATAGATTGAGCCAACGCACCTCATGGCGCGGAGATTTCTTGCGTCCGGCGGCAACCTCTATGAGTACCTCGCCAAACCGGCGAATAGCGGGGACGGGCCATGAGTCTCTCTTTGCGCCGAGCGCCGCTTCCATTTGACTTGCAAGAGTCTCGGGCGCCAGAGTATCGCCATCAGCCGAGCCGCCAAAAACATTGCGGATCAGTTGCCCAGCCGTTTCGACGGTTACATCGGAAGCTGTAACCGTCGATGAACGTGTCGGCACGGGTTGCGGGTTTGATGCATCGAGTTGCTGTAGTTGCGCCTCTTCACCGCGCAGTTCGAATTGCAGCCGCCAGCGATGTGGCGTGTCCCGCGCTTCGCACCAGAGCTCGAGCGTGCCGACCTCGGTAAAACTGGTTCTGATACGAACAATCAGGTACAGTTCGCGTAATTTCTTGCCGTAGCGCAACAAGGTCACCAGCGGAGCATGGCGGTGCACGTCCGCTTCGTCCAACGAAGCAACTTCACCGTGCGCATCGCGCCGTGTGCGCGAACTGTAAAGCGTGAACGACACCGGGCGATTAGCCAGTACCGAGAATTCGCGGTTCAGCAGCGGAAGTGTGGTGCCCTCTTTGACCTCGGCAGGCAAGACACAGATGCCCTGCAGACCGTTGTCCGAAGGCAACGCGATGTAGTACGAGCGCGCGTTGCCGGCCCGGATACGCAAACCGGTGCCGCGCCGTATGTGGCCGTAAGAAGCAGCGCCCCGGGCAACCGCACTTTCTACCGCATCGTTGCTAAGGAGCCTGGGCCGCCAGCCGCTTTGGGCTCCGCCAAACCAGACGGAAATTGCCTCCAAGATCCTCTCGCGAGTCACCGACGGCGCAAAGAAGCCGCCATTGAATAGCACGGCATCGGGTCGAACCATTCGGTGGTGTGCAGACGAACTGCTCATGGCGGCGGCCGCTTGCGTCAGAAATGCGGCAAGGTGTTTGGTGATTGCGGGATCGCTGGCAAAGGGCAGGCCGAGTTCGCGCAACCCTGATGGTCGGCCATGAGACGGCATCTCACCAGGCGCAGTGATTGGCAGAAAACCAACCGTAAGAATCTGCAGCAAGTCCTCGCGCGTCAGGTCAACGCTGAGTGCTTGTCCGACGACGGCCCGGCCGCTTCCCAGGATTGTGACCGGTATGTGCCCCAGACCGGAATCACTCAGCGGCCGCTCTTTCGCAGCACAGCAGGCCCGACGTAACGCGTAACGCTGCCGCAGCGTAAGCTCGATGTTTTTGAGCTTCTCTTCCACGCGGCGGGCCAGGGCGAAATCGAGATTGTCACCGCCGAGCAAAAGGTGCTCGCCCATGGCGGTTCGTTCAAACCGCAGTTCGCCATTGACGAGGCTAGACCTCACCAAGCTGAAGTCGGTCGTGCCGCCGCCGATGTCGCAGATCAGAATCAGAGCGCCATCGCCGATGTCTTCACGGTTCTCATCCCGTGTCAGGTTAGGGTGCGAGGACGGGCCATCCTCCTGCGCGCGCCGATTCGACGCGATCCCCATCCGTCACACTGACCCCGTGCATCGCTCCGCACCCGAATAAACCACAAACCGCGAACCTCGCAGAAATCCGATCAACGTCAGCCCGAGCTCCCGCGATAGCTTCACGGCCAAGCCTGAAGGGGCCGATACCGATGCCATCACGGGTATTCCAGCTGCAATTGCCTTTTGCGCCAGCTCAAAGCCGCCGCGACCGCTCACGAGCAGAATGTGTTCCGAGAGCGGCAACCGCCTTTGCTGAAGGGCCCAACCAACAATTTTGTCGACCGCATTATGCCGTCCAATGTCTTCGCGGATTTCAAGCAATTCGCCACTGGCCGAGAAAAGTCCGGCGGCGTGCAGGCCTCCCGTCTTCTCGAAGACCACTTGATCGTTTCGCAGTTTCTCGCTTAATCCGCAGAGGATTTTCGGGCTAACCCGAAAATCGGGATTTGGCGTGCCCAATCCCCGTCGGCGAATGGCTTCAATCGAAGCCTTGCCACAGATTCCGCAACTGGACGCCGCGAAAAAATTCCGCTGCATCTCTGTCGGTTCATACTCGGTCCCAGTCGTCTCAACATCAACTACATTGGATTTGCCAGTACTTTTGTCGGTGATTGCCTGAACATCGACAATCTGCTCTGGGCGATCGACAATCCCCTCGGTAAATAGAAATCCAGCCGCCAATTCCAGATCGTGCCCTGGCGTACGCATGGTCACGCTGAGCGGCACACCGTTCACTCGGATCTCCAGGGGTTCTTCAGCAACGAGGCAGTCCGTCACTCGACTGGTCTTGCCGTCGATCCACTCGAGAACCTCTGTTATCTCTACGCTTTGCCGCGGTGGCCGCATTATGTTTACGCCTCTGCATGACGGGTGCATCTTCAAAGACTATCGACTGAGATTAACGATGACGAATCGTCTTCGAACCATTTGAGCTTATTAGGTCCGCGATATCGGGGAGGTTATCATGCGTCATTGGGAGGCTGCATTTGCAACGGGAGGATCCTTTCTCTGCGGCTGTCTTCGCCGGAGGCGCGTCCACCCGCATGGGTATGGATAAGGCATTCCTGCGCCTAGGAGACGAGTTGGTCATAGAACGGCAGCTTCGCTGTCTCCGGGATGCCGGCGCAGCCCAGCTGCTGATTTCTGGAAGGGCGGAGGTGGATTATTCTCGCTTCGGCTTCACTGTCGTGCATGACGAGCACGCAGACGCGGGGCCGATTGCTGGACTCACAGCCGTCCTCAAAGCTGCGACCTTTGAGAAAACCCTGGTATTAGCGGTGGATATGCCCGCGATGACTTCCGACATGCTCAGAAAAATCGTTACACAGTGCGAAGCTGATCGGGGATGTGTGCCAGTCAATGATCGCGGCTTTGAACCCTTAGCCGCGGTTTATTGCAAACAACTACTGCCTCTTGCGGAAGGACTGCTTCTAGCGGGAAGATACTCTATGCGGGAGTTCGTGAAGGAGGCTGTGTCCCGCGGCCTCGCTCTAACTCTTCAGCTCGAACCCGCGGAACAACTCCGCTTCATCAACTGCAACCAGCCTTCTGACTGGGCCGATTTCTCTCGCTAGTATCGGCCCGCTTACCCTTAGCAAGCATGCGCGACGGCATGGGGATTGGGAAAGGTATCAGCATTTTCCTCAGCGCTCCGATCAATGCAGGCAAAATCCTTCTCGACGAGGATCGATAATTTACCGCGAGCGCCAAGATCCACGTCACCGTTTATGCCGACTTGCTCACTATCCGCCCAGGTTCGAGCGACTTCAGCGGGCACCAGGACTCTTACCTGGCCGGCGGAAGCCTCAATGTCGAGAACACTCTCGTTGCCATATCGAGAAAGTATGTAAGTTAATTCCGAGCCCTGTTCTGGCCCGAAATAAACGGTCTCCTGCAGGTGACCTGTCTCTACAAATTTCGTCAATTCCGATTTCGAAATCCGCAGTCGAAGCGAATTTCCTTGTAGCCGCAATTTCACGCTCTACTTCCTTTCCGGTCATCAAGGTACGCGCGGTACAACTCGATCCATGTTGCGATCAAGATCTGTCTTGGAGAAGTGCAACACCTCCTCGGAATCCGGCGGACTTAGCGTGATGCGAATGCATTTAAATGCAGGTTGGTTACTCTTCGCGGCAACGCTGCGAACTGGGACCAGAACATTGGTCTCCGGGTAGTATGCGGCGGCGCTCCGGCGGGCAATCGCATAGGGAACGAGCGCGAAGCGCGGCGCCTTGCGGACTTCTCCCTCGAAGTGGCTATAGATGTCCACGATTTGACCGGCCCGAAGATTCCTTGCCTCCATGTCCAGCGGGTTCAGAAAGAGAACCCGGCGGCCGCCAAAGACGCCCCGATAGCGATCATTCAATCCATAGATTGTGGAGTTGAATTGGTCGTGAGTGCGAATGGTCGTCAGCAGGAATTCGTCGGGCTGCAGATTATGCTTTGGGATCGGACAAACGGTGAACTTTGCCCTACCGGAGCTCGTCTTGAAAATGCGATGCTTCGCGGCATTCGGCAAATAGAAGAACCCCTCGTTGGAGAGTCGCTGGTTGAAGTTTTCGAATCCCGGAATCACCCTGGAAATCGCATCCCGGATCAGGTTGTAATTTCCCGCAAAGCCGAGCCAGTCAGTGGTCGTTCGAGAGCCAAGAGTAGAGTGCGCCAGATTGCCAAGGATCGCCACGTCGCTCATCAAATCAGATGAAGCCGGAGGAAGGAATCCCTGAGAGGGATTGATGATCCCCATCGAGTCTTCAACGGTGAGGAACTGCTTGCCAGACGCTTGCACATCCTCCTCCGTCCGGCCCAGGCAAGGCAGGATCAACGCCCGCTCGCCCGTGATCAGGTGCGATCGGTTCAGCTTGGTAGATACATGGGCCGTTAGCTTGCAGCGCTGCATTGCGTGCGCACTGTAGACCGTGTCTGGCGTGTTCGATATGAAGTTGCCGCTGATCGCAAAAAATACCTTAACGTCCCCATCGAACATCGCGTGCATGGTCTCGACTGTGTCATATCCCCACTTCTGGGGTGGTTCAAAGTTGAACTCCTTTTTGAGTGCTTCCAGAAAAGGCTTCGGCGGACGCTCCCACACACCCATCGTCCGGTCACCCTGCACGTTCGAGTGTCCCCGGACGCATACCGTACCAGCTCCGGGACGCCCAATGTTGCCGCCAGCCAGAAGCAGGTTCACGATCATCGAGACATTGTCGACACCGTTGCGCTGCTGCGTAACGCCCAGGCACCATGCACAGATCGTTTTCTTTGAATTCGCGTACATTTCGGCGGCGGTATTCAGCTGGTTTCGAGTCAGCCCGCTCTCTTCTTCGATCTCTGCCCAGCTTGCCGCTTCCACATCCGCCTGAAGTGCTTCAAAACCACCCGTGTAGGTTTCAATAAACTCCCGGTCAATCCCCGAGGCACGTCCCGACTTCTCTCGTTCGAGAAGCTCCTTCAGAATTCCCTTGATCGCCGCCACATCTCCATTCACGCGCACCGGCAAGTGCAGATCGGCGAGCGTCTGCCCTTTGCCCAACAACGCAAAGGGTAGCTCCAGAGGGTTCGAGTAATCCTGGGGATTCGGATTCTTTACCCGCATCAGGCTCACTTCCGGGAGAGGGTTGACCGCGATGATCCTGGCGCCCTGGTCCTTGGCTTTCTGCAGCGAGGTCAGCATCCGCGGATGGTTCGTGCCCGGATTGTTCCCGAAAATGAAGATGAGTTCGCTGCTCTCCATGTCCTCGAGCGTCGCGGTGCCCTTGCCCACCCCAAGCGTTTCCACCATGGCAACTCCCGACGACTCGTGGCACATGTTCGAGCAGTCCGGAAGATTGTTCGTCCCGAGCTGCCGCGCAAACAACTGCAAAAGAAAGGCCGGCTCGTTGGTCGTCTTTCCCGAGGTATAAAAGCTGGCCTGGTCTGGAGAATCCAGACCGTTCAGCTCCGCCGCGATCATGTCAAAGGCCTCAGCCCAAGTAATAGGTTGATAGTGGGTCGCATTCGCGTGCCGCACCATCGGAGAAGTCAGACGCCCCTGCTGGTTGAGCCAGTAATCCGATTGCGCTGCCAGTTCTTCGATCGAATGCTTCGCAAAGAACTCCGGCGTGACGCGCTTCTTCGTCGATTCGTCGGAGACGGCCTTCGCGCCGTTCTCGCAGAACTCAAATATCTTTCGCTTCTTGTCAGGACTCGGCCACGCGCAGCTCTGGCAATCAAACCCGGATACATGGTTGATCTTCAAAAATGCTTCCGGAGCGCGGACCGGACCCATGTCGCCGATGCCGTAGAGCATCGTGTTCCAGATCGCGGGGATCCCAGCAGCGTCTTCCGAAGCCCGCCCAACCCTCAACTCGCCGAAATCGAGTGGATTTTGCGCCTGCCGCGAGGTAGCGTCATTCGCATCAAGCTCGGCTGACGGGCTCGCGCCATCGCTGATCGCTGCTTTCTCCCGCAGCTCCTCCTTGGCGCGATAATGCCCGTCTCTGCACTGCTCATCTCCGTGGATTACCCTCGTGCCATCTGATAGATCCACTGTCTTGGCCCTCCGCTCGCCACCATTGAATTGAAGCACAATTGTCGCTGATTTCGCTTCTTTTCACGTTTGTGTTTTCAGAAACGGCTGATTCGACGAACGCTGCGGGTTAAACATGTGCCGTTGCGCTAAAGACCGGGTCAAAACGCGTCTCTCGTCCGAAGAATTTGAAGGTCGATATTTTTGCCGAATAGCCCTAGAGCGTTCCCTATGCAACGTTGCCGCAATGAAGACGCGGCGGTGGATTTAAATCGAAAGGAGATATTGCCGCAGCGGCAAAAGGCGTCCAAGAAAGTGTCAGCCGACACCCCGACGACTTCTGATTTTTCGAAATAGCCTCTCGGTGCCCGACAATGCCGAGCATTCAGGTTCAATAGTCCACATCAGCCGAAGCGGAGCACCGATAGGGTCCATGGTGGAATCTAAATGGCAGAGTTCATACAATTCGTTGTGGTTGAGGCCCTCCCACCGTACCGGCGTGCTGTGTGTCGACCGGCGTCGCGGCGATGGACCTGCCCGCTGTAGAAAGGAGAGTCTCTGTTGAACGAAGCACCTGATCAGAATGGCACGGTACTGGCGAACCTGCCGGCTGGACAAACAGAATGTCGAGTCGCCTTCGCGATCGGCCTCGTGCTGCTGGGGATTGGGGCAATCGTGGCGCCGTTCGGGGATGTGCAGCTACCTCGGACCGATGCATGGGCGCCAATCACGGATACGTTCATCTTCCTCGCGGACCTAATCACCTGGTTTCTGCTGATTTCTCAATTTCATATTGTCCGCTCACGTGCGCTCCTGGTGATGGCGAGCGGGTACCTTTTTGCGGCGGTGATGAATGTTCCGCATCTCCTTACTTTTCCGGGTGCGTTGACGCCAGGCGGCCTTCTCGGCGCGGGTCTGCAGACCAGTGTTTGGCTCGCCATATTCTGGATGTCCGGATACCTGCTCGCGGTCGTCTTCTATGCGTTGATGAGCAAAGAGCCGGAAAGGTTCGTGTTGCCCGGCTCAACGCGAACTGCCGTCGCGGTAAGCAGCGCAGTCGTAATCGCTATCGCTCTTGCGCTGACCTGGACCGCGATCGCGGGAGAGCCGCATTTGCCGAAGCTCTTTCTGGATCGAAGCGAGGCAACGGTTGGCCTCCGATACGCAAATGCGCTGCTATTACTCCCGAGCGCGACTGCCCTGCTCCTGCTTTGGTTCCGGGCACGCTCGGTTCTCAACCTATGGCTCATGGTGGTCATGTGCGGATGGTTGGGACAGGCGATCGCACAGATTCATACTCCTGGCCGATTCACTCTCGCAATGTATGCGGCCCGAGCTCTCATTGTCATCTCATTGACAGTTTTGCTTGTTGTGTTACTCAGGGAGACGATGACCCTTTATGGGCGGCTGGCGACTTCTATGGTCGCTTTGCGTCAGTTGACTGCGGAGAAGCTACAGCGTAGCGAAGCATATCTCTCGGAAGCACAACGGTTGAGCCACACAGGGAGCTTCGGGTGGAGCGTTCTAAGCGGAGAGATCTACTGGTCGGAAGAAACCTACAACATTTTTGAATACGATCAAGCGGCTAAGCCGACCCTGGAGCTGGTACTTCAGCGAATTCACCCCGAAGACCGAGACCTCGCGGGCCAGATTATCCGCGCCGCCACTGAGGGGACAGATGTTGACCTCGAACATCGTCTGCTGATGCCGGATGGCAGAGTTAAAGACCTCCGCGTTTTAGCGCGTGGACTAAAGACCTCGTCCGGCAGCCCTGAAATTGTGGGTGCGGTAACCGACGTCACCGCAGCCAAGCAGGCGGAAAAGACGCTTCGGGAGAGCGAGGCATACCTGGCGGAAGCGCAGAGGCTCAGCCGTACCGGCAGTTGGGCATGGAACCCCGTGACTGGTGAGAATAGATACTGGTCCGAGGAATGCTTTCGCCTGCTGGGCTTTGACCCAACGGATGGGATGCCGCCATTCGAAACATTTGTGCAGCGCATTCACCCGGACGACCGACCTATTGTTGCGGCGGAGTTAGAGCGAGCAACGCGCGAACGCGGAGAATATCAGGTAGACTACCGAATCATTCATCCAGGCGGTGAAATCAGAGATATCCACGTCATAGGGCATCCAATTCTCAGTCCATCCGGCGAGCTCGTCGAACTGGTGGGCACCGGAATCGACGTCACCGAGCGTAAGCGGGCGGAGGAAGAGCGCGAGCGATTGCGTCAGGCGCACGCCGACCTTGCGCGAGTGAACCGGATAACAACCATGGGAGAGTTGACCGCTTCCCTGGCCCACGAAGTCAATCAACCCATCGCCGCAGCCGCGACCAACGCCAAGACCTGCGTTCGTTGGCTTACACGTGAACATCCCGATCTAGAAGAGGCGTGTGCGGCCGCGATGAGAGTCGTGAAAGACGTAACCCGGGCGTCGGAAATAATCAGCCGGATCCGCGTACTATTCCACAAAGGAACTCCGGAGCGAGAATCGGTTGATGTAAATCCAGTTATCGGAGAGATGGTCCTTCTCCTGAGCGGCGAGGCCGCTCGACACAACATATCAGTCCGGACGGAACTGGCTTCAGAGCTTCCTAAGGTCATGGCGGACCGCGTTCAATTGCAACAGGTGCTCATGAATCTCATGATCAACGGCATCGATGCAATGAAGGACATGAATGGGACACGCGAACTCGTCATCAACTCGCAGCGAGCGGACAATTACCAGCTTCTGGTGTCCGTCAGCGATACCGGTGTGGGGCTGCCGCCGGAGCAGACGGACGAGATCTTCAGTCCGTTTTTTACGACCAAGCCTCACGGCACCGGCATGGGACTTCGGATCAGCCGCTCCATCGTTGAATCGCATGGAGGCCGCTTGTGGGCAGCCCCTAACCCTCCGCGCGGCGCCAGCTTTTTCTTCACACTATCCGCGAACGTCCAGGTACCTGAATGACGACCTGCTTTAGGCGTCGTCATTCAAGGCATGCTGAACTCGACGGAGCCGCGGTCCGAGACCTTCGGGACGCCGCAACAGTTCCTGTATCCTGAGCACCGGGATGCGAGCCTTCGCCAGATTACTGGTTTCTCTAGGCCGCCGGCCATGCATACATTTTCGCAGGCATTGACAAGAGAGTCTCAGGCCGGAGGTAGTTGCGCTGTGCTCCATCCACCACCAAGCGCCTTAATTAGAATCACGCTGGCTTCCATACGCCGCCGCATGATGTCGATGTCGTTTCTTTCGTCATTTAAGGCGGCCGTCTGCCAGATAATCACTTGAAGATACGAATCGGCTCCGCCTTCGTAACGGACCTTGGAGAGATCGAGTGACTGCTCTGCGGAATCCGTCGACTCGTGCTGTTGCTGTGCCTCGACCTGCAAAATACGTAAGGCCGCAAGATTGTCCTCCACCTGTTCAAACGCCGTGAGCGTTTGTTTGCCGATAACTGGCAACCGTAGACTCGTAGTGCGCGGAAGCCATGGTTTTTACTGAGCGACGGCGACCCGCATCGAAGAGCGTCTCCGAAAACATCGGGCCAACCGCCCAGAATCGACTTGGCCAGACCAGCCAATTCAGCGCGGAAGTCCCCTGCAGACCAGCGATTGCACTCAGGCTGAGCGTGGGATAAAAGGCCGCCTGCGCAATGCCGATCTGCTCATTCGCCGCCGCCATCTCTCTCTCGCTCGAGGCGATATCCGGCCTTCTCTCCAGCAATTGCGACGGTAATGTCCCGGGAATATCCGGCATGCTTGGCGGATTGACACTGAGCGGCGACGGAGCCAGGGTGAACTCTGCCGGTGGCACTCCGATCAGGATTGCTATGGCATGCTCATACCGCGCACGCGTCACCGAGAGGTCCGTTTCAAGTACGCGTGCAGAATCGAGTTGCGTGCGCGCCTCAGTAACATCGGAGAGTGGCGAAGCGCCGCCCTCGTACCGGTCATTCGTCAGATTCACAGCATCTTTATATGCTTTGACCGTATCGCTCAGCAATTGGATCTGCGCATCGGTGCCCCGCATCTCCATATAATCCAGGGCCAACTCGGCGTGCAGGCTCAGGCGCATATTGGCAAGATCGGCGGCACTTGCCTGCGCTGTTTCCCTGGCTGCGGTCACCTGCCGGTGAATGCGTCCCCAGAGATCGATTTCATAATCCAGTTCCAGCGGCAACACAAAGTTTCCGGTCCCATTGTTGACGATGCTCTTTGAGAGATAAGGTTGGTTCGCGGAATCGCGAACGGCGGAAATGCTCGGGGCAACGCCAATGGTCGGGGCTTCTGAGGCGCGGTAGTAGCCGACATTGGCGCGAGCGGCGCGATAATTTGCATCCGCCATTTTTAATGTCTGATTGGCCCCGTCCACCTTCTCTTCCAGCGCGTTCAGCCGACCATCGTCGAACATCTCCCACCACTTGCCCTTCAGTTGGGCATCGCTCGGCTCGCTCACCTTCCAGCCGTCATTTTTCTTGTAGGAGGCAGGGGGAGATTCTTTATATCCTGGAGCAAGAGGGACCGAGGGCCTGGCGTAATTGGGACCCACCATGCAACCGCTCAGCAGCGCAAGCGCGAACGGTGCAATCGCAAAAGAGAGGCTACTGGACCGTCTCATTCCGCCGCTCCAGTTATGCCCTTGCTATTTATCTCAACCTGAGTGCCGCTTACCAAAGAATCTGACGGATTCAGGACGACCTGGTCCTCCCGCGTAAGCCCGGTTGTCACTTCAACCGTGTTTCCATAGTCATGACCGATAGTGATCGGGACGAGTTGGACCCTTCCATTCCTGACCACCCCCACGCAGGCCTTCCTGACGGAAGAGAAGCGCGTTCGAGGGAATCGTCAGCGACTGAACATCGGCCGGCAACGGAAAGTGCACAAATACATACGCCCCCGGAAGCAGCAACGCCTTCGGATTGTCGATGTCTATCTCGACCTTCAGTGTCCGTGAAAGCGGATCGATTGCGTCGGAGGTTCTTGCAATCGTCCCCGTGAAGCGGTCCCGAGGATAGGCATCGGATGAAATGCTCACAGTCTTTACGGATCGCAGAATGCTCTGATAGACCTCAGGCACAGGAAAGAAGACACGCAGGCGATTGATGGCGCTGAGGTGAAAAAGCTCTTGCGGAGTCGTATTCTCTCCCGCCTGAATCAGATCGCCGATGTCGGTATTTCTGGCCGTGATGACGCCATCAAAGGGAGCATAGACTTTCTCGAATCCCTGCAGTTGCTGCACCCGCCTGAGGTTCGCCGCTTGCGCCGACACCAATGCCTGCTTGGCAGTCAAACCGCTCGTAGCCTGGTCTGTCTCCTGTTGAGAAACGGCATGTTTCTCCAATAGCTTCTGCCAGCGTGCGGCCGTGATCTCGGCCAATTGAGAGTTGGCCTGCGCAGTCGCCAGGTCAGACTGCGCTTGTTGCACTTGTTGATCGAGTTCGGGGGTCTGAATGTCGGCGAGTAACTCCCCCTTCTGCACGTGAGTTCCGATGTCGGCATACCAATGAAGCAGATAGCCGCTCGTGCGCGCGTAGACCGGGGTATCGATGAATGCCTGGACATTGGCCGGCAGCGTGACCTCCGGGGACGCCGCGCCAAGGGAGGGATGGGTCACATCCACCGATGCGATTGCGGCCTGTTGCGTCTCATTCGCCAGCGCAGCTTCTTTTGTCGACCTGGCGTGAATTCCCTCGAAAATCATTACCCCGAAGAACACCGCAACGACCACCGCTGAAACAACGGCGACACGGCTGAACCCACGACGGTTGACATCGCGAGTAGCAGCGGCTTCCCCGGCGGTTTCTACATTCCTCAATTGTTCAGTCGTTTCCATAACGATTTGCTCCGTTTCAGGCATGCAATGGTTGAGTCTCGTTCTGCGCCGCGGCCTGTTGTTTGCCCTCGGGCTTTTCCCCGTGCACGAGCGCAAACACCGCAGGCACAAAAACCAGGGTCGCCATAGTGGCAAAGATCAAACCGCCTATGACGGCGCGCCCCAGGGGGGCATTCTGTTCGCCGCCATCTCCCAATCCCAGGGCCATGGGAATCATGCCGATAATCATGGCCAGTGCAGTCATGCAGACCGGGCGGAAGCGAGTAAGTCCTGACTCGATCGCCGCGAGAACGGCGTCCTGATGCTCCTCGTAACGCATCTTCGCGAACGACACCACGAGAATACTGTTAGCGGTGGCGACACCCATGCACATGATCGCACCCATAAGAGCGGGCACACTGAGAGTGGTGCGCGTATAGAAGAGAAACAAGACGATGCCGGCCAACGCCGCCGGTAAACCGGTAATGATGATGAAAGGTTCAACCCACGACTGAAAGTTCACCACGATCAGCATGTAGACCAGGACGATAGAAAAGACTAACCCGCCAAGAAGAGAAACATAAGAGCTGCGCATAGTGTCCACTTGCCCCAGAATCACGATCGAAGTTCCCCTTGGCAGGTGCTTCTTAAAGCCGTTAACGGTGCGCTCGACATCGCCGCTGACTCCTCCCAGATCGCGATCCTGCACCCCGCCATAGATATCGACGATGCGCCGCATGTTGTACTCGGAGACGATCGCCATCTCGTCTCCACGATGAATCGAGGCGAGGTCGGCCAGGATTTCCGGATCTCTCGAATTGGGTAAATCGACCGGGATATTCTGCAGGTCCTGGACGGACTGCATCCTGTATTGCGGTGTCTGCGCAACCAATTGATAGTTAACGCCGGTCTTCCAGTTCAAGAAGAACATCGGAGTAATCTGTAGGCTGCCGCTGAGGCTGTTGAGCATGCTTTGGCCAACGTCACGAGCGGCATATCCGCCTTGCTCCGCCTTCGTACGGTCGATATCGACCTGATACGTCGGATAGTCCATCGGCTGATGCACGCGAAGGTCGACCAGGCCTGGCACCTGACGCAGCTGTTCCGCAAGGTCGGCGGCAAGCTTTGCGCTGGCCCTGATATCGTTTCCTCGGAACTGAACGTCAATGGGCGCCGGAAGCCCGAAGTTCAGGGTCTGGGTTGTGATGTCTGCGGGCAGGAAATAAAACGTCGCGTCAGGAAACTCCCGCGGCAGACGAGCGCGCAGTTCACGGACATAACCTGCGGTAGGATGGTGATGCTCCTTGAGTGTCACCATGACGTCAGCATCATTTGCCCCAATGATGCCCGAGGTAAGATGCATGGTGTTCATACCGCTATATGGCAGCCCGATATTGTCAAGAATGTTGTCGAGTTCGCTTCCAGGTATCTTTTGACGGATGGACTGCTCGACCAAATCACAGAGACGAGCGGTCTCCTCGATCCGCATCCCCGTCTTCCCACGCACATGCAAAATGAAGTTGCCGCCATCCGTGCTGGGGAAGAAGTCCTGCCCCAGCCATGGCACCAGCAGGAAGGCCGAAAGGCAGAACAAAAGAAAGATCGGTACAAACCGACGACGCGAGAGAACCAACCTTGTCACCAAAAGGTGATAGCCATCACGGACACGCTCAAACCCGCGTTCGAAGCCACGCTGAAAACGCGTAAAGACATTCCCCGAGGGGGCATGCTCCTTGGCCTTCAGCAGATACATCGCCAGGGTAGGCACCAGAGTTCGGGATAGGAGATAGGAAGCAAGCATCGCAAAAACCACAGCCTCGGCGAGGGGAATAAAGAGATAGCGAGCCACGCCGCCCAGGAAAACATCGGAAGGAAAACAATGCAGATGCAGAGTGTCGAGACCATGGCCGGCACCGCAATTTGAGCCGCGCCATCGAGAATTGCCTCGTGCAGGCCATGCCCCTCCTCGAGAAACCGCTCAATATTCTCGATCGTCACGGTGGCATCGTCGACCAGGATGCCGACAGCCAATGCCAGCCCGCCTAGAGTCATCGTGTTGATGGTCTCCCCCAGCAGGCTCAGGATGATTACCGAACTGAGAATCGACAACGGAATCGATATCGCAATGATGATCGTGCTTCGCCAGCTCCCTATAAAGAGGAGGATCATCATCGCCGTCAGGGCCGCGGCTATGACCGTCTCGCGGATCACTCCGCTAACCGCCCCGCGAACAAAGACTGACTGGTCCGAAAGTGGAACCATGCGAAGCTCCGGCGGAACGATCGTCGCGATGAAGGGCAACATGGCTCGCACGCCCTTAACGACATTCAAGGTCGATGCATTGCCGGCCTTGAGCACAGAAATGAGCACACCGCGATGTCCGTCTTGGCGAACGATGTTGGTTTGCACCTGAAATCCATCGCTCACCGTGGCTACGTCGCGCATGTAGATCATCGCCCCGTCTACCTGCTTGATGGGGATATTGCTCAGTTCCTCTATGGTGCGCGGAGCGACGTTGTTCAGAATGTCGTATTCGCTTTGGCCGATCTTGGCCGTACCCGACGGTAGCACCATGCTTTGCGCCGTCAGCGCACCCAGCACATCGCTGGGTGCGATTCCCTTCGCCTGCATCAGTCGCTGGTCCATATTGACCATGATCTGACGTTGCTTTCCGCCATAGGGAGAGGGAACCACCGCGCCCGGTACGGTAATAAGTTGCGGGCGAATGAAGTTCAAACTGTAGTCGTTCAACTGCTGCTCGTTCAGCCCCTTACCCGAAATTCCGAGCTGCAGAATAGGCACACTCGAAGCGCTGAAGTTGATGATCTGCGGCGGCTGGGCTCCCGGCGGAAGCTGCCTGAGAATAAATTGCGATGCCGCCGTGACCTGGGCATTTGCAGTGTCGAGACTTGCCCCGGGCTGCAGGTAGACCTTGACGACATCCACGCCGTTATAGGTCGTCGATTCAATGTGCTGGATGTTGTCGACCAGCGTGGTGAGGACTTTTTCGTACGGCAGTGTAATCCGGCCTTCAAACTCCTCAGGGTTCAAGCCCGTGTACGTCCATGAGATAGCCACGACCGGAATATTGATATTCGGAAAAATGTCGACTGGCGTCCGCAGAATAATCACCGGGCTCAGCAGAAGAATGAGTAGCGCCAGGATGATGAAAGTGTAGGGCCGGTTGAGAGCAACTTTAACGATCCACACGGTGCGAGGTTTACCTTTCTGACTAGTTCATGACCCGAACGGTACTACCGTCCTAGTAGCACTTTGAAAGCCACTTTGAGTCTGCTGGCGCCTGAGAGATATTCATCCCTGTGAGTGGATGGATGGGCTAGCGTTCCAAATCACGGAAGTCCCAGATTTAGGTGTAGCTGTCTAAAGACTCGCTCCAAGCTATTGAAAAAGCAGCGCTGTATGGACTCGACGATGAACGTCCGCGCTACCGACTGCGAGTGGTCTGCTTATCTCCACAGGCGCAATCAGTGTCGGCATACCGACGCTTGTGTCGGCCTGGCGTGTTAGTCAACCTTCTTAGAGGCATGGACCGCGTTTGCAGATTGGAATCACGTCGTGACCGCGGAGCCTTGATCCATTAGAGATCATGATGCGGAGGGCACACATCTGTTACTTGAAGAGAATCTTCGCCATCATTCCTTTGTCCTCATGGCTTAGCAGGTGACAGTGGAAGAGCGATACGCCCCGAATGATGGGGTCGGTGAAGTCCATCATCAGGTCGACACTTCCCTCGACCGGGACGTTTACCGTATCCAGCCACTCCGGATTTGCGAGCCGGGCGCCGTTCTCGGAATAGATGAGAAAGTGAACCTGATGGATGTGGAATGGGTGGACTTCATGCGTAGCATTCACAACTCGCCAGTGGTGAAACGCCCCGATGGATACACTCGTCATCGGAGGATCCGACGGACCGTATTTCTTGCCATTGATGTAGAAGCCACCTTTGTCTTCAGTGAAGCTGACAACAAAGTCGGGAGAGCTATGTTCAACCCCCGTAATCAGCTTTGGCGCCACCGGTTTATAAACCGGGGGTCCGGCGTTCGCTCGAGCGATGTGGATCGCGCGAGTTGGCTGCGCAGCGTCTACCAAGTCAGCCAGCACCATTGCAGGGTTCGGGTCTCCATCGGGCCCCGTATTAAAACAAAGCGTGCGCAGGGATGCCTGGGCCTCAGCTTTTGGTCCGGTGACGATTGCTTCGACTCGACCCGCGGGAGGAACCAGGATGTGGTCTCTAAGCTCGATCCGGCGCTTTGGATCGTGGAATGACAATGGCATTCCATCGAGCGCGACAACCTCAAGCTGTCCTGTGCCTACCTGCAGATCTGCGTATAGGTCTGGTGAAGCATTCACGATACGCCAGAATTGACGTTCTCCCGGAGCGATGGCGATTTGCGGCCTCACTATACCGTTTACGGTGAAAATGCGCTCCGGTGCGTCTGTTGAGGCGCTGCAGCCCGTCGCCGGAATGTCAACGCTGCGCCTTAATGCAGGAGCAGCGGGGTCATTCTTCTCAAGTGCCCGGTCGCGCAGCACCAGGATCCGTTCCCGCATATGCTGCAGCTCCGAAAAGTAGCGCTCCATGCCATCGATGACAATGGCTCCTGACATGCCGTCGAGGTCCTGCTGATAGCTCTCTCCATGAGGGTGCGTGTGATACCAATACAGACCGGGTGGCTGGTCCAGTGGAATATCGGCTACGTACTGAAGCGATTGCCCGGGCATTGCCATCATCGAAATCACATCGTCCTGCGGCGAGTTCGGCGAGACATGCAGCCCGTGGAAATGAAGATTGGTCATGTTCATGCACGGCCCGTCGACACACACTTCCTTCGAACTGCGTGACATCTTGTTCAGGTACTCAATCTGGATCTTCGAACCGGGTGCAGATCGAATCACGGGAGGAATTTCCTTCCCGTCGAAGGAGAAAGCGCTCTTCCCAGTCACTGGATCATTGACCGCCGACAAAGTAACTGGCGACTTTGCTTCCGGAAGGTCCGGTAGTGGCGCACTCTTGTCGTTTTGGGGCGGGTTCTGGGCCGTAACCGTGAAGCAGCACGCGAGCAGCAACAGCCGACACTGTTCCGGCCGCCTACCGGTGCGCCGGCCAGCACGGCGCTCTTCGCACCCAACCGGCAGTTCCCAAGAACTTAACCTCTTCATCGGCCTTCCTCTATGCGCCACCACTTCTCAGTTCCGAGATTCTCGTCCGCCTGTCCTTTTGGACTCGCTTACGATCTTCCGATGAGAACGCCCGTAATGAACACGAGCGCTCCGCCAAGTCCTACCTGCAGGGCGGCGGAGAAGACGGGCGTGTCCATGAACCGGTGTCGCACCCATGTGATCACCCCGAGTTCGACCAGAACGACGACAAAGGCAATCCCCAAGGCAAACTGAAACTGGTTGATCAGGAATGGGAGGGTGTGACCAATGCCTCCCAGCGTTGTCATAGCGCCGCAAATGAGACCACGTACCCACGGGTGTCCCCGTCCCGTAAGACTCCCGTCATCGGATAGCGCCTCGGCGAAGCCCATACTGATACCGGCACCCAGGGATGCAGCCATGCCGACAAGGAAGGCGTCCCAGCTGTTCTTCGTGGCCAAGGCCGCCGCAAAGACCGGGGCCAAGGTTGAAACTGAGCCATCCATGAGTCCCGCCAAGCCGGGCTGTACAATTTGCAAAACAAACAGTCGGCGGCGCGCCCTGTCCTCATCTTCCTTCACTTCTGGACGCAGCTTTTCCTCTGTCAGTTCCTGTGCTCGATCTTCGTGCGAGCGTTCCTCTTGAGAGTTCTTGTCGGTGCGTAGCCCTTTGTAGACCGGCTGAAAGAGTGCGCCGCCGGGAAAGGCGTATAGGTATTCGTTATGCCGAGAACGGCATAATGAATATTTTCCCGAGCTCAGGATAATGCCGAGTCTATGAGGTGATTCCTGCAAAGCACGCGTGGAAATCACCCCTTTGTCCTTCCTGACTCGGCATTATCAGAGGTTGTTCAAGAACTCGAGCAGTTGATCCGGTGGCCTATAGCGGCGCGAGTTTCCTTTGAAATGCTCGGTTTTGGAAAGGGCCTTTTCTTTCAGTTCGATACTGGCGTGCAGGTATACCTGGGTCGTTTCCATGCGTTCGTGCCCAAGCCACAGCGCAATCACGGAACGATCGACACCGTGTTGGAGAAGATCCATCGCTGTGCTGTGCCGCAGGACGTGGGGCGAGACACGTTTGCTCTTGAGAGAAGGACATCGTTGGCACGCAGCCGCAACATGCTTGCGGAGAAGATATTGAACGCCATCCGGACTCAACGGATAGTTGCGCGCATTTGGGAAGAGCACGTCCTCGGGTTGACCTTTTCGTTCGCGCAACCAGCCTCGAAGAGTCGCGATCGTTTCCCGTCGCAAAGGAATGCAGCGCGTCTTGCGCCCCTTCCCAATGCAGCGTATGTGAGCGCCGGCGTCTAAATGAACATCCTGGCGACGTATGTTGATCAGCTCCGACACCCGAACTCCAGTCTGCAGGGTTAGCAAGAGCAAAGCCCGGTCCCGACGGCCCGACCATGACTCTTGATTCGGAGCCGACAACAGCGCCTCCGCCTCAACCCGCGTGAGGAAGTCCACAGGCTTCTTGGTGCAACGTTTGCTCTTGATCGCCAAAATGCGTTGAGCGGATGCCCCCTGCGCGGGTTCCTGGAGCGCCACATAATTGAAGAATGAGTGGATTGCCGCCAAGCGCGCGTTCCGGCTGCGAACGCTGATTCCTCGATCCTTCTCCAGATAGTCGAGAAAACGGCATACAAGCGAGGCGTCCAGGTCTTGCATGGTCAGCGCCTTGGGAGGCTTCTTAAGATGCTTGTGCGTAAAGGCGATCAGGAGGCGGAAAGCATCTCGATAATTGGCGATAGTGTGTGGACTGGCGTTGCACTCGCCCATCAACCGTTGGGTGAATAGGCTTGAAGCAGCTCGGAGAACGTCGATTGAGGTTTCATCACGCAACCTCCCTCGGCTCCAACCGCAAGGTTGCCAGCATCAGCAATTCGGGCACAGCCGAGATGTACCAGTAGGTGTCGTTGACGTGGCCATGGCCGAGATAGGTGGTCAGGTCCGGCAAATGCGCCTCGACGTCGGTGTTGGTCCGATACCACCGAAGCATCGTCTGGACGGCAAAGTGATGCCGCAGGTCATGCATGCGCGGGCCTCTCCGGTCGCCGCGCCCGCGCAGGCCAGTCTGACAAGCGACCGCGCGGAACCATCCGAGCATAGTGGTATAAGGCAGTCGGGTCCCTGTTCCCGAAACAAAGAAGCTGGGGCTTAGCGGTTGAGGAAAACGTCGATCCCGAAGGCATGCATATTGTTGCAGAGCATCCTGCGCGGATCGGTGGAGAGGCACCAATCTGGATTTGTTTCCCTTGGCATGACGAATTGTTTGGATGGATAAGTCGCGGGAATGAGGAGCACTTGGTGTACAAGGGCTGAACTCAGTGGTTAACCGCTGATTCAGAGACATCCAAGGAGGCTCCTCGTGACCAGTATGCACTTCATCGGGTTGGACATCCACAAGAAGACGATCAGCTATTGCGTGAAGGACGTAAGCGGCAAGGTGCTTTCTGAAGGCACCGTTCTGGCGACCCGGATTCATCTCGACCAGTGGATGAAGACTTTGCCGGCACCGTGGACCGTGGCGATGGAAGCGACGATGTTCACAGGGTGGATCTACGATCACCTGCTGCCCCATGCGGCAGCTGTGAAGGTGGCGCATCCACTGATGCTGCGGGCGATCGCGGCCGCCAAGAAGAAGAACGACCGCATCGATGCAAGCAAGATTTGCGATTGCTTGCGATGCGATTTCCTGCCCGAGTGCCACATGGTTTCCACTGAGATCCGGGAACGGCGCAGGACACTCCGTTATCGCAAACTGCTGGTCCGGCAGAACGTGCAGTTGCGCAACAAGGTCTCGCAGATGCTGATGGAGTCAGGCGTGGTTTACAACAAGCAGAAGCTTCACAAGGTGGGCTACTTCAAGGAACTGATGGAGACCAACCAGGACATCGGTCGGGCGTTGCGGCCGTTGTTGACGATCTGCCGTGAGACCATCGTGCGGATCGGCAAAACCGAGAGCGCATTGATTCGCTCTTTGCGCCGTGACCCGTTGCTTCAAGCGCGTGTGGAGCGGTTGATGACCATCCCTGCGGTCGGTCCGATCACCGCGCTGACCTGGGTGCTCGAGGTCGACGATGTAGCCCGATTTCACTCGGTCAAGCAGGCGGTCAGTTATTGCGGCCTGTGCGGTGCCGAACGAAGCTCGGCGGAGACGATCAAACGCATGCCCATCTCCAAGCAGAGGAACAAGCACCTGCAATCGGTCTTGATCGAAGCAGCCAAGCTGGGGCCACGATTGAACCCTGATCTGGCGCTGATCTACGACACGGAGAGGCAGAAGGGCCATGCCAATCGAGCTTCGATCGCGGTGGCCAGGAAGCTGGTAGCCTACCTCCTTGCGGTAGACCGCAGTGGACGAGAGTTCGTAGTGGCAGGAGAAAGAAAAGCAGCGGCCTGAAGCCGCTACGAAGAACAAGCAGGTTCATTCAACGCGACCTGCCAGGTCCCGCAGTTGCCGACTGGGCGACGGAGCTCATGCTCCCGAGGCTCCCTTCGAATTGTTTCGGGACTGGCAGGTAACACTCAATCAATCTTCTGTGACGGTTGGAAACAACTCGATACAGCGAATGGATGTCTGGTTCTGCGTTACACGCAGGAACCGCGCCGAGAGGCTTAACCGCGAGGCGATGAACAGGCTCAAGGAAGAACCAGGCGCTCTCCCGAGCGCGATAGGAGATCCTCGCCCAACTTGACAAAGACTTATCATGGATGTCAGTAAACCTCGCTTGAGATCAACGTCCCCGCCGTCCAAGCCCAGGGCTTCTCCGACACGCATGCCTGTCACAGCGAGCAAACCTAATACCGTCGCATGAGTCTCGTTTTTGAGTTCGTCGTTCGGATCGAACCGCCGCGCCGCCTCGATCAGCCTGCGAATATCCTCATTCTGATAGAGGTATGGAGGGCGTCGACTAAACCGGCCAGGCAAAAGCTTTGGAGAGGGAACTTCGGTGCGTGGGTCCATCGAGCTCACATATTTTGCAAACCGGCGTACGACGCCCAATCGAGTGGCGCGGCGCGCAGGTTTGATATTCACCGGCGAGACTGCCCACTGCAACGCTAGCTTTGTCGTGATAAATCGCGCTCGTTTTCCTTCCGCGAACCGCAGGAAGTTGTGAAGCAGGTTGGCCTCGCACCTCAGTTTGAAACCAAGCTGTCGACGAAGCTTCAGATAATTGTCGAGATGGACGCTCAACTTGCTCATTGCGCCCCTCCTGGCCACGGTTGCGCCAGAGCGCGGAGCGCGTCCAAATCGACCTTTGCGTAAATTTCGGTGGTTTGAGTATGCTCGTGCCTGAGCACATCGCCAATTCGAGCGAGTGAAACACCGCCGCGAAGCAGGCTCGTGGCTAACGAGTGTCGCAGCAGGTGCGCTCCTTTATGGCGCGATTGGATGCCGGCCCGCCTTAACGTTCTCCGAACGATTCCGCTCACCGCGTTGGGTGGACTGGAAAAGCCCGGATACCGGGCCTTGCAATGAACAAAGACGCGTCGCGCTGAGCAACTTGGCCGTCCATTTCGCAAGTAATCCGCCAACGTCTTCCCGACATCCTGGAGCAGCGGCAGCCTGTCGATACGTTCGCCTTTACTGCGGACGAGCAGTTCTCCCGCACCCCAATCGATATCTTCCAGCTCAAGCCGAACCACCTCGCCTGCCCGCAGACCAAGCCGGGCCAAGAGGAGCAGAATCGCATGATCGCGTTTGCCTACTTTCCGCCGTCGATCGCAACATTGCAGCAGCTTCTCTACTTGTTCCGCTTCCAGATAGCGGGGCAGTTCCGATAGGCGGCCGCCCGGCATGGGCGGGATTGCCATCGCCAGATCAGTTGCGGTCCTGCCCTCCTGAAAGAGATAGCGCAAGAAGCTCCGCATCGCGGTAGCTGTAAATTGAGAGGCTCGGTGACCGCGTGTAGTCGTATCCTGCAGAATAAAGCCGATCACATCTTTCGCGCACAATTCCTTCAGCCGGATTTTGCTGTCTGGAAATCGGTGGTGTAAGAAACGCTTAGCCAAGGCCGAATACTGTTCCACGGTTATGGCCATCAAGGCGCGCTCCTCCCGCAGAAAACGCCGGTAGCCGCTTTCGATCAAGTCCGTGCCGCTCGGGGCCGGAGCTACAGGCGCCGGAATGAGACTCTCCCGACGCAGTTCCCGCAGCAAAAGCGCGAGAGTGCATCGATCGCCGCCTTGTCGAGTCCCATATTTCCAGTGCCAGGCAAGGAATGCGATGGTTCGTTGCTCATCAAGCTGCTCGATCCGCAGCTTTTTCTTATCCATCCAACGGCTCAGCTCGGCAATCAACCGAATTTTGTCCCAGCCCGACTCGCTGCAATAACCTTGCTGGACCAGCAACGCGGCAAACCTCTCCATGTATGCACCGAGCGGACCGGATTGAAGGGGTTGAAGGTTCTTTACGTCTGGACGAAATCGCTCACTCATAGACACCATTTCTTTCTGGTTCGTTGAACCGACGAAATGGTATCCGGATAATGCCGAGTCAAAATGCGAGCGAAGAGCGAATCTTAAGGAATTGCCTCATAGACTCGGCATTAACCAGAGCTACGGAAAATATTCAACCTCAACCAGGACGTCAAGCTCCGGGATGTTACGATTCGGGGGAATTGTTACGTTGCCAACCTCGATGAGCGGACGGAGGATTGACGCGTTGGCAGTATCGTTGTGGACGGCCACCAAGATGCTGCGCTTGCCGCGACTGTGGGATACGACAGAGCAGGTGGCGCAGCCCGTGAACTTATGTTTGAGCGCATCTCCGCCGGAAGCTGGACGACCCGGAGCATACCGCGCTTTCGCGTTCTTGAAGACGATGCCTTCGCCGCGTTCGGTCTTGATCGTCTGGAGCAGGGCGCGTTTTTCGTCCTCAGTAAATGCTGTTCGTACCTTCGCCAGGGTCTTCGACGGTTTGGCCTTGAGCGTGGCGGTGAGCAGGTGGAAGCGGTAGTTCGCCGACCGCTCGGCGATGTCGCGTCCGTCGAAGCTAAGAAGATCGAAGGGCCAGTAGACGTCGCCGGTGGCTTCGCCGTCGAGTACGCAATCGTGGCCGAGAGCACGGACGGCTTCGACGATGGCGGCGGAAACCGCTACGGTGAGGCCCTTGCGGTTTCCCGCCGTGACGACACCGGCACGGCACTCGACGATCTGGCGAACCCCGTCCATCTTTTCCTGCATGAACCAATCTGGGCGACGGAGGTATTCGCGCATGTCGGGTTCGTCGATGAAGTTGAGTAGTTGCGGAGTGTACTCGAAGCGCCGATTTGCCAGTTCGCCGCCTGAGTACGGGACTCCACTCTCACCTTCGATGTACCCCTTGGCCTTCTTCTCGGTCACGAGTCTATCGAATATCTTCCGCGCTTCGGCGAGAGTGACCGGAGTGGCGGTCTTGCTTCCAGTCTGCAAGGTGGAACCTCGACGGCCATACTGGAAGTTGACGGAGTAGAGGTTTTCGCAATTGGGGACGATCTGCGCGTGGTAGACCTTATCGGAGCTTCTTTCGCGGAAGTAAAGTGAGATGGTGGCGGTCGATGCGGGTGCGGCTAGGGTGCTCATAAGATGTCTCCTTTGAGTTGTGATTTCGCTGTTGTTGTTGAAATGCGGGATTCCGTTCGGACTCCCGCATTCGAGCTAGGCTGCGACTGACTTCCTCGCCACGTTCTTTTTGGGGGAGACTCTGTCGCGGGCCGTCCGCACCTTATTCGGTTTGCTTGTTTTCTTGGGGTGCGGAGAAACGAAAGCGGCTTCGGCTGCGGCCAGGAAGTCGATCTCGCCCTCGCGTGGAATGGCCGTGTAGTCGGTGAAGACGAGCCGGATGGCGAAGCCGGCCAGCTTGTCTTCCGGGAGCGCCCCGATGGCCGAAAGCAGAACTTCGTCCGCCGACTGTTGGTTGTTCTCATCGTCGCCGACGATCTCGGACGCCAGACCCTCGATGAACTCGGGATTCAGGGTGACGAGGGCGGTGAGCAAGACCCTCATCTGGTCTGCGCTGAATGTCGCTGGCGCGTTCTCGACGATGCGATTCAGCGTCGCGACGCGAGACTGATTCAGCACCTCTTTCCGGGCGCGTTCGGCCTCATGCTCCTCCTGCTGCCGCTCAAACTCGCGTCTCCGTTCCTCGGCCTTGCGCTGCTGTTCTTCCGCGAACTCCTTTTTGAGCTGTTCGGCATCCTGCTGGCGCTCGGTGGCTTCCTCTTCGGTCTCCTCCTCGGCTGGTTCGGGTGTGTGTTGCGGTTGCTGGATGACGGCCGGGCTTGGGACTGGCTCAGGCGCGGCTTCGGTGGGATTGTGGATGGAGCAATCGTGCTCGGTGCACACGCTGACGGTAGTTCCAACGCGCTTGCCGTAGACGATCAAAGCAGTGCGGGTGAAGGGGCAGGGTGGCTCGGCGTCGGGGTTCTGGGGGGTGTCGAGGATTTCGTACTCGCCACGATCAAGAACGCCGGGACGCTGTTCGTTTCGGTTGCGCCATGAGGTCTCGATCTGGACGAACTCAGGGTGCGCGGCAATCTCACGGTCTAGGTGGGCTGAAATCTTCGACCTGTAGCAGTTTCCGTCTAGGCACTCGTCCGATGCCACGTCGGGAAAGAGTGAGGTGTTGTATCCGCTGCGGCGGGGGCAGGTGAGGCAAGCTCCGGCAACGGGGTTGAGGGTCGCGTCCTCGCGGTCGAAAGGGGCCTCGGCAAGGGCGAGATAGAGGTTGTTCTGTGCCGGTCACGAGCGCCGCGTTCAAGCCGAGTTCCGACTGTGCCCAGCCTGAAAGCTCCTGGTAGAGGTAGTGAGCCGTATCAGCGAAGGCCGTGAAGACGAGAAGTTTTCGGTTATTCGGATTGAGCGGTTGTTCGCACTTTCGTTCAATCACTTCTCGAAGCGCATTAAGCTTGGCGTCCCGTGCGGCATTCACCTGTTTCGCCGCCGACAGCAGCGTTGCAAGCCGATTACGGTCTTCAATGAGGTCTTGCCGCCAGCGGACGCGGTCCACATCCTGGAGGAGCACCTTGATCTTGCGCCCTACAACGAGGCTCTCGAATTCCGGGTCTTCGGCGTCCATGTCGGCGATATCAATCTCTTCGATGGAATCCGCTTGCGCTTCAATCTTTGCCAACGTCGCTTCGACATCGGCAAGTTGCCGCTGAATCGTGAGGAAAAACGACGATACGGAGCTTTCCATGCGCTTGAGGACATTAACGCGCAACAGGTGAACAAGGCTTTCTTCGCGATCCACCTGCCGAAAGAAGCTCTCCCCGCCCCGGATGCGCGTGCTGTACTTGGCGTCATAGGCGGCTTGCTTGTGTGGCAGCACGTAGCGCAACGGCGCGTATGCGGCCAGTGTCAGTCGCCGGATTTCGTTATTGATTTCGCGGATGGAACGGAACTCCCCTGCCCGGTCTACGTCGGGCTTAATGTTGATGGGCTTCTGCCGCTCTGGGAATCGTCCCGTCTCCGTCGTGCCGTAATATTTCTCGATGTGCTTGCGCGAACGGGCGATAGTAAGCAAATCAAGGAGCTTGAAGTAATCGAAGCCCAGCATCTCCAGGAGATGTGAAGGGCTCCTCTCTGCGTCCTCCAGGGCGAGCCAGCGGTTGAATTGCAGCTGCGCTTGCCGGACCGTGGCTTCGACACTCGCGATTCCATGATCGCTTAGAGCAGTGTCTTCCCCTTCAGTCACGAAAGCAATCTGATTTTTGAGGTCTGCCAGCCGGTTGTTAACCGGCGTCGCAGAGAGCATCAGAACACGGGTCTTGACGCCTTCCTTAATGATGCGGCGCATGAGGCGGTCATAGCGTGTCTCGCGGGTATTGTGCGTCGCTTTGTTGCGGAAGTTGTGGGATTCGTCGATCACCACGAGGTCGTAATTGCCCCAGTTCACATGACCAAGGTCGATGTCGCCGGAAGTGCCGCCGTCGCGGGACAGGTCAGTGTGATTCAGCACGTCGTAATTAAAGCGGTCGGAGGCAAGGAAGTTACGGCGATCGTTCGCTTTATAGAGCGTCCAGTTATCGCGCAGGCGCTTTGGCACAAGCACAAGCACGCGGTCATTGCGCAGTTCGTAATACTTTCTGTGCATGGCAAAGAAGAAGAACCCAAATGCACAGGCGCTAGGCAGCCTTGGCGGAAGGGCGCGGGCAGAGACTCTGTCCGAAGCCAAACTTACCGAGATTGCAAGCAAGGGCGGGAATGCGAGAGCCGCTAAGCTGTCTGCTGCTGAACGCAGACGGATAGCAAAGTTAGCCGTAGCAACCCGTGAAAACAAGAGAAAGGGAGGTAACTGAAATGCGGAGCCGAAAACAGAACGGTCAGATCGTGCGGATAGGGGATGGATGGTATGTCCGCTATTGGGAGCGTCGCAACATCGGAGGAACTGTGGAACGGAAGCGAGTTACACAACGGCTTGGGAATGTGACGACACGCGGCAAGCGCCCGCCCGCTGACATCGAGAAAGAAGCAGAACGTCACATGGCAACGGTAAATGGGGGCGCAGTGCCAGCAGAGCGAATCGTCACCATTGGCGACTTCTTGGAGCGCGTTTACCTCCCTTGGATAGAGCAGCACAAGCGGCCTTCCACGGCGAAGGGGTATCGGGACATCTGGGAAGATCACTTGAAACCCTATTCCGCGCAATTGTGGCTCAAGGACACCCGGACCTACCACGTCCAAGGTTGGTTAAACCAGATTGGCATGGGTAGTCTAAGCCGCAACACGTTGAAGCACATCAAGAGCGTAGTGAGCGCAATCTTCACCTTGGCAAAGCAACAGGACTATTTCCATGCAGAAAACCCCGCCCGTGACACCGCGATCAATCCTGGGGCTGCTGAACCGCAAGAAACGTATGCCTACTCGCTTGAAGAAATCCACACCATTCTCTCGCGGCTTCCCGAACCCGCCGGTACAGCGTTCGAAATCGCGGCCTTCATGGGCCCTGCGGCATGGCGAGATTCGAGGGCTGCAATGGGAGAACTATCAAAACGAAGACATGCAAGTCTCTCGCTCTATCTGGAATGGCCGCGTAACAGACCCCAAGACTCGCAAGGGTCGCGCTCCTGTTCCGGTCATCAGGCAATTGGCGGAACGGCTCGAACTGCATCGGCTCCGCTGCGGGAGTCCTCAGACCGGCCCTATCTTCGCCAATGCGATGGGCAAGCCACTCGCCCTAAGCAGCATCACGAATAGGCTGATTCTGCCCTCGCTGAATGTCTGTGAGCATTGCGGAAAAAGGGAGTCAGATCACCAGAAGGCGAATCACGAATACAAGCGGGACAGCCGCATTCCTGAGTGGCACGGTTGGCACGCTGCCCGGCGCGGCCTTGGGAGCAATCTCTATCGCCTGGGTGTGCCGGATATGGTGATTCAGCGAATCCTACGTCATGCGAACGTGAGCACGACCGCGACGTATTACATCAAGACAGCAGCCACCGCCGATGTCCGCAGCGCAATGACGAAGCTGGAAAACCACATTGCGGAGGCAGGTAAACCCCAAAGGGACACCATTGGGACATCTGAAGGCCATTAGGCTCCGGCCAGTCAACTATTCAGTAGAGCTTAAGTGTTTGATTCTAGGAAGGATGGCGG
>CAWGZE010000043.1:0-95179 GCA_963826855.1 uncultured Acidobacteriaceae bacterium
TTTGGTCTTCATGGGGTCACTACACCAAACGTCCAAAATGGTACGCTAACGCCAAATCCTGCGTCTCCGCGCATTGCTTTCCAAATCATCCAAAGATGAGGTTCGATAAGCCTATAACCTGTACTCGGCAACCGAGTCAAAAAGTATGAGCGCTGCAGTCGCCCGATTATCCCTCATGTAGACTGCAGGCTGCTCGCTGGCGGGTGTGACAAGAGGACTTTGGGCGACGAAGCGTCGCATCTGCTCCTATGATTGGGTCGAGGTGCCGGAAGCGGCATTATTCTCCCGGATAAGGTCGCCGAGGTGTCCCCAAACTACGCCAAATAATTCTGTAATATTAACCGTTGCCGTACATTATTGTGTGGCACATAGTTGTGTGATACAAATATGTGCTATGAAGAATCCTTTTGAATTCGGCCGTGAATTGGGCATCGGTGAACTCGTGGACCGGAACAGTGAACTCGTCGAGGTCGAAGAAGTCATTCGGAGCGGCCGCAAGCTGTTTCTGATCGGTCCGCGCCGTTATGGCAAGACTTCAATCCTCAAGGCAGCGGAAGACAAGCTTCAGGTAGCAAATTCAGTGGTGCTTCGCCTCGACGCCGAAAGCTACCCGACCCTCGAAATGCTGGTGAATGGCATTGTGGCGGGCGCAGCAAAGCAACTTAAGAGTGGGGTAGAACGGGCTGGCGAACAGATTAGGAAATTCTTCTCGCGCTTACGTCCGGAACTGGACTTTAGTCTCTCCGACAGCGCTTGGACAGCTAAGGTCAGCATGGGCTCCAGGTCCGAAGACCAGGGCGGTGTGACCCTGTTGGTCGAAGCACTCAACGGATTGGAATCTCTTGCCAAAGCGCAGCCTCCTGGACGCGCTGTGGGGCTTGTGATTGACGAGTTCCAAAAGGTCATGGAACTTGGAGGAGATTCGGCTGAGGCTCAGATTCGCGCGGCGATCCAACGCCATAAGCGAACTGGCTATGTCTTCGCCGGGTCGAAGACTCAGATGCTGAGCGCAATGACCATGGATGCGTCGCGGCCCTTTTACAGGTTGGGCACCGTTCGCTTTCTGGGTCCGGTGCCCAAGCCCGACTTTGAAGCTTTCCTCGGAACGAAGTTTACTGAGAGCGGGTTCAGAGTGCAGAATCCTTCGGCGATCAGTCTTATCCTTGACCTGGCTGAGGATGTCCCATACAACGTTCAGATGCTGGCTCACAGTTGCTGGGACCAACTTCGCGACCGTGTCTCCGTCAAGTCCGCAGTTCTGACAGAGGTAGTAGTCAGGCAGGCGCTCGACCTCCTGGTCCGGCAATATGATCCGTTCTACACGCAGCTTTGGACGGCGCTGACTTCCATTCAGCAAAGAACTCTGCTGGCAGTCGTTCAGCAGCGCGGTGTGAAACTTCAATCGATGAAGGTTGTTCGTTCCCTGGGTAAAGGGCCATCAACGGTGCGAAGGTCCCTGGGAGCTCTGATCGATCGGAATATCCTGCGCGAAGAGGAATCCGGCAACGGCATACGAATGCGCTTTGAAGACCCCTTCTTCGCCCAGTGGATCAGGCTATTCGCAGCCGAGCCGGTCGCATCTTTCGATATTACACAGACCTCTTGAAGACGCCCAATGTATTTCGTGGGCAATCTTTCCGATACTTGGGTGTAGCGTGGGGAATTATTTGTCGTAGCTTTTGTGGAATTATTTGTCGTAGGGTGCCGAGTCTTATGCCTGGCCGATGACAAGGCTCTCTCGAGCTGCCTCTACGATTTCGACCGAGATGACCCGGACGTCGTTGACACCTAGGACGCGTTCGACCTGGGTGAGCAGCCGCGTGAGAAGTCGCAAGTTGCCGCCGGTCATTCGAACCAGGCGCGCTACTACTTCGGGGGAAAAGCCGCTGTCAGGTAAGGTGACGCCGGGTGGTGTCCAGCATCGTTCAAGAAGCTCTTGAACCTCCGTAGCACCAAGCGGCCGGAACTTATGAACGAAGCCGATACGCGAGTAGAGCTGAGGGAAGCGAGCGATGCGCTTCTCGATGCCAGACATGCCGATTAGGATCATGCCCATATCGCCGCTGTCGAAGACGGACCGCACCTGTTCGAGACTGTTCATCTGCAGCCGGTCGGCCTCATCGACGACGATTAGGGTGGTTGGGTCGGACACCTCCTTCTGGCGAGCCTGGTAGTACTGGTAAGTCTGAAAATAGATGGGGTCCATAGCTGGCCGCTCACAGGGCGAGCATCCTGGTCTCTCGAGGATCTCGCGCCGCCTTGCCTCGTCACGAAGCCTGATCGTTTCGAGCACGGTATGTGCTTCCCGCTCGATTGGCCGCACAGCAATGCCGGTCAGTTTTTCTCGTGCTCTGCCCAGATCCGAAGCGACCCTCGAGGGTGTGTTGACGACCTCAGCCGTGTACAGAACGGTGTCAAACATCATGGGAGGCATCGTTGCGTCATTCCATCGATCGTAGCCAGCCAGGGAGTCTGCACGACTATAAAGTCGAGCTGAGAGCGTCTTGCCTACACCAGGTGGCCCGTAGCACAGGCCGATATATCGGTAGGCCTTGCAAGCGTCGCTGAACTCGACAAATTTCCGGTGTTCCGAGGTCTCGACAAACCCGGCATCACTCGTTTCTGTAGCGCTTGATTTTTGCTGCCGGTTCTGCTGCGGGCGCACTGACTCGTGTTCGCTCAATCGACTGCCCTTTCTTGAGTTGAAGTAGAGCATCGACGGCCTTCTGCCTGCTGTCCAGAATGCTCCTGAGTTCTCGACGACGGCTGTTGCGAACACGAACGATGTCGCGGAGCGCAATAGTTTCACCCGCGATTTCGGCGGAGATGGCCCGGCATAGAAAGCGGTCCTCAAAGAAAACTCTAATTTCCGCCATATCGCGTGGATCGTAGCGTATCGTCACGTGTTCTCCCACGTAGGCTGCAAGTGTCAGAGACAGATAGCAGAAGCCCTGGAAGTGGATGCCGTCACGCCGAATCCTTCGCGGCCGGACCTCTTCGATTAACAAGAGGTCGAGCTGCTCCAGCGACGCCGGCACACGGGGCAAGAACCCGCCCTCCTCCCACTTGGCTGAAGGCGCAAGCTCAGCCTTCGCCACGGGCGTCCGCTGATACACCTCAACTAGGAATGCGCGGAATTGCTCGTCCAATTGCTCAAGCGTTAGGGTCGGCTTGCGACGACCACGACGTGTGTATCCTTCCAGATCGCAGAGGAACATCTGATTCACAGTTCGGAAGAAGCGCTCGATCTTGCCGCGGCCTTGCGGTTTACCCGGTGTCGAGAACACAAGCCTTATCTTTAAATCGACGGCGACCTGCTCCAGGTGCTTGGAAACGAAATCCGCACCGTTGTCGACATAGAGAACGTCTGGAATCCCGCACACCTGCCAATGCGCATCGGCCTTTCTCCAGATTGCTTGCCTCATCGCGAGAGAGGTACGAAGTGATGAAGGTGGGTCGAAGCTGAGATAGTAACCCGTGATCGAGCGGCTGTAGTCATCGATCACGGCGGTGAGCCATGGCCGGCCAACTGAGCCGTCCTCCCGAACCAGGAGAATGTCTAACTGGGCATGGTCGGCCTGCCAAAGCGCGTTCGGCCCGGAGGCCTCACGGCGATGAACCATTTCATATAGGGGACACCTCACGAAATGGAAATTTATGTACGTTAAGGGCCGTTGAGGACAGGTCATGGGTTCTGCTTGATTACCGGCCTGGCAGTACAGCCCGGCTATGGCATCCGTAGTTGCTCAAACGGGACTTCACAGACCCTCTGCTTCTTGCTTCCAGGTTGGCTGGATCCGCTCATAGCGTCAATCGGGTTTCCACAGGGGCGATGTTTCGGCTATTGCAGCTTTGCATACTCGGCCTCGCCTTGTTTCAGTACGGGGATGTCGGGGTCGGCGTCTTTCCAGAGGGTGAGGAAATTCTTGTAGGCCGTACGGGCCTTGTCCTTGTCGGCTGCGAGGACGTACGCGCGCCCAAGTTCCAGATGGGCAAGAGCGCCGATCGGGTCAACGACCACGATCCCCGGGTGATCGACGAGTTTCTGAAACTCGACGGCTGCTTCGGCACCTTGATGCAGTGCCAGATAGGCCTCGCCACGCACATAGGCAGAATAGAGATTGCCCGCACCATATAGTTGTTCAGAACCGCCAGAAGACACAATCCCGTCCTCATAAGGAATTGCTGTCTGAAGCAGCTCGACGGCCTTTGAAGGCTCGTTGTGGCTCAAAGCAAGAAGGGCGCGGAGCGTTGGCGAGAAGATGAACCTGACCTTCGTATCCTCGGGGAAGCGCCTCGAGATGTCATCCGTCAGCCTTTGAGATCGGGAAGAGTCACCCGAGACCGCCAGCGCAAGGGCAACCCCATATTCCACATCGCGGCTGTTTGAAAGACCTAAGGCCAACATGGCTCTCTGCCGAGCTGTCGATGCATTTCCGAACAGGGCTTCCCGTGCCGCCGCGTCCGTGTCATATAACGCCTCGGTCTCTTTTCGATTCGCCTCACGAGCGAGATCGGCTGCCCAGCGTGACATCTTTCTTGCCTCTTCCAGGTGACCGGAGTATGCCAGCGCGAAGCCTTCGGCGTTGGACATCCAGTCTTCCATCGTGGGCTTTTGTCTAGCCTGAGCCACTTCCCGCTCCATGCCCGCACGGTCTCCTTTCAGAAAGTCAATACTGTACCGCTGGACGAAGAAATCAGGCATTTCGAGCTTGCGCTCGGAGGCGCGCCGAAGAGTGTTTTCCGTCTCATCGATGCGCTCAAGCGAAACATGGTTCAAGGCGAGGTTGCTGTACAGGATGGCCACGTCAGGATCAAGTCCGAGGGCGATTTTCGCCTCATCAACCGCCCTCTCGTAGTTGCCGCGGGCGGTCGAAACAGTCCCGGACAAAAACCCGTGCGGCGCCACCGCACGAGGATAGGCTTGCGCCCACAATTCATAGGTCTGCTGAGCTTTATCGAGGTTCCCTGTCACCCACATGTCATATGAAGCGCTGATAAAGAATTTCTCCGCGTCACTGGCGCGATCTCGAAGTTGATAGGCTTTGCCAATGTTCTCCGCAGAAAGCGTCGATTCTCCAATGTCGCTGTACAGTTGTCCCAGCCACGCGTATGCCATGGCGAACTTTGGGTCGATCTCGATGGCGCGCTTAAAGAAGGGCACGGCGGCAGCCGAACCGGTTGAGGAGAGAACCTTCCACCCTGTGGTGTAGGCCTTCAAGGCCTCCAGTGAGGGCGTTGTGGCCCCAGTGAGCGGAGCGTCGTGTTTCTCGACTGTTTTAAGTGATTCTCCGAGTCGGGCTCTAAATTCACTAGCAATATGACTCAGTGCATTTAGCACGTCTTCTTTTCGTGCCGCTTGTACTTGCTCTTCAGCGAGCACGTTTCCAGTGTGGCAGTCTACCGCGCGCAAATTCACCACATACTGGCTTCCGAGGCTGGCAATCGAACCATCCAGGACGGCGGCGCTCCCGGTCCGTTCGCAGATGTCCCGGGCAACCCTCGGCGTTAGCCGCGCGTCTGGCGCTTGGCCCATCAGTGCCAGTGTCTGCTGGATGCGCTCGTCGGAGACAAGGCTCAGAAAGGGAGACTGTTCCAACTGCACGGACATCCCCTCTCGGAGCGTGTCGTCAAACACCGGGTCGCCGGTCGAATTGGCGAAGTCGGCAAGCACAACAGTATCTCGCTCGGTGAGGACTCCTCTCTTGCCGTGGAAGAAGAACAAGAATGCTCCTGCAGCGGCTGATCCGAGCAGGATGCCCACCACAACCCACTTTCTCCCTCGCCAGGACTTGGCCGCGACCATCGCGACCAGTGGGTTCATTTCCGTTACATTGATCGGCTCGATGGAGTTAGTCGATTGAGCAGCGGGGTCTAGAGTCGTTGGACCGAGGAAACGATAACCTCGCTTAGGAATAGTTTCGATGTACCGCGGATTGCCGGCGTCATCGCCAAGGGCGGTCCGCAGCTTTCCGACAGCAACCCTGAGGCCGCTGTCGAAATCGACAAAGGTATTTTCCTCCCAGATGCGGCCCTGGATTTGCGCCCGAGTGACCACCTCGCCAGCGTTTTCCAGCAGGATCACCAGGAGTCGAAACGGCTGCTCCTGCAGACTTATCCGCTTGCCCTGTTTCAGGAGCTCGCCAGCAGCGGTATCTACTTCGAAGGGGCCAATCGATAGACGATCCCGCCAGGCGTCCCCACAATCTTCCTCCGCGGAGTAGATCCGCGCTCACTATATCACCCTGTAGTCCAGTTTACAGCGACCGCCGTATGCCTCTCTTTTCAGAGAGTTAGGGGTTAACAAAACAATTTACGCGAAGTTTCCTTGCTTCCAGCAGTGACAAGGAGGATTTTTCCGTTGGAGCTGAAAGTCCAGATAGTTGGCCGCCCGGCTCAGCAATGGCGACTGGAATTGGCACGAAGCAGCCAAATCGAATTCGCACCGGAGGATCAAGATGAAGTCAGCCAAAGTTCGCAAAGTGGCAGCGGGAGCTGTCTTAACACTAGGTGTGATAGCTCTTTCAGGATGGTTGAGCATACCGACAGATGTGCACGCGCAGGATAAGGAACAGGACAGCCAGCGCTGCATACGGGAGTCGCGCATCAAGATCGGCTTCGAGGTAGCGCCTGTCCCGCTGAATCTGGCCGGAAAAGACCGCGATCTGGTTGGCCTGGGCAGCTACCTGGTCAACGCCGCAAACGATTGCAACTCTTGCCACACTGCCGGCGGGCCGCCCAACTACAATTTCGCCGCAGGCGGCAACCCCTACTTTGGCCAGCACAAGAAGGTCGACCCGACCACGTACCTGGCTGGAGGCACGGATTTCGGTCCAGCCCTTCCCCCGGGGTTCTACGCGCCGGGTTATGGAAGGTATCTTGGTCCAGACATCATCTCCCGCAACTTGACGCCCGATAAAACCGGGCTACCCGAGGGAGGTCACACGTTCGAGCAATTCCTGGCAATCATACGGACCGGCGTCGACCTAGACCACCAGCATCCGACCTGCACCTCAATCTCGCCGCCCCCCACTCCAGCTAATTGCCTTCCGCCTCCCAATGACGGAAATGTTCTCCAGATCATGCCCTGGCCCGACTTTCGGGACATGACGGAGCACGATCTCCGGGCCATCTACGAATATCTAAGCGCCATCCCCTGCATCGCCGGACCACCCGCGCCCAGTTTTCTGCATAACGATTGCGGTGACGACGCCTCCGTTCGCCAGGACGACTCTGCCGCTGCGGCTGCGCGACGGACGAGGAAGCAATAAGAGCGTTGTCAAATGAAAGGAAACCGCAACGCCCCGGCGGTTTCCTTTCCCCAAGTCGAATACGGAGGATCGCTATAAAACGTCGCGCCGCAACTCTCATCAATCTGTTTCTCAGTCTTGCCCTGACTACCGGCCTGCTTTGCACAGCTGCCAGTGCCTCGGCTCAAACCGCCATGTCGAACGGAGGTTGCTGTAGTCCGGCGAATCCTTCATTGGGCGTTTGAGCGCCCTGATTTCTTCCTCGTACACCGCATGCAGAAGCAACTTAGCATGACGGTCTCAGCTAATGATGAACTGGATCAAGGAGCAGCGGCATGACAAATACATTCGCAATTCGGAGCAAACTTCTCGACAACAACAATCTTGTCCTGCTGGCGGGTGTTTCCGGCCAGGCAAGGGAGACTGCGGTCGATCTCTTCTCAATCAATGGCACGGCGGCGGCGCCAGCAAGTCAACAATGGTTCGGCCAAGGCGACCCTTCGGGGTATTTTTTCATCAAGAGTGTGCTGAACGAGTCGCTCGTCATGAACGTCGAGGGGGCGAGTGAGACGGCGCCCCATCCCAGCGGCAAGGCGAGCCTTGTGGATATAGACACGCAGAAGCAAGGCTGGCACCAAGGACAACTTTGGAAATTTTCGCTGCAATCCCCTGAAATGCCATATTTGTTCATCGAGAGCGCGCTGACGGCGCCGAATGGGCAGCCTTGCGTGCTGAAGATTGTCGGCAACTGGTCGGAGGGTGACCGGCCGCCGACAGGGGCACAAGTGCATGTGTCCCCAAATGCTGGGCTGGATAGCGAGTTGTGGCAGATCGAGGTGCCAGCGGTGGATCCTCCCCAAATGTATAAGCAGCACGTGACGCTGCCTCCAGAGGCAGCACCGGTGGCGGGTAAGTTTCTCGCGCAGATCAATGGAACTGGGTTCGCGCCGGGCTGGCTGAGCGTTGGCGAGGTGACGATTATTGGTAATGGAGTGGCCACCCAGGGTCCACAGTCGAATGCTGGTACGGTTGTGAATTTCGACGGAACGTTCGAGACGGCGGTGCAGTTGCTGCCGCCGGCCTTCGAGTTACCTAGCGTGACTTTGCATATCTTCGTGCAGGACAGTCTCGGTCTTCCCTACGGGATCAATGCCACGGTCTTCGCTAGTGGGGAGATCGTACAGGGGGCTCAAGGCAGATTTGACTAATTGAGGCGCGGATGAGGGCAAGTTCACCACATTTAATGATTCGGACGGAGGAACAGCTGCTGGCCAGGGAACGGCGGCATTTTCGATCAACCGCTTCGGAGCGATCGCGGGAGCGCTCATTGACGCGAACAACGTGCTTCATGGCTATTCACGGTCTGGGCACGGAGTTTCACAATGATCGATGCTAAGGGCGCAGGTACAAGCGCTGGTCAGGTACGCGTCCATCGACCAACAACCTTGAGGGAGACGTTGCCGGCTGGTGGATTGACGAAAGCAACCTGAACCATTGCTTCGTGTGGTACCGAGACGAGGAACACTCTTGCGAAGGCGGCGCCGGCCAAGAGCAGTAGGGGCAAAATCGGGCCAGCGCGTGTCGAACGCCACCGATTGCGAGAGTAGGTAAATCTCCCGCGCCTAACATGAATTCCCGCGATGGTCGGGAGGAAACTTATGTCGAGAATAACGAGGCCCAAAGCGTGATGCCAAATGCAATTCGAGTAGCGGCGGCGATGCTGTTTGCAGTTTGCGTCGGTCAATCGCAATCAATCCAAACCGGACCGGCTTCTCCTTCAGAGAACGCACCAAAGCCGCTCCTGCTGGAAAGAAATGAGGGCGAGCAGCGGATCTGGCGCGACCCTCCCCCGGGGCATTCATGCTAAAGGTCAGCCCCGAAAACAACGGCTCACAACATCTCGTCTTGGTGACAGAAGACCTTCAGCCGGGAGACGCGATACCTAGGCACCAACATCTTGGGCAGGATGAAATCGTGCTCATCGAGGCGGGCACAGCCCATGTTCAAGTGGGCGACCAGCAACGCGATCTGCACGCGGGAGGTCTGGTATTTATTCCCGCATACACCTGGGTAAGCCTGAGGAACAACAGCAATGCGCCGGTAAGCATCGTGGGCATATTTTCAGCGCCCGGCTTCGAGAATCACCTTCGATGCGTTTCGGTTATCCCCAACGAGAAAGCTACGCCACTTAGTGCAGAGGAAAAGAAACGGTGCGACGACGAAGGCCATGTTGTGTATAAAGATTTGCCGCAAAACTCAGAAAAGTAAACGAACGACTCTCGCTAATGTTTCGGCGGTTTCCTTGAACGCATCGAGTCTCGAGATCTTCTGCATGATTTCCTTCTTTGCAGATTGCGTCCGACGTACCGAACCCCTCACAGTAAAGTGACCCCACTACTACCGCCAACGTTGCTTCTGCGATGCCACATGACCCTCTGTAGTTTTGTGCGAGTTGTCCGACACTGAAGCAACTGGGCGTGTCCTGAATACTTCCCATGCAATGCCGATTGGATGAAAAAAGGTGTTTTCAGTAACTTCGATTTGGCCAACCTTTGGGCAGACTCAAAGTCCAGCGATTCAAGCTGCAAAAGGGATTGCGATTGGCTACCGATCTCCGGCATCACGCCGCAGGTTTGAGTACCGCACGGTACAGGGTTGATCGGGCGATGCCGAAGCGGGCTGCGATTTCGGCCACAGGGATATCTGCGGTTTTGAGTAGGGCGCGTATGGTCTTTATCTCTTTAGGAGAGAGCTTCGCCGGGCGACCTCCTTTGCGGCCGCGAGCGCGAGCTGACTTGAGGCCAGCAACCGTTCTTTCGCGAATCAAATTGCGCTCGAATTCCGTTAGGGCCGCGAAGACGTGGAATACCAGGCGGCCAGCTGGAGAACGAGTTTCAATCTTTTCGGTAAGGGATTCAAAATTGATCGCCCTCACGAAGGCTCTTGAGACATCCTTCGAGTTGTGGCCGGCCAGTATTTTTCCCGCTGGCCTGTTCTTCATAGATCTCCCGACATTTGGCGCGCTTCAGGGTGTCCTTCTGAAGGTCGAGGGTCTGGTCTTCGGTCGAGACTCGAGCGTAGCCGATGCGCATGTCCCAAATCTTAGCAAGCCAAGGACATTCCCGACACTGATTTCAAGATAAGTTGTGAGACACTTTTGACCAGCGAAATAGAGCATAATCCCGACACGCCCCGGCCGTCCTGAAAACCCTCGTTTTCGCTACACTCCTGAACGATGCCGCGTCGCGAGCTGCTCACCCCTACAGAACGCCTTCAATTGCTGGCCTTCCCCGAAGATGCGGGAGAGCTGATTCGCGTCCTCACACTGAGTAAGGCCGATTTCTCCTTCGTACGGCAACACCGCGGGGATCACCACTTTGCGGGCACCCTCGCGATTCATCGTTCGCAGTACATCGACAGCGTCGATGAGTTCACGGGCGACTGCCGGAGGCCGGAACTCAAAAGTTTCGAGCAGAACAGGGGCAAACCTTCGGAGTTGAGGATAATGCTCGGTGACAAGGGAAAGGGGGTCGAAGTCCTCATCCCGAGCCAGTTGTTCGGCTTCAGTCACACTTCGAGAGAAGGCATCCCATGAAACGATTGCCTCAATCGCTACGTACGGATCGCGCCCCTGCTCACGTGCGGAGACCAGAGCAGCGCCAACCTTCGCATAAAGTCGAACCTTGTCGTTGATCGCGTTGCCCTGCTCCGCAAAAGCGCGTTTGGCGCTGAAGGTATAGACCGCCGGTTCTATGAACTTTGTGTCATGGCCGAGTCGAAGAATGCCTTGCGCTCAGGAGATGTTTCCGTTCGGGGCTCACGCCAATTCCAGGATTTCGAGGATTACCTGATGCCGCGGCAAGAGTTTGAGCAGAATTTGGCCCGGGGCGGTCTTCGAATTGCAGTTCCTGCCGCGCCTGCCGCCTATCTGGAGGAAAGAATATCGCTGCTACAGGATGCACTTGATCAGACGTATGAACTCGCCGGCGCCGGCCAACTACCGGATGTGGAACTAAACAGTGCCGGTCTCAAGATCAGTCCGATTGAGAACAATGTCCCGAAGGAAGCGGATGCTCTGAAAGAGGCGCTCTATGGGATGCTCCCGCATGTAAAAATCACAGACCTGCTGATGGAAGTGGACCAATGGACAGGTTTCACTCGCCATTTCGTTCATCTCAAGACAACCGATCCAGCAAAGGATCCAATATTGTTGCTGACGGCCATTCTTGCTGATGCGACCAACCTGGGTCTGGCCAAAATGGCCGAGGCCTGTCCGGGCACAAGTATTGCTAAATTGTACTGGCTTGTAGCTTGGCATATCCGCGATGAGACTTACTCGAAAGCATTGGCCGAAATCGTCAACTATCACCATCAGGTTCCTTTCACCGTTCATTGGGGTGAAGGAACCACTTCATCGTCCGATGGACAGCGCTATCGTGCCGGAGGACGCGGCGAAGCCACTGGACAAGTGAATCTCAAATACGGCAATGATCCCGGCGTGACGTTCTATACTCACATTTCCGACCAGTACGCCCCCTTCCATACCAAAGTCATCAACGCAGCAGTGCGGGATGCGACGCATGTTCTGGATGGCCTCCTCTATCACGAGTCTGACCTGCGGATTGAGGAACACTACACTGATACGGCCGGCTTCACCGACCACGTCTTTGCTCTATGCCATCTGCTCGGTTTCCGTTTCGCTCCGCGCATCCGCGATTTGGCCGACAAACGCCTGTACGTTCCCGGCAAGTCCGATCGATGGTTCGCGCTCGACCCACTAATCGGCGGGTCTATCAACATCAAACTCATCGAACGGCAGTTCGGAGATGTCATTCGACTTGCCGCTTCGATCCAGCAGGGAACGGTGACTGCCTCCCTGATCCTTCGCAAGCTCGGCTCCTATCCCCGTCAAAACAGCCTGGCCCTAGCTCTTCGCGAAGTTGGCAGAATCGAGCGTACCCTGTTTACGTTGGAGTGGCTCAGAGATCCCACACTTAGACGCCGTGTGACCGCCGGCCTCAACAAGGGCGAAGCACACAACGCCATGGCCCGGGCCGTCTGTTTCAACAGACTCGGCGAAATCCGCGATCGCTCCTTCGAGAACCAGCGCCATAGAGCCAGCGGGTTGAACCTGATTGTCGCGGCAATCACGCTCTGGAACACGATCTATCTCGAAAGGGCTGCCAGCCTTCTGGCAAAGTACCAGCCGGTGAACCCGTCCTTGCTTCAGCACGTATCTCCTCTCGGCTGGGAGCATGTCAACCTCACGGGTGATTACACATGGCACTCAAATAAAAGGGTGGCTAAAGGTAGGTTCCGACTCCTCCGAATACCCAGAAACGGCTTCGGTGCGCCTTAGCGTACATAAATTTCCGTTTCGTGAGGTGTCCTCAGAAGCTGTAAAGCGTGGTCAGTGTGCCGCCAGGGGTGATCCTGAAGACCGAGCCATCGCTGTTGGCGCCGCCCTCACTCGTTGTTCCGTAGAGATTTCCGTCCGTGGCCCGGATCAGCCCCGCCGCAGAGTTCGCGCCGTCTGTGCCGTCAAAGCTCAGCAGTGTGGTGAAGGTTTGGGCCTCAACTTGCGCCCCTGACGTGCACAGCCAGAGCGCCGCTAACATCATAGAAATTCCAAGCTTTCTCACGTTAAACATTGTTCTTCCTCCTTATTTCGGCGGGTACTCCCTGGTTTAGTTCGGGCTGAGCACCACTCCCGACTACGGTTGATAGTTTGTTGCATACTCCGTATGCACACTTGCGGCGTTGTAGCCGGAATAGACGACGATCGCATTTCCCGACGGTTCCACTGCGGCGGCTTCCGGTGAGATGTAGCTGCCCGGTCCGGAGAGAGCGACCGGAGTGCTCCAGGCCCCAGTCGCGGTGGCCCTCGTGGCGGCGCGGATCGCCGGAGTCCCGCTGCTTGACAACCAGATGGCCAACGACGCGCCATTGGGAGCCAGAGCGAAGTACACCTGACCGACACTGGTATCGGCGCCAGATAGAACCACAGGCGAGGACCAGGTATTGCCGGTGATTGATCCGTTGACCGCAAGTGCCTGCGACGTGGGGTATGTGATGGACTCGTAGACCAGCGTCGCCTGCCCCGCATCGTCACTCGCCAGAGCGGAGATTATGACCGAGCCTTGAGGGTTTACGGCGGTATTGAACGTGCTCCAGGCACCGCCGGAGTTGTCCTGCGTGGAGGAGATGTAGGTGCCGGAACTGCTCAGCGCCAACAGGATCGCTCCCCCCGCGGAATCCAGCGCCACGTCAGCGTTATGCGCATCGAGATCGGGCCCCAGCAGCGAGCCCGAGTCGATCCACGCACCACTGCCCGCGTTTTGCCGCGATGCATGCAGGACATAACCGGTCTGTGAGCAACCGTATTTTTTGCAGACTGCAGTGTAGGTCTCCCAGGTGACAACCACGTCGCCAGAGTCTCCGATTCCCACCTGATCAGCGATCAGGTGCGGGCCGCTCGCGACGACTTGGTGCGCACTCCAGACTCCTCCGGCAGGTCGCAGGATTGCTATTACCGAGCCGGTGGTGCTCCTGGGACCGCCTCCCACGGTCCAGGCTATGGTGGCATCCCCTCGAGAATTCATCACAAAGATCGGATTTGAAGCGCCGGGGATGAGAAGCTGAGCAGGATTCCATTCCGAACCGGACGGGCGGTCAGCTGTCCACACACCGCTTGAATCGTTCCACACTGCTGTAGCAAATCCTGCCGTGGTGATTCGAACGGCTGGAAAGACCGAGGTGGTCTGGAGGGCCGGAGAGACCTGCGTTACCGACCCCCAGTTGCCGCCGCTCGCCTTCGAGACCGACCAGAGCTGGTCCTGGGTTGTGCGCTCGTCCCACAGAGCGAGCGAGTTGCCCTCCGCATCAATGGCGGCGGCCGCCTCCCAGCCTTGACCGCCAGTACTCAGCACTATGGGTGGAGTCCAGGTACCGGTCTGCGCGGAGACCGTAGCGACCACTCCGACTGTAACCGCAATGCAAATCAATCGAACTGTCGCACGCATACTGGGTGCCGCTAACATTACAGAAATTCCGAACTTTCTCATGTTGGACATTGCTCATCCTCCTTATTTCGGTTGGTACTCCCTGGTTTAGTTTGGGCTGAGCACCACGGCGTGCTCATTCCCGCTTACATTGGTCGCGTCACATAGAATCTGGCCTGAATCGTTGATTGCCAGGGCGTCCGTAAGCGTGAAGCCGGTGCCGGCGGGGATTAGCGTGTTGAGATTGACCAACCCGCCCGTTGTGGAGATGAAGGGAACGTGCTTTCCTGTTCTGAAGGGCTTGTAGATTGGGGGAAAGATTGCGGTTCCCACGATCTGGGCCGCAGTATTGATTGCAGTCGCTTCACTGCCTTGTGCGCCAGCGAGATTGCCTAAATCCGTCCAGGCGCCATTACTGAACTTGGCTGCGTGGCTGCCTACCGCGGTGGCGGTAAACAGTTCGCCCACAATTTCGCCATTGTCATTGATCGCGACTCCAAATCCCCCTCCTGAGCCAGCGGGGTTTGGGAGCATGGTCATCTTTCCATTGGTGTAAAGAAATGTTCCGGATGCGCCCGAGTTCAGCGAATAAGTGCCCACGATCTGGCCCGAAGTGTTGATAGCATAGGCGGATGCCTGGAATGCGCCAGAGGGGCCCAGGTCTTTCATTTTGCCGCCGCTATACAGGAAGGCATGGAAGTTCGAAGCGCTGATATAACCGGTTCCGACCACTTCGCCGGAGTTATTTATTCCGTAGGCCTCGGTACCGGATGGGAACAGGGTTGCCGAGTTGATGTTTAGCATGCTGCCGTTGCTGTAAAGAAAAGCCTGGGGATCAAAATTGGGGTCGGAATTGTAGGAGTTCCAACCGGCAATCTGGCCGGAGCCGTTGATAGCGTTTGCAACTGAAACACTGCTTCCCAGCGTGCTGATACTCGTCGCTTTTCCGCCGCTGAACATCGCCGCAATAGCGGCGGTTGGCGTCTCAGAAACTCCTGCCGCCTCTCCTGCATCGTTGAGAGCATAGCCTTTGGAAACGGTATTTCCGGGCAGCGTCCCGAGATCGACGACGGTGTATGTTTGTGCCGCGCTCTGCGACCCCCACGCACCCAGCCAGAGCGCCGCAAACATCAGTGAGATTTCCAACTTTCTCGTTGTGCCAAATAATGCTACTGGCACGAGTGTGCGAGCTGCGCCAAACCTATCTGCGTTTCTCCAAATCATGGCGACCTCCTGCAGACGGCTGGAAGGCGGCCAGAATCCGTGTCGTCATGGCGGTTCTGGTCTGGTGATCACCGATTCGTGAGGCTTCACGAATCGTCCTGAAGGTTTCTTCAGGCGTGACAATCTAATCAGACGCAATCGGCGCTTGTGTCATAGAGTTGTCAGCAGTTTGTCATTTCCTTGCGCGCCTGTAGTCTAGGCGCTGCACGGCAGTCGCCCGTTTGCAGGCCTTACCTACTTCGGCCCGGTCCCCAACAGTCATTCACGAAGATTAAGACAATGGTCTGACATCTCCGTGATAATTCAGCTTTCGATCTTCCTTATAGTCGGTGATCCGGGACGATGTTCATCGCAATGCGTTCCGTAGCGAAGGTGAGGAAACGCAATGGAAGAATCGAGAACGGTTGTTAAGCAACCAGTAAATCGTCGCTCCTTGTTAAAGGGCGGATTACTGGCAGGTGGCGCGGCTACTTTTGGCGCCGGGTTGTTAGGCAAAGGAGCATCGGCGTTTGCTCAAACCAGCGACTCCGCCCTAAATAAGGGAGACATCGCGATCCTGCGCTTTGTGGCAGCGGCGGAACTGATCGAGTCCGACCTTTGGATACAGTACGCGGAACTGGGTGGTATCGGCAGCAATCTACCCATTGAGGTAGACCCAAACCAGTCGTTGAACCCCTACCAACTCGCCTTCTCGAACCTCGACGGCGATGGCCCGCAATACATTACAAGTAATACGCTGGATGAGATTAGCCACGCCACCTTCCTCAACGGCTATCTGGAGTCCAAGGGCGCAGACCCGGTCAGCCTGGATGAGTTTCGCTTTTTACAAGGCAGCACGGCGACCGGAGCGCAGGACGTCGGGCGGCTCACCAACCTCAAGCATCTCAACGTACCCACCAGCTGGTTTACCCGCTACCGCAGCACGACCAATCCCGATTTCGGCGCGACGTTTCCGGAAGCTGTCACCATCGTCGACCGAACCGCCATCCCAAGGACCGATGCCGATTTTGAGGACGCCAACCACATTCAGGTCATCGCAAACACGGCAGCATTTCACTTCGCCTCGATCGAACAGGGTGGGTCGAGTCTTTATCCGTCTCTCGGTGTAAAGGCAAGCAGCCCAGAGGTCTTGGAAATTTTCTTTGGCATTGGTGGGGACGAAGTAGCCCACTTCCTGGAGTGGGTTGACTTTGCCGGCAACGGAGTGCAGGCCCCGGTCGCACCTGTCACAAGTCACGGTCTGACGTTTCCTAATTTCTTTACCAACCCACCCAATCCACTGATTCAGCCCAGCCTGATCTTCCCAGTGCCTTGCGAATTCATCAGCAAGGACCTTCCTCGTTGCGCCACGATCCGTCCACTGACAGATAAGTTCGGTGGCGCGATGGCGGCGGTCGCCGGGCTCACCGCAAGTGGACTCTTTCACGGCCAGACAAAGGAGTTTTTCAGCACGATTCAAGCCCTTGCAATTGCCGCGGATGCTGCTGTTCGCAAGTGCTAACGTAGAGGTGTTTCAACAAGAAACGTGGTCCCTAACTTCCTTGAACTTCCGATTCTGATGTGCTCAGCAGGGCGGCGATTTCAAGGGAGTGGGACCTTGCATTTCTGGCTTTCACCCTCCTGTAACTGGAATTCCGAGTACGATAAGGGCCATATATGACCTCTTCGCTGCTCTTGCAGTTTGATAGTCGGCGGAACAATCAGCCGGGGCAGAATCGACTGAATTGGGAGATCACGCCTGTGCTGGTGATGTTTCACGTCGGCGCAGTGGCGGCGCTCTTGTTCTTCTCGTGGAACAGGCTGTTCGTCGCGCTCTTTTTGTTCTGGATCACGGGCGGACTGGGACTGGGCATTTGCTTTCATCGGCTGCTCACCCATCGCTCGTTCGCGACACCCAAGTGGTTTGAGTACTTGCTCACGATTTTCGCGGTGACAGCTTTGGAAGGCGGCCCTCTGTTGTGGGTGGCCACGCATCGGAAGCATCACCAGTTCGCGGACAAGGACGGCGATCCGCACTCTCCGCGCGATGGCAAATGGTGGTCCCATGCGGGTTGGATCTTTGTTGGAAACCAATTGCGCCAGGACGTTGCCACGTTGAAGCGCTACGTCCTCGATCTGGCGAAAGACAAGGTTCACGTCTGGCTCACGAAGTATCACCTTGTTCCGACGGTTGTGGTCGGACTCGCGTTGTTTGCTATCGGCGGATTCCGGCTGGTACTGTGGGGGACTCTCCTGCGCACCGTCGTGGGACTTCATGCGACGTGGCTCGTCAACTCGGTGTCGCATATCTGGGGGGCGCGCCGCTTTGAGACCCGAGATACATCTACCAACAATTGGTGGGTGGCGTTGATTAGTTTCGGAGACGGGTGGCATAACAACCATCACGCCTACCCGGTTTCCGCCCGACACGGCCTGAGGTGGTACGAATTCGACTTCAACTGGTACACTATATAGACGTTCAAGCAGCTCGGACTTGTCTCCCACATCCATGACGCCCCGCTAGCAGCTCGTACGAACACCAAGCAGATTTAACTTGAAAGACCCGCTGGGCGATCGCGCGGGAAAAGGTCTAATGCTTATCAGCAGACCCAAGGGGAAACGTGACCAAGGCTCGCGGCATTCGTTGTTTCTCTGGGCCCTGTGACGAGAGGTGTTCCCTTTTGTAGGAGGGTGATGCCGTTGCGGAGTGTATAGGCGGAATGAAGATGTATCTGAGAAAACTCGGGATGGTTCCGCAGCAACGCATTAACAAACAGCCGCTCTGTCACTGCGGGTTGGTACTGCTCTGCATCGATCCACCGGCCGGTTTCCTTGCCTTTGTCAGACTCGATGAAGGCACGGTGACGGTCGCTGAAAAACTTCTTATGCCAAACCCCAGTATCGTGGACGGAGAGGATCGCCATATCCGTCATGTGGGGCCGGATCAACTCAAAGGTTCTGACGTTGAGGGAAAGATCGTGAGAGGCATCGAGGAAACACAGGTCGATTTTTCTACTTTCAATGTCGGACGGCAAAAAGTCTGCTTGCGACTTCTTGATGAACCGAAAATTCTTCACATGACCAAGGCATCGCCGCGCAATCTCCTCGGATTCGACAGCGATGTCGTAACTGAAAACGTGGCAACCTGGATCGGCTGCCGCCAGAAAATTGAGGGCGCTATGACCCGTCTTAAATCCGAATTCGACAATCGTCCGCGGACGGAGGATTCGCGTGAGGGCGAAAAGGAACAAAGCCTCATCGCGGTACACCGGGCCTATCTGCTCCTCACGAAAGGAGAGAATATGCGAAAAATCGATAGGCGAACGTCTATCGCGTATCAGCCAGCGCGCCATATGACGGAAAAGCTTTGATCGAAAATACAGCTTCCGGGCAGTTTCCTTCAATGAAGTCACGATTTTTCTCCAATGACAGAAAAGGTGCGGGCCTTTCACAGCGCGGCAACTCCTGACTGTCTTCAATGCTGGTTGAATCCCCTCGATGGCCTTCAGGGCGTCACTCAGTCAGATCGTCAACAAGTCCCGAAACTCGCATGGCGGTTGCGAACGTAAGCTCAGAGTTCTGGTGCTGTCTTGGCGGTCGTTCGTTTTGAAACGCAAAGTGCGGAGCAGCGGCATTGCTTTCCTTGGAGATGAGAAGGCGGAGGCCGAGTCTTGCGCCTTGAGTTGCGGCGAAGTGGATGAGACGTTCGTCGCCTACATGGACGGCTAGCAGTCTCGAAAAGAGTGCGGGGTCGCCAGCGAGAGCTCGAATTATCCGGTCACGCAGCCAGGACCAGCGATCCATGGCTAACATTACTGAGGCGACCGTTTGAGGCAATTGCAGAATTCTATGGTGCCCGGCTTCGTATTGCTCTATAGCGTCGCGGCCAAGCGCATCGCCGAGCAGTAGCGCCTCGCAGAAGGCAGATGCCAATCCTTCTCCGGTAATCGCGTCTGCGGACCCCGAGGCGTCTCCGATCAGCACAACGTTTTCCTTTGTCACTCGGGGCAGGGTACGGGTTGTGGTAATCGCTCCCCGATCACGGCCGACAGAATCATGCCCGCGCAGCTTCAAACCTAAGTACGGCAAGCAATCGACGATATTGTCGAAGTTCTGGCCACGCTGGCGCGTGATCGTGGTGATGTTGATCTCATTTTCGGAAACAGGCGTGACGTAGGCCTGACCCAATTCGCACCAGTGAACCTCGACACAATCACTCCACGGAGCGATTTGATAATGGCGGCGAAAGCCCAAGCGTTGGCCGCGGAGAGACCCGCTTCCCAGGCCAGCCCAACTGCGTACGCGCGAACATTCGCCATCCGCACCGACAAGATAGCGGTAGCCGTACGCCTCACCGCCTACGGAGACCCCGGCGGTGCTGTTCAAGTCCACCCTAGAGCCCCAGATCAAGCGCACGCCTATTTCCTCCGCCCGATTGAGAAGTCGGCGATGCAAATGCACACGCCTGATTCCGATTCCCTTGCCGCGAGGGAAGTGTGCGCTCACTAGATCTTCGCGTTCACTGCTTCGATTGGCAAAATGGATGCCGGAGAATTCATGGCCGCCGCTGAGGTCGACTCCAAGCCGAGCCAATACCCGGCACGAATCGGGCATCAGACCTTCCCCGCATGCCTTGTCTATAGGTGGAACAAGGGCATCGGCCACAACCACGTCAAGACCCCGCAGGCGGAGCGCGATCGCGGCAACCAATCCCGCAGGACCACCCCCAACAACTAGGGCGTCACAACACTGCGAGCATGTGCGCTTGTTCGAAATTCGTTTCTCAGGCATGGCTGCCAACTATCGATTTCATTCCCAGCGTATCGTCCTTTGCAGTGCGATAAGGTCCCCACATTGCTCAAATGACAAAGAGATGACAACTCAAAGGGGGGTCCTACAAATTGCTCCGAAGTTGCCGTCAAAATCTCTATCCGCTACCAGCGGCGCTCATAGTTGCCCACCCAAAGCTCACTAGAGTCGACAAATCACACTAGAGACTTACCGGGCACACTCGGTCAGATAGTCAACAGATTCCGAAATTGCGCATAGCTGCACCTACACGAGCCAGAAACTCCAATTTACTGAATGGTTTTGTTATGTAGCCGTCAGCCCCAAGCTGCAGCAGCAGAACCACGTGTTCAACATCACTGACAATGCTCAACACGAGGAGTGGAACATCCTTGGATTCGCCCCTAATCTGACGACAAAGATCCTGAGTCAATGTCCCCGCTCGACAAATATCAAGAACAACCAGCCCCGGCTCGGTGGTGCGCAGGACATCCATCGCGATAGGGCCAGAGGCGGCGACGGTGACGTCGTAGCCAGCCGGCTCTAATATCTCCCGCACCGTCCACCTCGATCCTGGATCGTCGCAGATAACCAGAATTTTCTCCACGTTTGTTCGCCGCCGTTTCGGGCCAAAGCCCCCTATACTCTTCTCGAAACGTTAGACCTCAGTGGCCGTGATTCATGAACAATTCGCGTCTTGGGCCGTGCGTTGCCGCGATTAAACCCGTCTAAAGCACACCGTACTGCTTCGGCAGCGAAAAGATGTCACGCGTAAGTCACGGGTTTGTCATATCTCCGCCGACGCATGTGATCGGCCTATGTGGAACTGCGAACATGTATCAGCCGTTCCCACAGAGGCCCAAGGGCATGCACTGGCGGGCGCACCATGAGCTTCGCCGGCAATATGACATGCCAATGCAAATTCATGGCCGGGTTGGCTGGGATGTGAAGGTCCTCCTCGCTTCAAGGCCTGAGCCGATGCTGATCACCTTGAACTGGCTAGGGTTCACCACCACCACGCGACTTGCCCTCTCCATCCCCGCGTTCTAGAACAGGCGAGTTTTGCCGGTCATCGCCTTGGCGCAACTGCGCCGCGAACAGCTTCAACCCCCGCATTGCCCGCTGCTTGAGATACGGCCGGCCGCGCGCATTCGGTAAACGTGCCCGATGCAGGTCCACTTCCAGATAACGCTTCATCGCTTCGCTCCTCGCGCTGTGGAGCAAACGTTAGCTCAGCCCTGACCACCACACTCCCATCCGGGGTCCTTCACGGCCTTGCGGAGACGCTTCGGTTGCAGGTCTGGCTAAGCTCCTTGACGAGGTCCGACGGGCTCACGCAAACCATGCTGCCCGCACCCTGCCTGCTCCAAGCAACTCCCCGGCGCTTACCGCCTCAGAAACTCGATGTACTATTCATGCCATCTCCTTGTGCGATCCGAGCAAGCGCCAATCGATCATGGAGAATTGTCTTCTGAAGTGGTTGCTTTTCCCCAGGTATTTGCCAAAGAGCCTGAGGCCGAACTTGCGGGCATTCGCAAGATTCAGGAAGAGTATGCGGGCATTCCAAATCTGCATGTGACCGGAATCAAGGTATTTGCCGACGGTGTGGCCGAATATCCCTCGCAGACCGCCAACCTCACACAGCCGTACAAGAATAGCGGGCGCAACGGGGAGCTGCTCTTCGATCCGAAGAAGTTCGCCGAGCTGTGCATCGCCGCCGACAAGCAGGGCTTAATCATCCACGTTCATGCGATTGGCGATGGCGCCGTGAAGGCCGCTCTCGACGGGATTGCCGCCGCGCGTGCGGCCAACAGAAACTCCGGACTGCCGGATACGATCACCCATGAACAATTCGTTGATCCAGAGGATTTCCCTCGCTTCAAGCAACTTGGCGTGATCAGTGCGCTCCAGCTTTTTTGGGCCGATGCCGAGCCGGACACCATTGAGATTCTGAAGCCATATGTGGCGCCGGAGATTTACAGATGGCAATATCCGGCGCGGTCGCTGCTGGACAACGGCGCGATTATTTCCGGTGCGAGTGACTGGCCAGTTTCGACTGCCAATGTCTTTCGCGCAACCTATCCGGCAGAGACCCGCAAGGGGCCTGAAGGCATACTCGACGCCTCGCAGGATATGCCGCGGATGGCGATGTTCTATGCTTACACGCGCAACTCGGCGATAGCGATGAATATGCTGAGTGCGATCGGAACGATTGCTCCGGGCAAGCGCGCCGATCTCGTCCTGCTCGATCGCGACGTGCTTACTGTCTCTCCAGAAAAGATGCGCGACACCAAGCTGTTGTGGACCATGGTTGGTGGTAAGACCGTATACCAGCCGAGCAATTAAGGGAACCATCGCATTCTGCTAGGCTCGACTCGTGGGATTCAGCGAATTTCTTGGTAACGAAGCGACTGTTCGGCAACTCCGCTTGAGCATCGGCTCGGGACGGTTGCCGCAGGCGATGATTCTTGCCGGAGCGGCAGGGTCGGGGAAGTACACGCTGGCGCTGATGGTGGCCAGAGCGATGAACTGCACCGGCGCAGCGGAGCTGGAGTCGCGAGAGAATGGTGGGCTGCCTGATTTTTGTGGCGAGTGCCGGCATTGCGTTCAGATTGCCGCTGCCGCGCCCTTGACGGCCCGATTTGACGAGGCAGTTGCGGCGCGGGAGGAGCTTCGCGAGGTCGATAAGAAGGAGACTCGCATCCTGATTCAGACCCATCCGGATGTGTTGGTGATTCCACCCGATCCGCCGCAGATGCTGATCAAGGTTGGCCAGGTGCGGCGGGTGATTCACGAGATCTATCGATTTCCTTCTGAGGCCAGGCGCGCCTTCTACATTTTCACCAGCACCGGGTTCATGAAGGAGGCGGCTAATTCGCTGCTCAAGGTGCTGGAGGAGCCGCCCGAGTTTGCCAGCATTCTGTTGCTGGCTGAAAATCCAGGAGAATTGCTCCCGACGATTCGGTCGCGCACCAGCCTCCTACGCCTAAGCGCGCTGCCGATGGGCGAAATCGAGGCATTGCTCGCCGCCCGACGGAGCGATTGGAGGCCGGCTCAACGTGCGCTGGTTGCGAGACTGTCGGAGGGGGCAGCAGGGCGCGCGCTCGGCTTTCCGCTGGAAAGCTATCTGGCTAGCCGGCAGGAGGGGCTGGTGTTGTTAGGGTCGACTGCAACCGATTCCTCGACACTCTTCCGCTTGACCGAAAGTTACCGCGCCGGGGCCGAAGGGCAGGAAAGAATGAGCGGTCTGATCCGGGCGCTGATGAGTCTGCTCGAGGACCTTCTATTGTTGCGCGCCGGGACTCCCACGCTGGTGAAGAACATCGATTTATCCGCGGAGTTGCGTCGCATTGCTGACGAAACAAGTCTGGAATGGATCGAAACGGCGGCCAGAGCGGTGAACCGGCTGGAGAGCGGGATGCGGCGGAACTTGCTGCGCTCGCTGGCGTTGGACTCCTTTGCAGCAGAGTTGATTTCGTAAGCTCAAACTATTTTCCGAATTGGAGCTAATAAGATAACCAGATCAATACGTCTCCATTTCTTTCTGGCATCTCTTTGAAATCTGCGCTACGATTTGGCAATTCATCAAGCGCGATTTTAGTTTGGTTGCCATTTACGAGCTAGTTGAAAGGCTCGGATTTTCGCCTGGTTTGCCTCGTCTTCACGAGAGTCAACCATTAGACTCCGTGCCGCATCTAAAACTGAAAGAAACGTCATCACTATGCCGAATTCTTCGCTTGTACCCGCACGCGCGGAAAAGCATTTGCAGGTAGCGGTTTCGCCTGTCGGAAAGGCCCCGGCGACGATGCCGACCCCGGCGGTCACCGGGCCGCGCAAGCTGGTGCGCCCTCCCCTGCTTGATAAGGGCGCTCTGGGTCGTTCGTTGGCGCGCCGAGCGGTGTCGCCATTGACTGCCCATCACCCCGCGCAGCGCGCCGAGCAGGTATGGCACGAGAGTTCTCACGCCGAGGTGTTCTACTTCCAAAAGCAAGTGCTGGCGCAGACACCGATGACGATTGTGCTGGACGATGGGGAGTCGATCGAAGGGGTCATCGAGTGGTACGACCGCGACGTGATCAAGATCCGCAACTCCGGGCGGACGCTCATCTATAAATCCTGTATCAAATATCTGTACAAGTCGGGCGAAAACCAGAAGCTCTGAGTCGATTTATTCGCTCTTCGCGGCCTTCAGTAGCCGATCCTGAATGGCCGTGCCGAGACCTGTGGCCGGCGGAAGCGGACAAAAAATCACATCGAGCCCAGCGGCGTCGAGCTGGCGCAGGCCGGCGAAGAGGCGATGCGCCAACGTTGGCACGTCGGCCCAATCTCCCCAATCGAAAACTACAATCTTGTCGAGTATTGACAGCGCGAGCGCTTCGGGCAAGAAATTGGCCGGAAGCATGATCCCGATCGACTTCTCTTCCGATACGGCTTGTTCGACAGCGCCACGAAGGGCTGCCGGCTGCTCGGTCGCCGATCCACCGACTAGGACCAGGGCAGCACGTGGGGCGTAATGGCGGATTTCCAGCCCGGGAGATGGCATCGATTCGGGAGTGAGTTTCCCATCCTCGGTTCCGGGCGACTTCCATTGCACTGCCGCGCCGCAGACGTGGCGAATCTCCTCGAGCGAGATGATTCCCGGGCGATAGAGAATCACCGGCTCCTGCGAGGCGTCGACGACGGTCGACTCGAGCCCATGTGCCGTTTCCCCGCCATCGAGGACGGCGTCGATCCGGCCATCCAGGTCTTCGAGCACATGGTCGGCACGGGTAGGACTGGTGCGGCCAAAGCTATTGGCGCTGGGCGCAGCGATGGGCACTCCAGCGGCGGAAATCAAGGCTTTCGCGACCGGGTGGGACGGCATGCGGACCCCGACCAGCGGGCGCCCCGCAGTCACAATGAGTGGGATGGCCTCAGCTCTTGGCAGCAAGAGCGTCAGCGGGCCGGGCCAAAACGCAGAGATGAGCGCGCTTGCCGAAGCCGTCAAAGCATCTCCGCAAGACGCCCCGGCGACTACGCTCGAGAGCATAGCGCGGCCGGCGATGTGGACGATGAGGGGATCCCACGCGGGGCGCTGTTTGGCCTCGAAGATCTTTTCGACTGCCTGGGTGTTGAGCGCGTTGGCCCCGAGCCCGTAGACGGTTTCGGTCGGGAAGGCGACAAGGCCCCCGCTGCGGAGAATCTCCGCAGCAATCTCGATCGCGTTTCGCGAAGAACCGGAGCTTAACTTTTCTGGATTGACGGCGAGGCGGAGGGTCTTCATCGGAGCAGCGCTCTTACAGCTGCCGTTCGCGCCGCCATCCCGGTGGCGTCAACACTTCCGGCATTTCTCCATGATTGCGCTGTGCAGTCGCTCGCGAATCGGTTCAGGGAGGGGATAGAGTTCACGATTCGCGTAGAACTCGATCGTCTGGCGAGTCGTGTTCATGGTGATGAAGCAGTGCTCGCAGCCGGTCAGGTGTTCGTCGAGATCACGGCGCAGGGAAGCGCTGACTTCGTCGTCGAGCAGATCGTCGAGCAATGCCATGAATTCAGAGCAGGTCACTTTGCTCCATCTCCGTTCTTTTTGCGGAAGTAGCGGCTGAGCCGCTCCCGCAACTGAAGTCTCGCGCGCAACAGGCGCGATTTAACCGCCGGAACGCTTAACCCAAGGGCTTCCGCTGTTTCGTCGGTCGAGAGACCCTCAATATCCCGCAGGGTGAAGACCACTCGGAATCCCGGCGGGAGCCCCTGGATGGTCTTGCGCAGTATCTCAGCCAACTCCGATTGCCCATACATCTGCTCCGGGTCGGGTCCCCAGTCGGCGAGATCGCGAGGCATGGAACCTTCCTCGGTCTCGACGTCTTCGTCGATGGAGACCATCTTTCCCGTGCGCCGCTTGCGCAGCCGCATGAGCGACTCATTGACCGCAATCCTGACCAGCCAGGTATAAAACTTCGAGTTGCCCTGGAACTGATGGAGCTTCTCATAGGCCTTCAGGAAAGCGTCCTGGACAACGTCCTCGGCGTCTTCCTTATTCTGCGTAATATGCTGGGCGATACGAAACACCTGCCGCTCATATTGCCGGACCAGTGTTTCGAACGCCTGGAGGTCGCCGTCGCGTGCCCTGGCAACCAGTGCTACGTCGGGGTGAACCTCTTCCGTTCCTGTAGATTGGATAGTTTCCATAGCTGAAGGCTTCAGGAATTTGACCTTTTCTTGACACGTCGTGCGGCGTAATGGGAATGGCTCGGCGCCCTGAGCGCCATCCACTCATACTAAATGGCCTTGGCGTTGTCGGGCAAAAGGGAGGTGGCGCCGGATTCAGGCTGTCGCCAATCTATGTGGACGGAAAACAACAGTCAGTTTACGGAGGAATCACACTCCTCATAGACCGAAGCGGAATTTCGCGAGAATGTAATCAAAAAGTGCCACAATCTAAGGCCGAAGAAAACCAGCTCGGCCTTCTGTCCGTTCCAGTAGTAATTCGCCCCATTGAGGGCCTTGGAGCACTTCCCGGTGACCGCTGCTACAGACAACTCGCACTCGGCTAACCGCCAACCCCGAAACCAGGCTGCTGTCGACTATATCTACCAAGGCGCGACGATCCTTGCCGCTTTGCTGCTACTGTTCTCGGCCGCCGTCTAACGACGACCGGAGACGGTGTGGTTGAGGCCGGCTTCCTGGTCTGCGAAGCGTTCCCGGTAATCTTGCCCATGCATCTTCACTTCCCTGCACATTTCCAGCAATCGTGAGCGCATCCGGTCCCCGATGCGATCGCCGAGGGTCATTCCCGCGCCCGCTCCGCCGGCAGGCAGATTCTCAAAGTTCGTGGTCACAATAGTGACTCTCTTCTGGTTGTAGCGAGTATTGAGCACCATCGAAACCATGTCCCAGACCCAATCGGTAGGCTTGACGGCCCCCAAATCGTCCAAAACCAATACCTCGGCATCGAACACTGGCTCGAGCACCTGCAGCTCGGTAGTTGAGGTTTGGGGATTCCATGAGTTCTGAATGTCCTTGAGCAGCTGCTGGTAGTAGCAAAAAAGGCCGTCGCAGCCCTTCTCCAGAACCAGCACCTTCAGGATTCCGACTGCCAGATGGGTCTTGCCGAGACCTGACGAGCCGGTAAACATCAGCGCGCGCCCCGGAGTCATCATCGCCGGATAGTCGTCGGCGAAACGTTTGGCGATCACCTGGGCCATCTGAAGCGAGGGGTCGGCACCGGCGAACCGGCTGTCATAGTTCTCCAGAGTCGCCTCTTCATATTTGGGAGGAATCCTGCATTTGCCAAACGAATGAGACAGCTTAAGGTTTTGTCGGCAGTCGCACTCCTCGGCAACCCGGCTCCCGTCGGGACGCACAACCACCCGCATCCCCATCCCGTCGCATCGTGAACATGTTTCCAGCATCGAATCTATTGTCACGGTAAAGCATGACGGAGCAGCGCGCCAGTCGCGCCACCGTTGCAAAGCGTGGAAATCGCAGATAAACTAAAAGCTCCGTCTAGAAAGGTTTTTCGAGTCATGCCAAAAGAGGGAATTCACCCGAACTATAACGAAATTCGCGTTATGTGCGCCTGCGGATCGAATTTTGCAACCCGTTCGACCCACAAGGGCGACATCCACGTTGAAATCTGCTCCGCCTGCCACCCGTTCTTCACTGGCAAGCAGAAGCTGGTCGATACCGCCGGACGCGTGGAGCGCTTCCGCCGCAAGTACGCCGCCTCCGACGCCGGCAAAGCGACCCCAGTCAAGTAACACCGCTCAAGCGGATTGAGAAAAGCCCCCGCTTCGGCGGGGGCTTTTTCGTGCGCGAATGACTCGCAAAGTGAAAGGCCCTGGACAACCAGCAACAACGCGGCCGCCCATATTTCTTGCCGAAGCAAGAATTTCTTGCAGGGCCCTTTACAATCCCGCCAAAGACCTGATAGCTTTTGCCGCACAGTTGGGCTTAAGAGCTGCGCCGCGGCTTCTAGCGCGCAGCTCACAGCGAGGTCCCGCTATGTACGACATCAAGGAATTGGCCGGGCTCTTCCAGCCAACTGCAGTAGCCCTCAACGACAACGGCGACGCAGCCGGATACACCTTCATCAGCAACCCTATACAGAATGTGGGAGTGATCTGGTATGCCGCTGGCCCGACCCTGATACTTCCTGTTCCCGGGGACGAGTCCTTCACGAAACCCAGCCGACTATACGACATAAACTACCAGGCAACCGCGGCCGGCTCGGGCGGGCAGCCCGGTGTTTCCGGCACACGCGGTATCCTCGTCAGCAACAACATTCCCGTGGACCTTGCACCGATAGCCCCGTTAGCCGTCGGGGCCTTCTGCATCAACAGCCCATCCAGCGGGCCCGCTCTGTTGTGCCTGGCAAACAGCCAGGGCGAGGTCGAGGCGTTCGACTCGCAGGCGCTCTCGTTGAAATTCAAGATAACAGTCCCCGGCTATCTATTGGAGCCATTGACGATTAACAACAACAACGATGTCGCCGGCTGGAGTTTCTTTGCCGATGAAGGGACGAGCTTTTTGTATCGCGGTGGTGTTGTGATAAACAACACTCCTGACAATGGGAGCATCCTCAAACTCAATAACTCAGGGCAGGGAGGCGGCAATGTTGGAGCGGGGCAAGTCGTGCCGGCGATCTGGGATATAACCACCCCCGTGCCGACCTCTAAACTTGTGCCCCTATTGCCAGGCTGCGATGGCGGCACGGTATACGGCCTCAACGACGCAGGCTGGGCAGTGGGTTATTGCTCTGAGAGCGGGAATCCGAACTCGTCCTATCCTTTTGTCTACGACGGGAGCAAAACGACCGACCTCAACACGCTGATCAGCGCGCCCGGCTGGGTCCTCGAGGTGGCCAACGCGATCAATACTTCGGGTCAGATTGTGGGGACGGGATACCTGAACGGTACTGCGACCTCGTTTCTTCTTACACCCAGCCAACCGCCTGGACGAGCAGTCGCCAATATCAACGCTCTGCTCTGGGCGATGATATTTGGAGGCGTGGCCAATGACGGCGGCGGACCGGTATTGATCGGGGGACGAATTCCCGATTGGGTAGGTCCCTTGGGTCCGACGATCCTGCAGCCGGCGGCCCAGGATGCCGTGATCGGTCTTGCCGTGGACGCCGTTGCTCGCCAGCTAAGCGATCGGATCGGTAGGGCCGCGATCCAAAGCGCCGCTCTCGAGATGACCGCCCGCGCGGTCGATCGCCTCATGGCGGCCGCTACCATTTCGCCGACATCCCAATCGGCGAACTTGGCGCGCCGCGGCGCAGGGCAAGCCTTGCGCCGCGGCAGATTCCCCGTCCCCCCTCGGCCCCTGTCGCAGAGAGACTGAACCGCTGTGCGGAATTCCGAAAGGCCTCCGCTGCGGCGGAGGCTTTTTCATGCACACTAGAAGAGGCGCGATGAAAAAGAACTGGGACAATCCGCGTGAACACGCCATGCCTGAACAGGCGCACGTCCCCGCGTCTTTTCACATTGGTGGCGTGAAGATCGCTCCGGCGACCGTGCTCGCGCCCATGGCCGGAGTCACCGACACCGTCTTCCGCCGCTTCATCCGCAACGTGAGCCTGTTCACTACTCCCGAAGATCGGGTGCCCCAGGTCCGCGCAGAGGACCTGGGATCAAATGTCCACCAGGGCGTAGACGCCGAGATCACCAACCAGCAGTCCGGCTGCGGCCTGATCATGACCGAGTTCACCTCGGCCGACGGCCTCGCGCGGATGCGCGAGTCGAAGCGAAAGCGCTACCTCACGTTCTACGACGACGAACACCCGATCGCTGCGCAGCTCTTCGGCTCGAATCCAGCCACACTCGCCGACGCCGCGCGGATCGTCGAGGGCACTGGCTTCGATCTCGTCGACCTGAACCTCGGCTGCCCCGCCAAGCGCGTCGTCGCCTGTAATGGAGGCAGCGGTCTGCTGCGCGATCTGCCCCTGATCGGGAAGATCTTCGAGACTATCCGCTCAGCCGTATCGATTCCCTTCACCGTCAAGTTCCGCCTCGGCTGGGACGACCGCAATCTCGTCCACGTCCAGCTGGCTCGCCTGGCGGAAGATTGCGGTCTGAACGCCGTCGCGCTCCACGCCCGCACCCGCGAGCAGGGCTACTCCGGCCAGGCGCGATGGGAACACATCGCCGCGGTCAAAGACGCTGTGGCCATCCCGGTCATCGGCAACGGAGACATCCGCACACCCGAAGACGCGGTCGCTATGGTCGCGCAAACGAAATGCGATGCAGTCATGATCGGCCGAGCTGCACCGGCCAATCCGTGGATCTTCCGCCAGATCGCGCAGTACACGGCGCTCGGCCGCTACGATCAGCCGACGGAGACGGATCGCTATCGCATCATCCGCGCCTATTTCCAGATGCTTCTCGAGACCGCCTCGGAAGCAGGCGAGGACGCCGAGTCGCAGGGCACCGGCTACGAAGGCCGCAACTACGCCCAGGGCAAGATGAAGCAGTTCGCCTCGTGGTTCACTCATGGGGTTCCCGGCGGTGGCGGCCTTCGTAAAGCAATCTATGAATGCAAGTCGGGGGCGGCGATTCTGGCGGCGGTTGAAGGGTTCTTTGAGGGACGGCTGAACGGCGAAGCAGCCGAGAGTGGGCTAGACGAGACCGAAGTGCCCGCCTTCGCCGAGTGCTCGTGAAGGCCTAATAGCAGGCTGTCATCAATGGGGCCCGTTCCGCCATTAGACATAATCTGCCAGGTGGCGACCCTGCTTGTCTCAGGAGTCGAAGAGAACTCGACACCAGGCGCAAACTGCAGGGGACGCCATCATGGCGTAGCCGGCGCCGTTCATCTCTGCGCGAATGCGCATAGCGAGCGGCGCAACTTCCACGTCGGCGGCGCCAGGAATTCCGTATTCGATGGCCTTTGGCAGCAAACTCGCCAAAGTATCGGCCACATAATCGTAAAGAGGAGATTCCTCGCGAGGATCTAAAACTACCTCGTAACGCATATTTGGCAGCGGAAGTCCGGCGGCCTGGAAGACCCGATGCATTCGCGGTCCCAGATCGACATGCGCACCGGACCGGCGAAGGGTCTCGACTATGTAAGTGAGTGCCATCTTGAGAGTGCTGTCAGGGCCAGGCGGCACTTGAAACCAAGGCTTGATAAAAGCCACCAGCCCCCCGGGGCGGAGTTGCTTCACGATCTTCGCCAGGGCCGCTGCCGGATCGGGCTGATACATGAGCACATACCGTCCTACAACCGCGTCGAGAGGCGAATCCGAGACGTATTCCGCAAAATCGCAATCCGCGAAGGCGATGTTGGCGGCCCCGGCTGCCGCAGCCCTCTCTCCCGCGTGCCTCACTGCCTGCTCATCGTGCTCGATACCGATTACGGTACCGCCCGGTCCCACCATCTCGGCTAGCAGCATGCAAACATCTCCAGCTCCTGACCCGAGGTCGGCAACACGCATGCCCGGCTGGATGCCGGCATCGACAAAGAGGCGCCGCGTCATTGGCTTCATGATCTCAGCCTGTCGGGCGAGGCGCGCATACTCCTGCGGCGAGCGGCCAAGTGCGTAGTGCTCATGCGGAACGCCCACGAATCCCTCCGGCTTACTGTTGAATGTAGCAACCGACTATAACCGATGCATTCACAAGGAATCCAGGCCACCGCCGGCAGAGGGCGGCAATTTATTACTGAGCAGCCAAGGGTCGGGCGATAACTACCGCATTCAGAGGCGAGGATATAGGGCTAGTGTGTCCCAAAACGGTCCATAACTGTCTAACTGCTTCCCTCCAAGAAGAATTCCCTTGCAAATCACCCACCGTCGTTCCTAAGATTCCCACCACATCTGCATAACTGCCGCATCTCTCCGGGAAACACCCGTTTCGGATGACCTAGGCACAAGATTGTTCCGTGCCCGCCAGTCCGCATTGCAGGCGACCCACCTCCCGCCAACCACTAGCGGAGTCCATCGCCCGCGCACCTTCCTCGGTTCCACTAATGTTTCCCCATAGGAGAAAGACCTCTATGAAGCTGACATCCACACGCCTCTCTGCCCCACTCTCTTTGCTGCTCCTCTTGTCAAGCAGCACCTCTGTCGCCGTCTTCGCTCAGGACGCCAGCATCATTCCCACCAACAAAATCCTCGTAGTTGCGCGCGAGTATACGAAACCCGGCCGAGACCACAGCGCCCACGAAAAGACCGAGGCGGCGTTCGTCAGCGCCTCAGCAGCAAGCAATATCTCTTCGCGCTACTATGCGGTGACCTCGCTTTCGGGACCGCAGCGCGCCCTGTTTCTCTACGCCTACCCATCGTTCGCAGCGTGGGAAGCCGAGAATAAGGCGATCGGCTCGGACACTGCCCTGACCACCGCGCTCGATGCAGCCAATGTCGCCGACGGCGACCTGCTCTCTTCGACCGATGAGAGCGTGTGGATTCTACGCGACGATATGAGCCTGAACCCCGGCTTTCGCGTCGGCGCGCGGTACGAGGAAATTAGCCAGTTTCGGGTCAAACCCGGCCATGACAAAGACTGGGAGGACCTCATGAAGCTGGTCATCGCCGGCTACAAAAAGGGCATTCCCGAGGCGCATTGGGGCGCCTATCAGGAGGCCTATGGCTCGCCCGGCGACGGCTTCATCTTCATCACCACGATCAAGTCGGGCAGCGACATTGACTCGATGTTCGCCTCGGGAAAACGCTTCGAGGCGGCCATGGGCGAAGACGGCATGAAAAAGTTGGAGGCTCTGGAAACCGTGTGCGTCGAATCTGAACAGAGCAACCTGTTCGAGATCGACCCCAAGATGAGTTATCCGCCGGACGCGTGGCTCAAGGCAGATCCGGACTTCTGGAAACCGAAGTAGTTAGAAAGAGGCAGGCGGCGAGCACTGACTCTCGCCTGCCTACTCCGTTTAACCCTGCGACTACCAGCTATCCCCGCCCGACGGCGGAGGCCAAGCTCCGCTGATCTGCCGCATCAGCACGATTCTCCCGAAATGATAAGCGTTATGCGCGGCCAGGCTTTCAAGCTGTTCCCGCACCGTCATTGTGCGCGCAGGCGCTCCTGGGGGCGATGGGCACCGCACCACTCTTACCAGCTTAGCCGGGTCGTGAATGGTCGCCGCTGCCAGCTCCAGGCCTTGGAGGAAGCGTCGGCAAAGATCAGACCAGCTCTCTTTTTCTATATCTGCCGGAGAAGGAAATCCCTCTAACGCATGCTCAGGATAAGGGGTTTCAATCCCGTCGTTCCATTCCAGCGTAATCTGCAGCCAGAAGGAGATATGCCACAGCTCTTCATAGATCGTGCGCGGAGCTCCCGTGATCACGCGATGGGCCAGTTCATCGCTGATCCCTTCCACGATTTGAGCCGCAGACGCGGCCGCGCTGTTGCCGATCAGGATCCGTTCCAGTTCGTCCATCATTGTTCCTCTGCGTAAGGATACTTGTTGCGGAGAGCCGGCAAATCGCGAAAAAATCCGGCCCCGTGTAGTATTACGCTGGTTCGATAAACCGATTTTTGAGGTGCTCTCGTTTTATGGTCTTCCAATCGATCAACCGCCGCCGCTTTATTGCTCTGTCCGCCGGTACGCTCGCCGCCACCACGCTTGCCAGGGCCTATCCGCTCGGCCTTCCCCTCGGCATGCAACTTTACTCGGTGCGCACAATGCTGCCCAATGACTACGCCGGCACGCTGAAACAGGTTGGCGCGCTGGGCTACAAGGAAGTCGAGGCGGCGGGCTTCTACGATCATTCCGTCGAAGAGGTAAAAGCCGCGATGCAGGCGGCGGGATTAAGCTGCGTCAGCGCGCATTATCCATTGGGCGCGTTGAAGCCCAAACTCGATGACAGCATCGCCTACGCAAAAGCCCTCGGCCTCGAATACATGGTGTGCAGTTCGGCAATGCATCGGGATCCGGCTGCGGGGCACGGGCCGCTCACTCTCGCCGACTGGACGTGGGTTGCAGACCAGTTCAACCAGATCGGCGAAAAGGTCAATGCGGCAGGTATGAAGTTCGCGTATCACAACCACACCCCTGAGTTCACGCCGATCGACGGCACGATGCCTTGGGAGTTGCTCGAAAAGAACACCGATCCGGCGAAGGTCAGCTTTGAGATGGACTGCGGCTGGGTCATCGTCGCAGGCCAGGACCCGATTCCGTATCTGAAGAAATATGGAAAGAGGATCGTGATGTTGCACGTCAAGGACTTCAAAGACAAGAAGCCGCCGTCGGTCCCTCTAGGGACAGGCGGGATCGACTACAAGCCGATCTTCGCGGCCGCCAAGGGAGCGAGCATCCGTCACATCTTCGTTGAGCAGGAAGAAACTCAGACCACAATGCTGGATGCGTTGGCGATCGACGCGAAATATATGGCGCAGTTCAGTTAACCGCGAAGACTACTTCAATCCTTCAACTAGATAAAGGTCGGACAGGACTCGATGGTAGCCGTAGATGTACGACTTTCCATCGGGAGTCATCACGATGGGACCAATCTGGCTCACCCCGGCGGGATCTGCTGGCGCCAGACTTCGCCAGAGTGTGCGCTTGCCCGTCGTAAGGTCGAGGTTCGAGACCTTAGCCGGAAACTCGCCGGGACGATAGACATAGAGTGATTTGCCATCCGCGGACCATTCGATCGGCTGCTCTCCTGTTTGAAAACCAGGTACTGGTTTGGGCTGTCCTCCAGCCACAGGATAGAGATAGGCGAGCCCATCCGGCCCGATACCCGCAACCTGGGTGCCGTCGGGAGAGAGGGCGATCGCCAGGGAATCCACCCCCTCGGGAGAGATGGGGTGCGAGGGATCGGAGATCGATTTCTGTAAGTAGATTTGGGCGCCGTGGCCTTCGCGCGTGGCGGTGAAAACGAAACCCTTGCTGTCGGGCAGCCAGCGCGCCCAGTTGTGATAGAAGTCGTCATGGGTGATCTGCTGGGCATCACCAGCTCCGCTGGGCAAAAGCACGAGCTGTGCCGGCGAAGCCATGGTGAGGGCGAGGGCCCATTTGCCATCGGGCGACAGCGTCACCGCCTGCCCCTCACCCAAACGCACCGCGGACTCCTCGGTGGTCTTGCGTAGGTAAACGGAATAGCTTGCCCCGCCCCCAACGCCCTCTTCATCGAAATACAAGCTCTTGCCATCGGTTGACAGCTCGGCTGGAAAGGAATAATCAAGCCAGGAAAAGTCCTGTTCCTTCCCCATTCCGGCAATTAGCCCACTCAGTTCGCGCCTCGCACTCTGCCGTGAGAGCAAAGCCTTTCCGTCATGCCAGATGTCTTCGAGTTGAAGATTTGCGGGCACACGGGTGACGATCCTCTCGCTTCCCGCAAGCGTCACCGCGAGCAGTGCGCGGTCATTGGCGCCGTTCTTGCTGCCCGTAAACCAGACTTCCTTGCCATCCGGCGCCCAGCTAAGGCCCTGCGCGCTCAAATACCCTTGAGACAGGGCTTTATCCTTGCCGTTCCGGTCAACCACATGGACGCTGCCGGCGTCGTCGCCGACTTGCGGGTGCTCGATGAATCCCACTAGCTCCCCGTCGGGCGAAATACGCGGGTGACTGATCCAGCCCGGAGTCTCGCGGAGCACCTTGCCAATCGGATACTCCAGGCGGTTCTTCCCGCCGACATCGCGAACCACGGCAAGGTTCTTAGCGTCCGGAGACCAGTCCGCCCACTGCACTCCCTCAAGAATGGCGCGCGGATCGCCGCCGTTGAGAGGCATGCGCGCCAGCGTGCCAACCTGGGTATACGTCCCGGTCGCATTGACGCTGGTCAGTAGCGCGATGTCGCCGACCGACGAGATGCTCATCAGCTCCTCGCCGTGCCGGTCGAGCGAACGCGATTGCGGACTTTCCGGGCTGGTGATAAAGAGTTCCGTCGGTTTGCCCTCCCAGGCAGCGCCGTAGACCACCGACTGTCCATTGGGAGTAAAGCGCGCGGACCGGATCGTTCCCCGCCGAAATGTCAGTTGATGATAGAGCGGTGGCGTGGTGTGGCTCCGAGCGGCGCTGACAAACCAACCGATCCCCGCACCGGCGATCAACGCGACCGCTATTGCCGGCAGAGCGAGGCGCCCCAGCCGTCCACCTTGCCTCTTGGCAGATTCGACTTTAGACGGCTGCTCAACCGGAGCTGCAGCGGCAATCCCCGAACCCGATGAGCTCGAACCAGCGTGCGCAGTCGCGGACCTTTGAGAGTCCAGCGTACGCTTGAGGATTTTCATCTCCGCGCGCATTTCCGCGGCGGACTGATATCGCAGGTCCCTGTCTTTCTCGAGCGCACGATCGAGAATGCGCTCCAACTGCGGAGGCAGATTGGGGTTCAATTGCAGAGACGGAACCGGCTGACGATTGAGGATGCTCTCAAACACGACCGCCGAGGTGGTGCCGTCGAATGCCTGCTTGCCGGTAGCCATCTCGTAGAGCGAGGCTCCGAGTGAAAACAGATCGGTGCGGCCGTCGAGTTCCTCGCCCCGCGCCTGCTCAGGCGACATATAGGCAATGGTGCCCAGAGCGCTGCCCGGACTGGTGAGGTCGCGAGCGGTCTCGTTCCCGTCGGCCGTGACTCCTGGATCGCGGCGGTTGTCGAACTTCGCCAAGCCGAAATCCAACAGCTTTGCCTGGCGGTTGCGGGTGATGAAGATATTCGCCGGTTTAATGTCGCGATGGACGATACCCTTCGCATGGGCCGCATCGAGCGCATCGGCAGTCTGAATTCCCAGATCCAACAGAAAGTCGATTGGCAGCGGCTTGCCGTCAATGCGATGCTTGAGCGTCTGCCCCTCGAGAAACTCCATGGCGAGGTAGGCGCGACCGTCGTCTTCGCCAACGTCGTAGATTGTGCAGATATTCGGATGATTCAGGGAAGAAGCAGCACGGGCCTCACGCCGAAACCGCTCCAGCACCGGCAACTGGCGGGCGATCTCGTCAGGCAGAAATTTGAGCGCCACAAAGCGCCCGAGCCGGGTGTCCTCAGCCTTGTAGACCACCCCCATCCCGCCACCGCCGATTTTTTCGAGCACCCGGTAGTGGGAGACAGTTTCACCAACCATAGCTAGGTCGTAGAGTAGGCGAGCGAGTTAGCCAAGTCAATCAAATTGGCACCTTGGCCAAACGTAGGTTTGGAAACAATCCAAGTTGGAGCACCTAGAGCGCCATGCAGTCTCGACTGAGAATAAATCGGTGTAAGCTGACCTTTGCGCGGTTTTTGGGTCGCCTCGTACGCTGACCAAGAGCAGATTACTTCGCCAGCTACCAACCTAGCCTCGTCCATTGCCGATATGGCGAGAACATTCTCAAGGGAGATGAATGTCTACATCAAGGCGGGACTTCTTGAAGAGTTCGATCATCGCGGGCGTCGGAGTAGCGCTCTCCGGGCCAGCTGCTTCGGCGTCGACAGCCTCCAGCGAACCGGCTCCATTGGAAAACGCTTTCGCGGCAGCCGTAGAAGCCGCCACCGGAAGTGCCGGTTACACTCGCGGCCTCGGCATGTATCCCGGAGCACCCGCCGAAAACTTCAGCCCAGAACTCGTCATCGACAGCACCACTTATCGCAATCTGGCGCTGCTCCGCCCCGCCTACCATTCCAGTAGCTACGACTACAACCTGACCGCGCAGTTAGTCACGGACGGCCTCAAAGATACGACTCTTCCCACCTGGGTCTCTACGTCAGCGAGTGGGCACGGAACCTTTTCCAAGACCGAACGGGAGACGCTGCTCGACCACTTCCACGACACAACGATCGATCTTCGCGGAAATCATGCGACCGCTCAGATTCGGCTCGGAGGCGGCGCAGAGGTGCCAACCGTCGATCGGATTCGGATCTTCGTGGTGATGCCCGCCCATACCGCTCCAGACACGCTCACCTTCGCCATATCCACCTCCGATGATGGCCGCACCTGGAAAGAGATGGGCAGCGCTACCGGCGGGCAACCGATCTCCCCCGATCCTTACCCTCCCGACTTAGTGCGAGGGGCGCAGCTTCTCTATCCCTCGATTACTCTTCAACAGCCATCCCGCAGCCGCTACTACCAATTGACGTGCTCGATGGCCAACGCTCCCGAAGGGCCCTTCGGAACAATGTGGCGGCTCGGCGAGGTCGAGTTTTACGCAGGCGACAAGCGCGTTCAGATTGGCGGCCCCTACAACTTCACCAGCGCCTGGATGGCCGCCGGAATGGATGAAGAGTGGGTCTACGTCGACTTTGGCGCGCGTTGCGACTTCGACCGCATCGCGCTCTACTGGATCGCCCGCGCCGCCGAGGGCGCGATTCAGATCTCCGACGACGCGCAGAGCTGGCGCGATCTCCAGCCTCTGCCAACCGGCACCGGACTCGTTGATGACATTCGGCTCGCGCAAGCGGCGCAGGCTCGTTACGTGCGCGTGCTCATGACCCGTCCAGCGACGACGGACGGCTATATCCTGAGCGAGATCGAAGTCTATGGCCGCGGCGGCCCGGTCGCTCGCGCGAAACCTGCACCGGGCGTCGTCGATGGCCGGCTTGACCTCGCCGGAGGCGCATGGCGACTGCAGCGCTCAAACCTCGTCACCGGCGCAGGAGAAGTGCTCTCGAAGCCCGGCTACAAGGCGGACAACTGGGTCATCGCCACCGTCCCCGGCACAGTGCTCACCTCTTACTTCAATGTCGGAGCAATTCCCGATCCTAACTTCAGCCACAACCAGCTCTATATCTCGGATTCCTTCTTCTACTCCGACTTCTGGTATCGCACCGAGTTCACCGCGCCCGCCGTCGCCTCCGGAGAAGTCGCATGGCTCAACTTCGACGGCATTAACTGGAAGGCCGATGTCTTTCTGAACGGCGAGAAGCTGGGCCGCATCGAGGGCGGATTCATGCGCGGACGCTTCGACGTCACCGGCAAATTGCTGCCCGGCAAAGTCAATGCGCTCGCAGTCAGCGTCGAGAAGAACGCCACTCCCGGCAGTTGCAAGCAGAAGACGCTAGAGAACGTCGGCAAAAACGGAGGCGCACTCGGCGCAGACGATCCTACTTTTCACGGGTCGATCGGATGGGATTGGATTCCGACCATCCGCGGACGCAACACCGGCATCTGGGCCGATGTTTATGTGACTGTCACCGGGCCGGTAACCCTCGAAAACCCCTTCGTTGCCACGACCCTGCCGTTGCCCGACACTTCACACGCCGACATCAGCGTCGAGGTAGACCTCGTCAATCATTCAGCCAAAGCAATCACGGGGACACTTCGCGGCAAGTTCGGCGACGTGCCGTTCGAGCAGCGCGTGACCATTGAGGCCTCCGCGACGAAGAAGGTAACGCTCAATCCATCAACGCATCCAGCGCTGCGCCTGCAAAAGCCGGAACTATGGTGGCCGGTCGGCTATGGCGATCCTCATCTCTACGATGTGGAGTTGTCTTTCGAGTCCGCAAGCCGCAAGGTCCTCGACAAGAAGGCCTTCAAAGCGGGCGTTCGTCAGTTCACTTACAACGAAGACGGCGAAGCGCTCCGCATCTTCATCAATGGCCGCCGCTTTGTACCTCGCGGCGGCAACTGGGGCTTCAGCGAGTCGATGCTTCGCTACCGCGCCCGCGAGTACGACGCCTCCGTACGCTACCACCGTGAGATGAACTTCACCATGATTCGCAACTGGGTGGGCCAACTTGGCGAGGTCGCCTTCTACGACGCGTGCGACAAATACGGCGTCGTCGTCTGGCAGGATTTCTGGCTTGCCAACCCATGGGACGGTCCCATCCCCAACGACAACGATCTCTTCATGACCAACGTGAAGGACCTGATCCTGAAGATTCGTAATCACGCCAGCATCGGTCTCTACTGCGGACGCAACGAGTGGTTCCCGCCGCCGCCGCTCGATGCCGGCATCCGCAAAGACCTGGCCGAGCTCCACCCCGGCATCCACTACATTGGCAGCTCCGCCGACAAGGTCGTCAGTGGCCATGGGCCGTATCAGGCGTTGCCCCCCGAAACGTATTTCCGCATCACCGATCCCAAGTTCCACAGCGAGATGGGCATGCCCAACATCCCATCGCTCGAAAGCGTCAAGCTGATCATGCCCGAGAGCGCGATGTGGCCGCAGAGCCTCGACTGGGGTATCCATGACTTCTGCCTCGATGGCGCTCAGGGGGGCACCAGCTTCCGCAGCATCATCGACGAAAGTTACGGAGGAGCCGACAGCGCGGAGGAATGGATATCGCTCGCCCAGTTCGTCAACTACGAGGGCTACCGCGCCATGTTCGAGGCGCAGAGCAAATACCGCATGGGCCTGCTGTTGTGGATGAGCCATCCCTGCTGGCCATCGTTCGTCTGGCAAACCTACGACTACTATCTCGAACCAACTTCTGCCTACTTCGCATGCAAAAAAGCCTCGGAGCCGCTGCACATCCAATGGAACAGGCTCACCGACAATATCGAAGTTATGAACTTCAGTGGAGGAAATAATACCGGGCTCGGCGCGAAGATCGAAGTGCTCAATATGGACGGATCGACGATGTCCACCAAGACGGTTTCCGTCGACAGCGCCGAAGACAGCACAACCGCTGTCATGAAAATGGAGTATCCGGCCGGGCTAAATCCGGTGCATTTCATCCGGTTGACGCTGACTCGGGGCGGCAGCGTCGTCTCGAGCAACATCTACATGCGCGGAACAACTGACGGCGATTATCGCGCGATCCGTACGCTGCCCAAGGCCAAAATACAGGCGACGACAAGCGCGGAGCAGAAGGGCGATCTGTGGCTTCTGACCACAGAGATACGCAACACCTCAGCTTATCCATCTCTGATGACTCGACTAATTGCGGTTCGGGGGAAAAGTGGCGACCGCATCCTCCCGGCTGTCTACAGTGACAACTACATCACGCTCATGCCAAGCGAACGGCAGACTATCAAAACGGAACTGCTCGACGCAGACACTCGCGGAGAAAAGCCAATAATCATCATTGGGGGATTCAACGCCGATGCCGCCTCTTGAGTCTCTGGATCACAAAACCGAAGGGCCCGACCTCTCTGTCGCATCCCTCGGTTGAGTTCAGCTACTTCCACACTTTCAGCAACACCGCCCCATGCGTGGGAACCTGAACGGTATAGCTCCCTCCAGTTGCCATAACATCTTTACCCGCCCAGATATCGTGCAACTTCGCTCCGTCGCCAAAGCCCAATGACTTGAGATCGAGAGTGATCGCGCTAGCCGAATCGCCGCGGTTAAAGAGCCCCACAGCCTTGGAGCCATCGCTCAAAGGCTTCTCCCATATCTCGGTCGCACCTTGCGCCGACACACGATAGCCCTGCTTGCCGAGCTTGTCCTGGTCGACCGCAATCGCATCCTTATTCATCAGGATCGCCTTGGTGTCGTCCGTCATTTTGCTCACATCGTTCCCGGCCAGCAGCGGAGCGGCGAGGATGACCCAGAGCGACATATGGGTGATGTATTCGTCATGCGTCATGCCCCCGTTGCCGATCTCGAGCATGTCAGGGTCGTTCCAATGGCCGGGCCCGGCATACGGCGCGAGATTGAACTGCATAAACCCGATCTCAGACATGCGCGTGTAGTCGTCGCTGATGTCGCCGGTCGTGCGCCAGAGATTGCCGCCGACCTGGGGGCCCCACTTCCATACATCGTCCCAACCGTACTGGCACAAGCTAAAGACGATTGGACGTCCGGTCGCGAGCAGCGCCTTGTGCATTTTTTCGTAGACGGCCTTGTCGAGCTCGGCGCGCTTCTTGGGGTCGCCGTTGGCCTCCTTGTTGATGATCCGGCCCATGCTGCACATGTCGTACTTGAGATAGTCGATGCCCCAGTCGGCCCACATCTTCGCATCCTGCTCTTCGTGCTGGTAGCTGCCAACGTAGCCACCGCAGGTCTTCGGCCCGGGCCCGGAATAGATGCCAATCTTGAGGCCTTTCGAGTGGACATAGTCAGCCAGCGCCTTCATGTCTGGGAACTTGCTGTTGGGGTGGAGCACTCCCTGCGCGTCGCGCTCGCCCTGCCAGGCATCGTCGATGTTGACGTAGATGTATCCCGCATCGCGCATGCCGCTCGACACCAGTATGTCGGCGGTAGCCCGCACATCGGCGTCGGTAACTTTAGTCGCGAAGTGGTTCCAGCTGTTCCAGCCCATGGGCGGCGTAGCGGCAAGCTGCGTCGACTGCGCAGCAAGAGGACGCGTGGACATACAACCGGCAACGATGCAAACGCTTACAGCGACAATTCGAAAGGCGTTCATTACGCGCATAATTTCTAAGGCTCCTTGGCTACCGAGCAAAGATACATATGCAGGACGGGAAAATCCAGCCTCGTCGAAACAAGGCAAATCAAAGACTACTGGACGCTGGCGTCAAAGACGCCAGTCTCGACGATCTCCCCATGCTTCATCTGAACGAAGATGCGATAAGCCCCAGGCTTGGGAAATCCATAGGGAAACTCCACCGTGTTGGTGATCGCCGCGGAGGGCATGTTTATGCTGCCATCCATTCCATTCGCAAGCATCATCGCCGGCATTGCTGCCGAACCCTCTGGATGCGTGTGGGCAAAGACCGTGCCATCAGTCTTCACGAAAGCTGCATGCCCAGCCATCCCCAGATACGGCTGCATGTCCGTCGCGGGCGAACCATCCGGCGCGAGCAGGCGGAATCGGAAAGAATACGCGGCATTTGCGGTGATCGTCGTCGGCTTGTCCCAAACCATGCTGTAACCATCCGGCAACTTGAAGCTGTCGCCCAGCTGACCCTGGTCAACCGCAGGCGGATGCGCCGAGGCATCGTCCGGCCCGAGCGCCGCGCCGGTCATGCCTTCCGGGACCTCCAGCTTTGCCACGAGTGTTTCCGGAAATCCATTGGCATGGACTACGTCCCCATAGAGCGCATAGTCGCCCGGAGGCATCGCCGGCAGCTCTATCCGGAAGTGACTGGGAGGGTCAAAGTCGGGATGCAGATGATACGCCGCGTCCATCTGGGGCATGCGAATCGCATAGAGATGGATGATCTTCCCGTGGTCGAGCAGGAGGGCCGCGCTCGAGCGGTCCTCCCAGCGGTCACCGTCGGCGATGTCCTTGACATGCAGACTAAGCTCGTCCCCCTTGAGGGTGACGTTGACCTCAGGCGCCCGATAAATGCTTGCAGCGTAACTGGTCGCTTCCGCATTCCACCACTTCGCGCCGCCCCATACGGCAAGGCCAAGGAAGACCAGGCTTGCCATCATCGCGACCACTCCACGCCGCCGGAGCGTAGGTGACGCCGTCTCTCCCGGGGGTAACCGCGACTCCCGTACCGCCGCTGCAACCACTCCGGCCATGCTGATAACCAGGAAGACTCCTAGCAGCGCCAAAGGAATACCCAAGTCCCGCTGCATCTGCAACGTAGCGATGGCTACCGCCGGGACCGGCACCGATACGGTCGCATCGCCGGCGGCTCCGGTGACGTGGATGCGTACCTGCCACGATCCGGGGCTCATCATCCACACGCCGCCGGTAAAGAATGCGGGATCAGCCGCGGAGGCTTTCATCGCGTCGGGCGTCGGCGGATGTTTGGAGGCTTCGCCAGCGAGTGGCAGTGGGGCAATCTCCAATCCCGTCACTCGAGCACCTGTGGAGCGCACCTCGACATTGGAAACGCCCGGAATCACATTTGGCATTCGCACAGTTACAAATAGCTTGTAAGGGCCGGCCGTGACCTCCTGAAAGACGTCCTTGCTGCCCACATGTGCGAAGGCAATTTTAGGAACGCAGACCAAGAAAAGCAGAATTACGCGAAATGCCTTCAACGCTGGACCTTCCGCATCCATCCGCCGAAGCCAAGTCCGATCCAGGTGCTGATCGAGCCGTAGATCGCGGCGATTACGAACCCACGAAAGAGGGCGATGCCCTGTTCGGGCTGCCAGAACCGCCGCATCCGGTCGACTCCCCAGGAAGGCGAGTTGTAATCGAAATAGATCGTCCCGAAGAAGCGGTTGGCGGCCGCGGGAGTCATCAGGAAGCTGGCGAAAGGCCACTCCACCGCGACCAGAACAGCAACAAAGACCAGTCCCGAGAGCAGCGCAACTTGCCAACTCTTCCAACTGCGAGTCCGCTTCCACAGCAGATCAAGCGCGAGAGCCGGCGCGATAATCAGGATCGGAAACTTTGCCGGAACAAAATGGGTCACCGGAAAGTACACTGGCCCCAGTTTCGGCTGCGCCGAAAACAACGGCAGAATCAGAATTTCGCCAATGACAAAGATCGTGTACACCGACGCGGCGATCGTCGCCGCCCAGCGGTGCTGCGAGGCCCGCGAAATCATCGCCAGCGCCACCGGTACCCCGATGGCCATGGCCACGTATGCAGTTGAGCCGTGCAGGGAAACGTCCCACGTGTACTCCATCAAAAAGAACATCTGCCCGGAGATGATCAGGCCGCCGAGATAGAGAAACAGCCGCTGTAGGCTATGAAATCCCTTCTCCCCGGCTGCGCCGGCTCCGCTCGCGCGATTCATCGCCGCCAGAATCAGGAAAAGCACGCCAACCCCAACCGCACGGATACCGAGAATCAAGAGTGTATGCGGCGGGCTCACGATCTTCACATCCAGGCCGTATGCAGCATGCCACCAGTTATCGAAAGGAGCCGAGGTGAGCATCGCAATGCCGCCCCAGGCGGCGACAAACGCGCCCAGTGGAGCGCGGAAGCCGAGCACCTTCACCGAAATCCGCTTAAGAGATTCGGAACTGCCAAAGGTCGTTGCAAAGATCAGATAGCCGCAGGCGATCGCCGCCAGCACGCCACAGGCGTAGATCGCCAGGTGCGCCGGCGTCCAAAACGTGTCGCGGCCGATCGACCGGTGCCATGAGACGTCCCATGCCCCGCCAATTGCGGCTGACGTAATAGCTACTACTCCGCACCAGACGTACCATGGAACGGCTGCCGCGCTCCTCACCGCAGTCTGCGGCATAGGAGCGCTGGTCGACATACCCAGAGGGTGGAAGGAATCGGCTTTGGTAGACACGGGGCCTCCGCAACAAGCTAGCTACATTATCCCCGAAAGGCCAGCTTGCCGAAACCTCACTCCGATCTCAGAGCGCGCATCGGCTGTACTCCCGCGGCCCGTCGCGCCGGAATCAATGCAGCCACGCAGGCAGCCGCAGTCAGAACGAGCACCGTCACCGACAGCACCACGGGGTCATAAGCTTTGACCCCAAACAACTGGCTGGCCATCGCGCGCCCGACCAGGACCATCGCTGCAATCCCGATCACCAAGCCGATGCCGACTTGCAGAAACGCGCTGCGAAGCACCATGCGCAGCACATTGTTTCGGTTCGCGCCCAGCGCCATCCGGATGCCGATCTCGCTGGTCCGGCGCTCCACGGAATATGCCGTCACGCCATAAAGCCCGATCGAAGCGAGAATCAGCGCCAGAATCCCGAAGAAAGAAGTCAGCTTGGCAATCATCGCCTGCTGGGTAAAATTTGCCTTCACCTGCTCGGAAAAGGGATCGAAGTTGATGATCGCGAGGTCCGGATTAATCTGCGAAATCGCTCGCCGAACCTGCGTCTCGAGGTTTGGCACCGCACCCGCAGTCTGCAGCTCGATTGCGTTGAGGTATTGCGAGGAGTTTTCAAATCGCTGGTAATGCGGGTCGTCGTTGTGGACTGTTTGGCCCTGTGCGAGGAAATACATCGCGCGCATCTTCTGCGTTGGCCCCTGGTAGCGCGTGTTCTCAGTGACGCCCACGATTTCAAACCAGCCCGGGTGTTTTAGGTCATCGCTAAAGTGTTTCCCGATCGCGTGCCCGTCCTTGAAGTATTTTTCCTCGAAGAAACGATTGACCACGGCGACGTTCTGCGTCGCGGCCGTGTCCTGCTCGTTGTTAGGGCGGCCTTCGATGATCTTCGTGCCGATCGTCTCAAAATAATGTGGGCTCACTCGCAGCCATGACGCCCCATGGTCGGAGGTCCCGGGCGCCGGCGGCGGCTCGCCTTCGATGAAGACTCCTTCGCCCCAGTTGTCACCTTCCATTGGGCTGTACAACGAGAAGCTGACTTGTTTCACGCCCGGAATTGCCGCGATATTGTCGCGCAGCTGACGATAGAGCGCTTCGAGCTGCCCGGGCTTGTAGCCGGCCATCTGTGGATCGACGTGAAGGATATAACGGTTGGCGGTATCGAAGCCGAAGTTCTGGTGCTGCATGTTGCTCAGGCTTCGGGTGAGCAATCCTGCCGCACACAGCAGGACAAGCGAGAGCGCAGCTTGCAAGACTACCAGGGACTTTTGCCCCCAGCCTTTGCTGCGGCCAGTGGAGCGGTTAGCTCCGCGCAGCGCTTCCACCGGATTGGCCCGCGCGGTCATCCAGGCAGGAGCAACTCCGAAGAGAACTCCTGTCAATACCGAGACGCCAAATGCGAACGCAAGCACCGGAAGAGAGGGTGTCGCATGGATTGGGACATACTCTTTTCGGAAAGCAAGATACAAGATCACCCTCGTTCCCACAAAGGCGAGAACGATGCCGGCAACCCCGCCGAGCACCGCGAGCACGACGCTTTCCGTCAGCGCCTGTCGAACCAGCCTGGAGCGCGGCGCGCCAAGGGCAGACCGCACCGAGGTCTGCTGCTTGCGTGTCGTCGCCCTGACCAACATAAGGTTGGCCAGGTTGGCGCAGCCAATCAGGAGAACAAACGAGGAGACCCACATCAACAGATGCAGACCGTCCTGATACTCATCGCGCATCATCTGCACGCCATTGCCGCCGTGGGAAAGATGAAGCGTCTGTTTGGCCACTAGCGGCTTATCGCGTTCCTCCACTTTGCTCAAAGGGCTGAGCAGGAACTGCCGCAATTGCACCTGCATCTGGGGTTCCATCGCGGCCATGTCTGCGCCCGGCTTAATGCGGCCAATCAGGTCGAGCCATTGCAAGGATGCTTCATCTAGGATCGTGCTCGTCGGCGAAATCAGCGGCTCCGTATGGATTGGCAGGAAGAATGCCGGAGGATTGCTCTGCACGCGATCACCAAAGAATCCCGGAGGGGTAATGCCAATGACCGTGAAGGGCTGGCCGTTAATCACAAAGCCCGCGCCGATCACCGAGGGGTCGTTGCCAAACTTCTCCTGCCAGGTACGGAAGCTCATCATCGCCACCGCTGGGGCGCTCTTGGAGTCATCGGCGGGGGCGATGGTCCGTCCCGCGTATGGAGGGATGCCGAAGGTCAAAAAATAATTCCCCGAAACGTATTCGCTCTTATAAGACTCCGAAGGCTTGCCGCTGCCGCTGCGTCTCACTCCAATCAGCGTCTGGCCTGACTGAAATGCCGCCAGCTCGGCGAACCCGGTCGTATTGTCGCGGAATTCCTTGTATTGCTCATAGGAAAAGAGCGTCCAGTTGTCCTGCATCCCGCCGTTCACGCAGCAGTTTTCTTCGTTGCCCACCCGGACCAGTTCCTCCGGCTTAACCACCGGTAGAGACTTCAGCAGCACAGCATGCACCAGCGTAAAGATCGCGGTAGTCGCGCCAATGCCCAACGCCAGAGTGAGAACGGCGGTCGCCGTAAATCCAGGCGCCTTGGCAAACTGGCGTAATGCGTAACGAACGTCTTCGAGAAATTCCACGACATCTCCTCAGTTCTCAGCAATTGTTCAGAAGCGAATTGGATATGTCCGCGCCGCCACCGGCACACGATCTCGATGTTTGACGGAGGTTCCCCGTTGCGGTTAGGTCGAAATACGCAACTTTGTCTGCGGCAGTTCCCGAGCAGATGCCTTGCGGGGAAAATCGGCGATTGTGCGGTCCGCACTCAGGGCAGGACAGGCAGTACCTTGATCTTGGTCGCACGGCAATCCCGAATCGTGCCGCACGCGGTCGGAGTGCCGTCTTTGGCGACGCAGAACTGCACCTGGACGAGTGTATTGTTCGCGCACCCAATCACCATGTCCTCAGTGCGGATCTGCGGATTCGCCGCCACAAACTCAGCCTTGATCTCGGACGGAGCCATCATCTGCGTCTGCTTCAGACGGAGTAGCGAGTCTGGAATCGCGATCGATTTCTTAATCGACCGCATCAGGTCGAAGTAGCCATTGACGCCAAGCCCGCTGCAGGTGCCGTGTTTCTGCCATTCGTGTTCGACCAGCGAAGGTGGCATGATGTCCGCCTCAGCTTGGGGATTCGTGGGACCGGGCTCGATCGAGCAGTCCGCCGGCCAGGAGCCATTCTTAAACTCCGGCCAGAGACCGTGGACAACGAAGTTTCCGCCGTGCACCTGGCACTCCGCTGTTTCGCGACGAGTAGCCGCACAGAACTGCGGTGACCAGGAAAGAGTGAAGAGATAGAAGTCGAATTTTCCAGGCTTGGCGTACTGCTGCGCCGACGCCCGCGAGGGCGAGGTACAGGCGACGCCGGAAATCAGAATGAGAATGAGGAGTTTCCGCAGCTTCATGTCTTACTCTCTGTCTCGGATCGGCTATTCCTTCACGCACGAAAAACTCGCCGCGTCATTGGTGTCTCCGCTGCCCTTATACTTCGCAACCTGCGGATAGGGGCACAAAGGCCGCGTCATTACGACCTTGTTTTCACCATTGGCTCCGGGCGTGTACTTCGTTGCCACCACACTTTCCGGCGGCGAGCTCTTCTCCACCCAATCAACCAGCGAATCGAAGATCCCGTACTTGGTCGCTCCGGTCGTTGCCATGCCAAGTTGCCCGAAGGAGCTCGGCCCTGGGCCGCTAGCGCAGTGCTCCACGCCGGGCGCCATATACAACCGCACGACGGACGAGGCCTGCTCCGCTCCCATCTGCTTTTGAATGCCCTCGTAATAGTGGATGCTGTTCCAGGGAGAGATCGCCGGATCGTTCCAGCCATGGTAGATGATCAGCTTGCCGCCACGCGCAGCAAACTTGCTCAGATCGGCATTCGTCGAATCGAGCTCGGCCCCCGTCTTTTCGCCCGCCGTCTTCAGAGACGCATCGACATTCGCCGTCAAGACATTCCATTTCGGATCGCCGCTCACCATGTAGCTAAAGTAATTTCGCACATAGCCGTCACCATACGCCGATCCGGGCCCCTGACCGAGAATCCAGTTGCGCCAACTCGATTCATCTCCTAACACAAATCCCGGGAAGATCGATTTCCCCTGAGAGTCCACACCTCCCTGATACAGCTTCTTCAGGGAATTCACCTCAGGCTGCGTCAGGCACTCGATCGATTCCTCGCCCTTGCACAACAGCACTTGCGGATCGAAATGACACTTCGCCGGATCGTTGATGATGTCGTCCTTCACTCCATCCTGCGCATCACACGCCGCCAGCGTTGCACGTTGGATGGCGGGCAGCTTAAGGCTCGAGATGTACGTATGGGGGTCGCCCCTCGTTACCTGGGCAACGTCGACTCCTGAGCTCACCATGTGCACCCAGTTATTCGCGGGCGCGCCGGCGAGAATGCCGTCATAGTCCTCCGGAAAACGCTGCGCCTCCATTAAGGCCTCGCGACCGCCGTCCGAACACGAATCAAAATAGGCCTTAGTCGCCGGCTTTCCGTAATAAGCGGCCACAATCTCTTTGGCCCGCTCGGCAGTCAGGTGAACGGCGCGCCAACCAAAATCCTTCACCTTCTCCGGATGGCCGAAAGCCCAGCTCGCATCCTCGGCTTCTGCCTGATGGCCCGCGTCCGAGCCCGCGGTGGCAAAACCCCGCTGTAGATTTCCGGCGAGTTGCCGATAGTAAATCGAACCCGCAAAGCCGCCGTTGCCAACGCCCAGAAAGCGCCCATTCCAGTCGTTCTCCGGAATCCATACCTCAAACTTGATCTCTGAATCCGAGGTCGGGCGCAGCACTCCACCTACGCGACAGAATGCAGGCAGTCCGTGAAGCGGTGTATCGATGCCGGGACCCTCCACGTCGCCCGAAGTCACGCGGGTGGCCATGGTAATAGTCGTCTCGGAAAGCTTGAGGTCCTTCATCGCCTCGCAGTTTGCGGCATGGAGCAAGTCGGCTGAGAAACAAAAAACTCCTACACTCATCACAGCTATCAGAGCAGTTCGCATCGTGATTCGATTGCCTTTCTTGTCGGGAGAATTCTATAGCGTGACTCTTTTGTTTCTCTCCGCGCTCCGGCTCAGCTGGTCAAGCGGTCGTCGGAGATCGGCTTCACACCGGACACGCTGATGTTCATCAGCCCTGCCGCTGGGCCTTTCCACGCAAGCTGGATGTCTCCCGGCGACGGAGTGAAGTTTCTCCATGTCAGCGCTTCCCTGCTGTCGGAAAATATCTCAATAACCGATCCATCGATCCACGCATGTACCGTCGAGACCCCTTCGCTATTAGGAGTCAGTGCCAGCGTCTTTTCGCCAATCGTTAACACGGGCTTCTCCGAAGTCCCGTTGCACTGAATCGCAAGAAGCGGTGTCTCCACAGAACCCGAGCGAAGCTCCAGAGCACATGCCTCAGCCCCTGGCTTGAATTTGTAAACGACCTCACCGGCACGATTCTGTATGGCCGACTTCGCGAGAGCCTCCTTGAGCTTCTCGTCGCTTTGCGGGCCGCTCACGGTTTGTGTCTGCTGCCGGAGAGAGACGAACTCAGGCGGCACATCCATCCGCAATCGATTATCAGTGCCGAGCGTCAGCACACGGGGGAGAGCCATCGACCCGGCCCATCCAGCCGCGAGGCATTCGTCGGGCGTACGCGACTCCTGCACCCATCCCCACAAGATACGGCGGCCTTGCTCATCGACCATGCTCTTCATCGCATAGTAGTAGCCCTGATCGAGCATGCCCTTGGTCTCGGAGTGGAACTTCAGGTCGGTCTTGTCAAAGACACCGACCTCCCAGAAGACCTTTCGCTCGACCGAATAGAGCAGCACATGCTTGCCGCCGAGTGGAAAGAAATCAGGACATTCCCACATCTCGCCCGTATCGACTGGATTGCTCATTGTTCCGCCGTTCCAGGTCCCCTGCGCCAAGGGGTGCAAATATTCCCAGTTCCGGCCATCATGGGAGCGATAGAGCAGGACAGCTCCGCCAACTTTGGTAAATCCCGAACCGACCCCGAGGTACCAGATCTCTCCATCCTTCCAGGGACACGGATCGCGGAAGCCGGTAACGCTCAAACCCGGCGGAGGCGCCTCGATCACCGGCTTATCGAGCTTCTTCCAGACACGCAACTCAGGATCGGTCGAGGTCGCCAGACATTGCACCTCATGCAGTCCTTCACCACGGATCGTTTCGGGCGTTGCCTTGGTGACTCCGGTATACAAAATGGTCGGGACATCGGCGTCAGGCAGGACGCTTCCTGTAAAACATCCGAAGGCATCGTAAGAGCCGGGTGAAGGCGATAGCGCAATCGGTTGATGCTTCCAGCGGATGAGGTCGGGGCTGGTCGCGTGGTTCCAATGCATATCGCCCCACACGGCAGCGTGGGGATTGTACTGAAAGAACATGTGGTACTTGCCACGATAAAAGCGCGGCGCGCAAGGATCGTTCATCCAGTTCGCGCGAGGCAGCAGGTGAAACTGCGGCCGAAACGGATCATGCATCAGCTTCTCGCGCAACTCTGGGGTCAGTTCGACACTCGGAGCAACCGGCTGTTGCAACGCGTCCGCGACGGCGCCACGCGTCTGGCGAGAGAAGGCGCACACGGCCGAGGATGCCATCGAGGAAACGAGGAACTTGCGACGATCCATAAGTCGATCCTAAGGGTGGCCTTTCATCATGTAAGCCCTCCACTGTGTAAGTGTCCTCGATCAGTTTACAGACTCAGGACCGACGCCAAGCCGCGACCAGCCATGGCCCGCTGACGATCAATAGTACCGGTATGAAGTGACCACTGACCCTGGAAATTACGCTTATGCTGACTTCCTCCCCACCGGTGCGAACTGCTTATGCTCTGCCCGGAGCACCGCTTCGCGCATCGGTCTCTCATGCAACAGCAATTCTGTCGCTTGAATTTCGGGGTTCGCGTGGAACCAGGTTTGGACGGTGTTCTCATGCAGTAAATTCAAGATCGCGAGCAGTGACATTCCCTGGTGATGGGCCATCCATTCGCGCACAACCGTCGCGTGACTTCGGGTTTTTGAAAAGTCTGCCGACTCGTAAAAGCCGTACGCGCCAACCCATCCGAACTTGGCCATGCGGCGGAGGTTCTTGACTGCCTCAGGCGCGTCGATGCCCAGCGCGAGAAAGCTCGAATACGGGGAGACGACCGGGCCCGCGATAGCGTCCCACTTCAACGCCATCGCAGGAATTCCGAATGCCTGATAGTGATAGTGTCCGGCTGAGTCCTGCTCGGCATAGCCCGACTCAGAGATGCCCCACGGAAGGCGATGCTGGCGACCGAAATCGCGCTGGATTTCGACAGCGGCGTCGAGGGTGCGCGCGATCAGCGTGTCGGCGTAGCGGCGCATCCACAACAGCGGCATCAGGTATTCGAACATGGTCCCCGTCCAGGAGAGCAGCACTGGTCGGTCATAAGCGATTGTGTGCGTGCGGGCAAGCTTGAACCAGCTCTGTTGCGGGATATCGCCCTTGGCGATCGCCAGAAAGGTAGCGATGCGGGCCTCCGATGCAAGCATGTCGTAGGTTGCTTTGTGCAGCTTCCTCGTCGAGACGTCGTAGCCGATCGAGAGCAGCGAACGCCCCTTGTCCAGGAGGAAGCCAAAATCCATTTCCTCAGCCAGATTGAATGCGTCTCTGGCAATCTCTTCAATGGAGGCATTGAGCGCCTTCAGGCGCATGATCGTGTCGGGCAGCAAAGCGCGCAGCCTCTCGCTGAGCACTGACTTCTCCTGATCGGTGGAGGTCGCCCACATCCTATCCAGGCGTGCTTCGAGCTGAGTTGCAAATTCCGGCGCGCCGGCAAGCGGAATTGGCTCTTCTAAAGCCAGGCCGATCTGGGGAATTGTGTGCAGGCGGGCAAACTCCGGCAGCATCCACGGCCGGTAATCACGAACGAGTTGGTTAATAGCTTTGATCCGGTCCTGTGTTTCCGTAAGCCACCATGCCGATTCTCCGGCAAGCTCGGAAGACGTATCAAACCCCTCAAGCATCGCCGTCCCCAGGCACCAGTCGACCCATTGTCCATTGGTAGCGTCCGGCTCTGGGAGCGGTTGTGAGGCAATTTTCTTCGGGATCCCTTTTTGTAACAGCATCAGTTGCCAATGAGTCCGCAGCCCCTGAAATAGCTCACGCCGCAAGAGCGGCATCTTGAGTAATGCGAGTGATCCGGCCCGGAGGGTATAGAGAGAGGCAGCAAGATTGCCATTGTCAACGCTAGAGATGGTGACCGGCTGCAACGGCATAAGCGTCTGCGTGTCATACCAGTTGTAGGGATGCCCATTGAGCTTCTCAAGTTTGTGAATGCCCAAGAGGGTACGCCTCGTCATGTCCGCAAACTCGGGAGCAGTAATAAAGCCAAAGTCCGCCGCTGCCTGGCGAGCGTTGAGCAGCATGCCGATGTTGGTGGTTGAGACGCGCGGGGCCTCGACGAGTCCGTATTCCTCAACATTGTCGGGAATGAGATAGTTGTGCGTTTCGTTGCTGAACTCGGAATAGAAACGCCAGATGCGCAGCGCCTGATGCTGAAGAAATGTTTCGTCGCCATGCCTGATGCGAGCGTGCTGGTCGCTCCGCGGCGCGTTGAGCCACGCCGTGATTGAACCGGAAAGACCCCAGAGCACGAGTATCGGCAACGCGATATGAAGCGCTCCCCAATTCAAGAGCCAGATAATTGCCGCCAGCCCGAGCGCAATCACAGGCATAGCGGCGAGGTAGCTGTCGACGGGTGTGCGTTTCTTCGACTTGATGCTTGCTTCCGCCTCCGCAGCCGTCTCCCACTCAAGCAGCCGCTGGCCAGTGATGAACCGCCGCACGAGGGAACGGATGATGGCGTCCAGCGAAAGGAAAGTTTGGTGGGGAAGAAAGGCGAGAGTGAGCAGGGTGATGACGACAGCCTGCCAAAACCCAACCAAGACATCGCGGAAGGCACCTTGCTGCTCAGATGCGGTGGCTCGACCCAGGCCAAAGACCAGCTGCACGATGCTTGGAAGAAACATGACCAGCAGGGTTGCAACCGTCCAGTAAAGCGGCCCTCCAGGCAGGCCAAGCCACGCGCCCATAAACAGGAAAAACGTGAACGGTTCGACGAGCGAACGCCTCAGGTTATCCAGAATGCGCCAGCGCGAAATGTTGGTAATCGGGTTCGGCATCAAGCGTCCGGACTCATCCGGAACCCGCGAAAACATCCATTGCGCGATCTGCCAGTCACCTCGCACCCAGCGATGCTTGCGCCGTGTGTAAGCGCTGTAATGAGAGGGGTAGTCGTCGATGACCTCGATATCGGTTGCTAGCCCGACGCGGACGTAGGAGCCCTCAATCAGATCGTGGCTCAGCAGCGCATTCCGCGGAAAGCGCCGGTCGAGCACGGCATGGAACGTCCCAACCTCGTAGATCCCTTTTCCCGTGAAGATTCCCTCTCCGTAGAGGTCCTGATAGGCGTCGGAAACAGCTCTTGCATAAATATCGAAGCCGGTTTGTCCGGAGTAAATCGAGGCGAGGCGAGATCGAGACGCCGAGCCGACGCTCACTCCTACTCGAGGCTGCATGAGACCGAAGCCGTCGGTGACGATGCGCCGTTGGGGATCGATAATCGCCCGATTAAGCGGGTGAGCCATGGCGCCGACCAGCTTGGCTGCTGTTCCGCGGGGAAGTTGCGTGTCTGAATCCAGGGTGATGACGTACTTCACTCGTCGCAATGCTTCGAGATCGCCAACCTTCACGGGAAAGGCATCGAAGTCACCGTGCAGATACTTGTTCAAGTCGAGCAGCTTGCCTCGCTTGCGTTCCCAGCCCATCCACACGCCTTGCCGAGCATTAAAAATGCGGCGGCGGTGGAAGAGAAAAAACGGTTGGTGATGGCCGTTCTTATACCTGTAGTTCAGCTCGTTAATGAGGCTTACCGCGAGATCAACCAGCGGGTCGGCCTCGTTCTCTCGTGGGCTTGTGACGGAGTCCGGCAGGTCAGTCAGGAGCCCGACATGCAAGGCAGGATCGGCGTTTGCGAGAAAGTGGACTTCCAGTTTCTCAACTTGTTCCCGCAGTTGGTCCTCATTCATCAATAATGTTGGGACGGCCACCAGGGTGGCGAACTCGCTCGGAATCCCGTTGCCGAAGTCCATCTTTGGCAACGGCTCGGCCTCGAAGATCGCGGTCACAGTGTTGTTAAATAGATCGACAGTCCCTTGCGCAGCGGGTAACAGCAAAAGAAGAAAAGCGACCGTGAGTCCGCCGATGACGGGATACCGGACGACTAGCGGAAGAATAACCGCCGCCATCAGAAGAATCGTAACGATCTCGATGCCCACGATATAAAAGTCGTCTGCATTGTTACGAAGCAGCGCGCGTAACCGGTCAATCAATGTTGGCCGGTAGTCGATGCGGCGAGCTAGCTGTGGAAGTCCCTTGTCGATAAGGTAATAGCCGATATGGCTCCGGCGCAGTTGGAGGCGAAGGTCGATGTTCTGGAATCGCTGGGCTTCACGGGCAAGTTCCAGCGCTGCGACAGCCACCTGCTTCTCGCCCACGTCGGACCCGCGAGCATACTTGGCTACCCGGCGCCGGTAGAACTCCCTCGTTTCGAAATCCATCTTTGCATAGGCGTTCGCCGGATCCTGGCGTAAGATCGCTTCGAAAACGATGAGCGGCTCGAGTAAAGAGGTCCAGTCCGCAAAACCGGTTTCGCGAAGCGTCTGAATATAGATTGAGAACAGATTGTTTGCAGAACCTTCGACGGGACTGGAGCCATCCAGGAGCGTCTGCGCCTGAGTCAAGATCTCTTCGAGAACATGGAACTTCAAGAAAGTCGGTAAAGCCCAGATCTCTAAAAGATCGAACCCATCGTTGACCTGGAGCTCATCGACATACACCTTGAAAGCGTCGGGGTGCCAGACGAGCTGAGTCGCACTGAAGAATGCGGCGGCTACGGCGGCAGCTCGCGGCATCTCTTGCTGCACTTCGCGCCCAGTTGGGGAGGCTTGCGCTCCCCGAACGACGATCTGCGGCAACCGATTTATCTTGCGTCGCAAAGAAGCTGCCTCGAGCACGGTCCCGCGCAGAAGGCGTACATTTTCGCGCAGCAATCGCACCGGCGCGGCCCAATGCAGGTCTGAATCTGGGGATGCTGTGGTTTGATCCGCCTTGGAGTAGAGACTATCCAGCAAATGCCGCGCGGATTCGACGCGAGCCAGGAACGCACTCCGCCGGGGAACCTGGCGAGTGACGCCCCAGGAGCGAGCGACGGTGCGGGCATGTTCTCGGAGATGGTCTACCGATATCGGCGCACTCTCCGGATTCTGCTCGTTCGCTGTCTCGATGAATTCGATCATTCCCGTAATTTCCCGATTCGTCGCCAACTGGTGCACTCCCGGAAGATTGCGGGGTTTAGATTGCCGTTTTGAGTCAGCCAAGGCTTACCAGAGAGCAATCGCCGGTTATGCTCCTTAGCGGTCCGTATATCTCCAGCGTCATCGATAGCTGGCAGCCTGCATCTCAAACATCTCGGCATAACGGCCTCCGAGCGCCATCAACTGCTTATGATTTCCCTGTTCTACGAGTTGACCGCCGCTCAGCACTACGATGCGGTCGGCCATTCGCACCGTCGAAAAGCGGTGCGAGATGAGCAGCGCCATTTTGTCCTTGGTGAGTTCGGCGAAACGCTCAAAAACTTCCAGCTCGCTTCTCGCATCCAGAGCGGCCGTTGGCTCGTCCAGAATGAGCAACTGTGCGTCGCGCAAATACGCCCGCGCCAGAGCGACGCGCTGCCACTCGCCACCTGAAAGCTCAACGCCAGTTTCAAACCGGCGTCCGAGCATCTGGTCGTATCCATGTTCGAGCTTCGCCACTACACTTGCTGCAAGGCTCTTTTCAGCGGCCTCGCGTATCTCCTCGTCACTGTGCTGTCGCTCCACACGACCGACCGCGATGTTTTCGCGCGCGGTCATCTCGTACCTCATGAAGTCCTGAAAGATGACTCCGATCTCGTGGTGCAAGTCCTCCAGTTTGTAGTCGCGCAGATCAACGCCATCAAGGAGTATTTGTCCCTCGGTCGGATCGTACAGTCGCGTGATCAGCTTGACGACCGTGGTCTTGCCCTGGCCATTTTCGCCAATGAGCGCCACGCGCTCGCCCGGTGACAGGCTGAAGTTAAAGTTCTTGAGCACCCGGCGAGTTGTGCCAGGGTATGCGAACGAGACATTGCGAAACTCAAAACCCCGGCGAATGGGCCGAGGCATGAGTCTGCCATCCGGCTTCGAGAGCACAGTCGGTTGCATATCGAAGAAGGCAATCAAGTCGGTGAGAAAAAGCGCCTGGTCGGCGATACCCGAGGCCGTTGAGAACACCTGTTGCAGATTCGATTGCGCTTGAATGATCGAGGTGGTCAGGAAGAGCAAGGTGGTCATGTCGATCTCGCCCTGCACCGCTCGCCAGATGACAAAGACATAGGAACCGTAGTAGCCAAGAGTTCCGATCATCGTAAGAATGCCGCCCCAGAAGAGCTTGCGGCGCGACAGATCGACGTTTTCTTCGTAGATCTGCTTTGAAAGCGTGGTGAAACGACCGGTGAAGAAACCGGCCAGATTGAAGAGCTTCAGTTCCTTCGCGCCCTCGCGGCTTCCGGCCGCCTGGCGGAGGTAGTCCATCTGGCGCTTGGCTGGAGTCTGACGAAAGTTCTTGGCATACCCGAGAAAGGCATAGTGGGTCTCACCTAGGAAAGATGGCAACACCCCAAGCGTTAGCAGCAGCACCAGCCAAGGCGAGTGATACATCAGGATGCCCGTAAAGATAGCGGTCGTCACAACCTGCTGCAAAAGCCGGCCCATCTGCTGGATCATCGCCAGCCGGTCCGTGGCCTGCACCCGCGCGCGTTCCAGCCGGTCGTAGAAGACCGGGTCCTCATAGGTCGTGAGATCGAGGTCGGCCGCCTTCTTCATCACCCGAACGCTCACAAAAAAGGTGTAGCGGTCCGACAAAAGACTGTCCAGATAATCGATGCCCCGATTCACCGCATTAGCAAAGACGGCAAGGCATACCTCGGCGCCCACCATCCACCAGAATCGAGGGGGCAGAGGCTGATGGTCGATCGCGAGCTTTACATGACCGAGGATCCACGACGAGACATAGCCAAGCAGCGCAGGAAGTCCCGCAACTAGCAGCCGCAGTATAAGGCTCCAGCTGACCACCCCAGGGCCGGATTCCCACAGAATCTTCAATACCGGAGGCACGTTCTGGAGCGCGCGGATGCGATCGCCCCACGCGTTGCCCGGAACCTCCACCGGCTTCTCGGGCTCGGGCTCCACGGATGTGCCGTTTGGATTGCCGGTCAAAGTTGCGTCCATAGTCTGGTTGAATCGGAAGTTCGAGGTCTTGGGTCTTGCTTATTCATCAAGCTGGTGTTTACGCTTCTTTGATGCCGAATTCACGGCAAGCGTTGGATGGACATCGAGCTTTGGAAGCTGATCGTCAACTCCGCACACGCCCCCAGCGATGAGCACAAGTTGGCTACCGATTGGCAACATTGATGGGCGCGGGCTGGGTGGGCGCCGACTCGTCGCTCTTGAAACCCGCAATTTCCATTCCCCGCTGCGCTTCGGGGTTCTTCATAAAGGTCTCCCAGACGAAGCCGGTGCGTGCATTTTCCGCCATCAGCATGATGATCCCGCAGTCGATTCCCACAATGTCAGTGTCATACCAGTTCTTCAACGGATTGAAAGCATCGACAAAGCCGTACCGGCTCCAGGCCTTCGGGTAGCGGCTCCTGATGTTCTTCAGCACACGCATCGTGGCCTCGGGCAAGAACGGCACGGAACCTCCAGCGGCGGCCGGAACCACGGTACCGTCAATTGGTCCCATGGCCGGAGGGCCGCCCCAGACGACGTAGCCTTTCTCGGAATCAGAGGCAGTGATACCCCAAAGATCATCGCTGTAATCGGGATACTGCCTGGCCAGCGACAAACAGAACTTCCGGTGGGCCTCGGTCGCAATCGCCGAATTCTGGAAGTAATTGGCGTACTTGTCGCGCTTGTGGCGAAAGTCGAACCACGCCTGGGAATACTGGTGCACGAACAGCGGAGCAAATGAGCCAATGTAGCGCATCCCTTCATACTCGAAGTTGATCCGCTTCCATGCCGCCCACGCCTCCGGCTTCAAGGGACGCAGGGAAGCACCCATCCCGAGCAGGTAGATCATCATCAGCTCGCTGTAATAGTCCCATTTGTAGGGCAGGAAGCCGGACTCAGGCGTCCATCCCTGGGAGAGCAGAGAGGTGTCCTCCGATATCCACGTCCAGTCCACGCGGTCAAAGATCGCATGGGCGAGATCGATAATGTCCTTATCGTGAAAGTGCTGCTTACAGGTCAAAATGCCGCAGAGCAGCATTGCGGTGTCGACCGATGAAACTTCAGAGTCCCAGATTCTTTCACCCGTGTTGATGTTGGCAAAGTGATAGAAGAATCCGCGATGCGTTGGCAGCTTTCTCCATAGATATACAAGCGTCGCGAGCACGCGAAGACGCGCATCCTGATGGGAGACAAAGCCACGTTTCTCCGCTATGCAGATCGCCGTTAGACCAAAGCCGGTAGAGGCGATACTTCCAACCACCCCGGTATCCTTGATTCGGACGTTGCAACGGTCTTTGATCAGTCCCGTCTCGGGATTCGCCTGCTCCCAGAAGTAGAGAAAAATGCTGTGCTCAAGTTCGTCAAGAAACTGCTCTTCCTCTGGTGAAAAAGGAGTGACCGCAGCCGGTGTCGCCCCTTTGTTGGAGGGGCCTGACCGTTTTGGCGCGGCTGCCTGCGCCCACACTGGAAGAGCATTCCATCGAGCGAGCGGTAACGCCAGGGAGACGCCAGCCATCTGGCGAAGCAGTCGTCGCCGCGAGCTGCGGTTCTCGCCCGGGGCGGTTATTTTGCAAATCTGTGGTTCTTTCAAATCACTCGGTTCATCGGCACGTCGGTCAATGCTCATCCGGGCCATCCGCATTTGCGCAGGCAGTAATTTCCTTCCATACTTCCATTCCCACACTTCTATTGAATAATAGATGCGCAGTGCAATGGATGCACGGCATCCGGGCAACGTGTGCTCCGGTTGATCGTCTAAACTCTTGTCGGTATTGGAATGAAGAAGAAGATTGTCTGGACAATCGTCGCCATCGCCGCAGTCGCGGCAATGGTCTTATTGTTGCGCGCCCGTCGATTGCTGCCCACGGTAACAATTGAGGGCGCAGTGATCGAGAGCAACCCGGACACCCGGAAAGAACTGCCCATCGCTGATGTTGTGATTACTGCATCGGATGGCGCGCAGACCGCCGCGACTCGGTCCGAGGCCTCGGGTCATTTCAAGTTGGTTCTCCAAAAGAGGGCCTTGTCGGGGAAGCCGATCATGCTCAGCCTACGGCATCCGAACTACGAACCCCTTGACGAGGATATCCAAACCGGAAGGCTGCTTCCCCGGAACGCGCTCTACGTCGAGAGAATGGACCCGATTCCGGCCAAGGAGGTACCTGGTCCGCATCGTCCAGACACGGTGGTCTCCGAAGTTCGAGTGAGGTACACGATCAATTCAAGAACAGAAACGAATATCGGCAGCGCAGTCAAAACCTTCCAGGTGGTCAACCAGGCAAATGTGCCCTGCAATGGCCGGCCCCCGTGTTCCCCGGATAAGAAGTGGAAGGCGTCTTCTGCATCTGCCGCGCTCGATGCTGGAGCTGACAACGTATTCACCAATGTAAGAGCGTCCTGCATTGCCGGGCCCTGCCCTTTTACACGCATCTCCTCAGATGAGGCTCTTCAGGGTGTGCGTAACATCCAGGTTTCTGCCCTGGATTGGTCAGAGACGGCCACCTTCCTGGTAGAGGCAGAGGTCCTTCACACTCAAATTAGTTCCAACGTCCGCGAACTCTATCCCGTCATTTTTGGCCGGGGCCTTAACTTTACACTTCCCCCCACCGCGGAAGGCCTCAGCCTGGAAGCGGAGATCGACGGAACACCGATGGTGTTCCCGCTCGGCCCAGACCTCGAAATGAGCTGGGCCGCATGCACTGTCCGCACCGCTGCGGACACAGAAAAGGTTGCCGTCTATCGCTGTCAGCTCAAGCCGGGATACCGATTCTGACGCCACGGTCCGAGATATGCCGATGGCTGTTGTAGCGAGAAGGAGTCAGCGGGCTACAATTCGCATATGTCTCCATCGCCATTTCTCTCGACCGGTGTGAAGGTCGTGGATTCTCACACCGCCGGGGAACCGACCCGTGTCATCGTAGCCGGCGGCCCTGACCTCGGGAGCGGCGATCTACGGGCCAGGCTTGACGTCTTTCGTGCGCAACATGATGACTTTCGGACTGCGACGATCTGTGAACCTCGAGGTTCGGAAGTGGTGGTCGGCGCTTTGCTCTGTGAGCCTTCAGTTCCTTCGGCCTCAGCCGCGGTCATCTTCTACAACGATGCCGGTTATCTCGGAATGTGCGGCCACGGCACGATCGGCGTCGTCACCACGCTGGCGCATCTTGGCCGGATCGAACCCGGTAAGCACATGATCGAGACGCCGGTGGGGCCGGTGACGACGCACTTGCGGGCGGACGGAAACGTTTCTATCGAGAATGTTCCAAGCTACCGCTATCGGGCGGATGTGCCCGTGGAAGTTCCCGGATATGGCTGCTTGCATGGCGATATCGCCTGGGGTGGAAATTGGTTCTTCCTCGTCTCGGACCACAGACTTTCGCTCCGAATCGAAAATCGCGCCGAGCTACTGGCGGTTTCGACGGCGACTCGCTCTGCTCTGAACACAGGCAGCATCACTGGAAAGGATCAAAGCCTCGTAGATCATATTGAGTTGTGTGGGCCGCCCAGCGATCCGAGGAACTCTGGCCGCAATTTTGTGCTTTGTCCCGGGGCGTCCTTCGACCGTTCCCCGTGCGGAACCGGCACAAGTGCGAAGCTCGCGTGCCTTCATGCTGCTGGTGAGTTGGGATTGAACGAAATCTGGCGACAGGAAGGGATATTGGGCACCGTTTTTGAGGCTTCCATTCAAAACACCGATGGCGCCGGTATCATTCCCCGTATCACCGGACGCGCCTGGATCACGGGCGAATCTACGCTGTACTTCGATGCCTCCGACCCGTTTCGAAGCGGCATTAGCTTCTGAGTCTCACTCTCCCTGTATCTTAGAGTTTTCCTCGAATCTATGACCTATGACGTCATCATTATCGGAGCGGGTATCGTAGGGTGCGCCTGCGCGCGTGAATTCGCAAAAGAGGGCTTGCGCGTGGCGATCATTGAGCGCGACCATCCCAACGGCGCTACCACTGCGGCCGGCATGGGCCACGTCGTCGTCCTGGACGATTCTCCCGCGCAGCTCGCGCTCACCCAGTATTCGAGATCATTATGGCGGGAGCTAGCGACCGAATTACCGGCTGCGGCCGAATATGAGCCCTGCGGCACAATCTGGGTCGCCGCCGACGAGGAGGAGCTGGTAGAGGTCCATGCAAAGCAGGCAACCCACGCTAGCCTAGGGATCCGGTCCTTCACTCTGACCGCAAAGGAGCTGGCTGCCGAGGAGCCGAATCTGCGTGCCGGACTCGCCGGCGCGCTGCTGGTGCCAGAAGATGTCGTGCTCAGTCCTCCAGCGGCGGCCGCATACTTCCTTGAGGAGGCAGCAAAGCACGGCGCCGTGTTGCTACAAAATCAGCCCGTCGTGCAGGCAGGCAAGGGCGTCGTGCGGCTGTGCGACGGTACCGAACTGAAGGGCGAGGCGATCGTACTTGCTACCGGGGTGGAAACATCGCTCCTGCCGTGGCTGCCGATCCAGAAGCGCAAAGGACATCTGGTGCTCGCCGATCGACAACCAGGCTTTCTCAGCCATCAACTGGTCGAACTCGGGTATCTGAAAAGCGCGCACAAGCTTGCTGTAGATTCAGTGGCCTTCAACATTCAGCCGCGACGCAGTGGAGAACTGATAATCGGCTCCTCGCGGCAGTACGGAAATGAAGATCCCGCAGTCGATGAGGCGATCCTGCATGCCATGCTGGAGCGAGCCTACATCTATATGCCGGCGCTGAGACAGGTTCAGACTATTCGCACATGGACCGGTTTCCGCGCCGCCACTCCGGACAAACTCCCACTCATCGGGCCAACTGAGGACTCCAGCTTGTTTCTCGCCGTCGGTTTCGAGGGACTCGGAATTACCTCCGCACCCGGTGCGGCCCGCTTGCTCGCCGATCACGTCTTGCACCGGCCCTGCGCCATTCCTATCGAACCTTATTTGCCGGCCCGCGTTGGCCTGAAGGAGACTTAATGAACTGGTCCGGAGTCATGCCCGCCATGACCACTGCCTTCGACAGCAATCTTGCTGTCGATCACAACTTTACGGCGCAACACGCGCTGTGGCTTCTCGCTAACGGATGCAGCGGCCTCGTCATGCTCGGGTCGCTCGGCGAAGGTGCGACGCTCGACGCCGCCGAAAAGGTCGCCATCCTCAAAAACACGGTGAAGACCGTCGCCCGAAAAGCGCCTGTGGTGGCCGCGATCTCTTCACTCTCAACGAGCCATGCGGTAACGCTTGCTAAAGAGGCTGAACAATCCGGCTGCTCAGGACTGATGGTGTTGCCACCGTATATTTACTCCACCGACTGGCGTGAGATGAAGCAGCATGTCTCCGCCATCATCGCCGCCACTCAACTTTCTTGCATTCTCTACAACAACCCGGTCGCATACACTACAGATTTTCTTCCCGAACAGATCGCCGAGCTGGCGGAGGAGCACGCGAACCTCGCCGCAGTGAAAGAATCGAGCGCAGACGTCCGGCGCGTCGCGGCCATTCGCGCCGTAGTCGCCAATCGCATCGAGATCCTCGTAGGCGTGGACGATGTTGTCGTGGAAGCCGTCGGTGCAGGAGCGAAAGGCTGGATCGCTGGGCTGGTGAACGCCTTTCCCGCCGAGTCGGTGCAGCTCTTCAACCTGGCCCGTGCTGGGGACTTCGAGTCCGTCTTCCCGCTGTACCGCTGGTTTCTCCCGCTCCTTCGCATGGATACGGTGCCTAAGTTCGTCCAGCTCATCAAGTGGGTTCAGGCGGAGATTGGCGTTGGCTCCGCTCGAGTGCGCGGGCCGCGACTGGAGCTTGCCGGCGCTGAGCTGACGGCGGCTCAGGAGATCCTGAAGACCGCGTTGCGAGACCGCGCAGAGATTGACGAGGTGCCCTTCTCGCAATTTGCCTGCGCTTAGTCCGCATCGAAAGTTGCGACCGCAATTCGAGTGAGACAATTTGTGACGGAGCCAATTCAGTGAAACTCTACCGCACGAGCAATGGACCTTACGTTGAACAACATGGAAGGTTCTACCGCGTCCCTGATACCTCCTGGGACGCGCTAGTCACACACGAAGACCTGCACGCGTATCTCTCCGCCATCGCAGAAAAGAGCGACCCCGCCCAAGATTTCCATTCTGCTCAGGTTCTCGCTCCGATCGAGAACCAGGAAGTCTGGGCCTCCGGCGTCACCTATTACCGAAGCCGCAGCGCCCGGATGGAAGAGTCGAAGGATGCCGGTGGCGGTGACTTTTACGACCGCGTCTATTCTGCCGAGCGCCCCGAACTGTTCTTCAAGGCAACAGCGAGCCGGGTGGCCGATCCCGGCAGTTTTGTTCGAATTCGCAAAGATGCTTCCTGGTCAGTGCCCGAGCCAGAACTTACGCTGTTGCTCAACCAGCGCGGCGAGATTATCGGCTACACCGTTGGAAACGACATGAGCTCGCGCGACATTGAAGGGGAAAATCCCTTGTATCTCCCTCAGGCCAAGGTCTACGATCGCAGCTGTGCGCTGGGGCCGTGTGTGCTCGTCAGCTCCGAGCCGCGCCCATCATCAACATCCATCGAATTAGAGATTCTGCGAGACGGCAGAGCCGAATTCACCGGCGCCACCACGCTCGCCGAGATGAAGCGGAAGCCCGCGACACTTGCCGAATATCTCTTTCGCGATAACAGCTTTCCGAATGGCGCCTTCCTGATGACCGGCACCGGCATTGTCCCGCCGGACTCCTTCACACTGCAGGCCGGAGATCAGATTCGCATCACTATCGAGCCAATCGGTACGCTCGTCAACGAAGTCGCGCCAAGAGGGTTGAACTCCTAGCCGATCGCGTCCTTACTCAAGACCCCATTCACCATCCGAGTGAGTCCGAGCGGATTTCCATTTTGCAACTCCGCAGGCAGCGCAGAGTCAGGAAAATCCTGGTAGCAGAAGGGCCGTGCAAAGCGAAAGATAGCCTGGGTGCCGACCGAAGTTGAGCGTCCATCTGAAGTCGCCGGATACGGACCGCCATGCACCATCGCATGGCAGACCTCGACCCCCGTTGGAAATCCATTGAAGAGCAGTCTGCCGACCTTCGACTCAAGCACGGCGATAAGGTCGCGGTGCGAGACGAGGTCTTCCTCGGTGCCGTGGATGGTCGCGGTGAGGTGCCCCTCCAATGCAGCTGCGGCGGCCAGCATCTCTTCTCGTCCGGTATAGGTCACCAGCAGCGTCGTTGGCCCGAAAATCTCTTCGGCGAGACTCGGGTCTCTTAAAAACGAGGCCACTTCCGACGCGAAGAGCGTAACCGGTTGTCGGGTCGCCAGACTGCCTTCCACCGCAGATTTCGCAGCGAGATGGACGCCGCTCTCTTCGCTGCGCTCCAGCACGGCTGCAGCATATTTTTCCCCGATGTTACGGGCCAGCATGGTCTGTGGTGGCAAAACCTCAACGCCAGTCTTCAGCAACTCCGTAAACGAATCGCCATCGGAGCCTTCAGGAATAAAGACCAGCCCCGGTTTGGTGCAGAACTGGCCTGACCCCAAAGTAAAGGAGTTCTGCAATCCGCTCGCAATCGCCGCGGATCGCGTACGCATCGCGCCGGGCAGAATGAACAACGGATTGACGCTGCCCATCTCCGCATAACACGGAATCGGAACAGGTCGCGACGCTGCTAGTTTCATCAGCGCCTTCCCGGCGACTGGCGAACCAGTGAATCCAACAGCTTTGACCAGCGGATGCACGACGAGCTGGGTGCCTACTTCGATCTGTGCATCGAAGAGCAGCGAAAAGACTCCCTCGGGCAGCCCGCATGCCTGCACACTTTCGCGAATCGCCTGGCCAACCAACTCGCTCGTCCTCGGGTGCGCCGGATGGGCCTTCACAATCACCGGATTTCCGGCGGCCAGGGCCGAAGCCGTGTCTCCTCCCGCGACCGAGAATGCTAACGGAAAGTTGCTCGCTCCAAAGACCGCGACCGGGCCGAGCGGCTTGAGCATGGAACGAATATCTGCACGCGGGAGTGGCTTGCGCTCGGGCGCGGCCGGGTCGATCCGCGCGTTGACCCATGATCCCTCTTCGACGACTCCGGCAAAGAGCCGAAGCTGGTTGGTGGTGCGCGCAAGTTCGCCCCGCAGACGAGCCTCGGACAGTCCTGTCTCGAGTCCCGCGCGGACGACGATATCCGTTCCTCTCTCCTCAATCCCCGCAGCGATCGAACGCAGGAATGTCCCCTTTGCCGCCCCATCCAGGTTTCCGTAGATAGGGAACGCCGTCGCCGCCAAGCGCGCCGCATGCTCTACATCCTGCGCGCTGGCCGTGTGATATCCGGGTTCAAGAGCCTCTCCGGTAGCCGGATTCGAGCCATAAAAGACAGCTCCGCCGGCAGCGCCAAGTTTCGATCCTATGAGCGAGCAACCATAAAGCGACACATCAATCTCCTTGTAGCGGCTTCCGGCCAAAGCATCCGCCGCATTTTCGCCCGATCGACGTATTCACCGTGTTTGGCGACCGGGCAGACCACAACCTCCTAAGCATCTCACGACAGGCTTTGTAACGCGGGACCGGTCGAAGGCCATTAGAAGACGAGGCAAGGTGGACGGAACGAATGTCGTTCGATGCGAGTATGAGAGCGGGATCCCTTTAGTAGTTTTTCGCGACAAATGTCAAAGTTCGATTGCCGCTGGCGAGCCCGAACTACGGCTTCTCGCAACTGAAACTCCCGGAATCTTCCGGATTCCCCTGCCCACTATATTTGGCAATTAGTGGATACGCGCAGAGCGGTCGCGTGCGGCCGGGAAAGGTCCGTCCGCTCGCAACGATGCTCTCCGGAGCTTCGCCGTGTTCCACCCAGTTCTGCATCGCGCCCAGAGCGTCAAAGTCGTCCAGCCCCGGCCCGCCGCCACAGTGATTCATGCCCGGAACAAGAAATAGGCGCGCAAAGCTGGGGACCTCGGTTGCTCCGCCATTGTCCTGCTCAATCTGTCTGTAGTAGCGAATCAGATCGACAGCAGAGAAGACGGGATCGCTCATCCCGCTATAGAGCAGAAGCTTGCCGCCGTGTTTTCTGAATCCGGACCAGTCGGTCGATGTCGCGTTGATCTCCGCTGCGGCTTTGTCGATGCGAGCTGGGTCAGAGTCAAAGTTGAACTTAAAGATGTCGATCGGGGGCGGTTGACCGGCCAGCGCCAGGCCGTTGAAGAACGACGGGAAGATCATCACATTGATCGATGGGACCGGTCCGAGACCCGTCATCCAGACGCGCCACCCCTCCGCCGCGTCGCCTGAGTCATAGGGCCAGCGCGAGTAGATTGCCCGTCCGCCCGAGTCACGAGGGCCGTCGAATATCTTGCGGATCACCTCCGTTTTCTCGGCGGCAAGGCAAGATTCGGTCTTTCCAGCAGCGCACTCTAAAGTATCGGGATCAAAATGACATGCTTCTGGATTGAAAATCATCCCGTCCTTCAATCCGTCGAGGGTGTCGCATTTGTCCAACACTGCGCTGACCAGCAACTTGAGATCGGATTCAGTCAGCGATTGCGCAAGATCGGGAGATCCATCTGGCTTCTTTGGCGCAATCGACGCGAGTTGGACTGTGTTCCACGCTTCGGCAATGGCCGCGTGGGTGAGATTGAATGCCGGGGCCCCGGCGACGATGCCGTCAAAGTAATCGGGATAGCGCTCCGCCGTCATGAGCGCTTCACGACCGCCATTTGAGCAGCCTTGAAAGTAGGAGTACCTGATCGGGGAACCGTAATACTGCGCGATCACCTTCCGGGCCACGTCGGTAATCAGTTTGGTTGAGCGGTAGTTGTAATCGGCGCGAGCCTCGGGATCGGATCCAAACGATCCGTCGGGCGGAACTGGGGGATGGTTCGTATCCTGATGACCCCCGTCTGTCGAGACTAAGGCATACCCCTTGGAAAGTGCAGACTTGCTGTCGGCCTTCGCGACAGGCCCCTGAAGACCAATCGCCGGATTGAGAATTCCATCGAGTCCGCCGCCGCCGAGATACAAGAAGCGCCGTTGCCATTCCACCGGCATGCGGATCTCAAATCTGTCTCCGTAGTCTTTGCCATCGGTGCCTTTGTGATGGTTGACCTCGCCGTGCACCAGACAATGAGCGGGCAGAGACGTCACCACCACCGGAGGGCCGAAGACGCCGCCGACCGAGAGAGGCTTGCCCGCGGGGACATCGATCGCTTCGGAGATGGTGGCGTTCTCTATCTGCATCTTGAGGAGATCGGCGCAATTCGTGGCAGGCGGCGCGACCGCCCAACACTGAGCAGCAACCGCCAGGACGCCGCAACCGAAGAATACTTTGGGCAGCTCAAAAACGGTCATCGTAATCCCTTCCGTAGTGAACCGACGTGATCCTGGACCAAGCGAGAAAGCCTCGGGCGAACTCCCATCTGGCCGGCCACCAGCAAAATGGATTCTTCATAGCGAATTCCCTCTTGCCATATTGCCGAAGTACGCCGCACTAGGTTTGATTGTCCGCCTTTGCGTCCGGCGGTCGACTGCCACCAGGCCATCTTCGGTCCAAAACCATGATCCATTCGGGAACGCTGAAGGTAGGGCAAAGCAAGCTGAAGCGAAGCGACACGGACCGATTGAGAGATCATAGGGATTCCTCGCTAGCGACGAACGACGGTTCTGCGCGAGGCTCCCGCAGAAGATGCCCGACTTCGTGCATCAGATCGACAACTGCCTCGGAGTTGGGCGCGATACCGAACACATAGTGATCGGGCCGCACAACTGCGGCGACACATCCGTTCTGATCGAACCAATTGGCTACGACGCCATCGCGCTCTCGCATCCCATCGCCGCCGATTGAGACTAGCTTGATCCAATTCTCCTCAACATCTGCATGCGACATACGCCGGCCGTCAAGGACTAAAAGCCATCCATGTCCCGTGATCTCATCCAGCAGTTGCGCCCCCATGTCTGTCACGATGCTGGGTTGCGGAAACAGGGCGCCCTTGGCACGGTCGTCGCCGCGTGCCAGAAAGCCGGCTTGAAGAGGCGGGACGATCTCCTGCCGCGTAACGACAGGAGGAACTCCCCCACCCTGCTTCAAAAGCGCCTCGTCGCGCTGCCGCGCGGCCTCAGGATCGCGCACGCAAATCTGATGTCCAATCGCCTTGATGCGTGACGTTAACGTATGAACATGAAGCTTACGTTCTTCGCCGTAACTTTCAAGCAGTCTATCGGCCGCACCTTCGTGAAGCACCGCTTTCAATTTCCAGCACAGGTTGGTCACATCGCGAATTCCCTGGCACATGCCCTGTCCGATGAACGGCGGTTGCTGGTGTGCCGCGTCGCCAGCGAGAAAGACGCGACCTTCGCGCCACCGCTCTGCCACCAGAGCGTGGAAGCGGTAACAGCTCGCGCGCCACAGCGAACCATCGGTGGGTTTGAGCCACGGAGATAGTAACCGCCAGACATTCTCCACCCATTCGACCGCGCGCGGATCTTCATCCGGCAGTAGCATGATCTCCCATCGCCGGTGATTTCCGGGGCCAATGATAAACGTCGTTGGCCTTGATGGGTCGCAATACTGTGCCGCCGTCCGGGGTAGCTTGCAGAGTGCGTGTTCATGCACGAGCAAATCCACCACCATCCAAGGCTCGTCAAAGCCGAGATCATCCAGATCGAGACTCAACATCTGTCGGATCGGGCTCGAAGCACCATCGCAGGCGATCGCATACGCAGCCCGCGCCGTCGCAACCGTTCCGTTCTCCATCCGTATGTCGATCGAAACCTCGTCCCCATCCTGGCACACGGCGATAACCTCCGCACCCAACCACACAGTGACATCGGCGAAATCTGCGGCGTGGCTGCGAAGGACGGCTTCGACCGCCAGCTGCGTAAATACTAAAGACGGCGTGTACCCCAAGGGATAAGGCAGTGGAACCATATCGATTCTGCGGATCAGCTGGCCTTGCGCTCCGAAGTGCTCCGACGCTGAAAACGGCGCAGTATATGGCAGGATTTCCTTCACAACGCCCAGGTTCTGAAACACGCGCATGATCTCGTGATCCAGCGCAATCGCCCGCGGAATGTCCCATATGTTCCGGTTCTTCTCAATGACCAGCGTCTTGATCCCGAAATGCCCAAGCCAGCACGCCGCGACCGCTCCCACCGGTCCGAAGCCCACGATGATCACATCAACCGGGCCCAGGTTGTGCTCTTTCGACAGCTCAGCCGAGCCCTCGATCATCTGTTCTCTCCCACAGCTGCTGGAGCCTCGGCGCCGGGATCGTAATCGGCAAACTTGATAGCAAGCTGCGCATGCTTCACGCTCTCAGCCTTCGGGGGCGCAGCACCCCATTGCTCGGTCCTTCCAGGAGGCCACTTCCAATCCTGAGGTCCCTTGGGGATATAGGAGTCATCGACCTGCAATACCTCGGCCGTGTGCTCAATCACGATCCCAAACGGGTCTACGAAGTAGGCGAAGATGTTGTCTCCAGGCCCATGACGCCCCACACCCCATCCCACCGGATACCCATGGTCTGCCATCCGCCCAACGCCGCGCATGAGTGAATCGAAGTCAGGCATCATAAAGGCGATATGATTTAGGCCGTCTACGCCGGAATCCGCAAGCACGACCACATGATGGTCCTGATTGCACCGCAGAAAGGCCATGGCAGCCGAACGGTCAGTCAGACTGAAGGCTAGGACTTGTTCAAAGAACCCTCGCGTGGCTTCGATGTCCCTGCAGTTGAGGTTTACGTGCGACAGACGACTCGGGAAGCCCCTTCGTGTCGAGCCGTCCCGGCGCTTTGACGACGCATGCACGAACCGCAGCACGTATCCTTCGGGTGTCATGATTGTCATCGAAGTTCCACCCTCCGCTCCGGCATTTACGTGCGGCGGCCGCAGCACACTTCCGTGCGCGTTTACGACCGCTTCAGCCAGGCGGACAAGCTCTTCAAAGGCGGAGACGCCAAATGTCACCCACAACACCGCCGATCGTGGACTCGGATGCAGCGCCAGCAGGTAGGGGTCATCCCCGCTTGCCCGCAGATACACGACCTCGCCTCTTCGCTCGGCAAACTCCAAACCCCATGCCGCCGTGTAAAACTGTTCTGCCGCTTGGACATCCGGAACGTCAATGGCAGATGACTTTCAGGGTAACTGCCGAACGAGGTTATCCTTCGAGCGAGGAAGTGCTTTACAAATCAGTGCGCGTTTGCTATGAATTGGGAGCTGTTTGGTACGTGCTGGTACCATCGCTGAAATCACGATCAGTACCAGCTATGATACGGACGCGCAGGTATATCAAGGACCGCCTCCAGGCGGATGAGGACGAAACGCGATGATCACGAATGAGCTGCCGGGAAACAAGATGCCTTACAAAGTCGACGCGGGACAGGGCCTGCGTTATGCCTTCGGCAGTCACTTGGCCTGCGTCATAGCCAGGCCCGAGGACCTTGGACAGCCGATGTGCAGCGCAATCCTCAGCGGAGCGCGGGCTGCCACTTTCCCTCTGCATCGGCACAATAATACGCACGAAGCCTGGTTTGTGCTGGAGGGTGTTCTCACCCTGCTGCTGGGAGACAAGCAGTACAAACTGACGCCAGGCTGCTACGCAAACATTCCCCCTGGAACTCCGCATGGCTTCACCTACGAAGAGCACCGCAGCCGGGTGCTCACATGGACCTTCGGGGGAAAGGCGAACCAGCTCTATCAGAGCTTTGGAAGTCCATATCCAGGCACCGTCTATCCCGAAACGACCGAGGCCCCCAATTGGCAGAAACTTAGCGAGGCGGTAGATACCGAGGTCCTGAAAACCACCCCCATGGTTCCCGCATTCCCTGCGTCCCGAAGTGCTCAGGCGCAAGAGTCTTTCGTGCTCGCGCCTTATGAAGGCGAGCGCATGCTGGCTGCCGAACAGCTCTACACCCTGCTGGGCACGCAGGCACATAGCGGGGGTACTTTCATCTCTTTACTCACGGAAGGGCCAATAGGACCGGAGATTCCGCGACATTACCACGACAAGGTCACCGAGACATTCTCTTGCATAAAGGGCGCCCTGCAGATGTTCCTTAACGACGAATACGTTGTGCTCGAACCGGGCGATTTCCTGCATGTTCCGCCAGGAGCCGTACACGCCTTCAAGATCGTGCGCGAGGACACACGCTTCATCGGCTTCGTGACTCCAGGGATATTCGAGAATTTCTTCCGTTATTTGTGCCAACCCTTCGACGGACACATATACCCCCTGACTCCGCCGCCCTTCCGTTTCGATCGCGTGATTCAACACATGGGTGAGTTGGATCTGCACATGGTCGGCAGGCCTGGAGGGCCTCCCGGAGCGGGCGCCGCATGAAGACCTTCCGAGGCAGGCCAAAGCTCTACCCGGTAGAGCGGGTCCACGATCAGATTTATAGCCATGCGGGCGGAAAGCCACGGCTGGCCGACCTGTATCTTCCAACACTGCCCGAGGGCAAGGCTCCGGTGATCGTCTGGGTGCACGGTGGCGGGTGGCGCTTTGGAGATCGCCATCTTGCCCCGGACCTGTCTCGATTTATCGCCGAGCGCGGATTCGCAATCGTCAGCTTCGACTACAGACTGAGCGACGAGGCCATCTTTCCAGCGCCCATCGAAGACGTGAAGACGGTCGTGCGATGGGTTCGCTCTATCGCAGAAAAGCACAACCTGGACAGTGACCATATTGGCCTCTGGGGCTCCTCCTCCGGAGGACACCTGGCCGCATGCGCAGCGCTCTCTGATGAATCGCAGTTCGCCGGCGAGGAACACGCAAGCTTTTCCAGCGCCGTCCAGGCGGTGCTCGACGGCTATGGACCGACGGATTTCTCGCGGATTGACGCCGACCGCGTTCCTGTCGAGTCCCAGCCCGTCGATGTCGAGAGTGTGTCCGTTCCGAACCTGCTCCCTGCAAGTCATCCGGAGTCCTTCGAATCGCGATTCCTCGGCGTGTCGGTCGGCAGCTCACCACTCGAAGTTTCCCGGGCTAACCCGGCTAATTACGCGCACACCGGCGCTCCGCCGTTCCTGATTCTGCATGGTCTCTACGACCCGCTGATACCTTGGCAGCAAAGTCAGTTGCTCTTTGAGGCGCTTCGCAACACAAGCAATAACGTCACACTCATGGTCTTGGAGCGTCTTGGACACGGCTTCTTCAACAACTCCAGGCTCGACTTCGTCGATCCCGGTGCAATCACGATATATCAGAGTTCGTCGGCAACCAGGCCCAGCTTCGGCAGGCGCGTACAGCGAATCCCCTTTGGCTTCGACCTGGTAGATGAGTTCTTCCGCAGCCATTTAGCGTTATCTCCCGTCTGAGACGGTCCAATTCTCCTGAGCTGCTGATCCGGCGGTCATCAGCACATCTTGCAGCGTTGCCTCACGATATACTCTGGGATCATCAGCGCGGCAGCAAAAGCAGAGACGGGTGCCATTCCGAAAGACGTCTGGGAGAGCACGATGGTCGGCTTCTGTACTCCATCCTCGCAAGAACGGTGAGATGATTTGATGCCCCTTCGCAAAGAGGTTCAAAAGCCGGACCACGTATCACGCATTCTCGATGCAGCTTCCGAACTTTTCCTCGAGCTCGGCTTCGATAGAGCGAGCACCGCAGATATCGCGAGGCGGGCGAAAGTCTCCAAGCGAGAGCTTTATACCCATTTCGCTGACAAACGCGCGATCCTGTCGGCAGCCATTACCGGGCTGCAAAAGAACATGTGGTCAGAGATGGATATAGAGTGGGGCGCGACCGGTGATCTTCGGTTCGTCTTGCTCCATGCGGGAACCGCGATCTTTAATTTCATCGTCTCGAAGAAATTCCGCAATGTCTTCCGGATCGTCGCGGCCGAGTCTTTCCACGATCCTGAGACTGCAAGGCAGTTCTATCTCCTTGGTCCTGGCGCCGGGCGCCACCAGACCGCGAAGTTTCTTGATCGGCAAATGAAAGTTGGAAACCTGCGACAGACCGACCCTCTTCAGGCAGCGGACGACTTCCTCGATCTTGTGATTACAGCCCGCTTCATGACCGCAATTGCGCTCGGTCGAACGGACCGGGAGATGAGGGCCAGTCGACATGTAGGGCATGCGGTGGATGTCTTTCTAACCTACTATGCGCCAGGCGCTCGATCAGGCTCTCATGCGAAGCCTCGCCGTAAGCCCAAAGACCACCGCACGTGAGCTTGCTGGCACGTGAGTACAGCTTCGGCGGGAGCTCCAGTAGGATCCTGCAAAGGGCTCGACAGGAAGCACATCGGCCAATGATGGTGCGGGCGGAGGGAATTGAACCCACACGGCCTTGCGGCCTGCGGATTTTCATACCACTTCGGCTTTCGCCGCCCCGCTTGGCGGGTTCGTGGTCTGGACTATCCCTTCACCGTTCCCTTTGCGGGGTTAGGTGCTGCCCGTCTAGTCTCTACACCTTCCCGGAAAAATCCGGGCTTGGCTCGGGATTGCCATTTCAGGTTTCCCCGACTTTGGGCAGTTCTACTCCACCGGTTTCCCGGGTGGGCACTCAAGTGTTGCTTAAGTCCGCTGCGTCTGCCATTTCGCCACGCCCGCGTGAAACTGGCTAACAGTTTTCATGATAAAGCAGTGGAAACGGAATCGCTCTCCCAAAAGCAGCGTCTCCGTTTGCCAGCAGAGAGACCGCCAGAAGCGGGATTGGGAGACCAAAGTAAATCGAACACCGGTTCTCAGGGTTTCATTTAGAGATACACCCAATTGGCGCCTCGGCGCAGAAAAGTTCAGCCTTGACCCGCTGCTTTCACTGCGTACGTCGATATTCGATGCCGCCGTCACGCAGATAGTATTCAGCGGAGCAGTCATGCCCACCGCAAATCATCGTTTCGCTCCCCTTGTACTGCCGACGCGTTATCAGACCGAGCGCTCCGCACACCGGGCAGGAAAGCACAGCGCAATACGGATTCTCCGGCTCACCCATGGTCCCTGCATTCTCGAGCACAAATAGCGTTCCCGGTTCCATCTGTTCGGGGATCCATTCTTCGAGCAGTTGCAGTTCCGCTATCATGGGCCTCTCCCTATCGATCTGGTCTAAGTATGTTCCTGCTCAGGCGGGACACGCTCCCGCTCATGCACGGGAACGCAACAGCTATATGCGGCGTTAAAGACGGATGAAGTGAGGACCCTCGACGGAACCAGCCGGGGTGTGCAGCCAAACGATTCGAAGTTCCTGTCTCCTCGCGAGTGCGGCAACATCCACTCAGCATCAAGGCGCATCCTGGAATTCGGGATCGATAGCATACGGCTGTACAAATTCAGCCGTAAGGATTGAGCCAATTCTTTCCGGGCATCCTTCGCTTGTCAACACGAAAGTCCAGATGTGTTTCTTCTTAGATACCCCTGGTTGTTGCACGACACAATCGAAACGTCCACGTCTCCCAGGTCAATTTTCGTGGCTCTGTGAGCTGGCCCGCGAGGCTGTTTGGGCACTCACCTGATCGATGGCGCGGTAGATATCCTCATTGCGCAGGATGGCCTGCACGTAGTCGCGCGTCTCCGTAAACGGAATCGATTCAACAAATTCGTCGATGCCCTGCTCGCCTGCTCCGCTGCGCCAGTCGACTACTCTCGCATCGCCTGCGTTGTAGGCTGCGAAGACATACTCCGGCTGCCCGCCGAACTTGTCCATGGTCTGCCTGAGATAGCGGCATCCTAACTGAATATTCACATTCGGATCGAGCAACTGACTCGTTTCGAAGTGCTTCATGCCCTCGGCTTTGGCCATCGATTTTCCCACCGACGGAAGCAGCTGCATCAAGCCATAGGCGCTTTTGTTGGAGACAGCCTGCGGGTTGAACTCCGACTCCTGCCGAATCAGAGACGCCACCATATAAGGATCGAGGCCGTTGGCCGCGGCGGATTGTTTGATCTGCTGCCAATAGGCTTCAGGAAACAGAATGCGCCAATAGGTAAGCGGCATCGCCGTTATCGGCGCAGAGGTGTAAAACGGAATCGCCCGCTTGAGCACACGCATGGCGCGGAAGGTCTCGCCGTAGGAGGTATAGATTTCAGCCTCAGCAAAAGAGCCCCATTCCGAACTACCGTCCGCTGCCCTGATTTCAGGGGGAATATATTCGTTCAGCCCGGCGTTGGCCAGCAGCTTCGCTTTCACCACATGCGGATCATCCTCCGGCACATCGTCGCTCAGCTCCGGAATCGTCTCCGGCCGCATATCATTGAGCGCGGCGATGTTCTCCGGCGTCACGCTGCCGAGCGCGGCGAGACGTTGCCTCGATTCAGCGGCGTAGTAGTAATGCTGATAGACGCGGATGATCGTGTGGTAATACGACGCTGCGAAACCCAGCTGGTGTTCCTGCTGCTCGTAAAGCCGGCCCCGCCAGTAGAGCGCGCTGGGAGTCTCCTTGCCTCCCGGATAATTCGCGATCTGCTCATCCATCAGCCTGGCCGCATCGGAGTATTGCTTTAGCCGGTAGCTGAGCCACGCCGCACGCCAGTGACTGCTCGGGGAGTAGTTGGAGCAATGCGCCGTCGGCTCCGGTTCGCATGACTTCGGAAAACGCTTGGCCAGTTCCGCGTAGTAGTCAATCGCGTGCGAGTAGTCCTTTCGCAGCAGATACATGTTGCCGCTCGAGTAGAGCGCCTCCGCCAGCCAGGGGCTCTCGCTGAACCGCGTCTCCATCTGCTCCACGATCTGCCGCTGAGCATCGGCATCATCTTTATCGCGGGCCAGTTCCATCATCAAATACATGCGCCGCGCACCGGCCTCGTCCTGCGTGTCGGGCAGCCGTTCGAGCTCTAGTTTGTTCAGCCGCTTCAGCTTCAAATCGCAATTAGCCGCAGCCACCAGGACTTCATTTCTGGCTCCCGGACTCAATTCCGGCGCGTTGGCCAAGGCGCGATATTCCTCGGCCGCCTCGTTAAACTGTCCCGCCCGATACAACGCATCGGCATGAGTGCGGCGCTCCTCGGCGCTAATGGGAGCAGCCGCGCCGATCAGCGCCAGTTGAGCTTTGGCCGCCTGCGCCTCGCTGCTCAGCGGAAACGTCAGATACACGTGGCGAAAGAGCTTCGCTGCGGCGTCGGTCTGCCCAGCCATCTGCTCCGCATGCGCTTGCGCCAGCTGGAAGTCCGCATGGCCAGCAATGGGCTCGCCCAAATGCGGTCTCAATTTCGCGAGCGCCGTTTGCGGGTCGCCCTCCTGAATGAAAAGGTTCGCCTCGAGCACCGGTATGCTGGGCACGAAGATACTGTCCGGGTGCCGGGTCGCAAACCCGTTCAGCAGCAGCTCGGCCGCAGGCAGGTTTTTCGCTTCCAGGTTGGCTTGCGCGCCAAGATAGTCGGCGTAATCGCTCAGCGACTGGCCCACGGTCACTGATTTATGCAGGCTGGTCACCGCCTCGGGATATTTCTTGTCCTCAAGATACGCGTGGCCAAGGGCCAGGTAGGCGGCCGAGGCGGCTTCACCGGTATGCGACTGTGCGTAAGCGGTGACTCCGGCATAGGCTGCCGGGCTGCGCATCTGGGTAAGTTGCTGGGCCATCGGCCGCAGCTGGGACGACGCTACAAACGCCTGGTGCAGCTTGCGGCTCTTGGCCAATGCCTTGGCAGAAAGCGGATGATGAGCAGCGTGTTTCGATTTGGTTGTCGAATGCCCTGTGGTTTTGGCCCCGGTCTTCGTGTGGCCGGACGATGTATGCGCCTGGGAGGTGGTCTTGTGGCTGCTCGAGGATGAAGTCGCGGCGTGCTGCTTCTTCGGGGGCGCCTCGTCGGTTTGCCCCGACCCCGCCAGACTCCAGGTCCACAGAAGCACGGACAAAACGAAAAAACGGCGCAAGCAGGGCAAATTCCGGATCAGGCCCGACGAAGGACCGCTGTTCACAACCAACGCAGCAAGCTTCGAGATCGCCAAGACTTCAACATCCTCTGCTTACTATTAAAGCCGAAAATTTGCCCCTTGTTCCGCCAGTCGAGCCCGGAACCTGAATCGTTATCCGTAATTCCCATTTGCCTTCCTCGATACGCTCGCCGAATCGGCCCGATCCGCTACTACCCCGCCTACCCAATCGACGGTAGTGTCCTCACTTCAAATCAGGACAATAGCAGCTGTTTCATCCATGCCGCACAGACTCGCCTTCCACTAAAATTGGAGGCTATGGCTGAGCTGGACCGCAACGACGACCCCGAGCTGAAATTTACCCAGTCCAAGACCGAACCGACCTCCTGGCTGCCGTGGGCGATCGCTGGCGCAGTCATCTTGCTTGGCCTGGGCCTGATCATCGCGTTTGGCGGCCATCGGAGCTCAACGCCCTTAGGCACGGGCCCGGGACTCGCGCCGGCTAGCCCCTACGCAACAAGTCTGGCGATTACCGACCTCAAAATGAGCGAGGCCAGCAATTTCGCTGGTGGCAAAGTGACTTATCTTGACGGAAAGATTGCCAACCAGGGTAACCAGACCTTGACGGGCATTACCGTTCAAGTCGCCTTCCGCAACGACCTGAAGGAGATCGCCCAGAAAGAGACGCTGCCGTTGAGTCTAATTCGAACTCGTGATCCCTATGTGGATACGCAGCCGGTCAGCGCCTCGCCTCTGAAGCCGGGAGAGCAACGGGAGTTCCGGCTGATCTTCGACAGCATGGCTCCAGACTGGAATCAGCAGTATCCAGAAGTACGGGTGATACAGGTGGCTGGCCAGGTTGCAGGCAGCTAGCGTCCGGAGATCGGACACCCGCGCTCCCCTCGCCAACCGGCTCAATCAGGTAGAAATTGCCGAACAAAGGCGCAAAAGTTTCTCGGTTTTTGTCCGGTCTCCGCACTTGCCGTCGGCACGCCGGGATTTTGATGACTCTAACCCTTGTTAAATTGGGCTTCGCTGTGGAACGTGGCGCTTCGAGCACTTTGGCGCTTGGATTGCTCTAGGAAAGGGAGGCTGGATGTCGTTACCGATGTGACGAAGTGGCGTCTGGCGCAATATCAGCGGCTCTCACTATTGGGGAGCAGGTTGCCGATTTAGGTTAGGTCGGATTATTAGGTTTAGTCGGGGGACTGAATTTAACGTTTGGTAGGCGTAAGAGCGACGGAAGCGCACAAAGCTTACGTCGGCACGACAATAGTTTTGCGGCCTCGAATCGTTGGGTTACCTGACGATTCGCCGAGAAGTCTGATGATGATGTTTTCGTTGGGTATTTAACTCCCGATTGATCATCCGTTCACGGGGAAAAAGAACAATAAGATCAAGGTCGCCATCAAGCTCTCACACAACGAGAGAACCAAGGCAGATTGGCCCCTCACCCGAGGGGCCCTTTTTTTTGTGCTTCCGCGCCGGATTAAGCAGACGCCGGAAGGAAATCGGTCTGATATTGATAATCGGACTTTCGCTGCTCACCCCTTTGCTTTGATTTAGCTGGCTGCCTGGTGAATGCTCAGCAGAGTCTCGATCAGCGGTCGGAGAAGCTCCAGGCGAAGGGCATTTGCGCCGTCGGACTTCGCGTTGGCTGGGTCGTCGTGGACCTCGAGGAAAAGGCCGTCAATGCCGGCCGCGACGGCGGCACGCGCGAGCAGCGGAATCAACTCAGGTTGGCCGCCGGAGACTCCGTTGGCTGCCGACGGCATTTGCACCGAGTGGGTTCCGTCGAAGACGACTGGAGCGAGCTGGCGCATGATGGCGAGCGAGCGCATATCGACGACCAGATTGTTGTAGCCAAAGGTCGTTCCGCGTTCGGTGAGGAAGATGCGGCGATTGCCGGTTGACTCGACCTTTTCGACCGTATGTTTCAAATCCCAGGGAGCGACGAACTGGCCTTTCTTCACGTTGATAGCGCGACCGGTGCGACCGGCGGCGACCAACAGATCAGTCTGGCGGCAGAGGAAGGCCGGAATCTGCAGGACATCGACGGCTTCAGCGGCGACTTCGCAGTGGCCGGGCTCGTGAACGTCGGTGAGGACGGGAAGTCCGGTCGATTCGGCGAGGCGGCGGAGGATTTTGGTGCCTTCGACAAGTCCGGGACCGCGGAAGCTGTGGACCGAGGTCCGGTTCGCCTTGTCGTAGGAGGCCTTGAAGATGTAGGGAATGCCGAGGTCAGCGGCAGTGCGCTGGATTGCGTCCGCCATCTTGCGCACGTGGGTTTCGCTCTCGATGACGCAGGGGCCAGCGATAAGGAAGAGTTTGGACTTGCCGTCAACGCGGCCGACGGGGACGGAGCCGATCTCAAAGTCGTCAATCACAGCAACTATGAGAGCACAAATGATGGCTTAAGAGGTAACTCCCTTGAGGATGTGCGCTTTATCACAACTGGAAGCGGGCTTGAGGGAGTATATTTCCTGCGTCACAGTTTTCGTTCTGTACGGAGGTGGCTGTTATGAAATTTGCTGCGGTTGTACCCGCGATATTGCTTTGTGGAGCGGTCTCAGTGGCAGTGTTGGGTGCGCAGGATGCCGCGCCACCGGCTCAGGCTCCGGGGCCAGTTCCAGCCGACCTGATGGGGAAGGCCAATCCGGTCAAGCCGACGCCTGAGGGGCTGGCCCATGCCAAGAAGGTCTACGGCTACGACTGCGCGATCTGTCACGGCGCAAATGGCGATGGCAAGGGTGACATCGCCTCGTCGATGAAGACGCCGATGAAGGACTTCGCCGATCCATCGGTGGAGGCCATGTCCGATGGCGAGCTCTTCTACATCATTCAAAAGGGGAAGGGCGAGATGCCGCCGGAGGGCGATCGGGGCAAGCCGGACGATTTGTGGAACATGGTGTCCTATGTCAGGACGTTTGCCAAGAAGTAGCGGCCCCACTCACGACTTAGTTCGACCTAGAATTAGATCGACGGAATCGGTGTGAAGGGTTCCCCGCCGACGGCAAGTAAATATGCCAGTCCTGGCGGACGACCCCCCCCGACCTCCCCCGTGGCCAACCATGACTTACGAGAAAGCGAAAGGCTTCAGCGTCTTCATGATGGCGTCTTTCAGCGGGCGTGGGAAAGAAATCATCGATCTGGCGCGAATTAATCTGCTCCGCTAGCAACCTTCGACCCCAATAAAGCATGGAGTGATACACAAATGGCTTCTAGCGTTTCCCAGCACGCCAAAGGGCAGGTCGGAGACTCCCTGCGGCATGGATCTCCTCAATCGGCAAGGTTTGAACAAAGGAACAGCTTTCACAAGGGAGGAGCGCACACGATTAGGCCTGCATGGGCTTCTTCCTCCACAGATCGAAACCCTCGATGAGCAAGTCGTCCGCGCCTATGAGGCGTACAAGAGAAAGGATGACGACCTGGAGCGCCACATCTACTTGCGCGCTCTACAGGACACGAACGAGGTCCTCTTTTACCGGCTCCTTCTTGACCACATTGAAGAAATGACGCCGATCGTTTACACGCCGACGGTTGGCGTGGCCTGTGAGCAATTCAGCCATATCTATCGACGGCCGCGTGGACTCTTCCTTTCTTACCCTCTCCGTGATTCCATCCCCCAGTTGTTGCGAAATCGTCCGAATAAGAACGTTGACGTCATTGTCGTGACCGACGGCGAGCGCATTCTGGGGATCGGCGATCAGGGCGCAGGCGGGCTCGGTATTCCCATCGGCAAACTTTCGCTGTACACGCTGATTGGAGGCATTCGTCCGGAACGAACCTTGCCGATCGTGCTGGATGTGGGAACCACAATGGGACTTGGCGTCATCGCGTCCGGCGCTCGCCGGGTGACAGAGCCGATGATGCTGGCAGCGGCCAGAACCCTCGGTGGAAATTCGCCGGCCCCCAAAGATCGTTACGCGTCGCTACTTCTTCCTCTGAAAGAGATCAGGAGAGTGGCAGCGGAGATCGCGGTCGCGGTGGGCGTAGCGGCACAGAAGTGTGGCGTCGCCGCGAACATCAACGAGGACGAATTGCGTGAGCGGGTGCTGAAGACGCAGTGGACGCCTGCTTACGCGGAGTTGGAGTAAGAGCAGCTATGAAAACGAGGCACGGCTGGTGACGGTGCTCAACCGGCACACTGGATATGAATAAGCGGCGAAGATCTGATCAATCGCATATCGCGGAGACCTTACCTTGCATGAGGTTGCGCTTGGAGCGCGCATTTCTAAGTAGGGAGGAGCTTCATTCTTGGGCCAGCCATGAAGAAATGACTCATCCTCTTTGAGGCAACTCTATATCTGCAAGATGGAAGGTAGATCTTTCAGGCCGAACGTAATGTCCAGGTACCTGAAAATCAACTGTTTCATTCTACGACGTTTTAAGACACCGCGCATGACCCAGCGCTACGACTATCTTTCGCACTGGTTATGCCGCGAAGTCGTTCCGGCAAACGTTCGCCGCCCACTACATTTGGCGAGAGCAGTCTCGAATCACCTTATCCAAGACCTCCAGTGTGGCCGCACTCCGCGGCCCTATATCTTCGGGCATGCGGAGCGCGCATCTTAGGCTCTCGGCCACTATGTTGACCTCCGCACAGATATCCAGCTCGAACTGCAGCATGCTCGACTGGAGGCGATTGAGATAGTCGTAACGTATCTTTCCGGCATTCATGTCCAGCAGAACGGCGACGTTGGCGCGCATTCTGCGAAGGAGGATAGGGCGCAACAAGAAACGAGGTAAGAGAAGGAGAAAGGAATCCAGCGAATAGAAGACGCGCTCCACTCGGTAGCGCACGTGGCTTTCCACTTTAAGGGGGCAGGAGATTGTGAGATGTTCGACGGGGATATCAAACAAGACGCCTGCAAGCGCTTCCAAGCGATCGAGAATGCCGCTCGCCTGATCAGCAAACCGGGTGGAGAGCGCGTCAAGTTGAGCCTGAATCCTTTCATCTTCCTGAACTCGCCACTTCCGAAAGACTGTCTCTACCTCCCTCATCAGAAGGTCTTCGAGAAGCTCCCCTAATCGGCGCCCTGAATCCCTTGGATGTTGCTCCTGAAAAAGCTTCAGATGTTGCTGCACCTCCGGAACCGATGCCTCCACCCGCGCTTTCAGGTCCTGTTCGACAAGCGCAAGAATGTCGGCCGAGCGCTGTCGCAGCAGCACTTGCAGGTCTCGCAATTCGGCTTCTGTTTGCTCCAGCAGTTGATCCAGCGCTTGCCGTTTGCAGTTCAGTTCCTCCGTGCTCATCATCTCTGCGCGGATGCCAACTGACGCCGCGAATCGAAGTGTTCGCGCGATCTGCAGAGCATCCATAGCAACTGAACGCTCCAGCACCTGCTGTTTTTCTTCCAGCAGGAATGCCTCTAACCTCTTTTCGAACTTCTCCAACCCGCTCGAACCGGGACCCGTATCGCCTTGACGTTTTTCCTGGAGCGCCTGCCGTGCCGACAGCGGAAAGATCTCCGGTAACTCGAACTCGAGCCGTTCCAATTCGCTTTCCAAGAACTGAGCGATGACTCGTGTCTCCTCGGGAGAGGCCACATCGGTCTTATTCAAAATGAAGAAGAGCTTGGGAACTTCATCTCTCAGGCCTTTTAGGAATTGCGATTCAACCTCAGTGATGGGTGGATCGACAGAAAAGACGACAATCCCGGCATCCACCTGCTCAAGATACCGCGTCGTAGTCTGTGTGTTATGCAAGTGAGTCGATCCAATGCCCGGAGTATCGATAAGAATGATTCCACACTCCAGGAAAGGCGAAGGATAGGCTATCTCCACCGATGCGACTTGCTTCTCATTTCCCGGATTACCCGACTCGGTGATGTAATCCGCGAGCGTGTTTAGGACCACCTCCTCTCGCAGATCGCCGGTGGCATAGACGATCACGGCACGCGGCGCGGGCGCGTATCTGACTTCTGTGATGATTGCCGTCACGGGCAAGACGCCTGTGGGCAAAACATCCGCTCCCAGGAGGGCGTTAATGAATGAACTCTTCCCGCGCTTCATCTGTCCCAGAACGGCGAGGCGGAATTCGCCCGAGGCCAATTTCTCTTGAAGGAAGAGAAGCTTGTCCCGGAGGCTCTTGTTGCCGGGATCCTTACCTTCCACCGCAAGCAGCTTGCGTAGCGATTCCTCAATCGGATGACGCTCTACGGCTTGCCCGGCGATGGACATAGTTGGCGCCGACACGCCTTACTGCTTCTCCGCAGGGGGCGAATAGCGAATGACCTCAACGATGGAACTGGCGACCAGCCCGCCTTCCATCATCGTGTCCAGATGCGGAATCAGCTTTTGAATTTGCTCTTCCCGGTCGATTACGGTGACCACAATGGGCGCATTCTTTGAGATCGCGAGACTTCTGGCGTGATAGATTCTGGCGCTGGCTCCGAAGCCAGCGAGACCGCGATAGACTGTGGCGCCGGCGAGCCTCAATTCCTGGCACTTGGCAACGATCGCTTTGTACAGTGGTTCGCCTTGCCACTTATCGTCTTCTGTGAAGTGGATCTGGAGCATCCTCCCCTGAAATTGTTCTTTCATGGCTCACTCACTGCTTCCGTCGATCTCTGTCACGCCCGAGGAATATTTGATGATGTCTACGTCGGAGAGCACCGCAAGCCCCTCCTGGACCATCTTGTCCACTGTCGGCAGGAAGGCCCGTAGCTTCTCCTCGGTGTCAACCACAGAAAGCATGATCGAGGCGTCATGCGATAAATGCAGTGGCTTATCTCTGTGGACCCTGCGGTGGGCGCCGTAGCCGAGGATGCCGCGGTATACCGTGACTCCCGCGAGATCGTTGGTGCGCATGGCGCGCACCAGCGCTTCATGCAGCGGCTTGTCCTGCCATTGATCGCTCTCGCCGATGTAGATGCGAAGCATCTTCGCCTTGCCCTCAATCTTGACGTGCGCAGGAGCCACCGCCTTCTTCGGCTTTGACACCTGGGCCGGTTTGGCGATCGTTGTTTCTTGTATCTCGATCATGCCGGAGCCGACCATCTCCTCGAGCTTGCCCAGCAGCTCGTCGACCTTCTCCCGGGTTTCGATGAACTCAATCTTGAGTGGAAGATGGTCCGATATCTCCACGAAGCTCGCAGAATGCATATGGTGGTCGGCGCCGAAGCCAGCAACTCCCTTGAGGACGGTTGCCCCGGCGATCCCGCGGAAGAAGAGGAAATCGAGGATGCTCGAGTAGGCGGAGACACCGTGGTGCGTGGATCCCTCGCTCAGGTAAATAGAGACTTTGACGGCCTTTCCCGCGGTCAGCATGTCTTTTCCCTTAAAGGCAGCGCCTGCCTCGGCCAGCCAGAGAGTTCCCGCGTGCTCGAGCATTTTTGGGAACCGGTGGGCAGAAGCCGTCTTTCGGTCCGTTGCAGGATGAATTCGTGATTTATGGTCGCGTTCGCTCTCATGTGAATACCTTCGCGACCAGGACGCCGCACCACACTCCGACCAAACCAAGAACAACGCTGAGGACGACATACAAAGCAGCGATCAGAAACGCGCCGCTCTGCAGAGTCGAAAATGTCTCCCATTCAAACGCAGAGAACGTACTGTACGCGCCGACAAACCCTACCGGCACGAGCAACCTCCAGGCCGGATTAAGCTCGCTGCGCCTGTCAAGGAACGCAAGCGAGAACCCAATAATGATACAGGCCGTGACGTTGATGACGAAGGTGCCATAGGGAAATTTGGCACCCAGGCGGCCGGCGACGGCCGATCCGATCCAGTATCTGGCGAGAGAGCCAAGCGCGCCGCCCAGCGAAACAAGCAAGTACTTTTGCAAGTCCTGTCTCCTCTTCTACCCACGCGTACCGGTCACGCAAGCCTCACCCTCCGAACTCCAGGCACGCAAGCGTTCCAAATCCGCCTGAAGTTGCCCCACATCTCCCATCGTTTCAGCGTCTCCGCAAATGCGCCGGAGCTGGGCGCGGTAAGTGTCGGCGTAAGAATTGGTAAGGGCACCCAGCTTCGCGACGGTTTGCTCGCACCACTGCGCGAGGGTCATCCCATAGAGGTGCAGCTCATCTTTCAGAAGCGGGCCGATACTGTCCGCCAGACCTGCCTTGACGCGCGCCCTGACAATCCTTTCCCCGAACAACTTCCAATGGCTGACATTGATCTCCGGCGGCAGGGCGGCCAGCTCGAAGCGCGGCATGCCCCGCAAGAGGAGCTCGAGGTCCTCGCCTGACGGAGAGTCTGGTTGACCGAGTTCCTTCGCCGTGCGTTGCAGACCCGTAACTGCATCGAGTCCGGTCTCCCGCAGCCCTTCGATTCGCCGTTGCACCAGCTCCCAGACGGCTTCGTGGACGCATTCAGCCAGTTGGAGCGAAGAGAAACGAGCTGCGCCGCCGTCGCGCGCCAAGAGGACCGCCCGGTCTACAGCTAAGTCCACCACCATGTGCGGCCTCTCTCCGATCTCGAGACATGCCCGTTGGAGTTCCGCCCCCCGCGATCCCACCTCGCCCGTGATCACACGAAGTCTGCTTTCCATCTCTTCGAGGTGGGTTGAAGGCGATACATGAGGGGAGCGATCTCTTCTCTGCAAACGATCGAGACTCACTTCGATCGCGGAGACAACCGCTTCGCGCAGCGCGCCGATCTTGCGCGCAATGGACGCTTCCTTTAAAAAGCGGGCGCGCTCGAAACGGGGCAGCAGCTCGCGCTCATAGAACCGATCGAGCGTGACCGAGTGTTGCTTGAGAGCACTCACCGACTGAATGTCAATATCAAGCCCTAAGTTGCGCGCAATATTTTCGTGGATGTAGGAAGCCGCCCGATGCAGGTCGTCCTCGGCAAGCAAGTCGGCTTTGCTCAACAGAACCAGAGCTGGGATTCCCGCTTCGTACAAAAGCCGCAATGTGCCGATATCTTCCTCATTCAGAGTCGAACCGGCGTCGATCAACAAAAGCCCGAGGTCGCAGGAAGGCAGGTAAGCCAGGGTATCGGCATCCCCTCGTTTCGCCAGAGAGCCCAGACCTGGGGTATCTACCAGCAGAATGCCCTCTCTAAGCCGCACCGATGGAATCTCGACGATGGCCCGAACAACGTTCTGCAGGTTGCCTGGATTCCCCTTCTCGGTCACCAGACGTTTCAGTTCGTCCATGCCGACCAGCCGGCTGCAACCGTCGCCGTACGTCACGCCCGCCCTGAGGTCAGGACCATACCGCAATTTCGTCGGCACGGCCGTGATCGGATTTACGCCGACCGGCAATACATCGCTGCGGAGAAGCGCGTTCAGGAGCGACGACTTGCCGGAACTGACACGCCCAAACACAGCGACCTCGAAGCCGTCATCCTCGAGGCGCGAGGCAAGCATGGTGACCCGCGGGCGAAACTCAACCAATCCATGGCGCGTAACCGTCTGCTCGATGGCGCCAAGCAACGCAACATCGCGCCCGGTCTCCTGGAGCCGGCGAAGTCGCTTCTCCAGATCCACGCTTAGCTCTTGCTTGAGGTAGCGTTCCATTCCGTTCAGCAGAGAACGCAATTCATAAACAACTCCGTTGAGTTCGGCGATTGCTTCCTCGGGGACCTGGCCCGAACCTTTCATGTAGTGGGGCTTTAATTCCTCAATAGCGATGTCGACGAAGGCAAGGTTGGTTAGGACGGCGCGCGTCGCCGGAATGTCGGGCGCTTCAGGCTTCATATGCTGCCAGGCGATCGTGCGGACCAGCTGCGACCGAAGCCGACCGAGATGGTCCTCGATGACGCGGATCTGGGCCGGATTCAGATCGACGATATAGCGCGGGAAAGGCGACTTGGATGTCGTCGCGTGGAGGATGACCTCGACATCGCCGAGCAACTTGTCGATGTACTGGCAGGTAATCCTCAAGCGCGCTTTCTGATGTTCGTTGAGTTCTCCGGGATTTCGCGTCCTTGCGCCATTCCGGTCTTGTTCAGACATAGCTCCTCCCCAAGGCGGCACATTCAAGGGCCCAACGCCACCCATCGGTGGCTCATGCCAGGCGCGATGAGCGCTCCGACGCGAACCAGCATCCATCCTTCACTTCAAGCCTGTTGGGGAATCTGGGGCGGGGACATGACTCCGCAACAGGCTTCCCTGTCAGGAGTCATCATCTGCCCGCCAATATCGGCAAAGACAGCGGTTAAGGGTGAACTCCTTCACCGCAACAAGATCCTTTTATGACGCGACACATGGAATTGTCAAATATCGGAGCTGCCAGCTTTTGAGAGGTTCAGCCGATCCTGAGCTCGCCGAGAAGCTGCTGATGTGTCGCCGACAGTCGCCATCCCCAATGGATGATTGGGTCATTGCCAGGCCTGTGAATCGCAGCAATCGTCCTGACTCGTCGTCCTTGCTCTTTCGTGACTATCTCCGGCCCGCGATCATGGCGGCGAAGGCGACAGGTAGGTGGGATGGCACACGTTCCGGCACTCCTACGCAAACGATTCTGAGGCGGGTGGAGAGGATGTCAAAAGAGTGCGAGGGCTGCGACGACACGTCAATAGGAGCGTTACGTTTAACTGCTACGCTCAGGCGGTTCCGGAGACAATGCGGGGAGTGCAAAGCAAGATTGTCTTTACCTTTCGACCGTTTGGCCTCGGTTTAGTGACCGTAGAGCCGCCAGATTTCTGATCCCGAAACGCAGTCTGTGCCCACTCAACCCCAACCGAGACGATCCCCACTCACGCGCGCGTATGCTGTTCACCGCCTCCATTTCCATGCGAACCCCTCGGCTGCGCGTATCTCTGACCATGCACCACGGTTTTGCCTGGCCCCTCCTACCCAGTCCCAACCGACGCTCGCGCGCCCACGCGCGTATTTCTCGCGATATTCGATTCAGGCGAACGGAGAGGGCGGAGTCTGGTGTCCATCGGCGCATATTGAAATTCACCTTCGCACATCGGGCAGCGCGAATTTTTCCCGTCGCTGTGTTGAAGTTCATTTGGCGGGATTTGTACCCACAGACCTTGCACGTGCAGGTTAGATCGAAGCCTTGAAAGCTTGTCGCTTCATGCGCGTTTGTAAGAAGTGGATCATGACCACATCCCAATTTTCGGAACTTGCCAGATGTTATTTCATGCCAACTGAATTTCAGCCGGATGTCACTGCGATCGGTTGGCTTTCTTGGATCAAGACTCGGGATGAAAGAGCAGGGCTGCCGGGAAAAAAATGCTCAGCGAAAAACAAAAATTCACGAAGATAGGGAAGAGATTACTTCAGTCCGCGCTGAGCCGCACTAAAGTTTGAAAATGCTCTTCTCTACTGCCAAATAAGTATTGTACGAATGCTAGCTGGCATGTAGTCTCAGATCAACTTAACCGTCTTCGTCCAATAGGACTCTTAAAACGATGCCTCTGCCTGCTGCTAAGAGGAAGGGAGAGAACCTCCCGTTCAGCCGGTAGCGGTCGCTTCGGTGATCAGCGCAAATAAGAAGGCGCATCGGTCGTCCTGTCAATCTGCCAAAACTACATAGTAAGGTGCCTCAAAGAGGAACCAGGGTTGAAATGTCCCCTTTGAGCTTAACGCGCTGACCTTGTTCTAAGTGGTTCGAGCGCTTGCTTTCAATATTGAGTGTGCCTATGCGGCTCGTCTGCATGGGTAGTGTGTAAAGTTCGTTTCATTAAACTGCGTGTAGCGTCGCTGCCGAAAAAGGACGATACCGGGCGAAAGTGCTTCACTTTCGAGTCTGGTGTCGTGTTTCGGTAAGTGAGTGCCCTGGAGTCGTTATGCAGAGCTATACCAATCGATGGATGTCATCCGCGGTGCCAAGCATTCTAGTAGCGCTAATCTTTGTATGCGGTGCGGCTGGCGCCTACCCTTCCACGGCCTCCGCGCCGGTCAGTGTCACGACAGCGGCCCGGTTGCTCAACCAGACGACCTTTGGACCAACGACCGCCCTGATCCAGCACGTGCAGCAAGAAGGTGTTACCGCGTGGCTGGCTGAGCAGTTCGTCGCTCCGCAGACCGTATTGCCGGTCATCCCTACGACTCTTCCGTCCTATGGCGGCAACGCAGAGGATTTCAACGAATCGGAGTGGTGGAAGACGGTGCTCACTGGAGACGACCAATTGCGGCAGCGGGTCGCTTTCGCGTTGAGCGAGATGTTCGTGGCCTCCTCTGACGTGGACGAAGGCTACGAAATGCAATATTACGCGAACCTGCTGGCCACCGATGCGTTCGGCAACTGGTACACGATCATGAGGGACGTGACCCTTTCGCCGGCGATGGGCGTTTATCTCAATATGTTTAACAGCGCCAAGCCAACCGGGAGTTTGATCGCCAACGAGAACTTTGCCCGGGAGAATATGCAATTGTTCAATCTGGGTCTCGATCTGATTAATCAGGACGGGACGCTGAAGCTGGACGCTAATGGCAATCCGATACCGACCTATACCGAAGCACAGGTACAGGCTTTCGCCCGGGCGTTCACCGGTTGGACTTCAGCCAACCCGAACGGTTCTACCCCCAACACTCTAAGTGGCATGAACAACTTTTATCACCAGATGGTTGCCATTGAGTCGGAGCACGATGAAAATTCCAAGACGCTGCTCAACGGGACGACGCTACCTGCGGGCCAGAGCGCCGAAGATGACCTGTCCGGGGCGTTGACGAATGTGTTCGAGCACCACAATCTGCCGCCCTTCGTTTGCAAGCAATTGATCCAGCACCTGGTTAAGAGCAATCCCAGCCCTGACTATGTGTCGCGCGTGGCGGCGGTCTTTATCAACGACGGCAGCGGCGTGCGTGGTGATATGAAGGCGGTGTTAACTGCGATCTTCACCGATCCCGAGGCGCGGGCCGGCGACACAGTTCAACAGGCGAGTGACGGACATCTGCGCGAGCCGATCCTCTATATGACGGGGGTGATGCGCGCCCTCGGTTACGTCAATGTCGACCCCCATGACTACTACTGGTACGTGTCGGTCAGCAGTGGTGGTCTCGGCGAGAGACCATTCGAGTCTCCTTCCGTATTCAACTTCTTTCCAGCAAGTTATGTAGTCCCTGGGACTAACTTACCTGGGCCAGAGTTTGGACTTGAAAACACAGGCAGCGTCGTCGATCGCCTGACTCTGGCGAACTCGCTGGTCTGGAATAACATCGCGGGCTTCAATGTCGATTTGAGCACGACCAGCCCCTTGGGTAGGATTCTTAGCTCACAGGGATCGTCGGGGCTGGTGAAGGCGTTGGACAACCTATTCACTTGCGGGATGATGGGGCCAAACTCGACTGCAGCGATTACCGAGGAGATCAGATCGGCGCCGGAAGTCTACAACGAACAGAAGGTAAGACTGGCCATATACCTTGTGATTACTTCGTCGAAGTATCTGGTCTTGCACTAACACCGCGCCAGATAGATTCGCGGACTGGAAAGATGTCCGCGACGAGAAGCGCGCGCAAACTACTAACGAGTTATCAGCACCAGAAAAGGAGTATGAAGTGAGCTTCAGCCGTCGGAGTTTTATTCGCTATGCATCGCTGGCCGCAGCTGGCAACGCAGTTGGTCTTCGTCCTTTCGGAGATCTCAATGCGCTGGCCTCGTCGTCGCCAGGTTATAAGGCGCTCGTATGCATCTTCATGTATGGGGGCAACGATTCCAACAACACCCTTGTGCCGTTCAACACCGCTGCCAACGGCAGCAACGGCTATTCAGAATACTCCAAGATCCGGGGGCCGCTGGCAATTCCTGAATCCAGTCTGTTGACCCTGGGGTCATCGGCGGATGGCAATTATGGGCTGCACCCGAGTTTGCAAAATATCCAGAACCTCTTCAATGGGGGGAATGTCGCCTTGGTTGCCAATGTCGGAACGTTGTTGCGACCGCTAACGCGGGCCCAGTACCAGGCGGGAACATATGCGACGCCGGTCAACTTGTTTTCGCACCCCGATCAGCAGCTGGAGTGGCAGAATGCGTCGGCGAGCGCGGTGACCGCCACGGGGTGGGCCGGGCGGATGGCCGACTCGATGGCATCGAGTTACAACTCCAGCGCGAAGATTCCGATGGTCGCTTCGATGGACGGCGATACTGTGTTCTGCAATGGCGTGGGCTCGCCGGTTTCCGTCGACCCTGGCAACCTGGCGGGCGGCGAGTGCTGGGAAGGTCCCGCCTGTACGAGTCGCACCGCGACCGCGCAGCGACTGTTGACCCTTAACGGGGGAGTTTCGCTGGTGCAGGCCGCGAATGGAATCGCGGTAGATTCCTATGAGTACATGAATATTCTGTCCTCCGCCATGCAGGGGGTCGCGCCGCTGAGTACGGTGTTCCCGTCAAATAACTTACTGGCTGCGCAGCTGCAGCAGATCGCCCAAATTATTCAGGTGCGGGAGACGTTGGGAGTGACCCGGCAGATTTTCTTCGCCGGGCTGGGCAACTTCGACACCCATGCCAACCAACTGGATATCCAGAGCGGCCTGCTCGCTCAACTTGGCCCAGCGATGGGCGCGTTTTTCAAAGCGACCCAAGAGCTCAGTCTCTCTGACGAGATCACCACCTTTACCATGTCAGATTTCAGCCGGGCGATGCAGCCCAACTCCAATACCGGCTCCGACCATGCCTGGGGCGGTCATCACATTGTCATGGGCGGAGCGGTAAACGGCGGTCGAATTTACGGAGCATTTCCGACCCTGGCCCTGGGCGGAGAGAATGATTCAGGGGTCAATGGACGCTGGATACCGACGATATCTTCCCAGCAATACGGAGCCACCCTCGCTTCCTGGTTCGGAGCCTCTCCGGGGAGCCTTCCGGCTATCTTTCCGTCTCTCTCCAACTTCTCGGTGCGGAACCTCGGGTTCCTGTAAACATATCGATAAACTCACGCGCTCGTATCGTGCTCCGCGCACCAGGAACGGTTCGCCTTACTCGTCCCACCCAATCCCAACTGACGCGCGCGCGCCCGCGCGTATCTGTTGGAATATTCGTTTCAGGGGTATTGAAACTCGCCTTTGCACCTCGGGCAGCGGATATTTATGCCGTCGATGTGTTGACGTTCATTAAGTGGGATTTATAGCCACAAACCTTGCACGGGCAGGTCAGATCGAAAGATTTGAAAGCGGTCTCGTTTCACACGGGGTATTCACAAAAGCCTAGCGATAAAGGTTGTGGAATGTGGTCGGCGAGTGCTGAAACGAAATTACCTTCGTTGGCTTCGCCACGAGCAGCCGATGCACGCGCGTACTGTTTACGCAGCGATTTCTGTTTTACGGCGTTGCCTGTCACATTGCTAAGGTCCTGCAAAGTTATCCCAACTGACGCTCGCGCGTCCGCGGAACGTTCCTATAATTCACAAACACACGTGTCGCCGCAGCCGAATTAGGGCCGGGAATCACCCGTCAGGCCGCCTCACAAGACTGAGCAACCGAACCGGGCAAGCCCACACAGGTTCATGTCCGCTCAAGCCATCGAAATTCGCGAGCCAAGCCCTTATAGGTCTTCATGTGCATTCCTCTGGGTCTGGGAGGCACTCCGTCCGCTGCCAACGCCCATTCTGCCTAGCCTTATAGAAGCATCCTGGATCCGGCTCAACGCTCGAAACAAAGGCGACTCCCGCTGGCTGTCATAGGAAAGCTGACGGAAGTGCCTAAAGAGGAAGAGTCTTCCCGAATAGGGGACTGCGACCCGCCGTCCTCATCCCGGTCTAGGGCAGAGAAACCAAGTTCGCGTTCCGCCAAAATAACAACGAGTGCGCTCCGAAGCAATTGGATATTTCAGCGATTCCCAAGGCTCGCCATTGTGCTGGTGTCGGTAGGCAACTAGAATGTGGTCTGACTCTGACTAGGCTTCAATCGAGGACTGCACTTCTCCGCGAACGTACCACTTGGAGATGAAATACCTGCCCAGTTCGAGCCAGCCCTCACGCGCCGTCTTTCGAATGTCCCAGGAACGAAAGTCCGTTGTGGTGTCCTTGCCCCTCCATCGCCGTCCGCTGCCCCATCCACCTATCTTTTCCACCGTTGATAGGATTTACCGAAATCATAAGGCAATTTCACGATTTCGGACGGAAGGGGTGCCAGAAATTCAGCGGAGTTCGTGACCGTGCCTGTCACACTGCTAAGGTTCTGCAACGCCATCCCTTCACCCTTGAGCACCTCCCAGATGCGCGGGAAAGGCCCGTTCATTTCTGCTCGTCCAGCCGGGAGCGAGTGTCCTCCGCTATCACGCGGCGAACCTCGGACATCGGCACGAACAGAGCTAAACATCTTGAAACACATTTTGGGCCTGGCTCTTGAATAGGAGTTAATTCCAACTAACCCTGCACATGGCATCAAGCCGCCTCGCGTCGCTGCCGGCCGTGTCCGCTATTTGCAGCTCACCGAGTTGAGGCCTGCTTTGGGAGCCTTCCGGAATGGCTTCGCTCGATTGCGGGCGTTGCTGTCGCTACTGGGATGAGGCGCGGCGAAATCCTGGGGCTGCGCTGGTTGGACATCTACTTCGGGGGCGGGCGAATCATGTTCCCACAGACGAAAAAGGGCGAAGGGCGGATTGTTTATCTGAACACAATGGCACAGCATGTCCTTGCAACCGTCCCACACGGCAGCACGAAGCAAACAGACCTTGTTTCAAAAGTGAGCCAATGACGTCGGAGAACGTGTCTCTGGCGTTTCTACGGACTCGCCGCTCCGTGAACATCTCAGACTTCCGCTTCCACGACCTGCGGCACACAGCGGCCAGTTGGATGCGGAATGAAGGGCGCGGACTCTACACGGTTGCGCTGCCACAAGGATTTGCGCATGGCGGCAAGGTGTCAGCACCGCAGCCCGGCCTTCCTCTCGATGCAGTGAAGCTGTTAGACGGGCCTTACGCAGAGACGAAAGAAGAACCAGAGAACCGCCCAAAATGAGGGAAGTTCGCGTTCTATCGTGACCGTAGCGTTCCCAGAGGGAAAGCTTGCTAGTGGGGAATTATGTCTAAGTGCCTGATTCTGATTGGCGTCCCCGACGGGATTCGAACCCGTGTTACCG
>CAWGZE010000044.1:0-112602 GCA_963826855.1 uncultured Acidobacteriaceae bacterium
AAACTAGGGCGTGTTCACACTAATCTTAGTGCTTCGACGATAAGCGCGAAGTAGAGAAAGGCGACGAAGACGACGTCGAGTTTCTCGAATCGCGAGAAGATGCGGCGGAAGCCCTTCAGTCTGCGGAAGAGCCGCTCGATCTCGTTGCGTTTCTTGTACAAGGCGCGATCGTATTCCCACGGCTCGATCCGGTTGGACTTCGGCGGCACCACCGGGATCATGCCCAGGTCGAGCACCAGTTGGCGGGTTTCGTCGCCTTCGTAGGCGCGATCCATCAACAGGCAGAGCTTTTCCGGCATCGGCCCCAGTTCCGCGAGCAGCGCCCGTCCCTCCGGCGCGTCGTGCGCGTTGCCCGGCGAAAGGGCGAAAATTATGGCCGTTCGAGCATTCGCGGCAACCATATGAATCTTGGTGTTCCATCCGCCCCGCGATTTGCCGATCGCCTGCGGTCCGTTTTTTTTAACGCCCCGGTGCCGTCCGGGTGCACCTTCACCGAAGTCGAATCGAGCGCCAAGGCCTCGATCTTGATGCGCACAATTTGCTCCAGTTGCAGCTTCTCGAAGACCCGGTCGAGAACGCCGTTCTTGGCCCAGCGATTCATCCGCACATAAATGGTGTGCCAGTTGCCGAACCGGCCCGGAAGGCCACGCCATTTGCAGCCCTGCTCGGCCACATACAGGATGGCGTTGAGCACCTCCAGATTGCTCAGACGCACATTCCCGCGCTGCACAGGCAAACTGTCCTTGATCTTGTCGTACTGCTGTCGCGTCAGTTCCATTCAAAACTACTCTACCCGACATAGATGTCATTAGTGTGAACACGCCCTAGTATAACGACCGCATGCATAGGTAATCAGCATTGGTACTTGTAGCGTGACCAGCAGAGCCGTATAGATGAGGCATGGGCAGAGGCATACGACTTAAGATCAAGCTTTCGGCACGGGATCGTCAGCGGTTGGATGAGTTGTTGAGCGGTGGTTTGCAGTCGGTGCGCACGGTGTTGCGCGCCCTGGCCTTGCGGCAGATGGATCAGGGGCAATCCACGCCCGCAGTGGGCGGCAATTTGGGCCTCTCGGCCAAGGCCGTCTGGCAGATCGGGAAGCGCTATGAACGAGGAGGGCTGGAGCGGGCGTTGTTCGACGCTGCACGTCCGGGCAAAACTCCGGCGCTGGACCAGCGCCAGAGCCAGCAGATTATTGCCGTAGCCTGCTCGCCGCCGCCGGAAGGGCGGGTGCGCTGGACGGTGCGGTTGCTAACCGAAGAAGCGATTCGGCGCAGACTGGTTCCGCGCGTGGGGCGAGAAACCATTCGGGTGTTGCTGGAAAGCCACGACCTGAAACCGTGGCGGGAAAAAAATGTGGTGCGTGGCGAAGTTGGACCAGGAGTACATCGGCCGTATGGAGGACGTGCTCAAGATCTACGAAAAGCCTCTGTCCGAGCGCGAACCAGTGGTCTGCGTTGACGAGAAACCGGTGGTGTTGCATGAGGATGCCCGGCCCCCGATTCCCATGCAGCCGGGGCGGGTTACGCGGCGAGATTATGAGTACAAGCGCTGCGGAACGGCCAACGTGTTCTGCGCCATCGAGCCCAGGGCGGGGGTTCATTTCACCAAAGTGACACCCACGCGCTCGTCGCCTGAATTTGCCGATTTTATCCTGGAGATCGCCGAACAGTACCCCGCTGCTGAAACCATCCATCTGATTCTGGACAACTTGAGCACCCACTCCCGCAAAGCGCTGGTAGGCCGATTCGGCGAAGCGGCGGGAGGATGGCTCTGGCAACGGTTCACCGTTCATTACACGCCCAGGCATGGAAGCTGGCTGAATCAGGCGGAGATTGCGATCAGCCTCTTCAGCCGCCAGTGCCTCGGCAAACGCCGGATCGGGGACATTGCTACCCTGCGCCGACACGCCAAAGCCTGGAATCGGCGCAACAATCGCGACCGCATCACAATCCAGTGGAAATTCACCAGAAAACAGGCGCGTCGGAAATTACATTACTCTTTTACGCGGTCACGGTACTAGACTCTCTGGGAGCGTTCTCGTGCCCGGCGCCGGTCTTATTCACCCAGGCGACAAGCTTGTGGTTCCTAAGACCGGTGTTGTTTATGCACCGGTGGATTTTGCCAGACCGCGGTGACAGTGATAAGTCATTTCCGATATCTTTCTAGGAAGCTTCCGAAAATTAATTAACCGGGAACTATGGAGTATCTACCAAAATTCATCGGAACTGGAATCGTCTGTTCCAAGCATGCACGGTGTGAAGATACTGGATCCGGGCAAGATGAGTAAAAAGAGATGGATTCGCGTCGGCGAGTGATCGGCAGCAAGCCAGAGTTCTGCCGCGAACCAGAAAAGCAATATATAAGAGTCAGGCCCCCCGGCGCTGGATCTTTTTCCCGACAGCAAGATTAACCAAACAGCTCAGGTCATGAGTCGATTAGCGCTGCGTCAACTCCTGCGAACTATCGGGCAGTCTGGGTACTCCTTCCTAAGCCGATCCCTGGAAGCTGCAGTGGTTAAAATACTCACTTAAATCTAGAGGAAGACGTTGTCTTTGAAAGTAGCAATCTTAGATTCACCTATCACGAAGGTAATAATCATAGGACTCGAGATTGGTGCGACCGAGCCTTTCAAAGGTAGCCTTGACTGGGGCGAAGATTACCTGGCTTAGGGATCCTCGAACCATCGAAGCGCCGCCATTCTTGCGGACACAACTCAGCGTACCAAGGCGGGGAGCGCTCGCTCTACTCTTCGGACGATCTCTCTGCCTATGACGAGCGACGCCGTGGCTGCGGGCGAGGGCACATTGCAAACATGCAACATACCCTCTGTTTGCGCGAATCTGAAATCGTTGACCAGCCGGCCGGTTTTCTCAATAGCTTGCGCCCGCACCCCTGAACCGCCCGGCTTGAGATCTTCGGCTCTTAGTTCGGGCAAAAGCTTCTGCAACGCTCTCAGGAAAGCGCCCTTACTCCAGGAGCGGTAATACTCTCCCAGCGCGCTCTTCCACATTTTGCCGGCCATGATCCAAAAGCCGCCAAACGTTGCGATATCGAGGCTGTCGGAAATACTGAGCGAAGTGCGTCGATAACCCTCACGCTTAAACGCCAGCACTGCATTCGGACCTGCCTCCACGCCGCCATGGATCTTGCGGGTAAAGTGGACCCCGAGAAAGGGAAAACGCGGATCGGGAACCGGATATATGAGGCTACGTACCAGAGAAGCCCGTTCTGGAGCAATCTCGTAATACTCGCCTCGAAAGGGAACAATTCTCAAGTCCAGGTCTGCTCCCGCCATCCTGCTGACGATATCGCTCTGAAGGCCAGCGCAATTGATTACATAGTCGGCGGTGTATGTCCCCGAAGATGTCTCGATGACTGTCTTGCCGCCCTCACGCTTGATTCCGGCAACACGCGAACTCAGCTTTAGCGTGCCGCGGCTGGCGATGATCTCAGCCATCTTTTTACAGACAAGACTGTAGTCGGTGATTCCGGCGCCCGGCACCAATATTCCCTCAAGCCCGACGGCGTGAGGTTCGATTTCCCGAATCTCTTGGCCGCTCAGCTTTCGAACTCCCGGGACCCCGTTGGCCACTCCGCGGCGATAGAGTTCCTCCAGGCCGGCCAGCTCGTTCGCACTTGTTGCGACGATAAGCTTGCCGCAGATATCGTGGGGCAAATTGTGCTCGCGGCAAAACTGCACCATCTCCGACGACCCTTGCACGCACATGCGCGCTTTGTCCGAGCCCGGCTTGTAGTAGATCCCTGAGTGGATTACGCCGCTGTTGTGGCCGGTTTGATGAGCGGCCACGCGGTCCTCTTTTTCGAGGACGAGAAGTGACGAACCAGGGTGTGAGCGGCTTAGCTCCAGGGCCGTCGCCAAACCAACAATTCCAGCGCCTATGATGGCAATCTGATAGTGACCGGATGACACGATGGGTAGTGTCCAGAGTTTTTCGCACTTTCGATCTTAGTTGGGACTGAGGAAGGTTGTTGGGTTGAGGTTGATTTGCCTTGGCCCATGGGGCCAAGGCAAGCGGTCAGGCGATGGCGACGACTTCGGCCGAGCCGGTTCATCTGCAGATAGCGTTTGGTTCCCCAGCGAGTTCCGGCGACGTGTCGTAGCCGGGCCGCGACCAGCATCAGCGCCGACTTGCCATCAGGAAACGCGCCCACCACCCGGGTTCGTCGCCGGATCTCGCGCATCAGCCGCTCCAGCGGGTTGTTGGTTCTCAGGCATCGCCAGTGCTCCGGCGGCAGCGCGTAATAACTCAGCGTCTCGTCGATGCCGTTCTCGACGATCTCGGCGGCCTTGGCCAGCTTCATCGCCCGCAGCTTGTCCACGATCTGGCGGGCTTTTTCCTTAGCGGCCTGCCGGTCTTCCTGCGCGTGGATCGCCTTCAGCATCGCCGCCACTTCCTTCACCTTGCCTGTGGGCACGGCCGTCCACACGTTGCGGTAGAAGTGAACCACGCAGCGCTGCCACTTCGCCTCCGGATAGAAATCGGCCAGGTTCTCGACCAGGCCGAGGCACTTGTCGGAGACGAACAACTGGACGCCTTTCAAGCCGCGCTGCTTCATCTCGCGCAAGAAGTTCGTCCAGCTCGCCTTGTCTTCCTTCGCGCCTTCGCTCACCGCGAGGACCTCGCGATAGCCGGTCTGCGAGACTCCGATCGCCACCAGAACGGACACGTTCTTCACCTCGCCGCCCCACGATCTCTTCAGCCACAGACCATCGAGGAACACATACGGAAACTCGCCCACCAGCGGCTGCTGACGCCACTCCTCGATCTTGCCGTAGATCTTCTGGTTCAGATCGCTGACCGTCGAGGCGCTAGACCCGCGTGCCCCACAAGCGCCTGGGTGATGTCTTCGACCCGCCGCACACTCACGCCGGCCAGGTACATCTCGATCAGCGCCTCTTCCACCGACGACTCGCGCCGCCGGTAGCGCTCGATGATCGCCGTCTCGAAGGGCAGGCTGCGCAGCTTCGGCACCTGCAGGCTCACCTCGCCGGCCTTGGTGTGAAGCTGCCGCGTATAACTCCCCGCCCGTGTGTCCTTGCGGCCCTCGGTGCGCTCGTACTTCCGCGCCCCGCACAGATGATCGGCCTCCGCATCCAGCAGCGCGTTCAACGCCTCTTCCACGGTCGAACGGACCACCTCATCCAGATGCGCCTGAATACGCCCATCGTCGATCCGCACCACTCCGCCCAGCGGCGTCCCGCCGCCGGCTTCCACTCCACTGCCCCACATGGTTGGCTCCATCACAAGTCTCCCCAGAGGCCTCGCTCCTCTTGCTTGTACCAACCTCCCACCGCCAAAACTCAAATCAAATGTGCGAAAAATAGCCTACGTTATCTCCAACCGCCAAAACTCAAATCAAATGTGCGAAAAATAGCCTACGTTATCGCCTACGTTATCACACGATGTATGCCGCCCCCTGATGTAGAGCAGACCAATTCAAATACTTAGCAGCTAGTGCGTTAGTTGGATGGAGCGATCAAGGAAGATTAAGAGCTTTTGCGAGCCGCCAGATAGCCCCGCAGTCCCTGACGCCAGTCGGTGAAGACGTTCAGCGACCTTGCCTTTAGTCCTGCGTTTTCCAACACGGAGTATTTAGGCCGCGGAACTTTGGCTGGGAACTCACCGGGACGGGCCCTTTCAAGCCTTATTTTGATCCCCGAAAGAGCAAAGATCTCCGCCGCGAACTCATACCAGGAGCAACTACCTTCCGTCGTGGCATGGTAGAGGCCATAAGCATCTGTCCTGCTCAGTTTCACCAACTGGTCTGCTATCTGAGCGGTCGGCGTTGGAGAGACGTATTCGTCATCGACTACCCGCAGCTCCTCGCGTTCACGCGCAAGCTTGAGCATTTGTTCGACGAAGTTTGCACCTCCCTTGGCTCTGCATGGCTGCAGGCCGTATATCCCTGAGACCCGCAAGACAAAGTGCTTCGGGTTGCCGTTAGCGGAGAACTGCTCACCGGCCAGCTTGGTAATGCCGTATACATTTAGCGGTGTGGGCAAATCCGTTTCCAGGTAAGGGGAATGCCGATCCCCGCCGAAGACGTAGTCTGTACTGATATAAGCGAGAACGGCACCGTGTTCGCAGGTCCATTGAGCAACATTTCGGGCTCCGATCCCATTAACGGTAAAGGAGCCCAACGGATTGGCTTCGCACTTTTCCACATGGTGCATGGCTACCGTATTGACCACTAAATCCGGTTCGATACCATCTAGAACGGAATCCACGGAAGGCCTTGAAGATATCTCGATATCCGCATGTGTGAGTCCCACGACCGAGTCGCCATGTTTTTTAAAAGCTACGCAAACGTCACTGCCCAGCTGTCCGTTTGCCCCCAGCACGGCAATCTTCATGATCGTTATTTTCCTCGGCCCTTCGACGACTCCAGCTCGGTGGCGGACTCGCGCTCCTTGAACACCTGGATGTTGTAATACTGCGGGTTGTCCCAATCGCTGAATTTGGGTTTGTTCGCAATCAAGCTTCGGACAATTGAACTTACGTTGTAAGCCGGATGGAAGCTTAGAGTGTTCTCGGCGCGATCAATCGACACTTTGTAGTTGCGTACGTCGCTAATGTGATTGATTTCGAGCCGTATCTTCTCGTCAAGTTCCTCACGTAAAGTGGCCTGAACCGTGTCTGCAATCTCACCCAGCGTTGCGTTCCCTGAGGCTATATTGAAGATCCCCGATAGCCCTGCGTTCGCTTCAACGGAGCGCGTATAGGCCATCGTGGCGTCCTCAATGGCGAGATATGGCCGCCAGATCGCAGGATTGCTTACGCGAATGACGCCCTCCTTCATAGCAGTCTTGAACATGGTATTCACCAGCAGATCCAAGCGCATACGAGGGCTATATCCAGAGACGGTTCCCTTGCGCAGCGCAATGACCGAAAAGTTTTCATCCTGCATCTGAAGTACGGCTCTCTCACCTTGAAGTTTCGAGATGCCGTAGGGGTAGGAGGAACTGACCGGACGGTCCTCATCGTACAATTCGTTCTCGGTGTAGCCATAAACTGAGCAAGAACTAGCGTAGATAAAGCGGGAGACGCTTGCCTTCTTAGCGGTATAGGCCAGGTGAGCTGGAGCTGCGGCGTTGAATATGAAATTCTTGCTAGGGGAAAAGTCCGCCATCGGATCGTTGGAAAGGCCAGCGAGAAAGATTACCTGATCGTAACCCTTTAGATCCGAGGTCTGAATATCAAGAATGTCTCGGTTTAGAATGCCAACTTTGGGATCGAGAAAATTGCCAAACCAGAAGAGGTCGCAAACGTCGACATCGTATCCCCGTTCGAGCAATTTCGGAATGAGCGCGCTACCTATATAGCCCGCGCCACCAGCAATCAGAATTCGCAAATTATTTCTACTTTTCTAGTCGGTTGAGATAGTGGATGTATACACAATGTTGTCCGAGAGAGGCGACGCCAGCCACTGCGACAGAGTCTGAGCGTTCTTATCTTTCTCGGAGGGATGGACGTCGCGAATCGGCCAATCAATGTTGAGTGCGGGGTCCGCGTAATATATACCGGATTCTCCCTTGGAATTGTAAATACCCGTGCACTTGTATTGCACTTCGCAGCCATCGGTGATCGCGCAAAAACCACGTGCGAAGCCGTAGGGGGCCCAGACTTGCTTCTTATTCTCCGCTGAAGCCTCCAATCCAAACCACTGTCCCAGCATTGGCGATCCCTTCCGAATATCCACCGCGACCAGAAACGCCACGCCATTGGTTACCCGCATGAGCTTACCCATCGGAGGGTTCCACTGAAAGTGAAGACCGCGCAGCACTCCCTTTGCCGATCGGGAATGATTGTCTTGCACCCATTCGGTGGGTAGCCCCATATCTCTGAAGTTATCAGCGCGATAGGTTTCCATAAAAAACCCGCGATCATCGCCGAGGACTTTCGGCACAATCACAACAACGTCACCCCCAAGGTGAGTACTTTCCAATTCTAACGGCACGAATTCCCCAATCAGTTGGTTTAAGGATTACAACTCATATTACCCTGCGAAGAACCAGCTCCCAATGTGCTTTGATGGCTTCTCTTCGCGCAACATCTGGGGGTGAGTTTTGTACCATCGGCGGATTTTCCATTTAACCAGCGGCGCTTTCCAGACAGTCGACAAAGACCTTAAAGGCACTGGGCTCGTTGCCAGGTTTCGCTCTCGGGAGTTTATTATCCCGATAATCCGGGAAGTTTGTCATCCTGAGCAAGGACGAGAAATCCACAGTTCGGACAGCTCCAACAGTCTTTGACAACACTCGACTAGGCGAATTTACTCTATGCGCCGAAGCGAGTATTTCGGCGCTAAAAGAGGTGGCAGTATGAAACTGCCGTTCCTGCCCCGGTTTTCCTCCCCAAAGACCCTCTTCCAATATCCGCTGGCGCTGCTCGGCGGCCTCCTGTTTTGCGTTGTCCCAACAGCAGCACAGGCGCAGAGCGTGACCTTCGCCGGCACGCAGACCACCCTGCCGTTCAGCGGCCTAAATATCCCCCATGGAGTTGCCGTGGACAGCTCAGGCAATGTGTTCATCGGCGGCCTTTACGATAACGGCGTGGCGGAATTGCCGTGGACAGGGACCACCTACGGACCGCAGACGTTCCTGCCGACCAGCGGCTCGATTTACCCCGCAGGGGTTGCCGTGGACAGCGCAGGCGACGTGTTCGTCGCCGACCTTTTCAATAACCGCGTGCTGGAATTGCCGAAGACAGAGACGGGCTACGGGCCGCAGACAACCCTGCCAGCCAGCGGTCTGGCTAGCCCCGAGGGAATTGCCGTGGACGGAGCTGGGAATGTCTTTATCGCCGACAATGGCAATAACCGGGTGCTGGAGTTGCCAAGGACGACAACCGGCTACGGGTCGCAGGTCACATTGCCGAGCGGCGATGTATTGGGCCCGTCCGGAGTCGCTGTGGACGGCGCTGGGGACGTATTCATCATCGCTAACGATTCCACTTCGCCTGTTGTGGAATTGCCGCGGACCGGGACAGGCTTCGGGCCGCAGACGCCCGTGCTGGCCGGCCGCTTGTTTCAGTCCCTCGGAGTCGCCGCGGACGGCGCTGGGGACGTGTTTCTCGACGGATATTTTCCCAACATTCCCCCTCTGCAAGTATTGGAATTGCATCCGACTGCGACCGGCTATGGGCCGCCGACGACCCTAATGACCGGCGGTTCCAACGATTTCGCTCTTTCCAATGGAGTTGCCCTGGACGGCAAAGGGGATTTTTTCGTCACCGTCCAAGTCGGGCAGGTCTAATTACATTGCGGTGGAATTGCAGACGCATTCGGTCAACTTCGGCAGCGTTAATGTCTGCGCGCCCGGGCAGACGACGCCTGCGCCATGCAGCGAAACGCTGGCGCTCAACTACAACGTGAATGCCGATCATTACGCTCGGCACGACCAAAGGTGCTCACCGGCGGCTGCGCCAAACCTCGACTTCACCCGGGCCGAGCGGAAGCACCTGCACCGGCGCATTTACGGCGGCCGCAACCTGCACAGTGAACGTGACCTTCACACCAATGGCCGGGGGCACAAGGAATGGCTCCGTTGAACATCACCGACGGCAGCGGGAAAGTGATCACTTCGACGTTGATTTCAGGCTATGGAGCTCAACTCATAGCGGCGCAGTTCTCCCCGAACCCGCTAGACTTTGGCACCATCCCCTTCGGCAGCACCAGCACGCTCCCCCTGACCGTCACGAATATCGGTGCAGACATCGTTCACCCTAACGCCGCTGATCAACGGCCCCAGCTACAAAATCACGGGGAGCACCTGCGGGGCGGGTGTGACAGCGGGCAACAGCTGCACCCTACAAGTGGAGTTCATCCCGTACGTGGTCGGCACTCACAACGACATTTTAGCTCTGCAATCGAATGGATCGACCAATCCAACCGTCGCGCTTGACGGCCTCGCCACCGGCATCGGAAGTGAATTGGAGGTCCCGCTCCAATTCGGCACCATCCCCTTGGGCACAAGCGAAGTTATCTTGCTCACCATTACCAACGTCGGCCTGCCCGGCCGAGTCACTTTCACCGCTCAGAGCAACGGGCCCAGCTACAAGGTCTTGACCACCGAGCATCAGCAAAACACCTGCCTGGTAGGAATCGTAGCGGGCCAAAGGTGCACCTTGCCCATCGAGTTCGATCCGGTTGACGTTGGCAAACATAATGACATCCTCACGATCATCCCGAGCGGCGCGGCACCATCTACCGTTAGTCTGCAAGGTTTTGCTGACTGACGAGTCCCCCTGCATGACCCCCAAAGGCCGACTCCGCGGAGCCGGCCTTGCTAATTGTTTGGCTCGTTCACCACCGCACCCAACTCAACGAGATCACCCAACTTCTCCACCATCTAAGACTTGAATTCGTCGGTCCCTCTTCAAATACTCAGCGTGATCGCCATGCCGGGCTTTCATGGGCCACATCCGGCTATGCCCCGTGGTCGCGGCGAATGAGTTGAGTTTCATCGCTGAACTGCCCTGTTATCGATCTGGAAACGCCTAAACTGACAACGTTTGCCCCAAAGAGTTATTGACAACTCTGGCCTCGCGGACTTCCACTGTCTTATTCGGGAGTCAAGACTGCAGACGTCTAACACGTGGCTGTTTCGTCTGCTTCTGCCGGCTGGATCTCGAGACTCAACCAGCGCGACTTACCCGGCGAGTGTAAGGAGAATCAATGAGTGTCGTGTTGAAGCCATCGTGTGGTGTCCTGAGTTCCCCGCTATCACGCAAGAGTCCCCTGTCCGATCGTCGCCGCTCAATGCCGGCTCTTTCGTTCAAGCTGGCGCCGGTCATTATTTTTGCAGCCATCTGCGTGGCGTGGAACGCTCCAACGGCTCGGGCGCAAACGAACTTCGGCAGTGTAAACGTCTGCCCGTCAGGCGCGACCGCCCCGGCGCCATGCAATACCTCGCTGACGTTGACCTACAATGTCGCTGCCGGAACCACCATCGGCAGCATCAAGATCCTGACTCTGGGCGCTCCGAACCTCGACTTCCAGGCGCAAGCCAACGATACCCGCACCACCCTTTGCAAGCCGCAAACTTACCCCTCCGCGACGACCTGCACCGTTGACGTGACCTTCGCGCCCCTCTATGCGGGAGAGCGCAGCGGCGCTGTGCAGATACTCGACGCCAGCGGGAACCTGGTCGCGGCAACCAGCCTCTACGGCACCGGAACTGCTCCCGCGATCGCATTCACTCCAGCCAGCCAGTCCTCGCTGACCGGCGGCGGCTTCGGGAAGCCTGCGGGGGTAGCCATAGATGGCAGCGGCAACATCTTCGTCGCCGATTTCGGTAAGGATGCCGTCTACGAAATGCTAGCCGCCGGCGGATACACCACTGTCAAAACACTAGGCGGCGGCTTCGCCTTCGGCAAACCGTCCGGGATAGCTGTCGACGGCGCAGGCAATGTCTTCGTCAGCGACTACGCCAACAGAGTGGTCTACGAAATTCTCGCCGCCGGTGGGTATGCCACCGTGAACACCCTCGGCGGCGGTTTTGTCTTCGGCGAACCCAGTGACGTAGCTCTGGACGCATCTGGCAACCTCTACGTGAGTGACCTCGATAGCGCCGTGTATATTATTCCCTCAGCGGGGGGCCGATACCCTGCTGTCGCCAGATTAGCGACCGGCTTCAGTTTCGGCAGGCCCAGCGGATTGGCCGTCGACGGGAACGATAATGTTTACATTACCGACGTCAGCAAGAATGCCGTCTACGAAATTCTGGCTGCGGGTGACTATACCAAGGTGAATCAACTCGCGAGCAGCTTCGGCTTCAAGTCACTGCTCGGCGTAGCGGCTAGCACAAACGGAAACATCTTTATTGCCGATGGCGATTTCACAACCATATTCGAGATTCTGGCAAGCGGCGGATACACCACCGTGCTGCCTCTGGGTAGCGGCTACGGCTCGCCCCAGAGCGTCGCGTTGGACGCAAGTGGCAACGTTTATGTCGGTGACTTGGGCGTGGCGGGTGCGCCCTCGCCGATTCAGGTCCTCGAGCGCTCGCAACCTCCGGCTTTCAGCTTCGCCACCACTGTCATCCACGGCACCAGCAGCGATAGTCCCAGGTCGGTGCAATTCGAGAACATTGGAAACCAGCCGCTATCGGGCACTGGGGTACTGAGCGATACCCTCGACTTCACCGTGGTCGCGGGCCCGGGCACAGTTCCGGACTGCAATGGCGTCATCTCACTCGCTCTCGGCGCACTATGCAACGTCAGCTTTAGCTTCTCCCCGCAGTCGCTGGGCCCACTCAGCTCCACGTTTACTCTTTCCGACAATGCCTTGAATCGCAGTCCCGCAACCCAGACGATCCCGCTCAGCGGCACAGGTGAGCCTCCCCCACCGCAGATCAACACTATTAGCCCCAATTCCGGAATCCCGGGGACAATCATCGCCATCTCCGGAACCGACTTCGGCGCGACCCAGGGCAACAGCAGCGTCACCGTCGGGGGCGCCCCCGCCCATGTGGTTTCGTGGTCAAATACGTTGATCTCCATCCAGGTGCCGAGCCAGGCCACCACTGGCAACATCGTCGTCACGGTGGGCGTAGAGTCCAGCAACGGAGCCGCCTTCACCGTCGTTCCCTATCCCATCAAAGCAATAGCTGGTTCATTGGCACAAATCTCGGTGGGCGCGGATGGGAGTGTCTGGGGGGTAAACAGTGGGCAGCAAATCTTCCGGTACGATGCCAGCGCGGGGGGATGGACGCAGATTCCAGGCGCACTGGTTCAGGTTGCAGTCGGTTCCAGCACCGCGGTATGGGGCATCAATGCGCAGCAGCAGATTTACCAATTCGATCCGGCCACGCAGAACTGGAACCAGATAGCGGGCACTCTTTCCCAGATAGCAGTGGGCGCGGACGGCGACGTCTGGGGCATCAACAGCGGAGGGGGTGTTTATCACTACGTTTCGGCGGCGCAAGGCTGGGAGTATGTTCCCACAGCTCTCACCCAGATAGCGGTTGGGTTCGATGGCGCGGTTTGGGGGCTCGGCTCTGGAAGTAGCACCTCCGGACGTGACGTTTACCGCTATAACGTTGGAACGCGTTCGTTTGAGCAGGTGCCGGGAGAGCTTTCCCAGATTGCGGTAGGGGCCGACGGCGACGTTTGGGGCGTAAACGGAGCAAGTGCAATATTTCACTTCAACACGTTGCTTCAGAACTGGGAGTATGTTCAAGGCAGCGCGGCGCAGATTAGTGTGGGATCGGCAGCTAACGTATGGGGACTGGATTCCTCCGGCAATGTATATACGTTCAATACCCAGGCGCAGAACTGGACCCAGATCCCGGGCACGTTGAAGCAGATCTCGGCCGCCGCGAATGGCTCGGTGTTGGGAATTAACAGTGGGGACAACATCTATCAGTTTGTGCAGCCACTTCAGCCAACCAATGCGTGGCATCCAGTCCCGGGCGCATTGTTGACCCACGTGGCGGTAAGCGTGGAGGGCAATGTCTGGGCACTAGACGGCACCACTGCTATTTATCACTACAATCCGCTGATCCAAAATTGGGAGAACGTCCCCGGCTCGTTATCGCAGATCGCGGTGGGGTTCGGTGGAGACGTTTGGGGGATCAATTCTGGGGGGGCCATCTACCGGTACAACTCGGGCATTCAGGGCTGGGAGAATGTGCCGGGCGAACTTTCGCAAATCGCGGTGGGCGCAAATGGAGATGTCTGGGGCATCAATCCCGGCGGGAATATTTACCGATTTAATAACGCGGCGCAGGGCTGGGAACAAATCCCCGGCAGCCTGAAGCAGCTGTCTGTGGGAGCTGACGGGACGGTGTGGGGGATCACGAGCGCACAGCAGATCTTCGCCTACAATCCCAACGCCGGGGGATGGACGCAGATTCCAGGCGCGCTGGTCCAAATCGCGGTTGGCTCAAGCAGCAGCATCTGGGGACTGGCCGCGGGAGGATCCATTTACCAATTCAACGTACAGGCCCAGAACTGGAACCCGATTCCGGGCAATCTGAGCCAGATTGCGGTGGGTTTTGACGGCACGGTGTGGGGCATTAACTCTGGAAGCCAAATCTATCGATATGAGCCTCAACTGCAAGGATGGGATTACACTCCCGGAACCCTAAACCAAATTTCCGTCGGCGCGGATGCCGTAGTCTGGGGAGTAAATTCCGCCCAAGCTGTTTATCGGTTCTGGTAGTCGCAAGATTGAGCTTGTGTTGCGAGTTCAATAGGTCGATGCAACACTTGCTTGCAGTTTACTGGCAGGGGTCTGGAACTCTAAAGTTTTTCGCGGTCGTTGGTTGAGGCGGAGCGCTATTTTATCCAGCTCCGACTGCGTATAGCGTGACAGGTCCATTTTCTTAGGCAGGTATTGCCGCAGCAGCCGGTTGGTGTTTTCGTTTGTGCCACGCTGCCAGGGACTGTGAGGATCACAGAAGTAGACCTTCACATCTGTGGCCACACTGAAGGTTTTGTGCTGGGCCATCTCGTGTCCCCGGTCCCAGGTCAACGATCGGCGCAGGGAGACGGGGAGCTTACGAATGTGCCGGCTCAGTGCGGCGACGACAACGGTCGTCTCTTTACTGGGTACCTTGATCAGCGTGGTGAAGCGTGAGTGCCGTTCCACCAGGGTCACGATGTGACTGTTCTTTGTGCCGCTGATGAGATCGCCCTCCCAATGACCTGGAACGGCTCGGTCCTCGATCTCCGCTGGTCTTTCCCGGATCGAGATGGCCTCGACGATCTGGCCCTTTGCATGTCCACTCTTACTCGAGTGTTGCGAGCGGCGGATGAGGCGCTTGGACCGAAGGTGCCCAATGAGCTCTTTTTTCAATACTCCACGCGCTTGAATAAAGAGGCTACGGTAAATGGTCTCGTGGGACACGCGCAGGCTCTCATCCTTGGGATACTGGATCTTTAGCCATCCGGAAACCTGTTCAGGCGACCAGTCCAGCATCAGTTTACTGACGACGATCCTTCGCAACCGCTCATGGGTGGCCAGTAGGCACTGCTTAGGTCGCAGGGCCAACCTCCAGGCCTCACAATCAGCTTCGCTCGCTCGATACTCAGAACGGCCACCATGACGTGCGACCTCCCGGCTCACCGTTGAGGTAGCCCGAGAGAGGCGGGTGGCAATTGCACGAATCGATGAGCCGGAAGCGATTCCTCGCGAAATGTCCTCTCGCTCAGCTAACGTGAGCGCTTGGGGTGAGCGCCGACGGACGGCCGGAACGATCCCGCCATGATGCGATAACAGCAGATGAATTGAGGTATGTTTGCGGCCGAATGCTCGCCCGATCTCACGCAACGACTCTCCCGACTTCCAACGCCGCCAGATCTCTGTCCGCTGCGCCGCGGAAACCTCCACTCGCTTCCCTTGTGCCATAAACACCACCTCCGGTGAGACCTCTGACTCAGATGGTGTTGCATCGACCTATTGAACTCGCAAGTCCATCTTGGACAGTAAAGAGCAGCCTAGCTCTCGATCGCAAGAGCTGGGCTGTCTCGCATTCGTACCCACTTGACTCCTTTGCTTTTGGAGCACACTCCTGATGGACGTGGAAGGTACTCATCATGGGGCTGACCGTCCTTCTCTGCGCGGGTTTTCACTTACTTTCCGTCAACCTCCTTCGCGGCAGACTCGTGCGTGATCGTGTCGCGCTTCTCTTCAGATGAGGGGACTGCCTGGAGCGCTCGGGTCCCGAAGCGCAAGCGGGCAACCTGCCTTTCACTCTTAACAAGAATGCCGCGCAATCGGTGACGAGGCGCACAGACTTCTGGCTGGTGGAAAAGCATAATGATTCTGACCTGCCCCGTTTTTCTCAACCAGTCATAACTGGAGATTCTCGGTTTAGGTTTGGCTTTGGAAATACTCCGTAGCCGCCGTCGTGGCTGTGTAAATGTGGGAGGCGTCGTTGGCCTTCCACATTTGCATAGCCTGCTCTGTGCCGGAACTCCTCCGGCGTTTGATAGCCCAGCGAACTGTGCGGGCGTTCCCAGTTATACTCCTGCCGCCAGTTCGCCAGGGTGTTGCGCACATCGTTCAAGGTCCGGAACCAGCTGGCGTTGAGGCACTCGTCGCGCAGCCGTCCGTGGAAGCTCTCAACGTGGCCGTTCTGCATCGGGCGGCCGGGCTGGATATGCACCAGTCCGACCTTCCAGTCCTCCGACCAGGCCAGCATGCGCCGCGAGGTGAACTCCGGCCCATTGTCGGAGCGCACATTCTCCGGTCGGCCTCGTTCGCCGATCAGCCGTTCCAGCACCCGGGTCACGCGTCCCGAGCCGAGGCTGGTGTCGGCCTCCAGCGCCAGGCACTCGCGCGTGTACACGTCCACCACGCTCAGGATGCGCACCATCCGCCCCCGTCGCCAGACCGTCACGATGAAGTCCATCGCCCACTCCTGGTTCGGTCCCGTCAGCCGGGGCTCAGCCGCGCGATCGCGCACCAGACGCTTGCGCTTCCTGCGCCTCACCATCAGCCGCTCTTCCACATACAGCCGATAGACCCGCTTCACGTTCACCTCGTGGCCGCGGCGGCTCAACACCGCGTGCAGCCGCGATAGCCATAGCGCGGCTTCTGCCGCGCCAGCTTCACCAACGCCTCGCGCAACTCCGCGTTGCGGTCCGGCCTCGGCTCGTATCGGTAGCTCGACCGCTCCACGCCCAGCAGCTTGCAGGCCGTGCGCTCGCTCAGAAGGAACTGCTCGGAGACGAACGCCACGTCGCTCTCTCAGACCGGCAAGCTCCAGCCGTTTTTTCGGATCACCGCTTTGAGCGCCTCGCCATGCAGGCTCAGCTCCGCCACCAGCAGCTTCAGACGGCGGTTCTCGTCTTCCACCGCCTTCAGCCGCTGCGCTTCGCTCACGTCCATGCCGCCGTACTTCGACTTCCAGCCATAGAACGTCGCCGCGCTGATCCCATGCTCCCGGCACAGATCCGCCGTCTTCACCCCTGCCTCGTGCTGCTTCAAGATCCCGATGATCTGCTCTTCCGTGTACCGGCTCTTCTTCATCACACGTCCTCCCGTCTACATTACGAGAGAACTCCAGCTTCCACTGGTTGAGTTTTTCGGGGGCAGGTCAGCCCCAATCAACAAGGTATATTATTCATAAAAAATGACTTGTTGAAATTTTGTGATTTCTCCCGCGTCCAGCATGCCAAAGTAATCACGGGTCCAAGATGATCGTGCTTTATTGGGGAAGAATCTCGAATTCTTGGGGTAGAACCTGTTCTGGGGCTGATTCAATTTCCTGAGCTATCCCTTATCTCGAAGGCCGGTCAGTTGAAATGGCGTCTTTTCGAGCAAACTATCCGAGTTTTGTATGACGCTGTTCCAAAGGAACATTGGACGACCTTTCTGAACGGGGACAATGTTTCGTCGCATCGCGATTGATTAATGGGGTTGGGAATGCCGATGCAGCACAGGATAATCAGCCGCTCTTTGTAAGAGCTTTGGAGAGACTTCGTAAGGCATTAGGACCCTCGCGGACCGGGACATTACTTTCGGTTGCCGATTATCAGAATACTTACTTGAAATATGTTAACTAGAGAGTTAATCTTAACGTCGGCTTTATATCTACCTGAATATTGCCGTAATTGTTCATAGACTTTTTCAAAAAAGAGCTTGATTCGGATTCGAAAATGAGACTTAATAGAGGAAAGACATCTTCATACCTTCGGTTAATCGGCGTCTCGGATTCCGCTTGATCGTGAGATTTACGGGGCTACAAAGTATGCCGGAACCGATTGCTTGTTGTAAACTGGAGTTTCACAGCAGAGAATCCAGGGTCCCCCTCTACCCAGAAGCGGTGATGGGACTCAGAGGGCGAAGCTATGTCCAGGGCCCTGTTGTTCTCTTATCTAACATGTGCAATCGCCGTGAGGAGGCAGCCTTGGATTATCAGGTCTTGACCCCCGTTCCCGATGCTCATTGGTACGCTGTTTGGATCAAGTCGCGGCAGGAACGGGTTGCCGCCGCCAGACTCGCCTTTTTTGGAATATCCACCTACTTGCCTTTGCAGTCCGAGCTGCGCTTGTGGAGTGACCGTCAGCAGTCGATCGAGATGCCACTCTTTCCCGGCTATCTCTTCGTTAGGGTGGATCTGAGGAGTGGAAACAAACTCAGGGTTTTGCAAACCCCGGGAGTAGTGGGGATTGTGGGGAACGGCTCCGAGCCTGTGCCTATACCGGACGAACAGATCGAATCAGTCCGCACTGCAATTCTCTGCGGTGCCAAATGCTCGACGCGGGCGTTCCTGGAAGAGGGAGAGCGCGTTCGCGTGGTCCGCGGTGCATTAGCGGGAATTGAAGGGTCGTTCGTTCGATTTGGATCTAGGTCTCACCTGGTCATCACCATCGAAATGATTCAACGGTCTGTTGAGGTAAGCATTTCTGAAAGGGACGTAGAACCTATTGCAAGCATGCTGCCGCCCAATATTTCTGAGTTAAATGCCGAGCTCTCGGTTAATTGCTAGCTGCTGAGGTTGACGTGTTTGTTTTAGGGCGGCGGCATCGTGTTGACTCCGGGCGGTGCGGTTTCCCCAAGCGCACTCGAAGCCTACGGCAGCAGCTAGGCGCGGTCCGCGAAGTTGATTCATGAAGTTGCCGCGGCGGTCATGCCACAGCCAAGCTTGAACACTACTTTTTAGAGGCGGATCCGATCCAATGAGAGATAGCTTACTAGGTACCATCAGCGGTCAAACGGGAAAGAGCACCAGGGGCTCCTGGCGCCTGCATTTCCTGGGACGTGTCTTGTGTACAGCGTGGCTCGCTGCTCTCGTGGTGATTGGAAGCGAAGTGAAGGCGCAGGTCAACGTCCTCACCGCGCACAACGACATTGCGCGCACCGGCCAAAACCTGAATGAGACGATCCTCACGCCGTCGAACGTGAATCCGACCCAATTTGGGAAGTTGTTTTCGCAGCAGGTGACTGGAGCGGTTAACGCTCAGCCTCTTTACGTCTCCCAGCTAGCCATTCCGGGTAAGGGCACGCACAACGTCGTCTACGTAGCGACGGCGGCTGACGTGGTCTACGCCTTCGATGCGGACACCAACGGCGGGGCCAACGCGACTCCCCTCTGGCAGACATCGCTGCTGACCAACACCACTCCGGCGGGGACGTTTCAGGTCGAATGGGGAGTTATAGGAACGCCGGTCATCGACCTATCTTCCAATACGATGTACCTGGTCAGCTCCGAGACACAAACCGCCACCGCAACCGAAATCTTCCGGCTGCATGCTCTCGATATCACGACCGGCGCGGAGAAGTTCGGCGGGCCCTTCCAGATTCAGGGGTCGGTTCCGGGAACCGGCACGCGGCAGCAGCGGAGGGGTTTTGACCTTCGATCCGCTCTACCAATTTCAGCGACCGGGACTGCTCCTCTTGAACGGAGTGGTGTACGTCGCGTTTGCTTCTGACAACGACGAGGGCTCGTGGCACGGCTGGATATTTTCCTACAACGCCGCGACGCTCCAGCAGATCAACGTATTTTGCACCAGCGCCAATGGCAGCGGGGGCGGCATCTGGATGGGCGGAGCGGGTCTGGCGGCCGAGGTAAACAACCCGGCAAAACCCTATGGCAGGATGTTCGTTGCCACCGGAAACGGCTCTTACCTGATCGACCCGCCCACGGTATCCGGACAGCCCTTCAGCAATCCGACGAACCTACGGGATGAGCGTGCTGGATCTCGACCTGACCGGCGGGGTGATGACGGTGGAGGACGAGTTCACTCCTTACAATGAAGCCGTCCTCGATGGCCAGGATGGCGACCTCGGATCCGGAGGGCCGGTGTTGCTGCCGACCCAGACGCTGGCTTCGGGAAAGATGTTGAACCCGCTGGTCGAGATCGGGAAATCGGGCATGATTTACATTCTCGATCGCGACAACAACACCGATGGCAGCAACAACCCGGCGACGGAATACAGCCCGGCGGGTCTGGGCGGGTTCAATGCGGCCGGCGATCAGGTGGTGCAGGAGGTGCAGACGCCGACGACGTCCGCGTATGGTTGGGGCGCCGGCGTTTGGGGCACCGAAGCCTACTGGAACAACAACATCTATTCCGGCGGGCAGAACGTAGGCTCCACTTCGTATGCTGACGCGGCCGGTAACAGTCTGACCGCCTATTCCTTTGTCAATGGCGTGCTCTCTACCACGCCAACCAGCCAGAGTCCCGACAAATACGCCTATCCCGGCCCGACTCCATCGGTCTCCGCCAACGGCACCACCAACGGAATCGTGTGGGCGCTGAATAACACCGGCGTAACCAGTGGCAATGCTGCCGTGCTTTCCGCTTACGATGCGACCAACCTTGCCAATGCGCTCTATTCCACCAATACCAACCCGACCCGGGACAATCCTGGGCTACCGGTGTCGTTCACCGTTCCGACGATCGCCAACGGCAAGGTCTATGTCGGGGCAGACGGCCAGGTGAGCATCTATGGATTGCTGGCGAACACTCCGGCGGCCCCGGCTCCGGTGATCAGCCCCGGGTCTACCGTCTTCAGCACTCCGCAGACCGTCACCATCACCGATGCGGTGCCTGGCGCGACCATCTACTACACCACCAACGGCACCATGCCGACCAGCAGCTCGCCGATCTATCAAAATCCGTTCGTGGTCTCCGCCAATGAGACGATCACCGCCATCGCCAGCGTCACCGGCTATCTCCAGAGCCCTCCGGCGTCGGCAACCTATGTCTCGACAACCACTCCCGCCAATCCGGTGTTTTCTCTGGCGGCCGGGACCTACTCCGGAGCGCAGACCCTGACGATCACCGATACCACCCCGGGCGCAATCATCTATTACACCATCGACGGATCGACGCCCACGACCGCTTCCGCGGTCTACACGCAGCCGTTGTCGATCTCGGTATCGGAGACGGTGCAGGCCATCGCTGTCGCTCCGGGCCTCTTCGCCAGTTCGGTGGTGAGCGCCGCCTACACGATTCAGCCGGCCGACACGATCAACTTCACCCAGGGCTTTGCCCGGCCCAAGGGCCGATGCAGTTCAACGGCAGCACCGACCTGGACGACTTCCGGCTGCAGTTGACCAATGGCGGGCTAAATGAGGCCGGCAGCGCTTTCTACGCGACTCCGGTCAATATCCAGTACTTCACCACCAACTTCACCTTCCAGCTGTCCAATCCGGCTGCCGACGGCATCACCTTCACCATTCAAAACAATGGCCCGACCGCCCTCGGCACCCACGGCGGAGGGCTCGGCTACGCCGGCATTCCCAACAGCGTGGCGATCAAGTTCGATCTGTTCAACAACGCGGGCGAGGGGCCGAACTCGACCGGCCTGTACATCAACGGCGCCTATCCGACCGTGCCCGCGATCAACCTGACCGGCACCGGCATCAATCTGCATAGCGGGGACTACTTCAACGCCACTATGACCTACGACGGGACCACCCTGACCATGACGCTCACCGACGCCATCACGCTGGCGACCTGGTCGCAGTCTTTCACCATCAATATCCCCGCGATCGTCGGCGGCAACACCGCCTACGTCGGCTTTACCGGCGGCACCGGCGCGCTCACCTCGAGCCAGAAGGTCACCTCCTGGACTTATACTCCTGGGCCTCCTCTTCCCAACTATCCGGCTGGCTTCGCGTCCGGGGGCATGACCCTGAACGGCGGCGCCGTATTGAACGGCACCGGGCTTCACTTGACCGACGGCAACGCGGGGGAGGCGCGCAGCGCTTTCTTCACCAATCCGGTGAATGTCCAGCAGTTCACCACCAGCTTCGATTTCCAGCTCACCAATGCCGACCGCCGATGGCTTCACCTTCACCATCCAGGGGGACGGGCCAACCTTCCTGGGTCACGGGGGGGAGTATCTCGGCTGTCGGCGGTCTTACCAAACGATGTGGTCGTCAAGTTCGATTTGTACAACAACGCGGGCGAGGGGCCGGACTCCACCGGCCTGTACACCAATGGTGCGACTTCCAACGGTTCCCGCCATCGACCTTACCTCGACGGGGATCAATCTGCACAGCGGAGACATCTTCAACGTGCAGATGGCTTACAACGGCGCTACGCTGACCGTGGTCATCACCGATACCGTGACCAATGCCTCGGCGACCCAGACCTACACCGTCAATATCCCCGCGATCGTCGGCGGCCCGACCGCCTATGTGGGATTTACGGGCGGCAGCGGCGGAGCGACCGCGATCCAGGAGATACTGAACTGGAGCTATAGTCCAAAACCTGCCGCTGGACCGGTGTTCCCTAATGGGTTCTCGGCGGCACTGTCGCAGATGACCCTGAACGGCGGGGCCGCCTTGAACGGGAACAGGCTGCGCTTGACCGACGGCGACCCGAATGAGGCGCGCAGCGCTTTCTTCACCACTCCGGTGAATGTCCAGCAGTTCACCACCAGCTTCGACTTCCAGCTCACCAACGCCCAGCGCCGACGGCTTCACCTTCACTATCCAGGGGGACGGCCCAACCGACCTTGGGGCATGCGGGAGCGCTACTCTCGGTATTGGCGGAATCTGACCAACGATGTGATCGTCAAGTTCGATTTGTACAGCAACGCGGGCGAGGGACCGGACTCTACCGGCCTGTACACCAACCGCCAAGTTCCAACGGTTCCCGCCATCAACCTTTCTCCGACCGGGATCAATCTGCACAGCGGAGACATCTTCAACGCGCAGCTGACTTACAACGGCACTACGCTGACCGTGGTGATCACCGATACGGTGACCAACGCCACAGCGACCCAGACCTACACCGTCAATATCCCCGCGATCGTCGGCGGCACGACGGCCTATGTCGGATTTACGGGCGGCAGCCGGTGGACTTACCGCCATCCAGGACATATTGAACTGGACCTACTCCGGAGGTAGCTGAATTGTGCTGTGGCTCTGCTCCGGCCATCTCTCTCTGGAGTCGCCACAACAGTCCTGGACGCTTTGCGCAGCAAAGAGTCGGGGGAACCCAACCAAAACAAACGAAGAAATAGGAGGCCCTGTCTGGCAGGGCCTCCTGAATGAATTCTCATTTTAGATTGTGAGAGGCTATTTTCCTTTCAGCCCGCGCGGGCTTCCCACCCCGGTGCACTCATCGTAGCCCGTAGCAGCGGCGTGGCCGTTGGAACCCGCTTTGACATCGTAGAAGTTGGTTTTGTACGCAGTATACGCGGAGAGTTGAGAGTAGATGAGGTTGAGTTCGGAAGCCTGGAAATAGCCGCCGGATGACGACGAGGCCATACTTAACCGATTATTGGCTGAGTTGACGATGCCAGCCAGCGCGGGGGAGGATACGCTGGTGCCACCTACGATATACCAGGATCCGCCTTCGTCGGTATCATAAACGTAGACGCCGCTATTGGGATCGGCGTTAAAGGAAATGTCAGGAGTTAAGCGGGCCGGAAAATCATAGGGAGCTCCCCCGCCCAGTTGATACTGATAGTCAGTCCAGGGTCCCAACCCGTTGAAGATATTCGGCGGATTTTGCCAGAATTCAACGGTGCTAGGCTCCGCCGCCTGAGTCAGCCCAGCAGCTCTCACTCAAGAAGTTCCCACTCGAGTCACGGTTCACGGTGGTACCACCCGCGGAAACCACCCACGGTGAGGCACTTGGGTAGATGACTTCCGATCCAGAGTCGCCAGCGGAGGCAAAATAGGTGATGTTGGACCAATAGTAGCGGTAGAAGAAGTTGTCGTCCTCTTGCTCAGTTAGTGTTCCGCCCCCGTCTCCGGGGACCCCAACTTCGCTCTCCGGGTATCCCCAACTATTGGAGATATCGCCGCCGCCATAGTTGGCGACCTCCATGCCTGCCACCGCCTCGGCATAAAGCAGGTCAGGGAGGCTCTGGGTGCAAGCCTCTACCAGAATGAGCTTCGCGTCGGGCGCCATCACGTGCGCCCATTCGACGTCCAGAGACTCCTCGATGTCCCAGCCCGTAGGAGCGGCCGATGGGGGCGTCCCGCTGCAGCTGGCAGTGATGCCGCCAAGAGGGCCGAAGCTTGAATTGGCTTCAACTACCTTGAAGTTTGCTGTCTCCAGGCCATAATAGGTGTCAAAAAACGCCAAGTCGGTCCTTATATGGCTGTCGTGATAGGCATCCACCACCGCGACCGCGCCCCATCCGCCAGTGGGGTGGTCGGTGCTGCCGGTTGATGGTTTGCATCCAGCATAGCTGGGCCGACGCCGTAAACGCAGCCCATAGAGGCCGGCGTCTCAGCAAACGTGACATCCGGGACGGCACTAGATATTTGGTGGCCGGCGGGAACGAAAATCTTGTAGTTGGTGTGAGCTCCCTTGCCGGGAGTTGAGACGCTGCTGGGGGGGGTGATCACTATGCCCTGGGGCTTGACGATTCCGGGAGGAACCTCCTCTGGCGGGGCCGTCTGTTGGGCATCTGGTTGTGGTGGAGTCATATTTACATGGCTGGGTGAGTCTTCCTGGGCAACCGCCAGTCCTGAGAACGTGAAAGCGAATGAAAAGAGAACTGCTACGGCAAACAGCCTTGCTTTGGTCATCACCACACCTGTTCCTTCTTGGAATTGGGTTTGATTGAGCCGAACAATACAAACAACCTCGTGATGATAGTGGTTTCCTGGAACAAACGTTACAAGGCCGCAATAAAAAGATTGGATCGGCCCAGTTATGTCCGGTTCCGCATGCCATCGGAACTCGACCAAACGCGCCTGCAGCGGTGCAGGGAACGAATCCCTGTGCGCCTAACCATTGACCGAAGACATGAAACGGTGTTATTTTTCCGGGCCGTTACCTTGTCGACTGGGCTTGGTTCGATGGTCGCGATGCCTTACTGGCCGACGACCGCGCCGCGCCGCGTCAGCTCGGCCTTAATTGGCGGTGGGCTGGGCTTCCCCTCGACGCATTGTGTCTCGGCAAAAAGTTGTCCGGGGACAAAGGGAGAGCTGATCGCAAACGCGGACGCCTCTTGCGGAGAGCCTCGAACCAGGGGAGAGGCAATGAGTGCCGGGGGCGAATCCCTCCGCGCCGACCGGCAAAATCAAGAATTTATCGGTCGCTTTGCGAATCAGCGGACAGTCACTCAAGATAATGAGTCGCCTGCGGGCTATTCCACCGGCTCGTAGTTCAAGTTCGGCCCGAGCCAGCGCTCGACCTCGGCTACGCTCATTCCCTTGCGTTCGTGGTAGTCGGCGACCTGGTCGCGATCGATCTTGCCGAGGCTAAAGTACCGCGATTCGGGGTGGGCGAAGTACAGTCCGCTCACGCTCGAGCCGGGCCACATGGCAAACGATTCGGTAATCAGCATCCCGGTATTCGCTTGCACGGCGAGCAAACGCCAGAGAGCGCCCTTCTCGGTGTGGTCCGGGCATGCCGGATAACCCGGCGCCGGTCTGATCCCGCGATACTTCTCTCGGATGAGATCCGCATTGCTCAGATTTTCTTCACGGCCATAGCCCCAATCCTCGCGCGCCTGCTTGTGCAGGCACTCGGCGAAGGCTTCGGCGAGCCGGTCGGCGAGGGCCTCGGCCATGATCGCGTTGTAGTCATCGTTCTCCGCGCGAAAGCGGTCGCATAGCTCCTTCAGCCCGATGCCGGTGGTGACTGCGAAGGCGCCGATGCTGTCGGGCAGTCCGGTCTTCTTCGGAGCGATGAAGTCTGCCAGAGACCGGCACGGCTCGCTGCCTTCCCGGTTTGCTTGCTGGCGGAGGAAGTGGAGGCGGTCGAGCACCGTGCTACGCGTGGCGTCGGTGTAAAGCTCGACATCGTCGTCCACAGCATTGGCGGGAAAGAAACCATAGGCCCCGCGCGCCGTGATCCAGTTTTTCTCAACCATGCAATCGAACAGCGCATTGGCATCGGTGAAGAGCTGGCGCGCCTGCTCGCCGTGGTTTGCGTCATCGAGAATGCGGGGATAAACGCCCTTCAAGCCCCACGTATGGAAGAACGGCGACCAGTCGATGAGTTCGCGCAATTTCGACAGAGGAAAGTTGTCCAGCACACGCACGCCGGTAAAGGCGGGTACAGGCAGATCCTCGGCACGCCACTCGATCGGAGTGCGTCTCTTGCGCGCCTCGTCAAGCGGAATGACCGGCTGGCGCGGCGCGGAGTGTGCGCGGCGGATCGACTCATAGTCAGCGCGATGTTTGGCAACGAACTCAGCCTTGCCGTCGTCACTCAGCAAGCTGGTGGTAATAGGCACTGCGCGGCTGGCGTCCAGCACATGCACCACCGGCTCGCTGTAGTGCAAGGCAATCTTCACCGCGGTGTGCGCTCGGCTGGTCGTCGCTCCTCCGATGAGCAGCGGTAACTTGAAGCCCTGGCGCTCCATCTCCTTGGCCACATGCACCATCTCGTCGAGGGAGGGCGTGATGAGCCCGCTGAGGCCGATCAGATCCACCTTCTCAGCCTTGGCGCGTTCGAGGATCTTCTCGCAGGGGACCATCACCCCCATATCGATGACCTCAAAGTTGTTGCAGGCGAGCACCACGCCCACGATGTTCTTGCCAATGTCGTGAACGTCGCCCTTGACCGTCGCCAGCAGGATCTTTCCTTGCGCTTTGACCACTTCGCCAGCTGCAGCCATCTCCGCTTTCTCGGCTTCCATGAAGGGCGTGAGATGGGCGACGGCCTTCTTCATCACTCGGGCCGACTTCACCACCTGTGGCAGGAACATTTTGCCTGCGCCGAAGAGATCGCCGACTACGCTCATGCCGGCCATCAGCGGCCCTTCGATCACCAGGAGCGGTCGCCCCAGTTGGAGGCGCGCCTCCTCTGTGTCAATCTCGATGTAGGCGTCGATTCCTTTCACCAGCGCATGAGAAAGCCGCTCCTCGACCGTGCCGTTGCGCCATTCCTCGGCCTTCTTTTCGCTCACGGCCGAGCCCGCACCGGCTGCTTTCAACGCTTCGCCATACTCCACGAGCCGTTCCGTAGCGTCAGGGCGGCGATTGAGCAGCACATCCTCGACCAGTGTCTTTAGTTCCGGCTCGATCTCCTCGTAGATCTCGAGCATTCCGGCGTTCACGATTCCCATGTCCATGCCCGCTGATATCGCGTGATAGAGGAAGGCCGAGTGCATCGCCTCGCGGACCTTGTTATTGCCGCGAAAACTGAACGAGATGTTTGAGACGCCGCCACTTACCTTCGCGTGCGGCAAGTTGGCTTTAATCCAGCGCGTGGCATTGATGAAGTCGACCGCGTAGTTGTTGTGCTCCTCCATGCCCGTGGCGACGGTGAGGATATTCGGGTCGAAGATAATGTCCTCGGCCGGAAAACCAACCTGGTCGACGAGAATCCGGTAGGCGCGTTCGCAAATGCGGATCTTTTCTTCGTAGGTTGCGGCCTGGCCCTGTTCGTCAAAGGCCATGACCACGGTCGCCGCGCCGTACTTGAGCACAGTGGCTGCGTTGCGCCGGAACCTCTCCTCGCCTTCCTTGAGCGAGATCGAGTTCACGATGCCCTTGCCCTGCAGGCACTTCAGGCCGGCCTCGATGACCTCCCACTTTGAGGAGTCGACCATGAAGGGCACCTTGGCCACTTCCGGCTCGCTCCCGAGCAACTGCAGAAAGCGGCTCATCGCGGCGACGCCGTCGATCATGCCCTCATCCATGCAGATATCGAGGACGTTGGCCCCGCTCTCAACCTGCTGGCGGGCTACGCTGACCGCTTCTTCGTATTTGCCTTCCTTGATCAGCTTGGCGAACTTAGGCGAGCCAGCGACATTGGTTCGTTCGCCGATCATGATGAAGACGCCGAGCTGCTGGGTGAAGGGCTGGGAGCCGGAAAGACGGAGTGGCCTGGTCCGTATCGTTCGGGCGTTGCTCAAGCGACGACCTCAGTTTCACCGACATAGGAGTCGTCGGGGGAGCCCGATTCTAGTCTGCGCGGAGGCTGACCCTCGAGCGCTTTGGCAATGGCCGCAATGTGCTCTGGCGTATTCCCGCAGCAGCCACCGGCGATATTGATCAGCCCGGCCCGCGCAAAGTCGCCGAGATATCGCGCCATATCTTGCGGACCAAGATCGAAGCCAGTCTCCGAGAGAGGATTCGGCAGGCCGGCATTCGGATAACAAGAGATCGCCACATCTGCTTTCTCTGAAAGTTCTTCGAGAAACGGATACATGAGATCGGGACCAAGTGAGCAGTTGAGTCCGATCGACAGGGGCTTTGCATGATGCACCGCGTTCCAAAATGCCTCGACGGTCTGAGCAGAGATCATCGTCTCGCCGCCACGTCCGACGGCGGCAGAGATCATCACCGGTAACTCTTTGTGGCTCGCGGCGAGGCCATCTTCCTCAAAGACCTCGCGAATCGCCACTAGCGCCGCTTTAGCATTCAGCGAGTCGAAGATTGTCTCGACCAACAGCACATCCACGCCTCCAGCGATGAGGGCGCGGACTTCCTGCGCATAGGCGGTCTTTACCTGGTCGAAGGTGACCACGCGGAATCCCGGATCGTCGGCGTCGGGCGAATTCGAGAGCGACACGGTGAGCGGCCCGATTGCTCCAGCCACAAAGCGCTGCCGCCCGGTCTCGTTGGCCACGCGATCAGCCCACTCACGGCATTGCCGCGCCGATTGCTCGTTTATCTCCCAGGCCAGGCCGCCGAGGAACGAATCTTCAATGATCTTCTGGTAGAACTCAGGGTCTTTGCGGCCACCGTGCTCCCGCGGATCCTCCACAAAGAACTCGCTCTGAGTAATGCTCGTCGCGCCAAAAGTGTTGGTCTCGATGATGTCCGCGCCAGCTTCCAGAAAGCGGCGATGAATGTCGCCGATCATCTTCGGTTGCGTGAGCGAGAAGAGGTCGCCGTTGTTCAGCAAGTCCTTGGTCGAGTCTTTGAAACGGTCGCCGCGGATGTCCGCTTCTTTCATCCCATAAGTGCGGATCGTCGTGCCCATCGCCCCATCGATGATAGCGATTCTGTTCTCGAGAACTCTTTCCAGAGGATGTTGGTTGATCTTTGTCATGTCTACTCGATTCCTTAGCACACCCGGGCGATGCGAGAAATCCGCAGGAAACGCCTTAGCGAACCCCGGACGATGGAATTCGGCTACATGTTCGTTCCTGGAGTCTTGTCAGGGCTGCAACGCACCCTACTCGCAGCCTACTCTTTGATTATATCGGTGAGGTCAATCCAGGCAGTCCAAGATAGGAACGCTACAGGTAGGTGTTCGACTCCAGCTTCCAGCCTGTGTCCTTTCGAATCAGCACAAAGCATTCGCCGTGAATGTGGCAAACAAAATCCAGACCGGCGAGCTTTTCAAAGATAGTTTGCGTTGTACCGGGCCGGTCAGCGTCTGGACACTCGAAGATCAGCACCTTCACACGGCGGATCCAGGATGCAACATCGGCTGCTGTGAACACCTGATACTCGGCGCCCTCGATGTCCAATTTAAGAATATCGATTTCATCAAGGCCGAAGGATTCCATGATCGACGGGATCGAGACTGCGTCGACGTCGCCAGCCTGCGGATCGCCCTTGACTTCTTCCGCCCTGAATCCCTCGGCCGATGCGCCGGAGATGATATGCAGTCGGCACTTGTGAGACCACAGACCCTCGTTAAGCAGCGCGATTCTATCGTTAGAACCTGTATTGCGGAAGAGAATCGCAAAATTTCCCGAGTCCGGCTCGATCGCCACGATCCTGGCTTTTGGATGAAAATGGCGGAAGCGCAGCGTTTCGATACCAATGTTCGCTCCGGCATCGACAATCACGCGAACCGGATTGGCCGCGGAATCCAGGATGCGGTAATTGGGAGTGAAGAAGTGAGACATCACCCCCTTGTCGGTACTGCCGCGGAAGACAACTTCGCGGCCAAGCCGGCGAACCGGCAGGGAAATGCCGCTCGGCATTGGCTTCGCGCGGCAATAGACGAAGAGCCTTGCCGCACTCACCGGTCCAAAATTTTCGCAAGCCACTGAGAAGCGCTGCAGGTAGGCAAATGCGCGAACAAAATAAGTAGCGACTTTCATTGCCCCTCAGTGGCAGTGTCAAGCACAAACGCGGATCGGCAATCTTAAACTAGAGAAAGATCGCTAGCGTCCGACGACCTCGACCATCGCCGAATCCGCTCCCTCCCAGGCGACTGCGCCTGAATGCGCCAGTTTGCCAGCAGAGTCGTCCCAGTGCAACTGTGTCACCTTACCGCCGCCTTTCTCGTAGGCGTAGGTATTTCCGTCGTCGTCAAAGAGTGTGAAATCTGCGTCGGCGCCGGGATAAATCCGCACCCTGGCGATCTTCTGTGCCTCGCTGGTGCTCTCGATCGGAGCACCCAGCGGGACTATTGACCCAGCGCGCACAAAGAGCGGCAGCTTGTCGATCGGCGCGTCAACCGTAATCGTCTGCCCGCCCTTGAAGCGCTCGTTGGTCCAGTAGTTGTACCAGTCTGCGCCGGTGGGCAGATAAACCTTACGGCTCGTCACACCCTGGTCGGTCACCGGAGCCACCAGGAAGGCCGGTCCGAACATATACTCGTCGCCCAGGTCGCTGACATTCGGATCGCCGAGGAAATCCATGAACAGCGCCCGCATCGACGGCGCTCCCGTCTCGTAGTTGTGATAACTGAGCGAATAGATATACGGCATGAGCTGATAGCGCAGCTTCAGGTACTGCTCGAGAATCGGCTCAGCCTGCTTTCCATACGACCAGACCTCGTTGAAGTTGCGGCTGCCATGGGTGCGGAAGATCGGCAGAAACGTCGCCCACTCAAACCACCGTGTATACAACTCGGGATAATCGTCATAGCCGCCAACATTGTCGCGAGCATCCGAGGGATCAAGCAGCGGAGGATGCGCCGGATGATGTACCGCTGGGAGATACTGCCAGCCGCCAGTATCGTTGCTCCAGTTCGTGATGCCCGAAGCAGTGAGATCCAGCCCGGTAGGAATCTGCCGCTTGAGCGTGTCCCAAGTCGGATAGATATCCGACGACCATACGATCACACCGTTGCGCTGGATGCCCAGATACGCATCGCGCGAGAGAATCAGCGCCCGGTTCGGAGCGTCACGGCGAAAGCCGTCATAGAGCGCAGCCGTGTGAAACAGCGGATAAGGGTTGTAGAACATCGTACCCGGTCCGATATGAAAGTAGCTGCCTTGTGGAGGCAGATCGGGTTCGGTCTCGTCGGCCCAAATGGAATTGAATCCCTTGCTCAAAATATTGTCGCGGATCGTATCCCAATACCATTTCGCTGCCGCCGGATTCGTCGTATCGATGTCCGATCCCGCGCGGTCGTAGGGCAGGCCATTCGTCGGCGTGCCGTCGGCTAAGTGTTCAAACCAGCCGTTCTTCAAAATCAGATCGTAGTAGCGCGAGTCGGGCACAAACCGAGGCCACACGCTGATCATCGTCTGAATGCCCTCGGCATGCAGCGTCTTGTTCATCGCCACCGGGTCGGGCCACTTCACCGGGTCCATATCCATCTGGCCCATCTTGGTGTAGTAAAACCAGTCGATCACGATCGTATCCAAAGGCAGATGCCGGTCGCGATAACCTTTCGCGACCGCCAACACCTCGTCCTGAGTCGCATACTTCTGCTTGCACTGGATATACCCGTAAGCCGACTTCGGCAGCAGCGGAGTCGCTCCCGTGACCTGGCGATACCCGGCGTAAATTTCGTCTGTCATCTTGCCTGCGATCACAAAAAACGAGACTCGATTGCCGACCTCGGAGATCCAGCGCGTCTGCTCATTGAATCCCGGCTCGATCGTCGTCCGCGAAGGGTTGTCCCAGATCAACCCATAGCCCTTATTGGTCACAAGGAACGGCACGCACGAAGTCGGGCCGCCGGTCGCCAGGTAATTTTGCCAGCAGTCGATCGTATGACCACGATGATCGAGGTAGCCCTCCTGGTTTTCGCCCAGGCCGTAGTAATGCTCATCGTCTGGAGAAGCAAAGGTCGCGCCTACCTGGAAGAACTCCGGGTCCGACGGCCGTCGCTGGTTCAGGATCTCAGCGTTGCCGTCCTTATAGTTCGGCACCGACTGTTGCCATCCCTCCATCTGCAGCAGCTTCGTGCCGTCGGTGGTGGCGAAGCTGATGTTGGCTCCCGGCGTCGAGCCATTGAAGAACTTCGCGATATCTACCTGCGACGGAACCGGCTTCCAGGTTAGACGGCTTGCCGGTCGGTCGACCGCCCACCGTCACCACCATCCGCGACGACGAATAAACGTCGGCGCCCTCAGTCTCTGTGTGGCTCCAACCCTCGACCGCGGGTGTTCCCACGAACCCATAGCCAGGACCGGCAGTGGCATTTTCTTTTTGCAGGCTCAGCGTCACGCGAAGGATGTTCGGCGCATAAGGTTCCAGCACGATCGTGCTGTTTCCGCGTTCCAGGACCACACTCTGTTCCTGATCCTGTGCCAAAAGACCAGTCGCCAGCGCCCCTGCCAGCAATATCCCAAAACCAAGCCGAACTCTCATCCGATCCCGCTTTCCCAAGCCCGGCGGCCAGCGAAGACTCGGCCGCAGTAAATGTTTGCTCAACTGCCGTCGCCGCTATTCAATGGCAGTCTGCAATAAGGATTGTACTCAACCCAAAATTTACCGAGTCTCCGAACAAAATCGATATAACTACTCTAGAGGCGAAGCCACCCTCAGTTCGAAAAGCCATGCAACAGGCAATCCCATCCCGGACCGCTCTCCGCGTCGCCCTGCGCCGTGCCGCCCATCAGCTCTATGACAAGCCGATCATCTTCAAAGATCCCATCGCCATTCCGCTTCTCGGAGAAACCTACGCCGAAGAGCTTCACCGCACCCCCACCCGCATTGATCGGCCATTTTCCATCGCCATGCGGGCGCATCTCGTCGCCCGCAGCCGCTACGCCGAAGACAATCTCGCCCGCGCCGTAGCGAGCGGAGTCAAACAATACGTCCTGCTCGGCGCCGGACTCGACACCTTCGCCTATCGCAATCCCTGGCCCGAGCTCCACGTCTGCGAGGTGGACTACCCTGCGACCCAGCAGTGGAAGCGCGAGCTCCTGCATGCCAGCGCGATTCCGATTCCACAGAACCTCACCTACGTGCCCGTAGACTTCGAGCGCGAATCACTCCCCGAGCAACTTCAGCAAGCCGGCTTTGATTCCACCCAGCCAACCTACTTCGCCTGGCTCGGAGTCGTCCCTTACCTCACCCTCCCTGCCTTCCGCGCAACTGTTGCCTTCATCGCGGCGCAACCTGCAGGCAGCGGGATCACCCTCGATTACGGCCAGCCGCGCTCCGCGCTGCCGTTCCTCGAACAGCTCGCCCACGACTCACTCTCTGCCCGCGTCCAACTCGCTGGCGAGCCCTTCCAGCTTTTCTTCACACCGCAGGAGATCGCCGCCGAGTTCTCCGGCTTCCGGGTCATCGAGGACATCGGCGCTCCCGAAATCAACATGCGCTACTTCGCCAACCGCAAAGACGAGCTGAGAATACGAGGCAGCGCTGGTCGCTTCTTCAGTGCCTGGCTGTAGCTGCACTCATGCCTTCTTCTCGCCGCGCGCTTTGGTCATCGCGTCGATATTCCGCCGCATTGTCTCCAGCCGCGAACGCCCGCCTGCGGAGCCGCTAACTACCCGCTCGATGTTGCGCATCCATTCGGGAAGGTTCATCTTCTCGCGAAACCCCGCCAGATGCGGCGCAATCTTCGCCCACTGGAAGTACATCTCCTGGCAGACGTCATAGAGCAGAGCCTCGTTCAGCGCGCCATGCAGCACAAATGCCGCGACCATGTCCCAATAGCCATAGACCTGCAGGATGTAGGCGCTCTCCTGCGTGCCCGCGTTCACCTGCGCAACAAGCTCGTCCGCCGACGCCGGAAGAAACGGGCCGCCGATGTAGCTTCGCGCCTGCCGCATTACCGGCTCCCGCCGCAACTCATAGAGCCGCAGTACCAATTCCGCCTGCCGAATCGCAATCTCCGCCGATTCCACTCGCCCCTCCTGCATTTCCTGCACGGCTGTCATCATCGCAAGCCCCGCGATGAATCACAAGAGCGACCGTGGATAGTCGATCACAAATCGGATGGAGAGAATCGCGGCACGTTATTATCAGCCGATGAGCGAGTCGTCCAGCCTGCAATATCCAATCGGAAGATTTGTACTTCCCCAAACGCTTTCGCCGAACGAGCGCGCCATTGCTATCGATACCCTCGCCGTTCTGCCGCAGCAACTCGCTGCCGCCCTCGACGCGCTCACCAACGCCCAAATCGACGCGGCCTACCGGCCGGGAGGCTGGACCATCCGCCAGCTCATTCATCACATCGCCGACAGCGATCTAACCGCCTATTCCTGGATGCGCTTGGCGCTCACAGAAGACTGGCCGACCGTCTTTGGCTACGATCCGGCGAGCCTGGCTGAGCTTCCCGACTCGACCCTGCCTCCGGCCATCTCTCTGAAGCTGCTCGAAGCTCTGCACCAGCGCTGGGTGATTACGCTCAACGCCGTGTCCGACTCAGAATGGGCCGAGCGCGGGTACATCCACCCCGAGAGCGGGCGCTGCACTCTCGAACAAACCTTGGCGATGTATGCCTGGCACTCCCGCCATCACCTCGCGCACATCCTAAAATGCCGCCAACGCCACGGGTGGTAATGCAGAGGCACGGCCGATCTCTTACTGTTTCTCAGGAACGTTGCTCATGCTCACTTCCGGGATTATCTTGAGCCAATGTTCTCCATTCGACTCGCGACACTAGACGACGCCGCAGCAATTGCGCACGTGCACGTCGAAAGTTGGCGGACCACTTACGCGGGCATCATGCCTGGCGAATACCTCGCCGCCTTGAAAGAAGCCGACCGCGCGACCGGGTGGCGGGAACAGCTCTCCAATAACCTCGTGGTCTCCGTCGCCGACCTCGACAGTGAAGTCGTCGGCTTCATTACCGGCGGCCCAATCCGTGAGCCGATTCAGTCTTACGATGCCGAGCTCTACGCTATCTACCTCCTGCAATCAGCTCAAGGACAGGGAATAGGCACGGCGCTGCTCCACGAAGTCGTCACATCGTTGCTCAGCAAAGGCTTCCGCAGCATGGTCGTGTGGGTGCTTGAGCAGAATCCCGCAAAGCACTTCTACATTCATACGGGCGCTGAACTTCTGACCTCCAAAGAGATCGAGATTGGAGGCGCAACCCTAGCCGAGGTCGCCTACGGATGGCCCGACTTAGGATCGCTCCAAAGGAGAGCCTAATATGTCGGACAAGGTCGATCTCTACGACAACGCTTACGCCAACTACGCGTCGGAGGTCTACCGTCAGGTGCGCATCGAGACCTACGGCGAGGACTTCGGCCAGACCAGCTGGGTCACGACAAAAGAGTCCAGCGAAATCCCCGAAACGCTCGGCCTCACTCGCGATTCGTTCGTCCTCGAAATCGGCTGCGGTTCCGGCGGCTATGCGCTCCACCTCGCGGAAAAGACAGGCTGTCGCATCGTTGGACTCGACATCAACGCGCCCGGAGTTCAGAACGCAAACCAGCTCGCGCTCACCCGAGGTCTGTCCTCAAAAGTGCGATTCGAGCAGTGCGACGCTTCGAAAGGTCTCCCTTTCGAGGACAACACCTTCGAAGCGGTCTTCTCCAATGACGTCTTATGCCATCTTCCCGCGCGTCCAGTAGTTCTAAGCGAGATCTTTCGCGTCCTCAAGCCCGGCGGACGAATGCTCTTCAGCGACGCCCTGATCGTCGGCGGGTTGCTCTCGCATCAGGAGATCGCTACCCGCAGCTCCATCGGATTCTATGTCTACAGCCCACCCGGCGAAAATGAGCGGATCATGGGTCAAGCCGGCTTCAACGAGATCAGGGCGACCGACACTACTGAGAGCGCCGCGAGCATCGCTAAACGCTGGCATGACGCCCGGGAAAAACGAAAGCCGGACCTAATCGCCGCCGAAGGCGAGGCCAACTTCGAAGGGCTGCAGCGCTTTCTCTCCTGCGTCCATACTTTATGTGGCGAACGACGTCTGCTCAGGCATCTTTATTCAGCCACACGGCTTGCTTAGACGGCCCAATTCACGACGGTCGAGCACTAACGACTCTTCCGATGTCTCGGAGTCGTTGTTCGCCGAGCACCTGCGATGCGCGCCTCAATCCCATTCAAAAGATGCTCCAATCCGAGTGCGAACCCATGCTCCGCCGCATCCGGGTCATGTGGCGCTCTCGCATCTTTCACCACTCGCTCAAACATCGGATACTTGCCCGTCCTCAGGATCGCCTGGGTATGTTCCGCTCGGCTTCTCATCCACTGCTCGCGATTCAGCCCCGAACGCCGGCTTGCCTCGACTTCCGCAACCTCTCCCGCCGCGTAGCCGCGGACAAACGTAAAGAGCGTGTTCGAGATGACCAGCATCTCGTCGATATCAAGCCCAAGATTGTCGATGACGCTAAGCGTCAGTTCCAGGCAACGAAGGGTATTCGGCCCCAGGGCCGACCGAGACGTGGAAATGCCAATCGTCCACGGATGCCGCAACGACATCGCCCTCATGTGGTAAGCGATCTTTCGCAAATCAACCCGCCAATTTCCCGAGGGCCTGGGCAGCCGCTCAACCTCCAGCACCGCCTCCGACATGAGGTCGAGCAGTTCGTCCTTCTTCGTAATGTAGCGATAGAGCGAAGTGGCTCCGCTGCCCAGTTCGCCGGCAATCCGCCGCATCGATACCGCTCCGATTCCTTCCGCGTCGGCAATCTTGACCGCCGCGGCGGCGATCTGGGCGCGGCTATAAGCCGGTTGGGGCCCCCGCGACGGACGAATGTCATTTGCTTTTGACAACTCGGCTGAGGGTCTCGCGCTTTGGCTCTTCTTTCTTATCGTTAGTTTAAAACCCATTGCGAACAGTGTACTCAATTTGCTATCGTAACATTACTGCGAACGCTGTTCTCAGTAAGGAGTGTTTCATGGATTACGACGTAATCATCGCCGGTGCTGGCCCAGTCGGCCTGCTTCTCGCCTGCGAATTAAGGCTAGCCGGGGTCTCGGTCCTCGTCCTCGAAAAAATGGCCGACCCCAACTCCCCTCTCAAGGGAGGACCGACCGGAGGCAGAGGGCTCAACATACCCTCAATCGAGGTCTTCTACCGGCGCGGCCTGCTCCCCGCGCTAAGCAAAGCAGCGCTCTGGTGGGTCAGCCCGTCGGATGTCACACAGCTGGGCAGTGAAGCGTCGAAGGTTTTCCATCAGAAGGCTCCCAGCAACGAGGCACCGGCCGTTAACGCGCGAGCCGCCGCCCCCGTCAAAGCCCAGCCAACCTTCGTCGGCCACTTCGCCGGAATCATGCTCGATGCGAATGTTGTCAACTACGCCGACCCCGAGTTCGCCGGACACGGCCCCGCAGCTGCCGGTGGCATGATCACCATGCAGGCCATCGAAGCCTTGCTCGCCGATCGCGCAACCGTATTAGGTGTCGAGATAAAGCGCGGAAGCCCCCTCACCAACTTCACAGCCGATGGCGATGGTGTCACCATCCAGACCGACGGCGAAACCTTCCGCGCCGGCTGGCTCGTAGGCTGCGACGGAGGCCGCAGCACCGTGCGCAAGCTCGCCGGTTTCGATTTCCCCGGCACCGACCCGGAGATCACTGGCTACAACGCGATGGTCACGATCGCCGATCCCGAGAAACTCTCGCCCGGCTGGAATCGCACCGCCAAAGGCACTTATGTCAACGGCCCCGTGCCCGGACGAATCCTCACCGTCGAGTTCGACGGCCCTCCCGCAGACCGCGAAGCCCCAATCACCATCGAGATCCTCCAGCAAAGCCTCAGAAACGTCTCGGAAACCTACGTGACCATCACCGCAATCCACTCCGCCACCCGCTGGACCGACAACGCCCGCCAGGCCAGCAGTTACAGGCAGGGAAGAGTTCTCCTCGCCGGCGACGCCGCGCACGTCCATTCGCCCTTCGGGGGCCAGGGGCTCAATCTCGGCATCGGCGACGCCGTCAATCTCGGATGGAAACTCGCCGCCACCATTAAAGGATGGGCGCCCCAATCTCTGCTCGACACCTACACCACCGAGCGCCATCCCATCGGCGCCTGGGCACTCGAATGGACCCGCGCCCAAGTCGCCCTCATGCGCCCCGAACGCCACGAGATGGCGCTAACCGCCGTCGTTCGCGATCTGGTCGCCACCCGCGACGGCGCAACCTATTTCGCCAAGAAAATCTCCGGAGTATGGCAGCGTTACGACATACACGGCGATCATCCGCTGATCGGCAAGAGCGCCCCCGACTTCGAATTCGCAGACAGCAGCCGCCTCGGCGAATACTGCAACGACGGGCGCGCCTTATTGTTCGACTTCGTCGGCAATCAACAGCTCTGCGAATTGGGCGAAAAGTGGAACGACCGCCTCAAAGTCGTCATCGTTTCCCTCAAAGAAAGCGACGGCCCTGCCGCTCTTTTCGTGCGACCCGACGGCTGCGTCGCCTGGGCATCGAATGAAGACCCAAACCTGCATGACGCGGCAACAGCACTTTCAGAATGGCTCGGAAAAGCTATTTAATCTCAAAAGAGAAATTCCCGTTTGAGCTTTACCAACGCCTCAGCGCGCTATTCGCTGCTTGTGCTCTGCGCTTTCTCATCCGCCCAGTCGATACGCAACTCCTCCGGGCGGTCGAGCAGAGCATCGCCGCGGGCTCCGCCGATAAACGTCCAGGCCCACGCAACAAAAGCCTCAACCTTTGCCTCGAACGAAGTAAGCAGCACCGCATGAACCCCCAGCCACGCCAGAAATCCAATCACGCCCTGGAAGGCTATTTTGCCACCGCCTACTTCAGCCACGGCGGCATTCCGGCCGATCATCGCCATGATGCCTTTATCCAGATAGCGAAACGCCTCTCGCTGCCTCCCCGTAACATCCAGCAGAATGTTTTTCGCACACCACTTTCCAGACTGTTGCGCCACTGAGGCAAGCTGCGGCAGCGGCTGACCGTCCTTGCCCAGGATATTGGCGAAGTCTCCCAACGCATAAACTCCGGTAAGGCCAGGGACGCTAAGGTCAGGCGCGACATCGATGCGCCCACCCTTCCCCGTCGCGATCCCCACCTTGCCCGACAAATCCGCGGCCTTCAACCCGCCCGCCCAGATCACCGTGTGGGTCAGAATCTTCGTGCCGTCCGAGAGCACCACATACCCATCTCCCACTTCCTTCACCCGCGTGCCGAGGTAAAGCTGGACCCGGCGTTTTTCCAGCATCTTGCCCGCATATACCTGGTTTTTAGGTGAAAACGCCTTCAAGACCGCGTTGCCTCCGTCCACCAGAACGATCCGCCCGCTCTCGAACCTCACATTCTTGTAGCCTCGTTTCCCGGGCTCTCTCCTCAACGCCATGTTGAGCATGTCTCCAAACGCTCCCGCCATCTCCGCGCCCGTGGGACCGCCACCGACGATCACGAAATTCAGCGCGCCCTTCTCGATCAGCGAAGGGTCCCGGTCCGCCGATTCGAGCATCGCCAGGATACGTGAGCGCAACTGCTGCGCATCGTGCAGAGAATAGAGTGGATAGCTATGTTCCGCCGCTCCCGGAGTGCCGAAGAAGTTGGCCTGCGCGCCTGCCGCCAGCACCAGGTAGTCGCCCTGGTATCGCTGCCCCTGGATTGTTTCCACTGTATGCGTCTGGGGATTGATCGAGACCACCTCGGTCATCTTCACCTCGACGTTGGCGTGGTTATGCAGAATTTGGCGCAAATTGAAGGCGATATCGCCCGAAGCGATGATCGACGTCGCTACCTGGTAGAGCAGAGGCTGGAACTGCTGATAGTTGTTCTTGTCGAGCAGCGTCACTCTTACATTTGGCTTCGAGCCTAGTTTGCGGGCACAGGCCAGTCCCGCGAATCCACCGCCGACAACCACGACGTGCTTCGCGTTGTTCAGATCTCGCCCTGGAGAGCTGGTCATCATTGGGGAACCTCACAAGTCGAAAACTACCAGCAACTCGGTCAGTCGCGTCACTGGCAGTATTACAAGCTAAGACGCCTATAGTGTACGGATGGGTCTGTCCCCATGCGATTTATTCCTGGAAGCTTCGCCGCCGGCCGTATGCCGCGAGCCCCAGCATAAAGTAATCGAGCGGATACCAACGGCCAGTTCACCCCCGACCCCAAAGGCGTACTCGCCGCCGCAGCTCCCGAGAAGCCCAGGTAACGAGCATCCCGAAGCGGATCATTGGGATGGCCACAGCTTGCGAAGACAAGTCCCGAGAGCAGTTCCAGGAAGTCATTCGGAATGGAGTGTAGTGATTGGATCGAGGCGCATGGCGCGCAGCGCCGGGATATAGCTCGCGGCAAGCGCGACTGTGGTAAGCACAAGCGTGACGCCAGCGAAGGTGAGCAGATCGGTAGGCGACACGCCGAAAAGCAGCCCGGCCATGAGGTGAGAGACGATGAGCGCCGCGACCAGACCTACACCGGCGCCGGCGGCGGCCAGAGCGAGTCCCCGGCGCAGAATCATACTCAGAATGTTCCCCCGTTGGGCGCCCAGCGCGAGGCGAATGGCGATCTCGCGGGTTTGCTCATGCACGACGTAGGAGATCGTCCCGTAAATTCCCAATCCTGCGAGCAGCAAAGCGGTGCCTGCAAACAACGCCACCATCTCCATCGAGAATCGCCTCACGGAAAGCGAATCGGAGAGCGCGTCATTCAACCTCCGCATGGAAAACCGGAAGCCCCGCATCGACAGCCTGCACCTGCTCGCGCACCTGGTCGGGTATCGCGCCGGGATCGAGTTGCCCGCGAAGAAAGATGGCCAGGTCTTTGGTGGAGCGCTGGTAGATGCTGCGGTAGAGTTGCGGAATCACCGCGTCCGACAGCGACTCCGTCCGCGCATCTGCAGTCACGCCGACGATCGTCGTCCATGCTGGCCTTGCAGAGCTCAACAACTCGCGGGTCGACAAGCTCTTCGAGAGGAAGCGGACGCGTTTGCCCAGCGGGTTCTGGTTTGGCCAGTAAGTGCGCGCAGCAGCCTCATTAATCACCGCAACCAGCGGCGTACCCTCGACGTCCTCGTCGCTAAAAACGCGCCCGCGCAGCAGCGTCATGCCCAACACGTGGAAGTATTCAGGCGAAACGTCGGAATCATCGATCACCGGGGCCTGATTGTCCTTCGTCTCCAGGCCTTCGCGAAGGAACGGTACCTGGTTGAGATCGTTGGCGCCGTGGCCCAGGGGAAGAGCCGCCACATCGCCGACAGCCGCTTGTTCTACGCCCGGCAGGCTGCGGCTTCGGCGAAGGATCTCACGCAGCAAGACCGATTCCTGCGCAGCGGTCCTATAGGGATCCGTACTGGGATCGTTCGGCCCCGGCAGCCAGCTCTGAACCGCCATCACGCGATCAGGATTGAAGCCCGGCTGCACCTTGAACAAGTCCCAAAAGCTGCGCAGCAGAAGGCCCGCCGCGACCATCAGCACCAGCGAGAGCGCCAACTCGCTGATGACCAGAATCTGCCGCGCGCGCGAGCGTTCCCGGGAACCCTTGGAGCCACGCCCTTCCTGCCTGAGCGTAGTGGTCAAATCGAGACGGCTCATCAGCCACGCGGGAGCAAGCCCGAAGATGGTTCCCGCTGCGACCGAGACAAAGATGGCGAACCCCAGCACGCCCCAGCTGATCGAGATGTCGTTGAGGTGCGGCAAGCTATCTGGAACAAGCCGCAGCAGGAACTTCCTCGCAAAGAAGAGAATCGCAAAACCAGCGATACCGCCAAGCACGAAGAGCAGCAGGCTCTCCGTCAGCAGCTGTCGGATGAGGCGCGCTCTCGTCGCTCCCATCGCCTGGCGAACCGCGATCTCCCGCCCTCGCGCGCTGGCCCTTGCGAGCAGAAGATTGGCAACGTTGACGCAACTGATCAGCAGGATCAACCCCACTGCGCCAAACATCAGAATCAAAGGTTGGCGAACGTTCCCAACCAGGCTCTCGCTCATCGGAATCAGGCGCACTCTCCATGCCGCCTGGGCCGGATACTCCTCCGGATATTGCTTTTTCAGCGAGGCAACCAGCGCATCGAGGCGCGCCTGCGCGACCGCAATCGAGACACCGGGCATCAGCCGCGCGGAGACCGCTCGTTGAATTCTTACCTCGCGCCGCGGAGTAGGAAACGGCAGACCAGACATGCCAGCCGCCAACCACACTTCCGTATTCTGCTCCTCGCGGGTCGACCCCAGGTCGCGAAAACCGCGGGGCATCACGCCCACGACGTGATAATCATCGTTGTCCAGCAGTAGAGTCTTGCCGATAATATGCGGGTCGGCTCCGAATTCTCTCCTCCAGAGCCCGTCGCTGATCACCGCCTCCAGCGTGAAGCCCGGGGTCGCATCGTGCGGTTCGAAGGTGCGACCCAGCTGCGCCTCCTCACCGAGCATTGCGAAATAATTCGGCGTGCAACCCTTGTACGAGAGACGCGTCGGCTGTCCGCTGCCGGTCAGGTTCACCGACGCGAAGGAATGAATCGACACAAACTGGAAGATCCCCGAACTCTGCAGGTCTCTCCACTCAGGGATGGAGATGCCTGCGTCCTCCACGCCTATGCCGGGAAGATCGTCCTGAACGCGCACCAACTCGGCAGGGTTTGGGTACGGCAAAGGGTGCACCAGCGTGGCGTCGATCACGCTATAGATCGCGGTCGTGGCCCCGATGCCCAGCGCTATTGTGGCGATCGCGATGAAAGAGAATCCGGGAGATTTCAGAAGCATGCGGACCGCGTACCGCAGGTCGAAGAGCAGATTCTCGATGAAGGGCAAGCTCTGCTCGGCATGATGATCTTCCCGTATCGCTTCGGCCGAGCCAAGCTTGAGTGCAGCCTGCCGTTGCGCCTCAGCGGGCGGCATACCGGCGCGCAGGTTCTCCTCGATCTGGAGCGCGAGATGTCCGGCAATCTCTTCCCGCAGGCGTTGGTCGGCACTCTGCCTTGTCACAAAATTCGACAGGCGCATCAAAAGGCGTCGTAGCGATTTCATGCCAGGTCCTCCGCCTTGACCTTGAAAAAGCCCGCAATGATCGCCGCGGTCTGCTCCCAGTCGCGGGTCTCTGCTTGTAGTTGCCTGCGTCCGGCCGCGGTGAGCCGGTAGAAGCGGGCCCGTCGGTTGTTTTCCGACGCGCCCCATTGCGAAGCGATCGAGCCTTCATGCTCCAGCTTCAGCAGCAAGGGATAGAGCGTGCCCTGATTCACATCCAGCAGGTCTCCACTGATCTGCTCGATGCGCCTGGCGATACCGTAGCCGTGCTGCGGCCCAAGGAGGTCCAACGTCTTGAGGACCATCAGGGCAAGCGTTCCTTGCAGGACTTCTGGCTTTTCCTTCATCAGTAAATCCACCTTTAGGTTTCCAACAGGAATAATTACATGCTTCCGTTTGGAAAGCAACAGGAGGTTTTGAAGGGGAAGTATCATGGATTATCCATGGTCACTAGATCTGGGCTCAGAACGAGGATCGCGCGGGGAGAGGCCGCGCCGCGCGCGTCGACGCAGAAAGCGGGAGGAGGCGCGCAATGAACATTCTATTGTGGGTCCTGCAGGGCCTCGCCGCGCTCCTCTACGGAGCGTCGGGCGTCATGAAGGTCTTCATGTTCGACAAGATAAGCGAGGGAGTCCCGTCCTTTGGTGCGTTGCCGCGCCAAGTCTGGAAGGCTCTTGGCATCCTCGAACTCGTCAGTACGGTCGGGCTGATCGTCCCCGCCGCCCTCCACTGGCACCCGGCGCTCACGGTGGTGGCCGCCACGGTCCTCACAATCGAGAGTCTGGTGTTCGTCTGGGTGCACGCTAGGTACCGCGAGGTCACGCCCATCATCTTAAGCGGCGTGCTGGGTCTCTTAATGGCGTTCGTCGTGTACGGCCGGGTGGTTCTGAAGCCGATCTTCTGAAGGGAGTGCCTTCTTAGGCGACGCGGGCCTTGCGCCCCCGCGCCAGCCCCTCGTTCAGGTCAGCGGCCTCGAGCACCCAAAAACGCCCACATGCTCTTTGGTCTCAAGATATGGCCTGTCGGTGAGGAGCGAATTTTTTTTCGAATCCTCCATCTGTGATGACCATCCTGTCAGATGAATGACGGCCATCCTTGGTTGATGGCCCGGTTATCGAGGAGGGATCGCTCGCAGGAAAAAAGGCCCTCATTACCGGAGGCAACAGCGGCATCGGCCTGGCCACAGCCCGCCCACTTGGCCGTTGGGGCGAGCCTGAAGATCTGGCTAAGGCGGTGCTCTTCCTTGCCTCGGACGATTCGTCGTATATCAACGCGGTCGAGCTGATGGTGGATGGCGGACTCACGGGCGCTCCTTTCGGACTGCCATTCTTCGCGGCTGATCGTATAGAACGGTTACGAACGACGAACCGCCGATGCACTCATAGACGAGGCACTCGATGACCACGAATCAGTACCATAAGTCGTCAAGGCAGCGGAAATCCTAAAATCGGCGCTGGGCGCGATCCCCTAGAATGACAACGGGTGCTTAGCGAAGACGAACTCGGGCGGCTCAGCGTGGTCCTCGTTCGCGCTCGCGATCCGAATAACATTGGCGCCGTCGCCCGCGCTATGTACGACTTCGGCTTTCAGGATCTTCGTCTGGTCAACGAATACTCCGTTCCGCTCGATCGGGCACGGTCGGCTATCGACGCCTCATCCGTTCTTGAGAAGGCTCGCGAATTCCCAAGCGTCGCCGAGGCGGTCGCCAATTGCACTCTCGTCGTCGGCACCACCGCAGTCGGCTTGCGCCGGAAAGAACATCCCTTGCATGCATTGGCCGAAGCCGGGCCGATGCTGCGCGCCGAGATGGCGTCCACCGACCCTCAGGCCAGAGTCGCTCTGCTCTTCGGCTCCGAGAAAACCGGCCTCAGCAATGAGGAGCTCAGTCACTGCCACTGGCTGCTCACCGTTCCTATGCACCAGACCGAGGGAATGCGTCATGCCTCCATGAACCTCGGCCAGGCCGCCGCGGTATGCCTCTACGAACTCGTCCGCAACCCCGAAGCAGAACCGGTGTGGGAGCCGATCGAGCGCGCCACCGCAGAAGACCTAGAGCGCCTCACCCAGCTGACCATCGAAGTGATGGAATCGAGCGGTTATGCCCAACGGCATCCAGCCAACTTCGACGAGACCCTCGCACGCCGCCTCGTCCTCCACATGGGCCTCGACCGGCCCCACGCCCTCGCCTGGACCGGAATCCTGCGCCAGGTGCTGTGGAAGCTACGGAAACCGGGCTAGGCCACCGGAGCTACTCCTCCGCATAGTACCCGGCACGCGTCTGCACCGTCACATCCTTCTTGTCTGTCGTGAGCGCCAGCTTGTGATACCCCGCTTGACTGTTGGCCTTGTCGGGCGTATATCCAAGCACATATTGCGACCGAAGCTCATCCTCAATCTGCGCATAGATCTGGTCGACAGTCTCTTTCTTGCTTACTTCAAAAATCCGGCCGCCCGTCTCCTCTGAGATTTGAGTAAGTATCTTCTTCCCATCAACCTTCGGTTCCGATTGGGGATAACCGCCACCGCCGCCGCCGCGCGGATAACCACCCCCGCCGCCAGGATAGCCACCACCCGGATAGCCCATGCCACCATGCCGGCCCATTCCCGGGTAGCCACCGTTGCCGTTGTTTCCACCGCCGCCACCGTGTTCGCCCTTGAAGTAGATCGAATAGACCACGGTATCGGCGCGCTGCGCGGCCTCGATGGCGGTGTTCAGCGTCTCTTTGCTGCCCCGGTCGACGCCATCGGTCAGGATGATCAGCGCCTTGCGCCCCTGCTGCTTCTTCATCAGTTCGTTCGAGGCGAGATAGATCGAGTCATACAGCTGCGTGCCGCCTCCGCCATGCATTCCGCGATGTCCACCCCCGCCGCCGTTCTGGCCTCCCGAAGAATCTCCAGACGAATCCCCCGAAGAATCCTCAAATCGCGGTGAGCCAACCTGAATTTCATCGACCGCAGATTTCAACTTGTCTCGCGAAGCGGTCAGGTCCTGAAGCAGCTCCACCTCGCGGTCGAAATGGATGACAAAGGCCTTGTCCTGATCGACTGTCAGCATCTGGTCAAGGAATGCTTTGCTCGCAGTCTTCTCTTCCTCCAGCACATTGCGCTGGCTCATGCTCGAGTCGACCAGCAGTCCCAGCGTCAGCGGAAGGTTCGTATCCAGATTGAAATACTTGATGGTCTGCGGATGTCCGTCTTCGGTAAGCGTGAAGTCCGCTTGGGTGAGCCCCTTCACGATCTGGTTATGCTTGTCGCGGACGGTGACCGGCAGCGTTACGACCTTGACATTGACCGACAGCGTCGTCGCCGGAGTGACCGCCGGCGCCTGACTCGGAGGAGCTGCGGTTTGACCGCTCGTCGGCGGCGTCTGGGCCGGTGTCGTTGTCTGGGCCTGACTGAAGGGGAGGCAAACGGTCGCTCCCAGGAAGAATACACATATTGCTTTCCACGGCTGCATCACGTCCATTGGACGAGGCCCGGAAAGGATTTGTTTACACCTCGGAGCCCCTCGCATTGGATATGCTCACAGGATTGTGCTCAGTGTGGAAGCTGTTTCAGGATAAGCGCAACCGTCTCATCCGGCGTCCCCTCCGCTGAAATGACCAGCGCATCCGTCGGCGGCTCGAGCGTCGCGAATTGGCTGTCAAGCAGCGCCGGATTCATATAGTGGCCGGCGCGATGGCTTAGACGCTCGGCAATGATTTCACGCGATAGGTTCAGCCAGACAAATCGATACGCAGTGTGATCCATTCCCGCAGCCAGCGTGTCGCGGTAAGTCTGTTTCAGCGCGGAGCAGGTCAGAACACCGCTTTCGCCATTGTGATACCAGCCGAGCAGCACCTCATGCAGCGTCGCCAGCCACGGCGCGCGGTCCTCGTCGGTGAGCGGAATGCCGGCATGCATCTTCGCCTTGTTGGCCTCGGAGTGGTAGTCGTCGCCCTCGGCGTAATGCGAGCCGGTCTGCTTCGCGAGCAGCGTCCCAATGGTGGTTTTGCCGGTCCCGGTCACTCCCATCAGAATCACGATCATGATTTCGCCGCCAGCTTCTTAACGTCGGCCAGAATTTGATCGGGAGTCCAGTCGTTGGTCGGGTACCAGGTGAATACCTTGCCGTCGGGACCGATCACCACCGTCGAGAGCGAATGAGTGATCGTATGGTCTTTTTCTGGTGTGACGCCCACGTTGAAATACTTGTCCACCGGCTCGAGATCGGCCTTGCTCGGCGCCGCGAAGTCCCAGTGGGCAAAACTCTCCTGCGTATATTTGCCAGTGTAGGCGCCGCCATAGCTGCGCAGCACGGCCGGCGTGTCGTAGTCAGGATCGAAGCTGAGCGTCAACAAATGGGTCTTCGCGTAGAGCGCAGGATCGGCGGCCAGCGCCTTGTCGATGGTGGCGAAGTTCTTGCTCATGTGCACACAATAGTCCGGCAGAGGGCAACGCGTATACACGAAGGTGACCAGCAGTATTTTGCCCTTAAAGTCTCCAATTGAGATGTGTTTGCCGCTCTGATTGACGAACTTAAAGTCCGGCACTATATCGCCTGCAGTTGGCACGTTGTATTGGATAGGCGGTTTGTAATCCGGCTGAGCCGTGCCGGTAATCACAATCTGGTCGAGCAGGTCGCTGTCGTCCGTCACATAGAGGGTCGCCGTAATTTGGTCGCCGGGATGCAGCTCGCTGAGGATGTTTGGCGTGCGCAGCTTATAGGGCATCGTCATCGCTTCCATAAAGCCGGGAATCGCCTCTGCGTCTAGCACCACTTCGCCATTTGCGGGATCGGTCGAAACCACCTTGGCTCGAACCGGATATTGCTTTCCCTGGACTTCAGTGGATGGCGCCGAGTTCGCCGCCGTCTTGCTCTTGCAGCCCGCGCCAAGCGCCATGAATGCCACAAGTAGAGTGAGGAAAATGCACTTCACCCCGTCAGTTTACACTTTCGACTGTGGCTTCCCTCGAAGTGAATCCGCCGACTCGGCCGATATCGGAACTCCAGGCCGCTGCCCTCGGCTGTCTGGAACGCGGCGGAGTTGTCGTCACCGGAAATGCGCGCGCGGCGAGAGCGCTGCGTCTGCTGCATGCCGCGGCACAACGGGCTCATGGCAGGCGGGCGTGGCCCACTCCGCTCATTCATGACTGGCAAAGCTGGCTGAGCATTCTGTGGCATCAACGCCTGCAAAACGTTCCTGATGCCACCTTGCTACTCACGCCTCTGCAAGAGCGCGCGATCTGGAGAAGGATCGCAAGTGGTTCGGCGAGTGGTTCCGATGCAGTCGCGAAACTGGCGCAGAAAGCGTGGGCACTGCTAAGCGATTTCAACGCGCATGGCGAACGTAAACAATCGTGGGGCACTGCGACGACCAGCGATTCCGAGGTCTTTCGAGGTTGGGCGTCGACCTTTGATCGCGAATGCAGGACGAACCGCTGGCTCTCGCGCAGCGGCTTGGCTGCGTTGCTGACCGAGTCCATTCAGCAACGGGTCATCGATCTGCCTCGAGAGATTTTGCTCATCGGACTCGACCGTCTCACGCCGGCCCAACGGAAGTTGATCGACGCCGCCCGCACCGCGGGAACAGCGGTGAACGAGCTGCAGACGCCAACGGCAAGTTCGCCACAGTTGGTCCAGGCAAAAGACTTACGTGACGAACTCGTGACCTGCGCATGGTTGTTGCGCAGGAAGCTCGAAGAGAATCCTTCTGCCAGCATTACCGTGATCGTGCAAAGCGCCGAAGAAATGCGTGGAGAGATCCATCGCATCTTCCGCGCGGTCCTTATGCCCGAGTCGTCCGGAGTCGAGACGACGGACGCCATGCCCTTTGAATTTTCCCTCGGTGTTCCGCTCGCTACTGTTCCGCTTGTAAAAGCAGCATTGCTCACTCTTCGCTGGTTGGCGGGGCCGATCGAGCAGCCAGCGATTTCCTGGCTCGCGATCTCCGGTTTTCTCGCGGCGGATCGCGAAGACCTTCTCGAAATGGCGGAGTTCGACGCTGAACTCCGCAAGCGAAGCCAGCTTCCGCCCGAAGCTTCGCTTAATGCCTTCCTTCGATATAGTCCGCGCCTCGACTCGCGGACTGTCCGCCAGTTTCACAGCCGTCTTCGCGATCTTCACCGCGCGGCGCGGGTCGAAGGTATTGGCAATCGCAGCAAGACGTTTCCTGACTGGATCGCCGTTACGGAAATGTTGTTGAGGCTGCTGCGGTGGCCCGGCGAACGAACGCTCGAGAGTGTCGAGTTCCAGGCTCGCGCACGATGGGAGCGGCTGCTGGGTGAGATCGCGGCGCTCGGTTTCGATGGAAGCCGTATTGGCTGGGCTGAATTTGTAACCGTCCTTGATCGTTATGCGGCGGAGACGATCTTCGCTCCCGAGTCGCGCGGCGCTCCGATTCAGATTATGGGTCCGCTGGAGTCTTTGGGGCAGAACTTCGATGCGCTCTGGTTTCTCGGGGCCGATGATGGCCACTGGCCGGCCGCGGGCCAGCCCAATCCGCTCTTGCCCCTTTGGCTTCAGCGCAAAGCAGGTATGCCACATGGCAGTATCGATGGCGATTGGGCATTGCATCTCGCAATCACGCTTCGACTGGCATCCAGTGCGAGGGAATGTGTTTTTAGCCACGCCCTTCGCGACGAAACTGGTGAACTCCGCTGTTCTGCGCTGCTGAAGGAAGCTCTCGGCTCACCGCTGCCGGTGTATTCCTCAGAGCAGTTGCGAGTTAGGCTGCAAGTGCCGGCCTTATTGCCGCACAATCGCCGCACAGCCCTGGTCGAGGATGCGTCGTCGATTCCATGGCCTAAGGAGATTTCTGCAGGCGGCGCCAATATTCTCAAGAGCCAGTCGGCATGCGCCTTCCAGTCATTCGCAGCGCGCCGGCTCGGCGCCGAAGAGCTTGATACCCCCGAGCGAGGTCTCACGCCTCGCGACCGTGGGAATATCACGCACGACGTGATGAACGCATTTTGGTCGAAGCCGAACCCCAGGGGTGCTCCTCTGAGGAACCGCAGCGATTTATTCAACGCGAAAGTCAATGGATCATTGCCTGAGATTCTCAATTTCCATGCAGCGGAAGTCTTCCGAGAGCGACGAACGGCAGACCAAGGCGGCGGATGGTCCGAAGCCTATTTGCGAGTCGAACAAGAGCGGCTATGCTCGGTATTGCTGCAGTGGCTCGACTACGAGATCACGCGCACCGACTTCGCCGTCGAGGCGTGCGAAAAGGAGAGTGAGGCCGAGATCAACGGGTTACAACTCAAGCTTCGCGTCGATCGGATCGACCAGGTAGATGGCGGACGGCTCATCCTCGACTACAAGACCGGCAGCGTAACTCCCGCAATGTGGAACGGCGAGCGCCCCGATGAGCCGCAGTTGCCCCTATATGCCATTCACGGCCATGTCGAGAGCCTTCGGGGAGTGCTCTTCGCCGAGGTTCGTGCGGGAGAGATGGATCTGATAGGCCGAGCTGAAGATGCAAGGAAGACTGTACAGAAGGATCTCGGGAGTAATTCAGGCCTGTTGAGGAATCCACTCAACGAGAACGTTCTCAGTGAGTGGAGAAGTGCACTGAGTAATCTTGCCGACAAGTTTCTGGCCGGTGACGCCGCCGTTGAGCCTAAATCCTACCCCAGGACCTGCCAGTATTGCGCGTTGGACGCGCTATGCCGTGTCGCCGAGACGATGGTTCCAATTGAAGCTGCGGCCAATGCAATCGCCGAGGAAGACGAAGCCATCGAGGAAGATTCCATCGATGCCTAAACTCGCAGTCCACGATCTGGCCGATCGACAGGCACGGAAAGACGCCTTAGATATAAACTGCTCGATCCTCGTGCAGGCCCCCGCGGGTTCGGGAAAAACTGAGCTGCTGGCACAGCGTTTTCTCAAGCTGCTCGCGGTGGTCGAGGAGCCGGAACAAGTGCTCGGCATCACTTTTACCAAAGCCGCCACGGCGGAGATACGGCATCGCATCGTCGGCAAACTCGAAATGGCGAGGCATTGTCTGGAAACGGGAGCCGCGCCGCATGACGAAGATGCTGCGAGCCTTGAAATTGCAACTGCGGCTTATACAAATTCAAACAGACGAGGCTGGAGACTGTTGGAGCAGCCACATCGCCTCGACATCCAGACCATCGATTCGCTCAGTCTTCGCATTGCGCATCAGATGCCGCTGAGCGGAAGGTTCGGCGGCATACTTCAACCTACCGATGCGACAACGCCTCTCTATCGCAGAGCGGCGCGAAAGACTCTCGATCGCCTGGGCGGAGACGATGACGAGCTGAATGCGGCCTTGCGAGGGCTGTTGCTGCTTCGCGATAGTAATCTTGCAGGCTGCGAAGATCTGCTGGCGAAGATGCTGGCCACCCGCGATCAATGGTCGCGAGCCCTGCCATTGACAGGAGAGATTGACTGGCCTGCGGTCCGCCAACGCCTCGAGGACCCGTTCCAACGCGAGATTGAGCGCGTCTTAAGCACAATGCATGACCTGCTGTCTTCGCACCCCGTGCTCACCGAGAAACTGCTCAGGCTGGCTGACTATGCATGCCGCTCCGAAGACTTAAAGATCGAGATTCGCCAGTTGGCCGGAATCACGGCGCTACCTTCCCCGTCAGCGCAGTTCCTCGAAGATTGGCGCTGCTTCGTTGAATTTCTATTGACGAAGGAAGAAGAGCCACGGAAGACATACAACGTCAGCCACGGCTTTCCACCGGGTGCTCTTGAGAAAACAGAAATGATTGAGTTGGTCGATGAACTCAGTGATATTCACGGCTTCGTCGACCTGCTCATCGAGATTAAAGGGCTTCCTCAGCCGAGCTACTCCGAGGAACAGTGGACAAGTCTCTGCCATATTCTTGTTGTCTTGCGACAAGCCGTCAGGGAACTGAGGGCCGTTTTTTTAGAACAGGGCTCCGTCGACTTTGTTGAAATTGGCATGGCTACATTGGACGTGCTCCGTGACGGTACGCAGGGCCGAAGCATTCAACATCTCCTTGTCGACGAATTCCAGGACACCTCGCGCAGCCAGCATCAGCTCATTGCCGCCCTGCTTCGCAGCTGGGACGCAGACTTGGCAACGGGCTATCGCCGCACGCTCTTCGACACTCCCCGGACGGTGTTTCTCGTCGGCGACCCAATGCAATCGATCTACATGTTCCGCCAGGCCGACGTCGAGCTCTTCACCCAGGTACGCGATCATGGCCTTGCGACAGGCGCCGGCCAGCTTTCAGCGAAGCCGCTCGATCTCAAGACCAATTTTCGTTCTCACGCCGGCCTGGTCGATCCCCTGAACGCAATGTTCAGTACCGTCTTTCCTCATGAAGTGAAACATGGTTCTGCCGATGTGAGATTTCTGCCGGCGACGCCTGGAAATAACGGGGAAATAGCGGGCGCGTATCATATCCACGCGGACTTCATGAGTTCGGACAAGAGCCGTCGCGACGACGTGCAGCGGAGGGAAACCGAAGAAATATTGAGGATCATTCGCCGCCACCAGCCAAGAATGTATGAGGCACGCGACCAGGGCAGCGAGTTTACTGTAGCGATCCTTGCGCGCGCGAAGAACCATCTCGTTCCTCTCGCCGCGGCGCTGCGTGACGCGGGAATACCATTTCACGCGGTCGATTTGGAAGATCTGGGCGAACGGCAGGAGGTCCTCGACCTTCAATCGCTCACCCAGGCTCTTCTGCATCCAATGGACCGCACCGCCTGGCTCGCGATGCTGCGCGCTCCGTGGTGCGGCCTGGCGTTGCGCGATCTGCATCTCCTTTGCGGAACAGACGCTCGGCCGTCCGACGCGGACGCAGTAGCGGCGCAAATCAGAGAGCGCCTGCATCTGCTTGACCCTGACGCGAAGGAGCGAGTTAGCCGGGTAGTTGCGATTGTCGAGGCCGCGCTCGGCAATCGTCACCGGCAGTCTTCCTTCTCGTCATGGATCGAACGCACCTGGAACAGCCTTAATGGCCCCGCCTGCGTCGATGCTGCCGGATACGAGAACGCACAAGCATACTTTCGCATGTTGGAAGAGGTGTCCCTCGATGGCATCGATGCAACCGGCGAAGCGATGCAGGAGCGCCTTATTCGTCTCTACGCCAAGTCCGATCCCTCGGTCAGCGATCGGTCTGGCGTTCAGTTGATGACAATGCACAAGGCCAAAGGCCTCGGCTTTAACGTGGTCGTGCTCCCCGGTCTTAATAAGCTCGTCGGCAGAGATGCCTTCAGTTTGATTCGATACGTCGAGCGGTCCGCAGGGCCAAAAACTGAGCTCTTGGTTGCGCCGATTGGCAACAAGGGCGAGGACCCCTCCTCAACCTACGTATGGGTGGGACGGCAGAAGCAAAACCGCGAAGCCGAGGAACGCAAGCGCTTATTCTATGTCGCCTGCACCCGGGCGCGGGAGGAGCTGCACTTATTTGCAACTGTAGCGGTTACAGATAAGAGGATCGCTCCCAAATCGGGATCTCTGTTGGATACAGCTTGGCCCTCTCTGATGAGCTATTTCGATGCGGAGTATGCGAAGCTGAACACGTCCCGGCAATCAGCTGGCTTGGTCGAATTCCCATCTGCGTTATCCGGTGAGGCGTCGGCTGGCGTTCTCGACACCCTGGCAGCCGCTAGTAGTAAAGCAAGGCTCCATCGACTCCAATCCGGCTGGATGCCTGCCCCAGTCGCACCCAATCTCGTTTGGGCATCTCAGAGGTCTGAGGCCGCCGCCTCAGTTGAGGACGAATTGCAGCGCCCACATGGTTCGCACTCGTCGAGAGTTCTGGGGACGACCGTCCACGCCCTCTTCGAACGAGCCGCACGGCTCGTTGCAAAGGGACGTTCCGAGGCCGATCTTCGTGCCATGTTGCCAGAGCATCGCATTCGGGCCAATACAATCACTCGCAACGAGGGTCTTCCACCCCAAGAGGCGGCCGCTGTAGCGAACAGCGCAGTTCAAGCGCTGGAGAAGGCTCTGGACGATCCTCACGGCCGCTGGATTCTAGGCCATCATCGCGAATCGCAAACCGAGTCGTCGTGGACGGGCGTGATCGAAGGAGTGCCGCGAACGCTGCGCATCGATCGCAGCTTCTTCGCTGGTCCGGAACCGTTCCTCGACGATGCCAGCTGCTTGTGGATCATCGACTATAAGACCGCGAATCATGGACCATCAGGCATCGAGGAGTTTCTCGATGCCGAGAAGCTTCAATATGTCGCGCAGCTTGAGGGCTATGCCGAGATATTAAGGCTGGTGCACGGTAGCGAAACTCAGTTGCGGCTCGGACTCTACTATCCGTTCCTGCCGAGGCTGATCTGGTGGGTGGGCTAAGTTAGTCTGCGGCCGGTGGGGAGGAACTGCCGGCGCGACCCACATGGTGGCGGACATCTGCGCCTCGCACCCAGAATATGACGTCTTCGGCGACGTTGGTGGCGTGATCGGCGACACGCTCCAGGCTGCGGGCGATCATCATTTCGTTGAGCGCCTGCGGGGTCACCTCCGGCTGGCTTTTCATCAAGCTCGATAGTGCGAAATAAGCCCCCTCGTTGAGCCGGTCTACGTTATCGTCCAACAACAGCACAGACTCCGCCAATTCGGCGTCGGCCTCAATAAAGGCTTGCAGAGATTTTCGGACCATCGCGGCTGCTAGGGACGCCATACGAGGGATATCGACCGGCAAGTCGACTACTGGAAAAGCCTGCAGATCGCGGACACGATCACTGATGCTGCTCGCGGCATCACCCACCCGTTCGAGGTCGGCGTTGATCTTGATCACCGCAAGAATGAACCGAAGGTCGATCGCCATTGGCTGTTCCATGGCGAGCAGATCGAGCGCCATCTGGTCGATCTCGCGCTCAAAGCGGTCGATAGCCAGCTCTCCGTGGTCGACCAGGTCGCAGATTGTGATGTCGCGGGTACGGTAGGCCTCGATTGCGCGCTGGATCGCCTGCTCGGCCATACCCGCCATGACCAGTAGCCGTTCCTTCAGATCATCGAGGCTTTGTTGAAACCGGAGCCGCACCATCGCTCTCACTCCTCCGTCGTACCGGACTCATTCATCTCGGTACATCTTATCCAGACCTTTGCGACGCTCGTCTAGCGCCCATAAGCAGAATCTCAGCCAAACCGTCCCGTGATGTAATCTTCCGTCCGTTTGTCACTGGGATTCGTAAAAATCTTATGAGTCGCATCGAACTCAATCATCTTGCCATTGAGGAAGAAACCAGTGTTCTCGGCGACTCGCGCCGCCTGTTGCATGTTGTGTGTGACGATCACGATCGTGTATTGGGTCTTCAGCTGAAAGATCAGATCTTCGATCTTGGCCGTCGAAACCGGATCGAGGGCAGAGGCCGGCTCATCCATCAACAGCACTTCAGGATCGACGGCCAGCGCCCGCGCGATGCAGAGGCGCTGCTGCTGGCCGCCGGAGAGGCTCGCCCCGGATTTCTTCTTCAAATCGTCCTTGACCTCGTCAAAGAGCGCGGCGTCTTTCAGCGAACGCTCCACGACCTCGTCCATCACCCGGCGATTGCTGAAGCCGTTCAGGCGAAGGCCCGAGACGACATTGTCATAAATCGACATCGTAGGGAAGGGGTTTGGGCGTTGGAAGACCATCCCTACACGCCGCCGGACCTCAACTGCGGAGACGTCATTGTAGATATCCATGTCGTCGATCAAGACCTTGCCGGTCACGCGCGCAATAGGATTGGTCTCATGCATGCGGTTGAGGCAGCGAACGAACGTCGACTTGCCGCATCCCGATGGCCCGATGAGCGCCGTCGCATTGTTGGCGGGCATGTTCAGATTGACATCATGCAGCGTATGGTTGGCGCCATACCATGCATTTAGTTCCGTAACCTGGATTCCGGCACCCACTCAGCTGGCCCCTTTCAAGACGCCGCGCGAGGTCACATAACGAACCAGCGCGACGGAAACGACAATAAGAACAATGAGTACCAGAGCCCCAGCCCACGCCAGTCGATGCCACTCGTCATAGGGGGAGATCGCGTAGACAAAGATCTGCAAGGGCAGCGCGGCGATGGGCTGGTTGAGGTTAGCGCTCCAGAACTGGTTGCCAAACGCAGTGAACAGCAATGGCGCCGTTTCTCCCGCAACCCGGGCAAACGCCAGCATGCACCCGGTGATGACCCCCGGCGAGGCTGTCCTCAGAGTGATCGCAATCACCGATCGCCAGTTGGGCACACCCAACCCCAGCGCGGCCTCGCGGATCGCGTGAGGAACCATCAGCAGCATCTCTTCGGTGGTGCGGGTGATGGTTGGGATCATCATAATGCCCAGGGCCACGCCACCAGACAATGCGGAGAAGTGCTTCTGCGGCAACACGATCAGCGAGTAGACCGAGATGCCCATCACGATCGATGGAACTCCGTTTAACACGTCTGCGGTAAATCGGACTGCGTTCGCCAGCCTTCCACCCTGGCCGAACTCGGCGAGAAAAATACCAGCGGCGATTCCGATCGGTACTCCGATCACGCTGCCAATCCCTAGCAAGACGCCCGATCCAAAGATGGCGTTGGCCATGCCGCCGCCGGTTTCGCCAACCGGCTTCGGTACCTGAGTGAAAAACGCCAGATTCAGCGAGCTCGCGCCCTTATAAATCAGGTAAAGAAAGATCGCGACCAGGGGTGCGACGACCAGGATCGTACTCAGGATGGATAGGCCTGTTGCTGCATAGTCGGCGAATTGCCGGCTGATTCGGTTGTAGGCGCTCGTCTTGTAAACCGTGGTTGCCATAAAAGATGTCCGCGTCTCAGTTCACCCGCGCAGGCGTCCCCCTTGTAACTGCCCATACCAGCAAGCGGGCCAGGGCATTCACGACAATGGTCACGAGAAACAAAGCCAGGCCGATCTCCACCAGCGCGCTAAGATAAAGATCGTCAGACGCTTCGCTGAACTCGTTTGCGATCACGCTGGCCATGCTATAGCCGGGGGCAAAGAGGGATTTTGCGATTTCCGGGCGGTTGCCGATCACCATCGTGACGGCCATCGTCTCGCCCAGCGCGCGTCCCAGGCCAAGAATGATTGCCCCGACGATTCCGATGCGCGCGTTGCGCAGCACCCCCATGCGGATCATCTCCCAGCGGGTCGCTCCCAACGCCAGCACCGCCTCGCGTTGCGAATGCGGAACCGAGGTCATGACCTCGCGCGTCAGCGAGGAGATCACCGGGAGAATCATGATCGCCAAAATGACTCCGGCGGCCAGCATGCCGATGCCGTAGTTCGGACCACCGAAGAGTCCGGTCCAGCCCAGCAATTTGGCCAGCATGGGATTGACGTGTTCGCGGAGCAGCGGCACCAGGACGAAGACCGCCCATAAACCATAGACAACGCTAGGGATGGCGGCGAGAAGTTCGGTGAGAAACGAGAGCGGCCCGCGCAAGAGCTTGGGGCACATTTCCGTCAGGAAAATCGCCACGCCAACCGCCAGGGGAACGGCGATCAGCAAGCCGAGCAGCGACGACACCAGGGTTCCGTAGATGAAGGGAAGGGCGCCAAACTCTCCGCTGACCGGGTCCCAGGCCTGCTTGAAGAAGAAGCCGATGCCGAACTTCGACATCGACAAGCGCGAGCGCATGATCAACTCGACGAGAATCAGCCCCACAATGGCAAAGATGACCAGCGCACAGACCACCATAAGCCCGGCAAAGGCTTTGTCGACGGTTACCGAGCTACCGCGCGACTGCAGGAATTTCCGTATTTGCGAGACTTCAACGGGCGGCTTTTTCGTTCCGGGCCCCGACGAATTGGCGGGATCGAATGAGGGGCTGGAACCGGCAGCACTGGCCACGCGAACGTCCTGAGTGTTGAGATTCACCGAATACCAAACTAGCCGCATTCCGTGAATAGGAGGTTAACGCTAGTCTGCGGGGCAGGCAACACTTGGTGAAAATCTATCAATAAATTCAACAAGCCGCAGCCTTTCCGGATCGAGAGGCTGCGGCTTATTGGATCGAGAACGGGTCAGAAGCTGTAGCGGAGCGAGAACTGCATCACTCGGGGCTTGCTGAGGGTCGCTGAATAATTCCCGAGGGTGTTACTAAGGAGCTGAGTTTGCAGGGAAGTATTTGGGTTGGTGTCGAAACGGACCGAATTGGTCACATTAAACACCTGCCACGTAAACTGCACCGCCTGGCTCTCAGTGATCTGGAAGGTCTTAGCCATGCCCGAGTCGAGCTCAAAGTAGCCGTCGCCTCGGAACGCATTGCGTCCGCCAGCTTCGCCCGGATACGGAAGCCGAATCGGTGACCCGCCGCCCTCGACGCCATTGTTGATCGCCGCCGGGTTCGCGAAAACCTGCGGTGCTCCGTTTTGGTCCTGATGTTTGTGGATCTTCACCTGCCCCGTCGTCACTCCGAAGCTTTCGATCTGCCAGTTCGTCGCCCAACCTGGCGCTATCACGCCAAAGGGCAAACCGCTGGTCCAGCGGTTCACCCCTGTCCACTGCCAGCCGCCAATCAACGCATCCACAAACGTGTTGGTTGAGTTGGCGAACTTCTGGCCATGTCCAAACGGCAGCTGGTAGACCCAGTCAAAGGTAATCAAATGTTTGGTATCGAAATCTGAGACCGCGCGATTTAGCGAAGGGTTCCAGGTGTTGATAATGTCACTGAACGATCCGTTGGCGCTGATCTCGCTGGCTCGTTCCGCGTCCGAACCCATATCGATCGACTTCGACAGCGTATAGCTGAAGTCGCCCTGCAGCCCGTGGCTCATAGGATGACGCAGAGTGATCTGGCCGGCGTTGTAGTAACTCATGCCGATGGATGACCAGGCATACAGCGAGGAGAATTGCGACTGCCAGAACTTCGTTCCCTGCGGGCATCCGTAGGAACAATAGAAATCCAGATCAGCCAGGGCCGTTGTTTCCCCGCTTCCATAGCGCGTCGGCGCCCATTCGTTGGTATAGATCGCCTGTGTTGCGCTTTCGCCTGGGTAGTCGAAGTTCGCGAGTTGAGGAAAAACGTCTTCAAAGTAGGGAATTGCCGGTACCGCAGCGTTTCCGTTGCCCCCATTCGCGTCAACCAGCTTGGAAAGCTGGGCTCCGTTAGTGAAATAATCGCCGCCGCCCTGCGGGTCGACATAGTTGACCGGCTCTGCCAGATCAAGGGCCTGGAGCAAATGCCGTCCCAACCGTCCTACGTAGGCAAACTCAAGGGTGATGCCGCCAGGGATCTCACGCTGGACGGAAAAATCCATCGCTTCCGCATATGGTGTTTTTAGCTTGTTGTCGGCGCCCCAGGTGATCGCGAAACCGCAGTTTGCATCGCCAGGCGGAGCATAAGGGTAGGTAACTGTCGATGGCTGGACGCACAGCGCATTCGACGGCACGTTGCTAATGCCGCTAAAGCGCGGCGCGCTATAAGTCTCATACGTTCCCGCCGGGTTTGTTAGGGTCGTACTTAAGCCAAATGACCCATTCTGGTCAAACGTGTTGACGATACCCTCGCCGTAGTGGTCAAAATACATCCCCCAACCAGCCCGGATCGATGTCTTCGGATCAGGAGAAAAAGCGATCGCGAAGCGCGGAGCAAAATTGGTCTTTTGTTTCGACCAAAGACCTGGAGCGTGATTTGCAGGCCCGCTCGGGCTGAACTCCAGCTGTTGTTCATAAACCTGCCCTAACGCTGCTGCACTGTTTCGCTGCCTGAACCACGCGTCGGTGTCGATGGTCGGCGAGACCTGCTGCCCATTCTCCTCATAAGGCGTCTGAAGAATGGTCTGCCGAATTCCATAAGTGATCGTCAGGTTAGGTAAGACCCTCCAGGAGTCCTGGATGTACCACTCATACTCGCTTGCCCTGAAGTGACGATTGATGAACGTACCGTCCGGCAACAAACTCCCGGTCGCCGGATTAGTAACGTTGTAATTGAAAACGCTGTTCGATTGCGGAACGCCGCCTACCAGGTTTCCAAAGGCGATCAGGTAGGAGTTGGAAAAGCCACCGGAAACCTCCGGCAGGCCAGGGATCGTCGACGGGTCGGGCGGGCTGTCGAAGCCGTACCAATAAGGATTTGTTGTAGCCGAGTTGAAAGAGTTGTTGTTAGTTCCCCGGTTATTGTGGACTAAACGCCAATTTACGCCACCGCCAAGGGTATGGCTGCTCTTCGTCCAGGTCACGTTATCGACGATATTGTTGACCGGGACGTTGATTGCGTCCGATCTAGTCTCGGCAATGGGCTGGGAGATGAAGCGGAACTGGGTGTAATCTCCTACGCCGATTCCGGTGTTGGCATAGCCCTGCCGGATGTATCCATACCGGATATCGTTGACGAGGGTTGGTTTGATGGTCCATGTCTCGCCCGCCACAATCCCCTTGTTGTTGTTGATGTATTCGGAGGAAGCAGGTTGTCCCGGAAACTGCTGCGCGCTCGCCTGAGTGTCCTGCTGCAAGGCGCCCCTAACCCACAAGTGGTTGTTGTTATTGGCCTCGTAGTCGAGTTTGAGGATTGTGGTATTCAGCGAACCTGGATAGGGGGAAGCAAAGGTGTAAGACAGCAGGTTGTATCCGTCCCCTTCGGTGGCCCCGTTCGGCGCGGGATATTGCTGGAAGACCGCCAACGCCGCTGAATTCGGCCCAGGTGTCGTGCATACCCCGTAGGATGTGCACGGTTCATCGAGAGTCGTGATCTGCGCGGGGCTCAACGATTGGGTTGAGGTTTGCGCGCAAGTCGGATCGTTAGGATCGACGCAATATTGGTAAGTGATAATGCCCTTGCGATAATTCAGGCTCGGGACGGTTTGCGTCACCTGCTGGTCCTCCGCCGTCCTTTGGCCCTCGTAGTTGAAGAAAAAGAAGAGTTTGTTCTTCCAGATCGGACCGCCTAGCGAAGCGCCAAAGGTGTTGCGGATGAGCTTGCCGGGGCGGTTCGGCAGGCCCGATTCCAACTCGCCCTGCTTGTTGAACCAGTCATTGGCATAACCGAGACTGGTACGGTTGTACTCGTAGGCCGCTCCATGGAATTGATTGGTGCCGCTCTTCGTCACCAGCGTGACCTGAGCGCCCGAACTGCGCCCCGCATCAGCGTTCGAACTGGTCGTCGTGACCCTGAATTCCTCGGTGGAGTCGAGCGTCGAACGCAGGACTCCAGTGAAGGCATAGCCATTTTGCTGGTCGTTGTCGTCCAGACCGTCCAGGGTCACGTTGGTCTGATCGGAGCGCGCACCGGCCACCGATCCGCTGCGGCTGTCCTGATCCGCCTGGGTTGTGGTTTGTTGACCCAGATACAAGACGCCAGGCTGGAGGCTGAGGAGATCGGTCACATTGCGGCCCTCCATCGGCAGCGCCTGGATGGTCGCATTGTTGATCGAGTTGCCGATCGATGCGTCCGTGTCGTTGAGAGTCTGCGCTTCAGAGCTCACATCGACAGTGGTCGTCGAGGCCTGTACGGTCAGGGTAAAGTTGATGGTCGCCGGCTGGTTCACCAGGATATCGGCCTGTTTCGACTGGGAGCCGAACCCATTGCCGTCCACGGTGACGACATAGGTCCCGGGCACAATCTGCGCAAAAACGTACTCGCCGCTGCCGTTGGTTACCTGGGTTGATTTCAGATTGGTGGTCTTGTTCTCGATGCTCACCGTGGCGCCGGGAATCAAGGCGTCCGAAGAATCGGTAACGGTTCCCCGGAGGGACGTCAGGGAAGCTTGCGACCAGAGCAGGCCGCAGCAACCAGTCAACAGAAACACGGATGCGAGGAACAGTCGAATGATGCGCACGGGTACAACCTCCGGAAAAGAAAAACAAAATAGCCCGGACGTTCCGCCTCTTTCATTTGCGGAATTCTGGGGGCTTGCTGAGGACCGAGGCGAGATAGCCGTTCAGTTCTTAGAAACAGCGGTAAACTTTTGATGAGTGGAAGACGAGATGAATAAGTAATAAATGAGGCGGCTTGCTAGAGCAAGAAAGAAATGATCTCATGGCCTCACGGCCGCTTCTTAGGCCTATCTGTTACGCTGACCCATTGACCTACTCAAGCGCAAAATTCCTGGAGAACCATGTACAAGCTAGCTTGCCGTCCCTGGCAGGTCTCGTTCCGCCTGGCCGCTTTGCTTCCTCTGTCCCTGCTGTTCGCGGGCGCGAACGCCCACGCACAGCTCGATCCGCAGACGCGTCAGCTTTCCCGCGACATCTTTCAGCAGCTGATTGAGATTAATAGCACCGACTCGGTCGGCAGCACCACCGTCGCTGCCGAGGCGATGCAAAAACGCCTACTCGGCGCCGGATTTCCGAAAGACGATGTGGTCGTGCTGGGGCCGAATTCGCGCAAGGGCAATATGGTGGCGCGGTTGCATGGTACCGGAGCGAAGAAACCGATTCTGCTGATCGGCCATCTCGATGTCGTCGAGGCTCGCCGCGAAGACTGGACCACCGATCCCTTCCAGTTTGTCGAGAAGGACGGCTACTTCTACGGCCGCGGCACACTGGACATGAAAAGCGGTGACGCCATCATGATGACCACCTTCATCCGCATGAAGCAGGAAGGCTACAAGCCCGACCGCGACATCATTCTGGCGCTCACCGCCGATGAGGAAGGCGGAAAATCAAACGGCGTCGACTGGCTGCTCAAGAACCACCGCGACCTGATCGACGCTGAGTATGTCTTGAATCACGACGGAGGCGGCGTCGATCTTGAGAATGGCAAAGCCCGGAGTGTCGACATCGATGCCAGTGAGAAGCTTTACGCTGATTTTCAGCTGATCGTCACCAACCCCGGCGGGCACAGTTCATTGCCGGTGCCGGACAATGCTATCTATCACCTTGCCGATGCGCTCACCAGGCTGCAGGCTTATAAATTTCCCTTTGAACTTAACCCCGTCACGCGCTCTTACTTTGAAGCATTGAGCAAAGTCGAGAAAGGCCAGACGGCAGTCGACATGAAGGCGATTCTGCAAACTCCGCCCAGTCAGGCTGCAATTGACCGCCTCTCCCAGGACCCCTCGTACAATTCCACCATGCACACCACCTGCGTAGCCACGCGTCTCGATGGCGGCCACGCCAACAACGCATTGCCGCAGATGGCCAAGGCGAATGTGAACTGCCGCATCCTGCCCGGTCATTCTCGCGAGGAGATCCGCCAGCAGTTGATCGGCGTCTTCGCCGATCCCAAAGTGACGGTGAATTTTGTGACCGAAGCCGGCGAGGTTGTCCCCACCGCGCCCGAGGTCAAAGCGTTGCCGCCGGCCGCGATCAAACCCGAGGTGATGGAGGCGATGACCGAGGTCGCCGGCAAATTCTGGCCAGGGGTCCCGATCATCCCCGATATGGCCGACGGCGCCTCGGACGGTGTGTATACCAATGCGGCTGGCATGCCAACCTACGCCATCTCCGGCATCGCTTTGGAGACGAATGACCTCCGCGCCCATGGTAAGGACGAACGTGTTCCCATCGAGTCGTACTTTACCGGTGTGGATTTCTACTATCAATTCCTCAAGGCGCTGACCTCTTCTCACTCAAGCATTTTCAATTCCGGTGTTTACAAGACAACCAGCTTCGTCGTGGCTTTGCCCCAGCAAAAGCCACGCTTCGCAACTCTTGCCAGTGCACACTAGAAGTGAAAATGCTCTAGCCGCCGGGGTTGGCAACCTGCGAAGATCGCTGCCCATATGCCGGAAGACAGGAAATCCGCTCCCGCAGGAAAGCCAGGCCAGCTGGCCGACTCGCCTCAGGCTTCCGGGAAGCGAGTCGTTCTGGGCTCCCTTTGTCTCGATAGGGTGAGCTTAGATGAAGCGGTCGGCTGGGCGTTGAGATATATCGCGAGCCATCGGGGCAGACCTCCTGCCCGCATCTGCTCTCCAAATGCCGCTATCGTCGCTCTGGCCGATGAGGACGAGGCCTTCGCTGAAATAGTCCGCACGTCGGACCTGGTGGTGGCCGACGGCTTGCCGTTGGTTTGGGCCGCGTCGTGGCTCGGCACTCCACTCGGGGGCCAGATTCGCGGCGTCGACCTGCTACAAGCGATCTGCTCGCGAGCGCCTGTTGCGCTCAGCATTTACATTCTTGGCGGACTCCCTGAAGCAGCCGAGCTGGCAGCTGAACGACTTGCGGTGCGGAATCCTGGCCTGCGCATCGCCGGGACCGATTGTCCGCCGATTGGTTTTGAAAGCGACCCCAAGGTCAATCAGCAGGTGCGAGAACGAATCGTCGCCGCCGCGCCTGACTTGCTGATTGTTGCTCTCGGCTCTCCGAAACAGGAGCGATGGATATTCGACAATTATCGTGACCTGCCGGTAGGCGTGGTCCAGGGAGTCGGGGCAGCCGTGGACACACTCGCCGGCCTTCGCAAACGCCCGCCGCCTTGGATGAGGAATGTTGGCCTCGAATGGTTAGGGCGTCTTTTGAACGAGCCGGGTCGCCTCTGGAGCCGATATCTGTTCGGCAATGTCCGCTTTGTCTGGATTGTCTTGCGTCAGTGGCTTCGGTCTGGCAGGGTTCGAGAGCATGATGATCAGATGCGTTGAACATGGTTGATAGAAATCGCCCGAGCCCCGATCGCGTTACTGCAGCGCGAGTAGACCCGCACGCACCTGATCGCACCAATCCGGCGGCGGCTGACCTCTCCTGAGAACTTCTTGGCTGTGGGGACCGCCGCCTTCCTTCGCAAAGGAGGCCATTAGGGAGCGGATCTTGCAACCCTGGCGCTTGCGACCGTATCGTACCCAATGATGCCGAGCGAAGAACATGCCCGTGAGCACGAGAGGCCCTTCAACCCAGAGCAGGACATCTTTGTCTTTGGTTCCAATGAAGCTGGCCGTCATTACGCCGGCGCTGCCCGATATGCGCAGGAGTATTGCGGCGCCGAGCACGGAGTCGGGGTTGGCCCGACGGGACGCTCCTACGCAATCCCTACGATGAATGGATGGCCCCGGCTCACGGAGGAGGTCGAACGCTTCATCGCGTACGCGACTCAACATCCGGAACAGACCTTCTTTGTGACGCGTATCGGCTGCGGCATTGCCGGATATCAGGACAACGGCATCGCGCCGCTATTCCTCCACGCGCCACAGAACTGCCTGCTTCCATTGGGTTGGCGCGATCTGGCCGCGTTGCGCGAGGGTTTGCCGCGTTCTCCGAAGATTTACTAGTCTCTGTCTTTATTTCAAAACATTGGTCTGAGCGGTTGGTGAGCCTGCGACCTTCGCATTCACCGGAGCCTTCGCGCACATCTGGCCTGTCACACCTTTCCCCTGTTCGACGGTAAAGATGCAATCGATGCCGGGAAGCTTGACCGGCTCAACAACATTTCCCGGCCAATGAATCTCCACGCTATCAACGGCCGTCGCATCACCAATTCCAAAGTGGACCCGCTGATCGTTAGAGGAAGCGAAGCTACCGCCGCTCAGGACGTCGCCGCGCTGTTTCATGCCGCCGGCAGTGAGATAGACGGTCGAGCCAACGGCATCGCGCGGCACCTTCGGACCTCCAACCAGCTTCAACTCGACCCAATGATGATGGTCGTCATTCACATTGCGCAGCAGAACGGGCGACCCATCCATCACGTTGATCACCACATCGATCTTGCCATCGTTGAAAAGGTCGCCAAATGCGCCGCCTCGCCCAGCAATGACGCCAGCAAGCCCCGTGCCTTTGACAGGCGGCACGTTCTCAAACTTCTGTCCCTTCAGGTTCCGAAAGAGCAGCGGACGCTCGGCGAAGCTCGTGCCCCAATCGTTCTTGTCTACCTCCGGATACACATGGCCGTTGATAAAGAACAGGTCCTTCCATCCGTCGTTGTCGTAATCGAGAAAACCATCGCCCCAGCCGAGAAAGGGAATGGTGATCTGCGCGATCCCCATTTTGTAGCTGACGTCGGTGAAGTTGGCGTCTCCATCGTTGCGATAGAGCACCTTGTAGTCATCGGAAAATGTGGTGTTGGCGAGGTCAACTAATCCGTTGTTTTGGAAGTCGCCGACCGCGATGCCCATCGACGCGGTTTCTCGGCCATCCTGGTTCAGCGCATAGCCCGAGGCGTAGCTGTCATCCTCAAAGGTGCCGTCACCCTTGTTGATATAGAGGTAGTTGGGCGTGGAATCGTCGGCGACGGCGAGATCGACCTTGCCGTCGTTGTTCACATCGACGAAGACCGAAGCCAGACCATAGTAGGCATTCGGGTCGCCCACGCCGGCTTTCTCCGAGGTATCGGTGAAGGTGCCGTCCCCGTTGTTATGGAGGAGATGGTCTTTCTCGCCCTGCAGTCCGCGCGGGCCGCACATGACCGTGATCCCACGGAACTGGCACCCGGAATAGTTGACAGCTTTCGATCCGGGATCGGGCAGGTTGTTTCGGTCAAAGTGAACGTAGCCGGCCACGAAGATATCCAGGCGGCCATCGCCGTCGTAGTCGCCAAAGGTTGCCCCGGCGGACCATCCTCCAAGCGTCACTCCCGCCTTTTCCGCCACGTCGGTGAAGGTACCGTCGTGGTTGTTGTGGTAGAGACGGTTCTTGCCGTAGTTGCTCACGTAGATGTCGGGCCAGCCATCGTTGTCATAGTCGCCCACGGCCGCGCCAAATCCCCAGCGTTCGTTGGTCACTCCGGCCTTTGTGGCGACGTCGGTGAAGGTGCCGTCATGATTGTTGTGGAAGAGCGCGGCTTTTGGCGCGGGCTCTTTGCCGTCGAGGGCTTCGTAGGTCGAGCCGTTCACGACGTAGATATCCAACCAGCCGTCGTTGTCGTAATCGAGCAGCGCGACGCCCGACCCGGGGGTTTCCAGAATGTACCTCTTCTCCGGGCTCCCCATTTTGTGCCGCCAGACGGTCAGGCCGGCCTGCTTCGAGATGTCCTGAAAGACGATCGGCCCGGAATCGACGAATCCGCCGGCGGTGATAGGCCGATTTTCCGAGTCATGTACGGCAGCGAAGACACCGCCGGTTGAGGTGCCCATCCCTGATTGTTGAGCGGGAGCGGCGGTTCTTTGTGCTGGTGTTTGCGTCCACGCCCTGGGCGGACCTTGAGAGTTCAGACAAGCGACCGCAACAACTACAAGTTCCCTGCAAAAACCCTTCACAAATACCCTTTCAACATCTCTCTTCCAGCAAGCCGCACCGGTCTACCGCAAACTCTATTGGCCTCCGACTCCCATACCTGTATATAACTCTAGGTGACTACCTGTCTCGTATTGCCCCGTGTTGCCGTGTAACGGCATAGCATCAAAGCAAGAGAGAACGATGAACATTCGAGAGGTCGCCCGCGTCGCCCGCGTCTCGACCGCAACAGTCTCCCGAACAATCAACGGCTCGGACAAGGTCGCTCCCGAAACGGCGGAGCGCGTGCGTGAGGCCATTCGCGCCCTGAAGTTCTACCCCAACAACAACGCCCGCGCTCTCGGCTCGGGACGAAGCAGCCTCTATGGTTTGATTATCTCCGATATCACCAATCCGTTCTTTCCCGAGCTGGTGCGGAGTTTTGAAGAGATTGCTGTCCAGTATGGGCAGGAGGTGTTGATCGCGAACACCAACTACGACCCCGCCCGCATGGAAACCTGCGTGCGGCGCATGCTGCACCGCAAGGTCGATGGGGTCGCGATCCTGACTTCGGAGATGGAAGAGCATCTGATCGACGAGTTCAGCAGCCGCCGCATTCCCATGGTCTTTCTGGATATGGGCGTACCCAGCGAAGGTGTTTCGAACATCGTGCTGGACTACGCGGCGGGGGTCGATGCCGCCGTCCAGCATCTTTCCGATCTTGGCCACTCTGAAATCGGATTTATCTCGGGGCCAATGAATCTTACCTCGGCGCGTATCCGCCGCCAGGCCTTCGTCGCCAGCTTGAAGCGCAAGCGAATCCGCCTCGACCCAAGCCTTATTGAAGAAGGCGACCATCGTATGGGTGGTGGCCACGACGCAATGGCGCGTCTGCTCGCCCGCCCGCACCGCCCGACCGCGATTCTCGCCTCGAACGATATGACTGCCATCGGGGCCATGGGCGCGATCTTCGAGCTCGGTCTGAGTGTGCCCGAGGATGTTTCGGTGATCGGCTTCGACGATATCGATCTGAGCTCGTTTACCCAGCCACCGCTGACCACGATTCGGGTATCGCGCCCCGACATCGCCCGCACCGCATTTCGCGCCTTGTACCGGCCCAACCAGGAAGCCAGCCCCGAAGGCGCGGAATTCACGATTCACCCGACCCTGGTGGAAAGAAAATCGACGGGCAAGATGCTCCCTCAAGGCTCGCCGCGCAAAGGCCGGGCCGGAGCCGACCGGGGTGTCCGCTTTGCGAAAGCGGAGCCGCTCCGCAACCTGAATCCGCCAAACGATCCTTAGCATCCCGTCTCGATTTTGAGACACGGGCCTTGAGGCTCGGACTACTCGATCCGCTCATGCCGGTAGCCGGCTTCGGTCAGCGTCCGCTCGATGGCCGCGATGTGCTCGGTCCCGCGGGTCTCGAGCGTAAAGTCGATCACCGTATCGCCCAGACTCACTCCGTAATAGGCCCGGTCGTACTGCGTCTGCACAATGTTCGCCGAAAGGTCAGCAATGATCTTCGTCAGCTGATGCAGCGCGCCGGGACGATCGGAGAGATGAATTCGCAACCGCATCCAGCGACCGTCTTTCACCAGGCCGCGTTCGATGATCTTGGCTAGCAGGCTCACGTCGATGTTGCCGCCGCAGACCAGCACCGCAGTGCGTTCTGTCTTGAGCGAAGATTTGCGTTGCAGCACCGCGGCCAATGCCGCCGCGCCGGCACCCTCGGCCAGCGTCTTTTCGCGCTCCAGCAGCACCAGGATGGCGCTGGCAATCTCCTCCTCATCGACGGTCACCAGCTCATCGACGTAGCGCTCGACAAGGCGAAGCGTCCGCTCCGCCGCGCGGCGAACGGCAATGCCATCCGCGATAGTCGCTTCCGCTGGGACGGTGACCGGTTCGCCAGCCTCGGCCGCGCGCAGCATCGAAGGCAGCCGCTCTGTCTGCACCCCAACGACCCGGATGTTCGGGTTACGCTCTTTGATCGCGCAAGCCACACCGCCGATCAAACCGCCGCCGCCGATGGGCACGACGATCGCCTCGATATCCGGCACCTGCTCGAGGATCTCCAGCCCGATCGACCCCTGCCCCTGAATCACTTCGGTATCGTCAAAGGGATGCAGGAAGGTCATCCCATCGGCCTCGGCCCGCAGGACAGCCTCGGTGCAGGCCTCATCGTAGTTGGCTCCGTGCAGCACGACCTCCGCGCCAAAGGCTCGGGTTGATGACACCTTCACCAGCGGAGTCATCAGCGGCATCACGATCTGCGACCGAATTCCGCGCTGCGTCGAGTGATAAGCGACCGCCTGCGCATGGTTGCCGGCGCTCGCCGCGATCACTCCGCGCCGCTTCTCCTCTTCGGTCAGCGTCAGCAGCTTATTCAGCGCGCCACGCTCCTTGAACGCGCCGGTCCGCTGCAGGTTATCCATCTTGAGATAGATTTCCTGCCCGGTCATCCGGGTCAATGCAGCCGACCGCAGGCAGGGCGAAAGAAAGATAAATTCGCGAATCCGCTCGCGGGCGCGCTCGACCCCGGAGAGGGACACATCGAGTGCAGCATCGTTCACTACCGCCATCATCACCGCCAAAGTGTTTTATCCAACATAGTCGTTGGGAGCGGTAGTTATCAATGGAAGGGCCGGATCTGAAGCGCCGCGCGACGAACTAAATCGGATGGCGAGTGCCGCCGGCAAAGACCATCACAGGCCTCTGGCCGCCAAACCAGTAAGGGATCTCGCGGTAATCCGCAGCCTCATGCACGACGAAGTCGGCGATCTTGCCCGCCTCTAGCGATCCGACTTCATGCTGCAGATCAAGGCTGCAAGCGGCGTTGATTGTCGCGGCGGTCAGGGCCTCGGCGGGAGTCATCTTCATCTGCGTGCAGGCCAGCGACATGACCATCGCCATTGACGCCGTGGGCGAAGAGCCGGGATTGAAATCCGTCGCGATAACCACACCCAGCCCAGCCTCGATCATGGCTCGTGCCGGAGCATATCTCTGCGATCCAATTGCGTAGACCGAACCCGGCAACAGCACGGGCTGCACACCCGCCGTCTCGAGCGCTGCAACGGAGGCAGCGTCAGACTGCTCGAGATGGTCGGCGGTCTTCGCCCCCAGCTCTGCCGCCAGCTGCGCCGCGCCTGAGCAAGTGAACTGGTCGGCGTGGACACGCAATCCAAATCCCAACGTTTTAGCAGTGATGAGAATCTGCCTCGCCTCGGCAACAGGAAACGTCTTCGGCTCGCAGAAGATGTCGCAATATTTCGCGAGTCCTTTGCCGGCGACGTGGGGAAGCATCTCGTCGACGACAAGGCTGACATAGCCCGGCCTATTGCCGCGATATTCTTCCGGAACCTCATGCGCGCCGAGAAAGGTCGGCACACAGCGTAGCGGAGTCTCTTCGCCTACGGCGCGGATAGCGCGAAGGATCTTAAGCTCTTCTTCCGTCGATAGCCCATAGCCGGACTTCGCCTCGATCGTCGTCGTGCCTCCACGCAGGAACCATTCGACATGTTTTCGCCCGATCTCGATCAATTCCGCCTCAGATGCGGCCCGGGTATTTCTAACTGTCGAGCGAATACCCCCGCCCTCTTCTGAAATCTGCTGGTAGGTCATTCCCTCGCAGCGCATCTCGAACTCGTTCGCGCGGTTGCCGCCGAAGATGAGGTGAGTGTGCGCATCCACAAACCCCGGAGTCACCACCCGCCCGCCGCCGTCGACGACCTCGGCATCAGCACTCGCAAGCGGCTCGACCTGCGATCGCGCACCAGTCGCCACAATGTGGCCAGAACGAACCAGCATTGCGCCGCCCGGAATGATCCCCAGCTCGCGCATCTCCGCTCCGACGCGCGGACGGCCCGGCCCAGCCAGCGTCACCAGCTGCGAACAGTTCACCAACAAAATCTCTTTTCGAGTCTCAACCATCGTCAACACAAGAGCAGCAAGTCTACCGCTCTACTATTCCCTATTCTCGAGTCCCTGGTGCTTCATCGGTACGCGAACACCCGCACTCTCAGCGAATTGCGCAGCGATCGGATAGCCCGCATCCACATGCCGCAGCACGCCCATGCCGGGATCGGTCGTGAGGACACGCTCCAGCCGTCGCGCTGCCGCGTCAGTGCCATCGGCAACCACCACCATCCCCGCATGTTGCGAGTAGCCGATGCCCACGCCGCCACCGTTATGAATGCTCACCCACGAAGCGCCCGCCGCCGTATTCACCAGCGCATTGAGCAACGGCCAGTCGGCGATGGCATCGGAACCATCCATCATTCCTTCGGTCTCGCGATACGGCGAGGCAACCGAGCCTGTGTCGAGATGGTCGCGCCCAATGACGATGGGCGCGGTAATCTTGCCGGAGCGCACCAGATCATTGATCGCCAGACCAAACTTGGCCCGCTGCCCGTAGCCCAGCCAGCAAATGCGTGCAGGCAGTCCCTGGAAGTGGATCTTGCGCTGCGCCAGATCGATCCACCGGCGAAGAGCCGCGTCTTCAGGGAAGAGCTCCAGAACGAGCCTGTCGGTCTTGTAGATATCTTCGGGATCACCGGACAACGCGACCCAGCGGAACGGCCCCTTACCGACGCAGAAGAGCGGACGGATATACTCCGGAACAAACCCGGGAATATCGAAGGCGCGCTCCACGCCAACCAGCTTTGCCTGAGTGCGGAGATTATTCCCGTAGTCGAAAGTTACTGCGCCGCGCGCCTGCAACTCCAGCATCGCCTCAACATGACGGCCCATCGTGGCCATCGAGAGCCGCGTGTACTCTTCGGCGTCGCGCTCACGCAGACGAATCGCCTGTTCTAGCGTCATGCCATTCGGCACATAGCCATGCAGCGGATCATGTGCGCTGGTCTGGTCGGTCAGCATGTCTGGAACCGCGCCGCGCTCGATCAATTCCGGCAGAACATCGGCGGCATTGCCAACCAGTCCGATCGAAAGGGCACGCTTTTCCGCCCGCGCTGCATCAAGCTTGGCGAGCGCGTCGCCCAAATCCCAGGAAATCTCATCGCAATAGCCGCTCGCGATCCGCTTCTCGATCCGAGCCGGATCGACATCGATGCCCAGAAAACAGGCGCCAGTCATCGTCGCCGCCAGAGGTTGAGCTCCACCCATGCCGCCCATACCGGCGGAGACAATGAGTCGGCCCTCAAGGGTCCCGCCAAAATGCTGCCGTCCGGCTTCGGCGAAAGTCTCGTAGGTCCCCTGAACGATGCCCTGGCTGCCAATGTAGATCCATGAGCCCGCCGTCATCTGGCCATACATGATCAAGCCTTTGCGTTCCAGCTCGTGGAAGTGCTCCCAGTTAGACCATTTACCGACCAGGTTTGAGTTCGCGATCAGCACCCGTGGCGCAGACTCCTGCGTCCGCAAAATCCCGACCGGCTTGCCCGACTGAATCAGCAGTGTCTCGTCATTTTCAAGCGACTTCAGCGCGCGGACGATGGCGTGAAAGGCCGACCAACTCCGCGCAGCTTTGCCGGTGCCGCCATAAACAACCAGGTCGTCGGGCCGTTCGGCAACCTCGGGATCGAGGTTGTTCATCAGCATCCGCAGCGCAGCTTCCTGCTGCCATCCCTTACAGTTCAATTGCGTCCCGCGCGGAGCGCGCACCGCCTCAACTCCGACTTCTGCCTGCAACATGCATCGCTCCTTCAATCATAAGAGTCTGCCCACTCATCGAACTTGCCCGACCTCACTGCCTCGGCAAGCACCTCAATATCCCCCGACAAGACTCGGTCTTCGTCCAGCCGCGCCACCAGCTCCCGAACCTTTCCCCGCGCCCGTGCCACTTGCCGCGCAGGCTTCAATGGCGACCTGTACTCAAGTCCCTGCGCCGCGGCCATCATCTCGATCGCGAGGACCAACTCCGCATTCTCGACAATACGCTTCAGCTTCAACGCCGAAGTCATCCCCATCGAGACATGATCTTCCTTCCCGCCGGAGGTCGGCACGCTGTCCACGCTCGCCGGATGCGCGAGCACCTTGGACTCATTCAGCAGCGCAGCCGCGGTCACATGCGCAATCATCAAGCCCGAAGAAACGCCCGGGCTGTCCGAAAGAAACGCCGGCAGGCCTTCGTTGATATCTGGATTGATCAGTCGATCAATGCGGCGCTCGCTGATACTGATCAGATCAGTCAGTGCAATGGCGGCATAATCGAGCGCGAGCGCCAGCGGAGCGCCGTGAAAGTTTCCGCCTGACAGGATCTCGGCTTCTTCGCCATCTTCACCCGGAAAGACCAAAGGATTATCCGTCGCCGAACCCGCCTCGATCTCAATCACTTCGCGGCCATGCTCAAGCGCACCGCGCGCCGCGCCGTGCACCTGCGGCATGCAGCGCAGGCAGTAAGCGTCCTGTACTCGTGAATCGTTATGCCGGTGCGACTCGCGAATCTCGCTCTCCGCCAGCAGCTCGCGCAGATGCCGCGCCACCGCCATCTGCCCGGCATGGGGCCGGGCCTGGTGAATCCGCGCGTCAAACGGAGTGGGCGTCCCCATCAAAGCCTCAAGCGACATCGCCCCCGCAAGGTCGAACAACTTCGCCACACGAAGTCCGCGCCGCAGCGCCAGCCCCCCGGTCGCCACCATCGCCTGGGTTCCGTTCAGCAGCGCAAGACCTTCTTTGGCTTCGAGAACGAGCGGCTGCAAACCAGTGGCCTTCATGGCAATCAACGCTGGCACACGCTCTTCGCGAAAGAACACGTCGCCCTCGCCAATCAAGGCCAGCGCCAGATGGGCCAGCGGAGCGAGATCGCCGCTCGCGCCCACCGAACCGCGCGAGGGAACAACCGGATGAACGCCGTGATTCAGCATCCCCGTCAGCAACTCCGCGACCCGCACCCGGACGCCGCTATGACCCTTGGCCAGAACGTTTGCGCGCAGCAGCAGCATCGCCCGGACCTCGGCTTCCGCCAGGGGCTCACCAACTCCGGCGGCATGACTCCGCACCAGGTTTCGTTGCAACTCGGCGAGCTCCTCCACCGGAATCCGCATCTCAGCCAGCTTGCCGAATCCGGTGTTGATGCCGTAGGCGGTCTCGCCGCGAGCGACGACCGACTCGACGACCGATCGCGAGGCAATCATTCGTTTGCAGGCCGAGGGGGATAAAGTCACCGTCCAACCGTCGTTCGCGACGCCGGAGATCTCTTCGAGCGACAGGGGCTGCCCATCGAGCTCAAGGGTGTGGGATTGGTGTCTGGGAACTGCTGACCCGGGCCGCGCTATGTGCGCGGTGTCTATACCGATACTCATGATCCCTCATGATAGGAAACCGTCATGAGAATCGAAACCCACAATCCACCTAAATAATGCCAAAATGGATCAGAAGTCGTTGTCGTTTTCCACTATGACCATTGAATCCACGCCATCTCTCGATGAATACGGGCGAAACCTGCTTCAAGCTCTCCAGCAGGACGCCCGATTGTCCTACGCCGACCTCGGCCGCCGCGTAGGACTCTCCCCGTCGGCGACCGCCGAACGCATGCGCCGCATGGAGGAGGACGGCATTATTCGCGCCTATACAATCGAGATCGACCGCGGGGCCCTCGGTCTTCCCATCCTCGCCTACATCCGCATGACCTGCGATGGCCAGCGCTACCAACCCTTCCTCAAATTCGTGCACAGCCTGCCCGAGGTTCGCGAATGTCATCACGTAACTGGCGGCGAGGCGTTCTTCCTGCAAGTCACAACGGCCTCGATCGCTGAACTGGAACGCACCATCGAGCGCCTGCTGCCGTATGGAATTCCAACCACCAGCATCGTGCTCTCCTCGCCGATCGTCCGGCGCGCCTATGAGGTGCTTGCAAAACCAAAGATGAAACCAATGCCGTAAATTGCTATGTCCAGAATTGAACGGAAGTGTTCGGTTCCAATGAGAGCTCGCCGCCGGCCTTTGAACGAGACTGCGTAGAATCAATAGCTTAGGCCCTCAGGCAGTGGCCCGTCGCATGCACTTAACGAATCGGACGGAGTTCATCCCGGCCGGGAGGCTGCAATGCCCGCTCTCTTCAGCGATCTGCGATATGCATTCCGCCAGCTGCGGAAGACGCCCGGCTTTACCCTGGTCTGCGTTCTGACTCTGGCGCTAGGTGTCGGCGCCAACACCGCTGTCTTCAGCGTGATGAATGCGGTGCTGCTGCGCTCGCTCCCGGTCGCCGATCCTGCTCGTGTCGTCTATTTGCGCACCTCGAACCCGCCACGCGGAACGGGCACGATCGACACGAATACGACCTTCTCCTACTCGGTCTACGATGCGCTGCGCCGTGCAAACCGCGGACTCTCCCCGGTCATGGCCTTCGTGCCGCTCTCCAACAGCAAAGTCGCCGTTCGCTACGGCACGCAACCAGAAGAAGCCGAAGGCGACATGGTGAGCGGCACATTCTTCTCCGGCCTAGGTGTGAAACTGGCGCGTGGACACGGCTTCACTGCCGAGGACGAAGCAAGCCATGCGCCGATAGCTGTGATCAGTTACAACTACTGGACGCGCCGCTTCGCGCAGGATCCGAACGTCCTGGGCAAGACGCTGTATGTGAATGGCGTTGCCATCACCATTGTGGGTGTCGCGGCGCAGGACTTTGAAGGCGTCGAAGCCGGCGGTTCGACTGACTTCTGGATTCCGCTCCAGAGCCGTGTCGAACTCAATGCATGGGGCAATCCGCCGGATAATGGCAAAACCTACATCGCCGATCCCACCTGGTGGTGCCTGAGTTTGATTGCGCGCCTTGCTCCGGGAGTCACCAGAAGTCAGGCGGTTGCGCAGCTCCAGTCGACATTTCAGACGGCGGCCTATACCGGCCTCGGCAATCCCCAGCCAGGCGAGAAGACACCCATACTCAGCCTGCAAGATGCCAAGAGCTTCCCCGGCTACGATGAGATGTACGGCAAGCCGCTACGCATGTTGATGGCGATGGTTGGCCTCGTCCTACTGATCGCTTTGAGCAACGTGGCCATGCTCTTGATGGCGCGAAATGCGACGCGGCAGCGCGAGTTTTCGGTGCGGCTGGCCCTGGGCGCACGGCGCAGGGAGCTCTTTCGCCAGCTGCTGTCCGAGAGCGTCTTGCTCGTCGCTGTTGGCGGCGTCATGGCCTGGATCTTCTCTATCTTTGCCACGAGAGCGCTGGCCGCCTGGGCGCAGATCGAATCCAGTCTCGCGCCCGACAGCACGGTCCTTCTCTTCACGCTGAGCATCCTGGCGCTGGCTGCGCTTCTCTTTGGTCTCGCGCCGCTGCGAGTTGCGCTAGCAGCCGGCCCTGCTCTGGCGCTGAAGACTTCCTCGGCGACCTCATATACGGACGCCGGCAAGTCCCGCATAAGCAAGATTGTCGTCACCCTTCAAATGGCGCTGTGCGTGATCTTACTCGTCGGCGGAGGGCTTCTCGTAAGCACCATGCGCAATCTCGAAAACACTCCTCTCGGCATGCGTATCGAAGGCCTGGTCGTCTTTGGAGTGAAACCGAACTTCACGTCAGTGCCCGAGGGCATCTCCTTCTACCAGGAGCTGATCCGCAAACTGCGTACCTTGCCGGGAGTGGAGTCGGTGACCGTCATGATGGAGCGTATCGGGACCGGCGGGTCCAACAACAGCGACATGAAGGTGGACGGCAAGTTGCCTGAAGTGGCCAACGGCGCTTCAAGAACTGTCCGCCAAAACGTTGTGGGACCCGATTTCTTCCAAACTCTTGGAGTCCCGATACTCGATGGCCGCGACTTTGCCGATTCCGATACCGCGACCTCGCCTGCTGTGGCCATTATCAATGAGGAGTTTGCCCGGCGCTTCCTCCCAAATCAGGCGCCCCTGGGACACACCATCGGGCCCACCAGCGTTAATCACCCGATGACCGTCGTCGGCGTGGTGAAGGACCACAAATACCGCAGCATCAATGAGACGCCAATTCCCATGGCCTGGTATATGTACGCCCAGATTCCGGTTGTTGGCGGGATGCATGTTGAGATGCGGGTGCATGGCGAGCCGCTGGCAATTCTTCCAGCGGCGCAAAAGGTCGTGCAACAGATGGACCCGAATCTCCCACTGATTCAGCCGATGACCCAGCGGGCGCAGTACGACATGACAATCTCCCAGCAAGTGCTCTTCGCCCGGCTCGCCGGGTTCTTCGGACTATTGGCTGTAGTTCTGGTCGCGACGGGCCTCTATGGAACTCTCGCGTACCGCGTCAATAATCGCACTGTCGAGATTGGCGTGCGTATCGCCGTGGGCGCCCAGCGAGGTCAAGTCATGTGGATGGTGCTGCGCGACAGTCTGCGGATGACGGCGATCGGCGTCGCAGTGGGTGTTCCGCTGGCGCTGCTCGTGGGTCGAGCGTTGACCTCGACCCTCTACGGAGTGAAGCCGTACGATCCGGGGATCTACGCCTTCGCAGCTCTGGGAGTTGCGGCAGTGGCGATTGCCGCTAGCCTGGTTCCTGCGCGTCGAGCCGCAGGAGTCGATCCGTTAACCGCTCTGCGTTCGGAATAGTTGCTGCGCGGTGACCTAAGAAAACCGGCCGAATACTGGGGAAACTTGGCGGATCGACTATCTGTGCCTATCACTGTTACGTATTTCAATTATCCCTCCACATTGCCTTATAACATGAAAGTAAACTTTGACAATAACTGGATACTAACTTAACAACGGACAGATCAAATCGGACTACTGTTTGTTTTATAGGAGAAATCAACATGCGACTGAACTTGAAAGCCCTCATCTTCTCATCCGCCGCTCTCTGCGCGACTGCCTCTTTTGCGGCAAGCGCGGCTCGAGTCAACGTTCCTTTCGACTTCACTGCCAAAGGCCAATCCTATCCGGCGGGAACATACGACGTGTCGATGAACGAGCAACGCAATTTCGTCACGATGGCAAGCAAGGCGAACCCGGGCAATCAAATCACCTGGCTTGTCAGCCCCGCCGAGCCCGCAAAATCGCCTGCGGTCATTAAGTTCGATCTGCTGGGTTCTAGCTATGCGCTGAAGAGTATTCAGCTCGGAGACAAGATCACGCCGAACCTGGACCCGCAAAGCAAGCCCGGCCTCAGCGCCACCACTTCGATCAGCGGGCAGTAATCACTGCCCGCCTTTAGGCGCCGCGCCGTGGATTGTTCAACTCACCCGCTAGCGACGGGCTCGGTTCCGCGCAGAAAACCTAAGCTGCGGCTGTTCGCGTAGGCCGCGATCCTCTGAATCCGTAGTAAGCCAGATAGATATAGCAGACCGCTGGAATAATAAAGGCATGGTGGATGCCGATCGAATCGGCCAGCCTTCCCTCGAGGTAGGGAACAATCGCACCGCCGACAATCGCCGCTACCAGGATTCCCGAGCCGCTGCCGGTTAACGGCCCAAGCTCGGCAATTCCCAACGTGAAGATTGTTGGGAACATGATCGAGTTGAAGAGCCCCACCGCCAGAATGCTCCATACCGCGAGGTGCCCAAAGCTCAGGATGGAAATCGACACCAGCGTACACGCCACAATCGCGACGACTCCCAGCGCGCGATTCGGACGCACCTTCGCCAGCACCGCCGATCCGATGAATCTGCCAACCATCGCGCCGCCCCAATAGAGCGAAACCAGCTTGGCCGCATTCTGCTCCGTCATGTTGCCGATATCTTCGTGGCTGAAGTAGTTCACCAGGAAGCTGCCGATCGAAACTTCGGCCCCAACATAAAGAAAGATCGCGACCGCGCCCAGCAGAAGGTGCGGATAGTGAAAGACGCTGTCCTTCTTCTCGCCCTGCGCCGGACGAAAGTCACGTGTCGTCTCGATCCGGGGCAACTTGAAAAGTGCGATGGCGACTGCCAAAGCTACGAGTGCTACCGCGATAAAGACATACGGCATCTTCACCGTCGCGGCTTCCGTCAGCCGGTATTGCTGCAGGGCCGAAGCCGACATCGCCCGCACTTCATCCATCGTTTTGGGAGCGGCGCTCAAGATCAGAGCGCCCCCAACCCAGGGAGCGACGGTCGTTCCCAGCGAGTTGAACGCCTGCGTCAGATTCAACCGGCTCGAAGCGGTACGCTCCGGTCCAAGGACAGAAACAAAAGGATTTGCCGACACCTGCAGCAACGTCACTCCAGCCGCCAGCACAATCTCCGCGCCGAGAAACAGAGGATAGGAAGGCACATTCGCCGCCGGGATGAAGCACAAAGCGCCGACCGCCATAATCAGCAATCCGACAACCATCGAACGCTTATAGCCGATCCATTCCACGAGCTTTCCCGATGGGAAGGCAAACACCGCGTAAGACATGAAGAAGGCCAGCTGCACCAGCATGACCTGGGCGTAGTTCAGGTCGAAGATCGCCTTGAGGTGTGGGATCAGGATGTCGTTCAGGCAGGTCAGGAACCCCCACATGAAGAACAGCGTGGTGACTACCGCCATTGCTGAGGTGTTTGTCGATGCCGGCTGGCTGGTAACGGTTGCGGTCTTTCCTACGCTCGCAATTGCCATGAATCCTGATCTCCCCGCGGCGTTCTGTAACCTGGCCGGCTTGATGTGTCCCGGAGGTTAGAGCGGCCCTCCAAAAGCTGTAACTTTAACCCGCCGATCATACCGCATTCCACTGGCCACTCTCCTGCCCGTATAGGGGGCCACGCTCAAGAGAGTGACCAGACTTGAAACTTTACCGGCCACAAAACGTCTTTTCATTTGAATTCGGCGATAGATTCTCGGCAGCTGCGGACGCTGTCACTCATAGAAAAACAGGAAGAAAATCATGTCAATCCAACCTGGAAATCGGATGCGCGCGAGGGCCGTGGCGGCAATTTTGGCCACGGGCTTGAGTTGGTCGGTGTCGTCACCGGCCTGGGCAGCGCCCCTCCAGGCGGCAAGCGCGCCCACTCCTGGCAGCCGCGTCTCTGGAACGGTAACCACGATCGCCGGCAACGTCCTAACTGTAAGGGACGATCAGGGTACTGAGTCCAAGGTGACCGTGCCGGATTCGGCCCGTGTCCTACAGCTTCCCGCCGGGGCCAAGAGCCTGAGCGCGGCAACTCCTATCAAAGTTTCGGACATTGCGGTCGGCGACCGCATCCTCGCGAAAACTACACCCGACGGTAACAGCTACACCGCCTCGACAGTGGTAGCGATGAAGCAAGCGGACATCGCCAAAGTGCAGCAGAGCGAATTGCAGGATTGGAAGACCAAGGGCGTCAATGGAATCGTAAAGTCGGTCGACCTTGCTGCCCAGACCGTCACCATCGCGACCGGAAACGGGCCGACTGCCAAGACCACAGTGATCCAGGCTTCAAAGACCACGAATATCCGTCGCTATGCGCCCGACTCCACCAAGTTCGACGAGGCAAAGCCCGCGACTCTCGAGGAGATCAAGCCCGGCGATCAATTGCGCGCCAAAGGCGCCAAGAACGACGACGGCACCGAACTGACTGCCGACGCGATAGTTGCTGGCACTTTCCGCAACATCGCGGGCACCGTAATCTCCGTGGACGCCCCGGCGAATAAGGTCGTCGTGAATGACTTGGCGACGAAGAAGCCCTTCACCATCGACGTCAACTCCGATTCGCAGCTGCACAAACTGTCCCCAATGGTGGCCCAGGGTATCGCCATGCGCTTGAAAGGCGGTACAGCGGGTGCAGGCGCGCCGGGCGCGGCCTCAGGTGGGGCGGCGGGGTCTGGATCCGCTGCCGCTCCGGCGGGTGGCTCAGGCCAGGCGAGTGGTTCCGGTGGAAGCGGTAATGCCGCAGCTTGGCAAGGTCGCGCCGGCGCCAATCCCGGTGGTGCACCGCCTGCAGGTGGTGGCGCTCCGGGTCAGCGCGGCGGCGACCTTCAACAGGCGCTCAATCGTGCGCCCGTGCTGGAGCTTGCCGATCTGAAAAAGGGAGACGCGGTCATGGTGTTGACCACCGAAGGACGGACTCCCGACGAAGCAACAGTGGTCACTCTGCTTGCTGGCGTGGAGCCTTTATTACAGGCCTCGCCCTCTGCCAGCCAGAGCGTGCTCTCCGCATCCTGGTCGCTTGGGGGCGGCACTGCCGCAGCCGGCCAGGACGCTCAGTAAACGCCAGTACGTACCAATGTGTTCTACCGTGTCCCGCAAGGACACCCATCGCTTCTTCATATTTAAGAGAGGTTTCGTGAAACGTTTCCTGCCATCGGTCTACCTGTTTCCCGCTCTGCTGGCCGCTTCCTTTATTAGTGCGGCCGCACCTTTGTGGGCGCAAAGTGCGCCTGAGTCGCAAGCGCCCGCGGCCCAGTCATCGGCTCGACCAGGCTCGATACGCGGCGTCGTGACCGATCCCAGTGGCGCAGTCATCCCCAATGCTTCGCTCACTGCGACCGACGCGACGGGAAAGAACTATCCAGCGACCTCAGATGCAGCCGGAGCCTATGTCATTCGTGGCTTGCCTACCAGCACATACAGCGTAAAGGCGAGCGCTCCCGGATTTGCCGCTTACTCGACCAATGCCGTGGTGGTCGCGCCTGGCAGCGCTCTGCATCTCAATATCTCCTTGTCGATTCAAGTCGAGCAGCAGGTCGAGGTGCAGTCCGAGGCAACCACCGTCGATACCACTCCCGACTCCAACGCCAATGCGATTGTGATCAAAGGCAAGGACCTCGATGCGCTGTCCGACGACCCGGATGAATTGTCCAGCGAGTTGCAGGCGCTCGCCGGTCCGGCGGCGGGTCCTAATGGCGGCGAAATTTATATCGATGGCTTTACCGGCGGTCAGCTGCCGCCCAAGTCTTCCATCCGCGAAATCCGCATCAACCAGAACCCATTCTCCGCCGAGTTTGACCGGCTTGGCTACGGACGCATCGAAATCCTCACCAAACCTGGAACCGAGAAGCTGCATGGACACGTGGCGGCGCGTGGGAACGATTCCGCGTTCAATGCTCAGAATCCCATCCTGAACGCCAACCTGGTACCGGGCCAAACCGAACCCCCGGTCACCGAGCCTCCGTACTATCAATGGAACGTCGACGGCAACATTGGCGGCGCATTCAACAAGACGACCTCGTACTTTCTCAGTGTCTTCTCGAGAGACAACCAGAATGTGAGCATCGTCAACGCAATCAATCCCGCCAGCGTGACCCCGACGACGCCTGCTGGACAAACCCTCAATACTACCTTTCCCAATCCCAGCACCCGGCTCGACATCGCACCGCGCGTCGATCTTCAACTCGGGGCGAACAATACCCTCACCGTGCGGTACGATTTCTACCGCGCCGTGCAGTCCGGCGAAGGGGTAGGCGAGACCAGCCTGCCCGAACAGGCCTACGGGACTCACAATATTGAGAACACCATCCAGGTCAGCGACAGCCTGGTGTTGAGCAAGAACCTCGTCGACGACATCCGCTTTCAGTATCGGCGCATCCGCAACGATACTTCCCCCGCCTCCCTGGTGCCGACCGTGAGTGTTCAGGGTGCGTTTACCGATGGCGGCAACAACAACGGAACCGTACAGGACAATCAGGACGACTATGAACTGCAGAACTACTTTGCGGGTGTTCTAGGCCGCCATTCGCTCAACTTTGGCACCCGCCTACGCGCCTACCGCGACGCCAATTACACCGACGCCGGGACGAACGGCGCCTATACCTTTCAATCGTTGACCGACTATCTGAACAAGACTCCGCAGATCTATCAGCAGACGGTAGTGACCAACTACACCGCGAACGCTACCCTTTTCGACGCCGCGCTCTTTTACCAGGACGACTGGAAGGTGAACCAGCGCTTCACCTTTAGCTATGGTCTGCGCTGGGAAGCTCAAAACTGGATCAACGATAAGAACGATTGGGGGCCCAGAGTGTCGCTCGCCTATGCGCTGGACGGCGGAGGCAAGAAGCCGCCCAAGACCGTGCTCCGGGCTGGATATGGATGGTTCTATCAGCGCTTTACCGTGCCGAACAGCTTCGGTTCGACGGCCGGCACCCCCTATATCATTCAGGCGATTCACCAGAACGGAGAGAACCAGCAGACGTTCATCGTGACCAATCCGTCTTACGCGGAAACTACCCCGGGGAACCCCCTGCCACCGCCCACCCTGGGAGACAACACTAAGGCGCCGACTATCTTCAGCGTCGACCCGCACTTCAAAGCGGCTATTGATATGCAAGGCGCAGTGGGTATTGACCGGCAGATCACCAAGAACATCACATCGAACATCACTTATCTCTATGGACGTGGGGTACACCAGTATCTGACCAACAACATCGGGGCCGTGTCTTTTCCGCCAGAGAACTTTACAACCAACACCTATCCTGACGCCCCGCTTCCGGCGCCGACTTTCAACAATCTGCAGTACCAGGCTGGCGGCGTCTATCGCCAGCAGCAGATCATCGCGACCGCCAGCGCTCGTTTGCGCCGGGTCACTTTCTTCACCTTTTACACGTATAACAACGCTCATGGAGACACAAGCGGCGTGGGGTACGTGCCGACCGTCTCGCAGTATCCCGGCCTCGACTATGGGCGGACGAGCTTCGATGTGCACAATCGTTTCGTCATTCTCGGAAACTTCATCGCTCCGTGGGGCTTCTCCTTCTCGCCATTTCTTGCAGCGAACTCGGGTACGCCTTTCAATATCACCACGGGCACGGATCTGACCGCGAACAACCAGTTCAACGCGCGGCCAACCTATGCGGCGAGCTGCACCGAGCAAGGCGTCGTGCGGACGCCCTTCGGATGTGTGAACACGAATCCCTTCGGCACGGGCGAAAAGATCATTCCAATGAACGTCGGCACCGGCCCGGCTAACGTCAGCCTTAACCTGCGCGCCAGCAAAGTAATTGGCATCGGCCCCAAAGTTGAGGGCCATGGCGGCGGCCCCGGCGGTCCAGGAGGCGGTGGCCCGCGTGGAGGCGGAGGAGGATTCGGCGGCCGCGGACTCAGCGGCAATTCGGGCGGCCCCGGCCGTCTGGACGCTTCAACCTCCAGAAAGTACAACCTGACGCTGGGTGTCTTTGCGCAGAATGTCTTTAACCACACGAACTTGGGCACGCCCAACGGCACTATCGGCCTGACCTCAGCCAACGGAGACGACTGCCCGGACGCGAGCCAGAACAATGGAGAGTGCCCACAGAACTTCTTCCTCAAATCGCAGAGTCTCGCTGGAGGGTTCTTCGGACCATCCTCGGCCGGCAACCGCAGTGTGTATCTTTCCGCGTCGTTCGATTTCTAGGGAGGCGCGGTTCCCGACGGCTGGCAATCCAGGTTATCGGCGGTGGAAACCCGGTCGGCATTTGATTTTTGCCGGGGACAGCTCTATGATTCAGGGATGAAGAGTCAGTTCTGTTGTCACCGCTGTCCGCTAGTTCGCGCGCACAGGTGACCTGACTCCGTAGATCAAGAAGCAAGACCAAGGTTCCCAAAGGCCCGCGATCCAGCTCAAGCTGTCGCGGGCTTTCTGTTTTTACTGAGGGAAAAAATGCCGGAAGCTGCCGTAGTGAAGGAAACGAAGGCCCAACGGATCGAGCGCCTCAAGCGCGAGAAGAACCCGTGGGAGGCCTTCGATGAGGTGCGCGCCTTTGCTCGCGAAGGCCGCTCCAGCGTCGTGCCCGAATGGGCCTCGGCCTATTTCAAATGGTGGGGCATCTACACCCAGGGTGATGGCGCTGGAGTGACTGGCGGCAAAGGCGGCGAGGGCCTGGCCACCGACTATTTCATGATGCGCATTGGTATCCCCAACGGCATCCTCACCGCCAGCCAAATCCGCACCATCGGTTCACTCACTCGCAAATACGCCCGCAACCTCGCCGATATCACCGTCCGCCAGAACATCCAACTCCATTGGCTTACCATCGAATCGTTGCCTGAAGTCGTCGATGCGCTCGACGCCATCGGACTCTCGCCAAAAGGCGCCTGCGGCGATGTAGTGCGCAACGTGACCGGTTGCCCGCTCGCCGGAATCGCCGCCGACGAGTTAATCGACGCCTCACCACTCGCCCTCGAGATCACCGAGCTGCTTACCGCGAATCCGGAGTTCTACAATCTTCCGCGCAAATTCAAAATCTCAGCGACCGGATGCCCCTCGTGGTGCTCCTATCCGGAGATCAACGACATCGGTTTCACCGCCGTGCGCCATCGGGGAGAAGTTGGCTACTCCGTACGGGTGGGAGGCGGACTTTCGACCGATCCTCACCTCGCCGTCCGCCTCGATGCCTTCATCCTGCCGCATCAGGGGGCTGCAGTCGCTCGAACCATCACTGAAATTTTTCGCGACCAGCAAGGCCTGCGCGAAAGCCGCGACCGCGCTCGGCTGAAACACTTGTTTCTCAAGGAAGGCTGGACCGCCGACAGTTTCCTTGCCGAGTTGCAGTCTCGTCTGGACTTCCCGCTGCTGCCTGGCGTGCCTGAAGAGGTGCCCATCGATGTGCACCGCGACCACGTCGGTATTCATCCGCAACGCCAGACCGGCTTTAGTTATGTGGGAGCCTCGGTGTTGCGGGGAAGACTCAGCGGCGAGCAGCTTGAGGCGGCTGCCGAACTCGCCGAGCGCTTCGGCAGCGGTTCCTTGCGCGCGACGACCTCGCAAAATCTAGTCTTCGTGGACATCCCCCGCCACCGTGCCGTCGAACTCGCCGCTGAACTCGGGAAGGTCGGCCTTCAGGTCGAGGGCAGCTCCTTCTGGCGCGGCGCCGTCGCCTGCACCGGCACCGAATTCTGCAAGCTCGCCATCACCGAAACCAAAGGTTTCACTCGCTGGCTGGTCGACGAACTCGAAGAGCGCCTGCCCGAGTTCGACCAGCAGCTCAAGCTTCACGTGACCGGATGCCCGAACAGCTGCGGACAACACTGGATCGCCGATCTCGGCCTCGAAGGCAAAAAGATCAAGCACGAGGGCCAACTCACCGACGCCTACTACTTCTGCGTTGGCGGCGCGGTTGGCAAACACGCCGCAATTGCTCGCCCGGTTGGTTACCGGTGCCCCGCTCCGCTTGTCCCCGATGCGATCGAACGCCTATTCCGTCACTACCTCACCGAACGCGAGCCGGAAGAGAACCTTCGCGCATGGTTCAGCCGGTATTCCAGCGACAAGCTTCGTGCTTACTTGGCCGGCGAGTTGCTCGATCCTGTCGAGCGCGATGTGCCGGCCGGCCGCGTGCCTCACGGAGTCGCCGACTAATGGCCATGCTGCCCATTTTTCTAAAGCTCGCTGGCCGCCGCTGCCTGCTCGTTGGAGCCGGCAACGTCGCGCTCGAAAAAATAGGCAGCCTGCTAAAGACCGGACTGGATCTCACCATAATCGCTCCCGAGGCCCGGCCCGAGATCGAGCAGCTTGCGGTCGAACGTAAGCTCATCTGGCATCGTCGCTATTTTGAATTGGGCGACCTCGATGGCAACTTTCTCGTCGTCACCGCGACGAACTCACCGCAGGTCAATGCCGCCATTTATCGAGGCTGCGTTGAGAGAAATATCATTTGTAACAGTGTCGATGACATTCCCCATTGCGACTTCTACTTCGGTTCGGTTGTCAGCCGCGGGAATTTACAAATCGCCATTTCTACCGCAGGAGAGAGCCCCGCGGTTGCACAAAGACTTCGAAGAGAGATAGACGAACAATTACCAGAAGACCTGGGTTCATGGATCGAGAACCTTGGCCAACTCCGCAGGGAAGTACTCGAAACACAACCTCGCAGCGAGGCCCGTAAGGTGCTCCTTCACCAACTCGCCCAACGCCAGGTCTGCGAATCTGAATCCTGCCCATCGCGCCAAATGGCCTTCGCGCCGCTGGGTAACGATAGATCTAATCCCCACACTAAAAATCCAACCCCCTGTCTTCATCGCCCGCAGCGGGAGCAGATCGATTCGGAAAAAGTCTATCTAGTGGGCGCTGGTCCTGGAGACCCCGACCTCCTCACGATCAAAGCGATGCGCCTTATTCAACATGCGGACGTGGTCCTGCACGACGATCTGGTACCGCAGGCAATTCTCGAAAATGCGTCGCCCCGCGCCGAAACCGTCAATGTCGGCAAGCGCTGCGGCCTTAAGAACATCACCCAGGAGGAGATCAACGCTCTCATGATCGAACACGCCCGCGCTGGCCGCAGCGTTGTCCGCCTCAAGAGCGGAGACCCGCTCATCTTCGGCCGCGCCGCCGAAGAGATGGCCGCGCTCAACGACGCCGGCGTCGCCTTCGAAATAGTCCCTGGGATTAGCGCCGTCTTTGCAGCTGCCGCTGCGATACAGTGCTCGCTCACCGACCGCAACAGCGCTTCGAACGTCATCTTCTCCACCGGCCATCACGCGCAGTCGCACAATCAATCGCCGCTGCCAGAGATCGAGGATGCCACTCGCGTTGTCTATATGCCGGGTCGCGACCTTACCCTGCTTGCCGCCCAGTGGCTCGACGAGGGTTTGCCGCCGGATTTCCCCTGCGTCGTCGTCTCCCGCGCCGCGCAGCCCGACCAGGAAGTGCGATGTACGACTCTCGGCGCCCTTGGCGAAGCCGAACCCGCGCTCGCGCCCAGCCTGCTCATCGCCGGCTGGGCCGTTCGCGAGACCACCGCGGCTGCTCTAGTGGCACACGACAGCATTCAAGTCACAGCATAAGTTACAAATACAATTTAGGAGAACGATCATGCCGGAACCAAACGGCGCGCCATCCCGGCGCGCCATCTCTCTCGATATTTACGCCGTCGCGCTTTCGCTCATATTGGCGCTGCTCGTGCGCTTCAACCTGATCCCGCCTGTGAAGTGGTAGGCGCCGCCGAGTCACAGCCGACCGTTCAACCCAGGAACTGAAGACCAGGCAAGGAGAAAATCATGGCCACCATCGTCACCATCCCGCCAACAAAAGGAGCCGGCATCGGCAAGCAAGTCGTCTCGCTCATTCCCGGGCTGCTCCTGCTCGCCGCTGTCGGCTATGCCGGGAAGTTCATCGAGCAGTCGATCGCTCACTACACCAAAGCGAACCACATCACCTTTCCAAACATCGAATACGTCCTCTGGGCGATCGTTATCGGCCTCGTCATCGCGAACACGGTGGGCGTGCCGCGCACTTTCCAGGCCGGTGTCGCCACTTATGAATTCTGGCTCAAGGCCGGAATCGTGTTGCTCGGTTCCCGCTTCCTCCTTGGCGACATCCTCCATCTCGGAGGCATCTCGCTCCTGCTCGTCGCGTTCTCGATCACGCTCTCGCTCGCCTTCATGCACTTGCTCGGCCGCAGCTTCGGCCTCAAGCCCAAGCTGACCTCGCTGCTTGCCGTTGGCTCCTCGATCTGCGGAGTCTCCGCGATCATCGCTGCCAAGCCAGCCATCGACGCCGACGATGAAGACGCTTCCTACGCCATCGCCGCGATCCTCGCCCTCGGCGCAATCTCGCTCTTCACCTTTCCGCTCATCGGCCACTCTCTGCATCTCAGCGATAAAGCCTACGGACTCTGGGCCGGCCTCGCCGTCGACAACACCGCCGAAGCAACTGCGGCGGGCGCGCTCTACTCCGACGCCGCTGGCAAAGTCGCGGTCCTCGCCAAGACCACCCGCAACGCCCTCATTGGCTTCGTCGTGCTCGCCTATGCAATCTACTGGGCATCGCGCGGAGAGGCTCAGGTGGTCGGCAACAAAGCTGCTTTTCTCTGGAAAAAATTCCCGAAGTTCGTGCTGGGATTCCTGCTCATCTCGTTGCTCGCCACGCTCGGCTACTTCACCAAACCACAGCTGAGCAGCCTCGCGAACCTCTCGCGCTGGGCGTTTCTGTTGACCTTTGCAGGAGTAGGCCTGCGCACCAGTCTCCGCGAGCTCGGCAAGCAAGGCTGGAAGCCATTTGCAGTCGGCGCGATCGGTGAGGTGTTCATTGCGTTGGTGACCCTGGGCCTGGTCTATGGAGCGGACCATTTTCTGAACCTATAGTGCCCATCTATAGTGAAGGAGGAGCTCAGACCGTGAGCGCCAGGTTCCCTCCTTGTCAAGCCAGATAACTCCGTACCACGATCCATTCGACCTGGCGGCGCTCGATCAAGTGCTGGCGGGAACTCCGTTCGCCGGGAACCTGCGCTTTTTCCCGACGATCCACTCGACGAATACCCTCGCCATGCAGCAAGCCGACGCGGGCGCACCGCATGGCCTCGTCTGCTTCGCCGACGAGCAGACGGCCGGTCGCGGACGCGCGGCGCACACATGGCAGTCTCCGCCAGGCTCGGGCTTGTATGTGAGTGTGCTGCTGCGCGCGAAGATCGCCCCAGCGGACGTTCTCTGGCTTTCGCTGGCTGCTGGACTTGCCGTTCGCGAAGCTATTCAGCAGGTCACCGCGCTCGAAGCCGACCTTCGCTGGCCCAACGATCTGCTCTTCGGGCCGAAGAAATTCTGCGGTATCCTCACCGAGTTAAATGCCGAAGTCACCCGCGTCCGCCATCTCGTCGTCGGCATCGGCATCAACATCCATCAGGAGCGCTTTCCCCTCGAGCTCAGCCAACAAGCCACCTCGCTCCGCATCGAAACCGGAAAACACTGGCCGCGGGGGGAGATTCTCATCGCTTTGCTAAAGGCGCTTCATCGCGAAGCCCTTGCACTCGAGGCCCCAGGCCAGCTCGCGGCAGCAACCCACAGCATTCTCGATCGACTCGTGCAATCTTCAACCTGGATACGCGGCAAGCGCGTGCATGTCGACGAAGCTGGCGGCTATTCGGGCGTGACCGCAGGCCTCGACGCCCGCGGCTTTTTGCTGGTTGAGACCGCGGACGGCCTGCGCACCGTCCTTTCTGGCGGCGTTCGCGAGCCTAAGAATCCGGCTTTAGAATAAAAAAGATGCTACTCGCCCTCGACGTCGGCAACACCAATACCGTTCTCGCCCTCTATACCCTCGATGCAGACGGCCCGGGCGAACTAGTCGCGAACTGGCGCGTCACCACGCAGAAGACCCAGACCGCTGACGAATTCGGTGTACTCATCATCAGCCTGCTTTCACTGCACAAGATCGAAGCGTTCACGGTCACTGGAGTCATCATCTCCTCCGTCGTCCCACCCCTCGACTCGACGCTCCGCCGCGTCTCAGAGCGCTACTTCAAAATCAAGCCGCTCTTCGTCGAGCCAGGCATCAAGACCGGCATGCCGCTGCTCATCGACAACCCCGCCGAACTCGGCGCCGATCGCGCGGCAAACGGTGTCGCCGCTTTTGAGCGCTATGGAGGGCCGTGCGTCATCGTCGATTTCGGCACCGCGACAACTTTTGACGTCATCTCTGCTAAAGGGGAATTTCTGGGTGGGGTGATCGCACCCGGCCTCGGCATTTCCGCCGACGCCCTATTCTCTCGCGCCGCAAAACTGGCCCGCGTCAACATCAAGAAGCCTGCCAAAGTAATTGGCACCAGCACGGTTACAAATCTGCAAAGCGGCATTTTTTACGGCTACATCGGGCTGGTGGACGGCATCCTCGCCCGCATCGTCGAAGAGCTAAAGCCGCAATCGCCCGGTACGCCGCCAAAGATCGTCGCCACCGGAGGACTCGCCACCCTGATCGCCGACGACTCCAAATACATCACCAGGGTCGATCACCTGCTTACTCTGGATGGGCTACGAATCATCTATCAGCGGAATATGGGAACGAAGAAGCGCGCACCGCGCACCCGTCCAGCGGAAGAAGCGATCACCTAGAAGTGCAAAATTACTTCAACTACTTTACCGAGATCGAAGAGCACTTCCAGCGCCGCCGCGGCACGCTGCTGATGCTTTCAACGCTCGACTGGGCGCTCATCGAGAGCTGGCGCGAGGCCGCAGTGCCGCTGGCAGCGGTGTTGCGCGGCATCGACACTGCATTCGACAAATATGATGCGCGTAAAGCGAAGACACGTGTCCGTCGTATCAATGGCGTTGCCTGGTGCACGCAGGAGGTGATGCGGGCTGTTGAAGACATGCAGGAAGCTTCGGTTGGAGCCGCCAGCGCGACCAAAGAGGCTGGCTCGGCTCCGGGCCTCGAGGCGGAGCGCATCGCTCGTCATCTTCAAAGCTGTGCGACTATGCTTCGCGCCGCACCGCTGACAGCGATCGCTCTCCAAATTGCCACAGAGACAGCAATGCGTCTCGAGGAACTCGCGACCGAAGCGCGTAGCGGCCGACCGGAGTTGGAAGCTCTCGAACGTAACCTCACCGTAATGGAAGAGAAGCTCTTCGCGGCTCTCACGGCAACCACCCCGGAAGCTGCATTGGTCGCCATGCGCACACAGGCCGCGACCGAACTCGCCCCATACCGCAGTCGCATGAAGGCCCTCCAGATTCGCCAGATCGAACAGCAGTTCCTGCATAAGCGCCTGCTTGACTACTGGAAGCTCCCGCGGCTGAGCCTCTTTTACATGAGTCAGACATGAAGCTGCGTATCGAGAAGACGATCTATGGCGGCTCGGGCCTGTCCCGCGTCCGCGAAGGGGAATTCGCGGGCAAAACAGTCTTTGTTCCGCTCACCCTGCCCGGCGAACTGGTTGAAGCGCACATTGTCGAGGACAAGCGCAGCTTCATCAATGCTGAGGTCGATTCCATTCTCGAGGCATCGCCTCACCGAACGGCGCCGAAGTGCCCTTACTTCGGACGTTGCGGAGGATGCAGTTATCAGCACGGCGACTACGCGCATCAGGTTGAGATCAAGAAACAAATTCTGCGCGAGGCCCTCGAGCGAGCGCACCTGCCAAGCCTTCCTGACATTGCGGGCGTGAGCCGCCAGCCCTGGAACTACCGCAACCGAATTCGCTTGCAGGTGCAAACGTCCCCATTTGCACTCGGTTACCGTGAGCGCCGATCCAATAAGCTCCTTGCGGTCGAAAGCTGCCCGATAGCCGCGCCGTTGCTGCAAAAAGCTATCGCCATGATCACAGAACGCGGAGCGTCGCTTCGGCTGGCAGGATTCTGTGACGAGATCGAGCTCTTCACCGCGGATGAAGGCTCATTGCTCCTGTCGTTCTTCGCTGACAAGCGTGATCGGCTGGGACAAGGCAAATTCGCCGAGATATGTGCCGCTTTAAAGCAGAAACTACCGGAATTGCAAGGAGCGGCACTATTTCTGATTCAACACAAACAGCCCGCGCGCCTGCTCCAAAGCTGGGGCGAAGGGTCGCTGGTCTGCAAGGCGGCTGGCTTTGGATATCGAGTAAGTCTTGGCTCCTTCTTTCAGGTGAACCGCTTTCTCATCGATGCGCTGGTGGATCTGGTCATAGCTGGCCGCAGAGGACGACTGGCTTGGGACCTGTACGCGGGGGTTGGCCTCTTTGCACGAGCGCTCAGCGATAATTTCGAGCGCGTGATTGCCGTTGAGTCCTCTCCGGCATCGAGCAGCGATCTTCGTCACAATCTGGAAGGCGCCTCGCATCGTGTGGTCCAGGTCTCGACACTGGACTTTCTGCAGAAGCAGAACGCTTCCGCCACGCCGCCCGACCTCGTGGTTGTCGATCCTCCTCGCGCCGGTCTTGGACCCGCCGTTACGACTTTGCTTTCCCAATTTGGGCCCGCAGAGATCATTTACGTCTCTTGCGATCCCGCGACGCTATCGCGTGATCTTGCGGCGCTGGTAAACTCCGGCTACGACCTCCGGACAATCACAGTGGTGGATATGTTTCCGCAGACCTTCCACCTGGAAAGCGTCTCTGTGCTGGTGCGCAGATAGCCGGTTTGCCCGCAGGCATGCCCAACCATGTCTGTCGCCGCCATCGCGCCGCCGCATGCTTCACAAATCTCTGAGGAGCATGTAGTACTGCGGCCTGCAGCTAGTCGAGTCGAACCGCTTGCCTTTTCGGCTGCGCCGGCGCTCTTCGCGGCATCTTGCTTTGCGGCGGCCGTGTTGCTTTCCCGCTCGCTCTATGTGCCGCCGCCGTTGGCCTTATTCGCGGCTTTGTTCTCTGCGATTGTCGCGGCCTTTGCCTCTCGCACTGCGCTGAGGATGGTCTTGCTGCCTTTATCTCTTGCGTGGGGTCTTTCCGGACTTTTCTGTGCAGAGATTCATCCCTGGCCTGCCCCGCAGACCTCCTTGCTCGCTTACGCGTCGAGCGCCACTCACACAATCGAGGGTGAAGTCGTCCGGGCCGGCCCTATTCGAATGATCGAATCGACCGCGCCTTTCGCTCAACATGGAGAGGCCGAGAAATCGCAACTGCTCGACATCCGTGTCCAATCTATCGCCGATTCTCAAGGGAAGGGTGTTTCAATGACCGGCGGCCTTCGGCTGAGTCTTTATGCGCCGCTCGGCGAGCAATTCAGGCCGTTTCGCTGCGGCGACCGGCTTCGCTTCCCCGCCGCGATTCGCGCACCTGAACGCTACAACGATCCCGGGGTCTGGGATTCGACGGCGTATCTGTTGGGGCAGGGGATCGGAGCGCTGGGAAGTGCGAAGGCTGGCGTCGTCACAGTTGAGGCTGAAGCGGCACAGGCATCCTTCTCTTGCCGCTTGCCGGCCGCGCAGCAAGCAGCCGGAGAACGCATCCTGGCCCTCGCCGAGCCAGCCTCGGGCAGCGCAGGCGCGCCACAAACACCCAGCTTCTTTCGCTTGAGCGCCGAAGACGCCTCGATGCTCGCCGCCATGATCACCGGAGACCGCGTCTGGTTGCAGCGCCGAACCCGCGTCGGCTTTGAGCGGACCGGTTCATTCCATCTGCTCGTCGTCTCCGGGCTGCATCTGGCAATCTTTGCCGGACTAATCTTCTGGCTCGCGCAACGTCTTCGCCTGCCGCGGCTCTGGGCGACTCTGCTCACCATTGTTGCGGCCTTGGCTTACGCCGTCTTCACTGGCTATGGCCAACCGGTGCAACGATCGTTCTGGATGGTGACCCTCTATTTGCTCGCCCGGCTGTTGTGGCGCGAACGCAGCGCCCTCAATGCGATCGGATTCGCAGCCCACTGTCTGCTTGCCGCCAATCCAGCCAGCCTTTTCGATGCCGGCTTTCAGATGACGCTGCTCTCGGTGATCGCCATTGCGGGCATCGCGATGCCTCTCGCCGAAGGAACCTTTGCGCCCTACCTTCGCGCAACACGGAATCTTATGCTGTTGGCAATCGATCCGGCGCTGCCTCCGAGAGTTGCGCAGTTTCGCGTCAGCCTCAGGCTCCTGGGAACCCATCTGCAGCCGCTTGTCGGAAGAAAGCTCGCCTTTTCTGGCCCGGCGAGGATGATTCGCTTTAGTCTTCGAGTGGTTGAACTTCTGCTCGTCTCGGTCACGGTCGAGATGGTCATGTCGCTGCCCATGGCGCTCTACTTTCACCGGATTACGGTGTTCGCGCTCCCGGTTAACTTCCTGATCGTCCCGTTTCTTGGGTTGCTATTGCCTGCGGCGCTCTTCACCTTCGCGACCTTGCTGGTTTCCGTCCGGCTCGCAACTGTTCCAACCGCCTTGACGGCTGCGCTGCTTCATTCCGTCACCGCGCTGATTCATATGTTTGCAGGGATGCGCGCGGGCGACATCCGCATTCCCTGCCCGTCCCGTGTGACAATTGCGGCCTTCGTTACTCTGTTTGGAGTAGCCATCTTCGCCGCTCCCCTGCGCCGCTTCGCCGTTCCCATGTGCCTTCTTGCTTTGGCGGCGATGGCCGCAATCGTCGTTGCGCCCCGACCAATCGAGCGCCGCGCCGGAGCACTCGAGGTCACGGCAATCGACGTAGGCCAGGGCGACTCGCTGTTAATCGTCACACCCGATGGCAAAACAATCCTCATCGATGCCGGAGGCACACCCTTTGGGCCGCCGCCCGGCGTTGCCAATTTCGACATTGGCGAAGAGGTCGTCTCCGCGTATCTCTGGTCGCGCGGAATACGCCGCCTCGATGTGGTCGCGCTCACCCACGCCCACGCCGACCACATTGGCGGCATGCCCGCCGTGCTTGCCAACTTCCGCCCTCGAGAGGTCTGGATCGGCAACAACCCGAATTCCGAGGCCTACGACGCGTTCCTCACCGAGGCCCACGATTTTGGCGGGACAATCGAACATCGCGTCGCGGGCGACCGCTTTCACTTTGGCGCAACCGAGGTAGAAGTACTTGCTCCAGACGCCAGTTATCGACCGGGACCCGCCCCCGCCAACAACGACTCGCTCGTCCTGCGGATTCAATACGGTCAGACATCAGCGCTGCTCGAGGGCGACGCCGAGACGCCCAGCGAAGGGCGTATGATCGCCGAGGGTCTGCGCCATTCCGACCTGCTCAAGGTCGGACATCACGGCAGCCGCACCTCAACCACGCCCCCGTTCCTCGCCGCGGCTTCGCCTTCCTATGCGGTGATCTCTGTGGGCTCCCATAATCTCTACGGGCATCCGAGGCATAAGGTTCTCGAAGAACTTCAGGCCGCACACATCCGCGCCTACCGCACCGATGCTCTCGGCATCTCCACCTTTTATCTCGATGGGAATCGAGTCACAGCCGCCCCGCCGTCGGCGACGGTCAACTGACCGGAACCAAGACGGTAGCCCTGATAAGGCCATCTTTTTGGTTTCAGATTGCGTCTTCCCGTTATACGATTCGCTCAAAGCAGCCCCGATCTCAGCCTTCCCGGACTTGACGGAGAGATTCTGCGCTGCATGGTGGAGGAGACTGGATGGCCCCGGAAAGCCACAATGAAGTTCAAGACTCGGAACCCGCCAACCCTAACGCAATCAACCAGAGGAGCGGCGAAGGGCAAAGCAGGGAAGAGCAGATGGAGGAACGGCGCAAGATTCGCCGCCTTCAGCTCATGATGGACATGGTGATGTCTGTCATCGGCCAGGACCCCAACCTGACCGTCGACGAAGCCGCCGAAATGGTCGCCGACAGCCGCCGCGCCGCTCTGGCCATGTTTCCCGACAAGGAACTCGCCTTCAATCTCCTCTACAAGCCTCGCTTACAGCGCCTGATGCGCGAGCGGTATCGAATCCAGTAACGCAAGTCTGAGCTTTCCCGCTGTCTTATTTCTGGTCAATACTCGAGAGACGCATCGTCAGCGTGCCCCAGAAGAGTCGCGCGCGCATCTGCACCGGAATATGCCGCGCGTCGTCGCTGTACCAGATCCAGATTTCGCCCTTATTCTTGACCACCCCGGACTCGGCCGTTGGCTGTACGCGAATCGTCTGGAAGGTTCCGGCGGCAGTCTTGATCTCCTCCCGCGAGAGCGCTTTCATCGTGACCGGCAGCGTATGCAGCGCGTCGGCCAGCGGCATCTGAAAACTCTGCCCGACCTGGATAGGCTGCGAGGCTGCGTAGAAGATTCCCGACATCAGATCGGTGACACAGCCTGGAATCTGCGCCTCTTCATGTTTGGTGATGCCTGAGACCAGGTTCTTTTCCACCTGGGTCGATTTGTGCTGCGTGTAATCGAACTTAAGATCGGTGTTGACTTGCCGTTTGCCTTCAATGATCTGCTTGCTGAAGCCGTAGGAGCACCCCGTCTTGCGATCGAACGAGGATTGGAACTTGTCGCTGACCCGGAAGAGCAGATTGAGCGCCTCAATCGTCTCGCCCTCCCCGGCGATGCGCATCGTGTCGCCCTGCAACTCCAGATGAATGCTGGCTGTACCCGCCGGAAAGACCCGCCAGTCCACCTCATAGTGGAGCGTCTCTCTCGCCGGAAACGCATAGCTTGGCTGGGGTGGAATCAACGCGGGTAAGGATGCGGTATTTTGCGCCTGGGGTGTCGCGGAAATTGATGCAGTGATCAATACGACGGCGGTAGCCGCTTTCAAAGCTCTTTCAGAAATCTTCAATTGCCCTCACGCTATTTGGAGAAGTAGAGGCGAAGCGCCAGGGCCGCATAGATGCCAGCCGCCCCTAATAGGGCATTGTACTCGCGGTGTTTCAGGTAAAGGTCGCGGGAAAATCGTCCTGCCTCACCTCGTCCTATGGGAGCCGGTGTCAATCTGGGAAACAAGCGCGGCACGCGCCGCGCATACTCGTCAAAATCGTTGAACCTGTCGCGAAGAAACTCCTCCTCGGAACGGATGGTCGGCGCATAGATGAGCGCGAAGAGAATTGCGAGCGCCAGGAAAATCCAGACACTCCGTGACGCGCCGGCGAAGCCGAAGGCGATCAGCATCGACCCAAGATAGAGCGGATTGCGCGTGTAGGCATAAGGGCCAAAGACAGTCAGCTCGGCATTCTTCTTGACATAGCCTGACGCATAACCGCGCAGCCAGATCCCCGGAACAACCACCCACAAACTCCACGCCATAGACAACCATGTTGGACGTGCCAGCCAAAGAAACAGCACCGCAAAGACAAATCCCAGCGGCACCCGAATGCGCCGCGCGATCTTGCTCCATTGGTTGGCCACGAACTATCTCTGCCTCTCTAGCAATTCAACTGCGGCCTCAAGGACCGCCTCCGGCGCAATCGTCAGCAGTCCAGCCTCGGGTTCGCTGCGACGACTGTGGTCGCGTTTGCTCTCCGGGTGCCGCAGCACCCGGAAATCACACCCATAAGGTCCATTGCGCGCCGGATCCGTCGGCCCGAATATTCCAACCACCGGTCTGCCGAGCGTACAGGCAAGGTGTAGCGGGCCGGTATCCCCAGCGATCGTGAGCGAAGACCTCCGCGTCAGCTCGATCAGCTCCATAAGAGAAGGAACCGCGTAGATAGCGGCGTCCCCGCTCGCCGAAACCAACTCCCGCGCCAGCTCGACCTCTTCTGGGCCTGCGTTCACCACTACTCCATAACCCAGAGCCGCCAATCCCTTGGCGACTGCGCCATAGCGATCGACGGGCCAGCGTTTGGCACCCCAGCCGGCGCCCGGATTGATCACCACAAATGGTGCCTTCAGGCCGTCGGCCAGCAACGACTCCACCCAGGACACGGCTGCCGGGTCTCGAGGTAACAACGATGGCGCCGAGGGTAGCGTCTCGCCCACGATCGCATTGAGCACCTCGGTCGACTGCTCGATGACGTGACGGCCGATTGTCTTGACGCGTTCACCAAAGAACCACCGTGCGGCACCCTCGCGGGGATCGTCTTCGCCGATCATTCTCGCCGCGCCGGCCGATCGTCCAAGCAGCGCCGAGCGGACCGCCCCCTGCAGATCGACGCAGACGTCGTAGCGGGCCGCCCGCAATTCCCGGCGAATGGTTGCTAGCTCCCTCAATGTCGCCGGATGCAGCGGATGCCGCGCCCAGCCCTTGGCATTGACGATGTGCACGCGGTCAACCAGCGGCATCGCCTCGCTACGCGCCTCAACCTCAGAGTTGGCGCGAAACAGTCCCTGCCAGCGAGGCTCGACCGCCCAGCCCAACATCCAATCGGGATGCGCCTGCCGCAGCGCCGACGCTCCGGGAAGGGAATGCAGAATATCGCCCATCGCGCCAAGTCGAACAATCAGGACGCGCAGAGGTCGATGCTGGCTATCGGCACACAAACACTGATTTTCTCACGATGGACCGCAACTGGGCCCGGCCGGCTAGCGCTTGCCGCCATGCGCGGTCAGGTTTACGGGGATATTTCCCCGCGTCGCGTTCGAATAAGGGCAGACGGCATGCCCCTCGGCGACGATCTTCTCCGCGCCGGCCTGGTCGAGGTTCGGCACCGTTATATCCATATCGACGGCTAGCTCGAATCCGCCGGTATCGTTCGGCCCCAACGCGACCTTACTCAGAATCGTGATCTGGCCAAGGTCGAGCTTCTGCTGCCTTGCCACGTGGTCCATGGCGCTCGCGAAACACGCCGCATAGCCGGCCGCAAAGAGTTGCTCGGGGTTGCTCAGCTTGGCAGGCTTGCCGTCGGGCGGAGGAAAGGTAAGATCGAGTTTCAGCGCTCCATCGGAGCTTTCTACGTGGCCCGTCCGGCCACCGACTGACGTCACCTCTGCGGTGTAAATTGGCTTCATTACGAAAGCGTTCCTCTCAAGATTAGGCACTCGAAACAATGGATTCGATGCACGAACCAAACGACATAGTTCAGCAGCCGATACCGACTCTCAATCTTACCTTCCCGCATCGCTGGCAGGCGACTGTGCTCGCGCGGCGTCCGTTGATCTCGCCGGCGGTGCACTTCGTCTATCCGCGTGAGGTTGAGGAGGTGGAACGCGGGGCGCTCGAATTGTTGATCAGGCCCGAAGCGGAGGCCTCGGAGTTCCTCGCCACCTTCGCCCTCGGATTCGCCGATCCCGCCGTTCCAACCGGCGTGTGGTCTTGCCCCGATCCGGAATGGCTCTGCGCCGTCGCGGGCGGTTACGCGTATCTCCTGAACACTTTGAAGCCGCAAATTTGGGAAATGATCGAGTATCGCCCGGTTCTCGCCATAACTCCACTTCTGTCGCAGGAGCTAATACTTTTCTCGGGCCACCAGTCGTTGATCGCCTACGGCCCCCACGGTAAAGCCTGGGAGACGCTCCGGCTCTCGTGGGAAGGCATAAAGATCCTTGAAGTCCGTGATGCAAGTCTCAAGGGCCTGGGATGGGACCTCACGACTGATCAGGAATTTGAGTTTGAAGTGGATCTCCACACGGGCCAACACTTCAGACTTGTCTAGCTGGATCTTTCTTGTTCTCGCACGTCGCTGGGAATTGCGAAAAAGCTTAAAGCCGTGTCTCCCTGTTCTCGCACTCGATACCGCGCAAGCATGCCGTAGCGCTTGCCGAGCGGTTGTTTGCGCCGGTGTTCCGCTACTACGATCGACTCTGCGTTCAATAACGACGAGCACTCTCCCCCCAGCAATTCAAGGGTGGCCGCGTATTCTTCGATTGCGTTGTAAGGTGGGTCGAGAAAGACGATGTCGAGCTTCTGCTCCGGCTCGGCCGCCCGGCGAAGGAACGACGAGGCGATGCGCGGCTCCAGCCCATACCCCGAGACGATGCCCAGTGATTTCAGGTTGAGCCGAATCGCCTCCAGCGCCGGCGGCGAATTCTCAACAAAGAAAACCATGCTCGCACCTCTGCTCAGCGCCTCGATGCCGTTAGCGCCCGATCCGGCGTAGAGATCAGCAAATGTGGCGTCAGGAATGCGCGGCGCCAGGATGTTGAAGAGCGTCTCCCGCAGTCGGTCGCTGGTCGGCCGCGTTGCGAGGCCGGGCGGTGCCACGAGCCTGCGGGAGCGATAGATGCCAGAGATGACGCGCATGAAATCGAGCCTAGCAGGCCCACCAGACAGCGCGCATTCTGCCTGAAATTCAAGCCGACCCACTACAATGACAAAAGCGGTTTCATCCGGCAGCAAAATGGAGCGGCGCGATGCGTAGTTGGTCTTTCCCATTGGGGCGGTGGTTCGGAGTTGACATCCGCATCCACGCTTTTTTTTTGCTTCTGACCGGGCCGTGCATGCTCAGCGCCACCTCGATGAACCTCGACATCTGGCGCGGCATGATGCTGTGGCTGCTGCTGCTTGCTGTCGTCGCCGTCCGCGAGGCACCGCGGCTGATCGGTTCGGCATACTACGGCCTGCAAATCCGCAACATTCTGCTTCTGCCCACAGGCGGCCTGTACGCTTTCGCTAACCCGGAGAGCACCGAACGCGCCGCCGGCCCAAAGATCCAGACTCCGATGGCAATGATCGGGCCGGTTTCCAACATCTTCTTCGGGATGATCGTGGCCGGCTTGATCGCGGGTACCTCTCCACTGGTTCGCCTCATCGAATTTCCGCTCATCACGCCCGCGCATCTCATGCGCTCGACCGTTTGGCTCACCGTCTTTCTTGGTCTTATCAACGTGCTGCCAGCCTATCCGCTCGATGGGGGACGCATCTTGCTCGGCGAGTTCAAGCGTTCGAAAGAGGCTGCGCAAGCAAGTCGCGCCGCGGCAGGAGTCAGTCAGGTGCTGGCGGTGCTCGTCTTCGGCGCCGGAATCGCATTGCGTGTGCCTTGGCTGGTCATGGCCGGCTTTTTCATCTTCATCGGCGCGCAACTTGAGGACCAGGGCACGCTCTTCCAGTCGGTTGTCGACAACGTCCGCATGAAAGACGTGATGCTCACCGAGTTCTCAACCATGTCGCCGTCAGACACGCTCGAAGACGCACTCTTTAAAACTATTCACAGTCTGCAGGACGATTTTCCCGTCGTCCGCGGCGCGAACCTGGTCGGCATCGTCTCTCGCCAGAGCATTCTCGACGCGTTGCGCGCCGACGGCAACGGTTACATCCAGGGAGTCATGTCGCGAGCCTTCCAGGTCGCCCAACCGGACGACTCGCTCGGCGCGATGATTCGCCGCATGACTGCCGGGCGCGGCCTCTCGCTCATGCCGGTCACCGAAGGCGAACGCATCGTTGGCATCGTTACCCTGCAAAACCTGATGCACTCCATGGGCCTGCTCGCCGAGCACCGCAAGCTGCGCCGGCGGTCGTAAAGAAGAAATGGACGAAGCCCGGCCGCTCGCTCCCGGTCTCTATCTCGTCGCTACCCCCATCGGCAATCTCGAAGACATCACGCTGCGCGCTCTGCGGATTCTCAAGAGTGTCGACCGCATCGCCTGCGAAGACACGCGGCAGACTCAAAAGCTTCTCAACCACTTCGGCATCAGTACACCGACGACCAGTTGTCACGAGCACAACGAAGCCGAGAGGGCACGCGAGTTCGTCGAAGAGTTGAAGCAGGGTGCCCGCATTGCCGTCGTCTCCGATGCAGGCATGCCCGGTATCTCCGACCCTGGAATGACGCTCGCCCGTGCCGCTATCGAGGCGGGCATCCCCGTCTATCCCATCCCCGGCGCAAATGCCGCTCTCAGCGCGCTCATTGCTTCGGGTCTGCCAACGGCAAACTTTTTCTACGCCGGCTTTCTCCCCGCCAAAAGCGGAGCACGCCGCGCCGAGTTGGAGCGCCTTGCCGGCCTCGTCGCCAAAGATGAAGCGATCACGCTGGTCTTCTACGAAGCTCCGCACCGGATTCTCGAAACGCTCGAAGATGTGGAGAAGGTTTGGGGAACTGACTGCCGCGTCGTCGTCGCCAGGGAACTGACCAAGCTGCATGAGGAATTCCTGCGCGGCACGGTCAGCGAAGTTCGAAACGATCTCGGCAGCCGCGATCGCGTTCGCGGCGAAATCACCCTGCTCATCGAGACCCGCTCCCTGGCGGCCAACACCGGCAGTGATAGGTCGAGCCTGAAGGAGCGAGTCTCCGAATTGCAGCGCACCGAAGAGCTCGACGAAATGGACGCCCTCAAGCGCGTCGCCCGCGAGCGGGGAATCTCCAAGAGCGAAGCTTATCGTGAGCTGCAACGCGAACGAGTGCGGCGGTAATCCGCGCAATTTGAGCGAGGTATCATCTCGAATTTCGGACTCATCGATATCGGCTACCATTAAGAGAGCATGATCTTGCCGTTCGTCCGCGAATTGCTCGCGGACCTGGAGCACTCTGATTCATTCGAGCGGGTACGCAGGCACCTCAGCCTCGCCGCCGGGCGCAGACGTGTCTCTGGACTCACCTCTACTGCTCGCGCCCTCCATCTGCCCCTCTTCGCCAAAGCCGCCCAGGTTCCGGTCGTGGTCGTCGTCTCCGACAACAAGGCAGCCGACGCGCTGCAGCTCGCCGTCCGCGCCGCCTGCGAACTCACTGGCGCAATCGCTCCCGAACGGGTGCTCCGCCTGCCCGCCCACGATGTGCTGCCCTTTGAAAATCTCTCGCCGCATCCGGACGTACAGGAACAGCGCGCGACCGTTCTCTGGAAAATGGCCAGTGGAGACGCGTCAATCGTCATCGCGCCCGTCGAGGCCGCGTCGTTGCGGCTCTTTCCAGCGAGCTATTATCTCGACCTCGCCCGTGTGCTGCGCCGCGGTGAAGAGATGGACGTCGAAGAGCTGCTCGGCCATCTCACCAGCGTCGGCTACACCGCGATGGACATCGTCGAGATGCCGGGCCAATTCACCCGGCGCGGCGGCATCCTTGATATTTATTCCCCTGAGGCCGATCGTCCGGTGCGCATCGAGCTCTTCGGCGACGAGATTGAGTCGATGCGCAAGTTCGACCCCGACTCGCAACGCTCCTCTTCGCCGCTCGATGAAACCACCCTGCTTCCGTTGACGGAGACTCCGGTTACGGAGAGGCTGCTCGCGGCCGTTCATGCACGACTGAGCGGCACTTCTCTTGAGGGAGATGCCGACGAAACCGTCGAGCGCGCGATCTCCGCCGGCGGCGTGACCGTCTTTCCCGGATGGGAGTTCTTTTCGACCATCGCTGGAGCCAGCGGCAACATCTTCGATCTTTTTTCCCGCTGCCAGGTCTTCGTCGAGGAGCCGGCAATGGTCAAGAACCAGCTCGACCGCTGGTGGAATAAAGTTCAGCAACGCCACGATCGAAGCGGCATCGGCTCGCTCATCACCCCCGCGGATGTCTATCTGCGCCCCGAGATTCTGTTGGCAACGGTCGACTCCAGCCCCGGACTCGATATCGACCAGCTCGGCGCAATCGATGTGCTCGATGAAGACACAACCCTCGGTGAAGTCGCCTTCGCGTCGCGGCCCACACTGCGTTTCCACGGATCGATCCCAGCCTTGATTGAACAGCTGAAGACGCTCATGGAGCAGTCCGTCCACATGCTGCTCGCCGTCCCCAACCAGGGCGAAGTCGAGCGGCTCGCCAATCTTCTCCGCGAATACGGCCTGCCGTACCGGCTCGGCAGCCGCACGCAGCACGCAGGCAGCGAGAACATCTACGACGAATCGAGCTACCTCGCCGGCGACTTGCGAACTCCCATCATCGTCCGTGCCCCGATCGCCAACGGAGTCAGCTTTCCCGACTCGAATCTGGTGCTCTTCGGGGCAAACGACCTCACCGACGAGGCCGATGTCACTGCTCGTCCTGTCGCGAAGAAATCGAAGACCGCAGCCTTCGTCTCGGACTTTCGCGACCTCACTATTGGCGATTATGTCGTCCACGTCGAGCACGGTATTGCGCGCTACTTGGGCCTGAAGGAGATCGAACAGGATGGCGTCACCGTCGAATTCATGATCCTCGAGTTCGCCGAGCAGGCGCGCCTCTACGTCCCGCTCACCCGCCTCGATCTCATCCAGAAATATCGCTCGACTGAAGCCGGCCCCGCTCCGGTGCTTAATCGTCTCGGGTCGCAGCAATGGGCAAAGACCAAAGCCCGAGTCAAGAAGGCCATGCAGGATATGGCCGACGAACTGCTCAAGCTCTACGCCCAGCGCAAGTCTGCTCAAGGCCACGCCTTCCCGCCCGACAACGAGTTCCAGCGCGAGTTCGAAGACGCCTTCGACTACAACGAGACCGACGACCAACTCACCGCCATCGCCGACATCAAGCGCGACATGGAATCCACGATGCCGATGGATCGCCTGCTCTGCGGCGACGTGGGCTACGGCAAGACCGAGGTCGCTATGCGCGCGGCCTTCAAAGCCGTGCAGGACGGCAAACAGGTGGCTGTGCTCACGCCGACCACGGTGCTCAGCTTCCAACACTTCGAGACCTTCAAGAAGCGTTTCAGGCAGTTCCCAATCGAGATCGAAATGATCTCCCGATTTCGCACGCCCAAGGAGCAAAAGGCAATCCTCGAAAAAGTCGAGAGCGGGCGCGTCGACATCCTCATCGGCACGCATCGGCTGTTATCCAAAGACCTAAAGTTTCACGATCTCGGCCTGCTGGTTGTCGATGAGGAGCAGCGCTTTGGCGTGCGCCATAAAGAACGCCTCAAGCAGATGCGCCGCGAGATCGACGTGCTTGCCATGTCGGCAACGCCAATCCCTCGGACGCTCCACATGTCGCTCATCGGCCTGCGCGACATGAGCATCATCGACACGCCGCCTAAAGACCGCATGGCGATCCAGACCGTCGTCGCGAAATTCGATGAGAAGCTCGTGCGCTCGGCGGTCGAGGTCGAGCTGGAGCGAGGCGGCCAGGTCTACTTCGTGCATAACCGGGTCGAAACCATCTACGAAATCGCCTCCAAGATCCAGGAACTTGTCCCATCGGCGCGCGTGATCGTCGGTCACGGCCAGATGGGCGAAGCTGAGTTGGAGCGTGTGATGCTAGCCTTTATGAACCACGAATACGATGTGCTGGTAGCGACGACCATCATCGAAAATGGCCTCGACATACCACTCGCGAACACCATCCTCATCAACCGGGCCGATCGCCACGGCCTCTCCGAGCTTTACCAGTTGCGCGGCCGCGTGGGCCGTTCCAATCGCCGCGCATATTCATACCTGCTCATTCCCGCCGAGCAGGAACTTACTGAAATCGCCCGGCGCCGTTTGGCCGCTCTAAAGGAATTTTCCGACCTCGGCGCCGGCTTCAAGATCGCCGCCCTCGATCTCGAACTCCGCGGCGCCGGCAACATGCTCGGCGGCGAACAAAGCGGCCACATTGAGGCCATCGGCTTCGAGATGTATACCTCGATGCTCGAGGAAGCGGTCAGCAAGCTCAAGGGCGAAGAGCGCCAGGAGCGCACCACGACCCAACTCAATCTCGGCATCAGCCTACGCGTCGACGAAAGCTACATTCCCGAGGAAAACCAGCGCCTGCGCATCTACAAGAAGATCGCCGGCGCTCTAGACGAGGCGACGATCACGGACGTTCGCGCCGAGCTTGAAGACCGCTACGGCGAGCCACCCGAGAGTGTAACCCATCTGCTCGAAGCCGCAATCCTGCGCCTCGAGTGCGAGCGCCTCGGAGTCTCCCAGGTCGATCGCAAACGCGATCAGATCCACATGCGGTTTATGGAGAAGGCGAATGTCGATCCCAGCCGCCTCATGATGCTGGTGGCAAAGAACGCCAAGCGCGGCGCGCAATTTACCCCGCAAGGCGTCTTGCGCTATCCGTTGACTAACTCCCAGCCGCAGGAAGTCCTCATGGAAATCCGCTTACTGCTCGATGAACTTGAACTCGAAGAAGTAGCGGCGCAATAAGATAGCATTACTGTTACAAATACGAAGGCCTGAGGATTTTACTTTGACAATAGCGCGTATCGCCGCATTGCTTGCTGTGTTTGGAGGCGTAATGGTATCGATAGTCCCCACCGCTTCGGCCCAGCCCGCAGCCACCAACTCCGCTGACCAGAACCTGGCCGCCCTTGCCGAGCAGTATTTCGACCAGGTCTATTTCAAGTACGCGCCCACGAGCGGCACGCTGGCCGGCTTTCATCAGTACGATACTCAGCTTGAGGACTACACTCATGCCGCCGTCGACGCGGAAGTGGCATCCCTTCGCGAGTTTGAGGGGAAGTTCGCTGCATTCCCAGCTTCCCAACTCGACGTCACAAGTCAGGATGATCTCGATCTTCTGCTCTCCAACATCCGAGGTCAGCTCCTCGAGCTCGAGACCATTCGCCAGTGGGAGAAGAATCCCGATAACTACTCCAGCGGAATCTCAAACAGCATCTTCAGCCTGATGGAGCGCAAATTCGCGGCGCCCGACGAACGCTTGAAATCAGTGATCGCGCGCGAGCGCCAGATTCCCGCCGTCTTCATCGCCGCACGGCAGAACCTCAAGAATCCGCCTCACATTTATACCGAGATTGCGCTGCAGCAGATTCCCGACATCATCAGCTTTTTTCAGAATGATGTCCCAGCCGCCTTTACCGATGCGACTGACCCAGCTGTTAAAGCGGACTTCGCTAAATCTAACGCGGCCGTCATCGCTGCGCTGCAAGACTACGAGAAGTGGATGAAGAATGACCTGCTCCCCCGTTCCAACGGTGACTTCCGCATCGGCGCCGAGACCTTTTCAAAGAAGTTGCTCTACGACGAGATGGTTGACACCCCGTTAGATCGGCTTCTCGAAATCGGTTACGCAGATCTGCGCAAAAATCAGGCCGAGTTCGACCGCGTCGCGAAGGAAGTCGACCCGAGCAAGAAGCCGAAAGAAGTTCTCGCCGAACTCGCCACCATTCACCCCGCTCCCGACCATCTTCTGCAGGCATTTCACGATCAGTTCAACGGCCTGATCCAGTTCATCCGCGAAAAGAAGATCGTAACCATCCCCTCTGAAGTCCAGCCAACCCTTGAAGAGACGCCGCCATTCATGCGCGCTACGACTTTTGCCTCGATGGATACACCCGGCCCCTTCGAGACCCACTCCACTACTGCCTATTTCAATGTCACATTGCCGGAAAGGGGTCTCAACCCCGCGCAGGTCGCCGACTACATGTCAGCCTTCAATATCGGCACCCTGGTGAGCACATCAGTGCATGAGGCCTATCCCGGTCATTATGTTCAGTTCTTGTGGGTCCCGCAGGCCCCCAGCAAAGTCCGTAAACTTCTTGGCTCCTCAAGTAATGCTGAGGGTTGGGCCCACTATTGCGAGCAAATGATGCTCGATGAGGGCTACGGCCAACCGGGAACCGGCGCCAAAGACGCACGCGAAGCTAAATTGATCCGGCTCGGACAACTGCAAGACGCCCTCTTGCGCGACGCCCGCTTCATTGTCGGCATCAAAATGCACACCGGCCAGATGAGCTTCGATCAGGCCATCGACTTTTTCGCGACCGAAGGTTACCAGTCCCGATCCACCGGGACCGTCGAGGCCAAGCGCGGCACTTCCGACCCAACCTACCTCTATTACACCCTAGGCAAGCTGCAGATCCTTAAACTGCGCGCAGACATCGAAAAGAAGCAGGGCGCAGCCTTTTCCCTGGAACAGTTCCACGACGACTTCCTGAAAGAGGGTTTCCCGCCCATCAAGATCGTGCGCCGCGAAATGATTGGCGACGATTCGCCAACTTTGTGAGAAACCGCATCTGATGTTTTGGCAGGGAAGTGCTCTGAGATATCCTGAAGGCATACCTCACCGTCCTGTTCCTCTGCCTTAGAAGCGCCAACCCACAGCCAAATAACAGGGAGCCAGCACATTCCATGACAAAAAAAGTGCGTAAAGCAGTATTTCCTGCAGCCGGACTCGGCACGCGTTTCCTGCCCGCTACCAAAGCGATTCCCAAAGAGATGCTGTCGCTGGTCGACAAGCCGATCATCCAATACGGGGTGGAAGAGGCGATAGCCGCCGGCATCGACGAAATCATCATCATCACTGGCCGCGGTAAGACGGCGATCGAAGATCACTTCGATATCAGCTACGAACTGGACGCCCTGCTCGAATCGCGCGGCAAGAAGGCGTTGTTGGAACTGAGCCGCAGCATCTCCAGCATGGCAAAAGTCGTCTCTGTGCGCCAAAAAGAGGCCAAGGGTCTCGGGCACGCCGTGTTGATGGCCAAGGAACTCGTCGGCGATGAACCCTTCGCCGTCCTCCTGCCCGACGACGTCATCGACGCGAAGACCTCATGCATCAAGCAGATGATCGATGTCTACAACCAGGTGCAGGGATCGGTTCTTGCGACCATGGAAATCGAGGGGCCAGCGATCTCTGCCTACGGCGTCCTCGACGCTTCGCCGAGCGCAGCCAACAAAGATATCCTCGAAGCCAAAGGCATGGTGGAAAAACCGAAATTCGAAGACGCTCCGTCGAAGTATGCGATTATCGGGCGCTATATTCTCACGCCCGCCATCTTCGATGAACTGGAAAAGATCACCCCGGGCGCAGGCGGAGAGCTGCAACTGACCGATGGCATCAAAGGGCTACTCCAGACGGAAAAGGTCTACGGATTTAACTTCGAGGGCACTCGTCACGATGCCGGAGACAAGTTGGGCATGTTGAAGGCGACGGTCGACTTCGCTCTCAAACGCGAAGACCTCGGGCCGGACTTCCGCGCATATCTAAAGTCGCTTTCGCTCTGAAATTGATAAGTCGGAAGTCACATGCTCCGATTTGTCATCCCGACCGGACCCTGAGCGAAGTCGAAGGACGAGTGGGATCTGCGGCTTCAGCGATCCCCTTCAGGACACCTTCCACTTGATACTGCATCCAATGCTCGGCTTCTGCTCGTCAGAGATCGCCTGACCCGCGATCAGCGCGTGCATTGCCAGGCGAAGATCACGGCCACTGGTAGGGATCAGATTGCTGGGACGGCTATCGTCCAGCTGCCCGCGATAGACCAGCTTCAATTGCTTGTCAAAGAGAAAGAAATCCGGAGTACAAGTCGCGTTGTATGCGTGCGCGATCTCCTGGGTTTCATCGTAGAGGTATGGAAATTTGAACTCCAGCTTCTCCGCTTGCCGCCTCAGGCTGGGCGGAGAGTCTTCCGAGTAGCAGTCCGCGTCATTGCTGCTGATGGCGACGATGCCGATGCCCTTGCCCGCGAAGTCCTTGCCGATCGCCGCAATCTCCTTCTCGACATGCATCACAAACGGACAATGGCGGCAGATGAACATCACCAGAAGGCCATGCTGATCGCGTACCTGCTCGAGGCTGACATGCTTAAGGCTGACAACGTCTTCCAGGTCGAATGCCGGGGCCGGCGTCCCGAGCACCATCATTGCGGATGCGGTTTTGGCCATGATCTCCCTCCCGAGAAAGAATAACTCCGCCCGTCACCAGGGATTGTGCTTTGCATCACCATCGAGTTCGGCTCAGAACAAAGGCGTCTGCCGACGCGGCAGCGGCAAACCGAAATGCTCATAGGCAAGCCGCGTAGCGACGCGGCCCCGCGGGGTGCGGTCTAGAAAACCAATCTGAATCAGGAACGGCTCGTAAACCTCTTCAAGCGCGTCTTCTTCCTCGGCCAGAGTTGCCGCCAGGGTATTCAAGCCAACCGGGCCGCCATCGTATTTCTCGATGATCGTCAGCAACAGCCGCCGGTCAAGCTCGTCGAAGCCATGCGCGTCGACCTCCAGCATCTTGAGCGCGGCCTCCGCAATAGGCCGATCGATGGATCCCGTGCCGCGTACTTGCGCATAGTCGCGAACCCTCCTCAGCAAGCGGTTGGCGATTCTCGGAGTTCCGCGTGATCGCATCGCAATCTCCGCCGCCCCGTCGTCATCGATCGGCACGTTCATCACCTCGGCCGAACGCTCAACGATAAAGCGCAGGTCGTCTTCGTTATAAAACTCGAGCCGCAACAGGATGCCAAAACGAGAGCGTAGCGGCGAAGAGAGCAGTCCAGGCCGGGTTGTCGCGGCGACAAAGGTGAACGGCTTAATCTCCATCACATGCGTGCGCGCAGCCGGCCCCTGGCCGATGATGATGTCGAGCTTATAGTCCTCGAGCGCGGTGTAAAGCTTCTCTTCGAGCACCGGCTGCAGGCGGTGGATCTCATCCAGAAACAGCACCTGCCGCTCCCGCAGGTTGGTCAGGATCGCAGTCAGGTCGCCTTGGATCTGCAACGCGGGCCCCGAAGTCTGCTGAAACCCCACATCCAGCTCATTGGCTATGATCGAAGCCAACGTAGTCTTCCCCAGACCGGGAGGCCCGAACAGCAGCACATGATCCAGAGCTTCGCCCCGCGACTTCGCCGCCTGCAGCGCGATCGCAAGTTGCTCCTTTGCCTTGGGCTGGCCGATAAACTCGCTCAGCACCCGAGGCCGAAGCTTGAGCTCAAAAGAGTTTTCCTCGTCAGCGCGAGCAGCGGAGACGAGGCGTTCGGGATTGGATTTTGCCAAAGGCATCTACAAGGAAGTTTAGACCGGATTTCCCGTCAAGAACCGCTACCGGGAGCATCGACTTCCGGTTTTGTTGAGGAAAAGCCCATCCTTGGTACCGACACCGCGATTCCGACGCTCCAACCGAATTCACTTACCCGTCGATGCCGGAGAGAGCAATCCGTAGACATCCACCTCGCCCTTCACCCCCACATACACACGCCCATTCACAACGGTGGGAATGTTGAATCGCAAAGCCGCACCGGCGCGGTCTCGACCCGAGTTCTGCTCACTACTATAGAGCTGATGAGTGATGTCCTCGGCATCAAAAGCGCTCAGTGTCGCCGGCGCATCCGGCCCGTTCCAGCTCTTCGACCGCAGCACCCAAAGCACGCCGTCCTTCGTCCCGTTCGCCGAGATGACGGGAGTCGCGCAAATCCCCGGCATGCTCGTGCCGCTGCTTGCCTTCAGCGAGAGCCGTCCATCCTTCACCGCAAAATCGCGCAGCGCGTCGCTCTCTCCATTGCTCAACACGTAGAGATTGTGGTTCCAATAAGCCATCGAACCATACACGCCGCCGCGCCCTGGAACGGTCTGAACGGCATGGCTGTCGCTCCGCGGCTGATAATGACCCATCCGGTCGCGATCGATCAGGTAAATGGTGCCACCCTTACCCGCAACGACGGCCAGGCGGCGATGTGCTCCGCTCTGGTCCGGCAATAGCACCGGCCCACCGGAACCCAGGTCCCCATCCTCCCTCTCAAGTTCCTCGACGTTGAACGGCGCAAAGTAGTCTTCGACCTTCAGCGTCTGCCCGTTGAGCTTCAGCAGGCTGTCGCCATAGTCGCGCCCTCCCGCAGCCACATCAAAGTGTCCGTTGCCCGTGGCGACAATCACATTGCCTTGCCCATCCGCCGCTGGCCCGGTATCGCTCGCCCAGAAACCGCTGTCATCTGCATCTGGAGAAGCATTGAAAACCGCCTTCTGCTTCAGCGTCTGGGCATCATAAGCCATCGCCCAGCCGTGATACGGGCCTACATCGCAGGACGATCCCCAGGTCATGTAGACCGTGCCATTCGCCAGCAGGAGCGCGGCGCGGGGATTTTCGGTTGGTCGATTGAAAGGCAGCTTGCCCAGGCCCAGGCTTCCTTCGCCTTTGCCGCTGACCCACGCCTGAATATCGACCGGTCCGCCAAACTTTTCCACCCCCGTAGTCACCGCAAGGGCATGCAGCTTATGAGGATATACACTCGAGACAATGCCGCGGCTCTCTTTGGTCCGAGCCAGAACATACAGTGTGCCCGTGTCGGGGTCGATCACCGGCGTCGAGGTAATGCCAACCTCGGGAAAGATAAACGGACAATCCACATCTCTCGCCGGCACCGTGGTCACGCCATCTCTGAGGAAGCTCACATGCCAAAGTGGCGTCGCCGGTTTGCCATAAGCGTCGAAGGCGTACACGCTGTCATGCTCGGTCGCGACGAAGAGCACATCGTGCCGCCCTTTACCTGGGATTTCCACGCCGCCGAGGAAGAGCGGCTGTGCGTAAACATCTCCATCGACTTTTAAGGTGAAGACCTTGCCGAATTGTTGGGGATTCACATTCTGCGGCGTCAGGATCGTCTCGCCCAGGTTCGCGCCCGTTCGGGCGTTGTCGTATTGCGAAGTGATAATCCTCTGCGCACCCGACTGCACCCCGCAGGCCAGAACCCCGAACAGAAGGCACCTCAAACCGCCGTTCATCATGTAGAACCCGCTCCGGCGCTGCAGTTTCAAGCCCCCTCCAGTTTCGATCCGCGAACTACTTTCCTCTCTCTTGCGCGATTCGGTCTTGAGCTTAACGTCCCGGCGGCTTCGGCGGATAGCTAATGTGCGTTGACGCCTCGAGCGCCGGTGAGCACGAATGCACCGCTGCTTGTACAGGCCTCATTGCCACGCCATTCCGCGTCATGAGAAACATCACACCGTAGAGGATCAGGGAAGCGAGGACCCCACCCTGTATGAAGCGGCGAAGGCTGATTCCCGAGGTCGCAATGCCCACCGTGAACCCGGCCGTCGCAGGTTCATGCTCATCCTGGTCCTTCGCATGTTGACGCACCGCCGAGAGCGCGCCATCCATCAGCAAACGTCCAGCACCTCGCGAGCATTCCGCGTCGAAGATCCAAAGCATCTCCGCGCCAAAGCGTTCACGGAACGGGACAGGGTGGGCGCGCAGAATCAAGCGGTAGGCAAAGCGCGGCAGACTCGGTCGACTGGCGGTATTCATATGCGTTTTGGCCTCGCTTCGTTGAGCTGCAACTCTTGAAGCCGCAGTTTCGCCTCTTGGACGACACTCTGCAACCGCTCGACCTCCGCCGCCAGAGCGCTGCGTCCGTCGGCAGTCAGTCGATAAAGACGACGCTCATCCTCGCTGGCCGGATCAGGCTTCGGAGTGTCCGAGACCAGGCCCGTATCCATCAGCTTCTTGAGGTTGTCGTAGAGCGTCCCAGGCCCGAGTTTGTACCGGCCGTTCGAATGGCGAGCAACTTCCTGGATGATGCCATAGCCATGCAGGTCTCCCGAAGCCAGCGCCAGCAGGATATGCACCACGGCCGGAGACATCAGG
>CAWGZE010000045.1:0-14282 GCA_963826855.1 uncultured Acidobacteriaceae bacterium
GGCCCCGAGGCCTATCGCCCGGGTGACGTCGGCGATTTGGCGCATGAGCACTCAGTGCGGTGGAGTCAAGCCGAGCGCCTTTAGATAGCCGTCGTTCGTCCGGCAATTCTTCAACTGAATCTTGTCGAGAAGGTCGGCGAATGCGGCGGTGATGTGCTCCTGTGGTGGGCGCTTGGCAATGCGCTTTTCGGCTTGTCCGGTGCCGTCAGGCAGTTTGGCGAATGCGATGATTTCGTCCCAGTAGATCGGACGGCTGAAGGAAACTGGAGAAGAGGTCGCGTCCATTTTCTTGTAGGGCCAGAAGGCCCATCCGATCTCGTTTTGCTCAAGCACCTGGACGAACTGGGCGACCCAGGTGTCTGTGTTTTCTCCCGACTCACTCATCCAGATGGGGACATGGTAGCGTTCGCGAAAATCGATATAGGGTTGCACGGCGTCTTTTACCGGGGTCATCCAGTATTTGTGCAGGTTGTACATCACGTTGTTGTCGAAAGGCGGTCCGAAGACTGCGAAATTGGTGTCCCATTGCGCTCCGCCGAGGATGACGACGTGATTGGGATCGACCTCGCGTACTCCCGCAACGATTTTGCGATACAGCGGCTCCAGATCTTTGTTGTAGAGCTGCAGCTGCGGGTAGTGTGGAATCGGCTCGTTGAGCAGGTCGTAGCCGAGAACGGTCGTCGCATCGCGGTAGTGTGCCGCGATGCGCTTCCATACATCGACGGCGAGTTGCTGGGCCTGGGGGTCGTCGTAGATCCATGGATATCCCCAGCTATCATCGATATTCGTGCCGGTTTGTCCGCCGGGCGCGCAGTGCATATCGAGGATGACGTAGAGTCCAGCTTCGCGGGACCATCCAATCACGCGATCGATTAGCGCGAAGCCCTCGTCATCGCCGGGAAGAAAGTATTTGTAATGCAGAGGAATCCGGATGGAATTGAAGCCTGCTTGCTTGATGAACTGGATGTCATCCCGGGTGACATAGCGGTCCATGTAATCGCGCCAGAATTTGCGCGCGGCATCGGGGCCGAGTAGTTCATTGGTCAACGCCTCGATCTCCCGGGTCGATTGCGGGCCGTCATCGAAGTGGAACATGTAGCCTTCGCGGACAAGCCAATTGCCGAGGTTGGTGCCGCGAAGCATGAGCACGTGCCCTTGCCCGTCAACGAGTTGGCCGCCCTGGGTGTGCACAAATCCCGACTGGGCGAGCAGGGCATAGGGGCCCAGGAGAAACATCATCAGAGCTGCGAGTCGCGCAGCGGTACGCCGCGCCGGAGTGTTTCTTGGGCGAGCAAATGCCATCGAATGATTCATCATTCACCTTTTGGAAGCACTCGACAGGATATCGGGTCATCGCCGTGTATCGATGACATTTGTCATGTTTCAGGCATGATCTTCCGCACTACCGCCAGACGGGGCCTTGATTCACTCTTGTAGCTGCAGTCAGGGTTTCGGAGGGATTCTATGGCGACGGCGGAGATCATCTTCAGGGAAGTCGTTCCAAATGCTCATCAGCGAGCCACGCGCGGGGCGGTGATTGCCCGCGTGGCACAGGTCAGCAAGAGTTACGGCCCGGTGCAGGCCCTGCGCGAGGTGGAGTTCACCATTCGGGCCGGCGAGGTTGTGGCACTGCTGGGGCCAAATGGGGCAGGGAAGTCAACTTTGGTTCGGCTGCTGTTAGGGCTGGCTTCGCCGACGACCGGCAGGGTTTCCGTCTTTGGGGGCGATCCGAAACACCCAGGCACTCGCGAGCGCGTGGGCGCGATGCTGCAGGTGGGCGGTGTGCCGAGCACCATGAAAGTGCGGGAGCATATCGATCTCTTCTCCAGCTACTATCCGAAACCGCTGCCGATGGCCGAAGTCGTCGAGATGGCCGGGTTGCAGGGCATCGAGGGGCGCCAGTTTGGCGAGCTTTCTGGTGGACAGAAGCAACGCGTCCTTTTCGCGCTGGCGATCTGCGGCGATCCCGATCTTTTGTTTCTCGATGAACCCACCGTTGGCCTCGATGTGGAGGCGCGACGGGGATTCTGGGAGCAGATTCGCGGGCTTGTTGCGCTGGGCAAAACCGTCCTGCTGACCACGCACTATCTCGAGGAGGCCGACGCGTTGGCTGACCGGGTGGTGGTGATCAACAAAGGATCGATCGTGGCGGAGGGCACTCCCGAGAGCATCAAGGCGAGCACCGCGGGCAAGAAGATTCGCTGTATCACTCAGTTGACGCTCGGTGCAATCGAGCGCATGCCGGGCGTGGTGAGCGTGCGTTATGACCGGGAGGCGGTCGAGATTCAGAGTTCCCTGGCGGAGTCTACGTTGCGGGAACTGCTTGCTGCGGATTCTGAGCTATCTGGGATCGAGGTTGCGAATGCGGGGATTGAAGAGGCCTTTCTGGCTTTGACGAAATGAGGGCGAAGTAGCCCAGTTTCATTCACGAGCAGCGAAAAAGGAGATGCTATGGCGAGCACAGTTGCGGTTGCGTCGGGTAAGTGGAGCCGTCCGTTTCTGAAGACAGTAGATATTTACTGGAAGGAATCCAAGTACGAATTTCTCAAGCGCTGGAGAATGCCGGTTTATTCGTTCTCGGTCGTCCTTTTTCCGGCGATGTTTTATACGCTCTTCGGTTTGATCCTCAATAGGGACTTGTCCGGGGGACACAAAGAAGCGGCGACTTACCTGCTGGCTACAATGGGCTGCTACGGCATCATTGGCGTTGCGCTCTTCGGCTTTGGCGTGGGCGTGGCAACCGAGCGCGGGCAGGGATGGTTAGAAGTCAAGCGAGCGAGTCCGATGCCGATTCCGGCTTACTTTGCCGGGCGTGTGGCGATGTGCATGCTCTTCAGCTTTATTGTTTTCCTGACGCTGTTTACCCTTGGTGTCTCGTTTGGGGGGGTGCGGCTTGCTCCCAACCAGGCGATTGGATTGATCGCGACACTCGTATTCGGTTCGATTCCGTTTTGCGCTTTTGGACTGGTGATTGGATATTTCGCCAAGCCGAACTCGGCGCCATCGATCGTGAACATGCTGTATCTTCCCCTCTCGTTTTTGTCAGGGCTTTGGATGCCTATTTGGATACTGCCCAGCTTCTTGCAAAAGCTTGCGCTCGCATTGCCGCCCTATCATCTTGGCCAACTGGCGCTGCACATGGTGGGCGTCCAAAGCCGCGGCGATGTGCAGACGCACGTGAATGTGCTGATCGGCTTTACCCTCATTTGTCTCGGCGTGGCGATGCTGGGTTTCCGGCGGGATGAGGGGAAGCTGTATGGGTGAGGTGGTGTTATGGTGCCGGTGCAACCGCAGGTCCCGTGCTCTTCATCGGAAGCCATGACAGGCCTTGTTTGGCTTATTCTTGAGGTGAGTTGAGGGTTTCGGGCGATGCGATTGCTGCCAAAGAACAACGGCATGGGGTGGGTAGCGTATGCGTTGCTTGGCTACCTCGGCTTCTTCCTCCTCGATCCGATCATGGAACACGCAAGCCCCGTCACCTGGGCGTGGACCGGGCTGGGATTGCTTCTCTTCCTGATCATGTATTTCAGCATTTACTGGGTGTGCGGTTGGAAAGTGGTCGCAATCACGCTGGGCGTCGTGTTGCTGGGCGTCGCGTATCTCCCTTTCAACAGCGGAGCAAGCTGTTTTTTTATCTATGGCGCATCGTTCCTGGCATTCCAGGTCAAGCCGGGCCGGGCTTACCTGGCAGTGGCGGGCGTGGTCTTGATTCTTGGGGTAGAGCTTTACCTGCTGCACTCTCCGCCGGTCGCATGGTTTGTTGATATCGGCCTGACAGGGATGATCGGGATGATCAATGTTCACTTCTCGCAACGGGGTCGTGAACAAAGGAAGCTCTTGCGCGCCCAGGAAGAGATCGAGCATCTTGCCAAGATCGCCGAACGGGAAAGAATCGCCCGCGACCTGCACGATGTGCTTGGACACACTTTGTCGGTGATTGTGCTCAAGTCGGAGTTGGCGTCCAAGCTGGTGGAGCAAGACCCGGCGCGGGCCAAGTCCGAGATGGCCGATGTCGAGCAGACGGCCCGAACTGCGCTGGCGGAAGTACGTCAAGCCATCGGCGGTTACCGTTCGAACGGCTTGGTCGCGGAGCTGGCACAAGCCCGCGCGACGCTGGAGACGGCGGGAATTACCGTGGAGTGCGATCAGGCGCCGGTCCAGCTTCCGGCGACCCAGGAGAGCGTTTTGTCGTTAGCGGTGCGGGAGGCGGTCACTAACGTGGTGCGCCATGCTCACGCGGCGCGCTGCCGGCTAGAGTTGAAGTCGAATGACGGCCACTGCCGCTTATCGATTCAGGACGATGGCTTGGGCGGTTTTCAACCCGAGGGCAATGGCTTAACGGGAATGCGGCAGCGGGTCGAAGCCTTAGGCGGAACACTCAAGCGGGAAACGCAGGGTGGCACGCGGTTACACATTACGCTTCCGCTTTCCGGACCGCTGCAAGAGGCTGGCGGTCGATGACCCCGGCTGACGGCTCTGGGCGAAACGCTCTGGGTATTCGGGTGGTGCTCGCGGAAGACCAGGCGATGGTGCTGGGAGCCTTGGCGGCGTTGCTTGAGATCTCCGGTGGAATCTCGGTCGTTGGCCGCGCGCAGAACGGCTCCGATGCTCTGGCGCGAGTGCTTGAGCTGAAGCCGGATGTTTTCATCACAGACATAGAGATGCCCGAAATGAGTGGGCTCGACGTTGCGGCGGAGTTGCAGCGGCGTAAGGTCCGGACCAGAGTGATTATCGTGACGACCTTCGCGCGCAGCGGCTATCTGCGGCGAGCGCTCGATGCCGGTGCCACCGGCTATCTGCTCAAAGACAAGCCCGCCGACCAGCTTGCCGAGGCCGTGCGCCGTGTGCATCGCGGCCTGCGTGTGATCGATCCTGAGCTCGCGGCGGAGTCATGGGGTACAGCCGATCCGCTGACTGAGCGGGAGCGGCAAGCTTTGCGGCTGGCAGCCGATGGCGCAACCAGCGGCGACATCGCCTTGAAGCTGAATCTCTCCGAGGGTACCGTGCGAAACTATCTCTCCGAGGCGATCAACAAGCTTGGCGCCTCCAACCGGATCGAAGCGGCGAGGATCGCGCGGTCGCAGGGATGGTTGTAAGAGTCCCCGTTACTTGGCCTTGTGACCCGCCTTGTATTCCAAAGCCGTGGCTACTCGGGATCAAGGAGTCTAGGGCCTGGACCTTCTTCGGCCAGCTTATCCCACGGATTGCGTAGCGGGCAGATTCCCAGCGACAGGCAGCCGCATCCGATGCAGCCGTCCAACTGATCGCGGAGCCTGGTCAACCGGTTGATTCGATCGTTCAAATCAGACCTCCATTCCCTCGACAGCTTTTTCCAGTCTTCGGCAGTGGGTGTGCGGTGGTCTGGCAGCGCGGCTAGTGCTTTGCGAATCGAGGCCAATGGAATTCCGGTGCGCTGGGCCACCTTGATGATGGCTACGCGGCGCAGCACCTCTCGCGGATACCGGCGCTGGTTGCCTTGATTTCTCCAACTCTTGATCAGGCCCTTGGCTTCGTAAAAGTGAAGAGTCGAGATAGCTACCCCGCTACGAGCGGCGACATCTCCAACGGTGAGTTCAGTGGTAAATCGGGGCGGATCGGGGTTTTTCATCACTATTTCCTTGACCTCAAGTTTACTTGAGGTTCTACGCTTGAATAGGAGCTAACGAGCGGAGGAGCAGGAAAGATGAAGGACAGAGTCAAAGTGGCGTTGATCTATGGCAGTATTCGCAACGGGCGTTTCTGCGACAAGGTTGCAGCGTGGACGGCCACCGAGATTGCACGGCGTGGAGAATTTTCCGTCGACGTCATCGACCCGCAGGCCCAGCCGGAGTTGCCATCCTTGCCGGAACGAATCGCAGAGGCTGACGCATTCGTCGTGGTCACTCCCGAATACAACCATGGCTATCCAGCGCCGCTCAAGGCGCTGATCGATTCGGTCGGCGCAGAATGGCGCGGGAAAGCTGTTGCATTTGTCTCCTATGGCGGGATCTCCGGGGGACTGCGGGCAGTCGAGCAGCTTCGGCTGGTGTTCGCGGAGTTGCACGCAGTGACGATGCAGAATTCGGTTAGCTTTGCTTCGGCATGGGAGCAATTCGACGGTGATGGTATCTTGCGTGAACCTGCGCAGGCGCAGAGATCTATGGCCACGCTGCTGGCGCAGCTGCATTGGTGGGCGGTCGCGTTACGGAATGCGCGTGAGGTCCGACCCTATGCCCAGGTGGCTTGACCCCTGCCGATAATGGGACAGGGCCGTCAGAGCGCGATGCAGGCTGTTGCGCCTCCTTTGTTTCGACATCGAAGCCAACGAGCGCTGTCACCTCGTTCGGTTCCATAGGTCTCTTGAAGGTCCGGCTTTGCTGCTGTCGTCGGTCTTGCCCGCGTGCGCGACAGCATGATCGGGAGCAGAGATTTCAAGTTTCCGCACGAGGCTGGAGAGCCGGAGTTGAAGTTCTGGATCGTCAAGTAAAAATTCAAATCCTGCACCCGCGCCTGGCCGCACGATCATGAGCCGCGCCCGGGCGTTGAAGTAATCTCCGTTCACGGAAAAGTGAAGATCGACTTCAGCGCCTCGGTGCAGCCGCAGCCGGGCCCGAGACCGGATATAGCATCCGCTAGGGCTAATGTCCTGAACAGCTCCCCGAAACAGGAACCCGGCATCGTCAACGATGACCTCGGCGAAGCCGTCGCAGCCGAAACGTTCCTGTTTTCGACGCTCTCTGGCGCTGGTTTTTGTCTGTTTCTTATGCGCCTCGACACCTCCGAGCTCGCCCACAACCGAACTCCCGTCTTGAAGGTTCGCAGACTGTTTCGCGGAGCTGCGACCCTTCTGTTCATCGGCGTCTTTGTTCTCGCCGTGAGCGGGTTTAAGGGAAATTAGATGGGACGTGCGCTGGTAGAATCGAAGCATTAGCTCCATCTAATTCCTCAGGAAGCTCATGAAAACCGGCATCATCGGCCTGCCCCAGGTCGGCAAAACATCCCTGTTCAAGATACTTACCAAGGCGAAGCTTGACGAGCGCGCCTATTCCAATCCGCGCGAGGCGCATCTGGGCGTCGCGAAGGTGCCCGACGAGCGGCTCGACAAACTCGCCGCGCTCTACGATCCAAAACGCACGATGTATGCTTCGGTCGAATACGCGGACGTCGCGGCGATCGGCCAGGAGGCGCTCAAGGAAACGGCCTTCCTGAGCAGCCTGCGCAACGTCGATGCGCTGATCCACGTGCTGCGGGCTTTTGACGAAGATTCCATTCCGCATGTCGGGACGATCGACCCATTGCGCGACATCAAGAATGTCGATTTCGATCTGATTATCTCCGACTTGTCGCAGGTGGAGAAGCGGCTGGAGCGGCTTGAAAAGGACCTCAAGAGCAAGCGCACTCCCGAAACAGAAAAAGAACACGCGCTGCTGCTGAGGGCCAAGGAATTTCTGGAGTCGGAGAAACCGCTGCGTGAACTGGAAATGACGGCGGACGAGAAGAAACTGATCCGAGGGTTCACCTTTCTGTCGCAGAAGCCGATTCTCTATGTCTTAAACATCTCGGAAAGCACAACGCTCGGAACCGATCTCGAGGCAGCGGTCGCGAAATACAAGCTTGAAGAGGTCGCGGCTCGTCCGAATGCTGGCGCGACTGCAATCTGCGGCAAAGTCGAGGCTGAGCTGGCGGAGATGGAGGATGAAGAGGCGGCGGAGTTTCTCAGCTCCTACGGCCTGACGGAGAGTGGATTGCGGCGCCTTATTCGCAAATCATATGAACTGCTCGGGTTGATCAGCTTCTTCACGGTGGGGGAAGACGAGTGCCGCGCCTGGACGGTACCGGTCAACAGCCGCGCCCAGGAAGCGGCCGGTGCGATCCATTCCGACCTGGAGAAGCACTTTATCCGCGCCGAGACGATCCATTGGGACACTCTGCTGGCGGCGGGGTCTGAAGCCGTAGCGCGAAGCCAGGGAACGCTGCGCCTCGAGGGCAAAGACTACCGCGTGCAGGATGGCGATGTGATGCATATTCGACATAGCGGTTAGTCCGAGCGTGGCTTTTGCTAGCATTCTCTACGAGGCAAAGTCCCAAAATGATCATCGGCGTACCGAAGGAAGTAAAAGATCACGAATCGCGTGTGGGTATCACCCCCGCTGGAGTAAGAGCGCTGGTGGATGCCGGGCATACCGTGCTTGTGGAGACGCATGCCGGCGAGCTGTCAGCTTTTCCCGACGACGACTATCAATCGGCGGGCGCGGAGATCGCCGGCTCGGCGCCCAATGTATGGGGCCTAGCGGACATGGTCGTGAAGGTCAAGGAACCGGTCGAGAAGGAGTATGGGTTCTTCCGCGAGGGGCTGCTGCTCTTTACGTATCTTCATCTTGCCCCGCTGCCTGAGCTCACGCAGCAGCTACTCAACAAGAAGGTCATCGGCATCGCCTATGAGACCATTCGCGACAAAGCTGGCACGCTGCCCTTGCTGACGCCGATGTCGGAGGTTGCAGGCCGGATGTCGGTGCAGGTGGGAGCGACCTTTCTGCAGAAAGAGTATGGCGGCCGCGGCGCGCTGCTGGGCGGAGTTCCCGGAGTTCCTCCGGCGGATGTGTGCATCATCGGCGGCGGCATCGTTGGCACCAACGCCGCGAAAATCGCGCTCGGGATGGGAGCCAAGGTGACCATCGTCGATCTGAATCTGAATCGCCTGCGCGACCTCGACGATATTTTCAACGGACGTCTCTACACGCTGGCTTCGAACTCTTACAACATCGAGCGTGCTGTTCGGCAGGCCGATCTGGTTATCGGGGGCGTGCTGATTCCAGGTGCGGCCGCGCCCAAACTCGTCACCAAGGAGATGGTGGCGAAGATGAAAAAAGGCGCCGTGATAGTGGACGTCGCTATCGACCAGGGTGGTTGCATCGAGACGGCGCGGCCAACCACGCATAGCGATCCTTCGTATTTGGTCAACGGCGTCGTGCACTATTGCGTGACCAATATGCCGGCTGCAGTTCCAAACACATCGACGCTAGCGCTCACGAATGCGACCTTTCCGTATGTGATGAAGTTGGCGCAAAACGGCGCGGAGAAAGCAGTAGAGGTCGACGACGGCATCGCTGAAGGCGTAAATACATGGCTGGGCACGCTCACCTATGCGGGCGTCGCCAAATCGCAGCAACGCGAGTGGAAGCCGGTGCGAGAGATTCCTGCATAACCACGGCTATCGTGGGGATAAAAACCATCGCGAAGGTCCATCAGGTATTGCTTGTCCAACTCTGAATGTCCAGGTTCCAAGTGCCCCTCTGAACTGAGCGGAGGGCATGCTTCGGCTCCGGCCACCACTGCCGTCGAGAGCGGAGCGGTGCCGTGCAGTATGTCGCGTACGGCTCTCAGTATCTCTACATGCACGCACATACTCACCGGGCGGTGACTATACTGAAGAAGTTAGGCCGGGAGCGGCATGGCGCCAGATAGGAAACACCGCAGGATCATAGTGCTTGGAGCAGGGGCCTTCCTGCTGCTGGTGTTGTTGAGTTCGCTCCAGGCCTGGAACCTTCCCTTCCTGCAGCCGCGCAGCGCCGGCATGGTTCTACTGTTTACCCTGCTGTCGATTGTCACCTTTCTTGCTTTTGTCGTTTTACTCGTACTACTCTCCCGCAACATCCTGAAACTTTACGCGGACCAGCGCAGTCGCGTACTGGGCTCGCGCTTGCGGTCGCGGATGCTGATCGGCGCGCTACTGCTTTCGCTGGCTCCGGCGCTTTTTATGTTCTTCTTCAGCTATTACCTGATGAACCGATCGATCGACCGCTGGTTTTCGCAGCCGGTCGGTCAACTGCGTGAGGATTCCACGCGGGTCGCCCTCGAGCTGTCCCGTTACGTGACCAGCAACGCGCGGGCCGAGGCCGAAGCACTCGCCAACACGCCGGCACTTGCGCGCGCCTTGGACAACGAGGACGATCCCGAGGTGATCGCGCCGACAGACTTCAACGCACCCCTCCTTAATGCAATTCGGGCGCGGCGTATCACTTTGCAGGGCGGCTTCGTTATCGTCTATCACGAGGGGCAAGCAGTAGCGCAATTCCAGATGCCGCAACTGAATGCGCGCATTGAGGTGCTTCCCCGGCTGGAGGACGGCGAATCATCTTCCACGTTGGCGGAACCAGCGGCCACAACCATATTGAAGGCAGCGCAGCGCAGCGACGAACCGGTGATTCAGATCGGCGATGGACGAATTGGCGATGGGCAGACACCAGCTCTCGAATATGCCCTCGGCAAAGCCTCAGTTCCGTCGCCGGAATCGGAGAACAACGTCGTCGTAGTCGGGCTGCCGATGCCTGCGGGACTTAGTTCCACCATCGCCCGGATTCAGCAGGGTGCGGAGATGTATTGGGCGACTTATCGGGCGCGTAACGGCGTCCGGCGCCTCGGGTTTTCGATCCTGCTTTTGCTGACCGCGCTCATTTTCTTTACCAGCAGCTGGCTGGCGCTGTTTCTATCGAAGCAGATTACGCGGCCGGTCGAGGCGCTGGCTGACGCCATGGACGAGATTGCCGCAGGGCATTACAAGCATCGCCTTTCGGTCGAGGCAACTCAGGAGCTGGGTGAGCTGATCCGCTCGTTCAACCACATGGCCTCCGACCTGGAAGAGAGCCGAACTATCGCTGAGAGCTCGACATCGCAGCTCTCCGCCGCCAACATCACCCTCGAAGAGCGCCGCCGGGAGTTGGAGACGGTGCTGGAAACCATTCCCAGTGGAGTGGTGACGCTCGATTCCTCGATGCGTGTATTGCAAGCCAATCGCGCCTTTCTCGACCTGCTCGAACCGGCCCAGCAGGAAACAGCCGTCGGCGGTCCGATTCAGGCACTGTTTCCAGCCGATCTGGCGGACGACCTTACACGGCTCCTGCGGCGCAGTCAGAGGATGGGAATCGCAGCCATGGAGTTCGAGTTCCGCAGCCCTCGCGGGATGCTGAACCTGTCGACGACGATGGCTGCGCTCGAATTACAGGGGCACCAAAGGGGCTGCATCATGGTCGTCGAAGATGTGACGGAGTTCCTGCGAGCGCAGCGCCAGGTCGCATGGAAAGAGGTCGCGCAGCGCGTGGCGCACGAGATTAAGAATCCGCTGACGCCGATCAGCCTATCGGCAGAGCGGATTCGGAAACATGTTGACCATCCCTTGCCCGAGTCGTCGAGCGTGGTGCGCAAATGCAGCGAGGTGATTCTGGGCTCGGTCGAGACCATGCGGAAGCTGGTCGACCAGTTCGCGGCCCTGGCGCAATTTCCTAGCGCGCAGCCAAAGCCGAACGATTTGAATACGATCGTCGAAAGCGCCTTGATGCTCTTCGCCGGGCGGCTCGGCGGGATCACGATTCGCCGCAGACTAACGTCGGAGATTCCTCCCGTTATGGCGGACGCCGAGGCTCTGAAACGCGCGCTGGCCAACCTGATCGATAATGCCGCCGAGGCGATGCAAGGCAGCCTCTTGCGGCAGTTGACTGTCGAGACCTGCCTCAACGAAAGCCACATGGCAGAGATTGTGGTCGCAGACACCGGGCACGGGCTGACGGCGGAAACGCGCGAACGGCTCTTTCTTCCGTACTTTTCGACCAAGCAGCGCGGAACCGGTCTCGGTCTCTCGATCGCCGCGAAGATTATTCAGGAACACCAGGGTGCGATCCGAGCCGAACAGAACGTGCCCCAGGGCGCGCGATTTGTTGTGGAACTCCCGCTGGTCGAGAGTCCGGCGCTGAATACCTCGGGAGGAGTGGTTGTCGTCTCCAATGGTAGCCACGACGGAAGATCCAATGGGCATTCCGCGAATGGTTACGCACCCAAGGGCCAAATGCCGGCCAACGGAAACGGCTCTGCGGCCGATCATGACGCGAAGGTGCCCGAACTTGCGCCTGTTACCTTAACGACTGGCGACGATCCTTCCGCATGAACCACGTCCTGATCATCGATGACGAAGTCGAGATTCGAGAATCGCTCGAAGAGATCTTCCGCGAAGAGTCATATGCGGTGACGACTGCCGCCACCGGCGACGAAGGGCTGACTTTAGTTCGTGACGCGGCCTACGATGTGGTGCTGCTCGATATCTGGCTGCCAGATCGCGATGGCCTCGAAGTCTTGAAAGAGATCAACGCGTTGGAAGCGAAGCCGGAGGTGATCATCATCTCCGGGCATGGCACGATCGAGACTGCGGTTCGAGCGACGAAGCTGGGCGCTTACGACTTTCTGGAGAAGCCGCTATCGCTCGACCGAACGCTCATCCTGGTAAAGAACGCGATCGACGCGCGCCGACTGCGGCACGAGAACCAAGAGTTCCACCGCCAGCTCAACGCGAACACTGCCATCACTGGCGAGAGCGTGCCGATCAAGGCGCTGCGTCAGCAGATCAAGCTAATGGCCCCGACCAACGGACGGGTGCTGATCTTTGGCGAATCGGGATGCGGGAAAGAGTTGATCGCGCGAGCCATTCACGCCAGCAGTCCGAGGCGCGACCGCGTATTTATCGAACTTAACTGCGCGGCTATTCCAGAGGACTTCATTGAGAGCGAACTCTTCGGCTATCGCCACGGAGCCATTCCCGGCGAAGCTCCAGAGAAGCGCGGCACATTCGAGCGCGCCGACGGGGGAACGCTCTTCCTCGATGAGGTCGGCGATATGAGCCTGAAGATGCAGGCGAAGGTGCTGCGCGCGCTTGATGAGGGCCGCTTTATGCCGGTAGGCGCGACGAGCCCTGTTCAGGTGGATGTGCGCGTGATCGCCGCGACCAACAAAGACCTGGAAGAGGAGATCGCGCGCGGCAATTTCCGCGAGGACTTCTTCTATCGGCTCAACGTGATCCCGTTTTTCGTGCCGCCGTTGCGGGAGCGTCGTGAAGATATTCCGCTGCTCGCACGTGAGTTTCTGCGCGAGTTTGGTCGCGAATACGGTCGGCCGCGGATCGAGATCGGGGAAGAAGCGATCGGCGTGCTGAAGCAGTATCACTGGCCGGGAAACGTGCGCGAACTGAAGAACGTGATCGAGCGAGTGCTGATTCTGAATCCGCAGGCGCTGCGTATCGAGCGGCGGCATCTGCCAATGCTGGTTTATCGCGGAGGCGGCAAGAAGGGCGAGGAGTTCTCAACGTTGCATCAAGCTCGCGAGGCTTATGAACGGGATTACATCCTCAAGAAGATCGATGACTGCCACGGCAACGTGAGCCGCGCGGCAGAGGCGCTTGGCCTGGAGCGAAGCCATCTCTATCGAAAGATGAAGAGCCTGGGGATTAGCGTTCGAGAGTAGTTTGTTCGAGCGATGAGGCGATGATTCTCTCTGCTTCGTTGCGCACTTCGTCGCTTCGTCGCCGAATCCGTTGAGCCAGTGGAGTTCGGGCTCGCGGCGAAACCAGGTCATCTGGCGCTTGGCATAGTTACGGTGGCCTTGCTGGGCGCTGGCGACTGCCTCCTGTAACTACATTTCGCTTTTGATTGATGCGAGCGCCTGTTTGTATCCGAGCGAGGTGAGCGGCCGGGCGTCGGCTCCGTATTTCTCTTCTAGTTGGCGAGTCTCTTCGACGAATCCGTTCTCGAACATTGCGGCTGCGCGCTGGTTGATGCGGGCGTAGAGGGCTTTGCGCTCGGGGTTAAGTCCGAGACGGAGGACGCGATAACCCTGGAGCGCGTTGCGCCCGGCTAGCCATGCCTGAGTCATCGGCTGGCCAGCGGTGAGGCAGACCTCGATGGCGCGGACCAGCTTGGGCAGGTCGTTGGCATGGATTTGTTGCGCGGCTTCGGGGTCGAGGCGGGTGAGGATGCGGTGCAGCCAGTGGCGCCCTTGGCGGCTTGGCGCGTGCGGAGACGGGTGCGAATTTCTTCTGAGCGTTGCGGGGCGGGGAAGAGTCCGTCCATGAGGGCGCGGAGATAGAGGCCGGTTCCTCCGGTGACAATGGGGAGTTTTTTTCGGGCGGTGATGCCTGCGAGCGCGGCGCGGGCGAGGCGGCTGTAGTCGCCGGCGGTGAAGGCTTCGGAGGGATCGGCGACGTCGATGAGGTGATGGGGATCCGGCGCGTTCGGCCGGGGAGGGTTTGGCGGTGCCGATCTCCATCTCGCGGTAGACAGCAACCGAGTCGCAGCTGACGATTCGCCGAGAAACGCTCGGCGAGCGAGAGAGAGCGCGGTCTTGCCGCTGGCGGTGGGGCCGAGCAGGACGACCAAGGAGTGGAAGCGCGGTACCTCCCGCCGACCCGCATTCCGGTAATACGCTCTAGTTTGAGTGAGGTTAGCCAATTTGTCCGCAAAAATCTGCAATGGAATGGCTTATAC
>CAWGZE010000046.1:0-22926 GCA_963826855.1 uncultured Acidobacteriaceae bacterium
CCTGATCGTTCCGTTGTTACGAGTAAAGACGCTAAGACCGGGAATGTCGGCATCATCGGCGGTGACGTAGGCGCGGGTGTAGTCGCCCTTGATGTCGGAGTAGATCTGTAGGTTCTTCCATCCGCGTTCCTGCTTGAAATCAAGGAGACGCTCGATCGGCGAGCGTGCGGTAACGGCGAGGGCGACGCGCTCGCGGAGGTTTCTGGCAGCGCCTTCCCATGAGGTGAGCATGGCGGTGCACATTGGGCAGGCGCTCTCGCGTTGCGGACCGAGCATCATGCTGTAAATGACCAGCGTGTCTTTGTCGCCGAAGAGCTGAGGGAGGCGGACCGTGCCGTCGTGGCCTTCAAATGTATAGTCTTCCGGGATTTCGCCGCCGGGGGGAAGGGCGCGGCGGAGCGCGGCGACGCGCTCGATGTGACGGCGGAGCTCGATCTCCTGGGCGAGGAGAGCATTGCGGGCCTGGCGATATTCGGGACTCTCGTTGGGGAAGTGCGCCTTATTCGCTTCAGCGAGTTCTGTTGCTGAGATGAGGATGCTGTCGGTCATTCAATTCTCCTTCTTCGTGACGCCGGGCAGGATGAATTGGCTGCTCGGAGTGCCCTACGAGCTGGGATGAAAATGCGCGCTGGGCTGATGCCTCGCGCTCGCAGCATATGCACGCCTACGAAGGCTTCTGCGACGGCGACAACACCACTGCGGCTTCGCTAGTGAGAACGCGAAAGACAAAGGTCTCCTGGAGATAGAGGCGTACAGCGGATTCGGTATGAGTGAGGTAGCCGATCGAGACATCCTGACCGAGATTCAGCTCGAAATCGCCGCCTCGCGTTGTGAGCACGACTGCACCTTCAATTGCCGGCGCCCAAACGATGTTGCCGTCAACGATCCGCTTGATGTGCTCGAGCACCGGATACCCATGATCGCGGGTCTCGGCCAGGGCTGTGTACTCATTGGCTCCGAGCAAGACCGAGTAGGGGCCGTTGACCCCGACTAGTCGCAGTTGGCTCAGGGCGTGGGCTACAGCATCGGGATAATCGCGCACATCGGCGGGAAGCGTGTCGATTGGATTGCTGGTGCCTTCTCGGATGCCCTGGATATTGGCTTCGGCGTATCCGTTGAAGATGGCCCGGTCTTCGGCAAAGGCGAGTGTCTTCGCCGCGTCTTTTGCGGGCTGCCAGTCGGAGTCGTCCGATCCGCGCTCGACGTCGTCGATTGCCTGGCGGGAGAGTTCAAACGGGACGCGCAGCTCTACCAGCGGCTTGACCTCGCGCTGCCTCGCGACGATGCCCTCTGCGGGAGCGGAGATATCTCGCAGGTGGCCGGTTCCGACTCCGGGCAAAGCGATTCCTCCCGGCGAAGGAACGTCTACGACCCGTCGTCCGGCCAGATACCGCTTAAGCGTTCTCGTCGTCTCTTCCTCAATCTCTGACCATGCGGCGTCGGAGATGGGCGCGAGCTCCCGATGGAGGTTATTCATCTTTCTCTCCCTTCAGTGATCCTATTCTGAGTGATGTATCCGGCGCGGACGCGGCCGGAGCGACGTCAGGTGCCGGCGAGGCAATTTCTGCTGTGGAGTCCGGCTGGGCGCCCGGCGCGTCCGGCATATCGGGGCCGACGTTGTCGAGGAATGTCGCCGACGGCACGAAAAACAGGCTGCCGGTGACGGCGGTGCTGAAATCGAGCAACCGGTCGTAGTTGCCTGGAGGACGGCCCACGAACATATTCTGGAGCATCGTCTCGGTGATGCGCGGGGTACGGCTATACCCGATGAAGTATGTGCCGAACTCGCCGCAGCCAGGCCGGCCAAAGGGCATGTTATCGCGCAGAATCTTGACTTCTTTTCCGTTTTCCTCGATGACGGTCAGCGCGTTGTGTGCCGAGGCCGGTTTCGTGGCGTCATCCAGCTCGATGTCGGAGAGTTTTTTGCGGCCGATAATGAGCTCCTGCGCCTCAGTGGAAAGAGCGTTCCACGCCTTCATGTTGTGAAGGTACTTCTGCACGATCACGTAGCTGCCGCCGGCAAAGGCCGGATCTTCGTCGCCCACAATTGCGGCTTCACGTGCCGCGTCTCCGCGGGGATTTTCTGTGCCATCTACGAATCCGATGATGTCGCGGTCATCGAAATATCGGAAGCCCTGAACCTCGTCGGCGACGGAGACCGAATCTCCGATGCTGTCCATGATCTGGGTCGCGAGCTCAAAGCAGAGATCCATGCGTTTGGCTCGGATGTGGAAGAGGATGTCGCCCGGTGTGGAGACGGCGTGGCGGCCAGCGGAGCGGATCTCCTGAAAGGGGTGAAGCTCGGCGGGACGCGGCGATCCAAAGAGCTTGTCCCAGGCGTCAGAGCCGAATCCGGCTACGCAAGTAAGACCGGCCTCGATGTCGCGGAACTCAACGGCGCGGACCAGTCCGGCGAGGTCGGCGGAGAAGGAGCGCAGAAGGGCGTAAGCGGCCTGCTCCTGGCGAATGCACACAACCAGAAAGATCGCTGCGCGCGTAAGTGGACCGACGACCGTCTGAGGAAGGACGACCTCGTTTAGTTCGTTAGGGGGATTCATTTCGTCAATCTTGATCCGACATCATTCTCATTGATCTGAAGTATTCACATTCTATGCGAGGTCAGAGTTTTTCATTCGGGTGGAGCCCGCGATTGTGGTTATACCGAGGCGGACTGCCTTCCAAACCGGACTGACTGGCTCAGGCCGAGTTTCATCTCTGTGGCAAGCGCAACTAGAATTGAGGTTTAGCTGCGGTTGATTGCTGGAGCGGTTGCTGAGGACCGTGGAGACCGACGATTTGCTTGAGGAGGGTTATGGCGCAGGAGATGTACTTTGAAGACTTTTATCCGGGGCAGATTTTTGACTCGGAGCGGAGCTATCGGGTGACGGCCAAGGAGATCATCAGCTTCGGCGAGAAATATGATCCGCAGCCGTTTCATATCGACGAGACCGCGGGCAAGAATTCGTTCTTTAGCGGGCTTTGCGCGTCGGGCTGGCTGACGGCGGCGATCGTGATGCGGTTGCGCGTCGAGTCGATCAAGGTGGCGGGCGGAATGATCGGCGCCGGTGTGGAAGAGATGCGGTGGACGCTGCCGGTTCGTCCCGACGACTCGATTCGCACCCGGGCGGAGATCCTACAGGTGCGGCATTCCGCGGCGCGGCCGAATTATGGGGTGATCCGTTCGCAGACTACGGTGTTTAACCAGCGCGACGAGGTGGTGATGCGGTCCATTGTGAACTGGCTGGCCCCGTTGCGGGAGAAGAAGTAAATGTCCTGACCCAGGGTCCGTTGATACTTGCTTGGATTGGATAGATTCGTGAAACTGCAGATCCCTCGACTTCGCTCGGGATGACAAAGCTTAGTTGGTGATCAGCTTTGGCGGCGGTAGATGACGTACTGGCTGCCGGCGATGCGGTGGAGCGGCAGCTTCTCGCGGAGCACGTTGAGATATTTAGCGACGTCTTCGACGAACCAGGCGTAATCGTCCCAGAGGATGACTCCATTGGGGGAGAGAATCTTCAGGGCATTCTCGGTGTCGGCTTTGACGCACTCATAGGAGTGTCCACCGTCGATGAAGCAGAGGTCGGTGTTGGCCAGGAAGGGCGGCGGCTCAAAGGCGAGCGAGTTGCCGCGGAGCTGGTGGATGCGGGCGCCGGCAGGGTGGGTGAGGAAGGCGAAGCCGGTGGTGGTTCGCGAGAGCCGGACCCATTCCTTGTCGCCTTTGCTGAGCGTGGCGAGGTCCGCGTCGGCGACTTGCACGTCGAGATCGAGGGTGTAGATCTCGGCCTCAGGGGCGTTGAGGGCAAAGGTCAACGTGGAGACGCCGCGAAAGGTGCCAATCTCAAAGATCTTTTTCGGCCGCAGCGCGCTGGCGATCGTGGCCATCAGAGCGTAGGGCTGGACGAATCCGAGGCCGGAGAGGCTGACGGTGTCAATCGGCGGCAGCACGATCTCTCGCGGCTCGTGACAGCCGAGGAAAGCGGCGAGTTCGGCGTGCTCGACTTGCGGAAACGTATCGCGGGCATCAAAGGCGCGCTGGCGGATATCGCGGCCGAGTGAGACGGCAGAGCCGCGGGTCTTTTTATTGGCGACGCGAAGGGTAGCCAGTTCGACAAAGTCACGCACCATAGGCAGCAAGTGCCGCAGGTCTACCGAATAGCTTCGGGTTTTTGGAGGTGGAGTCTCTTTGAGGGGCGCCGCGGTGGTTTCAGCTTCCACAGACGAATTGTCTCATGGCGGCGCGGGCGGTTGAGTGCGCGGAATAAATGCGGCCGGCGCCTACTCAGGCCAATCGGAGTCGGCGTAGTGATGGTGATTTGGGTCGCTCATCCACTGCTGTGGAGTCTTGGCGAACCAGTCCAGAGCTTCCTTATATCGAGGTGCGAGATAGGAAGCAGGGTCGGCAGATTCGCGGACCTCGTGGCGCTGCTTCGGCGTAAGCGACCAGGAGAGCGGGTCGGTGCCGACTTCGTTGGTCGAATGGCGATCGTCGAAGACGACGCGGTGAAGCTCGAGGCGTCCGGCGAAGGCGTGTTCGAGCTGCGCGAGTGAGGCGCGGTTTCTGGCGGTGACGCTTTCATGTCCGGCCTGCCAGAATCCCAGCAGCGGTGCCGCGAGTTCGCTGAAGAGGTTGGCCGGGGTCTTGCCACGATAGTAATGGTAAGGATCGGATTCGCCGTCGCTGCCGTAATCGTCGCCGCTGTTACGAATCTCAATCAATAGAATGCGCAAGGGGCGGCTGGACGCGCTGGGCGGATGGCTGATTTCCTGATCTTCGCAGTTGTCCTGATTGGTCTGCTCTTTCGGGCCCTGGCAGCCAGCGAGAGCGAAGCGGAGAAATTCGGCGACTGAAGCGGTGCCGTCGTTGTCGTAGTAGCCGCCATCGACGAAGTGGTAGGCCTTCACGCTGCCATCGAGCGCCCATGGGACGCGCGCAGCCGACGAGATATAAGGGAAGCTTGCGGAAATCTGTGCGGCCGTGGCGAGCGGCATATCGGCGAGCGCCTTCGTCCCTGAAGGCAGAGTCGCGGAGGGGTAGGTTGCCAGGAATGAGCGGGCTTTATAGTTCGGCCAGGAGTCGGGCCAATCGGAATTCGGGGGCTTCTGCGGGTCGGGCACCCTGTAGTTCGCGAGCAGGAAGCGATGGCCGTCTTCGTAAGCCGTGGCGTTCATGGCGAAGGCGGGGATGGAGCGATCTCCCCAAGAGGGTTGCAGGTTGCGCAGCGTGAGCTGGCGCTCGAGGGCCTGGTTGGCAATCTCGTCGCGTTGGTTCGAAGTGAGCCGGCTTTTGATGTTGAAGCTCAGCCATTGGCTGAAGGTCTGGGCTGCGGGGCCATTATCGCGCCTCCAGGTCTCGTGGCAGAAATCGTTGTTGGCGTTGCGGGCGAAGCCTTTGCGGAGCGACCAGCTGCGGTCTTTGCCGAGCGGCGAGGAATCGAGATCATCGAGGCCCGACGAGGGCATCCAGAAATAGGGCAAGACGGGGACGACCGCTTTGAAGAGGTCCCAGTAGACAAAGCCCCAGCCTGTGGCTTCGAGACTCGAACACTGCGCGGTGGTGCGCATGGCCTGGAAATCCAAGGAAGCACCGGGTTGTTGCTGGCGGAGCGCGGCGAGATAGGCGAGCAACCCGACGCTGCCGCCGGAGACAGTGCTGGCGAGCAATAGGTGTTGGTGAAATGTCCCGCGCGCTGCAGGGTATTGGCGATCGAATTCGTCTTCGAGGCGATAGAGGACTTCTGCGGTCCACGCGGAGGCATGCAGGCCGCCGCCGGTCGAAGTGACGATGATGAGCGGGCCGCTGTTGCCGGGGTTGGCGGCGAGCGCAGCGTTGAGAATCTCGCGCGGCTCCGGGATTACGGGCAGCGCGTGGCCTTGCTGTAACTGCGTTCCGGTGATGGTGGAGACGTAGTGTTCCTCATGTCCTCTCTCGATGTTGATCATGCGCGGCAGCATCATCACTACCAGGAAGCTGGTCAACACCGGCACGCGGTAGAGATCGAGAAAAAACGAGATGCCGCAGAGGGTCCAGCATAGGGTGGTCGCAATGATGAGTAGCGTAGCGAGAATAGGGAAGCGCTCGGCGCTGCTCAGGAAGTAGAGCGCGAGAACGGCGAGATAGGCGAGGACGACCGAAGCGGCTAGAGCGACTTTCCAGCGCGGGTGTTGCTTCATCCTGAGGATCGCCGACACAAGTATTGCGCATGTGATCAGCAACAGGACTAATGCGGCGATAGACGCATGGATCGCCGGTACGGGAGCGGTGAGGGGCCACAGGGTCCAGTAACAGGCAGTGAAGACGAGGGCCGATAGCCCGCCAAAGACGTGACCCTCATAGAGCCGAAGGCGAGCAGCTAAGGCTGCGCTGCTGGAAAGTACTTCCACATCGGCGTCGCCGTCGAGGTCATCTGCGGCGGAAGGTGGCGCGACGATGTAGGAATAGCCCGGACTGCGCGAGGCATGTTCTGCAACCCAGTGGAGGGACCAATCGAGGAAGCTGCCCCTCATCCAATTTGAGGCACCTTCGATAGTGTCATGCGAGTAGTGGTCGATGCCAGGCTTGTGCAGTCCGAAGCCAATGAAGTTGCGCGGCAGGAGCAGCGTGCGAGCCGCGTTGCGGCCAAATTCCACGATGCCAGTTGGGTCAGGCGGATCGTAGGTGAGGTAGTACCAGGCGTTGATGACGTACCAGACGACGAGAGCAAGCGCGGAGCCGAAGAAAAGACCCCAGCAAATATCAGCGAGGCGAACCATTTGCCCATGGCCGTTCACGAAAAGGTAGATATAGACGCCGAAGTTGGGAAGCTGGGAGACCAGCAGCGCCCACCACTCGTGCTTGCCTTCGTCGTTGGCGAGCAACGCGGTAAGTGCGGATGGCCGGCCGTCGTTGCGTTCGTCGTAGCACTTGTCGAAACGGGCCGGCCCGTTGATGAGGACCACGCGGGCGCAGATGAGTGCCACGAATCCGGCAGAGACAAGGAAGAAGGCGACGCAAATGTATTGCTGCAGGGTCTCAGGGGTCATGACGCCGCTGGTTATGGTCTTGAAACTTGTCGTGTCAAGCGCGCACATCAAAGGCGCGAAGAGCCACAAGGCGAGAGCAAAGCGCAGGAAATAACCGTAGCGCACCCAGCGTTTCGCCGCATCGAGAAATCGTAAGAACTCTCTACCCATCGGTGTAACTCAATACCGGATTCTAGGCTATGCGTGGAGGGACGGTGCAGCAGAAGAGTCCGGAGTCATGACGAGAGCTATTCGACATGCGGGTTGACTTATTCAAACTTCAGCGGATGGAATCCAGACGAATCGGAGATCGCCAGCTGGATAGGGCGCGGTGGACCGCTGGGCGGCAACGTCACCTCGACCCACAATTGTTGTCCGGGCTTGAGTGGGAGTGGCGGATTGGCGGTATCGGAAATGAAGTAGAGTTCGCCGCGGCTGAAGGGCACCTGAGTGCATGGTGCGTGTTCTTCAAGAAAGATGTCAAAGATGTCTGGGGCCTTGTCGTTCGGTGACTTCGGGTCTGCGAGGCGAGCTCCCAGGCGACCGTTGTCTGGCTCGGGGAGGACAAGCCAGCTCCAACCCGAAGTCAGGCTTCCGATCTCAGGGCGGCCTCCTGGTTTGTAGTATTGCGGTTCCTTGGGCAGGGAGCAGGCGTCGATCATGAGCTGAAGGGCGAGATAGCGTCCGCGCAGAGGCAGGCTTGGGTCGGCCTGTCTTGCACGCGTCCAGACGCGCGGATCAAAGCGGCGTTCGTAGAGGTACTTTCCCGCGATGCTGAGGACGATCAGCAGCTGGGCTATTAGCAAGATGAATCCGGCGCGGCGCTTGCTCATGCGGCGCCTTCTTCGATGCCGCTGACCAGTCTGCGGCGAGTGCGCTCCAGGAGCCATCCGCCGGCGAGGAAGAGAACGCCGAGGGTAATGAGGCCGAGCGAGCGGCCGAGTTTGTCCATCACGCTCGAGAAGTAGAACCAGACGACCGTCGCGGCGAAGGTAGCCATTCCATAGTTGACCAGCGCCTTGGCGGAGGTCCTGACTCCCCACCAGACGAGAAAGATCGCGGCGGCTGCGACCATGGCGTATGCCAGGATGGTCGGTTCGGTTCTGTACCAGGTACCTGCGCCGGATTGCCCTGTGAGGTTTTTGTGCGCCCAGGGTAACGCGTAGGCAACGGCAAGCACGACGCATGTGGGAGCAATACTACGCCGGTCGACGAGCGTGCCGAAGAGAATTGCCAGTAGGAGAATGGCGAAGGCCACGACTTGATAACTAACTGCCACCAACTTTGAGGGCCACGCAAAGGACGCACCCCATCCGTCGGAGAGAATGGCAATGCCGATGGGTATGAGGATTGCTCCCACGGCAAAGAGGATGCCGAAGACCGCGCGTTTGCGCGAATGTAGGAAGGCCGTTACATAGACGACGCCGAAGACCGCGAGCATGCGCGCGAGATATATGTCGACGCCTATGTGGGAGCTCGTGCGCAATGTCCATTCGGAGATGATCCATGCGGGGACGAGTAGAAGTGTGAGCGTCTGTTGAAACTGGTCGCGCAGCAGAAGCCATCCAGCGGCGGCGCAGATGGCCCACAGCAGTACGGCGGCAGGCCAGTGTTCCTGCATGTTGAATATCTGCCCGACGAGCGCAATCGCTGCGCCTGCCGACACCGTGCCGACGGCGTGCATGGCGGTGGCGAGTGCATCGAAGCGGTCTCGCACCGGTAGCCCGATGCCGTGAAAGAAGACGAGCATGGCGAGCACGAGGAGCATTCGATTCAGCGGGGAGAGCTCGGCCCAGTGCGCGGCGACGAAGAGCAGAACTCCGGCGCCCAGGAGAATGCCGCCGAGGATTAGCACCAGCAGGATCATCCACTGGCGCCCGCCCTGTTTGGTGCGCGTTGCCTCGAAGCTGCGGATCGCGGCGGCGGTGCTGGCATCGATTAGTCCAGCGCGTTCCCAGCGAACCAGGTGCTGCTCTGCGTTCTCCATGTGCTTCGCAGTAGACCAGATTGGCGAGCCGCTGAAAAGCAATTTCGGCGATGCCTGTTTACTCCTCGACGAGGGCCTTTAGTCGCGCAAGGGCCTGGTCCCAGTGTCTTGAGACGGAGTCGAGATACTCTTTCAGAGCCACAATCGGTTCGGGATCGAGTTCAAAGCGCTTTTCGCGGCCCGTATGAGTGCCGTGGACGATCCCTGCTTTTTCCAACACGTGGAGGTGCTTGGTGATCGCCTGCCGAGTGAGGCTTGTTCCACGGGTCAGCTCGGAGATGGAACGTGGCTGACCGCCGCTGAGTTTCGAGACCAGCGAGAGACGGGTCTTGTCGCCGAGCGCGGCAAAGACGGGTGCGCCTGCGCGAGGCCGCGACCTGACGACCGCGCGGCTAGGGGGTTTCGGCGACATGCTTTGCGATGTTCTCCATCTGCTGGGCCCATCCATTGTCATTCATGCGGAAGGCTTCGGCGCGGCGGTCGGCTGGGATCTTGTCGAAGCCGGACTCGACCACCCTCAGCAGGGTTCCGGTGGCTGTTTTCTCCAGCGTGAACTCTACGAGCGTAAGAGTCTCCTGGGAGTAGTCTCGGGCTGGGTCGAGGTTGTAGGGATGCCAAGTGAAGGAGAAGAGCCGCTCGGGCTCCATTTTCTGAACAATGAAGTCCTTAAAGTGATGCTCGTAGCCAGGCCAGGTGATCTGTCCACGGTGGGGCTGGCCAGGAGCGAATGGGGCGTCGAGCTTGACGCGAAACCACTCCCCGAACTCGCGGTAGTCGGTCAAGGCGCGCCAGACGCGGGCGACGGGTGCTTTGAGTTCCATGCTTTTCTCAATCCGGTCGGACATGTATGCAACCTCCAGGTTGCATATTAATCGATACTTGGAAATCATGCAACCGCAGAGTTGCATGATATCAGAAGCTAATGAGCTTCTTGTAGGACGCTGTTTTCTGGAGCGGAATTGCGGAGCCGGCGTGCGACTGAAGTTACGGGGATGGGCGAGGCGGAGGCGGGGGTGGTGGCACGGTCCTCGTGAAAGATCTGATGAGGCTCTCGAGGAAGGAAAAAAAGATCTCCACGCCGTAACCCACCAGGAAGGCCATGGCCAGCGGCGAGGCGGAGGCCTCTGAGGTGAATCCGTTGAAAAGGCCAATCACCGTGCCTCCGATGGCGGCGATGACAAAGCGGGCAGAGTTGGCGACGGACGGGGTGAAGGTGCGGGTGCTCATCTGGTCTTCAAATGAGCGCAGGAGGTAGGCGCAAGTTCCCAGCAAGGCATAAAGGATGGGGAGAATGCAGGTGTTGAAGGCCCCGTAAAAGGTCAGCACATCGGTCGTGATGCTCTGGGCGAAGTAGCGGACATCCTGATAGGTTTCGGTGAGCTGTTCCGACACTGCCGAGTAGTCGTCGAGCTTGATTTCGTAGGGGAGTTCAAATTTTTGCTTGACGCAGGTTGCGTCCTGGGTGGCGTTACCGGAGTCGCAGCGCAGGCCGAGAGGAGTGTCGACGTGGGGAACGAGGATATTGTTGAGCCGGCGCGAGCGAGCATAGATCGAGCGGATGGTGGCGGCATATTCCTGCAGGTCGGCGAGTTCGTCGCTGGCGCCGATGCCCTGCGCCGCTGGAGGTCCGAGCTCGGTGTGAAGCTTGACCGCGAGGGCGTTGGCGGTGGTGATGTCGGTGCGAATCTGGGTAGAGATGCTTGATGAAACGAAGGTGAGGATGGAACACGGAATGATGACGATGGAAAGAATGATCGCCCACAACAGATAGGTATGCATGGTGGGGCGGGTTTCGGAGTGATAGGCCTTGAGGCTCTCGGCGGTGACCGGTTTGAGATTGGCAGCGAGTGTGGTGAGCGCCAGCAGCAGGTTTGCCGACATCTCTTCGGTCCATTGCGCCGGTGCTATCGCGCGAGCGTGGAGAACCGCCGAGCGAGTGTTCGCGTCGATGTCGATGCCCATCTCGGCGGCGTATTTCAGCAAGAGCTCGGCGTCTTCGAGGGCCTCGACGAAGAAGCCGGAGACTCCGAGGTCGTCGGTGTCCGTGTTGGCGTTGGATTTGATCACCGTTCAGTCGCGCCCTTCCGCGATGCAACAGTGTACCGTTGTTTGCTTGAGTTGCAAATGGAGCGGGGGACGAGTTACAGGACAGTTTCGCGATTTCGCTGTGGGCGCGTGAAGCTCACTTCAGCGGAAGCGGAGAATTACGCGGCGGATTCCTGGGGTCGACAGCCGCAATCTTGACGCCATTGTGGTCGAAAATGAGTCCATTTATGACGAAGCACTTCGTTGGGTCGGCATCATATATCCCTTGGCTATTCGTGATTGACCCTGCCCTTATGTATTCGTAAGATTCGCATTTGTTGGTTTGCTGCGTTTTTTCGGGCCATACACTCCATCCAATTGTTCCGACGAGTAGCAGCATACCCATAAGAGTCGCTATTTGGGGCATCTTAGACGGGATGAAATGAATGATCGGGTAAATCAGAAGACCGGCGATACCGAAGACCAGGGCGGCGACGGTATCCGGAGTTTTCTCGATCTGGAAAAGGACCAGAGTCATGGCCCCTGCGCAGCAAAACAATGAAAAGGCGAGTTCGTCGCTTCTGCTCGATCGATTAGGGCTACCGTAAGCCATGAGCGCAAGTTTCTCATTGGGCGCCGCCTTGGGTCGAGGCAATTCTCCTGCCGGACTCGGAGCCTATGAATCGAGACTGACCCATTAGCGGCTTCGGCCGATCATTAAAGCGGCGTCCAACTGGGGTCGGGATCGAAGCTGGTCATGGCTTTGGCGGTTATCGTTGTATCTTTGCCAAGGTCCTTCTGATAAATCACGCCTTGCTGGTTGATGATGAAGCTCTTAATGCCGGAGTCACCGTACTTCGCCGGATAGGCGAGATAGGCGAAGCCCGCGGTCATCTTTCCATTGACGACATACGGCTTCGATCCGCCATTTGAATGGGCGCCCTGGCTATCGAGTCTGCGGAAGTAATAGCCGTAGTAGGGTTGGGCCGCATCGGGCTTGACGGTGTATCCCTCTTCAGTCGCGAAGGCTACCAGCGGACCGAGCGGGCTGCGGGGGGCGCCTTGAGGAGACTCCCAATAGAGGCCATTTTGTTGGCCGGGGTCGCTGATGAATTTCTGCGCGTATTGTTTGACTCCTCCGTGCTTTTGCGCCAAGTATTGCGCCTGGGAGTCTGCCAGCGCGGCGGAGATATCGATCGCGGCGAGCTCATCGCGGCCAATGCGGCGCGCCAGGATCTCTTCCTTGCCTGCCGCAGCGTCAAAGTACCACTCGCCGGAGGCGTTCTTCATCAACGGAATCGGAAACGCCTCGTTTTGTGCGCCGACCAGCAGGAGTTCGGTGCCGTCGGCAAGTTTTCTCCAGCGATTCATCACCCCGTAGGCGCGGGTAAATCCCTCCATGGCTTCCTTGTCCTGAGCCGGCTCGCCGGTAGAGAGGACATCTTGCGATCCCGGGCCGAAAATCGCCAGGATTGCATCTTTATCCTGCGCTCCTGTTGCTTGCACAAGCGCCTTCCCGGCTTCCTCTGGAGTAGGAAATGTCTTGGGCCCAGCCGGCTCTGACGGCTTATTGCAGGCCGTAACCGAGAGCAGCATAACGACGATTCCTGCCAGCATGAGACTGTGCAGTCTGGTTTTTCCGCGATGGCCAACCAACTCGAACATGTCGATCCCTCCAAAAGGCTCCGGTTGCGTTGCGAATAATTGCAGTCGGTGATGCTAGCGACGGAAGCCGCCACCGCCGCCGCGGAAACCACCGCCGCCCCATCCTCCGCCACCTCCGCGGCTGCCCCAGCCCTGAGCGCTGGCCGACCGAGAACCCCATCCGCCGCCGGAGTCTCCGGAACGGCTGCCCCAGCCGCTAAATGCTGAGGAGCCGCTGCTGTGGGATTGCGATCCCCAGCCACCGCTGCTGTCTCCCCAGCCGTGAGCGGCGTCAGAGCTTGTACCGCTGGGCTTCTGGACGCTGTTCCAGCTGCCATCCGACTCTTTGTCCCAACCGCTGCCGGTATTCTTGTAGGCGTTGCCGTTGGCGGTCGCGTATTTGTTGCCGTTCGAGCTTGTGGCTGCGCCGACCGTTCCGTTGGCGTCTGAATAATGCGCTGAGTTTACCGAGGTGCCGTTTTTTGAGGCGTACGAGCTTCCGTATTGGGCGCCATTGGTGGACGTCTGATGGGTCTGACCATAAGCGCCGGTGTTTGGGTTATAAGCCTGTCCTACAGATTGCTTTCCATAGGCGGTATCTGTTGAAGCGCCGCGAGCATAAGTCCCGGTGGAAGGGTTATAGCCGGAGGAGGCGTGGGCGCTGCCATAGGCCCCGTAGGCCGAGGCGCTGGTGCCGTAATAGCCGCCATGCCAGGCGCTGTTTCCGTAGTAGGCTCCGCCGTGGTAGTAGGCGCCGCCACCGTACCAATTGCAGTTCCAGCTGCTGTAGCCCCAGCCGCAGCAACCTCCGCTCATCATTGCGCCGATTGCCAGACCTGCTCCAAAGGAAAGCAAGCCCGCGGTGACGACAGCTGCGGTAGATGGGGGGGCGTAGTAGGGGACGACGTAGGGATATCCGTAAATCACTGCGGGATTGTATTGCGGCACATAGACGATCTGCGGATTGGTGGGTTGGATGACGATGATCTGCGGAGATGGCTGGGTGACGGTGATCTGCGAGCCTGACTTCAGATTTCCGGCAGCCTTTGCCTTTGCGCGAAGCACCTGGACTGCGGCCATCACATCGGCCTGCTGGTTGTGATAGGCCTCGCCGAGTTGTGAGGTCCAGGCCAGGTTCTGGCCCATGTTAGTGAGCACTGCGGGAAACTGAGTGAGCGCTTTCACGCTTGGGTCCCACGATTGTTCATTGACGGCGGTCATCAGAGCGCTTCCGGTCAGCGCCTTGTTCTGCTGTAACCAGTAATCGGCGGCGCCGATCTGGTCGGGAAACGTGGCCGCACTGAGGATCTGCGCCACCAGCGCATCGGGATACAGCGCGATGGGCGCTACCAGCGCTTGCAATTCTTCTGCGGTTTCGGGCGCGCCTTGTCCGGGATAGGTGGGCGCGGGCGGCGTACTGGCTGGCAAGGGGCTCCCAATGGCCTGGGCCGTACTGGTTGCGCTCCCAGGGCCCATGGTGAAGACCAGAAGGATGGCCAGCCCAACAGATAAGCTTTGCCTGATGCGTGTCACGATGCCCATCGGTTATTCTCCTGACAGCTGATAACTGCCTGTTGATGCCCTACTTATCGAATGGAAAGATTCGCTTCCAATCGTTCTTCATGCTGATCACAACCCAACCGTTCTTCTGTGCTTCGCTCATCAGCGCGTCGCTGAAGGTTCCGACATGCGTATCGGGAAGGCCGCCAGCGGGGCCATAGGCATATTCGCGCGTGGCGTCGTCGTGATGGACGAGCATCATGAGGCGCGTGCCGGGACCTGCCTGAGTCCATTCCAGCATGGCGGCGTCGCCGCCTGAGTTACCGAAGGCCGCGTAAGGATGTTTGCCGATGAAGAGGTTGATCCCGACCGCTTTGCCGGGGCCGTCGTCGATGAAGAAGACTTTTGGCTCCCGCATCAGCACAGGCTTGCCGGTTGAGTCGTCATACTGCGTCACGATGCTCGACCCGACAACCTGCTCGGGCGGAACGCCATAAACCTGTTCGCTGTAGACGCGGACAAACTCCTGGCCGCCGCCGGTGACGATGTAGGTGCGATAGCCGTTGGCGCGGAGTAGCTGCATGACCTCCAGCATCGGCTGGTAGACAAGGTCGGTGTAGGGGCGGTCAAAGCGCGGCGCTTTGGCCGTGGTCAGCCACTGTTTTACCAGTTCTTCAAAGTCCGCGGTGCTCATGCCGGCGTGGGTGGCGGCGACGATCTCCATCCAGTCCGACTCGGTGAACTTGCTCATTGCGAGTTTGTCGCCGGTGAGGACCGCGGCGAAGGGCTGTTTCGTTTTCCACTCAGGATGTTTCGGGGCGAGCTGGCCGACGCGGGCGAGGGCGAACATCGCTTGGGCGTATATCGGGTGTTCCGTCCAAAGGGTACCGTCTTGATCGAAGGTCGCGATGCGGTCTTCGGGCTTTACATATGCCGGGTTGGATTGCTCGGTGGTGGTCCTGACGAAGTTGAGTATCGCCTGCTTGGGGGCCCCATCGTTCCATGACGATAGGGGATCGTCCTGGGCCTGTGCAGCGGTCGCTCCGTGCAGTGAGACACATAGCAGCAGGGCGGCTGCGAGTGTCAGGGCGAATCTCGGGCGGATCTTCAAATGCACCTCGGCGCCTGCTCCATAAGAAGTGTCGCGCTTAAATCCAGCGCCGGACAATTGTAATTTGTGACAGTGCGGGCCGTGCAGAGGGATGCCGAAGGGGAGGGAAGATGCTTCGGGGCCGCGGGTTGACGGCCCCATCAATGACGATCGACTCAGAGCGGGATCGCTGGCCTTTTTACTGGGTGACGGCCTTGGCGGTAGCCTTGCTGGCGTCCTTGACGCCGACAGCGGTCTTCTCACCAGCTTTTTCCGTGTACTTTACGCTCACCTGGGTGCCGGTCTTGGCGGCGAGGTAGGTGTCGACGCTGGCTTTCTCGGTACCCTTGGCGGCGTCTTTGCTTCCCTTGACGACGGTGTCGTCGGTGTACTTGATGGTGTGTTCGGTGCCGTCGGCGGACTTAATGACGACAGTTTTGGTGTCTTTGTCCACACTCTTCACGACGCCAGTTACCCAGTGGGCGACGTCTTGCGCGAGGGCATTGGAAATCCCGATGGTCATGGTCAGAGCGATGAGGGCGGTGAAAACCGCGCTGAGCCTTTTGGAAGCAAAATGCATGTGAGGTTCTCCTTGTAGGGCGGCAAGTAGCGGGTTGCCTATGAAATAGGTTGCCACTCATGATAGTTCACCCGAGACTCAGGAGGGAAACAACTGTCATTTCTAACAAGGAAACGGGGGAGAAGGCGGGGAGGGGTATCCTCCAGTGCTTTGGATGGGCGTATGTTGAGCTGGGTCAGTCTTCTAGGTTCAGGCGGGGCGGCCCTTGCGAGCCGCCAAACCTGAATGCCATCTCGCCTATCCAGCCAAATCGTTGACCATCGATCAGGCTGGCGAGGAGTGGTTTACTTTCCGGCTGCCGCCTTCACTGCGGCGATCAGCGGCTCTGCAGCAGCGGGTATCTTCTCAGTCCGCAGAATCTGCGTTGCATCGACGTCCTTGTTATAGAGCTGCGCATTGATCTTGTCGTCGGCGGACATGGATGCGCTGCCCAATGAAGCTCCGGCAAAGAGTCCCTTCGACTGCGAATAGGACAAGACATCGATATTCGGATCGTTAAAGGCAGCGGCGTTGGCTCCAGTTGGACCTGCAACCGCGGAAGCGTCAGCGCCGAGCTTCAGCTTGCCGGACAGGATCTTGTTGGCTCCCCGCTGAGTGATGATCAGCAAAACATAGTCAGTGGAAGTGGAGCCCAGCTGTGCACCCAGGCTGCCGGTGTCAAGGGTATACATGATGGGTGCTCCCCATGGACCAGTCATCTCCGCGCCGGTGCGGCAAACCATCACACCACGGCCATAGCTCACGCCGATGCCAATTCCCACTTTCTTGACGCTGGGGTAGATCAAGACACACTTTGTCTTGCTCCATGCGGTGTTGGGGATTGAGCTCTTGGTGGCGATCGTTTTCAGGACCTCGGTTGATTCAGCCAGCCTTTGATCCGCCTTCTGGGCGATAGCCGGAAACGCCGTTGCGATACATAGCAAACCTGCAATCAAATTTCTCTTCATTCGTAATACCCTCTCTATTTCAAACTCTCGGGACTTCACTTAATACATCCCTCGCGAATTGTACATGACGGGGGCTGGCTGAGTCCGATGGAGACTCCGCCTCATCAGTGTTTGTTACTTGTGAATCAAGACGTTTCCTTCGGCAAAAAGGTGGGGCTGCTTGTCGTGGCAGCCCCGGCAAGGTATTTCCTGTTAGTTGCTTGGGCCCTTGGCGGCGGACTCGGCTTCGGCCATCCTCTTCGCCATTTCAGCTTTGACGGCATCCAGGTTGAAGCTCGCGCCACGTTGCATGGGCGGGTAATCGATGAAGGTCTGGATTTCCTTGGCCACTGTTTGCTGGACAAAGACAAAGCGCCAGAATTGATACTTGAACCAATCGAAGTACTGCTGAGCTCCGTCTTTCGTCCCGTTGTTGGGCCAGCCCGTGCGCTCAAACGGATCGAGACGAAGGTTAGTGATATATGGCACGTCCGGGTGTGTCTTTTCACCGAGCCAGCCCGCGGGCTGGTCGATGAAGCGGAACTTGTAATCGTCAATCCGCACTGCGCCGACGGTACTCTCGCCTAAGTAGAAAATTTCGTGACGAGTCGACGGGCCTTTGCCGGTGATGGCCGCCATCTGGTCGTAGCCGTCCAGATGGTTCTTGTATGTCCGGTCCCCGATCGTTTTGCCCTTCAGCAGTTCTTCGGTAACGTTCGGATTTCCAGCCGCATCGACAAAGGTTGGCAGCCAGTCCATTCCGGAGAAGATCCCGTTCTGCACCGAGTCCGGCGGGACATGCCCGGGCCAGCGAAGGATCGCAGGCACACGGAAGCCGCCTTCAAGGACGGTCCCCTTCGACTGTGCGAACGGCGTCTGGCCGCCGTCGGGCCAGGTGAAGACCTCGGTGCCGTTGTCGGTGGTTATCAAAACCATGGTGTTGTCGTCGAGCCCGTTGTCCTTGAGGTAGGTCATGACTGAGCCGACGATATCGTCGAATTGGGCCATGCCGGCTTCTTCCTCAGACCAGCCATTCTCGGAGTTGCGCATCGCCTCATATTTCGGCGAAAGGTGGGTCACAATGTGCATGCGGGTCGGGTTGAGCCAGACGAAAAACGGCTTGTTGGCGGTCTTGGCCTTGTCCATGAATTTCAGAGAATAGTCGAGGATTTCGTCGTCGACCGTTTCCATTCGCTTGGGATAGAGTGTGCCGGCGTCCTCAATCTTCTGTTTGCCGACCTTGCCCCAGCGGGGCATATCGGTGGGATCGTCGACATCGGTGGCCCAGGAATGCACCATGTTCCGGGGGCCGACGACGTTCAGCAGGTCCTGGGGATAGTTGGGATGGGCCGGGTCTTCCATGGCGTCGAGGTGATAGAGATAGCCAAAGAACTCGTCGAAGCCATGCACGGTAGGCAGGAATTCGTTGCGATCGCCGAGGTGGTTTTTGCCGAACTGGCCGGTGGCGTAGCCCATCGACTTCAGGATCGTGGCCGTGGTCACTGCCTCGGCGGGAATTCCGATTTTGGCGCCGGCCTGGCCAACGGTGGTCATTCCGGTGCGGATTGGCAGTTCGCCGGTGATGAAGTTCGCGCGGCCCGCCGTGCAACTCGCTTCGGCGTAATAGTCGGTGAACAACATCCCTTCTTTGGCGAGTTTGTCGATGTTTGGCGTTTTGCCGGCCATCAAGCCGCGGTGATAGGCGCCAATGTTCCACATGCCGATGTCGTCGCCCATGATGACGACGATGTTGGGTTGTTTGGCTTGCGCCACAGCGCCCGTTGCTCCAAATGTCACCAACAGCCCCGATGCGGCCGCCGCAGTGATGGCCAGTCTCCTGGCGACTGCTCCCAAATGCATAACTTTCTCCTTGCTGGTGACAGGCCAGGCGCTACCGTCGTGCACCTACCTTGTGTTCAGTGTGTGTAAGTTGACTATGCAGAGCCGGAGTTTGGAATTGGTAGTTCTGACAGGTACAAACGCCACCGCCCCAACTCCGGGGAGGGTTGGGGCGGTGGCGCTGCCGGGCCGAACAGGGATGACCCGGAAATCTACGATCCGACGAAACAGCTAGTCTGCTGCGCCTATGGCTTGCGCAACCTTGTGGATATCCATCAAAGGCAACGGATTGTCTCACTCGCGTTGTTTGTAAGTGAACTATGAAGAGCCTGAGTTTGGGAATTGGCAGTTCTGACATGTGGGCTGCGCGTGCAGAGTGAAGGAAATCGGGCGATAGATTGTTACTTTTGCCAATTTTGATGGCGCCATTGCTCCGGGGATGCTTAAGATCGAACGATGTTTGATCGAATCGCGATTCGTGAGTTATCGATTCCCGGCAAGCGCACGCAGATGAAGAAGGAAGGGAAATGAAAGTCGCTCAAGCCGCTCTCAGCTTTTTAATCGACCCTCAGGCGCCGTGGCACGCCGACTGGGCGTGGGGCATTCCTTTGATTGTGCTGACCGTAATCCTCCATGTCTTTGGCCTCGGATTCATCCAACAACGGGTCGTCCCCCTTTATGGCACGTTGATGAGGCGCCGCCACACTACCGGGGGCTTTGCGGTGGTCATGGGCACAACGACTCTGCTGGCAACCTTCTTGCATGGGATCGAGGCAGCAATATGGGGGTGGTCCTACCTTCTGATTGGCGCCCTACCGGACGCCAAAACAGCGATGCTCTACTCGCTGGGCGCGATGACCACCTATGGGCATGAGAATCTCCACGTGGAACCGCATTGGGCACTGTTGGGGACTATCGAGGCGCTCAACGGGTGGCTGCTCTTTGGGCTTACGACGGCCTTTCTCTTCGCGCTGATTGAGAAGACCTCGCCCGCCAACCGGGCGAAGCGCTGAGGCGCGCTTCGTCGGCGCGACGCATTACGGCCCTCACAGCTGCCGCCTAGGATGAAGTTGGTCTTGCCCTTGAATTTGCTTGGTCGAAGATATCGCGAATGCCCATCCATTGGTGGATACTCGTCGAAGGGGCTAACGCATGCAGGTGGTTGATCAGACCGGGAGCACCGCCGAATCGGCATTTACCCTTATCCGCTTTCTCGTCCAATTTCTGACCTTCCTGGCAGCCGTGCTGGCCTGCCGCTGGGGGATACGTAGCTTCCTTTTGGATCGCGGCGGGGGGGCTGATCGCTGGCGCAATTTCCATTCGGCTCTGAACTTCGCCGTTCTTGTGCTGCTTCTCCTTTTGCGAGGTCCGGCCGAGAAGCTCTTGACTGCCGTGGGAGATTGGATCGGCCGTGTTTTGCCGACATCCGAAATGGGATGGCCGGCGGCGACGATGATTGGTCTCTATTACGTGGTAGTTGCCAGCTTGATTTTGTTCCTGGCTATCTACGCCGTGGGAGTGGTGTACCGCTTCGGCGATCGGCGCGTCGACGCCTGGCAGTCCCGGCTTCGCGCCAGCGGCACGGTCGAATCCAATCCCCGATTTCACGCCAGCCGCGTATTTCGGACCGCGGTCTACTTGGTCTGTACCCTTCTCGCGACCGCTCTGGTGCTGGTTTATTTTCTCTACGGCTTCGCGATCTTCCCACGCACCAGGATATTCACTGACAGTCTGCTTAGGTTCTTGGGCCCGCCCTTTCGTGATGTGTCCAAGGCCTTCCAAAACTACGTTCCGAACCTGGGTTATCTTTTCGTCATAGTCTTGTTCGGTTGGGTTCTTCACAAGGTTCTGAAGTACTTCTTCACTTCCATCCAACGCAGAGACATCGTTTTTGCGAACTTCCCCGCGGAGTGGGCCGAACCGACCTACAAGTTGAGCCGGACTGCTCTCTTCCTGTTGGGCCTGATGGTGAGTTTTCCTTACCTGCCCGGCGCCAGCTCACCATTTTTTCGCGGATTTTCCCTGTTCTTCGGCGCGCTGGTGACCTTCGGTTCCAGCGGTGTCATTGGCAACCTGTTCGCAGGAATCCTTTTGACCTACCAACGGGCATTCAGACTAGGCGACGTGGTGCGCATCGAAGGCGTGTATGGCAAGGTCACCGAGAAGACATTACTCGTCACCCGAGTCGTCACAGCTGGGAACGAGCACGTCACGATTCCCAACAGCAAAGTTTTGGCTGACTTGGTTACGAACTACAGTGTGCACGGCCTAAGCAAAGGCTTTGCATTGGGAATCACTGCCACGATCGGCTACGACGTGGATTGGAGAATCGTGCAAAGGCTTCTGCTCGAGGGGGCGGCTCGAACCCAGCAGATCGCTACCGAGCCGGCGCCGCGAGCGCTGGTGAATTCTTTCGGGAACTACTCCGTGGAATACGAACTGAGGACCTGGACCGAAACATCGGAGGAGATTTTCGAAACCGGTGCGGCATTACGCCAGAATGTGCTGGACGCCTTTGCGGAAGCAGGCGTCGAGATTATGACCCCCACGATTTTGTCTCACCGCGACGCCAGCGAACTGGCTGTGCCAGCGGAGCGGTTTCCCAATCGGTCGCAGCCCCCAGGCATCAGGATCACTCTCGACCCAGCAAGTGAGGAGCGCCAGGAACAAGCCTAGAGCAACTGTACTTCAGCTCTAGTTGAAAATCATGCCGGACTTCAGCGCGTATTGCACCAGTTCCGCGCTGGATTTGATCTGCAAGAGCTCCATCACCGCGTATTTGTGGGCGGCCACCGTCCGCGGCGTGATTTTCAGGATGTCAGCGACCTGTTTCATCGACTGCCCCTCGGCGAGAAGCTGGATCACTTCGCGCTGGCGAGCGGTTGGCTCGGGCCGGGAATCGCGGTTTGCGGGCTCAAGCTCCGCGAGGCCGTTGAGCGCCGCTGAGGCCATGGCTGTCAGGTAAATGCCGCCCAGCATGGCCTTCTCGATCGCCTCAGGCAGTTCCTTCGCGTTGCCTTGCTTCAGCAGAAAACCCGAGGCGCCGACGCGAATGGCTTGCCGAACCACGTAAGGGTCCAGATTCATGGTGAGATAGATAAGCTTCACCGCAGGCATGGATTTCTTGATCTGCATCCCGGCGTCGAGTCCGTTCAGGTGCGGCATCCCGATGTCCAGCAGGACCACGTCGGGTCGTAGCTCCCGGGTAGCTTCGATCAGCTCCAGGCCATCGGTCACGGTTCCGACCACGTCGTAAGAGGAAGACAGCTCGGTTTTCAACATCTCTGCGACCATATGGTGGTCGTCTGCAAGGAGTACTCTGATGCGCCTCATAAATTACCCTCATGGATTCGGCGGTTTCGTGACTGCTGTTGCCCGGCAAACCGAGTGGGCACACGAGCGTCCAAGGCTAACTTTAGATAAAAGAGCGGTAGGACGACAAGCAATTTTTCGTGACAAGTGTCACAACGCCAACAATAATAACCAGATAGCATTACTGCCAGTAGCTAAAAACACCGCCTGCTGAAGATGCAGGGCTTATTTCTTGCTTGCCCGAGTGTCGGGGCGCAACTCGTTCTCGATTAGTCATATCGCTGCCGGGTTTGTTCGAAAGAAGGCTTGCCTTGAGAAGACGGACCTGCCGATCGTACTGGGTTGGGGCTGCTTGTCTACTGGCATTGCTTTCCATCGGGGATCTGAGCCATGCCACTGACCTGCCTCAGGCGAAGAACGTCCTGATCCTCTATAGCTTTACCGCCCACGAAAGTCCGGACGACTTCGCGACGCTCCGATCGACGCTGCGATCGCTGATGCCCGAGCCTGTTGACTTTCACGTCGAATACCTTGAGTCGCTTCGTTTCGATGTGCCAGGCTATGAGAACGGGGTGGCTGACGCGTTGGCCGCAACCTACCGGGGACAAAGAATCGATCTGGTTCTCACTGCGTTCTATCCTGCGCTTCGTTTTGCCGTCGACCATCGCGACCAGATATTTCCCGGTGCCCCGATCGTTTTCTTCTCGATTACCCCCAAGCGGTTCGAGGGGCAGAAGCTTTGGCCCGGTGTGACGGGGGTCACCATCACCGGCGGTGTGAAAGTAACGATCGATCTCGCTCTTCGCCTCCAGCCCGACACCGAAACGGTTGCGATCGTTAACGGGAATTCGGCCTTTGAGCAATTTTGGCTTCAACAAGCCCATCAGGATCTGCGTCTTCGTCCCGGCCTGAAGTCGATCGATCTCGTAGGCCTTCCTCCGGACGATTTATTGAGACGGGTCGCCACGCTTCCTCCGCACACTGTCGTCCTCTTCCAGATGATCCCCGAAGAGTCGGCACA
>CAWGZE010000047.1:0-66175 GCA_963826855.1 uncultured Acidobacteriaceae bacterium
GACAACCCAAGAGAACAATCCACGCTCGCCATGACAGACTCATGCGAAGGCCTCGGTGACGATGCTAATTGGGCGCGTTGTTTGGCGGCAACTGTGCCCCAGCGACGCTCTGCCACTCAAACCAATGGCCCGGACTTACTATAGGTCGTTAGAACGGATCAGGAGCCGGGAGCGATGGCTACGCGTCAAGAGAGGGTTCGCGCACAACTCGGCGGGTCTGCGGTGCGGACTTTTGCCACGAGCGAACGGATGAATCAGATTGATCGAGCATCTTGATCCTGCCGTGTGGAAGGCCAAGCCGCCGGGGAATGTTCGCACGATTGCGGCGATCTTTACGCATGTGCATAACGTTCGGTGTAAGTGGTTGAGGCTGACGGCCCCGCACCTGAAGGTTCCGGCGCAGCTGAATCGCGCGCATTGCACTCCGGAACAGGCGAGCGCGGCGTTGGCGGAGAGCGCGGCCCGCTGCGAGGGATGCTTGCCGAGGCGCTTGGTGGCGAGGGCCGCATTGAGGAGTTTCGCAGAGACGGCTGGGCGAAGCCTTGGCCAGTAGGCGTGGAGATGCTTTGCTATATGGTGGCTCACGAGGCACATCATCGCGGGCAGGTGTACATGCTTGCGCATCAGCTGGGGTTTCCGTTGCCGATGGAGGTGATGTCGGGGATTTGGAATTGGGAGAAGCTGTGGAAGGTGGGCTGATGGACGGTGTGGGGTTCGTCCGGCGGTCGTCTCGGAACGGAAGGTGCTGAGCCGTTGCACTTGCGTGCATCGCCTACGAATGGTGGCGATCGCGAGGCGATTCTGGCCTCATCCAGGATCGCTCGGCGCTTGCCACTAATCGCTCGATATCGCTGCTGTAACAGGGGTTCGGAATAGTTTGCTCAGAATGACGGCCCTTTTTCACTCAGGCCCTTTTAGTGCGAGGTTTGATGGTTGCGGGCGGCTATGGCCGCCATGGGCGTTCGTGTCGAGCTTGGAGACGGGGACGCTGCGTTCCTGAGAATCGACGGCGACGAAGGCGAGTAGGCCGAGGCGACGTGGCGGTGGGTTCAGACGATGGTGTTCTCGACCAAGACTTTGACCCCGACTTCGATCGAGGTGTTGAAGGCGCGATTCATCCCCGATTTCAAAATGAGCAGATCGCCGATGTGGGCGGGGGCGATGAAGTCTATGTGAGCCATCGACGTGGTGCGGGAGTGTGCGCGGCGCTACGATCCGAACCACCGTGCTGGCAGCATCCGGTCGGGGGCGCCCTTTTTTCTTTGATCTTGGAACCAATGAGATAGCGGACATATTTCGTTTGGGGTATTGACAAGTTCGGTCAAACCTTGTCGATGTCTGCGAGCTTCACGGCGAGTTGAGGTTCGGGATTGGCCATGAACGAGTGCCAAGCGGTGCCGTTGCGCAGGTTTTCGATGCTGAGCAGGGTCATGCCGACGTCGAGTCCTAAGGTGTCGGGTGAGATCCAGCCGGTGGCGGGGTTGAAGGCGTCGGCGAGACCGTACTTTCCCCAGATTTTGGCTCCGTACTGATCCTTCATTGCGTGGATGGCAGGAATGCAGATGTCTGGAGTGAGCATGAGTGATCCTCCGGCAGCGCAGGGAACGACCGTGCCATCGACCCTGGAGTGTAAGGGTGGTCCTCCCAGCCGGTCGGGCTGGAAGAGCTGGTGATCCCCCATATGTCTTGGGTATAGGGGGGGAACTGCTTGGCGAGATCGGTGTAACACCATTCGCGATGGGCACGGGTCGCTACCTGGCAGTTCTCGAACCAGTCAACTTTGGTGCCGCGGCTCTCGCGGCGCGAGCGAAAGTCGAACCATGCGAAGGGATATTGATAGGTCCATAGCAGAGAGGTTCCGATGTAGTGGTAGTTGCCGTAGGAGTTGGGCTCACGTTCCCAGGCATACCAGGCATCAGGAGGGAGCGGGCGGGTGGGTGAGCCAATGCCGAGGAGATACATGGCGGCCAGCTGGCAGTATTTGTCGTAGCGATACTTGACGAAGCCTTCCGGTTTCCAGCCGTGGGAGAGGAACTTGCCGTCTCCGTTGGTCATCCAGAGAAAGTCGTAACGGCTATAGAGAAGGGTCGCGAGATCGGCGATCTCGTGGTCTTCGTGAAAGTAGGCGCGGCAGGTGAGCGCGCCGGCGAGGAGCCAGATGGAGTCGCTGGTTGACATCTCGACGTCTTTCCAACGTTGCCCGGTGTGGATGTCGAGGAAGTGGTAGAACCAGCCGTGTTCGTTGGGTACGAGTCCGCTAGTGTAGCTGCGCAGAGCGCGGCGGGCGCGATCTTTGGCCTGGTCGCGCGTGATCCACTTGCGCTCTGCACCGATGCAGAGAGCGGTGAGGCAGAGCCCGTAACCCCGGTGCTGCCGCGGGCTTCGTCTCCTTTTTTTGCGTTGTCGGCTGGATCGCTGTGGATGAGGTCCCGGCAGATTCCTGTCTCGGGGTCGCTTGCGTCCCAGAAGTATTGGAAGCAGCGGTGGGCGAGATCGTCGAGCAGGGCATCGTCGTTGTGGAGGCGGCCGAAGAGGGGTGGGTGGGGGATGACTAAGCCTGCTGCGGCGATGGTGGCCGTTTTTAGGAATTTGCGGCGATGGGGTGATTTGTTCATTGCTTGTCGAATGGGATGCGTGATGCGCGGGAAAGAGGCGCGCGATTGTGGGGGTGCGAAGGCTGGGCCACGCGCCAGAGGAGACTTCGGTTTGACACCGTTGCAAAGGCTGCTATAGAAGTGTTGCTGCCTTAAACAATGGAGGGAATTCGGTATGCGAATGTTGCTTAGAGTCTCGCTTCCTGTGGAAGGCGGCAATGCCGCCGTCAAGACTGGAACTGCCGCCAGTACTATCGAGCGAATTTTGGCCGATCTCAAACCGGAGACGGTCTATTTCTTTTTGGACGATGACGGCCGACGGTCGTGCTCCGCCGTGTTTGACCTGCAAGACGAATCGCAGCTTGCGGCGGTCGCCGAGCCCTGGTTTTTGGCGTTCAATGCAAAGGTCTCTCTTCGGCCGGTCATGACCTCTCAGGATTTCGCCAAGGCCGGTCCATCGATTGCCAACGCCGCTAAGCACCACGGCAAGTAGATGTTCTGCGGGTCGTCAACATCCTGATGAAACCTGCCGCGGGCGGTGGTTTGGCGGGTGTCCGCTCTCAAGTGTGAGGTGAGGCAACCGCTTCGTGGGGAATGCGAGGACTGTGACTAGACCCAGAGTGGGAATCGTGCGCAAAGGAGAAGGGTCGGCAGAATGCTACCGGTCTTTTGGCTTGGATCGCGATGGCGCAATTGCAATTATGTTTCATATGCACGATCTGTTAGAGGGGCCGGGTGGGAACGCACACACAGGACTTGTGTGTCCCTAGCCCCCCGGCCGTGTGCGCCCGTATTGACGATACGTGGAAGTCATGGCACTTGGTGATTTTGTGGAGAAATCTCCGTTACCGAAGTGTTTGGTTGTTCAGGAACGCAGCAAAGCCCCTCTCACTATCGAGGGGCCTATTGCCCTCAGGGTTCACTCAACGCCGGGGGGTGGGTGAGCGATCTAAGCCTACCTGGCGGTCTCGTCGCAGGAGGAGTAGGGCATCTCCGATTGTAGGTACTCTCTCTTACCTGTGTTAACTATCTTGGCGAGCCTAAGACCAAAGTAACCAGAGAGGCGCGGACTACCTACAAGGTTTTTCCTAGTCGATGATGGGGCGCTCGGTGGAGAAGAAGTATTCGCATCGCGTGGGGTCGGTGAACCTTTCTTCGTCCGGCTGGATTACTTCTAGGTATGACCTGGACTTGACGAAGGCCTTGAATCCCTCGATGTCATCGAACCAGGAGTTCGACGATGCCGTCGGTCTCCCCGAGCATCGGCCCCTCGGGCTTGTCGCCGGTGACATGGCACTTGATGTAGCGGCGGACATAACGCTTGACGTCCGGCTGGCTGGCGAAGAGCGGCCCGTGGACGTTGGTCCAGTGCTGGACGTATTGTTCATGGGTCATGTCGGCGCGGCGGCGGCTTAGGATGTGGACTTTCAGCATTGGCGCTTCTCCGGGTACGGCGGCTATGGAGTAAGGATGCGCAGGTTTTTGTGATTGATTCGGATTTTCGGGGCCGGCGATGTGTGGAGGGTTAGAACGAGGACGAGGGATTTGATCCTCCCACCCTTCCGCAAGAGCGCGGAAGGATGGGGCACCCTCGATTGCAGTGATTGCGAAGGTGGGCCACCCGCCCACCCGGATTGATTAGAAATTCAGACCTGGGCCACCCGCCACCCGACTTTCCTTAAACAACAAATGGTGGCGTGAGCCTCGCCGCCGCGCTAGGCTATGAACGGAAAAAGTTCAGTCCGTAGCGCAAAGGCGAAGGTGTGCAGATAGGGAACTACACGGTCATCCGCCCCTTAGGCGGCGGCGGGATGGGAGTCGTCTTCAGAGTAGCTGACCAGGCGGGCCACCCTTTTGCCATCAAGATGATCGGTTCACGGTCCGTGATTCAGGCGACGCTCCACATCGACAAGGCTCTTCAGAACACCGCTGCACTGGACTTGAACGTCCGCATGCAATTTGTGCGGGAAGCACGCCTGGCAATGGATCTCAACCACCCGAATATTGTCAAAACGTTTGACTATGGACAGCAGGGAGGACTTCTCTACATTGTCGCGGAATACCTACGAGGCCGATCCCTCGACAAGGTGATCCCGATTCATGGCGCAGTGCCTTTATCGGCAAAGGTCAGGATCATTCGGCAAATTTGCGATGCTCTCGATTATGCACATCGACAAGGGGTCATGCATCGCGACATAAAACCTGCAAACACCTTTGTGCTTCAAGATGGGAACGTTAAGGTTCTGGATTTCGGACTCGCCGTTCGCTTACGTGAACCTCTACCTGGGCAGCTCGCTTTCGTCGGAACCCCGGATTACATGGCTCCGGAAGTTGTCGCCGCGTCCCTTATCTACGATGCGAGAGTCGATATCTGGTCAACCGGTGTCACGCTGTACCAACTGCTGACCGGCAAGCTACCCTTCAGTGCACCATCAATAAGTCAGTTGCTCCGGAATATTGTGCATGAGCCATTTCCGCGTCTCGATTCGCAGTTTCCGCATGGACTCAGGTTCGAGGAAATACTCGATCGTGCTTTAGCCAAAAACCCCATCGAGCGATATGCCAAGGCGGGAGATTTCGCGAGCGACTTGAGGAGGCTGGAAGAACAGGTCGTTGACGGGCTGTTGGAGACCGAAAACTCGGAGCCAACTGACGAGCAACCGTGGTGGGCTTCAACAGCTGTGCACGTCCCCGTTAGCCCAGGCTCCGAAATTGATCAGTTTAGCGAAACCGTCACGATGATGTCGGGAGAGATTCGCGCCCGGCGCGCAGGTCACACACTGCGATTCGCAAGCTATGAAGAAACGCTCATGAGCTGGTTCCGGTTGGGTGTACTATATGCGAGCCCCTATGCGATCGTTGCCGTGCTGACCGGCTCACACCCTGCCATCGCTTTTGACACATTTGTCCCATATATCTTTCTTGACTTGAGTTACGTTGCTGCTTTTGTCTCGCCGCTAGGGATCGCAGTCGGTATCCCTCTCTGGTTATTGATCTGTTGGGAGAAATTTGCTGAGATTCCCTGCTGCAAGAATTGCAAGACGTGGATGAAGCACCGGTCGAGAGTGACCCGGTTTGCCTATTCGAAAGAGTCGTGGGCTCACGCCTCATCAGACTGCCTTGCCGCACTGAGGGAAAACTTGTGGGAGGACGCGGCGAAGCTGCTTTCAATACATGGCGAAAAGTTCTCGCCGGGCTCCGAAGACAGGAGGTCTTGGCCTCTGATCCGTTACCACCTTGATTTTTTTTCTTGTGAGCGTTGTGGCGAGGAATGCGCTCTCCTCACGACCGAAGATAAGATAGGCTGGACCTGGAATGCTAGAGAAGAGTACGAGGGCGCTTACAAGAGCGGGGGTCGTTTTGAAGCCAAGCCATCGATTTTCGACCACCGGTCGGGAATTCTCAACGCTGTACGCCGAGCTTTCCGATTGGCCGCTGAGCCGATCGCAGCTGGACCGGTCAAGCCAAGCGCGCAGATGGTTTTTCTCATCGCGACATTGTTTGTCGCTATATATTACTATCCGCAAATCCCTCTGCTGTTTGGCTTACCCGGATATCAAGCCGAGATTACCATCGCCTCGACCCCAGTCGGGCAATCGCTTCTCGTTGATGGCCAGTCAATATTGACGCCAAAGACATTTCTGTGGAAATACAATTCGGTCCATTCCATTGCGAACCTAACTAATAGACGGATTGAGGGGAATCTGTATAGATTCCAAGAGATAGCTCCAAACACGGGTGTCGGGGAAATGGATCACAACGGGAGTATAGCAACTTTTGGATACGGGGCTCGGGTAGAACGCACGATTACAGTCTCCGCAGCGACAGACGACTGGGGACGTCCCGCGAACCGCCCCGTGGTGCCGTCGTATACGGTTATCTTTTCTGATGCTGTACCAAGTATGTTGGAACGCCAGGGGCTCCAGACCGTGGTCGTGACCTCTGTGCCGATTGGACTGTCCGTTGCAGTCGACAATGATCGAATACTTACACCCAAACTCTATGTTTGGCTCCCGAACTCGACACATACCTTAAGCGCTTCTCCTAACCTTCAGGTTGTTTCTGAGTCTACGTCTAGAGTTCCGATCTATTACCTTGATGGCCGTTGGGACAACAAGAAGAATACGATGACTGTTCAAGTTCCAGGAAAGCCCTCTACTGATCGCGTCACTTACGTCGCAAAATTTAAGCGTGTGTTCCTTCCTCCAGGAACGGTGCCGGTGATTAGGTCGTCTTCCGAGGTAAAGAAGTAATCCAGCTGAGAGATCGCTAATCACGAAAGGCCGGGATTTCTCCCGGCCTTGGTCTTGCTAACAGCAGATCCCTTGCTGCGGCAGCCACAGCGCCTCCGCTCAGGATGACAACATAAACACAAAACGGCCCGGAGCAGAGCTCCGGGGGAGTGATGGCTAGAGGGAGCGCCTGTTTACTCTTCGGCGCTGAGTTTGGCTTGAGCTACGGTCCAGTTGGTGTCGCCTACTTTGAATCTTGCGAAGCGGCGGACGGTGATGTTTTCTCCGAGCTTGCCTACCTTGGTCGCGATGGTCTAGAGCGAGCGCAGGAAATCGATGATTTCCTGTTGTTCCTGGGTGCTCAGCTTATCGAAGTGTTCGATGACCTTGTTTGCCTCGCTGCCGGGGCTTTTGTGAGCTTTGATGGCTTCGACCAGATTGCTGGTCCGTCCGTCGTGGAGGAAGAAGACGCGTTGTCCGACTCCCCAGAGAGGAGCGGAGCGGAACTCGTCGGGGCCTGCTCCGCCCTGGGTGATGCCGTCGGCGAGGCCTTTGCCCATGTGGTGGACAAGAAGGTCAGAGTAGAGGTTCGCCGTTTGATTGGAAAGGGCAGCGCTGGGGACGGTCGAGGAGCCGCTCGCCATCATCGTTCCGGTGGTCAGCGAGGGTGTATGGCAGTGGACGCAGCCTATCTTTGCGAAGGTGTCGCGTCCTCTCTCGGTAGACGGCGTGGGCGGAGCAGGGGCGGGTGGGGCGAGCATTCGCATGAAGTTGGCAAAGGCTTCGATGTCGGAAAGGACGGCGGTGTTGGGGTTGCCGGTGGTCGGTTGAGCGGTCGTGAAGTTGAGCGTGTCCTCGGGAACAGCATTGAAGAGGCAACCGGGCGTTTGGTCGCGCTCCTGGGGAAAGAGCTGGTTGGTGACTCCCATTTCGACGTTGTAGGCCTCGCTCGCGAAGATGAGCAAAGATGCGTTTTGCGCCTTCCAGCCGAACCGGGTAATGGTGCCATCGTTGGCGCTGATGTTCACATTTCCGCTCAGGTGGGCGTTGGCGTGACCGGAGATACCTAGTGCCGACTTCGCGGACGCGTTGGAGGTCACATTCGCAAGGATGATCGAGTCGGGAATCGCTTCAATGAGCCCCGCGCCGAAGAACGGAGTCGGGATTCGGAAAATAATGTTTTTGTTCCCGCCCTGGCCGGTGACTGGATCTCCGACGGGCAGGAAGTCGGGTTGGGCGATGTTGCAACCGGGAGCGTCGCTTCGTCCGGTGATCACAAAGAGGTCGTGGACCTCGCCGTCGGGGACGCCCGTGGAACTCTTCTTAAAGCGCGGTTCACGGATCGGACCACTTTGGGTGAGGAACCACGGGATGGTGTTCTTCGCGCCATTCGAGGTGGCGATTGCCAACAGGGGGTTTTGCGCTGGACTGGATCCACCTGGGCCCGGCTGGGCGTGGCAAGACAAGCACTGGTTCGAGTTGAAACGCGGACCGAGGCCGTTGTTGGCGCCCTTGGTGACTGCCTCGACCTGAGCGAACCTGGCCTGTCCATCCTGGAAGAAGGCAGTTTCGTCCGCAGTAAGACCGTTGAGCGGAGCGCCAGCACCGGCTGGGCCGCCGCGGACACCGGGGTCTACCGGGCCCGGTTTGGTTTGGGCCATATTGCAGCCGCATGTTGCCACGGCCACAGCAACGATTCCGGCGAAGCTCTTGAGGGTAATTCTCCGGACGATTCGCATCGCGATTCTCATTGACCCAGGAATGGCGGAATTATACAGCGGGTAGATTCTGCTTCCTTGGAGAAGACGACTGATTGCAGATAACTGGCGCAACTGGGCTACAGAGGTAAAGGCCAGGAGAGATTCTCCCGGCCTTTGAGCATTCTGAACTGCAGATCCTTCGCTCCGCTCAGGATGACAACATTAGAACAAAAGGCCCGGAACCTTGCTCCGGGCCTTTGATTACAGTTGCCACTGATTCCTACTCTTCCGCTGAGAGCTTGGCCTGCGCGACGGTCCAGTTGGTGTCGCCGACTTTGAATCTAGCGAAGCGGCGGACGGTGATGTTTTCTCCGAGCTTGCCGACCTTGGTGGCGATCATGTCCTTGATGGCGATGGTCTGGTCCTTGATGAAGGGCTGATCGAGTAAGCAGACCTCTTCGTAGAACTTGCTCATCTTGCCGAGGACGATCTGCTCGACGACCTTCTCGGTCTTACCGGTCGCGGCGGCCTGGGCGCGGAAGATTTCCTTCTCGCGGTCGAGGTCTTCGGCGGTGACGTCTTCGCGGCGGACGTAGCGCGGGTCGGTCGCGGCGATGTGCATGGCGACGTCCTTCATGAGCTCCTGGAAGTCTTCGGTGCGGGCGACGAAGTCGGACTCGCAGTTGATCTCGACGAGGACGCCGATCTTGCCGCCGGCGTGGATGTAGGTTCCGACGGCGCCTTCGTTGGCGGCGCGGGATGCCTTCTTGGCGGCCGAGGCCATGCCCTTTTTGCGGAGGACGATGACGGCTTGTTCGACGTCGCCCTTGGCTTCGGTGAGGGCGGAGCGGCAGTCCATCATGGGGGCGCCGGTCTTTTCGCGGAGGTCCTTGACCTGGGCGGCGGTAACTACGTTCTCAGTCATGGTGGTCATTGTTTCTCCAGTTCTATTTTAATTCGATTCTGTTGAAGGTCTGTGAAAGCCCTCCGGGGCTGAAGCCCCTCACTATCCCGGTTTTAATGGCACGGCTGAAGCCGTGCCCCTTCAATGTTGCCCCAGAACATGGTTGAAGCGTGGCCAGGTTGGCCACGCTTCAGGGGAGTTCAGCTGCGTGGCGAAGAAACTGCAGATCCTTCGCTGCGCTCAGGATGACAATTTCTACTAAAGCGCCTGCGAGACGGGTTCCGGTTCGTCGAGGGTGGTCACTGCGGCTGGGGCCTTGCGGATTCCTCCGCCGAGGACGGCTTCGAGGTCGACTTCGCCTTCGGAGTCATCGGCGCCGTACTCTTCGGGGCTCAGTCCAACGTGCTCTACCGGCTTGTCTTCGGCTACGTCGGCGCTGGCGGAGACTCCGGCGATGTCGGTGTAGGCCTTGTCGGTGTGCATCTGGACGCCTTCGATCACCGAGTCGGAGATCTTGGAGGTGAAGAGGCGGATGGCGCGCAGGGCGTCATCGTTGCCGGGGATCACATAGTCGACGACGGTCGGGTCGCAGTTGGTATCGACGACGGCGACGACCGGGATGCCGAGCTTGCGGGCCTCGGCGACGGCGATGGCTTCGTTGTTCGAATCGACGATGAACAGGGCGTCGGGCAGACGCTTCATGTTCTTGATGCCGGCGAGGTTGGCCTGGAGGTGCTTGCGCTCGCGCTCGAGCTTGATGACTTCCTTCTTGGTGAGCAGTTCGTAGCGGCCGTCGGTGGCCATCTCATCGAGTTCCTGAAGGCGCTTTACCGATTTCTGCACGGTGATCCAGTTGGTCAGAAGGCCACCGAGCCAGCGGTTATTGATATAGAACATGCCGCAGCGGTTGGCTTCCTCAGCGATGGCGTCCTGCGCCTGGCGCTTGGTTCCGACGAAGAGGATGACCTTGCCAGTGGCGGTGAGGTCCGTGACCCACTTGCTGGCTTCCTTGAACATCTTCAAGGTCTTTTGCAGATCGATGATGTAAATGCCGTTGCGCTCGCCGAAGATGTATTCCTTCATGCGGGGGTTCCAGCGCTTCGTCTGATGCCCGAAGTGGACTCCCGCTTCGAGCAGCTCCTTCATGGTGATGTTAGCCAAACAGCCTCCTTGTTAGATTGCATTCCGGGTTGGCCGGAATTTATTCCCCTGGTGGGGAGATTGAACTACTAAATTCGTTGCGAACCACCATCGCCAACTGCAGATCCTTCGCTACGCTCAAGATGACAAGCAGTAGAACTTTAGCGCTTCGAGAACTGGAAGCGTGCGCGTGCACCCTTCTGTCCGTACTTCTTACGTTCCTTGATGCGAGCGTCGCGGGAGAGCAGGCCGTCGGCCTTGAGCTGTTTGCGGAGCTCGATGTTGAACTCGAGCAGGGCGCGGGCGATGCCCATCTTGACCGCATCGGCCTGGCCGGAGACTCCGCCGCCACGCACCGTGGTGACGACGTCGAAGGTCGCGGTGTGCTCGGTGAGCACGAGCGGCTGCTTCGCCGCGGCGCGCTGCTCGGCGGTGACGAAGTATTCGTCATAGCCTTTGCCGTTGACCTTGAAGTTGCCGCTGCCGGGGCGGAGGAATACACGGGCGATGGCGGACTTGCGCCGTCCCGTGCCGTAATACTGAACCAGATCTGCCATAACCGTCCTAGTCTTGAATTCTTAAAAGCCCAGGCCTAAAGGCCTCGATTGCTCTGTCTTTATTCAGTGGGCTAAAGCCCACTGCTTCCACCGAAATTCGATTACGCGCTGATTTCCAGCGGTTGCGGCTGTTGCGCCTGGTGAGGGTGCTTGTCGCCCTTGTATACCTGAAGCTTGGAGGCCATCTTGCGGCCCATCTTGGTCTTGGGGAGCATGCCCTTGATCGCGTCTTCGACGATCTTTTCGGGGTGACGGGCGAGGAGGCGGACATAAGACTCTTCGCGCAGGCCGCCGGGGAAGCCGGTGTAGCGGCGATACATCTTGGTCTGGCTCTTGAGGCCGGTGAGCCGGATCTTTTCGGCATTGATGACCACGATATGGTCGCCTACATCGATATAGGGCGTGTATTGCGGGCTCCGCTTGCCGGCCAGGTAGCTGGCCGCGACGGTGGCGAGGCGGCCCAGGGTCTTGCCGCTGGCGTCCACTACATACCACTTGCGGTCGATCGCATTCGCGCTTGGAACAAAAGTCGACATCTCTTCCTCTTTAGAACCAATAGATTCTGGTCGAACTTAAATTGTTGACTTCTGCCATAGGCTTGTGGGCCGCAGCATTTGTCATAATTGTTGCCACGCGCAACGACCCCGGGGCTACTTCCCACGGAGAGAAACCTTTAGGTTCGCGTGAGCGGCGCAGACTTGAGGCTGAAGGGCCTTCCGGGTGAGCGTCTTTGTGGGAAAAGTGCGAACACACAGAGACGCAAGCGCGGAACTGCGCAAGAACTAAAGAATACCGCAGGTGAGGGGTAGAGTCAACGGAATGTTGGTTATCGGGGAGGCGTCTGCCAGAAAATATGGCTTAATCGAAGAACTCGGATAAACTCTCTCGGCGAACGAATAGAACCAAAGTTCCTGGCTCACGGTCTCGATTTGCCTTCGGGCTGCAATCGTTAGACTCGACGACGCCGGCTGAAGTGATGTCGTCGACTGATTGGAGTGACGTACCGATGTATTTGCCTCGGCAAAGTAAAAGACCCTTGACGTAGATGGCTATTCGCTCTGGTAAGTGCTCAGTATCAGCTTCAATGAGGCCTTGCTGATCAGTGATCCCCTTAACAATCGGCTCGAAATTAGCCCCAGGTGCAGAAATCTCCACCGTCCGACCCTGCACTGGTTTGCCATCCTTTCCATTCAGCACAAGGATACGGATTGTGGCGGCCTCCACGCGGAGACCGCCTAGCGCAGGTGAAATCAACAATACCGCTATTAGAATCGCTGCGGTCCTCTTCATGCTCACTACTGTTCGTCGGCGGATGGGCCGTAGAGTCCGGGGACGGGGACTTCGTTGAGGCGGAGGTAGACGGTGAGCTGTCCGCGGTGGTGGACGAGGTGGTTGAGGAACATGGTGCGATAGAGGACGGCTCGGGGACCGTCGCCGAAGACCTGATCACCGAAGCGGAGTTTCCAGGGTTTGAGCAGGTGTTCGTCGGTTGAGGATTCCAGGGCCTTGCGGGTGGTTGCGCTGGTTTCCTCGAGCTGGGTGAGGAGTTTTTCGCGCGACTCGAATACCAGCGGGGGGAACTTGGCGACGGCCATGTCGAGTTCGTCGGTGGTGAGGATGGTGCTGCCGAACATGGGCAGGCGGGCGACGTGGACGGCGAGGCGTCCCATGGGCATGGATTTGTCGTGGGGCTTCCACGTTGGTTTGTCTTCGGGGATGCGTTCGAGGATGCGGCGGGTGTTTTGGATTTCGGCGTCGTAATCGAGGAGGAGGACTTCGGCGATAGTCATTGTGGGCTCCGGGGTTCGCAGCCAAGTTTAAGGGGGTTTTGTTGTTTGGGGAAGTGGTGTTCTTTGGGTGGCATCGCCGGACCGCAGGTCCTTCGCTGCGCTCAGGATGACAGGTCTTAGAATTGGGGCACTTGTTGGTCCCACTCAAGCCAACAGCAGGCTTGAATGGGGCACCAAGCATCGCTGACACTGCAGGTCCTTCGACTCAGCGCCTTCGGCGCTTCGCTCAGGATGACAATCCCTAGATCGGGGATTTGTTTCTCCCACTCAAGCCAACGGCAGGCTTGAATGGGGCACCCGAGAAGTGCTTCGTGCAAGAATGCTGCGAGAGGGTCCATGCTGCTTGAATTGCGGGCTGAAAACTATGCGGTCATTGACCATGCGATTGCGGTCTTTGGGCCGGGGCTGAACCTGCTGACGGGCGAGACCGGGGCGGGGAAGTCGATCCTGGTGGATGCGCTGGCGTTGCTGATGGGCGATAAGGCTTCTGCGGACATGGTGCGGCATGGGGCCGATCGGGCGGTGGTGGCTTGTGTGTTTGAGAGCACTCCGGGGGCTGAGAAGACGCTTGAGGCGAATGGCCTGGATGCCGATGGCGCGGAGATCATTCTGCGGCGGGAGATTTTGCAGAATGGCAAGGGCCGCGTTTATGTGAACAATCAGCCGGCGACGGTTGCGGTCTTACGGCAGCTTGCTCCGGAGCTGGCGCTGGTTCATGCGCAGAGCGAGAACATGAGCGAAACGAAGGGGGGCGCGTTTGACGCGGCGCAGCAGCGGGGATTGCTGGACCGCTTTGCTGGGATCGCGGCGGATGGGGGCTTGGCGGAGGCGGTTTCGGCGGCTTATTCGCGCTGGCGGGAGATTGTTGCGCGGCTGGATGAGCTGCAGCGGGATGAGCAGGACCGGTTGCGGGCGGCTGATCTTTGGAGCTTTCAGACGAAGGAGATTGGGGACGTTCGTCCGGTTGCCGGTGAGGATGAGGCGTTGGAGACAGAGCGGCGGGTGCTGGCCAATGCCGAGAAGCTGTATGCGGCGGCGATGAGTGCTTATGACCTGCTTTATGAGGGTGCGGGTTCGGCGGCGAGCACGCTGCGGGCTGCGGGGAAGCACCTGGAAGAGCTGGCGCGGTATGACGGGAAGTTCGCTGAGACGGCGCAGCAACTGGCGTCGGCGCGGGCGGTGGTGGAAGATGTTGGCGCGACGGTGCGGGATCATGCCGAGGGGATTCAGGCTTCGCCGGAGCGGCTGGCGGAGATTGAGGACCGGCTGGCGTTGCTGGAGCGGTTGAAGCGGAAGTATGGTTCGACGCTGGCTGAAGTGATCGCTTATGGCGACGAGGTTGCGGCGAAGCTGGCGGAGATTGAGAACCGGGACGAGATTCTTAAGGGATTGAAAGCGGAGCTGGCACGGGCGGCGGAGGCTTATCGTTCGGCTGCTGCGGCGCTTAGCGCGGAGCGCGTGGCGGCGGCGAAGCGGTTGGAGAAGCTGGCCGAGAAGCAGATCAATGACCTGGCGATGAAGGTGAGGTTCGCGGTCGAGGTGAGTTCGCTGCGGGAAGAGACGGCGTGGACTTTGCATGGCTGGGACACGGTGGAATGCCTGATCGCGACCAACGCCGGCGAGCCTTTGAAGCCGCTGGATGAGATTGCTTCGGGCGGGGAGATGTCGCGGGTTTTGCTGGCGCTGAAGGTGAGTGTGGAAGAGGGCGCGAACTTAGCTGCTTCGAAAGGGAAGCGGAAGACAGCTGTTCCGCGGACGCTGGTCTTCGATGAGATCGATATTGGGATTGGGGGGCGCGCAGCGGAGGCGGTGGGGCAGAAGCTGAAGGCGCTTTCGCGGGCGCAGCAGGTTCTTTGTGTGACGCATTTGCCGCAGATCGCGGCGTTTGCCGATCAGCATTTTTTGATTGAGAAGCGGGAGCAGTCGGGGCGTACGAAGACGGCGGTGCGGCTGATGGATGAGTCGGAGCGGACGCAGGAGATTGCGCGGATGCTGAGCGGGGCTGCGGTGACGGAGACTTCGGTGAAGCATGCCGAGCAGATGTTGAAGGCTAGCCGGTGAGTAAAACCCATGTCCGAAAATCCGGACATGGGGCACCCGCATTGGTGCCACCCGGCCCAGATTTGCGAACGCGGGGCGTCCACTTCGGTTACTTTCGGAAGGGTTTGCCCTGTATACTCAACAATGTGACAGCCACATCAATGAACACATTTAATTCTGATTTGATCCACGTCATTCCCGACGCGGAAAAGCGTGTCTTGCTGCTGAAGCCGCGCGGGTTTTGTGCTGGAGTTGTGCGGGCGATCGATATCGTCCGGATTGCGCTGGAGACCTTTGGCGCGCCTATTTATGTTCGAAAGGAGATCGTGCATAACCGATTTGTTGTGAATGAGTTGGCGGACAAGGGCGCGATCTTTGTGGATGACATCGACGATGTTCCGGCGGGGATGCGGGTGATCTACAGCGCGCATGGGGTTTCGCCGGCGGTGCGCGAGCGCAGCAAGGAACGCCAGCTCAAGGTGATCGATGCGACTTGCCCGCTGGTGACCAAGGTCCATGTGGAGGCGGTGAAGTTTGCCAAGCAGGGATATTCGCTGGTGCTGATTGGGCATCGCGATCACGATGAGATTGAGGGGACTCTGGGCGAGGCTCCGGATGTGACCCAGGTGGTTTCGAACGTCGCAGAGGTGCAGTCGCTGGTGGTTCCTGATCCTGACCGGGTCGCGTATTTGACCCAGACGACGCTGAGCCTGGACGAGGCGCGTGACATCATTACCGCTCTCAAGGCGCGCTTCCCGAAGATTGTTGGGCCGCATTCGCAGGACATTTGCTACGCTACCGAGAACCGGCAGGTTGCGGTGAAGAATGTTGCCCACGAGGCGGACCTGGTGCTGGTGGTGGGGTCGGACAACAGTTCGAACTCGAACCGGCTGGTTGAGGTTTCGCGGAACCTGAGCACGCAGAGCTACCTGATTGAGAACTCGGGATCGATTCGGGCGGAGTGGCTTGAGGGTGTGAAGACGGTGGTTTTGACGGCCGGCGCGTCGGCTCCTGAGGTGCTGGTTGAGGACGTCGTAAATTATTTGCGCCAAAAGGGTTTTGGCAGCGTCGAAGAAGTAGAAGTCATGCCCGAGAATGTCCGCTTCGGACTGCCTCCGGAAATTGTGCAGGCGATCGCGGCGGCCCCAGTCGCAAGCCCGGTAAGTGCATAGCCCTTTTCTAAGCTCGAATCTGTTTCGAGCAATGGGCGGATGTCAGGGCGCAGGTCGGTAAGCAAGTCGGTTATCGAAACGATGAATGTATTCAAAGTAAGTCAAAAATTCGCGGCATCGCAGGCCGGGGCCAAGGCAGTAGCAGAGCCCGCCTCCCCCAAATTCGGAAGAATGGACGCGACGCTGGAGGAGGTCTCCGCCGCGGCGTTGCGGGCGCGGAGTTATTTGCTGGATCAGCAGCATCCCGATGGCTATTGGTGCGGGGAACTTGAAGCCGACTCGATGCTGGAGGCGGACTACATCTTTGGCCATGTGCTGCTGGGCACGGGCGATCCCGGCAAGATGCAGCGGGCGATGAACGAGATTTTTCGCTATCAGAAAGAAGACGGCGGGTGGTCGATTTATCCTGGCGGGCCCTCGAATATCAGCCTGTCAGTGAAGTGTTACCTGGCTGGAAAGCTGATGAGGACATCTCCCGACGAACCGGCGATGGCGAAGGCGCGGGAGTGGATTCTGGCTCATGGCGGGGTGGTGGAATGTAATACCTTCACTAAGATTTACCTCTGCTCCATTGGCCAATACGATTACGATGCAGTTCCGGCGATTCCTCCCGAGATTGTTCTCTTTCCCAACTGGTTTTACTTCAATATCTACGAGATTTCTTCGTGGTCGCGGTCGATCCTGGTTCCGCTGTCGATTCTTTATGCGAAGAAGCCGTTCAAGAAACTGGCTCCGGAGCAGGGAATCGATGAGTTGTTTGTTGGCGGGCGTGACAAAGCCGACCTGCGATTGAAGTTTGATCGGAAGAAGCTGGTCAGCTGGAGGAATTTCTTTCTGGCGACCGATCGGCTGATCCATCTGGCCGAGCGGGTGCATATTCGACCGCTGCGGCAGATTGCGCTGAAGAAGGCGGAGAAGTGGATGCTGGCGCGGCTGGAGATGTCGGACGGCCTGGGCGCGATTTATCCGGCGATGCTGAACTCGATCATCGCGCTGCGGCACCTGGGATATTCGCTGGACGATCCGCAGGTGATTCGCGCGATGGATGAGTTTGAGAAGCTGGGCATCGATGAGCCGGAGGGCACGGCGAATTATCCGGTACCGACGTTTCGCATGCAGCCAGCGGTGTCGCCGGTATGGGACACGGCACAGGCGGTCTTTGCGCTGGGCGAGGCGGATATTCCGCGCAACGATCCGCGGCTGTTGAAGGCGGTCGACTGGATGTTGTCGAAGGAAGTCCGGCATAAAGGCGACTGGGCGGTTAAGGTGCGCAACGCCGAGCCGGGTGGGTGGTATTTCGAGTTCAACAATGAGTTTTATCCGGACGTCGATGATTCCGGGCAGGTGCTGCTGGCGCTGAACAAGGTGGACAATCCGCGTGAGCGGTATCAGTATGACGTGTCGAAGCGGGCGATCGATTGGATCTTCGCGATGCAGTGCCGGAATGGCGGCTGGGCGAGCTTCGATAAAGACAATACGAAGATGATCTTCCAGTACATTCCGTTTGCCGACCACAATGCGATGCTCGATCCGCCGACGGTGGATATTACAGGGCGCATTCTGGAAACTCTGGCGACCTACGGCTATACGCAGCGCGACAAGCGGGTGGAGAAGGCAATCAAGTTCATCTATGACCAGCAGGAGCCGGACGGGAGCTGGTTTGGCCGCTGGGGCGTTAACTATCTTTACGGGACTTATCTCGTGCTGCGCGGCCTGGAGGCGATTGGCGTCTGGAATCATGAGCCGCAGATCCAGCAGGCGGCGGAGTGGATCCGCATGGTGCAGAACGCCGATGGCGGGTGGGGCGAGAGCCTGCACAGCTATGATGAGCCGGGCACTCGCGGCATTGGGGCGAGTACCCCGTCGCAGACTGCCTGGGCGCTGCTTGGTTTGCTGGCGGCGGGTGACACGCGGAGCGATTCGGTCGCGAAGGGCGTGCGGTGGCTCCTGGCGCATCAATTGGCCGACGGATCGTGGGACGAAACGATCGGAGCGGGCGCGGGCAAGCAGGCGATTTATACGGGGACGGGATTCCCGCGCGTGTTTTATCTTGCGTACCATCTGTATCGGGATTATTTCCCGCTGCTGGCTTTGACGACCTATCGCAAGGCGATGGGGAAGGTCTAGGGGCTAGTAACTGGGGACTTAGGGACTAGGAAGTTAAGGACTTGGAACAAGGGAACGACTTAGGAGAGTTTACTGATGGCTGTTCCGATTTCGCAGATGTGGACGGTGGCGACTTACGTCCTCGGGCAGAAGATCAAGGGGCGCGAGCGGTATCCGCTGGTACTGATGCTGGAGCCGCTCTTTCGCTGCAATCTTGCCTGCGCGGGGTGCGGCAAGGTGCAGTATCCGCCGCACATTTTAAAAAAGAACCTCTCGCCGGAAGAGTGCTTTGCGGCGGTCGAGGAGTGTGGCGCGCCGATGGTGAGTATCCCTGGCGGCGAGCCTTTGCTGCATCCGCAGATCGTCGAGATTGTGAACGGGCTGATCGCGCGGAAGAAGTACATCTATTTGTGCACGAATGCACTTGAGCTGAAGAAGCGGCTGCCGGAGTTTACTCCGTCGAAGTATCTGACTTTCTCGGTCCATCTTGATGGGCAACGCGAACACCATGATTTCTCCGTTTGCCGCGAGGGTGGATACGACATCGCGGTGGAGGGGATTCGGGAGGCGGTGAAGCGCGGATTCCGCGTTACCACCAACACGACTCTCTTCGACGGGGCGAATGCTAACAGCGTTCGGGCTTTCTTTGACGAAGTGATGTCGATGGGTGTCGAGGGGATGGTGCTTTCTCCGGGCTACACCTATGACAAGGCTCCGGACCAAACGCACTTTCTCGGACGCGCGCGGTCGCGGAGACTTTTCCGGGCGATCCTGTCGAACCGGAAGAAGAACTGGAAGTTCAATATGTCTCCGCTGTTCCTGGAATTCCTGATGGGCAAGCGCCAGTACAAATGCACGCCGTGGGGTTCGCCAGCTTACAACATCTTTGGCTGGCAGAAGCCTTGCTACCTGCTTCAGGACGGGTATGTCGATACGTTCAAGGAGTTGATGGAGCTGACCGACTGGGACGGTTATGGCACCGAGAGTGGCAATCCGAAGTGCGCGAATTGCATGGTGAGCTGCGGGTATGAGCCGACTGCGGTCCAGCATGGCTTTGGGACGATGGAGGGCTTTCTCGGGATGGTCAAGGCGACGTTCTTTCCGAAATATGAGGACCGCGGCGCGCTCGATCTGCTGAATCGTCCGGTGGAGTCTGGACATGCTGCGCTGGTGCAGATTGCCGAACCGGCCAGGGAAGCTGAAGAGATGAGAGCTTAGGGACTAGCAACTAGGAACCTGGGGACATAGGGACTAGGTTCGTTTGCGGAGAAGATTTTCGGATGGAAGATATTCAAAAGACAGCAGTGTTGGATCCCGATAGCCAGGAAGTTGCTGCTGGATTTCGGCACGATAATCTGGAGGGTTGGATTCCGGAGTTGGCGACCAACGCGGAGATTTTCGATGCGTTTGAGAAGGCCTTTGACTATCGCGGCGATGTCGTGATTACGCGTAAGGACAGTGAGAAGATCGAGGGCTATATCTTCGACCGCAAGACGGGGAAGTCGCTTGAGGATTCGATGGTACGGCTCTACCCCGCGACTTCGAACGAGAAGCTGTCGATTCGCTACTCCGAGATTGCGCGGCTGGAGTTTGGCAAGGACCGAGCGGCCGGCAAACACTGGGAAGCGTGGGTCGCGCAGTATCAGAAGAAAAAGGCGGCTGGCGAGAAGAACATTGGCATCGTGCCGGACGCCTTGGACTAGGAAGCCGCAGCTTCCACCGAATTTCCGGCCTCAATGAAAGTCTTCCTCACAGGCGCAACTGGATTTGTGGGCAGTCATGTAACGCGAGAGCTTGCTGGCAGGGGCGCGGAGTTGCGGCTGCTGGTGCGCAAGACGAGCCGCACCGACAACCTGGAAGGCATCGCCGCGGAGACCATCATTGGGGACCTTTGTGAGCCGGATTCTTTGCGCTCGGCGGTTTCGGGCTGTGATGCGGTGATGCATGTCGCGGCCGACTACCGGCTCTGGGTTCGCGATCCAAACGCGATGTATGCAGCGAATGTGGAGGGAACACGAGGTCTGTTGCGCGTCGCGCGTGAGCAAAGGATTCCACGGTTTGTCTACACATCGAGCGTGGCGACGATGGGCTTTCGCAGCGATGGGACGATCGTGGATGAAGCTTCGCCCGTTTCTCTTGCCGACATGATCGGGCACTACAAGCGATCGAAGTTTTTGGCTGAGCAGGAAGCGATGAAGGCGGCACTGGCAGGGCAGGCGGTGGTGATTCTCAATCCGACGACTCCGATTGGAGCTAACGACTTGAAGCCTACGCCGACCGGGGGCATTATCGTCGACTTTCTCAATCGCAAGTTCCCGGCGTATGTTGATACCGGGCTTAACCTGGTGGATGTTTGCGAGATTGCGCGCACTCATGCGGACGCGCTGACAATGGGAAGGTTCGGCGAGCGGTATATTCTTGGCGGCGAAAACCTGACGCTGAAGCAGATTCTCGATAAGCTCTCGGCGATTACCGGATTGCCCTCGCCGACGCGGAAGGTTCCGCATTGGGTGGCTATGGCCTTTGCCTTTTTCGATGAGAACCTTACCGGACGCCTGCTAGGCAAGGAGCCGCGCGCGACTGTCGAGGCGGTGCGGATGGGCAAGAAAATGATGTACGCTTCCTCAGCGAAGGCGGAGCGAGAGCTGGGCTTTCGACAAGTCCCGGTTTATCCGGCGCTGCGGGCCGCGGTGGAATGGTTTCGGGCGAACGGGTATGTGCAGGGCGGGGAGAGGCACGCGAGTTGAAGTCTCGAGTAGCGATCGTAGCGGCGATGGCGGGCGAGCTTCGTCCGTTGGTGAAGGGATGGAAGCTGGAGAGCGACGGCGACGGCGTCACTGTCTACACGACCGAGAAGGCGGTTGCGGTGTTTGGCGGGCTGGGCAGGGAACGGGCAAAGCTTGCCACAGCCGCCGCGCTGCGCTTCGGTCCAATCCACCGAATTGTCTCCGCGGGATGGGCTGGCGGTCTGCATGCAGGGATGACTCCCGGCGGGGTATGGCGTGTGCGCACCGTAGTCGACGCGACGACCGGCGCGACCTTTGAAACCCAGGGGCTGGGTGGGTCGAAGGAGCTTGGCTCGGTGCTGGTAACTACGGACCATGTCGCCTCTGCCGAAGACAAGCGACGGGTGAGCGAGATGTACTCGGCTGATCTGGTGGATATGGAGGCGGCAGCGGTCGCGGCGGCCGCACGGATGAAAGAAATTCCTTTTTCCGCGATCAAGGCTGTCTCCGACGGGCATGACTTAGACCTGCCGGGACTGGGAAAGTTCACCACCTCTGATGGAGGGTTTCGCCAGCGGACGTTTGCCGCTTATGTAGCGCTGCGGCCGATGCTGTGGAAGCCAGTGATCCGGCTGGCGCGGGACAGCGGGAGGGCGGCGCGGAACCTGGGCCGGGAACTGGAACGGTTTCTCGCAGATTATGTGGAATGACAGGGATTCTTCGAAGTAACTCCCTCCCTGGCTGCGGCGGCGCTGAATGCGGGCGCTCTACACCTAAACGGAAGCTAAGCGTAGGATATAAGACGACATATGGCAACCTTGACTGAAACAGGCCCATTCCTGGTAGCCGGCACTCTTCCTCAGCGGATGAAGGCCCCGGTCTATCGCGGCATTAACGATGTTCGTCTGGAAGAGATGCCGGTGCCGGTGATTGGCGCCGGCGAAGTGCTGATTCGCGTGCATTCCTGTGGAGTTTGCGGGACAGACCTGAAGAAGATCCACACCGGCTCGCATTCGGCGCCGCGCATCTTTGGTCATGAGACGGCTGGCGTGATTGCGGCGGTCGGCGGGGAAGTTGCTGGATTCAAGCCGGGCGACCGAGTGGTGGTCTTTCACCACGTTCCGTGCGGCGATTGCTACTACTGCCGCAAGAAGACCTTTGCCCAGTGCGATAGCTACAAGCGAGTCGGCTGCACGGCGGGTTTTGAGCCTTCGGGCGGTGGATTCGCGGAGTATGTCCGGGTGATGGACTGGATCGTGCGGCGAGGACTGGTGAAGATCCCCGACGACGTCCCGTTTGAGCAGGCGGCGTTTGTGGAGCCGGTGAACACCTGCTTCAAGGCGGTCCGCAACCTGAAGATCGAGCCGGACGAGACGGTCTTGGTGATTGGCCAGGGACCGATTGGAATTCTGCTGGCTACGCTGGCTGCGCGCAGCGGAGCGAAGGTCTTGACCTCAGACCTTTACGCGGAACGGCATAAGATTGCAGCGAATTTTGGGCTTTCACATCCAATCGATGCTTCGCACGAAGACGTGATCGCAGTGACCAAGGCGCAGAGCGAAGGGCGCGGAGCCGATGTCGTGATTCTTGCCGTCGGCGGAAATGGATTGATCCGTCCGGCGATGGATGCGGCCCGGCCCGGTGGGCGGATTCTGCTTTTTGCGCAGACTCAGCATGGTGAAGTGACAATCGATCCGGCTGTAGTTTGCATGGATGAAAAGAGCTTACTTGGTTCGTATAGCTCCTCGGCAGAGATACAAGAGGAGGGGGCCAGGCTGGTGTTCGATGGATATCGGAATGGATTTGATCTTACGCGGCTTATTTCTCATCGTTTTCCAATCGAACAGGCAGTTGAGGCCATCGAGATTGCGTCGCACCCCAGTGCGAGTTCCATGAAGGTCATGATTCATCCGTGCGCCTGATAGCCGGAGAGCGGCTAGAGAAATGGACGCCATGCTAACAGAAGTTACTGAAATGAATGCCGCGGTATTGTACGGCCAGGAAGATGTAAGGATCGAGCGCGTTCCAATGCCCCGGCCCGAGGCCGGGGAGATTGTTGTCGAAGTGCAGGCTGCGCTCACCTGCGGCACCGATCTGAAAACCTATCGCCGCGGATACCACGCGAAGATGCTGGCGCTGCCAGCGCTCTTTGGCCATGAACTCGCCGGAGTGGTGCGCGAGGTCGGGCGGGGTGTCACTCAGTTTGAGCCAGGGATGCGGGTGGTGGCGTTGAATTCCGCGCCTTGCGGCAAATGCTTCTGGTGCAAGCGGCAGCAGGAGAACCTCTGTGAAGATCTGCTCTTCAACAATGGCGCTTATGCCGAATACATCCGGATTCCAGCGCGGATTGTGGAGAAGAACACGCTGATTGTTCCGGCGCATGTTCCTTTGGAGCATGCCGCGCTGACTGAGCCGCTGGCCTGCGTGGTGCGCGGGTTGGAAGAGAGCGGTGCGCGCCCGGGTGATTCGATTGCGGTGATCGGCGCTGGGCCGATCGGGTTGATGTTTATTCACGCGGCGGAGTTAAGCGGATTACGGGTGATTGCCGTGGTCAAGCGTCCGGAGCAAGTGGAGAGCGCGCGTCTGTTCGGCGCGAAAGAGGTTGTGAAGACCGTTGGGACCCGTGATGTGATCGAAGTGGTGCGGAGCTTTACCGACGAGCGTCGCGGGGTAGATATCGCCATCGACGCGGCTGCGACGCCGACCACATGGCAATGGGCGGTTGACATGGTGCGGAAAGGCGGGACGGTGAATTTCTTTGGGGGATGTGCTGCCGGCACCAGAGTCTCGCTCGATACCAACCGGCTGCACTATAACGACATCACGCTTAAGTCGAGCTTCCACCATACGCCGGCGGCCTGTCGCCGGGCCTTCCAGATTGTGGCGAGCGGGCGGTTCAAGTGCAGCGAGTACATTACGGGGCGGGCGCGGCTGACGGAGCTGAACGGGGTCTTTCGTAAATTGATGGACCGGTCGAACGACATTAAGACCGCGATCATCCCCTGAAGCAAACTCCTGCAATCGAACGAAGCGACATTCCTGAGATAATCAGGTGTGCGCCTTGCCTTTCAGGTGGCGCGGAGTTGCTGAACTTGCCGGTATCGCAGACTCAAGACGAGCTTACCTCTCAAACCGTGGCCAAAGCTGAGCTGTTGCGTCGCGGGTGGGCGGCGCTGCCGCGTGAGTATGGCATTCCGGAAGCAGCTCCGACTCTGGAAGAAGCCCGCGAATACTGCAAACGGCTGACGGAGACACACTACGAGAATTTCCATGTAGCGTCGTGGTTTTTGCCTAAGCGGCTGCGGCCGCACTTCCAAAGCATTTATGCGTATTGCCGCATCTCGGACGATCTCGGCGATGAGGTTGGGGACCGCGAGCAATCGCTGGCGCTACTCGATCTATGGGGCGAGGAGTTGGATGCGTGTTACTCGGGAAAGGCGCGTCATCCGGTATTTGTCGCGCTGGCTGCGACGATTCAGGAGTGCAACATCCCGAAGCAGCCCTTCGCGGATCTGCTTGTGGCGTTCCGGCGAGACCAGACGGTCACGCGGTTTGAGTCGATGGCAGAGGTGCTGGGGTATTGTCGCTACTCCGCCAATCCGGTTGGGCATCTGGTGCTCTATGCATGCGGTTATCGGGATGCGGAGAGATTTCGGCTTTCGGACTTCACTTGCTCGGCACTACAGCTGGCGAATTTCTGGCAGGATGTTCGATCGGACTATGACCGGGGCCGGATTTATCTTCCGCTCGAAGACATGCGTCGATTTGGGGTAGACGAAGAGACGATTGCGTCGGGGGTGAGCACTCCGGTGTTTCGCGAACTGCTCAAGTATGAGGTGAGTGAGACGCGGAAGATGTTTGCGGCGGGTGCTCCGTTGATTGGGATGGTCGATCGTCATCTTGCCCTCGACCTTGACCTCTTTACGCGCGGCGGTCTCGAGATTCTAAGAGCGATTGAGGCGCAGGATTACGATGTATTGCGGGTGCGACCGGCCATTTCCAAATGGCGCAAGGTTGGGCTGCTGCTGACTGCCTTGAGCGGCAAGCTTGTTCTGCGAGGCGACAGACATCGACAGGGTCCGCAGGTGGCGGCCTGATCATGAACTCGATGAACGACGGATCGAGAGCGAACACATCGAAGGCAAAGATCGCGGAAGCCTATCGAATTTGCAGGGAGATTGCCCGGAAGGAAGCCAGGAATTTCTACTACTCCTTCGTCGCGCTACCCGAGGCGAAGCGAAACGCTATCTGTGCTGTCTACGCATTTATGCGTCACGCTGACGATCTTTCGGACGATGAGAGTCTTTCCGTCGCTGAACGCCAAACAAGGCTCGATCATTGGCTTGAAGCATGGCATGAGGCGTCAGAGGGTGGAGTTGCCGATGACCCAGTCTTTCTAGCGCTTCGCGATGCGCGGAAGCGGTTTGAGATTCCATCGCAATTACTTGAGCAGCTCGTCGAAGGCACCACAATGGACCTTCGGCGAGTTGTAACCGCGAAAAATCCCGACGCGGCTAGCTATGACACTTATGAGAGCTTCGACGAACTTTACCGTTATTGCTACCTAGTCGCATCGGTAGTTGGGTTGGTGTGTATTCGCATCTTTGGCTATCACGATCTGCGGGCGGAGAAACTTGCGGAGGAGACGGGGATCGCCTTTCAGTTGACGAACATCCTGCGAGACGTGCGGGAGGATGCGGAGCGCGGGCGCATCTATCTTCCTTTAGAAGACTTGCGGCGCTTTGGAGTGGCTCCAAGGCAACTGGCGGAGATGCGTGACGAGCATGGGCTTACCGAGCCGATGCGCGAGCTGCTGCAATGGGAGGCGCGACGCGCGGAAGAATATTACCAGTCCAGTGAACAATTGCTGCCGTTGATTGATGCTGACAGCCGTCCGGCGCTTTGGGTGCTGGTCACGATCTACCATCGACTACTGCTTAAGATTAAGGGTCTGGGGTACGACGTCTTTTCTGCGCGCGTGAGCGTTCCAACCTACGAGAAGCTCGCGATCCTCGGCTGGGGTACTCTGCGCACGCTGAGCAGCCGCGGATGACGTGGTTCCTGACGGCCGGCCCCGCTGGATCATGGCGAATGACGGCATGAGCAAAAACGAAACAGCCACTGTGACCGTCGTAGGCGCTGGTGTCGCAGGCCTGGCGGCCTCGTGCGCGCTGGCTGGGGCCGGGTACGATGTGACGTTGATGGAGCGGCGGCCTTATGTCGGCGGGCGCGCTTCGTCGTATGAGCATCCGGCGCTGCATGAGGTCGTGGATTGCCAGCATGTACTGCTGGGTTGCTGCACCAACTTAATTCATTTGCTAGAGAAGTCGGGTGCGGCGGACAAGATTCGCTGGTATGACGAGCTTGTTTTTCTGGAGCCCGGCGGACGGCGCAGCATCTTTCATCCCAACGGATTGCCGGCTCCGCTCCATTTCAGCGATGCGTTTCTGCGCGCACCGATGCTTGGAACGGCGGACAAGCTTGCCATTGCTCGCGGGATGTCAGGCTTCCTCTCAGCGGCCGAGCGGGATGATGATGTGAGCCTGGAGCAGTGGCTGAAGCGGACGGGACAGACGCCGCTCGCGATCCGCCATTTCTGGGAGCCAGTGGTGCTTTGCACATTGAATGATAGCTTTGCGAATTGCTCGCTGCGGATGGGGGCCAAGGTGTTTCGCGAGCTCTTTCTGAAGTCGCCATTGGGGGCGAGGCTGGGAATTCCGACGGTCCCGCTGAGCGAACTCTACTCTGCGGCGGCGCAGCGGCTTGAGGCATTAGGCGGGAGGCTCTGTCTTCGTAGCGGAGTCGAGGCTGTTATTCCGGATGATGGCCGGTGGAGGATTCAGACCACGGCTGGAGAGCATACGGCAGATGCCGTGGTGTTGGCGCTTCCGTTTGAACAGACACAGAAGCTTGTCTCGGGATTGCCGAGGTCGGATGCAGGCAATGAACTCGATCGCGATATGGCCCGCTTCATCCACGCGCCTTATACGACGGTGCATCTTTGGTTTGACCGGCAGATTACCGATCTGCATCATGCGGCACTACTGGATGCGAAGATACAGTGGATCTTTCATAAGTCGCGGATTCGGAGTTATCCGGAAGAGCAGGGAAGTTATGTCGAGTTGGTCATCGCTGCGTCGACGGCCCAGTTGAAGATGGAGCGTACGGAGATACTCGATAGCGCTTTGGCTGAGCTGGCTTCATTCTTCCCTGAGGTGAACGGGGCGAAGGTGGTGAAGAGCGGAATCTTGAAAGAGGCGTGGGCTACGTTCTCAGTGTTGCCTGGATTGGACAAACTCAGGCCGGGGGCGCAGGGACCATGGCCTAGGATGTATCTTGCGGGGGACTGGACCGCTACGGAGTGGCCTTCGACGATGGAAAGCGCCGCGAGAAGCGGTTATCTTGCGGCCGAGGCGGCGGCTGCCGGCTTCGGTGATCCAGGCAGGTTTCTTCAGCCGGATGTTCCGGCGAGCGGGATCATGAAGCTCTTTGGCTGATGTATTACCGGATTCATTCCTGGTCTCGTGCATTGACCTTCCCCGACAACGCAGCCTGCAAAAAATATTGCCTCCTCTTGACAATCGGGAGGAGGGGGCGTACCTCTTGATAATCAAGAGGAAGGTTTACGTGGCCGATCAATCAAGCGAACTTGTGCAAGGGACGTTGGAGATGCTGGTGCTGAAGACACTGGCATTAGAACCGATGCATGGCTATGGCATCGCGCTGCGCATTGAGCAGATCAGTGGCGGCGTGTTTTGCGTGAATCCTGGGTCGCTTTTGCCCGCACTTAGCCGGATGGAGCGGGGCGGAAGGATCAAGGGGGAGTGGCGGGCGACAGAGAACAATCGGCGCGCCAAGTATTACCTGCTCACCGCCTCCGGGAAAAGGGCGTTGAAAGAAGAGACGCAGCAGTGGGGACGGCAGATCGCTGCCATTAATCGGATCATGGAAGCCTGAGGAGAGATGATGGCGATATATCGGAGTCTGGCGAGCGGCGTCAAAGCGCTTTTTCATCGCGAGCGGCGAAACCGGGAGATCAAAGATGAGTTGCAAGGCTATCTCGATGCCGCGGTGGACGAGAAGGTAAGGCATGGAATGACGCGGGAAGAGGCTTTGCGCGCGACGAATCGAGAGATCGGCACGACGGAGACGGTGCGGCACAAGGTCTGGTCGGCGGGGTGGGAGTCTGGCGTTGAATCGCTGTGGCAGGACATTCGCTATGGCGCGCGGCAACTGCTGAAGTCTCCCGGCTTTTCGATCGTAGCGATTCTTTCGCTCGCTCTCGGCATTGGCGCCAACACGGCGATCTTCACGCTGATCAACGATCTGCTGTTGAAGTCGCTGCCGGTGCGCGATCCGCAACAGCTGGTGTCATTTGGCAAGGCGACCGGCGGGGGCATCTTGGGTGGATTTGATCATCCCCGGCCTATCGACATTTTTACCTACGATTTTTACAAGCGACTCGAGCACGATCAGGAGAATAGTCAAACAGCAAAGTTCGAGAGAGTGTGTGCCTTCGGCAGTTTCCCGGTGCAGATCAGTGTGCGTTCGGGAATGAACGGCAGCGGTACGGCAGCGCAGGCGTTTAGCAATCTTGTTTCCGGCACGTTCTTTTCGGTGCTGGGCGCGGAGCCGATCCTTGGAAGAACGATTGCTCCAGCGGACACCGATGCTCCGGGGCGCAGTCCTGTCGCGGTGATCAGCCATCGGTACTGGCAGCAGGAGCTTGCTGCGGATCCCGCTGTGATCGGGCGTGTGATCAAGATCAACGGCACCCTTTTCACTGTGATCGGCGTAATGCCGGGGAACTTCTATGGCGTCGATCTCAACTCAACCTCTCCGGACATGTGGCTGCCGATCACGATGCAGGCAGAGGTGATGCAGCAACCGGTGATGCTGGATGGGTCGAACCTGTACTGGGTTCACATGATGGCGCGACGCAAGGCCGGTGTGGCTCTACCGCAGGCACAGGCGTGGGTAAGCGCGCAGCTACAGGGATTCATGATCGAACGTGAGGGTGCGCAGGTAACGGAGGCGCGTCGCAAAGAGATTGCACAGTACTCCATCCAATTATTGCCGGGCGGAGCCGGTATTTCGGGCCTGCGCGCTGAATATGCCGCACCTTTGAACGTGTTGATGGGGATTGTGGCGATTGTGCTGCTGATCGCCTGTGCGAACCTGGCGAATTTCCTGCTCGCCAAGGCGGCGGCGCGGGAGCGCGAGTTTTCCACTCGGCTGGCTCTGGGTTCGAGCCGGGCGCGCATCGTACGGCAGGTGCTGACGGAGACTTTGCTGCTGGCGTTCATCGGTGGAGCGCTGGGCTTGGTGCTGGCGTTCTGGGGGACGGGCGTTCTTATCAAGTTCATTGTGGGTGCATCGTCTCACACGGCTTTGGCGGCCACTCCGGATTTGCGGGTGCTGGCGTTTACTTCTGCCATTTGCGTGCTGACTGGGTTGCTCTTTGGTCTTGCACCTGCGCTGCGAGTTTCGCGGACGGATGTTACCGGCGCCCTTAATGCGAATTCGCGGACTGCGGCGGGTGCGGGCGGGCGCTCGGGACGGCTGATGCCGAATTTTCTGGTGACCGGGCAAGTGATGTTATCGCTGGTGCTGCTGGCTGTTGCGGGGCTTTTCCTACGGACGCTGCATAACCTGCATAGCCAGGACCTTGGCTTCAACCGAACGAATATTCTGCTGGTGACAACGAGTCCGAAGTTTGCCGGCTATAAGCCGGAGCAGCTGAACGCGTTGTATGACCGGATACTGGGCCGGATCGATGCGCTTCCTGGCGTTCGCTCGGCGGCCCTCTCAGGTGGGCCACCGATGTGGCATGGCAACTGGGGTTCGCCGATCACGATTTTGGGACGGCCCGTTAAAGAGAATGAGGACGTGAGCACGCTGCTCAATCGAGTGTCGCCCGGCTATTTTGAAACGCTGGGGATTCCGCTGCTGCGAGGGCGGACGATTGGCGCCGAAGACACGGCGACTTCTACTAAGGCGGTGGTCGTCAACCAGACGCTGGCTGATAAGTATTTCCCGCACGGGGATGCGATTGGGCATAGCTTTACGGTCGGCGATCCGAGCGTGAAGGGTACTTGGCAGATTGTCGGCGTCGTTCGCGATGCGACTTATAACCATGCGGGCGAAGAGCATGATCCGATGGCCTATCTTGCGGTGATGCAGCTTACCGAAGACGACCAGTATGCGTTTTTTCTGCAGGTGCAGACGGCCGGTGATCCGAACGCGATTGCAGGCGAGGTGCGTGCAGCGTTAGGGGAGATTGATCCGAACCTGCCGATCCTCGATATGCAGTCGATCAGCGAATTGCTCGATAGCCTGATCAATCAGCAGAGGTTGGTTTCGCAGCTCTCGGGGTTCTTCTCGGTTCTGGCTGTTGCGTTGTGCGCTATTGGCTTGTATGGAGTGATGACTTATAGCGTGGTGCGGCGGACGAATGAGATTGGTGTTCGCATCGCTCTTGGCGCTGGCACGGGCGAGGTGCTTTGGCTTGTGCTGCGGCAATCGCTGATTTTGCTTGGTATTGGCGTGGCGCTCGGGGTGCCGGCGACGCTGGCGGCGAGCCGTGCGATCCAGGCGGGCTTGTTTGGACTGAGCCCGTGGGACCCATCTACGCTAATCGCCGCCGTGAGCGTGATCGCAATTGTCACTCTGATTGCTGCGTATTTCCCGGCGCGGCGAGCGACGCGGATCGATCCGATTGTGGCGCTTCGCTACGAGTAGAGTTCGAGCCGGCTTTTGTTGCTATTGAGGCGGTAGAATTCCGATCGTGTGCAGCCATATCTGTGCTGTTTGCGGCCATGTTGTCACTGGGAGCTTGGTGGGACGAAGGCCGTAGCCGTGGCCGCCTTCGGCATAGATGTGTAGCTCTGCAGGGACCTTTGCTTTCTTGAGCTGGAGGAAATAGACGGTGGCATTTTCGACATGAACCGGGTCGTCTTCGGCCTGGACGATGAAGGTGGGCGGGGTGTCGGCGGTGGGGTTGATCTCGGGGTTGGGCGCGAAGTCTTTATCGGCGAGCGCGAGGTAGCCGGGATAGATGATCAGCGCGAAATCGGGGCGGCAGCTGAGCTGATCGGCGGCGTCGACGGCGTCGTACAAGCGCTTGTCATAGTGAGTGCTGATAGCTGCCGAAAGATGGGCGCCGGCGGAGAAGCCGAGGACGCCGATTCGTTTGGGATCGATGTGCCATTCGGCGGCGTGCTCGCGGACGATGCCCATGGCGCGCTGGGCATCCTGGAGCGCGGCGTCGGACTTGGGATAGGGGCCGGTGCCGGGGACGCGATACTTCACGAGCACGCAGGTGATGCCAGCGGAGTTGAGCCAGTCGCAGACTTCGGTGCCTTCGAGATCGATGGCGAGGATGTTATAGCCGCCTCCGGGAAAGACGACTATCGCGGCGCCAGTGTTGGGCGTTTTAGGCGGATAGACGGTGAGCGTCGGCACGGAGACATTGCCGAGCCGGATTAGTGGCTTGCCGGCGATGAGATTGTCTTTGGCTGTGGTCATGTCTGCTTCCCCACCGGGATGGGCCGGTGGAGCACCGGGCGCTCCGTTTGGCCAGAGGGGGATGGTGGTGAGATTGGCTGGAGGCGGCCATCCTGAAGTCTGCGCGGATGCGGTGAGAACGATGGCGGCGATGGCCAAGAAGAGTAAGTGATGCTTGCGCATTGGAGAAGAACTCCGAAACTGGATTCGATCCAACCTATTAAAACATCTCGCCGCGTGGTGCGGAGCAACGGGGGCATTGCGATCCCATTCAAGCCAACGGCGGCCTTCACACCCCAGCGACGAAGACCCGTCGCCGGGGACCCCGTATGAAGGGGCACACGATTGGCAGGCTCTGGGATCAGCGCTTGATTTTGCTCATCGGGACAACCTGGACGGTGACGTCGCGGACCTCGGAAAGGAAGCGGTTGAGCACCGATCCGCGCAATAGAATGTCGAAGCGAGAGCGCGCCGACTGGCCGAAGACGACGTGGGAGATGCTCTCCTGCTGGGCGAAGGCGATGAGTGCGTCGGCGACTCGTTTGCTTTTGAGCAGGATTGTCTTCGCGCCGAGGTCGCGGGCGAGCTTGAGGTACTCTTCCATGCGCTGGAAGGCTTCGGGGTCGCCGTGGCGCTTGTCATGGTCGGGTGGCTCGACGTAAACGGCGTACCAATTGGTGGCGAGCCGGCCGGCGATGCGCGCGCCCACGCGCAGCAGGCGTTCGGCGCCGGGGCGTTCGGAAAGGCAGACCATTACCTTCTCGGGTATCGGAGCCTGCTCCAAACCCTGATTGCGGCGGTACAGTGACGCCGCTTCTCCGACCCGTTCAGCGGTGGTGCGGAGAGCCAGTTCGCGGAGCATGTTGAGATTGCCTTTGCGGAAAAAATTCGCGAGCGATTGCTCGACTTTTTCGGGAGCGTAGATCTTGCCCTGACGCAGACGGTCGCGAAGTTCTTCGACGGTCACGTCGACGTTGACGATTTCGTCGGCTCGCTTGAGCAGGCTGTCGGGCACGGTCTCGCGGATGACTGTGCTTGCCGAGCGCGCAACGGCGTCATTCAACGTTTCGAGGTGTTGGACATTGACGGCGGTCATGACGTTGATGCCTGCGTCGAGCAACTCGAGCACGTCTTCATAGCGCTTGCGATTGCGAGAGCCGGGGATGTTGGTGTGCGCCAGCTCATCGACAATGACAGTGTGGGGATGACGCTTGAGCACCGCGTCGAGGTCCATCTCGCGGAGGATGACGGAGCGGTAGGGAACCTCTTTGAGGGGAATGACCTCAAGATCTTTGATCATGGCCGCGGTGTCGGCGCGGCCATGTGTTTCGATGAGTCCGATGACGACGTCAATGCCCTGTTGGCGCATAAGGTGGGCAGTCTCGAGCATCTGGAAGGTCTTGCCCACGCCGGGCGCAGCGCCGAGATAAATGCGCAGATTGGCGGGTTCGGAAGCGATAGTCTCACCGGGCTCACTGAGCGTGATCTGATGAGGTTCGGGCGGATCTAGCGGCGATGCTGCGTTCGTGCCGGGGTCAGAAGTTGGCGGGGGCATCAGCCAACCTCCACGGGATGACGCGTGGGCTGCACAGTGGACATGGGGACAGTAAAGCTGAAAGTGGTGCCAGCGCCGAGTCGGCTCTCGACGGCGACCTGGCCGCCGAGAGCCTCGACGAGGCGGCGAACGAGCGCCAGGCCGAGTCCGGAGCCATCGCTGGCTTCGCCGGAGGTATCGAAGCGGCCAAATATTCTGGGCAGGCGTTCGGCCTCGATGCCGCGGCCGCTGTCGCGAACGAAGAACTGGACGCGGTCTTTGATTTCCTCGGCACGAAGGAGGATCGAGCCTCCAGTGGGTGTGTAGCGAATCGCGTTGCTCAGCAGATTGTCAAAGATGCTGCGCAGCGCGCGGCGGTCGGCGTTGACGTGGGAGAGATCGGAGAAGGCGCGCACCTCGATCTCGATGCGCTTGGCGCAGGCCTCTTCGATCCAGCGATCATGGGCATCTTGCAAGATATCGATAGGCCGCAGCCGCTCGATCTTGAGTTCCCGGCGGCCGGTGTCGAGCTCGGCGACGTCAATAAGGTCGGACATGAGGTCGTTGAGCGCCTCGGCCTCTTCTTCGGCGCCTTGCAACAGATCGGCCTGGAGAGGTTTCAGTTCACCGCCGAAGCCTTTGGCGAGGGTGTAGAGGCTGAGACGTATTCTCTGCAATGGGTCGCGCAGTTTTTGCGAGGCGACCGAGATGAAGCGGCTCTTGAAGCGGTCGACCTCCTGCATCTGGGTGACGTCTTCGAGCACAGTGACGGCGCCTAGAAGCTTGCCGTCTTCGTCACGCATGGGGGTGGTTCGCAGGCGATAACTGCGCTGCGCCTCGCCGATGCGCATGGGGAGAAGCGCGGCCTCGCCTTCATTTGCGACGGCGCGCTGCATGGAGACGGCGTCGCGCACCGCCTTCAGTATCTTGTCGCCGCCGGGCGTGTTGGTGAGCGCCATGCGATCGCCGGCGGCGACCTCACCGAGCAGTTCAATGGCCGCCTGGTTGAGTTTGAGGAGCTGACCTTTGCCATCGGTGACGATGATCGGCTCAAAGATCGACTGCAGCACCGCGTCGCTCAACTGGTGTTCCATCTGCTTGCGGCCGGTCTCGGTCTCGCGCAGGTCGCGGATGCGCACGACAAGGCGGTTGACCTCAGTCGCGATGGCGCCGAGATCGTCGCGGGAACGCCACTCGATGCGGGCATTGAGGTCTCCCTGACCGATGCGATGTGCGCTTTTCGCGACCTCGCGCAAGGGCTGGATGACGGAATAGACGGTGACCGGAGCGAGGATGAGAGCGAAGAGGGCGCAGACCTCGATTGTGGTCAGAAGATGGTTGCCCCAGGTCACCTCTTCGTCGGCAATGCGCTGGGCATCCCGCCGGCCGCTTGCGGCGTGGGCCACGATGGCGGTGTCGCTCGCGGCCATGTTGCGCAGAGAACTCCTCACGTAGAACGTCATGCCGAGGACGATTGCGACCAGGAGCAAACAACCGACAACCAATCGTTGGTAGAGGCTCAGCATACAGATCGCTTCGACATAGAAATTGCGTGCTCGTGAGGGTTCAAGTACATTCTTGGTTGCTGCAGTGCGCTGGGTCTATAGAGCATCGTAGATCATTTCTAGTTGTACGGTATGAGCAGGCGGGGTCGGAATTCGGAAGGGACCACTTGTTGTGAGCCACATGAGCGAAGGCGAATGCAATCCATTCAAGACATGCGAGGCCAAAACTTCGATCGCCGGGACGATCGTCGCCGGCTTGTTGTTGATATTCCTCGCCACTTCCGCGCAGGCGCAGCGCTGGCCGGAAGAGAAGGCCAACGCATGGTACGCGCAGCAGCCGTGGCTGGTGGGCGCGAACTATGTTCCGTCTGATGCGATCAATCAGCTGGAGATGTTTCAGGCGGCGACCTTCAATCCGGCCTTGAACGACAAAGAGCTGGGGCTGGGCGAGAGCATCGGCATGAACACGATGCGCGTCTTTCTGCAAGACCAGCTTTGGGAGCAGGACCCGAAGGGGTTTACGCAGCGACTCGACCAGTTCCTCGCCATCGCGGCGAAGCACCATATTCGTCCATTGCTGGTGCTCTTTGATTCGTGCTGGGACCCGTATCCGAAGCTAGGCCCGCAGCATCCGCCGATTCCCGGGGTGCACAACTCGGGATGGGTGCAGAGCCCAGGCGCCAAGGGCATCATGGACCCGGCGTATGAGCCGAAGCTGAAGGCCTACGTCCAGGGAGTGGTCGGCGCTTTTGCGAGCGACGATCGCGTGCTGGGATGGGACATCTGGAACGAGCCAGATAACGGTAATGAGTCTTCGTATCCGGTGAAGGGAGCGAAGAGCAAGGCGGAGCTGGTGGGCGCATTGCTGCCGAAGGCATTTGCGTGGGCGCGTGAAATGCATCCGACGCAGCCGCTGACGAGTGGTGTGTGGCAAGGGGATTGGGTGAATCCCGATAAGGAGAGCCCGATGACGAAGATTCAGCTTGAGGAATCGGACATTATCACCTTCCACAACTACGAATGGCCAGAGGGTTTTGAGGCGCGGATCAAACAGTTGCAGATGTATCACCGGCCGATCATCTGCACCGAATATATGGCTCGCGGGGCGGGGAGCACCTTCGACAATAGCCTGCCGATCGCGAAGAAATATAACGTTGGCGCAATCAACTGGGGACTGGTCGCGGGTAAGACGCAGACCTATTTACCGTGGGACTCATGGCAGCGGCCTTATGTGCTTGTCCAGCCTACGGTATGGTTTCACGAGGTCTTTCGACAGGACGACACTCCGTACCGGCAGCACGAGGTTGACCTGATTCGAGAGCTGACTGGGCGGGGAACTCCGGTGGCCAGCGTGAACGGGCAATGAATCCGAGTTAGTGCGAAACTTGAATCGAGATCGACAGTCTCGACTCTGGGAGACTCCATGAACCGGACCCGCATCTTGCTGGGCTTTGCTGCAAGCGCGCTTACGCTCCCTTCTTTCACCTTAGCGCAATTGAATTCGGGGCAGCCGCAGATCCTCAGTACGAACCAGACGATTACGCCGCTGGCTCCGCGCGGCGCGACTTATCAGGCGCTGAATCCGCGGGTCGCTAGTGCTCCGGATTACACCGTCGGACAGGCGGTCACCACCGTTGTCAGTCCGGATAGGAAGACGCTGGTGATTCTTACCAGCGGCTTCAATCTATGGGGTTATCCGGATGGGCCAAAGCGCGGCAAGACGAACCCGGATGCCTCGAGCGAGTGGGTCTTCGTCTTTGACATCTCGTCGTCGACGCCGGTGCAAAAGCAAGCGATAGCTGTCCCGAATACCTATAGCGGGATTGCATTCAGCCCGGACGGGACGGAGTTCTATATTTCCGGCGGCGACGATGACAACGTCCACATTTTTGCTTTAGCCGAGGGCAGCTGGGCCGAGAAAGGCAATCCAATCTCGCTTGGACACTTGGCCAAAGTCGACAAAGACAACGGCAATTATGGCGGAATCGGTCTGGAGACGAAGCCCGAAGCGGCGGGGTTGGCGGTTTCCGGCGACGGCAAGACGATCGTAGTGGCGAACTTCGAGAACGACTCGATCAGCCTTATCAGAAAAGGCGAAAACGGCTGGGCCAGGAGCAGCGAACTGGATTTACGGCCGGGGGTGATCGATCCGAAGAAGGCGACCGGAGTTCCTGGCGGGGAATTTCCCTACTGGGTGCAGATCAAGGGAAACGAGACTGCGTATGTGTCGAGCATTCGTGATCGTGAGATCGATGTGGTCTCGCTCAAGGGCGCACCTGCGCTGATCCAGCGCATCAAGCTTACCGGGCAACCGAACCGGTGCACTCTTAACAGAAGGCAGAGCCGCTTGTTTGTCGCGCAGGATAACAGCGATACGGTCGCGGTCATTGACACGGCGACGAACAAGATCGTCGCTAACGTCAAAGTCACAGCTCCAGTCGAGCTGTATCCGAATACTGAGCGGTATTACGGGGCAAACCCGAACAGTGTGACGCTTTCGCCTGATGAGAAGACGCTCTACGTCACCAATGGCGGCGAGAACGCCGTGGCGGTGGTGAGACTGGCCGATGACTTAAGCAAGAGCGCCGTCACTGGGTTGATTCCGACCGGCTTCTATCCGAACTCGATCAGCACTAATGCTGATGGCTCGATGCTCTATGTCGTGAATGGCAAGAGCGCGACTGGGCCGAACCCGAAAGACTGCCATACGATCACCGATGAACAGAAGATCGCCTGCCGGGCTTCGAACGAATACACCTGGCAGTTGACCAAGGCCGGCTTCCAGACGCTTCCGGTGCCGACGGATGCGGAGCTGGCGTCTCTCACGAAGACCGCTCTTGTGGGTAACGACCATATGGCCGCTCCTTCGCTGACTGACGAGCAAAAGGCGACGCTGGCGGTGCTGCGGTCGAAGATCCGCCATGTGATTTACATCATTAAAGAGAACCGGACTTACGATCAGGTGCTGGGCGACCTTCCGGTGGGCAATGGCGATCCAAGTATTACCCAGTTTCCGGAGAAGACTACGCCTAACTTCCACGCGATTGCGAGTAAGTTCGTCGATTTCGATAACTTCTATGACGCCTCGGATGTAAGTGGCGATGGCTGGCCCTGGTCGACCTCTGCGAGGACGACGGACACTATTGAGAAGGAGATTCCGGTCAACTATGCGGATCGCGGCTTGAGCAATGACGCCGAGGGTACAAATCGCAATCTGAATACCGGGATCGGCGATGTCAAGGAGCGCGCCAAGGCAAATCCGCTGGGCGGCGACGATCCCAACGTGTTACCGGGAACCGCTGACATCGCGGCGCCGGACGGTGACGACGACGAAAAGGGAGAGGGTTATCTCTGGAACGGAGCGTTGAGGGCAGGATTGACACTGCGCAACTATGGATTCTTTGTCGATCTTGCGAGGTACAATCTGCCTGCCTCGAAGAAGAAATATGAGATTCCGGAAGAGACTGATCCATTTGCGAGCCACTTACAGGTCGCTTATTCAACGAGCGCCGTCCTGGCTAAGTACAGCGATAGGTACTTCCGCGGATTTGATAACTCTTTTCCGGACTATTACCGCTTTGTCGAGTGGAGTCGCGAGTTCGCGCAGTATGAGAAGGATGGGAGACTACCCAACCTGTCGCTGGTTAGAATCATGCATGACCATTTTGGCGACTATGCCACGGCGATCAAGGCGGTGAATACTCCGGAGCTGCAGATCGCGGACAACGACTATGCGGTTGGCCTGCTGATCGAGACGATCGCGCATAGCCGGTATAAAGACAACACGCTCGTCTTTGTGATCGAAGACGATGCTCAGGATGGTGGCGACCATGTGGATGCGCACCGGAGCACTGCGTTTATCGTTGGCCCTTATGTGAAGCACGGTGTTGTCGATTCGACCCGCTATAACACAGTCAGCATGGTGCGTACGATCGAGGAGATCCTCAGAATCAAGCCGCTGAACCTGAATGATGCCCACGCGATGCCGATGCTCGACGCCTTCGATGCGAAGCAGGCGGAGTGGGACTATACGGCGACGCCTTCGGCTTATTTGGCAAAGACGGGGCTGCCGATTCCGGTGGAGAGGTTCTCGCAGGCTGCATTGGAGGCACCACCGATTCCGATGCATGATGCCGCGTGGTGGGCCGAGCAGTGCAAGGGAATGGATTTCTCGGTTGAAGATCATTTGGATACTGTGAAGTTCAACCATATTCTGTGGGTAGGGACGATGGGGTCGAAGCCGTATCCGGATGTGAGGTCGGGTGAAGACCTTCGCGGCAATCGGCAGCAACTGCTTGAGGAGTATCGCGAAGTGTCGCAGCGGAGCTCGGGTGGTTCGGGCGGAAGGTAGGCTGTCGGTCCCAAGTTGTTCATTGGAGCAAACGCATGGCGCACCCGCCGGGCATTGCGCGCTGCACATAGGGCATTCTGGATACATGAGGTTTAGGAAGCTGTATCGCGGTCTCGTCTCTGTCATCGCCTTTTTGCTGGTACTGTCGAGCTGCGTTCCTGGCCGCGCGCAGAGCCAACAGAGCCAGCGTGCAACCAGCACCCCCTACAGCGGTGACCTATCAATCTTCGAGGCTCCTGGCCGGGATGAGCGGCTGCAGATTCAACGGGTGATGGACCTGCTTGGCATTCGGCATGGTTCGGGCGTCGCTGACATTGGGGCGGGCTCAGGGTGGTTTACGGTGCGGGCCTCGGCGAGGGTGGGTTCGACCGGGGCGGTGTATGCGGAGGACATTAATCCGCAGGCGATCCAGTACATTGATCAGCGGATTCAGAAGGAGAAGCTGACCAACGTTCGCACTGTGCTGGGTACACCGGATGACCTGAAGCTGCCTCCGGAGTCGATCGATGCGGTGCTGATGCTGAAGGTCTATCACGAAATTGCGCATCCGCTGGTGCTATTGGCGAGTTTGAAGCCGGCGCTGAGGCCGGGAGCGAAGATTGGCATTATCGATCGGAACGGCAACGGGACGGACCATGGTTTGAACAGTGACGTGGTGAAGCGGGAGATGAGTGAGGCTGGGTTCAAGCTGGTGGGTTCCTACGATTTCACCAAGGCGGACGGTCAGGATTACTTTCTGATTTTTCAGGTGAAGTGAGAGTGGCCTGTCCCCATGTGCCAGGTTGTGGACGGGTTTTCCTCAACTTCCTTTCGGGCTTGCTTTGAGCTGGGTGAAGAGAGGCCGGTGCCGCTCTAAAATCAGAGCAGCGCGATGGCTGAATTCACTCATCTTCACCTGCATACGGATTATTCGCTTCTGGACGGCGCCTGCGACGTCGAAAAACTGGTCAACCATGTTGCCGACATCGGCCAGCAGGCGGTGGCGATCACCGATCACGGGAATATTTATGGGGCCGTTCACTTTTTTGAGGCGGCGAAGAAGCGCGGGATCAAGCCGATTCTTGGTTGTGAGCTTTACATCTGCCAGAAGGACGACCATCGCGCCGATCCGCAGGGCGATGACTATAACCATCTGCTGGTGTTGGCTGAAAATGAAGAGGGCTATCGGAACCTTGTTCGGATTACCTCTGAGGCGTCGTTGCATGGCTTTTATCGGAAGCCGCGGGTCAGCAAGAAATATTTGGCCGAGCATGCCGGTGGGCTAGTGGGGTTTTCGGGCTGCCTGGCGGGAGAACTCTGCCAGGAGCTGATTGCTGGGAACTACCACGAGGCGCGGCACACCGCCAGCGAGTATCAGGACATCTTTGGCAAAGGGAATTTCTTCCTCGAGATCCAGGACCAGGGACTGGAGCTGGAGAAGAAGATCCATGCCGATCTGTTCAAGCTGGAGAGCGAGCTGAATATCCCACTCATTGCGACGAATGACAGCCACTATCTTTGCGAAGACGACCATCATGCGCACGAGGTGCTGTTGTGCGTTCAGACGGCTGGGTCGATTCATGACCCGAAACGGTTCAAGTTTGATTCCGACCAGTTTTTTGTTAAGTCGGCAGCGCAGATGGAGAAGCTTTTCTCGCACGCTCCGCAAGTGGTCAGCCGGACGATGCAGTTTGCGGAGCGGTGTTCGCTCAAGATCAACAAGGTTGATAATCCTTTTCCTGAGTTTGCGGTGCCCCTGTGGCATACGGTGGACAGCTACTTTGAAGAGGTCTGCCGGGAAGGCTTCAAGAAGCGGCTGGATACCTCGATCCGCCACTTAAAAGAGCGCGGACTACTGCGTTTTCCGATTTCGGATTATGAGGCGCGGCTGGAGCGGGAGATCGATTGCATCAAGGCGATGAAGTTCGCCGGCTATTTTCTGATTGTCTGGGATTTCATCAAGTACGCGCGCGATCATGACATTCCTGTTGGGCCGGGGCGTGGTTCGGCGGCGGGTTCGCTGGTCTCGTATGTGATGGAGATTACGAACATCGATCCGCTGCAGAACGTGTTGCTCTTTGAGCGCTTTCTAAATCCAGAGCGAGTCTCGCTGCCGGATATCGACATTGATTTCGATATGAATCGGCGCGGCGAGGTGATTGAGTATGTGACCGGCAAGTATGGCCGGGAGCAGGTAGCGCAGATCATCACCTTTAACACTATGGCGGCGAAGGCGGCGATCAAAGATGTTGGCCGGGCGCTCGATCTGCCTTATGGCGATGTGGACCGCATCGCGAAGATGATCCCGACAACCATTGGTGTGACGATTGAGCAGGCGCTGAAAGATTCGCCGCCTCTGCAGGAGGCCTACGACAAAGACCCGCAGACACGCGAGCTGATCGACACCGCGAGGAAGCTGGAGGGGCTGGTGCGCGGGGCGGGCGTTCATGCGGCCGGCGTGGTGATTGCGCCTCGTCCGCTGACTGATTTAGTTCCGCTTAGCCGCAGCAAGAACGACGAAGTCGTCACCTCTTATGACATGAAGGCCATCGAGAAGCTTGGCCTGCTGAAGATGGATTTCCTGGGACTGACGACCCTGACGGTGATTGACGATTGTCTGAAGCTGATCAAGTCGAATCAGGATGTCGTGCTCGATCTGGAGACGATTCCACTGGAAGACCAGCGGACTTATGAGCAGGTCTTTCACAAGGCGCTGACCTCGGGGATCTTTCAGTTCGAGTCGGGCGGGATGCGGGATGTGCTGCGCCGCTATAAACCGACTTCGGTTGAGGATCTGACTGCTTTGAATGCGTTGTATCGTCCGGGGCCAATTCAGGGCGGGATGATTGACGACTTCATCGAGCGCAAGTGGGGACGGCGCAAGGTGGAGTACGAGCTTCCCCAGCTTGAGGTGATCCTCAAAGAGACGCTCGGCGTGATCGTTTACCAGGAACAGGTGATGCAGATCGCCAACGAGCTTGCCGGCTACTCGCTGGGCGACGCCGATCTGCTGCGCCGCGCGATGGGTAAGAAGAACGCGGAGGAAATGGCCCTGCAGCGCGATCGATTTGTAACTGGAGCGGTTGCAAAAGGTCATCGCAAGGACAAGATCACACATATTTTCGATCTGATGGAGCAGTTCGCGGGCTACGGATTTAATAAATCCCACTCGGCTGCCTATGCGTTGTTGGCATTCCAGACGGCTTATCTGAAGACGTATTACCCGATCGAGTTTATGTCGGCTCTGCTGAGTTCGGAAATTTCGAAGCCGGAGAATGTGGTCAAGTACATCAAGGAATGCCGCGAGATGGGCATTGCGGTCGAGCCTCCGGATGTGTTGTTCAGCGGTGCGGACTTTACTCCGCATGGGAAAGCGATCCGCTTTGGGTTGACGGCGATCAAGAACGTTGGGCGCAATGCAATAGACTCGATCCTCGCAGCACGCGCCGCGCTTGAGGCCGAGGGTAAGACTTTCGCGTCGTATTGGGAATTTTGCGAGAAGGTCGATCTCCGCCTGATGAATAAGCGCGTGCTCGAGTCGCTGATTAAGGCGGGGGCGCTGGATTCGCTGGGACGGCGTTCGCAGCTGATTGCGGCTGCCGACAAGGCGATGGAGCGGGCGCAGAAAGCGCAACGCGACTTCGCTGCGGGGCAGCATGGGTTGTTCGGCATCTTTGATGAGGAGCCATCCCCTGCGCGAGCAGCGAACGATCTGCCGAATATCCCTGACTGGGATGAAAATCTGCGGCTGCAAAGTGAGAAAGAAGTGTTGGGCTATTTTGTCTCCGGTCATCCTTTGGACAAGTATGCGGAGAAGCTGCGTAACCTGCCGGGTGTTGTCGATACAGCAACGGCGCTGGAGATGAAGCCTGCGCCGACGAGCTTCCGTCGCGGTCAGCCTTCGATTGAGAATGAGATTTCGATAGCCGGCGTGATTGTCGGGTTGAAGGTGGCGAAGTCGAAGCGGTCGGGCGAGCTTTATGCGCAGGCTTCGCTGGAAGACACCGTCGGCAAGATCGACCTGATCTGTTTTCCGAAGGACTATGAGAAGTTGGCGGCGAACCTGAAGATCGAGGTTCCGGTGCTGGTGCGGGGCCAGCTTCGCGCGGAGGAAGAGGCCGCGCCGAAGCTGGCGGTGTCTTCGATTCAGGCGCTGGAGGACGTGAAGGTGCGGCTGCCGCAGAATGTGAAGATCCGCGTGGCGCTTGACCGGGCGAGCGAAGCTACACTGGCTGATTTGAAGGCAATGATTGGTGAGTCTCCGGGGCCAGGACGGGTGATGTTCAATATGGAGCAGGCTGGGGAGTATGTGGTTGTCCTGGAGCCAGCGGGGGTTACGGTTGGGGCGGACCGGGCGTTCTTTGACCGTGCTGAGCTGTTGCTGGGGCGGGGTATGGTTGTGGCGGTGGATTAGTATGGTAGGCCTAGCGGCGTGATGAACAAATTGTGGTTACGCCTGTTCGCCTCTGCATACATGTCCTAAAACGTGTATCGATCTCTGCGCAGAAGACTAGCAGAGTCTGCGGATTCAAAATGACCGACTACCGACTTGCCCTTTCGTGCCTACAGCGTCACGGATTCTGCTAAAGTCGCTTCCATGCAGAGCACCTGTATTATTGGCGGCGGGCCCGCCGGCATCATGCTTGGCCTTCTGCTTGCGCGGGCGGGTCTTCCGGTTACTGTGCTTGAGAAGCATACTGATTTTTTCCGCGACTTCCGCGGAGATACGATCCATCCTTCAACGCTTCAACTGCTTCACGAGCTTGGCCTTCTCGAGAAGTTCCTTGAGCTGCCTCATTCGCAGGTGAATGGACTGTCTGCGATTGTGGGCGGTTCCAAAGTTTCAATGTCGGAATTCTCGCACCTGCCTACCCGTGCCAAGTTCATTGTCTTGATGCCACAGTGGGATTTTCTCAACTTTCTTGCCGATGAGGCTGCGCGGTACCCCAACTTCACTCTCAAGATGGGTTGGGAAGCGACTGGGCTTGTGGTGAAAGATTGCGTCACGGTTGGGGTTCGAACGAAAACTCCGGACGGTGAGGTTGAGATTCCTGCGGATCTTACGGTGGGTTGCGATGGCAGGCATGCCATGTCTCGCAGTGCCGGTCATCTTCCGCTCGTGGACGATGGCGTGCCGATCGATATTCTCTGGTTTCGAATCGCGCGGCAATCGTCGGATCCTGAAAACGCGCTGGGGTACGTCAACTTTGGCCGTTTCGTGATCCTGATCAACCGCAACGATTACTTTCAAGTGGGATATCTGATTGCGAAGGGGAGCTTTCCGACAGTTCAACAAATGGGCCTTCCGGCGTTTCGAGAGGGTCTGGAGCGAATCGTTCCGTTCCTGGCCGGACGGACCGGTGAGATCGATGCCTGGGAGAAGGTGAAGCTGCTCACCATTCAGGTGAATCATTTGGAACGGTGGTGTTCGCCGGGGCTTCTGTGCATTGGCGATGCCGCTCATGCCATGTCGCCGGTGGGTGGAATCGGCATCAACATCGCGTTGCAGGACGCGGTCGCGAGCGCCAATATTCTTGCGGAGCCGCTACGGTCAAGCGGACTGTCGGTTTACGATCTCGAGCGCGTTCAGCATCATCGCGAGGGCGCTGTCCGCAATACTCAGCGTGTGCAGTTGTTTGCGCACCGGATTCTGAATCGGGTACTGCACAATCCCGGCCCGCTTACAGCGCCTTTGCTGTTGCGGATTGTGACGCAGATCCCTGGTTTCCAGCAGCTGACGGGAAGATTCATCGGCATGGGTTTGCAGCCTGAGCATATCGCGCAGGCGTGACCCCGGGCGGATGGCTAGTGGCGTCGGCGCTACTGCGGTTGATTACTGGGAGTCGTGTCAGTTGCGGGCGGCGGAGGCGGTGGTTGCAACTGGAAATTGTCGCGGACGACGGCGAAGGTCTGGCTTGGGATGTCCACCTCGAGGATTCGATTGTCGGAGGCATAATAGAGTTCGCTTACTACCGACCCTATGGTGAGCGAGGTGTGGTGGAGGGTGAGCGGCTTGCCGTTGAGCGTTCCCTGAACATCGGCTTGGGGAGCGAGCGTTGCGGCGCTTATGATGCCGGTCTGCTTGGGGATCAATGCCGAGATGGGTGTGGCGGGGTGGCGGGCGGCGAGATTCAAGAGGATGTCGTAAGCGGCCAGATCGAAATCGGGACAAAAGACCGTTAGACCGGGACGATGGAGCGAGTTTCGATAGCTTCGGCCGTCGGCGGATATTTCGATGACGAAATTTACGCCGTTGGGATGGACGGCGAAGGTGACTGCCGAACCGTTGACGATTCCGTTGAGGTTTTCCTGCAGGATGGAAAGATCCCCATCGAGGCTGCCGCTGCCGGAGAAGCTGTACTTTGTGTTTTGCAGGCTCAACGAACCGTGGCTAGTGACGGTGTAGGCTGCCGGTGTGGTAATGCTCCCTTGTTTCACGGGAAGGATGGAGAAATCGCTGCGCCCGACATTGTGGTTGCCCTGATTGATGCTGAAGAGGGCGGTATCGGCGGGGAGGCTCGTCTGGGCCCGGAGCGAAAGAGCCGAGACGCCAAGGAGGAGAGCAAAAATGAAGGTCTGTTTCATGAATCGTTCCTGACGGTTTAGACACGATTCGCGCGGAAAAGATGTGGGTAAACCCAGGTCTCAAGATCGGAGACCTGGGGTACCAGAGTTGTGAAGTTGGGAAACTTTGAAGCTACTTGGTTGCTTCGGCGAAGCGCTTGTTGACTTCGTCCCAGTTCACGACGTTCCACCATGCGGCGAGGTATTCCGGGCGGCGATTGTTGTACTTCAGGTAGTAGGCGTGCTCCCAGACGTCGTTGCCGAGGATCGGGTAGTGACCTGAGGAGAGAGGGTTGTCCTGGTTTGGGGTGGTGACGATCTTGAGCTTGCCGTCGTAGACGAGCCATCCCCAACCGGAGCCGAACTGCTTGGCCGCGGTCTCGTTGAACTGCTTCTTAAAGTCGTCGAAGGAGCCAAAGTCTTTGGTGATCTGGTCGGCGATCTTGCCGGTGGGCGCGCCGCCTCCGCCGGGCTTCATGATTGCCCAAAACATGGTGTGGTTGACGTGGCCTCCGCCATTGTTTTTGACGACGGTCCGGACATCTTCGGGAACGCTGTTGAGGTTGCGGAGCAGATCCTCTGCCGTATGTTTAGCTAGATCGGGATGCTTATCGATGGCCCCGTTGAGGTTGGTGACGTAGGCCGCGTGATGTTTGTCGTGGTGGAGCTTCATTGTGGCTTCATCGATATGGGGCTCCAGGGCGGCGTAATCGTAGGGTAGTGGTGGGACTTCGTGGGCCAAAGCGTTCCTCCTTGGTTCGTACTACTGGGATTCGTACAGCGAGTGTGCTGCCCGGCGCGGCGGGCAATCCTTCAACAATGCTGGATGCGCGGACAACCGTGCCTGTCCGGCGGGGAAGCTTCCCGCAATACTTCGCTCTCGATAGTAATGGATGCAGGAACAAGGTGCGGAGTTCGGGGGAACCAGCCGATCGATGCAGTGCGACGCATCTGGACTAGACCAGCTTGATCCAAGTGCTATAGTGTCTGGCTGAGCTTCAAAGCAGGAATTGACCGAACTTTAATCCGGAAAAGGGTGTGTGCCGCAGCCGTCGCACCAGATTTGGCGGTTAATCTTGAAAGGCGGAAGCCGCGGGCTTCCTGTGGGGTGGAAGAGCGAATGGCTGTCCTGGAAGCAGAATACAAGTGGATTGAGGGATCGGGGGCGGCGTTTGGCGGGCCGGGGCTCGCACCGCGCTGGACCTCGGCGGCCAAAGATACGGTAGGGACTGCCTATTCGGCGTCCAGCCGGGTCTGGTACACGGTCTCCCACGGCATCCTCAACGAGGTGTATTTCCCGACCATCGACCGGCCTCAGATCCGCGACATGGAGTTCCTGATCTCGGACGGCGAGACGTATTTTCAAGAAGAGAAGCGGTCGATCGAGACGAAATCTGATTACGTTGATTCCGATTCACCCGCCGTGCGGACGGTTGGCCGCGATCCTGAAGGCCGTTACACCCTGACGAAAGAGATCATTTCCAATCCTCATCATCCTGTGTTGATCGTCCATGCGGTGCTGGAGGGTGATGAGTCGGTGCTTTGCAAGCTGAACGTCTATGCTCTGCTGGCTCCGCACCTGAACGGCGGTGGCGCGGGAAATTCGGCGCGAACGGTGGAGATTGCGGGTAAGCGCTCGTTCATCGCCTGGCGTGACGGAATCTCCCTTTCGATGGTTTGCGACTGTGGCTTTCGCAAGGCGAGTTGCGGGTATGTCGGCACCAGCGATGGATGGCAGGACCTGCAAAACTTCAAGATGGATTGGGAGTTTGGCAGTGCCCTCAACGGCAACATTGCCTTGCTGGGCGAGGTGCAGCTCAACCACCAGGCCGGCGGGCGGCGCGAGTTCACGGTCGCCCTTGGCTTTGGCTATGGGCATCATGCGGCGCTTTCGGGGGCCATATCCTCACTGGCGACTCCGTTTGAATCCCATCTGAAGCGCTTTATCACGCAGTGGCATCGCGCGGCGAGTCCTCTGGAGCTTGCGGCGAAATCGCATGACAAGGGGACGCTGCTGCAGATCAGCCACAATATTCTGCTCACCCACGAAGACAAGACCTATTCGGGAGCGTTCATCGCCTCGGCCTCGATTCCATGGGGTAACCATAAGAGCGATGACGACCTGGGCGGATATCACCTGGTCTGGACTCGTGACATGGTGCAGACTGCATCAGCGCTGCTCGCCTGCGGGCGGGTCGATACGGCGATGCGTGCGCTGGTCTATCTCGCCTGCACGCAGAAACCCGATGGCAGCTTCGCACAGAATTTCTGGGTTGACGGGACGCCATACTGGACGGGAATTCAGCTGGACGAAGTGGCTTTCCCCATCATGCTGGGGTGGCGGCTTTGGAAGGTGGATGGGCTGGGGAAGTTCGATGTCTTTCCCTTTGTCGAGCGCGCCGCGGCGTTTCTGGTAAGGTACGCGCCGATCACCCAGCAGGAGCGTTGGGAAGAAAACGCTGGATACTCGCCCTCGACGCTGGCCGCGGTGATTTCCGGGCTCATCTGTGCAGCGGACATTTGCCGGGCGAACCATGCCCACGAGATGGCGAAATTCATCGAAGAGTACGCCGACTGGATCGAAGCGCATCTGGAGGAATGGACAACCACCGACGACGGGATACTCGACGCGGAGGTGAAACGGCACTATATCCGTATTAATCCCCCGCGCAGGGGCGAGCGGTATTTCCGAGAGGACCTGCCGGAAGGGACGCTTCACATCCAGAACCGCGGGCCCGGGGAGAAGTCTGACTTCGAGGCTCGGGAAATTGTCGATGGGGGTTTCCTGGAACTGGTTCGTTATGGGGTCCGCGACGCGCATGATCCGCTGATTGTGGATTCGCTGAAGGTAATTGACAAGACGCTCAAGGTGGACGCGCCCGAGGGGCCGTGCTGGCGGCGTTATAACCACGACGGCTACGGCCAAAGACATGACGGCGGGCCGTTCCTGGGCTGGGGCCAGGGGCGGGCGTGGCCGATCATGACGGGCGAGCGAGGTCATTATGAGATCGCGGCGGGGCGCGATCCGGGGTTGTACATCAAGGCACTGGAGCAGTTTGCTTCCGAGGGCGGCATGATCCCCGAGCAGATATGGGACGCGCCTTCGATGGACGGGATGAAGTTTGGCCGGCCGACCGGGGCGGCGATGCCGCTGGTTTGGGCGCATGCCGAGTACCTGAAGCTGCTGCGTTCGGCGGTCGATGGGCGCGTCTTTGAGCGCATATCCATCGTCGAAGAGCGCTACACCGGCGAGGACCGCCATCAGGGAAATCCGGAGATCTTCAAGGCGAGCCGGCCGCTCAAGGCGATGAAAGCCGGCGGCACGCTGCGGGTGGTGATGGAGAACCGGTTTCGGATTCTATCGACCTTGGATAACTGGGCGAATGTGGATACTCAGGAGAGCACTAACATTGGATTTCCGGGGTCCTTCGCCGATGTTGTTGTACCGAATACGCAAACCGGGCCTATTTCGTTTACCCTGTTCTGGCCGGGAGAGAATCGCTGGGAGGGTAAGAACTACGACATCGAGATTCTGCCGGCCCACTGACGCCATTGACCGCCGGCGGACATCCAAGAGGGAAATCGGGAGGGAGCACGCGAGTCTCCTTTCGACGCACGGGCCCTGTAACAGCAGTTGTGACAGATTTTTCCGAAATGCATTTTCTTCAAGACGAAGAGGAATGAAGGGAATTTATGAGCGAACTGGACCAGTTGTCGATCAATGCGCTGCGATTTCTCGCGGTAGACGCCGTACAGAAGGCCAACAGTGGACATCCGGGCGCGCCTCTGGGCGATTCGCCGATCGCCTACCTGCTCTTTCACAAGTACATGCGCCATAACCCGAAGCACTCGAAGTGGACCAATCGCGACCGCTTCGTGCTGTCGAATGGCCACGCCTCGGCGTTGCTCTACGGCGTGTTGCACTTGTGCGGGTATGACGTCTCGATCGCGGACCTGGAGCAGTTCCGCCAGTATGGATCGAATACGCCGGGGCATCCTGAATACGGAGACACCGACGGGGTCGAGGTGACGACGGGGCCGCTGGGTCAGGGCCTTGGCCAGGCGGTGGGCATGGCGATTGCCGAGAAGCATCTCGCGGCGATCTATAACAAGCCGGGCTACGATCTGGTCGACCATTACACCTACGGCATCTGCGGCGACGGCGACCTGATGGAGGGCATCTCGCATGAGGCCTCATCGCTGGCTGGGACACTCGGACTGGGCAAGCTGATCTTCCTCTATGACGACAACCTGATTTCGCTCGACGGGCCGACCGAGCTGTCGTTCACCGAAAACGTAGAGACGCGCTTTGAGGGCTACCACTGGCATGTGCAGAAGGTGGCCGACGGCAACGATCTGGACGCAATCTCGAAAGCCATTGAGGCCGCGAAAGCAGTGACCGATAAGCCCTCGATCATCGCGGTGCGGACGGTTATTGGCTACGGCAGCCCCAAGGCCGGCACAAATAAGGTCCACGGCGAGGCGATGGGCGCGGCCGATGTTAAGGCCACGAAAGAGACGCTGGGGTGGCCGAGCGACAAGTTTTTCTACGTGCCAGATGAGGCGCAGAAGAACTGGAACACGGTAATCGAGCGCGGCGCCAAGTATGAGGCAGAATGGAACGATCTCTTTGCAGGCTACAAGAAGGACCACCCGGAGCTCGCTGAGCAGTTTGAGCGCACCCATGCCGGCAAGTTGAAAGAGGGTTGGGAGAAGAGCCTGCCGAGCTGGAAGGCGGACAGCAAGCCGGTGGCGACCCGCAACGCCGGCAACCTGGTGATGAACGCCTTCGCCAAAGAGGTACCAGAGCTGCTGGGCGGAGCGGCCGATCTTACGGCTTCCACCAAAACGATTCTGAAAGACACGGGCAATTTCCACGTCGATCCGGCCGGACGCAACATATGGTTTGGGGTGCGCGAGTTTGCCATGTGTGCGGCGGTGAACGGCATGGCGGTGCATGGGGGGATCATTCCCTACGGCTCGACCTTCTTCACCTTCAGCGACTACTGCAAGCCGGCGCTGCGGTTGGCGGCGATCATGAAGGCGCACTCGATCTTCGTGTATACCCACGACTCGATCGCGCTGGGTGAGGATGGTCCGACGCACCAGCCGATTGAGCACCTGATGGCGCTGCGGGCGCTGCCGAACATGACTGACTTTCGTCCGGCGGACGCTAACGAAACCGCTGCAGCGTGGCGGCTGGCTCTGGAACGCAAAAGCCCGTCGTTCTTTGCGCTGTCGCGGCAGGACCTGCCGATTCTGGATTCGGAGAAGCTGAATATTTACGACGGCGTAAGCCATGGCGCTTACATCGTGGAGCAGGGCGGGGAATCGCCCGATCTGCTGATTGTGGCGACCGGGGCCGAAGTCTGGCTGGCTCTGAAATCCGCTGCGGCACTCAAGACTACCGGCATTACGGCAAGGGTCGTTTCGATGCCGAGCTGGAAGATATTTGAGGAGCAGTCGGCGGAGTATAAGGCTTCGATCTTCCACGATCACCTGCCCAAGCTGTCGATCGAGGCGGGCGCGACATTGGGATGGTGGAAGTATGTCGGGCGTCACGGAGACGTGCTGGGGCTCGACCGCTTTGGCGCTTCCTCGCCGGGACCGATCGCGATGGAGAAGCTGGGCTTCAACGTCGACAACGTGGTGGCCAAGGCGAAGGGTCTAGTCGAATCTGTCCGCAAGAGCGAAGCTGCCCTGGCGGGAAAGTGACTGAGGAAGAGCGGCGACTGAGTCTCCGATGCTAGCGGGTTGTGCGCAACTCCGCAGAGCAGATGGCCGACGAGCCAGGCCGGTCGGGGGAGTCTCGGTAGCCGCAGAGAGCCGTAGACGCTTATCAAGAAACGCAACGAAAGTACGGAGGTTTCAGAGTCATGGCTACGACAGAAATTAAGATTGCTCCCGAACATGTGCACAAATCCTCGCAGGGAGATGTGCGGAAGCCGGACCCAACGGTCGTTGTGATCTTTGGAGCCTCTGGAGACCTGACGAAACGGAAGCTGCTCCCGGCGCTTTTCCACCTGGAACAGGCGGGGCTGCTACCCGATGAATTCTCGATCGTCGGTGTGGCGCGTCGCCCATTGCAGGATTCCTTTGCGCCCGATATGAAGGACGGCATTCTGAAGTTTGGGGGCGTCAAAGACGGCGCCGATCACCTTGAGGATTTCATCAGCAAGGTTGAGTACCACCAAATGAACTTTGACGACGCAGCGGGCTATGACCAACTGAAAGCTCTGCTCGAGAGGATCGACGGAGAAAGAGGTACCCAGGGCAACCGCCTTTTTTATCTGGCCACCGCTCCCGAATATTTTGCGGACATTCTGGATCATCTCGGTGCGAAGGGCATGGCCCATCCCAAGAAAGGGCAAGTGCGCGCGATCGTCGAGAAGCCTTTTGGCCACGACCTCGAATCGGCGCGGGAGTTGAACGACAACGTCAACAAGGTCTTCGACGAAAACCAGATCTTCCGCATCGACCACTATCTTGGCAAGGAGACGGTGCAGAACGTACTCGTCTTTCGCTTTGCCAATGGGATCTTCGAGCCGGTATGGAACCGCAACTATATCGACCACGTCGAGATTACGGCTGCAGAGAGCATCGGCATCGAGGGACGTGGGCCGTTTTATGAGAAAGCCGGAACATTACGCGACGTGGTCCAGAACCATGTGATGGAATTGCTCTCGTTTGTGGCGATGGAGCCGCCGGTTTCGTTCGAGGCCGACGCGGTCCGGGGCGAGAAGGTAAAGGTCTGGAAGGCCATCAAGCCGATCCCAATCGAAGATACCGTGCGGGGGCAGTACGGGCCGGCGAAACTTGCCAAAGAGGATGCCAAGGGCTACCGCGAAGAAGACCGCGTTGATCCCAAGTCCGTGACCGAGACTTTTGTCGCGATCAAGCTGGAGATTGAGAACTGGCGCTGGGCGGGTGTGCCGTTCTATATTCGTGCCGGCAAGCGTATGGCGAAGCGGACCACGGAAGTGACTGTCGTCTTCAAGCAGCCGCCGATGCGACTGTTTAGCGACGCGGGAACCGGGCCGTGCGACGACATTCATCCAAACCTGATTACGATGCGTATCCAGCCGGATGAAGGCATTTCTCTGCGTTTCGGCGCCAAGGTGCCGAGCACAGGGATGTCGGTTTGTCCGGTGATCATGGACTTCAGCTACGCCGCCGCCTTTGGTACTTCTTCCGCCAACGGGTATGAGCGTCTGCTGCTGGATGCGATGCTCGGCGATGCGACGCTTTTCGCGCATCGCGATGGAGTGGAGGCGACCTGGTCGCTGTACACGCCCGTGCTCGAAGCATGGCAGAAGGCACCAGCGAAAGACTTCCCGAATTATCCCGCGGGCGCCTGGGGGCCTGAAGCGGCGAATGAACTGCTGCGCCGCGACGGGCGCGAGTGGCAAAAGATCTAGGTATCACGAAAGCAGATGGCGCATATCGCCAACGCTTAGTGAGACCAGTTGTTGACCGATTGAACCGAATAGAGAGCAACACTCAGGGCGGGAGCGAATGTCTGTAACGACAGCAGTTACATATAAGATTTACGCGGACGGCGAAGCGCTGGCCCGCGCCATGGCGGAACAGCTGCTCGCGGCGGCGCAGGAGGCAGTCGCGTCGCGCGGGATCGCGCGAATCGCCATATCCGGCGGTAACACGCCGAAACGCACTTTTGAGATGCTCGCGGATCCGGCGGCAACTGAGTTCGGCGTTTTTCCCTGGGACAAGACCGATCTCTTCTGGGTCGATGAGCGCTGTGTGCCTCCGGACGATAAAGACAGCAATTACAGGATGACGCGCCTGGCGCTGCTCGAAAAGGTTCCTCTGGCTGCGGACCATGTTTTTCGAATCGAAGGCGAGCTCGATCCGGAGCTGGCGGCGGCGCGCTATGAATCGGCGATACGCACGCGCTTTCGGCTGGAGGGCGCCCAGCTGCCGACCTTCGATTTGGTTGCGCTTGGGATGGGGCCGGATGGTCACACCGCTTCGCTATTTCCGCATACTGCGGGGATTCATGAGCTGACACGCATCGCGATTGCCAACCATGTTCCGCAGAAAGAGACCTGGCGCGTGACGCTGACTTCGCCTGTGATCAATCAGGGGCGCAAGGTTGTCTTCCTTATCGGCGGCGCGGACAAGGCCGAGGTGCTGAGCAATGTGCTCGGGAGTAAATATGATCCGGAGACTTGGCCGTCGCAGGTGATACAGCCGAAGTCGGGGCAGCTGTTGATGTTGCTCGATAAGGCGGCTGCGGCCCAACTGCCTCCGCCTGACGCGAATGGCACCGGTCATCTGGAGATCACGCGATGATCCTGGCCGGTGATGTAGGCGGCACCAAGGTCCATCTGGCGCTCTACGATTTTGCGCAAGGCAAGCTCGTGCATGTTCGGGACGAGAAATATCCCGCGCACGAGTTCGACGGCCTGGGAGAGGTCGTGATGAAGTTCCTTACCGCCGGAACCGAGAGAGGGAGCCAGGTCACGGCTGCCTGTTTTGGCGTTCCAGGGCCGGTGCGCGAAGGGCGCTTGAAGTTGACCAACCTGCCGTGGGAGTTGGACTCACGCGAGCTGTCGCGTTCGCTGAATATTGAGCATCTTTTTCTGATTAACGATCTTGAAGCGAACGGATATGGAATTGCGGAGTTGAGCCCGGAACAAATCAGCGTGCTCAGCGAGGGCGATCACGCGGCAATCGGACACCGGGGACTGGTTTCGGCGGGCACTGGACTGGGGGAGGCTGTTTTGGTCTGGAACGGTCGGGTTCACGTACCGATTCCATCGGAAGGCGGTCATGCCGACTTCGCGGCGCGTAATGAGGCCGAGATTGAGTTGCTTCGCTATCTGTGGAAGCAATTGGATGGCCGGGTGAGCTTTGAGCGTGTCGTTTCGGGCATTGGGTTGAAGAATATTTACTCCTTCCTGCGCGACGAAAAGAAGCTCGAAGAGCCTGCGTGGCTGAAAGAACGCATGGAGATGGAAGACCCCAATGCCGTCATCGGCGAGGTCGGCGAAGAGGGAACGAACGAATTGTGCGTGCAAACCCTGGACATGTTTGTCTCAGCCTATGGCGCGGAGGCGGGAAATCTGGCGCTCAAGATACTGGCGAACGGGGGCATTTATCTGGGCGGCGGCATCGCTCCGAAGATATTGAAGACGATGCGGAATGGTTTGTTCATGAAGGCTTTTACCGATAAGGGCCGAATGCAGCACCTTTTGGAAAGGATGCCGGTGCGGGTGATCCTCGAGAGCCGGGCGGCTTTGCTCGGCGCTGCTGCTTATGGCGAAAAGCGGGCATCCGAGATCAGCGGTCAATCGGAGCGTGCAGCATCCGTGATATTTTCTCAAGTCGTTTCTCGAGAAAGTTCGTCCAACACTATATGAACGATTCGCGCCTTAAGTCTCTCTTTTATGATGTTTTGCGCGCCGGCTTGATGATGTCGATCGCCGTGACGCTGGTACTTATTCCGCGGGTGGCCGCGGCTCATGCCGTGCTGATGCAGTCTTCTCCGGCGATCAATGGGATTATACAAGGGCCGGATGTGCCGATCACGATGAAGTTCAACTCGCGGGTTGACGGGTCAAGATCGACCCTACTGCTGCGAGGTCCGGATGGGCAGTCGAAACCGCTGGCGATCGACAAGCAGGCGGAGCCGGAGACGCTGACCACACATGCCATGCAACTCGCTCCCGGCAAATATGCCATCCAATGGCAGGTGTTGGCGGTCGACGGCCATATTACCCGCGGGGAAATCCCGTTTCAGGTGAAGTAGACTAGATCAAGGAGTGGGGCCGCGCCAACGGGGCCGGGCGTTTTGCACGCATAGCTCCGGGTAAAGGACTTACGTTTGATCTGGCTTCTGCGCGACTTTGATCTTCTGTCAGTGCTTCTGCGCGCCTGTACACTGGCGCTGGAACTCCTCACGATAGGCGGCATTTCCTATCTTCTGGTCGTTGCCCTGCCGTCACGCGCTGGTGAGGCGAGCTTGAGCGCTTGCTGGCGAGGAATCCGCTGGGCAGCTCTTGGCCTTTGCCTCGTCGAGCTTTGTTATGTCGCGGTCGACAGCGCCATTCTTATGGGGAGCTCGTCGATTCCGCTGAGCGATCTTTTTGCTGCTCCTTATTTCATGGCGGGGGTCGTGGCGGCGGTCGCGGCGCTTCTCATCTTCCTTTATGCGACGCTTACCAGGGTGCGCGGCGGCGGAGTGCGCGCCGGATTGGTGCTCGCGCCATTGTCGCTGCTGGTGCTGGTGGCGATCGTCTCCACGAGTCATTCGGTTTCGAGGCTAAATGACCGGCTGGTGCTTTCCGTTCTCACGGCGTCCCATCATTTGGGCGCAGCGATTTGGCTTGGCGGGCTGCCATTCCTATTGCTCTCCATGCGGCAGGCCGAGCGGCCGGAGCTCGCGCAGCGGATGCTACGCAGATTCTCTCCGCTGGCGCTGACCGGTGCTGGCGCGCTGCTCCTGGGCGGCTTCGGCATGGCCTGGTTTTACCTGGGCGTTTCAGAGAATGGTTCATTGGCAGGTCTCTACGGGACGGCGTACGGCCTGATGATGGTGGCCAAGATTTACCTGGTCCTGTTGATCATGGCGATGGGAGCTGGGAATTTTTTCCTGGTGCGTCGCATCGAGACTGCTCCCCAGGCCCTGCTCACCCGGCTGCGGCGATTTGGTGAGGTGGAGATTGGGTTCGCTTTTATGGCAGTCCTGGCGGCAGCCTCGATGACCTCGCAGCCGCCAGCGGTGGATCTGCCGAACGATCGGGTCAGCCTGCCGGAGATCATCGAGCGCTTCCATCCGATCGTGCCGCGAATGACCAGCCCCGCATTTGCTTCGCTGGCACCGTCAACGCCGCTCGACCAGGCGGTGAAGGAGACCCAGTTCAGCGGGGCGAACGCTCCGAGCGACGCTAACGACGAGGCGTGGTCGGAGTACAACCATCACTGGTCGGGATTGATCGTGCTCGCCGCGGGCCTTTTTGCTCTTATCAGCAAGCTGCCTAAGGCCGGATGGGCGCGCAACTGGCCGCTGGTCTTTGTCGCCTTGGCAGTGTTCATCGTCTTGCGGGCCGATCCCGATTGCTGGCCCCTGGGGCCGCGACCTTTCTGGGCCAGCATGTATGCGCCGGATGTCTTGCAGCACCGTCTGTACGCGCTACTGATCGTAGGGTTCGCAGGATTTGAGTGGGGAATTCAAACGGGCCGATTGCACGCTCCCTGGGCAGCGAAGATTTTCCCGCTGCTTTGTGCAGCCGGCGGCGCCCTGCTGCTGACTCACAATCACTCGATTGGAAACGTCAAAGAAGAGCTGCTGGCGGAGATGAGCCATGCGCCGATTGCGTTACTGGGTGCCACGGCCGGCTGGAGCCGGTGGCTGGAGTTGCGTTTGCCGGACCAGAAAGAGTCGCGGTTCGCGTCGTATGTCTGGCCGGTTTGCCTGATGCTAGTGGGGCTGGTGCTGCTGAATTATCGGGAGTCGTAGGAACCAGGGACTAGGGACTAGGAAGTAAGGACTACGGTAGGGATTGGGAAGTCGTGGCATGGATTACAGCGTTACTTTGCCGGCGGGCGATTTGAAGCCGACTGCGTTATAGGAGCTCATGTTTAAGAAAAATCGCGCCAACATCTGTCGCCCAGCCTTCGCTGGCATTTTCTCATTGTTCTTGTCTCTTACAGGCATTTCACTTTTTGCCCCTGCCGCACAGGCGCAACGGTTGCCGACGGCCGCTCGCCCTGAGCACTATTCGTTGGCGTTGATTCCGAATCTTAAAGACGCGACCTTTGCGGGCAGCGAGACGATCGATCTGACTTTGGCGCAGGCGGTCGACTCGATCACCCTCAACGCCGCGGAGATCAAGTTCCAGAGTGTGACGGCGACGGTCGATGGAAACGAGCTGAAGGCGACGGTCACAACCGATGAGAAGAAGGAGGAGGCCACGCTGGCCTTCCCGAAGACTCTTCCTGCCGGCCGGCTGACGCTGAAGATCGAGTACACCGGAATTCTGAACAACGAACTGCGCGGCTTTTATCTCTCGAAGACGGCGAAGCGGAATTATGCGGTAACCCAGTTTGAGGCGACCGACGCGCGGCGGGCCTTCCCGAGCTTCGATGAGCCGGCTTACAAGGCGACGTTCGATATTCAGCTTACGGTGGACAAGGATGACACGGTCATCTCGAACACCAACATGATTTCGGACACGCCGGGGCCGGTGGTCGGAGAGCATACGGTGAAGTTTGCGACGACGCCGAAGATGTCAACTTACCTGGTGGCCTTTCTGGTTGGCGACTTCAAGTGTGTTTCGGGTGAGAGCGATGGGGTGCCGATTCGGGCGTGTGCGACTCCCGACAAGGTGGAGCAGGGCAAGTTTGCAGTGAGCGCGGCCGAGTACATCCTGCACTATTACGACAATTATTTCGACATCAAGTACCCGATGCCCAAGCTGGACATGATCGCCATTCCAGACTTTGAGGCTGGGGCGATGGAGAACTTCGGAGCCATCACGTATCGCGAGACCGACCTTTTGATCGACGAAAAGACGGCATCGGACGGCCGGAAGCAGGGAGTGGCTTCGGTGGTCGCGCATGAGATGGCGCACCAGTGGTTCGGCGACATGGTCACGATGGACTGGTGGAACAACATCTGGCTGAACGAGGGATTTGCGACGTGGATGTCGAATAAGCCGATCGCGGCGTGGCATCCGGAATGGAATGTGCCGCAGGATGTTGCCGCGGACCTCAACGGCACTTTGAATTACGACGCCGGCCGCACGACGCGCACGATTCGAGCCAAGGCCGACACGCCGGAAGAGATCAACGAGATGTTCGACGGCATCACGTACAACAAGGCCGGCGCTATGTTGCTGATGGTCGAGAACTATCTTGGCGAAGAGACCTTCCGCCAGGGCGTTCACAACTATCTGGCGGCTCATCTCTATGCGAACGCGACGGCCGAAGACTTCTGGAACGCGCAAACCGAGAACAGCCATAAGCCGGTGGACAAGATCATGGAGAGCCTGGTCGCGCAGCCGGGTGTGCCTGGGTTGAACTTCGGAGAATCCCAGGGCGGCAAGGTCGAGATCTGCCAGCAGAGATTCTTTCTGAGCCCGAGCGACAAAGGGGAGGGCCCGGAGACCTGGACGTTGCCGGTTTGCTTCAAGGCCGCTGCAGGGAGCAAATGCGAAGTGCTCTCGGCGAAAAAGCAGAGCCTTGATGTGCCGGACGCTCCGTTCCTGTTTGCGAATGCCGGCGGCAAGGGCTACTACCGGAGTACCTATCCGGCGGATGTTTATACCAAGCTCGTCTCTAACGTAGAGACTGGACTGACGCCTGAAGAGCGGATCAGCTTGTTAGGCGACGCGTGGGCACAGGTGCGGGCCAACAAAGTCCCGGTGGGGTCGTATCTCGATTTGGTGGCAGCGGTGAAAAACGACAACAGCGGCACGGTGTTGAGTGTGGCGCTGAATCCGCTGTCTACAATCAGCGGACGGCTGGCAACGACTGAGAGCGAGCGAGCCGCGTTGGAGGCGTGGATACGAAAGACCTTTAAGCCGGAACTCGACAAGCTTGGCGCGCCCTCGCCCAGCGACACACCCGAAGAGAAAGAACGCCGCGCCGCGCTCTTTGGCACACTTGGGACGCTTGGGAAAGACCCGGATGTCATTGCGCAGGCCCGCGCGATTACAGAGAAGTATCTTGCCGATCCTACTTCGGTGGATTCCACTCTGGCCGAGACAGCGAGCACGATCGCCGCAATCACTGGCGATGCGGCACTCTTTGACCAGCTGCAGAAGGTGTATGAGACCTCTGACAACCCCTCCTTGCAGGAAGGCGCGCTCTATCGGCTGGCGTATTTCAAGAACCCAGAGTTGGAGAAGCGAGCGTTGGATTACACGCTGTCAGGAAAGGTGCGCAATCAGGATTCGCCGCACCTCTTGTCGGCTCCCTTTCGCAGCCGGGACACGCGGGATTTCGCGTGGCAGTACGTGCAACAGAACTGGGACAAGGTGACGGCGCAGTTGACCAAGTGGAGCGCGAGCGCGTTCGTCTCGGCGACGGGTAGCTTCTGCAGTGCCGACTCGCGCGACCAGGTGGTCGCATTCTTCTCGACGCATAAGGTGGCTTCGTCGGAGCGCGCGCTCAAGCGCGCGGTGGACCAAATAAACGACTGCATTGAGTTCCGCGGCAACCAGGAAGGCAATCTGAAGGATTGGCTGGCCCGACAGCAGTAACTGGCCTTCCATTTTCCGTTAGATCAACAAAGGACCCGCCAAGCAACGCCCAGCGGGTCCTTTCGTTTCTGAGCGATCGGTAAACGTCAGGCAGTTCTCCCGCAAAAACAAGGAAAGTCCCTTATCTTTGCCGCATAGATTTTTGCTATATTAAGAGACTCACCAAGTTTTCGATTTCAAATGCACAACTGGGTCCCTGATATGAGCGAATCTGCCTTCGCTCATCGAGTTTTTTCAGGGAATTCCGGGGGAAGAAGACCACCTAGACCACAAGCTCGACAGTTGCGGAAACGGTACAAGCAAACGATGCAGAATTTCTCGAAAATCCCGGGCCTGCCGCCGGCGCAGGGTCTCTATGATCCGCGCAACGAGCACGACAACTGCGGCATGGGCTTCGTCGCGAATATAAGCGGCGCCAAGAGCCACGAGATCATCGAGATGGGCATCGAGGTGCTTATTCGGCTGACGCATCGTGGCGCCTCGGGTTGCGACCCTGAGACTGGGGATGGCGCAGGCATCCTGATTCAGATTCCTCATGAATTCTTTGCTGCCGAGTGCCAGGCCCTCGGGTTCACCCTGCCGGAGCCGGGAGCGTATGCGGTAGGCATGGTCTTTTTCCCGGTCGGCAAACGCCAGCGGCTTCAGTGCGAGGGCATCGTCGAGCGGATCAGCCGCGAGGAAGGCCTCACAGTGCTTGGCTGGCGCGATACGCCCTGCGATGGCGACGCGATTGGCCGCGAAGCGCGCGCGACGCAACCGTATATCCAGCAGGTATTTCTCGGCCGACCTGACGGCTGGGATGAAGACCATTTCGAACGCAAGCTCTATGTGACACGCAAGCGTATTGAGCGCGAGATTGTTTTGGAAGAGGTGGAGGACCGCCATTTCTTCTATATTCCGTCGCTCTCTTCGCGCACCATTGTCTATAAAGGGCTGCTGCTGGCGCCGCAGATCGCCAATTTCTATGGCGAGCTGGCGGACACGCGGGTGAAGAGCGCGATCTGCGTTGTGCACCAGCGTTTTTCGACGAACACGTTTCCGAGCTGGCCTCTGGCGCATCCGTATCGCTACATCGCGCACAACGGCGAGATCAATACTCTCCGCGGCAACGTGAACTGGATGCGGGCACGCGAGGCGCTGCTGCAATCGCCGCTCTTCGGCGAGGACATGGAGAAGCTGTTTCCCATCGTTACCGAGGGAGGCAGCGATTCGGCGGCCTTTGACAGTGCGGTCGAGCTGCTCTTCCAGTCGGGACGATCGCTGCCGCATGTGATGGCGATGTTGATTCCGGAGGCCTGGTCGGGGAATCCGCACATTGATCCTGACCGCCGAGCATTTTACGAATACCACGCGTCGCTGATGGAGCCGTGGGACGGCCCGGCGGCGATGGCCTTCACCGATGGCCGGGTGATTGGCGCGATGCTGGACCGCAATGGTCTGCGGCCGGGGCGCTATGTGGTGACCAACGATGGAATCGTCGTGCTGGCATCGGAGGCGGGCGTCGTCGACGTGGACGCCAGCAACGTTCGCCAGAAGGGAAGATTGCAGCCGGGCAAGATGTTCCTGGTAGATACGATCGCTGGCCGCATTGTTTCCGACGACGAGATCAAGCTGCAGTTGACCTCGCGCCAGCCTTACGCGCAGTGGATTAAAGAGAACCAGATTACGCTCGAGCAGATGGAGGAGCCGGGCCGCTTCCACGCGCTCGAGAAGGGCAGCCTGCAGTCGCGACAACGGGCCTTCGGCTACACCGAGGAAGATCTGAAGATGATCCTCACGCCTATGGCTGCGAAGGGCGAAGAGCCGGTCGGCTCAATGGGGACCGACACGCCCCTGGCCTGCCTTTCCGATCGGCCGCAGTTGCTTTTTAACTATTTCAAGCAGTTGTTTGCTCAAGTCACCAATCCGCCGATCGATCCGATCCGCGAAGAGATGGTGATGTCGCTGACCAGCTACATCGGCACCGAACGGAACATTCTGGAAGAGACGCCGCGCAATTGCCATACGCTGAAGCTGCCGCAACCGGTGTTGACCAACCGGGAGTTGGAGCAGCTGCGTCGCGTCTCCAAGGGTGATCTGCTTGCGACCACGCTGACCGCGCTCTTTCGCTCCGAAGATGGCGAGGCCGGCCTGCGGCGCGGGCTTGAGGAGCTTTGCCGTCGTGCGTCGCTAGCGGTGCGCAACGGATATACCTTGCTGATTATCAGCGACCGCGGGGTCGACGACCACTATGCGCCGATCCCAAGCCTGCTGGCGCTCGCGGCGGTGCATAATCTGCTAGTTCGCGAGGGCACGCGGACTTCGGTTGCGCTGATTATCGAATCTGGCGAGCCGCGCGAGGTGATGCATTTTGCGCTTCTGATCGGCTATGGCGCGAGCGCGATCAACCCGTATTTAGCCATTGAGTCGCTGGAGAGTCTGTACAGTCGCGGCCGGCTGCCTGCGGGCGTGACGGCCGAGAAGGCGGTTGTGCATTTCACCAAAGCCATTAATAAGGGGCTGCTCAAGACCTTTTCGAAGATGGGTGTGTCGACGCTGCAAAGCTATCGCGGCGCGCAGATCTTTGAAGCCATCGGTCTCAATCAAGAACTGATCGATGAGTACTTCGCCGGCACGGTATCCCGTATCGAAGGCGTAGGGCTGGGCGTCATTGCCAGGGAAGCGCGGATGCGCCATGAGTATGCCTTTCAGCCGCCATCGCGGTCTGAGACGGAGCTGGCGATCGGCGGCGCGTACCACTATCGCGTGGGCGGCGAATATCACTTGCTGAATCCTGAGACGATCAGCAAGCTGCAACATGCGGTGCGCGATGCCAATCCGAAGACCTTTAAGGAGTACACCGACCTCATCGACGAGCAGAACCGCGAGATGTGTACGCTGCGCGGGTTGATGAAGATCAAGCTTGCCGAAGCTCCGCTGCCGCTGGAGCAGGTCGAGCCGGCTGCGGAGATCGTGAAGCGCTTTATGACCGGCGCGATGTCGTTCGGCTCGATCAGCAAGGAAGCGCACGAGACGCTCGCAATTGCGATGAATCGCATCGGGGGAAAGTCCAACACCGGCGAGGGCGGTGAAGACGAAGAGCGCTTTGAGCGCGACGCGAACGGCGATCTGCGGCGCAGCGCGGTGAAGCAAATCGCTTCGGGGCGCTTTGGCGTGACGACGAACTATCTCGTTCACGCGGATGAATTGCAGATCAAGATGGCGCAGGGCGCGAAGCCGGGCGAGGGTGGTCAACTGCCGGGGCATAAGGTGGACGAGGTGATTGCGCGACTGCGCCACTCGACGCCGGGTGTGACTCTGATTTCTCCGCCGCCGCATCACGATATCTATTCGATCGAGGACCTAGCGCAGCTGATCTTTGACCTGAAGAATGTGAACCCTGCCGCGCGTGTTGCGGTAAAGCTGGTTGCCGAGGTTGGTGTGGGCACGGTTGCAGCCGGAGTCTCGAAGGCTCATGCCGACGTGGTGCTCATCAGCGGCGATACCGGAGGTACGGGCGCTGCGCCGCTGAGTTCGCTCAAACACGCGGGTATTCCCTGGGAGATGGGCCTCGCGGAGGCGCAGCAGGTGTTGCTGATGAATGATCTGCGGAGCCGCATTCGGGTACAAACCGACGGCAAGCTGCAGACCGGGCGCGATGTGGTGATCGCCACGCTGTTGGGCGCGGAGGAGTTCGGCTTCGCGACTGCGCCGCTGATTGCGATGGGTTGCATCATGATGCGGAAGTGTCACCTGAATACCTGTCCGGTGGGCATCGCCACGCAGGACCCGGTGCTGCGGAAGCATTTCTCAGGGCAGCCGGAGCACGTCATCAACTTTTTCTTCTATATCGCCGAGCAGGTGCGCGAGTTGATGGCCAGGATCGGCTTCCGCACCATGGACGATATGGTTGGCCGAGTCGATAAGCTCGAGAGCCGTCCTGCTATCGACCACTGGAAGGCGAGCGGCATCGATCTTACTGAGATTCTTTATATGCCCCCGCTTCCCGATCGCGTGAAGCGGCATTGCACACAGAAGCAGGACCATGGACTCGATGACTTACTCGATCGGCAATTGATTGAGCTTGCGCGTGAGGCCATCGATCACGCCAACCCGGTTGAGGCAAGTTTGCCGATACGCAATGTGCATCGTTCGGTTGGCGCGATGCTGGGCGGAGAGATTGCCCGGCGGCATGGTTCGGCGGGACTGCCGCACGAGACGATTCGCCTGCACTTTACCGGCTCAGCTGGGCAGAGCTTTGGAGCATTTGTACCGCGCGGCGTGACGATGACGCTTGAGGGCGAGGCCAACGATTACGTCGGCAAGGGTCTCTCCGGCGGACGCATCGTCATCTTTCCGCCGAAGAACTCCGGTTTTCTACCCGAAGAGAGCATCCTGGTTGGCAACGTTGTGCTCTATGGAGCGACTACGGGCGAGGTCTTCCTGAATGGCGTTGCCGGCGAACGTTTTGCGGTGCGCAATTCCGGGGCGTCAGCTGTGGTCGAGGGTGTAGGCGACCATGGTTGCGAGTACATGACTAATGGGTTGGTGGTGGTGCTCGGGGCGTGCGGACGCAACTTCGCGGCAGGCATGAGCGGCGGTCTGGCCTATGTGCTCGATGAGGACGGCGAGTTCGCGCGGACGCAGTGCAATCCGGCTTCGGTCGATCTTGAGCCGATGCAAGACGACGCCGACATCGCCAAGCTGCGCGCGATGATCGAAATGCACCTGACGCTGACCGGTAGTCCGCGCGCTGCTTGGATACTCGACAACTGGACGCAGACCTTGCCGAAGTTCCTGAAAGTGTTTCCGCATGAATTGAAAAAGGTGCTTGTAACTAATCGCGACAGGGAAGCGGAGATTGCCGGCCGCGAAATCAGCCGTGAGAAGTTTGGAGAAAAGCTGCTGAATGTGCTGGCCGCGAGCGTCCCGACGCCGGAGCAGGTGCATCATGGCTAGGCCGACGGGATTTATGGAGTTTCCGCGCGAGATATGGGAGCGCCGTCCGGTCGCCGAGCGCGTGAACGATTGGTTCGAGATCTATCGCGACCTGCCCGATGAGAAGCTCCGTCAGCAGTGTGCTCGATGTATGGACTGCGGCGTACCGTTTTGCCATACGGGTTGTCCGGTCAACAACATCATCCCGGACTGGAATGAACTGGTGTATGAGAACCGCTGGGAAGAAGCTGTGCGGCGTCTTCACGCGACGAACAATTTTCCCGAGTTCACCGGACGTATCTGTCCTGCGCCATGTGAAGCGGCGTGTGTGTTGGGAATAAATCAGCCTCCCGTGACGATTAAACAGATCGAAAAGGCAATCGCCGACCGCGGCTTTGCGGAGGGCTGGGTAATCCCCGAGCCGCCCTCGTTTGAGTCGGGGAAGCGGGTCGCCATCATTGGCTCAGGGCCTGCGGGACTGGCCGCCGCACAACAGCTTCGCCGCGCCGGGCACGCGGTGACGGTCTACGAAAAAGCCGATCGTCTTGGCGGCTTGCTCATCTATGGCATTCCGCATTTCAAGATGGAGAAGCACATTGTCGAGCGGCGGATTGAGCAACTGCGTGCTGAGGGGATTCGTTTTATCACCGGAGTGGAGATTGGCGGAAGCGGAGCCAAGGATCTCTCATTTGAGGAAGTGAGGCGCAGCTCTGATGCGGTACTGCTTGCCTGTGGCGCTGAGTTGCCGCGCCAGCTGCGCGTGTCGGGCAGCGAGCTGCGCGGCATTGACTTTGCAATGGACTATCTCACCCAAGCGAACCGGCGTTGCCTTGGCGACGAACTTGATTCCGTGCAGGAGATTACTGCCGACGGCAAACACGTGATCATCATCGGGGGCGGCGATACCGGGGCGGACTGCCTTGGCACGGCCCATCGCCAGCGCGCGAAGAGCGTGCGCCAGTTCCAGATTCATGAGATGCCGCCGGAGCAGCGTTCTCCTAAGACGCCGTGGCCGATGTGGCCGATTATGCTGCGCAGCGAGGGCGCGCATGAAGAGGGCGGCATTCGCGAGTGGAATGTCCGCACAACCGGGTTTACCGGCGATGAGGATGGACATGTTCGCAAGCTGCACGGTGTGCGTCTTGGGCCCGGGCCCGACTTTGCGCCGGTTGAGGGCGGCGAGTTTACGCTCGATGCCGACCTGGTCCTGATTGCGATTGGTTTCGGCGGAGCGGTGCGTGAGGGCTTGCTGGAACAACTGCCTCTCGAACTCGGTCCGCGGGGTGCAGTCATTGCAGATGAGACGACCTTCATGACATCGTCGCCCGGGGTTTTCGTGGCCGGAGATATGCGCCGTGGGCAATCGCTGGTGGTCTGGGCGATCGCTGAGGGCCGCAAGGCCGCCGCGGCGATCGACAGCTACATGGAGCGTGTCGGCTCTTTCGATCGGGACTCTGGAATGGTCGCGGCGATGTAATTTGTGGGAGGCCGATCGACGAGGCCTTGAGCCTCGTTTGTCCTATATAATCCCCATAGTGCAGCCGGAGAGATGGCCGAGTGGCTGAAGGCGGCGGTTTGCTAAACCGTTGTAGGGTCAAAAGCTCTACCGGGGGTTCGAATCCCCCTCTCT
>CAWGZE010000048.1:0-65255 GCA_963826855.1 uncultured Acidobacteriaceae bacterium
CCACCTTCATCCCTCGTCAAAGAAGTCCGGATCAATCTTCTTCACGATGTATGAAGTCTGATTTAGAACCCCAATGCCAAAGTCAACACACAGTCGCGCTAGCTCAGCCCCATCTATCAATATGATCTTCTTTTCAATACGAGACACATATTCTCGGGCTTCATTCGAGAAGCTACTCGTCGTAATGAAGACGCCCTTCCTGCCGCGCTGACCTTCAAGGCTCCCCGCGAAGTTCTGAATCTCGGGGCGGCCCACAACCGCGTTACTCCAACGCTTCGCCTGAAGATGGATGACGTCCAGACCCAGCCTGTCCTCCTTGATGACTCCATCAATGCCGTCATCTCCGGTCCGCTTCGTAGTCTTTCCTGCATCCTCAATCGACCCCCCGTAGCCCATCGCAACCAATAGACTGACAACTACCTTCTCAAAGAAGGTAGGAGTCGACGTTTTGAGAGCGTCAAGCAACTCACCTTCAAGCCTTTTTCGGATGGCGTTGAAGGTTCTTTCAAGCTCCTCTTCAGGCGTACCCTGAGTCATTGGAGAGTCGAGCTCCTGAACCTTACCTTCAGCTTTGCCCTTGCCCTTGAACTCCAAATACTCCGGGTACCGTTCAAGGTCTTTAGCGCTGAGGCTCTTCGGGTTCTCTGCCAACAACGACCGCCCGCGGTCGGTTATTTTGAAGACTCCCCACGAGATCGATTCGATCAGGCCGGACTTGCGTAAGTAAGTTATTGCCCAAAGAACGCGATCCATCAGCCGCGTGCGCCCGTTGGGTAGACGATCAGCTAGATCCTCCTCGCTAAGATCGAACTGAGTTTGAACATAGGCAAGCGTGTTAGCTGGCCGGTGAGGTTGGCCGTCACTGACGAATTTCAGAATTGGAAGGAGGGTTTTCTGAAAGTCCGGAACGCTCATTGGTGTACCAGCATACCAGCAGGATGCACTCACCGCGCTTTCCCGTTCTCAACTCCCATTGTCGACAGTGCCCTGGGAATCCCACGCTTTACAACATATACCCTTGAAGGTATAGTTTAATCTGTGTGGCAAATCCTGCTGGCCGACGAATTCGAGCCGGAATTCTTCGCTCTGCCGCAGCAGGTGCAGGACATGACGCTGGCAATGACGCGTCTGCTCCAACAATTCGGCCCGCAATTAGGACGCCCGCGCGTCGATGCGTTGAAGGACTCGCGCCACGCCAATATGAAGGAGCTTCGCTTCGACGCAGCCGATGGAGTCTGGCGAATCGCCTTCGCCTTCGACCCTAAGCGAAACGCCATCCTGCTCGTCGCTGGAGATAAATCAGGAGGCAGCGAGAAACGTTTCTATCGTGAGCTGGTCCGAAAAGCCGATCAGCGCTTCGACGCTCACCTTAGCCGCATCAGAAAGGCAGGGAAATAGACCATGGCCAGGAATGTGAACGAAATCATCGAATCTCTCCCCGCGTCCCGCCGCCGCAAGATCGAGAAGCTCGCCTCTCGTCTGATGGCCGAGGAAATGACCCTCCAGGAACTCCGCCGCGCCCGGGAAATGACCCAGGTCAAAATGGCCAAGCGCCTCGGAGTCGCACAAAAACAGATATCCGAAATCGAGAAGCGGACCGACATGCACATCTCCACCCTTCGGCGCTCGATCGAAGCCATGGGCGGTAAGCTCTCTCTCGTCGCGCAGTTTCCCGACCGCGAACCCGTCGTGCTTTCCGAGATTTCAACGTTGACGAAAAACCGATGAAAGATCAATACGACTTCCGCAAAGGAAGGCGCGGACGAATCACCCATCCAGAACCGGAGCCAAAGGGCAAAACCCGCATCACCATCCGCCTGGACGAAGACCTCATCGACCACTTCCTCAAAGATGCCGACGCCTCCGGCGGAGCCATCGGCTACCAGGCGCCTCTTCACTTAATGGCCAACGAAGCCCTCCGCCAACACGTCGAAGGCAAAGCCCCTCAGCTAGGAGGAACCCTCCGCCGCATCCTCCGCGAAGAGATCAAAGTCGCAAGTATACTGGCCGAATCGGAGGAACCATGAGCAACGAAACTATCACCCCTCCCATCCACCGTGAACCGGAGCTCCTTGGGCAGACCGTCGTTGTAATCGGCGGCAGCGCCGGCATCGGATTCGAAACCGCACGCCGTGCACGTTCAGAAGGGGCTAAGGTGATCCTCACCGGCCGGAATACCGAGCGCCTCCAGCAAGCTGCCAGTGAGGTTGATGCCCTGAGTACCGCGGCTTTCGATGCCGCGGATCCTGTTGCTCTCGATCGTTTCTTCCGTGACCTCCCGGCAATCGACCACGTGATGGTGACAGCCGGTCGGCCTTACTACGGACGCCTCGCTGATATGGACTTCGCGAAGATCCGCGATCATCTCGGCGAACACCTCTTGCTGGCGCTTTACGTCGCGCGCAGCGCGGCCAGCAAAGTGCGGCCGGGAGGAACACTGATCTTCATGGGCGGCGTTGGTGGTCGACGCCCGGCGATCGGCATGAGCATCATTAGCGCAATGACCGCTGCGCTCCCCGCCCTCACCGCTAACCTGGCGATTGAAATCGCGCCCGTGCGAGTCAACCTCATCGCCGCGGGATTCGTGGACACGCCTTTGTCCGCGGAACTGCTGGGCGATCAGCTCGAAACACGTCGCAACCAACTTCGCGCCACGCTTCCCATCGGACGCGTCGTCGGACCGGCGGACGTGGCCGCGCTCGCCGTACACATCATGACCAACACCGCCCTCACCGGCGCAACCTATGACATCGACGGCGGACAGCAGTTCGTCGCCGCCTAGCTAAAGAAGGCCGGGTAGCTCGGATCTAGATCAGACGCAAATGAGACGCACATCGAAGGCACAGCACCCCAACTCGAAGAAACCCTCCGCCGCATCCTCCGCGAAGAGACCAAAGCGGCAAGCCGACATATCCCCACCAACCGGCGGATAATGACTAGCATGATGGATCCGGTCATTCTCGCCAGAGAGAGTCTCAAGCTGCGAAAAGCCGCGCCCTATCACCTCCAGGTCGAGCTCGACCGGCATGCTCTTCGGCAGTCCATCGCCCTGCCCGAAAAATCGTCGAAACCCCAAAAACTGTCAAGTGTCAGAGGAGTAAACAACACCCGCCAAGCCGCTCATAACAAAAGCGATAAAGCCCACCCGGCATGTGGCGTAGTGAAACCATCCAGCCTGCTAAAATAGAAATAGAGAGTAAAGAAAAAAGGGCGGCCCAAGGGTCGCCCTTTTCTCATGAGGCCACCGAAATGTCTATGTCGTTGATTCTCGGGAATTTCAGCGCGAACTCTTTTGCCATCAATATTTTGGCTAGGCGCCAGCTCGGATCGGACTGTGTAACCCCAATCGAATCAAAATATTAGGATGGAGATCCCAGGGGGAGGGGGGTGCACTCAGTCTCGCATTTCAGAGCTGAGACTCGAGCCACCACTCGGGACGCCCGGCGATTTGCATTCCAATCTCCCCAGGCCTACTCTGAGACTCTCCAAGGCATCGGATTGAGATGAGAGGCAAAGCACACGAATGATCGACCGTTGCTTCAATCCTGATTGCAGAAGAAAACTACACTACCTCCGCGACGGTCGCGTCGTCCGGGTCATCACCGGAAAAGGCAAACAACAAATCCTCGAACATTTCTGGCTCTGCGGACCCTGCTATGAGGAATACAACTTTGCCTTCCCACCCACCGGAGAAGTTCTCCTGGAGCACAAGCAAAAAATCAAACAATCCGACGAGTTCCACTTTGGCGAGGTAGTCATCGGCGGAAGAGATTAGCCTAGGCGATCCTCGCCCAGCTATTCATCCCCGGTTATCCTTTCTAGATGGCGCCGACGCGAACCAGGTTCCGTCTCTCCGGCATCCTCACCATCTGGCTAGTCCTCGCCCTGACCGCCTGCCACACCTCACCCTCCACCAACGCGCAATCCACACCCCCCTTTGCCCGACAAACCCCGGCCACCATCCTCATCATCCGCCACGCCGAAAAGCTGCCCAACGGAGACATCGACCTGTCACCCGAAGGCTACGCCCGCGCCCAGCTCCTCTTGAAAGACTTCATCCCACCCGGAGTACGACCCGACCTCCCCACACCCCAGTACATCTTCGCCGCCGCGCCCAGCACCCACTCCAACCGCTCCGCCTTAACGGTGCTCCCCTTAGCAGACGCGCTACACCTCCAAATCAACCAGGACTTCAAAGACCACGAATACGCCGACCTCGCCACCGAACTACTCAGCGGCAAGTACGCTGGAAAAGTCGTCCTCGTAAGCTGGCACCACGGAAAGATCCCCGAGCTCGCCACCGCTCTCGGAGCAACTCCGCCCTACAACCCCTGGCCCGAGCCGCAATTCGACCGCATCTGGCGCATCAACTACGTCAACGGCAAGGCAACTCTGCAGGATCTCTCCTACCAGACCCCTCCGCCAGCCTCCAGGTAAGGACAGCGACCGGATGCCCGTGGCAAAGCACGGCGACCGCCGCAGAAGAGCCGGAACTCCGAGAATCGTCAAACTACTCTAGCTGTTATCCGACCTGCGAAATTTTGTTTCAACATTACAGACCCGGATAATCCAACGGCAGACCCAGGAGAGGCTGGGCCACTTCGGCGCTACTTTTGCCGGAGTCTAGCAGTTCGAACCGAGATCTGAGCAATTTCAGATCCCTGTTCACCGTTGTTGTCCGGTTCTTCGTCTTCTCTGCCTCAGTATTGCCATTGCTTTTGTAGAGCTCTGCTTTAACAGAAGAAACCCTGATGCGCTCGAAATCACCGCCTCGCTCCACTCCCCGAACGATGGAAAAAGTAAGAGAATTTCGGCCAGCGACCATTCGTTACTTTCGTGATTAGAGAAAGGCAGCTAATCTTCGACGTTTGCTTCAAATGCGCCGAATTACACAATAGTGATCTCCTCCCCCTAGCAATGCGGTTCTTTGCTGCCTGGCCTAAACGCTCGCTTCAGCTAAGCGGTGGCGAGCAATTGAAAGATCACGCCTGAATGAAAACTTAAATTCCCAAACAGAGAGGCAAGGAATGAGCTTAAATCGCCGCAGTTTTATCCGTTATGCGTCGCTGGCCGCCGCCGGCAACGCAGCCGGTTTTCGCCCTTTCGGGACGCTAAATGGGCTGGCCGCGACATCACCTGAATACCAGGCGCTCGTCTGTATCTTCATGTTTGGAGGCAACGACTCGAACAACACCCTCGTGCCGTTAAACACCACAGCGAACGGCACAAATGGATACACCGCGTATTCCAAGATCCGGGGATCTCTTGCGATTCCTCAGGCAAGTCTGCTGACCCTCGGGTCCAAGGCTAGCGGCAATTATGGTCTGCATCCAAGCCTTCCCAACATCCAGAGATTGTTCAACAGCAATAATATTGCCTTTGTCGCCAATGTTGGCACACTGGTGCAGCCACTCACTCCGGCGCAATATCAGGCTGGGTCGGCGCCGACGCCAACCAACCTCTTTTCTCATCCAGACCAGCAATTGGAGTGGCAAAACGCGGCGCAAAGCGGGGTCACCAGTACCGGCTGGGCAGGGCGAATCGCCGACAGCATGGCTGCCACATACAACCCCACCTCACAGATTCCTCTCATTACATCCGTTTTTGGAGATACGCTGTTCTGCAACGGGGCAGCAAGTTCGCCGGTGGCTGTCAATCCCGGCAATCTGCAAAACGGTCCTTGCGGGTTGAGTGCGTCAGACTGTGCGAGCCGGCTCGCGACGGCACAGCAGCTGCTTACCTTCAAGAGTGGCCTCTCGCTGGTACAAGCCGACAATGGCATCACCGCCAATGCCTACAAATACACCGGCATTCTCGCCGAGGCGGTGCAGTCGGTGACGCCGCCGAGCACGGTATTTCCAGCGAACAATAGCCTCGCGGCGCAATTGCAGCAGATCGCTCAAATTATTCAGGTGCGGGCGGCGCTGGGAGTGACGAGGCAGATTTTCTTTGCCGGGCTCGGAAACTTCGACACTCATTCCAACCAGCTCGCCCTTCAGGCGAGTTTGCTCTCGCAAGTCGATGGAGCGATCGCGGCCTTCTATCAGGCCACTCAGGAGCTCGGCCTTGCGAATCAGATCACGACATTCACCATGTCGGACTTCAGCCGGGCCATGCAGCCTAACTCGAACACCGGGAGCGACCACGCCTGGGGCGGGCATCACATGGTCATGGGCGGGGCGGTCAACGGTGGCCAGATCTACGGCACTTACCCGGAGTTGGTGCTCGCAGGCCCAAACGATTCCGGCGTGAACGGACGCTGGTTGCCGACCCTATCCTCTTCGCAATACGCTGCTACACTGGCGTCGTGGTTCGGCGTGCCTACCGCGAGTCTCGGCACCATCTTCCCCAATTTGTCCAACTTCTCGACCAACAACCTTGGCTTCGTGTGATCAGCCTTGAACGTGAATCCCATAGTGATAGCCGCAATTTCTGTCTGGAAGTGCGGCCATTGTTTTTTCTGACCACTAGAATGCTCGTTTGCTCTGTGCCCTGGGTGGATATGTCGTCGCAATGTCGGTACTTCCGATCCGACCCCAACATGGAGGCTCGCCTCAGGAACTCAGCCGTTGTGCCCACATCGCAATCGCCTCGGCGCTGGAATTCCCCTCGAGCGCGGCCAACTGCGTTGCAAAGTTGCCGATTGTAGAGCTCTCGGCCGAGCCGCGGAACACCTTCATGCCCGTAGCTTGAGCTGTGAGTTCGTTCAGTAATTCGTTGCGGCTGCCTCCGCCCACGATAAAGATTCGGCGCAAAGGCTTGCGGCTAAGCGAGGCAATTTGCCGCAGCACCTCGGCGTATCGCGATGCCAGGCTTTGGAAAATGAGGCTCGCCAGCTGAGGCGCGTGGGCGGCAGCCGTAGAGAACGGCGGAAGAGTGCGTCGGGCCCGCTGTTCATTAATCCGCTGCGGCATGCGGCCAGGCAATAGTAGCTCGGGATCGTCCACCACAATCAGTTCCTCCCGCGCAAAGCTGGAAACTCCCCGCGCTTCGACAATCAGATCGGCAATCTCCCAGCCGTGGCCCTCGACCGCCCAGGTTTCAATGCATTGCCGGATGAGCCACATCCCATTCAGGTTCTTGTGGAAACAAATCCGTCCGCCCGCCGCGGCGAGGTTGGTAAAGCCTCCCGCTTCGCCTTCTTCAACCATGCACGGCTCATCAAGCACCGTGCCGATCAACGACCAGGTACCTGAGCTGATATAAGCCCAGTCGTCCCCCTGAGCAGGAATCCCGGCGATGGCGGACGCTGTATCGTGGCAGCACGGCGCCAGCAGCCGCGTCTCTCGCAGCGCAGACAATGTTGCCAATGGTCCGCTGAGCTGACCCACATCTGTTCCGGGATCAACCAAAGTCGGCATTCGTTTCACATCGAGCCGCGCGGCATTCAATATCTCTTCGCACCATTCGCCCGAGCGAATCGCCACCATTTCGGAGTGTGTCGCGTTAGTACGCTCGGCAATCGCCCGACCACCCCAGCGGTGTATCAGATACTCGGGAAGATTGAGCCACATCTCGCCGGGTTCTTCGCCGCCCAGCACATCCGCGTATTGTTGGTACAACGTATTGATCTTCTGCAGCTGCACTCCGGTCAGTTCGCGCAGCCGTCGCGGCGAGATCACTTCATGCAGAGCCCGCTCCGCTTCAGCCGTCCGGTTATCCCGGTAGCAATACGGATCCGCCAGGGGAATCCCGTCACCATCCAGCCGAACGTAGTCCACTGCCCAGCCATCGACCCCGATCGAGCGCACGCTTGGTCCGCTCTCCGCGACGATCTCCGCGCACTGACGAATTCCCTCCTCGACTCCGACGCATATTCGGTCAATGTCCCATCGCAGTCCGTCGGCGCGCTCGATCGCGTGATTGGGAAAGCGGTGAACCAGCTCGATCCTGGGAGAATCTTCCACCCAACTCAGGAGCGAGACGCGGCAACTCTCAGCGCCTAGATCAACGGCGATCAGGGCTCGCCTCTCAGCAGTCGAGCTCACCACAACCAGGCCTCTATCAAACCGCTATCACGCGACATTCAAGGACCTCATCGGTCAGCTGGCTCACCTACGGAAAATTCAATACATACACTATTTCCAAATTAACATATGGAGGAAAACCTCGGCATCCTCTCTGCGGGGCGCTCGTCATTTCTCCGATCGGGGCTCTGTCATTTATTGCGGATAAGTATGTCGCAGTCCCTCTAAGCTTGTTCCAGAAGTCCCCTCAGCCCAGCCTCATCCAGTATCTTCACACCAAGCGTCTGCGCCTTCTCCAGCTTCGAACCCGCCTCTGCCCCGGCGACGACATAATCCGTCTTCTTGCTCACCGACCCGGTGACCTTGCCGCCGGAGACCTCGATCCTTTCCGTCGCCTCTTCACGCGTCATTCCCTCGAGCGTGCCGGTCAGCACGAACGTCAACCCCTCCAGCTGCGAGCTTTTCTTACGCTTTTCCGCCGTAAACGTCAGTCCAGCCGCACGCAGCCGCTCGATCAACTCCACATTCCGCGCTTCGTCAAAGAACTCGCGCACCGCCGCGGCCACTCGCGGCCCCACTTCGTTCACCCGCTCCAGCTCTTCGGTCGAAGCGGCCATCAGGGCATCCATCGAGCCGAACTCCTCCGCCAGCAACTGCGCCGTCCGCTCGCCGACAAACCTTATCCCCAATCCAAACAGCACCCTAGCCAGCGAAGCCTTCTTCGAGGCCTCGATCTCGGCCAGCAAAGAGTCCGCCGTCTTCTTGCCAATCCTCTCCAGCGACAACAGCGCCGCCTCGTCAAGCAGATATAAATCCGCGATGCTCGAAACCGGACGGCCACTGGCGGCATCGCCGCCCGACACATTCTTGATCACCGGCTGCTCCAGCAACTGCGCGGCCAGCGCCTCGCCCAGGCCATCGATATTCATCACCTTCCGCCCCGAAAAATGCAGCAGACTCTCCAGCAACCGCGCCGGACAATCAATGTTTACGCAGCGATAATCGGCCTCGCCCTCGGTCCGCTTCACGGTACTCCCACAAACCGGACAATTCTCAGGGAACGAAAACTCCTTTCTCTCGACACTGTCCTCTTTGGCCGGAGGAATCACCTCGACGACCTTCGGGATCACATCGCCGCCGCGCTCCACCAAAACCTCATCGCCGATGCGCAGTCCCAACCGCGCAATCTCGTCGGCGTTATGCAGCGTTGCGCGGCTCACCGTCGTCCCGCCGATGAAGACCGGAGTCAACACCGCAACCGGAGTCAGCTTCCCCGTGCGCCCGACCTGAACTCGAATATCCTCAACCCGCGTAATCCCCGATCGCGCTGTGAACTTATAAGCGACCGCCCATCGCGGAGCACGCCCCGTGTATCCAAGCCGCTGTTGCAGCGCGACCGAATCGACCTTGATGACAACACCATCGATCTCGTATCCAAGCTCGCCCCGCTCTTTTTCGGCCTTGGCGATGAAACTCACCAGACCATCAATCTCCGTCACCGTCGCCCAATTCGGATTCACCCGAAAACCCGCCGCTGTCAGCGCATCCAACGCCTCGCCCTGCTCCGGAAACAGATTCTCGCCCCCCGGCCTTTCGCCCCCTTGCCCGCCCGATGGACCGGTCAGCGCGAAGTATCCATAGAAATCCAGCCGCCGCGCAGCAACTGCGCTCGGCTCTTTGGTTCGGATCGTTCCCGCCGCGCCATTCCGCGGGTTCGCTGCCGGAGCCAGCCCCGCCGCCACACGCTCCTCATTCCACTTCAGAAAAGCCGCCAGCGGCATCACCACCTCGCCACGAACCTCAAACTCCGTCGGCAGCTTCGCCGCCTTCAACTTCGCCGCCGAGATCGACAAAGGCACCGACCGGATCGTCCGCACATTCGAGGTCACATCCTCGCCCGTCGTCCCATCCCCCCGAGTCAAAGCCCGCAATAGATGCGCCGCATGGCCATTCGTCGGCTTGCTGACTCGCTGACTCGCCGACTCGCCATCTCCCTCACCCGTTGCCCCGCCGCCATAATGCAGCGCCATCGACATCCCATCCAGCTTGTACTCGCAGACATAGTTCAGCCCCGGAGCATTCGGGATCTTCCCCGCCAGCTCCTCTACCCGCCGCACCCATTCGCGCAGCTCCTCTTCACTGTTCACGTTGTCGAGCGACAGCATCGGCCGCGAATGCGCCACCTTGGCAAAGCTTCCCTCCGCCTTGCCGCCCACCCGCTGCGTCGGAGAATCCCCCGTCACCAGCTCCGGATGCTCCGCCTCCAGCGCCTTCAACTCCCGCATCAACGCATCAAAAGCCGCATCCGAAATCTCCGGAGCATCCTTTACGTAGTAAAGGTATTCATGATGCCGAATCCGCTCCCGCAGATCGTCGATTCGCGATCCAACGTTGTTCAAAGAAGGTCCTCCGAGATAGCCGCAACCTCGTTCATAGGATTATAGAAAGAACGTCACTCGTTTCAGTGCTATGCTTCTCGCGTTGGGAGATTTGTGTGCCGGAAAACAACCGAGTCGAAAAGACGGTGTTTCTAAGTTATCGCCGTACGAATCTTCCTTGGGCGCTCGCAATATTTCAAAACCTTACCCATCATGGATTCGATGTGTTTTTCGATTATGAGGGCATCGCCAGCGGAAACTTCGAGGGTGTCATCCTCGAAAACATTAGAGCACGCGCCCATTTTGTACTCCTGCTCACACCATCAGCATTGAAGAGATGTAACGAACCTGGAGATTGGTTACGGCGCGAGATTGAAGCCGCCTTAGATGGAAAACGAAATATCGTGCCATTGATGCTTGAAGGTTTTGACTTTGGCACTCCGGACATAGCTAGTCAGCTCACTGGAAAGCTGGCTGTCCTCAGAAACTACAACGGACATAGTATTCCCCCTGCATATTTTCTCGAAGGAATGGAACGATTGCGTACTCGCTTCCTGAGCGTGCCATTACAGGCCGTCCTGCACCCCGCATCCCCATCTGCTCAACAGGCCGCTGAAGATCAGACTGTTGCAGCAAAAACAGCCCCGGCAGTCCAAGAGGAGGAACTCAGCGCGCAACAGTGGTTCGAACGAGGATTCGCAGCTACTGAGCTAGACGAGGCGGTACGCTTCTATACGCAAGCCCTTCGCTTAAAATCGGACTACTCCGTCGCTCTTTTTAATCGTGGACTCGCATACTATAGCCGAGGCGAGTTCGAGAAGGCGCTACAAGACTTCGACCGAACCATCGAACTCAAATACAGTTTGCCAGAAGCCTTTTATGGTCGCGGACTCGCGCGATACGACAGTGGCGACCTTGAGGGCGCACTTGTGGATTACAGCCAAGCAATCCTCGGTAACCCCGATTTTATAGATGCTCGCTATAACTTGGGAATCGCTCATCAGGACAAGGGCGACTTCGACGAAGCCCTCCGCGATTACGACGAAATCATCCGACTGAAGCCAACAGACGCCGAGGCATTCCAACATCGCGGCACAGTACGAAAAGCAAAAGGTGACATTGCCGGTGCGATTGAGGACTACAACGAAGCCATACGTTTGAATCCAGAGGATGCCGACGCGTTCTACAACCGCGGAGTTGCACGGCATGAAAACGAGGATTTGGAAAGTGCCCTCCAGGACTACGGACAGGCTATTCGAATAAAGCCAGATTACGTCGAAGCCCTTTGCAACCGGGGACTCGTAAGATATGAGAAAGGCGATCTAGATGGTGCACTTGCGGACTACAGCGAGACAATACGATTAAGACCTAATTACGCTGAGGCTCTCTATAACCGAGCCCTGTGTTGGGAATCTGCGAATAACGCCCTTGCTGCAATTACGGATTTGCAGAGGTATTTGGACATCTGCGCAGGAGAAAGCGACGGCGACATCAAGGAAGTGAAAGAAAAGATCCGTGATCTTCAGCAAAAACTCCAACAATGAGCAGCCGGAATCACAGAGCCGTCCGATGCAAGCCTTTACCCGAATCTACAACCAATGGAACCAGTAACCCACTTCCTCACCGGAGCCTGTCTCTCCCGCGCCGGATTCAACCGTCGTACCGCCTACGCAACCCTGGCCATGACCCTCGCCGCCGAGGCCCCAGACCTCGACGTCCTCTGGGCATTCCGCGGCCCGGTCGCTGCCCTCCAACATCACCGCGGCATCACTCACACCTTACTCGGAGCGCCTTTCGTCGCCCTCGCCACCACCGGAACCGTCTACCTCTGGCACCGCTTCCGCAACCGAAACAATCCGGATGATCCTTCCACCACCGAGGGTGCCCCATCCTTCGCGTTTTCTGCGAAGGGTGGGAAGAGCGAACGCCAGCCCCACAATCAATCTCATCTGGTCCTCAAACCAAACTGGTTCCTCATCTGGCTCTTCTCCCTCATCGCCGCCCTCAGCCATCTCCTTCTCGACTTCACCAACAACTACGGACTCCGCCCCTTCTTTCCCTTCAATCCCCGCTGGTACTCCTGGGACATCGTCTTCATCTTCGAGCCCCTGATCTTCGCCGCGCTCCTGGCCGCGCTCATCATCCCGGCCATCTTCGCCCTCACCGACAGCGAAATCGGCGCCCGGCGACAGCCTTTTCGCGGACGAGGCTCGGCCATCGCCGCCCTTGTCTTCATCGCCATCTTGTACGGGGTAAGAAATGCCGAACACCAGCGCGCCCTCAACCTGATGCGCGCCAGCCAGACTGACCCGATCCTGCGCGTCGCCGCGGAGCCCTATCCCATCGATCCCTTCCACTGGCAAGGACTCGCCGAGACCGCCAATTACTACCGGACAGCGTCGATCACCACCCGCAACGACTTTGTCGACACCGACTCCGGCCAAACCATCTACAAGCCGCCCGTGACCATGGCGACCCTCGCCGCCAAGCGCTCCTACCTCGGCCGCATTTATCTTGATTGGTCGAGCTGGCCCGTGGTCGCGGACCTCGGCAGCGTTGCCGCCCCCGGATCCGAGACCATCCCCAACCTGCCCGCGCCGCCACCCGACTGGCACACTGTCCAGTTCCGAGACCTGCGTTTCTCAAGCTCCAGCCTGATTCCCGGCAGCACCAAGTCCCCGCCATTGTCCGGATGGGTCTACATCGGCCCCGGGAACGAAGTCGAAGCCATGATCATGAACGGCCGCGAGCAGAAGTAGGGAAATTCAGCCGCAGCCATGCCGTGAATCAGAGTAAAATCTATATTTGCGGGATGAACGATTGCGATTGATCCTCGTCAGCAATGACCGCACAATGATTCAACGAGATTTGAGGCGAAAATGTTTGCTTACCTACTGACCCTCCTCGGGGTCCTCAGCCATGCCATTCCCCATCCGGGTCTACCGCTCACCGCCGTCGGCGGTTCGCTGCTCTATTTCGGCGCACGCCGTCGGCTCTGGCAAGCGATCTTCCCCGTCGCCGCCCTCGCCGCCTCCGACTACTACCTCACCACCCATGTCTACAGTTTTCCCTTTGTCGTTCAGGGATACCTGCTCACCTGGGCCTGGTACGCCGCGGTCATCGTCCTCGGGGCAATTCTGCTGAGTAAGACCACCACCCTCGCCCGCGTCGTCGCCGGCGTTGTGCTTGCGCCTACTTCCTTCTTCATTGCCAGCAACTACGCCGTCTGGTTCGGACAGTCGGGAATGTACCCCCACAACCTCGCCGGGCTTGTCACCTGCTATGTTGCAGCGCTTCCCTTCTATGGCTACGACCTGGCTTCCACCGCGATCGTCGCCGGCTTCGCCTTCGGAATTCCCGAGGCCCTGAAACGGCACGAAGCCAACAAGCAGGCGCAGACCCTCTAGTCCGCTCCTATGAAGCAAATCCCAAGCGGAACGGAACTCGCCCGCCCATTCCTGCCCGCAAAAGACTTCGACGTCTCGAAAGGCTTTTACGAGACGCTCGGCTTCGAGAAACTCCTTGACGGAGATGTTGCCATCTTCAAGGTTGGTTCCAGCAGCTTTATCCTGCAGAACTACTACAAGAAAGAATGGGCTGAAACCTTCATGATGCAGCTCATGGTCGATGATCTCGACGCCTGGTGGGCGCATATCGAAGGGCTCGACCTACCCACAAAATTCAACGTCCAACCCCCGAGTGCGCCGGCCATGCAGCCCTGGGGCCTTCGCATCGCGTACGTCTTCGATCCATCCGGAGTGATGTGGCACATTGCCGAACGGCGCGATGGGGCGCAACAAGACTAGACGCAGACTCCCCTACGGAAAGTGCGTGTCCAGCGCATAAATCTCTTCCACGCTGATGTCGCGCACGCCGAGAATCGAGTCGTCCGACCCCAGACCGCTCCACCAGCCAAAGCGTCCCAGCGCCAGCTTGCCAGTCTCGGCCAGATCGACAATATGCTCCAGCTTTCGGTCGTTCAGGCACATCCGGTAGACGGGCAGCTTCGGGTCCTGCGCCCGGTTAAAGTAGATGCACTTCCCGTCCCGAGACCAGTTAGGATAATCGGCCTCCGGCCTGAACAGTTCCTCCCATTTCTGGAGGGAAAAATCGTAAAGCATAAGGCTCCCCGAGCCGCCGACATCGGCCTGCAGATAGCGTCCATCAGGCGACCAATGGGGTGAAAACAGCCCAACAGAGCCGGGCACCGCAGTGACTTTCCGCGTCTTCAGGTCGAGAATGTGAATCGCATCTTCCTTCGACGCCATTGCCTGAAACCCATACCCTCCAAACGCCAGCGAGTTTCCATCGGGCGACCAGGAAGGGTCGATATCGTCAGAATCTCCGCTCGTGAGCTGCTCTGGACTTCCCCCCTCAGCTGCCACCACGAAGATCTTCCACCTCTTGCCCGGCTCGCGGCTTGCAAAAGCGATCTGTTTGCCATCGGGCGACCAGCGCGGCAGAGCTACTTCCGTGGGCAAAAAACTCAGTTCATGACGATCGCTGCCGTCCGCCTCACTTTGCCACAACACACCCTCGGGATACGAAACGTACGCGATTCTCTGGCCGTCCCTCGTAAAGTCCACGCCTTCGGCAGACAATCCGGAAAGATACGGAGCAAACTGTCTGGTTTTCTGGTCGTATCGGACTAATTCTCCGCGCCGGTTGGAACCGATGAAGAAGACCTTTGTCCCGTCCTTGTTCGGAAGCGGAGACTGCGAGCTCATCTGTCCCACCGTCAGTTGTACCGGATCGGGGCTGACCTTCCGCCACAGCTCCCCACCCTCGGCCATCGCCCACAGATTCGACACTCCCTCGCGCGTGGACTGAAAGACAAAGTACCTTCCGTCAGCCGTCCAGTTACCACAGCATTCGTTGGTCGGTTTGCCCCATTCAGGCAGCAACTCGCGTAGATGGCTGCCGTCCGCTCGCACCTCCCACAAGGAGCTTGTGCGGCTCTTATCGTCGAATACGCTAAACCGAAGAAGCCGTCCGTCAGGCGAATATCGAAGCCAGAACGGAGAGCCGCTCGCGGTGAAAAGCTTGCGCGGCTGGCTCCCATCACCCCTAGCGCTGAAAACGTCCGGGCCCAGACTGTAAGCAATGCTCGTGCCGTCCGGATACCACGTTGCGTCGTGCGCAAGAAAACCCCCGATACGGTGCGGCTGGCCGCCCGGAACCGGCAGTTCCCAGAGTGCCGCGCCATCCCGTGACGCCGGTGGGGCAGTGACCAGCAGGTCCGGCCGGTTCGGCGAAATGTCGCTCGTGCCGAGAATCTTGAAAGGTGTTGCGACCGGGACCGATTCGCCACCCTCGGTCGACACCTGCAACAGGTTTATGTTGATGTTGTCAGTGGATTCCGAAAAGTAGATCCTTGATCCGTCCGAGAGAAGAGGAGGAGGGGCTCTCCCACCATAAAAAGCTTCGGAAGGTTGTCCTGCGTCAGCCGCGTGGTTCCCGTGGCCCGGGGAGGGGGAACTGTCGGTCGCAGGAAATATGCCAGCCCGAGTGCCAGGAACACGATCAGCAGCAAGCCAATCGCCATTGCTTTTCTCGAAGCTCTCTCGGCTACGGGTCCAGCGGGCGCCGGCGTCGTAGACGTCGCCGAATGCACTCCCGAACTCACCCAGGCAGCCACTGCGCCCGAACGGGAGTCAGTGTCCCGCTTCAGCCGCTTGAGATCCGACCGCATCTCCGAAGCATGCTGATACCGCAACTCGCCGTCCTTCTCCAGGGCCTTATTGATAATCAATTCCAGAGCGGGCGGAAGGTCGGGGTTCAAACGCACCGCTGAGATTGGCGCGCGGTTCAGAATCGAGTCAAAGATCAGCCCCGTGCTATCTCCCCGAAATGGCAGCGTGCCGGTCACCATCTCATAGAGCACAATCCCAAACGAGAACAGGTCGGTGCGCGAGTCCACCTCCTTGGCCATGACTTGCTCCGGCGACATATAAGCAACGGTGCCAATCGCCCCACCCGGAGTCGTCAGGACTTCCTCATCAATCGTCGCTACCGTCGGGCTTGCCGCGGGGTCCGCGAAGCGGGCGCTCTTGGAAACGACCTTGGCCACCCCAAAGTCCAGAATCTTGGCGTGCTCGCGCCTGGTAATGAAAATGTTCGCCGGCTTGATGTCCCGATGCACAATGCCTGCGGCGTGCGCGGCGTCGAGTGCGTCGGCGATTTGGATCGCCAGCGACAGCGCGGCCTCAAGCTCCAGGGCCTTTCCCGCGATCCTGGCCCGCAGCGTCGTCCCGTCAAGAAATTCCATGGCGATGAAGACATGGCCATCCTGCTCGCCAATTTCGTAGATTGTGCAGATATTCGGGTGATTCAGCGCCGACGCCGCCTTCGCTTCACGCCGAAAGCGGCTCAATGCCTGCGGGTCTTTGGCCACGTCGTCAGGCAAGAATTTAAGCGCCACCACCCGATCGAGACGAGTGTCCTGGGCCTTGAAAACCACCCCCATGCCGCCCGAACCGATGTGCGACTGCAGTTCATACGGCCCGAGCTTCATGCCAGCAGTGAGCGTCATGGGTGGTCACGATTATAGCCGGAAGAACACAGCATTTCTGGGGCGTTTCGAGACTCTCGGGTACCTGCGTTCCACCGCCAACCACTGCGATAAACCTAAGCCTCAACCACCGGCTTCTTCCGCAACTTCCGCACCGAAACCACCACCAGCACCACGATGGCGACGCCCAGCGCCACCAGCAAGACAGCCAGGTGCCGTCGTGCCTCGTCGGATAACACATGCACCATCTCCGGCCCATAGCGAATCGTCAGAAACGACAACACCGAGAACCGAATCACCCGCCCGACGAAGACCGCCAGCATGAAGTCCCGCGTCTTCATTTCGAAGACCCCGGCGCCAAACACAAACAGCTTCCACGGAGTCGGGGGCGGCATCATCGAAGGAACCAGCAGCGCCAGGAACTCCTGCCGCTCGAAACGGTCGCGCAACTGCTCATAACGCACCCGGTCGACGCGCTTCAGCAGAAAGAGTTCGCCGCCTGCCCGCCCCAGAAAAAACGGCAGCAGCCCCCCGATGGTCGAGCCGATCGCCGCTGCCAGCACATACAGCACCACCCGCGATCGGTCGCTCCAAACATATCCGGCGACGATCACATCCATCGGCACCGGAATCGATGAGGAATCAAGCAAGGCAATAGCGCCCAGCCCCCAATAGCCAAGGGGCTTCAACACCGCCAGAAGATAGATCTTGAACTTCAACAAAACTGCCGCGAATTGCTTCAATTGGCTCCTGCGGGACCGTCAATCTTCATCGCAACGCAACCATGCGGCAACTCAAATCGCCTTCTCGTCCGTCTCTTATTGTAAGTTGCCCTCTTTCAAATCGTTCTGCCATGAAAATCGCAGGAAATGAGAGAATAAAGAGACCAGAGAACCACTCCGGCAACGAGAATAGCCAGCCCTGGACTGAGCGCTATAAAGAAAGCACCTTCATTCGCATTGCCGATGCCGATTACCGAAATTCCGCCCAGCCCGCCCAGCTCCTCTAGCCCGCCGCCCGAGCCGCCTCTTGGCAAACGCCGCGCCCGCTATCAGGAACTCGAGCCCGAAGAGCTCTTTCACGTCATCGACGACCTCGAGGGCAGCAAAGCGCGCGGGCGCATCCGCGAGTTCATCTACGTCTCGATCATTCTGCACATGATCGTCTTCTGGTACCTGGCTTACGGCCCGCGCTACTTCCAGCACGTGCGCGTGGTCAACCCGTCTGACATCCTCAAGCAGCGCGAGAAGGAGATCACCTCCGTCGATCTCACCGACGCAATCAAGAAGCTGAAGCCGGAGACGAAGTCTCTCCAGAAAAACCCGACCGAAACCAGAAAGCCGACCATCGACCAGAAGACCCTCGAGGCCATGCGCAAGGCCGAGCCGCCGCGGCCTCAGCCGCCCCAACCTCAGCCTGAGCAAACCCCGCCGCCGCAGGTCGCCCAACAGACGCCACCGCCGCCGCCCACTCAGCCGCTCCAGAATAATCAGCTCAGCGACCTCGAAGCGCCCAAGCCCAAGCCCGCGCCGACCGTTCCTAACTTCAACACCGGCCCATCCAGCCCCGGCGACGAGATCCGCCAGGCCGCCCGCGCCGCCGCTCAGGCCCCGCCCACCTTTGGTGGCGAGCTTGGCGGAGGCTCAAAGAATGGCCCCGGCTCCGCCGGCGGCGCCGAAATCCTCTCTGACACCATGGGTGTCGACTTCGGCCCCTACATGCGCCGCATCGTCTATGACACCGAACGCGCCTGGTGGCCCATCATCCCCGAGATCGCCCGCCCCCCGCTCAACAAGCAGGGCCGCGTCATGATCCGCTTCAAGATTATGAAGGATGGCAGCGTGAAGGAGATGATTCTGGAGGGCCCATCGGGCGACGTCTCTCTCGACCGCGCCGCGTGGGGAGGCATCCTCGGAGCCGCGCCCTTCCCACAGCTGCCGAAAGAGTTCAAAGGCCCCTACCTCGAACTCCGCTTCTACTTCCTCTACAACGTCAAGCCCGGCGACGAATAAAGCGCGATGGCGACCGCGAAGCAGATATCCGAACAGCTCCACAAACGCCAGGTCGCCGGACTCCTGATCCTGCTTGCCATCATCCTCGCCGCCAGCATCTTCCACGCCGGAATCGCGAACGTCTTTCCACAAGGCTGGTGGCACATCTGGTAGCGCCCGTCACAAACGCAGTCTTGTCTTGAAAACGTAGACATGAAAGCCTCCCCCCGCTACCCTCTTTGTTTGGTTAGCTGATAGATAGCGCGGCTCTGCCGCCCACCGAGAGCCGAACTTCGTTTGCAACTCGGCTCTCAATCCTCGGACTTAGTGCACGCTCTAGCTTAAGTAACCTCTGACTAAGCCTCTGTTTTCACCGCTTGGGGGTGGTTCGGAGCGGGTTTTTGTGTTTCGGCGGTTCTGCGGAAGCTCATGGATTCAGATTGGGTGCTTGGACAACGCCAAAGGCAGGCTCGCCGGAGACACTACGCCCGCAACCGGGTGAGCCGTTTGCGGTGCAGGTAGAGGTTCACCAGCGCAAAGGCGGCGCATCGGTGGTCGTGGTTTTTCTTCAAGCCTCGGAACCTGACCTTCACGAATCCGAAGACACGCTTGAGAATGCGGAAAGGATGTTTCACCTTGGCCCGTACCCTGGCCTTGGTGCGGTTCTTTCTGCGCTGTAACTGATCCACCATCTGCTTGTATCTGGTCCGCCGCGAGGTCATGTCCTGAGCGTGCGGTGCGGCCTTGCGGATCGTCGCACCCTGTCCTTGATAGCTTCCGTCGCCCCATACCTTGCGCTCTTCGCCGTGAAGCAGGTCCGGTAGCATGTGCTTGTCCGCCACCGAGGCCGCAGTCGAGCACAGCGAGTGCACGATCGCTTGCTTGCTATCCACGCCGATGTGCGCCTTCATCCCGAAGTACCACTGGTTGCCCTTGCGCGTCTGGTGCATCTCCGGGTCCCGCTTGCCGGTCGCGTTCTTGGTCGACGAAGGCGCATGGATAATGGTCGCGTCCACGATGGTGCCCGTGCCGATGCGAATGCCCTTGCTTTCCAGGTAATGGTTAACCGCATCCAACATGGCTCCGCACAGGTCCTGCCCCTCCAGCAGATGGCGGAAGTTCAAAATGGTGGTCTCGTCCGGCGCCGCCGCACGGCCCAGATCGACTCCGGCAAACCGCCGCAGCGCCGGCGAATCGTACAGCGCCTCTTCCGCCCCAGGGTCCGACAGGTTGAACCAGTGCTGGAGGAAGCAGATGCGCAACATAATGCTCAACCCCACCGGTGGCCGGCCGTTGCCTTCCCGGGGATAATGCGGCTCGATTAACGACTCCAGCTCCCCCCACGGCACCATCCCATCCATCTCTTCCAGAAACTTCTCCCGCCGCGTCTTCTTCCTGTACTTCTCGAAGCTACCCTGCGAAGCCAAAGTAACTTGCCGCAGCCGCGTCCTGCCCCCGGCTTCCACATTACCCAATTACAATGCCGCTTGGGGAGTTCTTCAGAGGTTCCCTTGCCATCGAGAGGCGTCCTCATTCTTATTCTGGGCGAATTACGGGCTACTCGGAAAAGAGGCAACAGAGATCATGTTTGGTGGTAAGGCGACCACCGACATGAAGCGAAAATCACCCAGTCACACGATTGATCTTCAAGAACGCTTCCGGAGCGCGAACCGGGTCCATGTCGCCAATGCCGTAGAGCATGGTGTTCCATGAGCTTGCAGCCATGCATGCCTTGGGCTCTCTCGATGCTCGAGAAAGAGAGCTATTTGAACAACACCTCCACGAGTGCGAGGATTGCGCAGGGGACGTGCTTTCTCTTTCCAAGGTAGCGGACCTCATAGGAGAATCCGTCTCGGCAGTTCCTCCTGAGCGATTGGGTAAACGGCTGCTGTCCAGGATCGGCGTCAGTCCCCGCGTTCCGGGAATTGTCATGGAACAAAGTGGGATCCTGATTGCGCGTTCGGCCGAACTGGCATGGCAGCCTCTTGCCACTGGGATTTACCAGAAGCCGCTGTTCGAAGACAGGGACCGCAGGTACAACACCTCGCTTATACGCATGGACGCGGGCGCTCACTATCCCAGCCACGAACACGCTGCTATGAGGAGCTGCTTCTTCTTTCCGGCGATCTTCACCTCGAAGGACAAGTCATGCGTGCGGGCGACTATTGCCGGGCTGATCGCGGGTCGATCCATGATGAATCCTTCACCGACGGCGGGTGTTTGTTCTTATTGATGGCATCACCGCAAAATCAAATCGCCGAAAACCGCGCCATCTGATTGAGGGCTCAGCGCCTACAGGTGGCTCCGGCAGCGTCAGAAGCGCTTCCGAGGTTTCGCCAACCACAAGTTGTTCAAGTCGAGGCGATGCTTACTCCGAGGCCCTCGCGACCCGAAAAGGCCAGGACCGCGGCATAGCCGGAGCAAGTGGGATAAGCTACCTCAGGGCCGCATCCCGGCACGCGTTCCCGAGAATGATCTCAACGGCGGTACATGCCAAGCGCTTGAGTGAGGCATCACTCTCATGCTTACCAACTCCCGCCAGGCGGCGATACAGAGCGTCTCCCGTTAATGAATCGTGAAGGATCACCGCCAACCGTTCAATCGGGATCGTTGTCCGTCGTAGTTCCTCGCGATGACTTTCCAACAGAGACTGTATGAAAGAAGCCGTTCTGGAGGGACCGTGCGTGTACCACGCCTCTCCTACTTCGGGACAATCCGCTGCCTCACCGATGGCGAGACGGTTAAGCTCCACGGACCGTTTTGCGGTGATGAGCTTCAGGATGTGAAAGGAGAGCTTCTTCAGGCTCTCTTCAAGGTTTAACCCTGAGTAATCGATCAACTCTAGCGGGTCATTCGATTCCCGGCACAGTTTCTCGATGCTGCTAATGAACAGCCCACACTCTCCACCGAATTCCTTATACACCGTGCTCTTCGAACCACCAGCCGCCTCGACGATCTTGTCGATTGTGACACCCTCATAGCCGCGCTTTAGAAACAGATCTGCTGCTACCCTTTGAAGCTTGCTGTTTCTAAGCTCTCCTCGCGACTGTTTGTTAGGCATTCGTCTCCTCGCCCTGAATGCGTAAGAAATATTCAATGTGATCCAAGACTTGAATCCTCCTGGATTTCACAGCATTCATGCGACCCTTTCCCCGGCACCTTGGATTCTTGATTACTGGTGCGTCGAATTTGTCATCGGATGCATCTTAATATGCAGTACTGTACAGTACTGTCGTTTGCCAGGCGATAATATGTGGCGGACCGTTTCGGGCGTGATGCGAGGCATGTCAACGGCTAGCATGAAGACCACCGGACATGACGCGCCCTCCAGGGTGGCCGCCATACCCGCGATTGGGCCGATGTATCCACACGCATCGAGGACGGTCTTAGTCCCCGGAATCACCACGGACGAGTTCCGCGTTGTGGACAGGATCAATTCCGAGATGCCCGCTCCCTGAAGCGTGGCACACTGGTGTTTTAATAGCGAGACGCCGTTGATCGGGAGCAGCGCCTTATCGATGCCCATGCGCCGAGAATGCCCGCCGATTAGAAGAGACCCCGCGAAGCAAACTCCCAACCTTTCCCTCGGCAAACAATCAGTCTCACTGTCCATGATCAAGGCTCGTTGATTTCATATCTCCTCGGAGTGGTTGCCTCACTGTCAGGATTAGGAAATCAACAGGTGACTCCGGCATGAGGATTAGGAAAGGTATCGATGTTTTCCGCATCGCTCTGATCCACGCAGGCGAAGTCTTTCTCGACAATGACATCGAGTGAACGTGCCTGCCCCAACTCAAGAGCGGCATACACGCCGACTTCACCCTCGTCGGCCCAAATTCGGACCTGATCCTCCGAAAGGACGACTGTTACTTCGTTGAGTCCATATCTCACTCTCACCGGCGAGGGTTGCGAGGCAGATTCCAATGCGTAGGTCAGCTTCGCCTCGGGAGCGGCGGCGAAGTAGATCGTCTCTTCGATCCGCCCGTTCGCCTGAACGCGCGCCAATTCAGAGCGGGAGACGCGCAGTCGCAGTGAATTTCCGTTGATTCGGAGTTTCATAGAGTTCCTTGGACCCTCAGCGGGATAAGGCCCCGCACTCGGCCGGCGCCGTGATAGATGTTGAAATGGCTGTCACGCAGAAAACCAACGAGAGTAATATCGAAATTCTTCGCAACCTGCAGCGCCACACTTGATGGGGCGCCAACCGAAGCCACCATCGCGACGCCTCCCATGACGGCTTTTTGCAGGAGCTCGAGACTCGCCCGACCCGAGAGCAGTAGCAGAGACTCTCGCAGTCGAATACGGTCCGCAAGAAACTCTGCCCCGAGCACCTTATCGACTGCGTTGTGCCGGCCTACATCCTCGCGCAGGGAAAGCAACTCGCCGTCTGCATTAAAGAGTCCCGCGGCATGTAGACCGCCGGTTTGCTTAAACACACTCTGCACCTCGCGGAGACGAGCAGGCAGCAAATAGAGGACCTCGGCACTGATAGAAAAATTATTTCTCCTGCGCGGCGGGCAGACTGTCTGCAAGGCCAGTAATGACGCCTTTCCGCAGATCCCGCAGCTGGAGGTCATATAGAAATTACGCTCCAGGTTTGCGAGACTCACCGTTGCGCTCGTGGACAGTTCCACGCGTACGATATTTTTTTCAGGCCGATACGGAAGAGTAGTCAGCGTCCTTCTACCTTCCTCGATATCCTGCATAATCTTGTGGGACGTATAGAAGATGTGGTCAATGTCGTTCACGTCCCGCACCACTCCCTCGGTCATCAAAAAGCCAGCGGCAAGATCGAAATCGTGTCCAGGAGTGCGCATCGTCACTGAGATCGACTTCACCGCTCAATTCCGGGTAGTCCCATAGCCGAGCTGGATTTCCAGCGGCTCCTCCACCGCCAGGGTTTCTTCCGCCGTATGCAAGCTGAACTCGGTCACGCGCTCGGCCGTTACACAGAGAAGCGCGCGACGGTTTTCCGATCCATTCAGCTCGCGAGTTTCATTCATAACCGCCATTTGAGCGACCTCATCATGATAGAAGATGCCTCAATGCCCTAGCCCGGTTCGCTGGCCGCTTTTGGTGCGTTCAATGCTTCCCCAAGAACACTCAGCAGGCCTACGGCGGCCGCCATCCCGCGGCGGGCATCTTTCGAGGCTGCCTGTTTGCCGATAGCAAGCAGCGAAGGCGGTTCTTTACCAGCATTCGAGATAACCGCGTGGAGCTTGTCAGGGTCGATCGAGCTGAGGAGGTTGCTGAAGATGAGCGCGATTCGAAGCGCGGTAATCATCTCCGTGGAACTGACCACGTCGACGGCGCGCTCCACAACTGTATCGCCTGCACTGAGCAGGCCATTCAGCAGATCGATCACGCCCTTTTTGTGCAGCCGCTGCAGAAGATCATAAGCAGCGAGCACCGCTTCCGCATGCTCGACAGGCGCTTGCTCCACCCTGCGGATGAGGTCGTCGCGCGAGTTCCGCGGTGTAAATTCCCTAAATTCAACGGCAATCGCCATAGGAAATCTGCCTTTCGAAACGTAGTTCTACGTTTGGATTTGAACCAGCTTTTCAGCGCCGGGCACTCGATAATCCTTGCGCTTCCACTTGCGCTCGACTTCGACACCTGTCTGTGGCGTGGGTTTCCCGGAGTAGCGGAAGTTGAGCGGCTTGAAAGGATTATTGCCCTTCTCCGGAAGCACCTTAATATTCACTGCGGTCTCCTTGTATGCCGGAGTATTTGTAGCGAAATCAACATGCGAGCCGGTGAGGATGTTGATCGGCCCCTCTCGGGAGAAAAGCGGAAGGTAATCGTATGCCGTCAACGGAGATATTTACCGTTGCGTGAGGAGCGGGCGAGTTGGTGGTGGCTCTCTCTTGCGTCTCAAGCAAACTCATGGGTTCTCCTCGCGCCTCGATCGCCAAACGAATGCCTGGCAAGAATCAAATATCTCAATCACTCAGATTTGAGCGACCCCAATCGCTCCATTGCTTCGTCAAACACTCCAATTCTTTTAGCCAAACATATGATAAAGCGGCTCGCAATGAGCAGCTTCCGAACGCTTACCAATTCGCGTACCCTCACAAACGGAAGTTCGGCGGCTGAGGGATAACCGTGCTGGCTGCGACCAAGATCACCGTCGTATTTCACTGTGCTTTTGTAAAGTTCGTATCGGCCATCGTTGAATTGTTTGCCTTGGTCGCGGGGCGCCTGCATCTGGTCGGGGGATAGTGGCTTAAAATCGCGCAGGATCGCTAGATTCTGGTCGAGGACCTCCATGGAATCGATGCCGCTGATGGCCGTGGAAGCTGCGGAAGTTCGGATCCAGTAGGTTGAGAGGCATCTGGACAACGTCGAAAGAATACCCCCGGCTGAGCATATCCAGGCTGATTGCCGGGTGCTTGTGACCGTTGAATCCTACGAAGCGGACCTTCCCCTGCTGCTTTGCTCTGGTAAGGGCCTCGAGGACGCTAGGCCGGTACTTCCGAGAGGGCGCTTTTGCACCATGAACCGGCCGAGGTCGGATTCATTGCTGGTTTCGACAGTCGCGGAGACATTCTCAACTGGAAGCACGGCGGAAACTCCTGCGATCGCGGCGCCTTTCAGGAAGCCCCTGCGGCTTACCTCCGGCCCGGGTTTGGGGTTGTTATCAGTCATAACAGTTCATCCCTAAACCTGCGGCCATGCATGGCCCGTGTTGTCTGCTTCCTTGATCATGTCCTTAACCTCGACCTGCGCGGTATCGAGAGGGTAGTCGTGGACCAACCTGGCTTCGGGATTATCAAATTTGAGCGAGACTTTGTACAGCTCGAAACGGCCGTCCGCTGAATATTGGCGTCAACGATCACGCAGTGCCTGCATCTCAACCGGGGTCATCGGTACAAAATTCTGTGCGACTTCAAGATTCTGCTCAAGAATGTGCAGCTCTTCGGCCCCGGAGATCGTGCACGCTACGGGAAGGCTCATGGCGTAACGCAAGGCTTCACTGGCAGTAAGGACTCCTGCTTGCACAGGGTCTCCATGTCCGCTGATAGGCTTCATTCCTAATGGCGCGATCCCGCGCTGGTTGAGAACCGGCAGGACCTTCTGCTCGAAGCTCATAAAGTAAGTGGCATCGAAGGCGTTCAGCGGCATCTGAACGGAATCGAAGGGAAAACCAGTGTTGAGCATGGCAAGATGCACATCCGGGTCTTTATGGCCCGTGAATCCGACAAAGCGCACTTTGCCCTGTTGCTTGGCTTTGAGCAGTGCCTCTGCGGCTCCGCCGGTACGAATGAACAATTCGGGATCATTCTGAAAGACGACGCCATGGACCTGCCACAGGTCGAGGTGGTCAGTCTGAAGGCGCCGTAACGATTGTTCGAGCATCTGCATGGCGAGCGAACCGTCGCGGCCGTGAGTGCAGACCTTGGTCATGACGAAAGCTTTGTCGCGCCGGCCTTTGAGGCCCAAGCCTAGCCATGATTCGGTTTTGCCGCGATAGTACTCCCAGGCATTGTCGTAAAAGGTGATGCCCCCGTCGAGCGCGCGATGGACAATTTCGATCGCAGACTTCTCATCCTTCGCGCCACCAAGGTGGTGGCCGCCGAGACCCAGTGCAGAGATTTGGATGCCTGTCTTGCCAAACTCACGAAGAGGGATGGACATGTGACTCCTTCCAGTTCCTTCTTATTGCGGTCACCGCCCGGTCCCACCACGAGCGGGTCTCACCTTGCGCGGCGCAATGGAATAGATGCAAGGCTCCGCGGAAACGCCAAAACTGCCACAGTGGTGGCACGACTGAAGCGGACAAATACGTCGTTCGCCGTGTTTTGTATGCCAGTGTTCGGTCTGTGGAGTTTGCGGACTGCCTTTGCGGCAAGCCTGGTAAGCAGAAATCGGTTTGAAACGTATGCCGTTGCGCCAAAAACTAGTTCAGAGCGCATCCTGTCCTCCGGAGGCTTTGAAGTTGATTCTTTCGAATGGCCTTACAGCATTCGCAGTGCCAGGACTGGCGCAAATGAAGATTCGGCGATGGCATTGAATCCAAAGGAGATACCGCGGCGGCAGCGCAAGTGCGCCAGAAGTTGTCAGTCCACATACCGACGGTCGCCGCACATTCTTCGACACAGCCTCTCGTCGTCCACCAATGACGACCATTCCTGTCCCGGTTTGAATCAACCGAAGCGGGTTGCACAGATAGAGCCCCTCATGGAATCTAAGTCGTAGAGTTCATACAATTCATTGTGGTTGACGTCCTCTTGGCCCAGCTCATTCGGACCGGCGTGCTGCTGGTCGACCCGGACGATAAGGCGGGTGCCGCGACGATTTAAGAGCGCGCTGGACGAAAGAAGGGGAGTCTCTGTTGAACGAAGCGCCTGATCAGAATGGCACGGTCCTGGCGAACCTGCCGGCTGGACAAACAGAACGTCGAGTCGCCCTCGCGATCGGCCTCGTGCTGCTGGGGATTGGAGCGATGGTGGCCCCGTTCGGAAGGGTGCAGCTAACTCGCACCGATGCATGGGCGCCAATCACGGATACGTTCATATTCCTCGCGGACCTAATTACCTGGTTTCTGCTGATTTCTCAATTTCATATTGTCCGCTCGTGTGCGCTCCTGGTGCTGGCGAACGGCTATCTCTTTGCGGCGGTGATGAATCTTCCGCATCTCCTCACATTTCCGGGTGCTTTTAGACCAAGTGGCCTCCTCGGCGCCGGTTTGCAGACGAGTGCTTGGCTCGCCATGTTCTGGATGTCCGGGTACCTGCTCGCTGTCGTCTCCTATGCCCTGCTGAGCAAAGAGCCGGAAGACCTCGTATTGCCCGGCTCAACGCGAACTGCCGTCGCGGTGAGCATCGTCGTCGTGATCGCTATAGCTCTTGCACTGACCGGGGCCGCGATCGCGGGAGAACCGCATTTACCGAAACTCTTTCTAGATAGAAGCGAAGCAACGGCTGGCCTCCGATATGTTAACGTGCTCCTGCTACTCCCGAGCGCCGTTGCCATGCTCTTGCTTTGGCTCCGCGGACGCTCGGTCCTCAACCTATGGCTCATGGTGGTTATGTGCGGATGGTTAGGACAAGGGATCGCACAGGTTCATACTCCTGGCCGATTCAGTCTCGCGATGTATTCTTCGCGCTCTCTCATTGTCATTTCGTTGACGGTCTTGCTTGTGGTGTTGTTGAGGGAGACGATGACCCTCTATGGGCGCTTGGCGATCTCTCTTGTCACCTTGCGCCAGCTGACCGCAGAGAAGCTACAGCGGAGCGAGGCATACTTATCGGAAGGACAACGGTTAAGCCACACGGGGAGTTTCGGGTGGAGCGTTTTAAGCGGAGAAATCTACTGGTCGGAGGAAACCTACAATATTTTCGAATTCGATCGAGCGGTTAAGCCCAATTTGGAGCTGGTACTTGAGCGAATTCATCCCGATGACCGAGACCTCGCGGGCCAGATTATCCGCGCTGCCACCGAAGGGACAGATGTTGACGCCGAACATCGTCTGCTGATGCCGGATGGCAGAGTCAAAGACCTCCGCGTTTTAGCGCGTGGGTTAAAGACCTCCTCAGGCAGCCCTGAAATTGTGGGGGCGGTAACGGACGTCACCGCGGCAAAGCAGGCGGAAAAGACACTTCGGGAGAGTGAGGCATACCTGGCAGAAGCGCAGAAGCTGAGCCGTACCGGCAGTTGGGCATGGAACCCCGTTACAGGAGAAAACAGGTACTGGTCAGACGAGTGTTTCCGCCTGCTGGGCTTTGACCCGGCAGAGGGGATGCCGCCATTCGAAACATTTGTTCAGCGCATTCACCCGGATGACCGACCCATAGTTGCGGAAAAGTTAGAGCGGGCAACGCGCGAACGCGGAGAGTATGAGGTGGACTACCGAATCATTCATCCCGGCGGCGTGATCAGAGATATCCACGCCATAGGGCATCCGGTTCTCAGTCCATCCGGCGAACTCGTCGAACTGGTGGGCACTGGAATCGACGTCACCGAACGCAAGCGGGCAGAGGAAGAACGCGAACGATTGCGTCAGGCGCACGCCGAGCTCGCGCGAGTGAACCGTATAACTACTATGGGAGAGCTGACCGCTTCGCTGGCTCACGAAGTAAATCAACCGATCGCCGCCGCAGCGACCAACGCCCGCACCAGCGTTCGTTGGCTGACACGCGAGCATCCTGATCTTGAAGAGGCGTGCGCGGCTGCCATGAGAGTCGTGAAAGATGTGACACGTGCGTCTGAAATTATCAGTCGGATTCGTGTGCTCTTCCACAAAGGCACTCCAGAGTGGGAGTTGGTTGATTTAAATTCAGTCATCGGAGAAATGGGCCTTCTCCTGAGCAGCGAGGCAGCTCGACACAACATATCAGTTCTGACGGAATTAGCCGTAGATCTTCCCCGGGTCATGGGCGATCGCGTGCAATTGCAACAGGTATTGATGAATCTCATGATGAACGGCATCGATGCGATGAAGGACATGAGTGGGGCGCGCGAACTCGCTATCAAGTCGCAGCGGGCGGACAATGAGCAAGTTCTAGTGTCCGTCAGCGATATCGGCGTGGGTCTGCCGCCGGAGCAGACGGAGCAGATTTTCAATGCGTTTTTTACGACCAAATCCCACGGCACTGGCATGGGACTTCGGATCAGCCGCTCCATCGTTGAATCGCACGGAGGGCGCTTGTGGGCAGCCGCTAACTCTCCGCGCGGCGCGCGCTTCTGTTTCACGCTGCCCGCGACTAGTTAGCAATTAGAGTCTTAATACGTTGGCAGTTGCGATGTGCTCCATCCGCCACCTAGCGCCTTAATCAGAGAGCGCCCCGGCAAAGCCCATGCTGATACCGGCACCCAGGGATGCAGCCATGCCGACAAGGAAGGCGTCCCAGCTGTTCTTCGTGGCCAAGGCCGCCGCAAAGACCGGGGCCAGGGTTGAAACTGAGCCATCCATCAGTCCCGCCAAGCCGGGCTGCACTATCTGCAAGACAAACAGCCGGCGGCGCGCCTTGTCCTCATCTTCCTTCACCTCTGGACGCAGTTTTTCTTCGGTCAGTTCCTGGGCTCGATCTTCGTGCGAGCGTTCTTCTTGAGCGAGATCGTCCAGAAGCTGGCGTATGCTGGCGTCCTTAGCTCGTGCTGCGGCTTGTTCATAGAACCTGCGAGTTTCGAACTCAATAGCGCTTGCCTGCTTGCGAACAGCGTCAAGCCCGAGTGGACGCACCAGCCATACCGGCGTGCGCTGCACAAATCCTTTTACGTCTTGGCGGCGGATGAGAGGTATGTGCTCCCCGAATTTTTGTCGATAGAGCTCGATCAGACGACGGCGATGCTCCGACTCTTCGTGACGCATGCTATCGAAGACCGCAGCCGATCCGCCAAAGTCCTGGCGCAACCCTTCGAAAAAGTCTGCATACACCCGCTCGTCTTCTTCTTCCAGAGAAATGGCCAAAGCGAGGATCTCGCGTTCCGACAATTCCTTGAAGTTCTTCATAGTGCTCCGCGCCCTCTCTACCCTAACCACTTCGGGTTTGCAGCCGTGCCGTCGAAATGGGCCGTTGTTTTGAAGAGTTCAAAGCGGCCTTCGGCGGCCGCGTCACGCGTCCGCTCAAGTAGCGCCGCGATCTGCTCCTGCGTCATTGGCCGGTATGTCTTGACAGCTGTCAGTGCTTGCTCCAACACCGGCGTAGAATCGATCCCGGTAATTACTACCGACACCGGCTGGGACATCGAGTAGTGCAACGCCTCGATCGGCTCAACCCTCTTGCTGTCGAGGATGTAATGATCGCCAAACGTCTTCATTGCGAGCACTGCGGTCCCTTGATGGATTGCAACCGGCACAACTTCTTTGTTAAACGACCGGAAATGCGCATCCATGACGTTGATCGGCATCTGCACCGTGTCGAAATGGAAGCCGTGCTTCTCCGCCATCGCAAACATGCGAAGATGCACCGCCGGATCCTTATGACCGGTAAACCCGATGTAGCGAATCTTGCCCGCCTCACGCGCTGCGACCGCCGCTTCAAGCGCGCCGCCGGGCGCGAAGATGCGGTCGGGGTCTTCCATCCGAATCACTTCGTGGAACTGGACCAGGTCGATAACATCGGTCTGTAGTCGCCCGAGAGACTGCTCAAGCTGCAGGTTGTAGGCCTCTTTGGTACGGCCGTCCATCTTCGTCATCAGGAAAACCTTGCTGCGATAACCGTCACGCAGTGCCTGGCCCATGCGGACTTCGCTGATTCCTCCGTTGTAGTCCCAGCAATTGTCCATGAAGGTGACACCGTAGTCGATCGCGCTTCGCGTAAGGCGTATGCTCTCCGCGGGATCATCCTGCTTGCCGATGTGATAGCCGCCCAACCCGATCACCGAAACTTTCTCCCCTGTGCGCCCCAGATCGCGGTATTGCATGTCAGGCGACATTGGACGGGAGATCGGATCGCTGGTGCGAGCCGAGGTTTGCGACTGTCCGGAAGCGCCCGGCAGCGCGACCGCCGTCATCGCTGCGGCGGCAGCCGATTTGATGAAATCTCTGCGTTCCATAAGCTTCTCCTTTCGAGGGTAGGACGCCTGCAGGGGTCTTCTTGCCCTTCACCATAAGCGCACTAAACTTGCGAACAGCCCAGGGGACGTAGCACGAGGCTAGTCACATTGGATACCGTTGGTGGATTCAAGTTAAACCTCGGATCGGCAGAGAGCTTCTTCCAATCGGGATCGGCGCCAAACTTCTCCCAGTCTGCCTCAAGCGATGTCATATCGGGGAAGCTGAGCATGTAGGTAAGATTTGGCAAATTCGGTCCGACCAGTGTATCCGCATAGAAAACTCCCGTAGCGCCAGCTTTCGCGAAGATGCCGAACTCACCGTTATCAAACATCTCCACTTTCCGGACATGATCCATATTTGTCGGCGACTGATACTGGCGAAGGTGATAGATGCGCTTTCCCTTGGTTGCGGCAGAGGCCGGTGGAGTGACCTTGGGATATCCCGGGAATGCCCGCAACAGAGAACTCTCAATGCGAATGTAGGGTGGCGTGGCTGCGGGAGCATCCCAGAACGGCAAAGCAGCCTTCATAAAGGCATCGTCCTTGGCCAACTCAAGATCAGCTGTAACCAATGTCTCGAGCTTCGAACTTGGTATCAGCAAGTAAAACGACGGGCTGTCTGGCCCGAAATAAACAGAGAAGGCACCGACAGGCCCGATGCCGAGCCGGTTCAGTGCCGGAATAAGAGCATTGGCAAAGAAATCGTTGGTGAGCTTTACGCCAGGTCCACTGGCCAGATGGTAACGGCGCAGGTCCATGTAATCCGGCGAAGATGTGTCCGCAGTAGAGCCCGTTTGGGCAAGTAAGTCACCAGCAGTAGCAAGCGAGAGGGTTGAGGCGGCGAGAGAGCTCGCAAGAAAAGTGCGACGATCCATGATGTCTCCTTAGAACAAGTAATGAGCTTCTTGATGGCACGCGCCCGGGAAGTTCAGTCGGTGCCTACGGCTATTTCAGCGGATAGAGCTTCATGTTGCGGAAGTAGACCTCGGCGCCTTCGGACTGGAAGAGGATCTTGCCGCTGGCGGGGAACGCATCGGTTCCTTCGTTGGCGAGCTTCCCGTTCACGTATTGCCACACGTGCCCGTCCCGGTTCACGAGTTCGACGACATTCCACTCCCCGTGCGGTTTTTCCAGCTCGTTGGTCGGGTCGCGAAAGCCGGTTACGTTTTGACTTCGCCCTTGTTGAAGCGATCGACCTTCGACGCTTTTCCCTCGGGACCTGTGACGCGCGCACCGGCCTTTCCGTCTGGCCCAATAGGGGTGAGTGCTGCTCCATCGGTCATCCAGAAATCGCCCGTGCAGCCTTCGTTGATCTGGAATTCCACCGAGCGCGGCCACACCTTATTGGGACCCTGAATGTTGTAGAGGATGCCGCTGTCACGCGCCTGGCCTTGGCGCGGGGCAAGAGTTCCGTCGCCCCATTTGAATTCAGCGCGCAGATAGTAATTCTTGTACTCCTGCTTCGTGGCGAAGTAACCAAATTCGGTTCCGGAAACATGCACAACGCCATGTTCCACGGTGAAGACATGGTTGGGATCGGAGTTCAGGCCAGAATTTCGCAGGAATATATCGAACTGACTCAGGTCCTTGCCGTTGAAGAGAACGATGGCCTTGCCATGGGCAGGGATGGCCTTAGCTTGCGCCATGGCGCTCACCGCAAACACGCAAAAAAACAACACCAAGACGCCGATCTTCTGATAGCTAAAGCGAAGACTCATGGAGAATGGGGTTCTGTCGAGACCCATTACCCTCGGAGAGACTTGCGGACCGCAAGCATGTTCATGCTTTTCATGGAGGAGGGCTGTGGTCTTTTCATCTTGAGTCATTTTTGTTCCTCACTGCGTACATGATCGGTTGTAGAGGCTCGATGTAATTGCACTTTGAAAGCGCGGAGACGTTGCCAGGAGATGGAAGTCTCTGCCTCATCTGAGACTCCGCGCAATCCATGGCGCCGCACCGCCGGCTCGATCCGTCAATACTCCGCTTTCTCCCCTTTCGCCGGAATCGAGGTCGGAACGCCCGGAGTACCGGCATAAGTGATGAGCAGCACGGTAGGTTCGTCTCCCGACTCTCCCCGATGCACATCGTCCACCGACTCGCCGACGGCCTGCCCTTGATGAACGACTAGAGTCTTACCGCTGTCCCTGTCGTGCAGCGTGAGCGTGCCGGACAACACATAGACGGAATTTGGAAACGGATGGGTGTGCCACGGCAAGGCAGTGTGCGGGGCGATAGTCACCTTGAGAGTCGTGAGCTCCGGCTGCCCCTTGGGATAGTGAGTGTAAGACTTGCCGTTCCAAGATTGCGTGGTCTGTAACAGGATTTCGCGCTGTCCGCTCACAACGCTCGGCGATCCGCTTTGCGCGACGACTGCCGTCAAAGATGTTGCATAGAAGATGGCAACTGCTCCTAAGATGCGACATTTGGAAACCATTTGGTGACCTCTCCGTGGTCGATAGCCTGTCATGCGGTTGCTTGTTGATCCTGAAATCTCAACTCCATCGATAAACAAATGGCTCTCTCAGGACACTGGAATAAGTGATGTCGGCTGCGCAGAAAGAGCGCTCATTTGCCGGTGTAAGTGACGTGCCAGACGGAGCGGGAGCCGTCGTCGGTGACGAACAGGCTGCCGTCCTTGGCAACGGCGACGCCCACGGGACGGCCCCAGACCTGGCCGTCTTTGGTGACGAAACCGGTTAGAAAGTCCTCGTAGCTGCCGTCGGCGTGGCCGCTGTGCATGGGAATGCTGATGACCTCATACCCGGCGCGGTTGGCGCGGTTCCAGGAGCCGTGTTCGGCGGCGAAGGCGTCGCCGTCATACGTGGACGGAAACTCTCTTTTCTCGGTTGGATAGAAGACCATTTCGAGCGATGCCATGTGGGGTTGGACAAGGACATCGGGCGTGATCACCTTTGAGGCGAGATCTACACGCGTGCAGTTCTTGGCTTCGTCCGGAGTCAGCGCCGCTGCTTGGAGGCTGGGGCCGGTACCGTTGGCGCAAGGCTCGGGCAGGCGCGGATCCTGGTGTCCGCCCATGTAATACCAAGGCCAGCCGTAGAAGCCACCTTCCTTCACCGAGGTGACGTAGTCGGGGACCAAGTGGTTGCCCAGGTTATCGCGCTCGTTGGTCGAGCACCAGAGCTGTCCCGTGGTTGGGTTGATGGCCTCGCCAACGCAGTTGCGGATGCCGTGGGCATAGACCTCGACGAACTTGCCTTCGGGGGTGTACTCGAGCACGTCGGCGCGGTGGAACTCCTTGGGGTGGGTGTCAGGGTCATCCACGTTGGAACCTGAACCCACGGAGATGAGCATGTGCTTGCCATCCTGGGTGAAGACGACGTCGCGCGTCCAGTGGCCGCCGCCAGTGAGCTGGGCATAGCCGGGGATGTCGGGAACAACCGTCTCAGGCGCGCCCGCGGCGTGCAGATCGCCGGAGTGATAAGGAATCCGCTGTATCGTTGTCGCGTTGCCGACGTAGACGTACTTCGGATCTTCGGCGGGATAAAAGGCGATGCCGAAGGGGTGGTCCAGGCCGGTGGCGAACTTCTCGATCTGCGCAGCTTTGCCTTCGGGGCCAACGCCGCGAAGGATAAAGATGGTGCCGGCGCCGGAGTCGGCGAGAAAGAGGTCGCCGTTGGGGGCGGTGCGGATGAGACGCGGCATGGTGAACGTGCCGCCGCTCAGTTGCATGTGTTCCTTATTGTCGGCACGTTGCATCGGGACCGCGTCGCCGCCGGCGTAGAGCGTGACTTTGAAGCCGTCGGGAGCGACGGGCCACGCATCGGCTGGGCGCGGGATGACATGCGGCGTGTTGTTGACAGCCTCGTCCGGCCTGGGCGCGGGAAGATCAGCCAGAGTGATCTTGCGGAGAACGCTAGGCCGCTCCTGATTCCAGTCGGCGAAGGCGTTCGAGCCGGTAATCATTTGCTGCGCCGGTAGTGTCGCGGGAAGAAGCATGGCGGCCGCGCCAAGTATGAAAGACAATGGGTATCGCATAATGAAGCACCTCAGGTACGAAGGGTATCGGGTTGTTGATTGGCTGCTCGGGAGATAGCTTGCAGGCAACTCGCGGGACTCGCCAGTGGAACACTTGCATCGCTCAGTGACGTCGCTATGCAGCACCCTCTCGGGCACTTCTCCAGAGGTCAATCTCACCCTCTTGCGCATAGCGATCGATCTCACTCAGCTCTGAATCCGTGAACGCCAGCTTCTTCAACGCATCGAGCGAGTTATCGAGCTGCTCGACATTCCGCGCGCCGATCAGCGCCGAGGTTACCCGCTCATCACGTAGCACCCAAGCGATCGCCATCTGCGCCAGCGTCTGCCCGCGCCTACTTGCAATTTCGTGCAGTCCCCGCACTCGCGCGAGATTGTCTTCGCTCAGGAACTCCTTCTGGAACCAGAGGCCGTCCTTTGCGCGCGAATTTTCAGGGATCCCATACAGATACTTCTCGGTCAGCAGTCCCTGGGCCAGCGGAGAAAACGCAATGCAACCGACTCCCAGTTCCTCCAGTGTGTCAAGCAACTCTTCCTCTACCCAGCGATTCAGCATCGAGTAGGACGGCTGATGAATGAGCAGCGGAACTCCTTCGCTCTTCAAAATCCGTGCTGCTTCGCGCGTCCGCTCCGGACTGTACGACGAAATGCCAACATACAAGGCCTTCCCTTGCCGCACTGCCTGCGCCAGCGCGCCCATCGTTTCTTCAAGCGGAACATCCATCGTCGGCCGGTGCGAATAAAAGATGTCGACGTAGTCCAGTCCCATGCGCTCCAGGCTTTCATCCAGGGACGCAAGCAGATATTTGCGCGAACCGCCAATGCCGTAGGGTCCCGGCCACATATCCCATCCAGCTTTCGACGAAATGAGGAGTTCGTTCCGGTGGTCGCGAAAGTCCTTGCGCAGGATGTGCCCGAAGTTCTCCTCGGCCGACCCATACGGAGGTCCATAATTGTTCGCCAGGTCGAAATGTGTCACTCCCCTGTCGAACGCTCGACGGATCACCGCCCGTCCGGTCTCGAAAACATCGCTGCCACCAAAGTTCTGCCACAGCCCAAGCGACACCGGCGGCAACACGATCCCCGACCGCCCACTTCGCCGAAACTCCGCTCCGTCATACCGCTTCACATCAGGTAAATAACTCATATACATACGCACTCTTTCCTCTTTAGACCTGCTTAGTGTTGTTTGCTGTCAACGTCGAAGACGCTGTGCTCAAGTTAATGTCACCCCAGAAGTCATCGGGCAAGTTCACGACAATGGGTTCCGAAGTGCTGCGAACTACGATCCATTGGAAAGGAGTGTTCTTTGAAGGATTGATCTCCTGGTGTGGAAGCCATGCCGGGACATAGAGGAAATCGCCAGCGCGCAAGGTGGCGTCAAACTCCCCTCGGTCGCCCCAGCGAACGTAAGAAGATCCGCTGAGTACGTAGGCGATCGTGTCCTGCTCGCCATGATGGTGGATTCCGGTGCGGGCTCCAGGTTGAACAACAAAAACACCTCCCCACATGGGTGACTCGATGCCGGCTGGGGGATGGATAGCGGCAAAGCGCCGCGAACCCGGAGTCTGCGCAGTCGAGGAGTCGAACTGCCCCGGACGGACTACACGAATAGATTTATGCTGCATGATCTCTCCCTGAATACTGCTTTCACTACTGCCCAGATAGGGCGACATTAGCTCCTCATTCCCTGACCAGCGACAAACGGAGTAATAGCGGCCACGTCTAAGTCGCCACTTGAGGGAAGATTCGCGGTAAGTACGGACTGGGCAACCCTTGCCGCGGGCAGGTTCGCCCCGACGGCGACGGCGGTCTCCATGACCAGATCCATGTCTTTACTCATCAGCCGCAACGGAAATTCCGGCGAATAGTCGTTGTTCTTGATCTTCGGGAACTTCCCCACAAACGCCGGAGCAATCAGTGCCGTCTTGGACAGGACATCGAGCAGAACGTCTCTATTCAATTGCAAATGTTCGCCCAGAGAGATTGCTTCCGCCATGGCCTGCATTTCTACGCCGAGGAGAAGGTTAACAACGAGTTTCATTTGAATCCCGGATGAACCGCCTCCGAGCAGGAACCACTGCTTGGCGATGGACTTGTAAATGGGGATGCATTGCTCGAAAGTGTCGCGGTCTCCGCCTGCAAGCAGCGTGATTTTTCCAGCTTCGACCGCCGGCGTTGATCCGGAGATGGCCAGATCGAGGAGCCTGACGCCTTCACCGGAGGCCTCCCGATGCAGATCGTGCGATAGCTGCGGCGAGATGGTGCTCATTTCAAGAACGATGGTGCCGGGTTTTGCCGCGAAGAAAACACCCGCCCGGTCGCAATACACGGAGTGCACGGCCGCATCATTCGCCAGGCAGGAAATGACCACATCTGAATCGGCCACAAGCGTCGCAAGCGATTGCGCGATCGGTATGCCTTTTTCACTCATCACTTTTGCCGGCCCGGGACTGCGGTTCCACGCCTGAACGTTCCAGCCTGATAAATGCAAGCGCTCCGTCAGGCGGCTTCCCATGAGTCCGAGGCCGATAAATCCAATCTTGCTTATGCGCTTATTGAGTACCTTTGCAGCCATGATCCTCACGCAATCTCCTTGCTATCAATTTGCCGTAGTCATACTCGGCAATGATCGACGATGCAAATCACCGAACGTCCACCCCTCCGGTAGACTTGGCGCTCGTCAATCTACCGCTCATATATGCAACTCGCGTGCCACAGTGCGGATACGCCAAAGAAGCTTAATAGCAAGCATCTACATGAAAACTGGGACTCTTCGCCATCTCCGCCGGCATGGCCCGTCAAGACAGCGTCGGCAATCCGACAGGTGTCGTCCCGCGGTCACGCGCCTTCCCGGCGAACGCAGGCTAGGACGGACGAACTGCGCCCGGGATGCGAGTTTGTAGATCGCGGATCAGGGTCGTAAAGATCGGGCTTGGGTGGACGGATAACGGGAAGGAAGAGCGGCACCACGCCCTAGGAAAAGGAAAGTCTAGGGCGTATCGAGTGCGACACAGGGTCGGCGCACTACAACTACAGAGGCGCGGCAGGCGTTTGCTGCGCTGTCTCGAGTGCATCTTAACTGCTTTGAAGGGGTGGCCGCGAAATTCCCAGTCCCTGCATTTTGTAGATCAGCGTAGTCCGCTTGACGCCGAGTTTGGCGGCTGCGCCTCTCGGGCCGCCGATCACCCAGCCGGCTTCTTCTAGGGTGTGCAGAATCAGATTGCGTTCGGAGTCCCTAAGCGTAGTTGCAGCCGGAGAGACTGTCACGTCCCCCGTCGCCACCGTCGGCAATGGATTGGGAAGGACTCCACCGTCGGAAAGTATTACCGCACGTTCGATCAAGTTTTGTAGTTCGCGGATATTACCTGGCCACTGATATGAGCACAGAGCCGCCATCGTTTCCTCGGGAACATCGTCGATTTGCTTATCCATCCGGCGACAAAACATCTCGACAAAATGCGTCACTAACGCCGGTATGTCTTCGCAGCGCGCTCGCAAAGGTGGCAGCGTGACTGGAAACACGTTTAGACGATAGTAGAGGTCGCTTCGAAACTCGCCCCGTTTCATCATCTCGGTCAGGTTGCGATGCGTCGCCGCCACGAGCCTAACGTTTACCTGGTGAGTCCGGGTGCCGCCTAAACGCTCGAACTCCTGCTCCTGCAGGACGCGCAAAAGTTTGGGCTGCAGCGCTAGGGGAATATCTCCGATCTCGTCCAGGAAAAGGGTGCCCTTGTCTGCGAGCTCAAAGCGTCCGGTCTTCTGTGCGATAGCTCCAGTAAATGCGCCTCTCTCGTGCCCAAAAAGCTCACTCTCCAGGAGATCCAACGGAATGGCTGCGCAATTCAGCTTGACGAACGAACGTCCGCAACGCGAGCTGATGTTGTGGACTGCACGCGCAATCAGTTCCTTGCCGGTGCCAGTCTCTCCCTGGATCAAAACAGTGGAGTCGGTTGGCGCAACTCGTGTGACCTGTTCGAGCACTGTTTCCAAAGCCGGACTTTCGCCGATGATCTGCTCGAACCTTCGCTGGTGAGAGACCTGTTCAGCACACCCGGTTCTTTCGAAAGCTTCCACTGCGAATCTCCACGCGCGCCCCTCGCACGTTATCGGGCCCAGCTCTCCAGCGCCGCTTGAACGCTCTCAAGCAGGACCTCGTCGTCGAACGGTTTTATCAGGAACTCCACTGCGCCGGCCCTCAATGCCTGCATCCGCATCTCGGAGTCGCCATGTGCCGTGATGAAGATGGTCGGAATTTTGCAGCGTTCCGCGTTCAGCTTGGCCTGCAACTCCAGGCCTGAGATTCCAGGCATCCGGATGTCCGCAATCAGGCATGCGGTCTCATGCTGCTGGCCGGACTCCAGGAATGTCTCCGCCGACGCAAACGCCTGCGCCGGCAATCCGACCGCCTTCAGCAGGCCATGCAATGCGACGCGCATCGACTCATCGTCATCCACAATCGAAACGAGCTTGTTTTTTCCCTGCGTAGCCATAGTAGAAACCTATCAGCGCCGCTAAAAGCGGCGCAATTATGCTTTGGTATAAGAGCATTGATGCTTTATCGCTAGACAGGATCTTAGTGTCAAACGAGACATGCTTCACTCCAGGTTGATGCAATTGAGCTGCCAGAAAAGGAATCCGTTAAGCGGGGAATGCAGTGATGGTCTCAGCGGCGTTTCCCTCAGACTTACTTCTTATAAGGGGGTAGCTCGAGCCTCGCTGCCATTCTGACCAACTCCGCCAGTGATTCAGCCTGCATCTTCCGCATCACCTGCCCGCGATGGACCTTGACGGTGATTTCGCTGATGCCGAGATCGGAAGCAATCTGCTTATTCAACATTCCCGAAACCACCATATCCATCACTTCGCGCTCGCGTACGGTCAGCGATCCATAGCGACTTCTCAATTTCACAAGCCCAGTCTGATGCTGAATCCTAATCTGGTCACGGTCCAAAGCCTGGTGGATCGCATCCAGTAAGTCCTGGTCTCGGAAAGGCTTGGTCAGGAACTCCACAGCGCCCGATTTCATAGCCTTCACCGTCATCGGAATGTCCCCATGCCCGGTGATAAAGATGACCGGGATGTGGACACCCGCGTCAACCAGCTCCTTTTGAAAGTCCAGACCATTCATTCCGGGAAGCCTCACGTCCAGAACCAGGCAACTTGGCTGGTCCGCTTGGTTCCTGGAGAGAAACTCTTTTGTCGTCTCAAAGCATTCTGAGTGCACGCCGACCGATTTCAGCAGACCTTGGATGGCCTCACGTACGCCGGCGTCGTCATCAATGACGAACACTGTTTGCCCGCTTGCCGGCGTCATGCCGATGATTCCTCTTTCGTGGATTCCGGGACTCTTCATCAGGCGCAAAGTATCAGTTCCTCAGCACAATCGTCTATCCACTGAAATCTCGGAGTCAACCAACGTTGAGAAATCGCCTATGATCGCCCACGCAACCGAATGCAAGTCCGGGATGGCGGCGCATTTTTTCGGAGACATTGGTCGTGTTCCACAATCAAGTTTCTATACAGCGGCGCACGATGAACTGCCCTTCCAGCCGACGCAAGCGGCCGGGCCTGTGGTCAACACCGCTGAATTGCAGAGGTGACCATTTCGAGCGGCTGTGCAAGGCTCACACAGACGTCCACATATGATGGCGGGCCGTCGATTTGGTGACGGCAAAGCAGCACGATAGGAACATTCGGCCGAATCACCCGCAGTGTTCGAGCCGCCTCAAAAGCGGTCCGTTCCTCAACTTGCTCATGAAGCGCGACCGCCGCGACTGACCGCATGAGGAATAGCAGCGCGAGCCCTTGGGAAGAGCTGTCGGCGATGAGTACATCATAGCCAGTGCTCCTGACCGCTCCCAATACCGGATCGCTGCTGATCGCCTTATCGGATATGTAGAGAATTGTGCCGATCGACATGTGCTTGCACCTTCGACCTTGCTGAAGCACGCGAGCTTCCACATTATCCGATCGCTCGAACGAGAGGATCAACCCCACAGAATGCCATTTCTTAAGACGTCAAAGCACGGAGCAGAGGGAGACGGCTAGCACTCCCCGCGATGGCGCACTGACGCCCTGTCGGGCTTCCGACACCAATCCTCATGAAGGGCCTAGTTTTCCTGTCACCGAGAGATGCGTGAGGACGACTCTCATTGTATTCCCGCCTCCATGCTTCGATGAGCTGCTTTGCCTCCTTCAGATCGAGGAACCGGTGAGTGTTCAGGCACTCGCTTCGGAGGGTTCCGTTGAAGCTTTCAACGAAGGCGTTGTCGGTGGGCTTGCCTGGTCTGGAGACGTCGATCTTCGCGCTGTTGCGATAAGCCCATAGGCCCATTGCCTGACTGGTGAACTCACTGCCGTTGTCACAGAACAGTACCTTCGGCACACCGCGATCCAGCTTCAACCGATTCAGCGTCCGTACTACGTCATCTCCTTTCAGGCTCTGGCCTACTTCTATCGCTACAGCTTCTCTCGTATGCACGTCGAGGATGGTCAAGGCGCGGAACCGTGTCCCATCCTGCAACTGGTCCATCCCGAAGTCCATACTCCAGGCTTCGTTCGGAGCTGTGGGCTTGATCCGATCCTCGCGGGTTCGAGAAGCCTTCCGCTTCCCGGCAGGCTTCATCCTCTTGAGCGTCAGTCCTTCTTCCGTATACAACCGGTACACCAGATACTTGCCCACATCCCAGCCTTCGCGGTTCAACAGTACGCGCATCTTGCGGTATCCGTAACGCACTCTTGCCTGAGCGATCTCGCGGATCCTCATCCGCAACTCAGTTCGTGGATCCAGACAGCTTCGATAGCGGTAGGTTGCTCGAGGAACTCGAAGAACCCGGCAGGCCCTCCGCTCACTCCCCAGGTAGCGGTCAACCAACCGCTCCACCACCGGTCCACGCCGCGAAGGCTTCACCATTTTTTTCCCAGCACATCCTGCAACATCGTCTTGTCCAGCGTCAGCTCCGCGACAAGCTGCTTCAGCCTCAGATTCTCCTCCTGCAACTGAGCCATCTTGCGAACTTCGTCCACCTCGAGACCAGCGTACTTCGACTTCCATCGGTAGAACGTCTGTTCACTCATCCCTGCCTTCCGGATCACCTCCGCCACGGGAACTCCTACCTGCGCCTGCTTCAACACGCCAATCATCTGCTCCACAGTGAATCGCTTCTTCCTCATTCCAAATCCTCCTCATAGAAAGGCTCAGATTTGGTCGAACACTAACATTTCAACTGGCTCAGAAATACCGAGGCCGATCATTATGGAGTGCCCGGCTTGAAATGTGCCAGTTGTTGAAGGACTATCTAGAGTATTTCAGCCAAATCGCTGACATCATCGAAAATCGCGACAAACCAAAGGCGGTCAAGTATGTCGATGACCTTCGCTTCTTATGTGTATGCTGCGAGCAAGTCAATCTGACACCGGTCTCCTATGGCTGGATTCTCGCTAAGTTGGCAGGTCGGAAATGAATAAGCGCCGAACGTAGAATCGAGCTATGGATACGAAAGAAATAATTGCACAGATAGGCTCTGAAATCGTTCGCCTCGAACAGGTTAAGAGCATTCTCTCCGGTGGGACTGCCCCGCCGGAAGCGCGAGCAAGAATTGCCGCTCAGAAAGCGCGCTGGGCGACTGCCAGAACAGCTGCGAAGTAGGCTTAGACGGAATGATGCCAGGGTTATATCTTTGAGTCGCTTCCCGAATGCCGAAGTTTCCACACGCGCTAAGAGGCATAATGAAGAGCGGCCGGGCCCTCCTTGTACCGTCACCACCAAGAAATCAGAGTGCGATCCGAAGCAGCGCATTCGGCGGCTCGAAGTTGTTATCGAACACGCATTGGCCGCTGCGACCGCCTGCACTCGAACATTGCGGTAAAGACTATCGCTAGCTATGGCGCGGTTGAGGTCAGCTATCCAAGTTTCGAATTCCGCCAAACTCTAACGACGCTTCGGCCGAATACTGGTCTCGACGGCGTATGGGTTGTGATCGACCTCCGCGGCGCGGCTACTCGAGTCAGGCAAAGCTGCATGTACCGTTCTCCAGCACTATTACCCTGACGAGATGTTTGTCGTGAGCCAACGTTTCCGTTGACAAACCCTCGAACCCGCCCTACTCTAATTCGTACTACTAGTATAAATTCGTATTGGTATTTCTATTTTACAAGAAACCCCCGATGCCCCGAAAATCAACAAAGCCGGCGGCGAATGCCTATCACGCCCATCGCGAGCGACAGCGGCAGCGTATTCTCCGCGCCGCCGAAAAGCTATTCGACGAGCGCGGTATCGATGGCACCACAATGGCTGAACTGATCTCCGCTAGCGAGCTTCGGGCGTCTACGATGTATCAATACTTCTCAAACAAGGAGGAGATCGTGTGGGCTATCCTCGGCGAAGTGATGGAGCAATCCGCTGCCCGCGCCAAGAAGAGTGTCGAGGGCGCAACCAGTGGCCTCGACCAGATCAGCGCATTGCTTCAATATATGGCCGATGAGCTCACCAACAATCAGGCCAGAATTCGCTTCATGGCCCAATTCGACGCAATGTACGCGCGAGACTGGCCCGTCGAACGCCTCCTGACGCTGGAAGGACAATTCCATGATCGTGGCTTCAAGGCCTTCCGCACCCTGGTCCGCCAGGGCATCGCCGATGGTTCCCTCCGCCCCGACCTCGATCCCAACCTTACGTTGCATGCAGTGATCAATGCGGTGATCGGGGCGCAGCGTCGCCTTGCCTCGCTTGGGCAGAAGGTCGAGTTGGAGTACGGCCACTCGATTGACCGGCTCTTCCGCGAAACAATTCGCATCATCGTCTTCGGCCTACGCGCCGATCACGCAATCCCTACCGATCCATCTGCGCCACTCAAAGCTCGCAAGCGCACAACCCGCAAGAGGTCCTCGTGAAATCGCATCTGCGCATCATGCTCGCAATCTGCACTACGCTGCTCCCACTGACTTCCATCTCGCTGGTTTCTCTTCCAATGCAGGCAGCCGACTCTCCCTCGCCCAGACTGGTGTTGCCGGCTGACTCTGGCTGGAAGTTCACGCTCGGTGATCCCAGCGGCGCAGATGCGCCCTCATTCGCAGACACAGCCTGGCGCACAGTAGACCTGCCCCACGACTGGAGCATCGAAAGCCCACCAGCCAAGGACAATCCTTCCGGGGCAGGCGGCGGCTTTTTCCCTAACGGCATCGGCTGGTACCGCAAGACATTCACCGCTCCCACCGACTGGCGCACGAAACGAGTAAGCGTTGAGTTCGACGGAGTCTACCGCGATGCCACGGTCTACCTCAACGGCCACAAGCTCGGAACCCATCCCTACGGATACACCAGCTTCGCCTTCGATCTCACTCCCGATCTGAACTTCACCGGCCCCAACGTCCTCGCCGTCCGCGTCGACAACTCCGCCCAGCCGAACAGCCGCTGGTACAGCGGCTCCGGAATCTACCGTCACGTCCGCGTGGTCGTCACCGATCCCACCCACGTCGCACACTGGGGAGTCTTCGTCACCACACCCAACGCTTCAGATAGCTCAGCAACTGTCTCCATTCAGACGAAAGTCGCGAACGACTCCGCCAAGCCGGTCGACGTCACCGTTGAGACCACCTTGTACGACCACGCAGGAAACGAAAGCGGCACCACCAAATCACCCCTAACCGTTGCTCCAGGAAAAGACATCGAAGCCGCGCAGACAATCACCGTCGCCAACCCCTCTCTCTGGTCACCTGCTTCGCCCGCTCTCTACCGCGCTGTCTCCCAACTACGGCAAGGCGACAAACTCGTCGATCAAGTCGAGACATCCTTTGGCATCCGCTCACTCTCCTGGTCAGCAGAGAAAGGTCTTCTCCTCAACGGCAAGAGCATCAAGCTCACCGGTGGCAGCGTCCATCACGACAACGGCCCGCTCGGCGCCGCAGCATTCGACCGCGCCGAGGAGCGCAGAGTCAAACTGCTCAAAGCCGCCGGCATGAATGCCGTAAGAACAGCGCACAACCCGCCGTCACCCGCATTCCTCGACGCCTGCGACCACCTCGGCCTGCTCGTACTCGACGAACCCTTCGACACCTGGAAGGCCGACAAGGTGAAGTTCGACTACGGACACGACTTCGACGAATGGTGGAAGCGCGACATCACATCGATGGTCCTTCGCGATCGCAACCACCCATCCATCGTGATCTGGGGCATCGGCAATGAGATCCCCGAGCTCGAGGTCCCGCAAGGCAAAGTCATCGGCAAAGAGTTAGCTGACCAGGTGCGCTCGCTCGACACCACACGGCCACTCACCCTCGCCTTCCCCGGCACCACCACCGCGCCCAACGCAGCAGCCGTCTTCTCGCTCCTCGACATCACCGGCTACAACTACAACATCCTTCCAACCTACGCCGCCGACCACTCCCAACTACCAAATCGCCTCATGCTGACCACCGAGTCCTATCCGGCAAAGGCTTTTCCGTTGTGGCAAATCTCCCACGACAATCCATACGTCCTCGGCGACTTCACCTGGACCGCCATGGACTACCTCGGCGAGTCCGGCATCGGCGCATGGTCCTACGGCACTCCCGAGCAGGCGCAGATAGCCCAAAAAATGATGAGCGGCTTGGTCAATAACGACATGATCGACAAGATGTTCACCGGAATGGCCAACGGCGTCGACATGATGGCCGCGGTGTCCCAGGGCCAAGGCCAGGCCGACCCCGCGATGAAAGTCGCGATGGCAGTCATGTTCCACGGCTATCCGTGGCACGCTGCGGCCTGCGGAGATCTCGACCTCACCGGCTACCGCAAGCCACAGTCCTACTATCGCGACATCCTCTGGAACGGGGGCGATCGCGTCTACGCCACTGTCCGTCTGCCTGAGCCCGAGGGCAAGAAGATCATCGCCGTCGGCTGGGCGACCTATCCCACACTCCCCATCTGGACCTGGCCCGGAGAGGAAGGCAAGCCCCTCCAAGTCGAGGTCTACTCCGGCACGGAAAAAGTACAGCTCTATCTCAACGACAAGTTGATCGGTGAGCAGCCTACCGGCCACGATCAGGAGTTCAAAGCCACCTTCACCGTCCCCTACACACCTGGAACTTTAAAGGCGGTGGGCATGCGCGGCGGCCAGGCCGTTGCCGAAAGCATCCTCACCACCGCCGGCAACGCCGCCGCTCTGCGCATCACCGCCGACCGCACGATAGTGAATGCCGACGGCCAAGACCTATCCTTCCTCTCGATCGAGGCGGTCGACGCCGCAGGCCACCCCCAGCCCTATGCCGATCAGGAGGTGCAGTTCTCCCTCACCGGCCCAGGCATCATCGCGGCCGTGGGCAACGGCGACGGACAAGACGACGCCTCATACCAAGGAGACCAGCGAAAACTGTTCCAAGGCCGCGCACTCGTCATCGTGCGGACCTCGAAGCAAAGCGGACCGATCACCGTTACGGCTAAAGCTCCCGGCCTAAGCGCGGGATCGGCAACCATCCAAGCCACCGCAGTCGCCGAGCCCATCGAATTGCATTGAGCGCAGACCTCCGAGTCGATCACTCGGTTGCTGTGTCGGAGATTAGAACGTGACGGATGGCAACCAGGCGCCAGCAGGGTCGTTGTACAGTCCGGCGCTCATCAGCGTCATGGGCTCTACAACGCGGAGAGCATTCTGCAGGCACCACCGTAGCAAAACACTGTTGCGAGAGGGGACAAGGATTCCAGGGCCGGCAAAGGACTCTACCGAAGCCAGTAGCGCCTGCATGTCCAGATTCGTCTCCGCCGTGGAGTGGCCAAAGAAGGCGAGATGCGTCGCGTATCCGGTGACGCGGCCGCCTCGTTCCACGACCTGGGCGGTGCCATCGGAGACGGCCTGCGCCAGCTCGATGGCCCGGTCGAAGCCATGAACGCGGTGAGAGAGCCCGTTGCAGGCGTCCTCGTCAGCCGGTGTAGCGGGCCGCACTTCGCATCCGGGAACGCTGCGTTCACGAGTCTGTCCCTGCAGGCAAGAGAGCGGCTCGCGAATGTCGAAGCCGAAAGAGGTATAGAGCGACAAAGAGCGATTGTGAAAAGCCGCCTGAACCAACCGCACTCCGGGGGCGCCACGATCGCGGACGCGATCCATCACGGCCTGCATGAGCAACCGGCCCACTCCCATGTTCTGCACTCCAGGGTCAATCGTGATGGGCCCAACGCCGCGAATGATGGCGCGTTCATCAAGGCAGTTGCTGCCGACAATTCGGCCATCAATCTCTGCCACAACGCAATAAGAGTCAGGGTCTGAAAACATCGCGGAGATGAGACCGGTCGGAACCTCGGGGTTGGGGAAATCGGCTGGAAAACCGTGGGCCGCGTTAATGGCGGTGAAGGCGTTGTAGCAAATCTGCCCGCAGGCCGCGGCATCCCCGGGCTCGGCGATCCTGACAACCACGGCGGTGCCTTTCGATGGCATTGAGAAACACCTCTCTGTTGATCCGTTTGTTCGGGAACTCTGCCAGCCCGTTATCCAGCGTACACGCAAGCCGCGACTCACATAATGACTTCAGCCGCGCCTAGCAGTCTAACCCGATGCTGCCTGTCACAATTACCAATTCCCTGGCGATATGAAGTCTGATGAACTAACTCATTGAAAACCAACTGACGCCCTCGCAGCGGTCAAAAATTAACGACTCGTGTTGCGAGTGAGGGGAAGATCAGCTATGCAAAGGCCGATTCCGGTACTGACGGCGTTCGTTGCTTCCAACTTGCTGTTTGCACTATCGACTCTTGCTGCCGACATCAAAGGCCAGGTGCTTGGCGCAGGGGCGCCAATCGCGCAGTCCACCGTCACTCTGATGCAGGCCAGCGCCGGCGCACCCAGGCAGCTGGCCCAGACGAAGAGCGATGATGAAGGCAAATTTGACATCAGCGGATCCGAGGCGCCGGACTCCAGCCTTTATCTGGTAGCCACGGGCGGTATTTCGGCGGCGAACAAGGCGGCTGGCAACAATCCGGCTATCGCGCTTCTTGCGGTGCTCGGCAACGAACCACCAGCCGGCGTCACCATCAACGAGTTCACCACCATCGCCTCGGTGGTGACCCACGCGCAGTTCATCGACAACACGAGCATCAAAGGCACTCCGCTCCAACTCGGCATCGCCGCGGGCAACGTGCCCAACTTCGTAGATTTAGAAACAGGCAGTTGGGGGCCGACGATTCTCGACGGCCTCAACAGCGCCCAGACACCGACGATGGCCACCTTCGGCACACTTGCCAACGTGATGGCTGGATGCATAACGCAGGTGAGGCCCGGCGCGTGCAGCCAATTCTTCGCGGCAACGACTCCTCCCAGCGGCGGCGCTCCGCCAGATACGCTTCTAGCGACCGAGGTCGTGGCATTCTTCCCCTGGCACCAGCCGGACAAAATATTCGCGTTGCTCAACGAGTTCTATCCGCTGCCCAAGCCCGGCACTCCCGGCAAGCTCTTTCGGGATACACCGTATCTGCCGTATCTCACCTTCGCTCCCAGCGCCTTCGTCTTCCCGCTTAAGTTCACCGGTGGCGGCGTCAGCGGGGGCGGCAAGCTCATGATCGACAGCCAAGGCAACGCCTGGGTTGCCGACAACTTCACGGTCGGAGCGCAAAACCTGGATGCCTCATGGACCGGCGGACTCAGCAAGTTCGCTCCCAACGGTAAGGCACTGTCGCCCAGCCCGTTGGGCTTCAGGGGCGGAGGTATAGCTGGCCCCGGTTTCGGATTGACGCTCGACGCGCAGGACAACGCGTGGCCCACCAGCTTCACCGGCCAGAACATCACGAAGTTCGACAAGAGCGGCAAACCCCTATCGCCGCCCGAGGGGCTGGAACTTTAACGGCCAGATGAGCCGGATGCAGGGCATCATCGCTACGCCGAGCGGAGATATCTGGGCGCTCGACCTGATCAAGGGCCAGGTTGTGAAGCTTCCCCAGGGCGACCCGTCTAAGGTGCAGTTTTTCTGTCAGAACAAGACCGGCGATCCCCTGAAGAACCCCTGCAAGCTTCTGGGACCATTCGCTCTCGCCATCGATCAGCAGGACCGTATCTGGGTCACCAACGCCATTGCGGACCACGTGGTTCGTTTCCCCGCTTCCGATCCGAGCAAATTTGAAACGTTCAAGGTCGGATACTCTGCCAGCGGCCTCGCTGTCGACGGCCTGGGCAACGTCTGGGTGACGAACAAGCTGGGCAGTTCTCCGCGGGGCGCGTTGAAGTTTGCTGAGATGCTGGCCGCATTTAAATTCAACTTCGACAACGACCCCGACGCCGGACAACGAGCGACCAAGGTGCTGATTCCCGCCCTGGCCGCGCAAACGCCGGGATACGAGTCGGGCGGCAGCATCACAGTGTTGCGCCCCGACGGCACCGAGGCGTCCTTCTCTCCGGTGTCGGGAAATGGCCTCGCTGCGCCTTGGGCAGCTTCCGTTGATGGCAACGACAATGTCTGGATCTCCAACTTCGGCTCCGCGTCGGCCGGAATAGTGGTGTTGTGCGGCTTCCGCACCGAACACTGCCCACCAGGCGTAAAGACGGGAGACGCCATCTCGCCTCCCGGCGGTTACGTCGGCGGTGGATTGCAATTGCAGGTTGACGTTGGCATCGGTCCCGCCGGGGATGTCTGGGTTACGAACAACTGGCAGAACTATCTGGACGCCATGGGAAAAGTCGATGAAGCAGTACAAACCCAAGGCGCCGGCCAGGGCGTGGTGGTCTTCTATGGGATGGCGAAGCCCGTCAAGACCCCGCTGATTGGGCCACCGCGCCAGCCCTAGGCTCGCCCTTCAATGGCGGCGGCAGTACTTGGAAACATGGCCGTTACGGAATGGCCAAGCCAGTGCGTGCACCACAGATCGGTCCAGTGCGCCAGCCGTAGAAAATTGATGTCAACTATTGGCGACAAGGGACGCTAGACGTACCTGGGTACGAAGCTCAGATTCGATGAGATGGAGTCAGCCCAGCCTTAGTAGAAGCTCATTCCTGCAACAAGCCGGAAATCCGCAAGAATCGATGTACAATTCCGCGTACTCATAATTCCCGCTCCTCACGAATCCCATGAGCACCTCTCCCCCCGCAAGAAACATCCCGAAGGTCTTCTGCAGCCATCGCTACGTCGACAAGCCCCGCGTCCGCGACATCGCGCGCAGGCTCCGCGAAGCAGGAATCGACGCCTGGCTCGATCAGTGGGAGATCAAACCCGGAGACGACTTCGTCGCGGCGATCAATAGCGGCCTCGCCTCATACGACGTCGGGCTCATCTTCTTTTCCAATGAGGTCGAGGCAGGAAAGTGGGTCCAGGCTGAAATCAGCACCATCATCTTGCGCGCGGTCGAGGAAGGCAAACCCGTCATCCCCGTCATGCTCGACCCGGACACGCCGGTCCCTCCACTGCTCAGACCGCGATTCCGTCTCGCCTCTGACCAGATCGACCAGCTCAAGGAAGCCATCTTCGGCCGTTTAGACAAGCCGCCTCTCGGGACACCACCGCCTCCGGCCAGCCACACCAGGCGTTTCATCGTCCATCTGTGCCAACCGGAACCGGCACAAATGGCCGTCTCCGCTGAGCTGGACGGAACCCCAATCGCCCAAGAGCGCCCCGTCAGCCTCGGCCACGACTTCCACTTCACCTACGATGGCTTTCTAAACTCCCGCCTTCCCGGAGCTCGCCAGAGTGCCGCCGCCCTGAGCGTCGAGCGCGATCGCGAACTGCACCAGCTCGGCGACGCCATCGGCCGCGTCCTCTTCCATAGCGACATCGAATCCGCCTTCACCGGCCTGCTTGCTCAGGCCAAAGCTGCCAACGAAACGGTCGAACTCATCGTCGAGACGGAGTCACCCCAACTCCTCGCCATCCCCTTCGAAGCAGCTCGCCTCTCCGACGGACGCACCCCCGCACTCGAGAGCGGAGTCCGCATGGTCCGCCGCCTCGTCGGCGTCTCCTCTCGCGGAAATCCCACCCAACCCGGCCCGCTCAAGATACTCGTCGCCGTCGGCGCCCCCGACGAAGGCAAGACCCGCAACACCGTCCTCGACATGGAGCGCGAACTGCAATCCATCCTCGACGCCGTCGAAAAGGCCCGCGCCCTCGGCAACGCCTACGTGCGCATCCTCGACGTCGGCGGCCTCGATCAAATCCGGACGTCCCTCCAGGAACAGGCCTATCACATCCTCCATCTCTCCGGCCACGGCAATGCCGGAGTTCTCGAGTTAGAAGACGAAGACGGCAGCCCCGTCCCCGTCACGGCAACGGATATCGCCGATGCTATCCGCGACTCCGGGCATCCCGCCCCGCTGGTCTTCCTCGCCTCGTGCCTGGGTGGCGCGGGCAACAGCGAGACCGTGAGTCTCGCCCAGGGCCTGCTGCAGCAGGGCGTTCCCGCCGTCATGGCCATGCAAACCTCCGTGACCGACAACTACTCGACCCAGCTCTCTGCCGCTTTCTACACCAACCTCTCCACCAGCGACAGGCCGCTTGCCAGCAACGCTCTGGCGCTCGCCCGCCAGCAGCTGGAGCGCGAACGCCGTAAAAATTTGGAGCGCGGCCAGCACGTCCCCGCCGAGTATGCCACGCCATCTCTCTTCTGCTCCGGAGAAGAAAGGCCCATCCTCGATCGCTCCGTCGAGTTTGTTCGCCCCCTCGAACACAAACGAGCGCTCTCCGGTGGGGCCGTCCCCATGCTCTCCATCGGAGATCTCATCGGGCGTCGTACCGAGCTGCGCCGCGTCATGCGAGTCCTGACCGACGACGAGGGTAGCATCGCCGAATTCGGTCGCCGCGCCGGATGTCAGATCCTCGGCATCGGCGGCGTCGGCAAGAGCGCCATTACCGGTAGGGCCATGGCCCGCCTCGCCGATCTCGGATGGACATGCGTCGCCATCACCGGGAAGTGGACAATCGGCGAAATATGCGCAAACCTCAGCGCCGCGCTCTGGTCGAGCGAGAACCCCGACCTCAAAAATATCGCCCGCGCCCTCGCCGAGAACTCGCCCGACCAGGTCCGTATTCAGCTCGTATCCGGCCTGCTCTCCCAGCACGAGGTCCTGCTCGTTCTCGATAACTTCGAAGACAACCTGACCCTCGGGGGCGATAGGTTCCTCGACCCCGTCACTGCAGGTGTAATGCAGCGGCTTTATACTTCCGCGCAGCGCGGCAAGCTCCTCATCACCTCCCGCTACCCCGTCCCCGATGCAGACGAATGGCTCGCCACCGAAGAGCCCGGCCCGCTCTCTCCCGCTCAAACCGGCAAGCTCATGCTGCGTCTCACTGCGCTAAGCTCGCAGGAGACTGAGGGAATGCGCCTCATCCAGCGCGCCATCGGCGGTCATCCACGCATGTTGCAGTATCTCGATGCAATCCTCCGCCAGGGCAGGGCCCGCGTCCCCGACGTCGCTCGCCGCCTCAAAGAGCAAGCCGAGCGACAAGGCATTAACCTCGCAGACGCTGGCGCAACCCTGACTGATGCAATCCAAGTTGCACTCCAGGTCGGAGCCGGAGACATCCTCCTCGACCAGCTGCTGGAATTGGTCGCGGAGCATCAAGGAGATCTCGAAATCCTCTGTCAGGCCTCTGTCTTCCCGAGCCCGGTAAGCGTGGATGCCTTGGTCTTTTGTAGTGCGGACGGCCGCGAGACAGACCACTCGCAGATCACCCAGGTAGGTAGCGCAGTGGAACGCATAGCCCAGTCATCCCTCCTGACCCGCACTTCGGATGGAGATCTCTGGGTACATCGCTGGACTGCCGAAGTGATTGCCTCGCGCATCGCGCCAGAGGCATGTCGGGATTACTGTCGGCGTGGAGGCGAGTATCTCACCTCTCGCCAGCGAACGATCGTCCAAGCCATCGAGGCGACCCGGCTCTTTCTCGCTGCCCAGGAATTCGACCGGGCATCCGAGGAAGGCTCCAATGTGGTCGACTTCCTGAAGCGCTATGGGCAAGTGGCCGATCTTGGCGCGATCGCCCGCGAGCTGGCGGAAGAGCTTCCCGAGGACCACCCAAACTACCACATTTTCCTCGGGACCGAAGCCGACGCTCTCTCGAGTTTAGGCCTCTCCAAGGAAGCCTTGGCGAAACACCAGCAGATCATGGAAACGTTTGAGAGACGCGTGACGGCACAACCGAGTCTCGCCCACCTTCAACGCAACCTTTCCACCTCCTGTGAGAAGACTGGCGATCTGTTGCGCGATCTCGGCCTCGGCGAAGAGGCCCGCAAATATTTCCAGAAGGCACTCGACGTTCGTGAGAGCCTTGCCCGCCAGGAACCTGACAGCGTCCCCTTCCAGCGCGAGCTCTCCGTCCCCTACCTGAGAATGGGCGATCTGCTGCACAGCCTCGGCCAGGGGGAGCAGGCCCGCATCTATTTCCAGAAGGTTCTCGACATTGCCGAGCGCCTTGCCCGCCAGGAGCCGGACAGCGCTGACTCTAAGGACACTCTCGCCGTCTCCTATGAACGAATGGGCGACGTACTGCGTGATTCCGGCCAAGGCGAGCAGGCTCATAGCTATTTCCAGAAGGCGCTGGACATTCGCGAGCGCCTCCTCCGCCAGGATCCGGATCGCGCCGACTTTCAGCGTGCTCTCTCCGTCTCCTACCACCAAATGGGCGATCTGCTGCTTGGCCTCGGCCTCGGTGAGCAGGCCCGCGACTATTTTCAGAAGGATCTCCAGATTGCAGAGCGCCTCGCCCGGCAGGAACCTGATCGCGCCGACCTTCAGCGCGATCTAGTTGTGTCGCTGCAGAAGCTGGGCGACCGCGAATCACTCCTTCGAGCGCTCGGCATCCTTCAGCGACTCGAAGGTGAACAGAAACTGACGGCACAGCAGCAAGGCTGGATCCCATGGTTGGAAGCCGAAATCAAGAAAGCCGAGTAATGCCCTCCGAAACACCCAAACCGATGTCAAGCCCCCTTCAACCCAAAGACTCCGCCTAACTCCTTGCATCGATTAGAGATAAAAAACTTCAAAAACTGGCATAGTGAAAGGGGTCAACTTGATATCCTAAGAATAGGAGCTGGAATAAGAGCAGCAGATCGGCATCCCCCCGCCATCAGCCACCGCTCCAGCTTAGCCATCCACGCACAACCCAATTAGAATGAGGACTCTGCGTATAAGTCATTCCATTGCAGATATTTGCGGACAAATTGGCCAACCCGCTCAAACTAAAGAACTTACCGAATAAGGGGGGAGGGGGGGGTACCCCGCTTCCACTCATGGTCGTCCTCCTTGGCCCTACCGCCAGCGGCAAGACATCGCTCTCTCTGAACCTCGCGGAACGCTTCTCCGGAGAGATCGTCAGCTGCGACTCCGTCGCCGTCTATCGCGAGATGGAGATCGGCACCGCGAAGCCCTCCCCATCCGAACGCCGCCAAGTCCCCCATCACCTCATCGACGTCGCCGATCCCTCCGAAGCCTTCACCGCCGGGGACTACAGCCGCCTCGCCCGGGCTGCCCTCGCCGAGATCACCGCCCGGAAAAAACTCCCCATCGTCACCGGGGGAACCGGACTCTACCTCCGAGCCCTCATCGACGGACTCTTCCCCGCCCCGCAACGCTCAGAAGAAATTCGTACTCGTCTCCGCCGCGCCGAATCAGCCAAAGGCGCAAACTGGCTGCACCGCATCCTCACTCGCCTCGACCCCGAAGCGGCGAAGCAGATCCACCCCAACGACCTGCCCAAGCTCGTCCGCGCCATCGAAGTCTGCCTCACCGCACGCCAGCCAATGACCCAGGCCTGGCAACTCGGACGCGACGCGCTCCAGGGTTATCGCGTCCTCCGCATTGGACTCAACCCCGACCGCAAGGCCCTCTACACACGCATCAACCAGCGCGCGGCAGCGATGTTCGAGACCGGATTGGTGGAAGAGACGCGCCGACTCGCCGAGAAGTACGGAGCCGACGCCCGCCCCCTGACCTCACTCGGCTACCGGCAGGCCCTCGCACATCTGAACGGCGAAATGACGCTAGACGAAGCAGTCGCCAGCGCCCAGCAAGGCCACCGCAACTACGCGAAGCGGCAACTAACCTGGTTCCGCCGTGAGCCCGAAGTACACTGGCTCGAAGGCCTCGGCGATGAACCAAAAGTACGCAACGAAGCAGAGAGAATCATCGCCTCATCGCTCGAACAAACTATTCTCGAGCGCTAATCCCCAGGCTCTTCATCTTTCGATAGAGATGGCTTCGCTCCAGGCCAAGCGCCTCTGCCGCACGGCTCACGTTGCCGTGGCAGTCATCGATCTTTTTCAGGATGTAATCCCGTTCATAAGCCTCGCGAGCTTGATGCAACGTTGAGAACTCCTCGCCCTTCTTGCCGCCTCCGCGATAAACCAGCATTGGCAGATGGCGCCGCTCGATACGCAGCGCCTGCGGATTCAGAATCAGCACTCGCTCGATCACGTTCTTCAGTTCGCGCACGTTTCCCGGCCAGTGATACTGCTTCAGCACGCCGATCGCTTCTTCTCCGATCTCGATCCGCGGCCGACCGTATTCGCGACCAAACTCGCGCAGAAACTCACGTGCGAGCAGCGGAATATCTTCACGACGCTCCCGCAACGGCGGCACGAAAAACGGGATCACGTTGAGCCGATAGAAGAAGTCCTCGCGGAAATTGCCGCGCGCGATCTCCTCTTCCAGGTCTTTGTTGGTCGCGGCGATCACGCGCACATCCACCTGCACCGGGCTCGTCGCGCCTACCGGCGTGAAGCGGCCCTCATCAAGCGCGCGCAGCACCTTCGCCTGCATCTTCAGGCTCATGTCGCCGACCTCATCCAGGAAGAGCGTTCCGCCGTCAGCGCGCTCGAATGTACCGCGCTTCTCTGGAGCTTCGCCGGGAATTGCTCCGTGACGATAGCCAAAGAGTTCGCTCTCAATGAAGTCCTCCGGAATGGCCGCGCAGTTGAGTTCGATAAAGACGCGGTCGCGCCTCGGACTGCTGGCGTGAATGGCTCGCGCGATCAACTCTTTCCCGCATCCCGATTCGCCAAAGATCAGCACCCGTCCGTTGGTCGGGGCCATTAGCTTGATCTGCTGACGCAGCGCCTTGATCGGCACGCTCTCGCCAGTGATGGCAGTGTTCGTGTTGAGCTGGCGGTGGAACTCTTGGTTCTCGTGCCGCAGTCGGCGCGCGTCGATCGCGTTCTTTACCAGGATGAGCGTTCGGTCGAGCGATAGCGGCTTCTCCAGAAAGTCGTAAGCGCCCAGCTTCGTCGCTCGAACCGCAGTCTCGATCGTGCCATGCCCGGAGATGATGATCACCTCCGGCTTCGCTTCCAACGCGTTGATCTCTTTCAAGACTTCGAGGCCATCGCGATCTGGCAGCCAGATATCGAGCAGCACCACATCGTAGGCCGCGTCACGAACTAAAGTCAGCCCTTCGTCGCCGGTGGCGGCAGTCGTCACCGCATATGACTCTTCGCGGAAGATCTCTTCGAGCGCTTCTCGAATCTCGACTTCGTCATCGATGATCAGGACGTGGTTCATGCGGAAGGATCGTCGCCAGTCGTTAAGGTAACAGGCGCAAGTTCGGGCACCTTCGCGTCATGATCGGCCGCAGAGCCGTTTCCGTTGGCCGGCATTTGGCCCTTGGGTGCGTAACCATTCGCGGAATGCCCATTGGATCTTCCGTCGTGGCTACCATTGGAGACGACAACCACTCCTCCCGAGGTATTCAGCGCCGGACTCTCGACCAGCGGGAGTTCCACAACAAATCGCGCGCCCTGGGGCACGTTCTGTTCGGCTCGGATCGCACCCTGGTGTTCCTGAATAATCTTCGCGGCGATCGAGAGACCGAGACCGGTTCCGCGCTGCTTGGTCGAAAAGTACGGAAGAAAGAGCCGTTCGCGCGTTTCCGCCGTCAGCCCGTGCCCGGTGTCTGCGACCACAATCTCTGCCATATGGCTTTCGTTGAGGCAGGTCTCGACAGTCAACTGCCGCAAGAGGCTGCCTTGCATCGCCTCGGCGGCATTATCGATCAGGTTGGCCAGCGCGCGTTTCAGAGCCTCGGCGTCCGCCATAACGGGAGGAATCTCCGACGTTAGTCTGCGGCGAATCGTGATCCCGCCGAGCCGCCCGGCGAAGAGCATCAAGGCGCTTTCGACGATCGTATTCAAATCGTTCGGCTTTGGCTGCGCGCTAGGAAATTGCGCCAGGGCCGCGAACTGGTCGACCAGCTTCCGCATGGTCTCGACCGAGCCCAGAATCACCTCGCTGCATTTGCGCACCACGCTCGACGACTCGGGCAAGGGATGGTCAACATGTTTCCGAATCCGCTCTGCCGATAGGCTGATCGGCGTCAGCGGATTCTTAATCTCGTGGGCCACGCGCTGCGCGACCTCTTTCCATGCGACCTGGCGCTGCGCTCGCAGGAACTCCGTCACATCTTCGACGACCATGATGCAGCCCCTTTGGTGCCCCTGTAATTCGAGCGCAGCCATCGTCGTCGACAGGTTCAGCATCCCGCGAGGGCTGCGGAACTCGAACTCCATGGCTGCGATTCCCATCCTCTGACTGCGCCGCAGGAGCCGTGTAAGGTCGTCCGCCAGATCGGCTGGAAACAGTGTCTGAATCGGACCGCCGACGGCTGTTTCCTGCTGGGCCGGTTCGAGCAGGTCGAGAAAGGCGCGATTGGCTTGCAATACACGCATCGAGGAATCGAGCGTCACCACTCCACTGGGAATGGTTTCCAGCACCGTCTCCAACTCCCGGCGGCGCTCTTCGAGGGTGATGTTGGCGGCGGAGAGCTGCGATGTCGAGCTCTCAGCGATAGTTCGGCTCTCTTCCAGGTCGGAGGCCATGTGGTTGAACGAGCGGATCAGCTCACCCAGCTCCTGAGTTGCCTCGACCGAAAGGCGATGCTTGTAATGCCCTGCGGCAATCTCGTCCATGGCGTCAGCCAGCGCCTCGACCGGCCGCGTAATCTGCTTCGATAGAAACAGCGCCAGCCAGCTGCTGGTAAAGAAAATGAGCGCGGTCAGCAAAAGCAGGATCGAAAACCCGAGGCGCCGGACGCCGTTACGCGCCCGATAAGTCGCCCAATACATCTCCGCACCCTGCTGAATCCGGGCGATGGTGGAACTAAGTCCCGCAGGCATCGGCAGCCCGACTACGACGACGTTGTTCTCCGATTCCGGCGACGGAACTGAGGCTTTGCCGAGGGCATATTCGAGAGCTGGTGTCTGCCCATCGCCAATTCGTCCATCGCCGATCTGAATCACCGGTTCGTCGCTGCGCTGCGCTGCCTTCAATATGGTTGTGGCCGCTGGTTCCGCCAACGTGGAAGATGATTCGCCGTCCTCCAGCCGGGGAAGCACCTCAATGCGCGCATTCAGTTGCGGCATCTGGAATTGCGCTACTGCTTGCCCCTCGTGATAGACGATAACGAAGCCGCCCTGCAAAGTGATACGCCGCGCCCGAATTGCATTAAGGAGGGGTGCGTTGAAGTCTGTCGGCGCGATCACCTCGGGATCGTCCTCGTTGTCCAAGGCGCGCGCAAGTGCCGGCGTGTTGGCGAGTGCTTCGGCCTCGGCCCGCGCGTTGCTGGTCACGTAACGGGACAGCTCGAGGGCGACCCGCGTGGAATCCTCACGCAGTTGACCGACCGGCTGCGAAAACCAGCGGTCGATCGATCGGTTCATCAGGTAATAGCTGAAGAAGAACATAAAAAGCGCCGGAGCCAGCGAAAGCAGTAGCGCGCCGATCAGCATCCGCGACCGCAAGCGCGAGCCCAGTACGCGACTGCGCTGGTCCGCGTAAAGTTTCAGGATGTTGCGGGAGAGTAGTACGAGTAAAACGACAAAAGCAAGAAAGGTGACAATCGACAGCAGGGTAAACAGTAGAACCATGCCGGCGCTGCGCGGCTGCAGGAAGGGAAGGTTCCAGGCCTGGAGCGAACTCAACAACACCAGCAGCAGGAAGGCCCCTGCTCCAAGCACTATGATCCTGCGGTGTTTCCTATCTGGCGCCATGCCGCTCCCGGCCTAACTTCTTCAGTATAGTCACCGCCCGGTGAGTATGTGCGTGCATGTAGAGATACTGAGAGCCGTACGCGACATACTGCACGGCACCGCTCCGCTCTCGACGGCAGTGGTGGCCGGAGCCGAAGCATGCCCTCCGCTCAGTTCAGAGGGGCACTTGGAACCTGGACATTCAGAGTTGGACAAGCAATACCTGATGGACCTTCGCGATGGTTTTTATCCCCACGATAGCCGTGGTTATGCAGGAATCTCTCGCACCGGCTTCCACTCGCGTTGCTGCGATTTGGCAACGCCCGCATAGGTGAGCGTGCCCAGCCATGTATTTACGCCTTCAGCGATGCCGTCGTCGACCTCTACTGCTTTCTCCGCGCCGTTTTGCGCCAACTTCATCACATACGGAAAGGTCGCATTCGTGAGCGCTAGCGTCGATGTGTTTGGAACTGCAGCCGGCATATTGGTCACGCAATAGTGCACGACGCCGTTGACCAAATACGAAGGATCGCTATGCGTGGTTGGCCGCGCCGTCTCGATGCAACCACCCTGGTCGATAGCGACGTCCACTATCACGGCGCCTTTTTTCATCTTCGCCACCATCTCCTTGGTGACGAGTTTGGGCGCGGCCGCACCTGGAATCAGCACGCCCCCGATAACCAGATCGGCCTGCCGAACAGCACGCTCGATGTTGTAAGAGTTCGAAGCCAGCGTGTAGAGACGTCCGTTGAAAATATCGTCGAGGTCGCGCAGGCGATTCAGATTCAGATCGACGATGGTCACCTTGGCTCCCATCCCGAGCGCGATTTTCGCGGCGTTGGTGCCAACGATGCCGCCGCCGATGATGCACACATCCGCCGGAGGAACTCCGGGAACTCCGCCCAGCAGCGCGCCGCGGCCGCCATACTCTTTCTGCAGAAAGGTCGCTCCCACCTGCACCGACATCCGGCCTGCAACCTCCGACATCGGCGTCAGCAAGGGCAGCGTGCCAGCTTTGTCGCGAATGGTCTCATAGGCGATGCCGATGACCTTCTTGTTGAGTAGCTGCTGCGTGAGCTCAGGCAGCGGGGCAAGATGAAGATACGTAAAGAGCAGCAGCCCCTCGCGGAAGAACCCATACTCCTTCTCGACCGGTTCCTTGACCTTCACGACCATGTCCGCTAGGCCCCATACATTGGGCGCCGAGCCGGCGATCTCCGCGCCCGCCGATTGATAGTCGTCGTCGGGAAAAGCTGACAGCTCGCCGGCATGCGTCTCCACAAGCACGGTATGCCCGGCATCCACCAGCGCTCTTACTCCAGCGGGGGTGATACCCACACGCGATTCGTGATCTTTTACTTCCTTCGGTACGCCGATGATCATTTTGGGACTTTGCCTCGTAGAGAATGCTAGCAAAAGCCACGCTCGGACTAACCGCTATGTCGAATATGCATCACATCGCCATCCTGCACGCGGTAGTCTTTGCCCTCGAGGCGCAGCGTTCCCTGGCTTCGCGCTACGGCTTCAGACCCCGCCGCCAGCAGAGTGTCCCAATGGATCGTCTCGGCGCGGATAAAGTGCTTCTCCAGGTCGGAATGGATCGCACCGGCCGCTTCCTGGGCGCGGCTGTTGACCGGTACCGTCCAGGCGCGGCACTCGTCTTCCCCCACCGTGAAGAAGCTGATCAACCCGAGCAGTTCATATGATTTGCGAATAAGGCGCCGCAATCCACTCTCCGTCAGGCCGTAGGAGCTGAGAAACTCCGCCGCCTCTTCATCCTCCATCTCCGCCAGCTCAGCCTCGACTTTGCCGCAGATTGCAGTCGCGCCAGCATTCGGACGAGCCGCGACCTCTTCAAGCTTGTATTTCGCGACCGCTGCCTCGAGATCGGTTCCGAGCGTTGTGCTTTCCGAGATGTTTAAGACATAGAGAATCGGCTTCTGCGACAGAAAGGTGAACCCTCGGATCAGTTTCTTCTCGTCCGCCGTCATTTCCAGTTCACGCAGCGGTTTCTCCGACTCCAGAAATTCCTTGGCCCTCAGCAGCAGCGCGTGTTCTTTTTCTGTTTCGGGAGTGCGCTTGCTCTTGAGGTCCTTTTCAAGCCGCTCCAGCCGCTTCTCCACCTGCGACAAGTCGGAGATAATCAGATCGAAATCGACATTCTTGATGTCGCGCAATGGGTCGATCGTCCCGACATGCGGAATGGAATCTTCGTCAAAAGCCCGCAGCACGTGGATCAGCGCATCGACGTTGCGCAGGCTGCTCAGGAAGGCCGTTTCCTTGAGCGCCTCCTGGCCGATCGCCGCGACGTCCGCGTATTCGACCGAAGCATACATCGTGCGTTTTGGATCGTAGAGCGCGGCGAGTTTGTCGAGCCGCTCGTCGGGCACCTTCGCGACGCCCAGATGCGCCTCGCGCGGATTGGAATAGGCGCGCTCGTCAAGCTTCGCCTTGGTAAGTATCTTGAACAGGGATGTTTTGCCGACCTGGGGCAGGCCGATGATGCCGGTTTTCATGAGCTTCCTGAGGAATTAGATGGAGCTAATGCTTCGATTCTACCAGCGCACGTCCCATCTAATTTCCCTTAAACCCGCTCACGGCGAGAACAAAGACGCCGATGAACAGAAGGGTCGCAGCTCCGCGAAACAGTCTGCGAACCTTCAAGACGGGAGTTCGGTTGTGGGCGAGCTCGGAGGTGTCGAGGCGCATAAGAAACAGACAAAAACCAGCGCCAGAGAGCGTCGAAAACAGGAACGTTTCGGCTGCGACGGCTTCGCCGAGGTCATCGTTGACGATGCCGGGTTCCTGTTTCGGGGAGCTGTTCAGGACATTAGCCCTAGCGGATGCTATATCCGGTCTCGGGCCCGGCTGCGGCTGCACCGAGGCGCTGAAGTCGATCTTCACTTTTCCGTGAACGGAGATTACTTCAACGCCCGGGCGCGGCTCATGATCGTGCGGCCAGGCGCGGGTGCAGGATTTGAATTTTTACTTGACGATCCAGAACTTCAACTCCGGCTCTCCAGCCTCGTGCGGAAACTTGAAATCTCTGCTCCCGATCATGCTGTCGCGCACGCGGGCAAGACCGACGACAGCAGCAAAGCCGGACCTTCAAGAGACCTATGGAACCGAACGAGGTGACAGCGCTCGTTGGCTTCGATGTCGAAACAAAGGAGGCGCAACAGCCTGCATCGCGCTCTGACGGCCCTGTCCCATTATCGGCAGGGGTCAAGCCACCTGGGCATAGGGTCGGACCTCACGCGCATTCCGTAACGCGACCGCCCACCAATGCAGCTGCGCCAGCAGCGTGGCCATAGATCTCTGCGCCTGCGCAGGTTCACGCAAGATACCATCACCGTCGAATTGCTCCCATGCCGAAGCAAAGCTAACCGAATTCTGCATCGTCACTGCGTGCAACTCCGCGAACACCAGCCGAAGCTGCTCGACTGCCCGCAGTCCCCCGGAGATCCCGCCATAGGAGACAAATGCAACAGCTTTCCCGCGCCATTCTGCGCCGACCGAATCGATCAGCGCCTTGAGCGGCGCTGGATAGCCATGGTTGTATTCGGGAGTGACCACGACGAATGCGTCAGCCTCTGCGATTCGTTCCGGCAAGGATGGCAACTCCGGCTGGGCCTGCGGGTCGATGACGTCGACGGAAAATTCTCCACGCCGTGCAATCTCGGTGGCCGTCCACGCTGCAACCTTGTCGCAGAAACGCCCGTTGCGAATACTGCCATAGATCAACGCCACTTTGACTCTGTCCTTCATCTTTCCTGCTCCTCCGCTCGTTAGCTCCTATTCAAGCGTAGAACCTCAAGTAAACTTGAGGTCAAGGAAATAGTGATGAAAAACCCCGATCCGCCCCGATTTACCACTGAACTCACCGTTGGAGATGTCGCCGCTCGTAGCGGGGTAGCTATCTCGACTCTTCACTTTTACGAAGCCAAGGGCCTGATCAAGAGTTGGAGAAATCAAGGCAACCAGCGCCGGTATCCGCGAGAGGTGCTGCGCCGCGTAGCCATCATCAAGGTGGCCCAGCGCACCGGAATTCCATTGGCCTCGATTCGCAAAGCACTAGCCGCGCTGCCAGACCACCGCACACCCACTGCCGAAGACTGGAAAAAGCTGTCGAGGGAATGGAGGTCTGATTTGAACGATCGAATCAACCGGTTGACCAGGCTCCGCGATCAGTTGGACGGCTGCATCGGATGCGGCTGCCTGTCGCTGGGAATCTGCCCGCTACGCAATCCGTGGGATAAGCTGGCCGAAGAAGGTCCAGGCCCTAGACTCCTTGATCCCGAGTAGCCACGGCTTTGGAATACAAGGCGGGTCACAAGGCCAAGTAACGGGGACTCTTACAACCATCCCTGCGACCGCGCGATCCTCGCCGCTTCGATCCGGTTGGAGGCGCCAAGCTTGTTGATCGCCTCGGAGAGATAGTTTCGCACGGTACCCTCGGAGAGATTCAGCTTCAAGGCGATGTCGCCGCTGGTTGCGCCATCGGCTGCCAGCCGCAAAGCTTGCCGCTCCCGCTCAGTCAGCGGATCGGCTGTACCCCATGACTCCGCCGCGAGCTCAGGATCGATCACACGCAGGCCGCGATGCACACGGCGCACGGCCTCGGCAAGCTGGTCGGCGGGCTTGTCTTTGAGCAGATAGCCGGTGGCACCGGCATCGAGCGCTCGCCGCAGATAGCCGCTGCGCGCGAAGGTCGTCACGATAATCACTCTGGTCCGGACCTTACGCCGCTGCAACTCCGCCGCAACGTCGAGCCCACTCATTTCGGGCATCTCTATGTCTGTGATGAAAACATCCGGCTTCAGCTCAAGCACTCGCGCCAGAGCATCGGAGCCGTTCTGCGCGCGGCCAACGACCGAGATTCCACCGGAGATCTCAAGCAACGCCGCCAAGGCTCCCAGCACCATCGCCTGGTCTTCCGCGAGCACCACCCGAATACCCAGAGCGTTTCGCCCAGAGCCGTCAGCCGGGGTCATCGACCGCCAGCCTCTTGCAGCGGTCCGGAAAGCGGAAGCGTAATGTGTAACCGCGTGCCACCCTGCGTTTCCCGCTTGAGTGTTCCGCCTAAGGCTTCGACCCGCTGCCGCATTCCCGTTAAGCCATTGCCCTCGGGTTGAAAACCGCCCAAGCCATCGTCCTGAATCGATAAGCGGCAGTGGCCGTCATTCGACTTCAACTCTAGCCGGCAGCGCGCCGCGTGAGCATGGCGCACCACGTTAGTGACCGCCTCCCGCACCGCTAACGACAAAACGCTCTCCTGGGTCGCCGGAAGCTGGACCGGCGCCTGATCGCACTCCACGGTAATTCCCGCCGTCTCCAGCGTCGCGCGGGCTTGTGCCAGCTCCGCGACCAAGCCGTTCGAACGGTAACCGCCGATGGCCTGACGTACTTCCGCCAGCGCAGTTCGGGCCGTCTGCTCGACATCGGCCATCTCGACTTGGCCCGCGCCGGGTCTTGCTCCACCAGCTTGGACGCCAACTCCGACTTGAGCACAATCACCGACAAAGTGTGTCCAAGCACATCGTGCAGGTCGCGGGCGATTCTTTCCCGTTCGGCGATCTTGGCAAGATGCTCGATCTCTTCCTGGGCGCGCAAGAGCTTCCTTTGTTCACGACCCCGTTGCGAAAGTGAACATTGATCATCCCGATCATCCCTGTCAGGCCGATATCAACAAACCATGCGACCGGCGGAGAGTGCAGCAGGTAAAGCTCTACCCCAAGAATCAAGACCACGCCCGCCACTGCCAGGTAAGCCCGGCCCGGCTGACCTGGAATGCCAGGAACGATGCGCCATAGATAAAAAAACAGCTTGCTCCGCTGTTGAAAGGGAGATACGCGACGCCCAGCAACACGACGCCCAGCGTGATTGCGACCACTTTCCAACCGCACACCCAGTAAATGCTGAAATACATGATCAGGAAGAGAAGCAATCCCAGCCCGGTCCACGCCCAGGTGACGGGGCTTGCGTGTTCCATGATCGGATCGAGGA
>CAWGZE010000049.1:0-32575 GCA_963826855.1 uncultured Acidobacteriaceae bacterium
GGCCTATGCAAGGACGCTTTGGTGCAGGATTGTTGTTCTGTCTTCTTGGAGCGAGCTTTTCTGCTTCAGGCCAGAAAACCTATGAGAAGCCAGGCCAGAGCCAAGGCGCGGCGCCTGTCGCGCCCCCGCCGGCGGGGGCGACAAAGTATATTCAGGAGCTGGACTCCGACGCGGCGGCGTTGGGCAAGATTCCGCCCGATCCGCTCTTCGCCACCGATCCGCTGCGGCCGATTCTGAAACCAATCGACGTGACCGCTAGGCAATTCATCCCCAGTAACCGGATGGCTTTCAGCGCGACTTACACTTTTCTGAACCAGTACGCGACGATCACTCCCGACGGAGTGCGGCACAACCAGACCAGCGGCCGGCTGGATTTCTCCGGCACCTATGTCGCTTACACAACGAGAAGACGGCAGGGTCCTTTAGCCTGTTAATCCGCTCAGGCACAAATATCGGCTACAGCCAGCAGTGGAACCTGAGCGATGCTCTTGGCTCTGGGATATTCCTTAACTGCCTGCAGGGCGGCGGCGCGCAGAGGCCAATCACGGTCAATGTCCTGTATTACCGGCAGGATTTTCTCGCCAAGCGGCTTTCTTTTTATGCAGGGAAGATACATCCGAACGAATATGTCAGCCTGAGCATGTACAACAACGACGAACGCACACAGTTTCTGAATGGAGAGAACGACGGCAACCTGGCGATCGCTTCCGATGGCACCTACGCGGGCGGCGGAGCGGTCGAGTTTCAGGCGACGAAGCATCTCTTTTTTCATGCGCGTGGCGGTGGATACCGAGGGCTCGGCGCAATCCAACCTCAAGACTATGACCGATCTGAAATATCTTGAGGCGCTGGAGACGGGATGGTTTTCGGGCACGCCGGGCAGGAACTATCAGAACTACCGATTCATCCTGTGGCGCGACGACACCAAGAACGTGGGCAGCGGTTATGGCGGAGGCTTTGCCTTTGAGCGCGAATTTCTGAATGGCTGGGCACCGTTTGCCCGCTTTGGATTTGCAACTGACACCGGAACCACGATTAAGCAAACTAACACCGTTGGTGTCGCGCAGACTCATCCGTGGGGCAGGCGAGGGGACATGTTCGGCGCGTCGTTCAGCTATACGGAGCCGAGCCCCGGAGGCAAACATCACGAGAGCATCTTCGAGACGTTTTATCGGCTGCGGGCGACACAGAGCATCAACATCGGACCGGATCTTGAAGTGTCGATCCACCCCACCTATGCGGTTAAGGCTTACACGACGACGCTGTTGAGCGCGCGGATGGAGATTATTTTCTAACGGGAATCGCTATAACGTGCGGGCGATCTCGGGCCGGAGCAACTGTTCTTCTTCTTCCGTCCCTGCTTTGGCCTGACGCTGCGCCTCGGGGATGAGATGGTTGCGGGTGAGGCCGTCTTTCAGCAGCTCGAAGGCCTCTTCAGGAGTGTCGACCATCTGCAGCAAGTCGCGGTCTTTGGGTGCGATCGTTCCTTTGTCGACCAGCACATCGATATTCACGAACCTGCTTCCAGTAGGAAGAGCCGTAGATCAAGACCGTCATCTGTTTGCTGAGCTTGTGGGTCTGCGCAAGGGTGAGCAGCTCGAACATCTCATCGAGGGTGCCGAAACCTCCGGGAAAGACGACGAGCGCTCTCGAGAGATAGGCGAACCAGTACTTGCGCATGAAGAAGTAGTGGAACTCGAAGTTCAGCGAAGGCGTGATGTAGCGGTTCGGCGCTTGCTCGAAGGGCAGTTGAATGTTGAGGCCAACGGACTTTCCGCCGGCCTCGAAGGCGCCGCGGTTGGCGGCTTCCATGATGCCGGGCCCCCCGCCGGTGGTGACGACAAAACGATGGCGGCGCGACTTGAGGCCCAGGCTCCATTGGGTGAGGAGGAAGGCGAGACGGCGCGCGTCTTCGTAGTAGCGGGCCATCTCGACGGCGGCTTCGGCGCGCTTGCGGCGCAGCTCGCTGGTGTCTTCGTGATCGATTTCGGAGTCGCTGGCAGGTTGTTCTTCGAGGGGGAGCCGGCAACACCGAGCCGGTATTGGCGAGCAGTTCTAGTTGGCGATTGGCTTCGTCGAGCGGGCGAAAGCGGGCCGAGCCGAAGAAGACCACAGTGTCTTGAATGCGCTCGCGGCGGAAGTGCCCAAGGGGCTCGGAGTATTCGGCAAGGATGCGGATGATGCGGCCGTCGGGGCTGTTAAGAAAGGCCGGATTCTCATAGGCCAAGCGGCGCCTTGGGCAGCGGTTCCAGCGGCGCCTCTTCCGGCGCGAGTTCCTCATCCGGCATGACTACTTTTCCAACTCGCGGTAGTGGACGGCCTCGTGAAAGGCGATCCAAAGATTGAGCAGGCCAAAACCGGAGACGATGCCGCGGACTGCTCCGTGTGTGGCGAAGTCGCCAAGCTGCGGCAAGAGATGAAAGAGGGGATTGTCATCCCAGAACCGCGGCCACCACGGAAGCACCAGTACGAAGATGCCAAGATACAAGCGGACGGCGACGCGGAGAAACAGTTCGAGGCGTTGCAGCCATACCGGGGCGGGTTGCTGAAGCTTGGGCAGCGGTTGATCCTCCGGCTCAGCAGGGCCGGTGGGGAGTTCCGACGAAAACAGATTCGGCTGTTGCAACATTTGTTTGGACAGACGTGAACGCGCGAGTCGCGAATCACGCCTGAATCTTCAAACTAACACAGCGAAAGCAGTCGCCGTTGAGGACAGACCACCAGCCGGAAGCACAGTGGTACCGACAATAGAAAACCCAGGTCTCAAAATCGAAACCCTGCGGCATGCTCAGGTCGGTTCTGGGCAAGAGTTGCTTGTTGATCAGGCAAGACTCTAGGTAGTTTGCCGGCGCGGCCTGCGATTCGCTTGCAGCACTTTCTTTCGAAGCCGCAATGATTTTGGCGTGACCTCGACCAACTCGTCTTCGGCGATGAACTCGATTGCCTGCTCCAGATTGAAAGCCTTGAAGGGCACGAGCCGGATCGCTTCGTCGGCGCTCGAGGCGCGCATGTTGGTGAGCTTCTTTTCGCGGACGACGTTCACATCGAGATCGTTGTCGCGATTGTGTTCGCCGACGATCATGCCTTCGTAGACTTCGACGCCGGCTCCGAGCATGAGGATGCCGCGCTCCTGGAGGCCGTTGAGCGCGTAGGTTGTGGTCGTGCCGGGGCGGTCGGAGATGAGCGCTCCGGTGGGCCGCTGTGGGATGTCACCCTGATGCGGGATATAGCCGTCGAAGATGGTGTTCATCACGATGGTGCCGCGTGTCTCGGTGAGCATTTCGCTGCGCAGGCCGATGAGGCCGCGGCTGGGCACGCGAAACTCGAGCCGAACGCGGCCATAGCCGTGGTTGTGCATCTTGACCATCTCGCCCTTGCGCGGCCCGAGCTTCTCGATGACGACGCCGACGAAGTTGTCGGGCACGTCGATGGTGAGGTGCTCGACCGGCTCCATGAGCTTGCCATCGACCTCTTTGGTGACGATCTCGGGGCGGCCGACCATCATCTCGAAGCCTTCGCGACGCATGACTTCGATGAGGATGGCCAATTGCAGCTCTCCTCGGCCGAGGACTTTGAAGCTGTCCGGACTACCGGTATCTTCGACGCGAATGGATACATTCGTGAGCAGCTCGCGGTCTAGTCGTTCGCGGATGTTGCGCGAGGTGACGTATTGGCCTTCGCGGCCAGCGAGCGGGGAATTGTTCACCGACATCTGCATGGCGATGGTCGGCTCATCGATGACGATCAGCGGGAGCGGCGCGGGATTCTCGACATTCGTGATGGTCTCGCCGATAGTGATGCCTTCGACGCCGGCAATCGCGACGATATCGCCGGTTTCAGTTTTCTCGATGTCGGTACGTTTGAGGCCGCTAAAGCTGAAGAGCTTGGTGATCTTCGCCTTTTGCAGCGAGCCGTCGCGCTTGGAGATGGCGACCTCCTGGCCGAAGTTCAGTGTGCCGTTGAAGACGCGAGCGATGGCGAGACGGCCGAGGTAATCGGAGTAATCCAGATTGGTGACAAGGATTTGAAGCGGCCCGTCGGGCTCGCCGGTCGCAGGCGGCATCGTCGAGATAATCGTGTCGAAGAGCGGCTTCAGGTCTTCGCCAGGGAACTTTCAGATCGAGGGTCGCGGTGCCGAGCTTGCCGTTGGTGTAAACAACAGGGAAGTCGAGCTGGTCTTCGCCGGCGTCGAGGTCGATGAAGAGGTCATAGACCTCGTTGAGGACTTCCTGCGGGCGCGCGTCGGGGCGGTCGATCTTGTTGATTACAAGGATCGGCGTGAGCTTCGCTTCGAGCGCCTTATTGAGCACATAGCGTGTCTGCGGCAGGGGGCCTTCCGAGGCGTCGACGAGCAGCACCACGCCATCGACCATCTTGAGTGCGCGCTCAACTTCGCCGCCGAAATCGGCGTGGCCAGGAGTATCGACGATATTGATCTTGGAGTCGCCATAGACGACGGCCGTGTTCTTGGCCAGAATGGTAATGCCGCGTTCGCGCTCGAGTTCGTTCGAGTCCATGACCCGCTCAGTGATCGCCTCGTTGGCGCGGTAGGTGCCGGCCTGCTTGAGCATGGCGTCGACGAGCGTGGTCTTGCCATGATCAACGTGGGCGATGATGGCGATATTGCGGATGGTCGTACTCACGGGCGCGGATTTCCTTTTGTCTTCAAGGTGAAGTTGCGAAGTGCTGTTCTGATTTCCTGGCTGGAATTGCAGGCAGGGACGCTGGGCTGAGTCTATAGTTTACCAGCTTGGTGACCCTTGCCGCCGTGCTTTGCCTGTCGAAGGTCGACTTGACTGACTAAGCGGCGGTTGCAGCCGAGGGGTGAAACTTAAGCCAGAGGCTAAACGCGGTCGTGAAGATCAGGTTCGCCGGCACCATGAGCGAGAGATACACGACCGGAACCATAAAGACGTTGGTCCCTGGAAAACAGGACCGCGCGACATAGAGCACGACGATTACGCTCCTCATGCTGGTTGTGGTCGCGATCACCCGGCGCGATTCCGGATCTGGGCCGCCAACGAACCATCCGATCGTCATCGATACGACCAGCAGAATGATCATTGCCAAAATCGCGCCGCCGCCCTTGATTGCATCGAAGGCTTGGCTGCGGATGAGGCGGGTTTCGAACATCAGCGTCAGAAAGACAACCGAAGCCAGGATGTTGAGCGGGGTCACCAGGCGGGGAGCGGACTTCGGCGCCAGGCGCGCGGTCCAGAGCCCGGCGCACAGCGGCAGCCCGATGTAGAGTGCGATGTCGCTGAGTAACTGCAGAATTGGGCGATTGCTCCGTTTTGCGATCTGTGGCAGCACCTCAATCATGAGCGGAGCGATCGCGACGCTCACCAGCGAGAGAGCAAAGATCATGGCCGCTCCGAAGGCCAGTCGCGATTTGGCCTTGCGAGTGTACTGCAATGCGATTGGCGTACCTGGAATCGCGGCCAGCAAAAGAATACCGATGCCGGCGTCGGGAGCTAACGGAAAGATATTTACAAGCAGGAAGCCGAGTGCAGGAATGAGGATGCAGTTCGCAACCAGCGTGCGTATCACCAGGGCACGATTGCGAAGGATCCCAAGCAGCTGACCGCCGGTGACGCGCAGCCCGATCGAAAACATCACCACGGCGACGAAGAAATTCAGCAGCGGAAGGGGTGGAATCAGCATGCCGTCCTCGCTACCGAGCTTATATGTAGGAGTTCGATTTGACTATGCGGTTTGTCTGGAATAAGTGAGCCTGTGGCTAGGAACACTCAGCTCGTAACTAGAGTCTGTCAAAGTCGAACGACAGCTCACTCAATCGTGCCGCATTTGGTGGAAATCACCCGCATTACACTAAGTTCGGAGTCCCAAGGACGTTAAGGAACGAACATGAAAGCATCACGGCAATCGAAGCTGCTGGCCGCCCTCGATGCGAATTGGCAGGCCGAGATGGAGGGGAATCGAACCTACCTGACGCTTGCTGAGAAAGAGAGCGATCCGCAGCGGGGCAAAACCCTGCGTGGCCTCGCCGCCGCCGAGCAGCACCATGCCGATCTTTGGGCGGCACGGATTCGCGAGCTCAGCGGGCCCGAGCCGGTGTACAAGGGGGCGCCCACCGGCCATGCCGATGCTCTCGCCCGCCTTGATGGCGGATCTCGCCTCGAATTCCGTCGTTTGGAGATCGAAGAAAGCCGGGACATCGCCAAGTACGGCAAACAGCTTTCCGAACTCGGCGATGAACTGAGCGTCGCGATCCTGAAACAGGTGATCGACGATGAACGCGAACATTATCGAATTCTCGGGAACCTAATCGAGGCGGGACCCCCGATTCCTGAGATGACACCGGAGCAGGCCAAGCAGGCGCTCGATGAATTGTTGTCGACCCGCAAGGCTGGTCACGCCCAGGCAGCGGGATGGGTCGGCGATGCCGTCTACGGCATTAACGATGGACTTGGATCAATCTTCGGCATTGTCTCCGGTGTCTCCGGCGCGACTGCGGGGAGCAGTCATTTTGTTCTGATTGCCGGACTGGCCGGCATGGTGGCGAGCGCGCTGTCGATGGGTTCAGGCGCCTATCTTGCGGCAAAAAGCGAGCGGGAGATTTACGAAGCGGAGTTCGCACGGGAGCGCGAGTCGGTCGAATACAACCCGTCGGAAGCGCGCGAGGTGCTGGCGCTCAGCTACCAGATTCGGGGCCTGCCGAAGGCCGACGCGGAACACTTCGTCGAGCATATTGCCAAGAACAAGGAACAACTTGTCCAGGCGCTAGCTCGCGAACGCATCAGCACCACGGAAGAAGGATTGAGCAAGCCGTTGGTGTCTGCGATTTCCGGCGCGGTGTCGACTGCGATTGGGGCCTTCATTCCAATTTTGCCGTTCTTCTTTCTGACAGGGATCCCGGCAGTCATTGTCGCTGCGATCGTTTCGCTGATTGCCCATTTCGCGGTGGGCGCGGCAAAATCGCTCATTACCATTCGCCCGTGGTGGAGCAGCGGCTTCGAGATGACTGCCGTGGGAGCGGTCGAAGGCGTCGTAACCTATCTCATCGGTATCGCAATTGGACGAGTTGGCGGCGGCTCGGTGGGTTGAGATCGCAAGAATCACCGATGGCCGTGCGGGCTTCGGTCCGGGTGGATTAAGCCAGGCCTGGATGGAATCAAAATCAGATTCTGCAAGGCCGGGCCGCAACCGTAGACGGTCGCGGCCCAAGCTCATGCAAGGGTCAGGCAGTTGGGTTCTGCAGCACTTGCGCAAGTGCGGTCAGCCGCTTCGAATCGATCGGGCTTTTCGCGCCCGATGCGGCAGATTCAACAGAAGCAGCCGTCTTCTGCAGCTTGTCCAGGTCCTTCTTCGCAAGCTTGGATTTCTGCGCGCCGGCGATCTGCTTTCGCAGTGTTGCAATCTGGTTCGCCGGCAGAGCTTGCGAGCGATCCAGTTGATCGACGTATGCCAGCGCGACGGTCAACTGAGAGGGCCAGGTAATCTGTTGCTGATTCTGCACGTTGAGCTCGTTGACATGCACGAGCTTGGCGGCATCGATCTCGTTCTGGGTGATGAATTTGCTCGGGGTCAGCTGGAAGACGTCAAGTCCGCGCGCAATTTCAGAGCCGTAGATGTAGCCGTTGTACCAATAGGCCGACCACTCACCGCCGAGGACAAGCTTGGTGGGGTCAATCGCGCCGCGATCAAAGTACGCGATTTCATAAGGATGCGCGGGGTCGGTGAAATCCATCACCGAGACGCCGCCTTGATACCACGCCTGCACCTCAATATCGCGACCTGGAATCGGAATCAGCGATCCGTTGTGCGCCACGCAGTTCTCAGAGTCCGACTGAGCGGCCGGCATCTTGTAGTAGCCGGCCAGCGAAAGCTTGTCGTCCTTGAGGTTGAAGATCGCATCAGCGCCCCATTTGTTCGGGTCGTTGGCACGGCAGCGCGGCGCGAGGCCACCACCCCATTCATCGGTAAAGACCACCTTGGTGCCGTCGTTCGAGAACGACGCCGAATGCCAATACGAATAATTGGTGTCATTCACCGCATCGACGCGCTTCGGATGGACAGGGTCTTTGATGTCGAGCAGGATGCCATTGCCGGAACAGGCGCCGGCTGCGAGCCCGATCGCCGAATAGACAGTGATGTCATGACACTGGTTCGTATCCTTGGGCTTCTCTTCGTCCTTGCCGTGGCTGCCTCCGTTGTTAAGGCCGTTGAGCGCGCCGGTGCGTGCGTCCATAAAGACCCTGGGGCTCGAGACAATTGCAGCCTGCTGGGGCGCGGAGATGGGAACCTTGATCACGTCGATGCGGAAGAGGGAAGTGTTCGGATCTTTGTCTGGAGTCTCGCCGGAGCAGCCCTCAAGCTCTTCCTTCTGGCGAACGAATGAAGTGCCCGAGACGTAGATGTAGACATTGTCCTTGTCGTTCGGGTCGACCACCAGGGTATGGGTGTGCGATCCACGGCAAGTCTGCACGGCGGCAACCTGCTTCGGATTCTTGATGTCAGAGATATCGAAGATTCTCACGCCACGGAACCGATCGGGACTGGCCGCCGGGACGCGACGTTCTTTCTCGTGTCCGGGCTCGGGCGGCGGCATCGGCGGAAACCCCTGAGGCCCGCAGTCGAGCCGTCCGTTCGGCATTTCGACGGACATGAAGAGCAGGTTTCCATAAACCGAGACATCTCCCTGGCCACCCGGGCACACCAGTGATGTGATGAGCGAGACCTTGGCGGGGTCGGAGATGTCATAGAAGTTGATGCCGTAGAAGTTGCCCTGAAAAAGGTGATTTCCCTGGAAGGCAAAGTCCGAGTTCGCAAAGGCGAGACCTGCGATCACGAGTTGCGTGGACTTTGACATCTTCGCGGGATTGCCGACGCCCAATTGGGCGAGCGTCTTCTGCACTGCAGGATCGGCTGCATCATTCGACGGCAATTGAAAAGCCGTGGGCTTCTTAATGAACGCAACGTGTTCCATGCCCATCGCAGTCTCGCCGGCGTCGTAGAGGCCCGGTTTCAATCCGACGCGGGGATCGTTCGTCGTTGAGCCAGTCATACCTGGCGGCAACGGAGGAGCGGGTTGCGGGGCAAACGGGTCCTCTTCAGCCGGGGCCGCTTTTGCAGCCGGAGGAGTCGGCGTCTGGGCATGGAGTAGGCCCACGCCGGAAAACATCAGAGAGGCGGCAAACGCCGCACTGGCCACACGAAAAGAGAGAGATTGCCCACCGTTCATTGTTTCTCCTGGAAGTTCATTCAATTTCTTTGCAACATTCCCTGCATGATTCGGATCTCGGCGCGCTGTGTGTTATCCACGTCGGTGGCGAAATCGAAGAGGTCGGCATCCTGCCCGGCGCCGGACGTGTCAAATAGCTCCTTCACCATCACCAAAGCTCCGTTGTGGTGCTGAATCATTCCTGTCAGGAAGAGCCGGTCAAACTCTGCGCCTTTCGCCTGCCGCAGCGCGCTCATCTGTTCAGGAGTCAGCATACCCGGCATGGCTTTCATTGGGTTACCGTTCTTATCCATCTCCGGCATACGGGGCATCGCCATCGAGTCCGGCTCACCCCTCGCGCGCAGCCAGCGCTCCATAAACTTGATCTCATCGGACTGCGAGAGGCTGATTTTGGCGCCGAGCATGCGGACGTCTTTGTTCTCAGAGTGCGAGGGAATCAGCGCAGTCATCTCGACTGCCTGTTCGTGATGCATGATCATGCCTTGCATGAACTCGACATCGGCCGGCGAGGTTTCGGGGAGGGTCGCGGTTGTCGAGGGTGGGAGTCTCTTGCTCGGCGTTCCCGGCGCGCCGGGCTGTATTACGGGAGCGGGGTTTGCCGGCATTTCCTGCCCGAAAACCGTAGCAACCGGCATAGTAGGAAACAAGCTACAGGTCAGCCAAACAAGTGTTGCGAACGCTGTTCTCGACGAGGTTTGCCGCCTGCGCCCGCGACCGTTACGCTCGAATCGCGATCTCCGTAGTCGGCCGTGCGTCGTCCAAGTTGTCACCGTATCATCCCAAACCGCATCTCCTGAGAATAAATCATGCTTGGTGCGGCAGAGCGGACTCGCACGCAATGGCGGCCGCGCGGCCGGCTTGGCAGGAATGGTTTCGCTATCGCGGAGGTCGGAGGAAAGAACACCACCACCACCACCACCCTGCGATCGCACATTCTCGATTCGCCGCGCACTGAGATTCGATAACTGGCGGTCAGACCGCTACGGTCGAAAGCTCTGCATTTTGGGATTCTTGAGCCGCGCGCAGATGTTGCTCCATGAATCTTCGCGCTTCAAGTGGTTTCCGCGCACGGATGGCGCGATAAATCACGCGATGCATTTCAGCGGATTCTCGCAGGTCGCGAGCCCGCTCGACTGTCTTTCGGCGAGTATCGTACAGAGCTGAAGTGATGGTCTCCATCAGCGCTGCCAGGATGGGATTACCCGACGCCTGGGAGATGATTCGATGAAAGAGTACATCGTGAATGAGATATTCAGGAGGATTGTTCATGCTTGCGAACATCTCCGCAACTTCGTCTGCCAAGGCAAGGTGATGTTCTCTCTTACCGCGTTCGGCGGCGAGTGCCGCAAGTTGGCTTTCCAGGGTCAAACGCGCCTCAAATAAATGCCAGGGCTGAAATCCATGCAGGGCGCCGATTAGGCCTAGCGACGCGTTTCCGATCTCGGGAGGACCGTCGGCTACGAATGTTCCAACACCACGGCGCACCTTCACCACACCCATCGCAGCCATATAGCCAAGGCCGGTGCGAAGACTGGCGCGGCTGACATGGAGCGACCGCGCAAGTTCGCGCTCCGCCGGAATCTTGTCGCCGGACTTTAGCTTCCCCTTATCGAGGAGCGCAACAATGTGGTTAACCACCTGCATCGTCCGATCGGCATCAGGAAATTCCTGTTGCAGCCGTGGCATAGCTAATACAACCCCTTATCTTGCTTTTATATCCGAATAGGATAAGACTACCATTGCAAGTTTTGTACCGCTGACAACTCCCCTTATACTTTGTTTCCTCAAGGAGTCGCGTATATGATCTCATGGTCAGACCACCATCTCGAGAGGATGAGAAGGTCCCTCGCCTTTTCGCAAGTTTGAAACCGAGAGTCCACCAGACCTTCTACCGCTTGCAGGCGGGAATCCACTCAAAACTCATTGTGCTTGTTGAGTTAAAGTGCTGACGGCCAGTCACAGTTGATCGAGGGAACAGGGTTGGCTGGAGAGGGATTCCTATCTAGCTGTAATCAAGTGATTATAAATGAACTAGCTAGAAGAATAGCGAATCATTCCCGCAAATATACCCGCAGGTGAGAACGCTCGGGCTTGCAGCGCACGCCCATTTAGACAAAATTGGCGTGTTGATTTCTCCGTGAGAGTTGTTTAGATCGCAAGTTTGTGGCGGAGGTCGTCGAGTTCATTTGGCACGAATTTCTGGAATGCGGCAGCAAGCTCGGACTCGGTGAAACGATCCATACGCAACTTAGCTCGGGTCTTCTCGTCCTGGATCTTTTTCCTCCATGGGTGTCCAGCCTTATAGCTCTTCGGGTAGCTTTCTATTCCCGATTCTGAGTCGTGCCACTTGAATTCAACAGCATGTGCGTGAAGGAAGGCACAGTATTTCGTCCCTGTATGCTTCAGCAGAATTGCCGCGAAGATGATTGCATCGCGTTTCAGCAGCATTGTCTTTCTTCGTGTCCGTGGTTTAGGCGGCTCGAATTTCTGCAGTACCGACCGGAGCAACTCAAGAAGCGGTTTGAGACTCGCAGCGTCCCTCAAAAAAACCTCGAAGTCGCCAGGCAATCGCATTTGTTTATCAAGTTCAACTGTCTTCGCTCTACCCGGATCGCTAAGAAGCCTGCTGCCGATGAACAAAGCCAGCAGCGAACTCTTATCTAAAGTCCCATCGATCAAATCTTTTGCGTGCTCAGCGACTTTTTCACTCAATACACGGCTTACGACCTCACCCATGCCGCTTGTGCATGGCTATGATTTGCTGGGCAGCCTCGCTGCGTTTCGACTCATGGCGAACAGCACGGCTGAGTTCGGAATGAACCGCGTTGCTAAGTCCGTCTCGGAGCTGACGCTCAGTTCGATTCCGTGGCGGGCGTAGTCGACGGCCATGCTCTTCTCCGGCCCATCTTTGCGAGCGCCCAGAAAAACATCGGTGGAGTAGTCCGTTTCCAGGTCGTAATCCGACAGCCCGGCCGCAATAGTAGCAAATCTTAGGTCGATGCACTGGCTGCAACTGCCACAGTGCCACTGCGTCTTCGACTGAACATGGAATGGGCAAAAGAGCAGGTATAAGGAATGAGATGTGCCGCTTCATTGGCTGCGAGACTTGCGGTAACCTCCGTTTTGGTGTTGAAGAGATAGGGGTTATCCACAGCGAACTGGCGGCCCGTGACCTTGCTGCAAAGCTCTTGCAACGCGATAAGAGCGGCCGGATGTGTGGTGCGTGAGGCTCGTGCCCGAACGACCTCATCGGCAACTGGAAGGTTCAGACTAATGACGCCGTTTTCAAAGAAGCGCACGCCACCCGCCTGGACAAGTTCGGCGACGACAGTACCAAGCGCGGTATGCAAAAAGGATCGCGTCCGTTGAGTCGGCTCCTTTCCTAGGCCCACGTTCTTGTTGATCCATACCGGGACGTGAATCAACCGTTTCGGGAACTGCTTCTTCAGTTCAGCAAAGAGGTCTCGTTGCCTGGAGCTAGTCGTGGACACTGGGCGATGGCTCACCAGTGTCAATCCGCCTCCTGTCTTGGCCATCTCCACAGCGCCAGCGAGAGAATCGAGACCCCCGGAAAACATGATTACCCGCTGCGGAGCATAAAATGGCCAGGCCTCCTCATCGCTGAACTCAAAATACTGTTGTTGACCGGACTGCTCCCGCTTCAGTGGAACGAAGGTGAACGAGTACCTGTCGTTAGAGAGAAAGTTCAGGAGTTCAGCGAGCTGTGAGCAAATCTCTTGAGACGCCCGAACCTCCGGTTCGCGGACCGCGATGACGAACGCGAAGTCACGACTCCAAGGTTCGGAGCTTCCTTCATCTGCCCATTGCTCGCCCCGGCGGGTCGCGCCATCTGCCGCATAGACATAGGCCGCAACTTCCAATAAATCCAGGCCTCTTTGCGCGGCCTCCAGAGTCTTCGCTGCAATTACCGGCATATCAGCAGCAGCTGAGCCCACGCCTGCAGTCGCCGGGTCGCCACCCACGACCTGGGCAACTATATCACTTCATTTGCGCGTTTTCGGGATCGTGCCTAGCCGGGTATGGCCCACAACAACCTCCATGGCGATATAACACTTCAGCTCTGCGAAGTAAGTTCGACAAAGTATAGGGGGACAAAGGGATAGATGAAAATAGTTAAAGTTTTGGACCGGGCCGTTTGCTCGATTTCTCTGTCGGACAGGATTTGTCTATTTGTCCGAGACTCTCCCGCCGTCCCTCGTCTTTCTCTACTCGCGCGACTCGCTCCATGCGAGTAAAAGTTCATACGACAAAGATCGTGTTCTGCGTGATCTTCTGGTGTTTTCCATTCGCACTGACCGTGAGCTGCATTGTCCGATGGCCCCGAATTCCTCTACCAATCGCTCAGGAGGTACAGAGACAATGCACACGATCTTACGGCTTCCAGCGGTCATGGCAAATGTCGGTTTGTCACGCAGCAGCATTTACCTTCGCGTCGAGGAGGGAACTTTCCCAGGCCTGTGTCTTTGGGTGCAAGGGCCGTTGGGTGGCTCGAATCGGATGTCCAGGAGTGGCTTCGCCAACGGGTCGAACTGAGTCGCAAGACCGCATGAGCGACTCCCCGATTGGCGACGGCGGTCCAGGCCGTCTCATCACATGCCGTGTGGACGAACTGCGTCCACACCCGGGTTACCTCCGCGCACGCATTACGGTTCCAGCTTCCCGGCTATCTCCTCTCACCGGGCCCGACAACCCCTTGTTTCGAGAGCCGCTCCACATCACGCGCGAACGTACGATCCTTGACGGATATGCTCGATGGGATTTGGCCCAGCGAATGGCCGTGCCAACACTCAGTTGTATCGAGTACGACCTGTCCGAAGAAGAAGCTCTTTTGTGGATCATCAGGAAGCACCAGCGCTCGGACGGCCTCAACGCATTCTGCCGCGTTCTGTGGCTCTGGGACTGGAGCCTTGGTTCAAAGCGCAAGGACGGCAAAACCAGCAGCTGGGTGGACAGAAGAAGGTCTAGTCAAATCTGACGGAAGCTGACCGGTTGGACGTACGGGCCAGGATCGCGGATGCGGCGGGCGTATCTACGGGAAACGTGACGAAGGTTAAGCATCTTGTTTCAGCTGCATATCCCGAGGTCCTCGATGCTCTTCGCAACAATGAAGTAAGTATTCATCAGGCCTCACTATGGCTACGAAAGCCTCACAAGCAACTCGAATCACTTCGACTACGACAGAACAGGCGCAGAATCTCTACAACCGTCGACACTCTTCTTCGTGCGCATCGCGATGGAGCACGAGACAATCAGCTCGATCTGAAACGGATCGCTGCGGTCATTGCAAAGCTTCACCCCGACCAGAGTGACTCCATCCTTCTGGGCGAAGTGCGCCTTTATATCGTCGTCGTCCAGCACACCTTCGGAGGCCGGCTCAATCAAAATCCTCATCTGCACATCATGGTTTCCGCGGGAGGCCTGAGAGAGTCTGATGGCACCCGGGTCCACCCGATCGAATTCGACCAGGAGCAGATCATTGATTTGTGGCGCTTTGCGGTCACGTCCTACCTCTGGAAAGCGAACCGGGATGTCTTGCTGCGCTCATCCGTGACACCGGCGAGGTTCAGCGATTTAATCCTTGCGCAGACCGGACGGCGGTGGAACATCCACATCACCCGGCAAATGACGAAGCATCACTTCCTAGGTTACGCCGGGCGCTACATCCGCAGGCTTCCTATTTCCCAGAAGCGCATCCTTTGCGTCGCCCCCAAGAAAGTCGTCTACCAGAGCAAAGAAACCCGGACGAAGACGTTGCTTGAACGCTCGTGTGCGCCCGCTGAGTTTGTCGCGCTGCTCTCGCAGCACGTTCCTGACCGCTATAGGCACTCCATGCGCTACGTCGGCCTAATGGCACCACGCACCAAGCGAACAACCTCGGCCGCTGTCTTTCTGCTCCTGGGGCAGAAGCAGAGATCTCGTCCTCCTCGGTTGAGCTGGCGAAACTCCCTCATCCGCAACTTCCAGACCGATCCTCTCCGCGATAGTCACGGCAAGGCGATGAGTTGGGTCCGTCGCATCAGCCTCGGCGTGGTCTAGACTACGCGTCCGGATCATCCGTCGACGGAGTAAAATCAAAGACTACCCGCCTTTCTCAGTGCTCCCATTTTTGACAAAGTTGTTTCAGCGTTGTTGGCCCGCGGACTGGACTTTGAGACTTCAGTCGATTTAGATTTTGATTTTCCTAGAGATCAAGATCGAGCCGGAGTTGGTCAAAACGCCGTTTTCGGGAAATTCGACAGGGACTGGTTGTCGGTTAACGTCAGTGTTGCCGAACATCCGGGAGTTGGCCAGTTTACCGACAGGTCGGCCTTGAGCCTCCGTCATTTAGGCATGAAGGAGATCAACCCCAGCACGGCCCCGCCCAGCACCAGCAGTGCAGGATTGACTTTGTACTGCAGCAGGATCAGCAGGACGGCAACGGCAATCGCGGTAGTTTCCACTCCGGAGATTGCCCCTTTTGCCATAGTGAAGCAGCCAGCCAGCAGGAGACCGATCGAGACGGGCGCAAGTCCTTGCTGAATTGAACTCCGCCACGGCCATTTCTCGAGCTTCTTCCGCAGACGGGCGACAATAAACGCGAGCAGTGCGGTCGGCCCGAAAAAGGCGATCAATACCGCGAGAGCGCCCAGGATTCCGCCCGCCCATTGTCCGATGACGACAATCATCATCATGTTGGGGCCAAGGTACATTTGTCCCACGCTGTAGATGTGGATCAACTGCGGGAAGGTGAGCCACTTGTGGGCCTCGACGGTCAGTATCTTCATCTCCGGAAATGCCGCCATACCTCCGCCGACGGTGAGGAGAGACAGATACGCAAAAACACGAAGGAGAGCCGGGATCTGTTTCATTGGGCTGCACTCTCTTTCTGCTGTTTGCGAGGCCGATGGAAGAGAACTGCCAGGTGTCCCACGGCTATCAGCGTACGCGGCACCGACTGGTGCAGGCCGTTGACGGCAATCACGGTCAGCGCGATGAACACAAAGTCAAATTTGCCCGCAAGCGACTTCTTGCTGAGTCCCACAACAGTCGAGAGAATGAGACCAACCGCGGCGGCGGCAATCTTTGAGCGCGGCGGTGACCCAGATGTGATCACCGTGGATGCGGTAGACGATGCCCACGATGTACATAAGCACAGCACCCGGCAGGCAGATGGCGAAAATCGCCGCGATTGAGCCCAGCGCGCCGTGCAACTTTTCCCTACCAGGATCGCCATGTTGGTGGCGTTCAGGCCGGGGAGAGTCTGGCTGATGGAAAGCATCTCGACGAATTCTTTGTCGTCAACCCAATGCCGCTTGGTCACGAGGCTGCCGCGAAGGTAAGGCACCACTCCGCCAAAGCTGGTGGCTCCGATGATCAGGAACTCGAGGAATATCTGGCCAATAGAGACCTGAGTTGCGACCGAAGCGGCGCCGGCTATAACGTCGACCGAGGGTTTGACAGCCGCTTCACTCGTGGCTTTGTGGCACGTTGCCCTTGAGGCGATAAACCATGCCTGTCTTGGTGACGCCGAGCGCGAGCCAATCCTCCACATCATGTTGCAACGTTATGTAGAACTGCGTGCCAGCTTCTTTTGCTTCACGGCTACGTCCTCTCTGCGATCGAACTTGACCTGCAATGCGAACTCTCCCACCAGAGACTTGTGCTCGCCGCGCGTCCGCCACAATCCGATGTCGCACTTGGCTACCACGCCTTTGCCGAAGTCCAGTTGACCAAGCGGTAGCAGCACCTCCTCAACAATGCCGTCGTTCACGAGGCTTATTTTTTCGTCGTCGGACTTCTTGATGACGGCGAGCGCCGGAAAGACCTTCACGAGAGTGGCGATCGAGGTCTTGTCTGCGTCGTGCATCTGGCTGAGCCCGAACTGGCAGTTGTGCGAGTAGAGGATGCGGTATCCTCCGACCTGGTTCTTTAGAGGAAGAGCCTCGGCTTTGAACTTGATCCGGTATTTTCCTGCGATCTTGGGCCGGACATCCAGCGCAGTTGCTTTTTGCTCATCCGGGTGACGGAACTTGAACACGATTTCAGGATCGCCCACCCGAAAGCCATCAACATACGTGATTCGACGGCGCAGGATGAATCCGCTATTGTAGAGGCGAAAGTCGGGAGTGTCGCCGAAAGTGATCTCGCGGTAGTGTCCTGATAGTGCGTTGCAGCCTCACGGTCTTCAACGAAACCAACGCCAACCTTCCTGGCCGTACGCTGCACGATCTTGCCGAAGTCGTGAGGGGTGCGAGTAATAGGCTTCGAGTGCGTCCTGCATGAGTAATTGCCAGAAGCGCCCGACCGACATCTGCTTCCATATCTCCTTGGCTGCCTCCGGTTTTTCCGGCGTGCTCCTGTTGATCCTCACGCTGATGATGGGCTTCACTGGCCAGCTCATGCGTTGGGACCAGAACGCGATCTGGTCGGTCAACATCGCCGCGAAGCAGGCCGCGCGGCTGCCCTTCATCGGCGGCTGGATGTCGCATCTCGTCTATGGCGGCGACCATCTCAGTGGCTACTCTCACCCACTTTTTCGATTTCCACGTCTTTCTCATCCCCGGCGCGATGATCGCAATCATCGGTCTGCACTTCTACCTCGTGCTCTACAACGGAATCTCGGAGCCGCCCAAGGCCGGGGCTCCGGTCGACCCGCACACTTATAAGAAGCAGTACCAGCAATTGCTGAAGAAAGAAGGAGTGCCGTTCTGGCCCGACGCCGCGTGGCGCGACGCGCTCTTCGGCTCGCTGGTCATTGCCGCCTGCGTCGCGCATGACCGGCAATTCCGTATCAGAAAGTTGGAGCCGCACTCTCAGTGGTTCGATCGGGCAAAGTTCCCGGTGAAGCGCCCTATCAACGATATAGGAGGAGGCCTGTGCGCTCAGTGGAACGCGATTCGCTGTTATATATTCTCGCGGCGTCCGCCGGCGCCGCCGACGGATGGAGTTACTTTGGCCTCGGCCACTCCTTTGTCGCGAATATGACAGGCAACACTGTCTTGTTGGGCATAGCAGTATTTCAAAAGGACGGGGACCTTCTGCATCCCTTCGTCTCTTTGATTTGCTACGCCGCTGGCGTATCGATCGCCGCCTTCATCACTGGGAGGACACCTCCGGGCACCTGGTCAAGGACCATCTCTCGAGCGCTTCTGATTGAAGCGTGCCTGATGGCGGGCGCTGAGTTCGGGTGGTTCGCGCTTCATCGCTCCACCGAGTTGCCGAGTGACCTACGTCAGCTTTACCTGAAGTTCTTGCTGGTGTAGCACTGGCGGTTGGGCTGCAAAGCAGCGCCATGCTTCAACTAAAGATTCCCGGGATTGTCACCACGTACATTACGGGTACATGGACCAATCTCATGAATGGGTTGATACGCTTCAAAGCTTCCGAGGGGCCGCGACGAGAACAGCTTCAAAAGGTGCAAGACGAGGAATGGCTATGGATGCAGTTCGGTATTTTAGCGATCTATTTTGCGTCGGCTATGCTCACCGGGTTCCTTTTCCGTTACATGCCTCGGGCGGTCGGCGCGGTCCTCGCATCGGCTGTGCTTTTCGTAGCTCTGTACGGCGCAGTCCGCGCGCAAGACGACGGCCGTCAAGGCTGAAAAGGTGAGGTATGGGGAAATCACAACTCCCCATACCCCGCTCGTATGAGTTCGACGTTGAATGTTTGTCGGACTTTACCTCAATTTCGTTCACAACCTGTTGAACATTGGGAAGGTGCTTCGCCAGGCTTGCGGCTTCCTTCTTCTGTGCCTGCGTCTTCACCGACCCAATCAACACGAGAGTCCCGTTCTTCGCCTTGTAATCAATGCTCTGATCGTCGAGGTTCTTGTGTTCCTTCAACGAAGCTTTGAAGTTGTCCTCGATCGCGTTGTCCAAGTTGGATGCGACGACGCCTGCCTGCCCCTCTGCACCTGCGGGTCGTACCCCCTATCTCGTCGGCAATCGCATAGTCGGGCGCCGCTTGCTTGGCAAGGCTTTCTGCCTGGTTCTTTTTATCATCGGAATTGACGTTCCCGGTGAGGGTGATGACGCCCTTCTGTTGATCCTGGGATACGCTGACATTACTCAGGCTGTTGCTGTTCAAGAACGACTATGAGGCTGCGGCCAAGAAGCTCGTTGACGCCAAACGAAAGGGGAAGCCACTCCCCGAAACGGAACTCGCGCCTGCCAAAGGAAAGGCGGTCAACATTATGGACGCGCTCCGCGATAGCCTGGCGAAAAGCGAGAATCCTGCTGTGAGATTTGAGAATAGACCAGCGCGGCGGAAGAAGGCAGCGTAAGACCTCAATCTACGGCTCATCCCTCGATTGATACTTGCTGAGCAATTTGTTGTTCTCGCTGCGGATTGGCTTGCGGGCAATACCGGGCGATGCGCCCCGGCAAAGATGGCATTTGCGGCAGCCGTGGCAAAGTGGAATCAGCAAGTTGCGGATTGCAAAGGACGATCCAGAAACCGAATCCCACTCTCTCCGCCACTAAGTCATTGTATTGTAGAGATATACCATATAGCTAATGTAGGTGTTCAAGTTATTTTGCCGCACACTCTCCCTCCCTTTGCCTTACTGCGTTCTCTTCTAAATCGAAGCTCAGTTCTTTCAATTTCCTAGTTCCCGTCGGGTCCACTTGGTGGTGTGACATCAAAGCTTTATTGATCTGTTCAGGAGTTGGCCGGGCGGTTTCGGTGAGTGAGTCAAGGTCCCATGAACCAAAGGGATTGTCCTCCATTCGTTGGACGGTGCGCGGACGCGTCAAAAAGTGTGAGCAGGTTGCCTGGTATACCGTCACTCGCGGTGGCCAGATCTGCGCAGCCGCGCAGGATACACCGTCGGAATCATCAGCTTTGGCTGTGTCGCAGAGATTTGCGGGCTATAAACTGAAGGAGCCGTGCGTCCAGCTTGCGTCGCTGGGGGGTTGAGGGCGATAAGGAGGAGCTAACCGGGTTGGTTGTGGTGTATTGGCTCCAGGCCGGCTCGGGCAGGTGTTCTCAAAGCGCTCGTCTTTGAGTTCCCGATTTTGGCAACCCACTTTATTCTCGATGCTCTCTCAGGCCCTGCGTTCCATCAGAGGGTTGCCACGTTCGGAGATCCCCGTCATCTGAAATCCCAGCCTGCGGTACATAGAGACCAGCGTTGCGGGTCCTACATCAGCCGACGAATCGGGACGGGCCTCGAGTTGGGCGACTCGGTAGCCGTTGCTGCGCGCCGTGCGGAGGGCGGCGTCGACGAGTTGTCCGGCCAAGCCCTGGCGGCGATGCTCCGGCGCGACCTTTAGATTGGAGATGTAAACGCCGTTTTTGGCAGCGGTGAGTTGCACAGAGCCGACCGGTTGCGTGGCACCTTGGACGGCGACTTGAATGTCCCAACCCGAGGCATTGGGACGCGGGGCCCGAACCGAGTATTGAGCGGCGGCTTTCGCCTTCCGGTTGATGACTCCGTTGCCGGCGACTCCGGAGTTCTGGCTTGCGAACGACGCCGAAACAGCGCCAGCCGTTTCGTGAGCGCGACTGGTTGAGGCCATCCGTCCTAATCGGTCAGCTTCGGCTTCGAGTGTCTGGTTCTGGACGACGGCGACTCCGCTGCCGAAGGGATTGGCGACGCGTCCGGCGCGCTGCTGGACGACGTGGGCGAGTTCGTGGCCGAGCAGGAATTGTCCGTGCGGCGTATGCGGGTTGTATTGGCCGGGGGCGAAGTGAAGGTCGGAGCCCCAGGTGAAGGCGATGGCTCCGATAGCGGAGGCTTCGGGGCCGACGTGGATGCGGACATCGGAGAAGTCTGCGCCTAGCGCGGCTTCCATCTTGGCCTGAACCTCGCGAGGCAGCGGCCATCCGCCGGACTTCGGACGCAGATCGACCTGGAAGGCGTCGACTCCGGGCAGACGTTGGATCGCGGATTTCTTCTGTACTGCGTTGGCACCTGAATTGACGCCCGGGTTGATCGCCGGGAAGGAAAAGGGGTGGGAACGGAAGACTCCCTGCACGACTCGACTCCGGCTGGAGGCGATGCACGGCTGGGCGATCGCAGGCACGGCTGCCCGAGCGACTGCCGGGGGAGCGACGCGAAATGGCGCGGGCGCCTTCACGCCTCAAGTTTACTCCCGAATTAGTATGTCCAATCCTAAATATTTGCCTCACTTTAATGACTAAGGCAGCCTAGACTGGATCGGTAGTTGGTTCGGCAGATGGCGAGCGTTCGATGGGCAAATACGGCATACCGAAGATCTATCCGAACCTAAACCCGGCGGCGGCGGTCCCGGTCGACCGGGAGCAGATCTTTCGGCTGCGCAGCTTCTCGGACAACTATCGCATGAGCCGCGGCAAGGAGCATGGACAGTATGTGCCCAACTCCCGCTATGTTTTTGTGACGATGATGGGTGGGGATATGCTGATGCATCCGCGGTATCGGCATCCGGCACTGGCGGAGGGGAAGCCGGTGTTGTATGCCGGCGAAGCCAGTTTTAACAACGGCCGGCTGGAGTGGTGGAGCAACGGCAGCGGGAACTACCGTCCCGACCGCGACCATGCCGCGCAAGCCGGTCTGCCGGCGGAGCGTTTTTTCCCTTACGAAGACATCTTGAAGGGCGTTCACAAGCGGAAAGATGTGGAACAGGTGCTTGCAGCGGCTCGGAGCCGGAACGCAATGCCCGCGATTGGGGTGCAGGCCAAACTCGCACCCTGCTGGTCCGGGTTGCCCCAACGCGGCGCGCCACCGCTTTTTCGCAATCGTATGTAGAATAGGTCTCCGTCCTAGCTGCTTACTGCATTGGATCGATCACCGGCGTAACATTTTCGGCGATGGAGATACGCGTCGCTATCAGAGAAGCGGTGTTCCACTTGGTATACGGACCGAGCTTGACGACATACCAGAGGCGTCCGCGCGTGTCGGTGAAGCGGCTCATGGTGGGCTGATATCCCATATCCCTTAGGGATTGCATGAGCGTCTCGGCGTTTGACTTGACGCTGAACGAGCCGACTCGCACCGCCAGCGGGATGGCGTAGGAAGTTGCCGTTACTGGCGTCAAGGTCGGCGCTTTAGTGGATACGGGGTTTGCGGCAGGTTGCGGTTTCGCTTCCGCACTCGCTGAGGTCTCAGTGGACGGAGCTGCCGAAGGGTTAGCCGATGCTGGAGCGGCCGCAGACGACTGAGGGGCAGAATCTTCAGGGGTGGCGGATTCTGATGCCGCAGGAGCCGAAGCAGTTGTGGTAGCTGAGACCGGGGTGGGCGATTCCTCAGGCGCGAGCGTGTTCGTGGCCGATCCAGAAGCCGGGACCTCCGCGGCGGCGGGCGCCGATGATCCGGCGGCAGGTTCGGGCGCCTTGACGTTTGGTAATTCAGGCGCCTTCACGCTCGGCAGGGCAACGATCGCTTGAGCGGAGGACTGGCGGCTGGTCGTGTAGAGTGTCCCGGTGATTGCGCCCGCGAAAAACAGGAGCGTCGCTGCAGCCACGAAGCATCCGGCGAGAACCAGCGCCCGCGAGCGGCCGATGGCAAACTGGTAGGCTTCGCTCATGGCACCATCACCGTGGTCTGTCCAGGACTCGTGATCTGGATCACTCCGCCCCAGTTACACATCAGCTTTGAATTGGAATCAAGCGCCGGCATGTTGCCGATAAGCACAGTTGGCTCCCCTGGTGTCCAGGGGGCGACCGTCGCCGGAACGCAAGGCATCGGGGTCAGCACTCCCAGAGCCGCCGTAGTTGCCGAGGCAACTACTGGATTTGCAATCGAAGAACACATACCGAACGGAGGGATGTTCACGATCGGTTTGTTATCCATGATTGTGGCGGCCGGAGTTCCGGTGAAAGTCCGGTTGACCGGCAAAACGACAAGGCTAGAGGGCGCAGCGCCGAAGCTGCACATCATCATCGCTCCCATACAAACCTGCAATGCCATGTCGCTGCTCCTTTCGCGCTGGAGATGCTTACAGCTGGCGATACCTCGCCGTACTTGCTCCGTTTGCCCCGAAATCGCCTTGGTGGCTGGAAATTCGCCGAGAATGAATCAGTTGATCTTGACCATTCCACCCTTGATGGTCAACATACCGCCGCCATCGACGGTTTGCGAAGCGGCAGCTTTGTTCGTGAGAGTCGTTCCAGCATCGTTCATCATATCCGTGCCTGACTTATTCGTCAGCGAGGTGCCAGCGTTATTTGTGAAGTCGGTACCAGACTTGATACTGATCGAGCCACTGACCTCGATCGTCAGGTTGCCGCTGATCGTCAATTTGTAGTTCCCAGAAACTGTGGTGGTTGAGTCGCCTGAGATGGTGGAAGTGTAGTTTGCCTTGTTGGTGTGAGTTTCATTGCCCGTTACGCTCATCGTTCTCGTGCCGGCGACAGTCAGGCTTTCGTTGTTTAGGATGTTGACAGTCATGTCCTTTTGCGCCTGAATAAAGAGTTCTTCCGATCCGGCCTTGTCTTCAAAGCAGATCTCGTTGAAACCCGATCCTCCTTTTGAGGAGTTGGTCTTTACTGCGCTTCTGGTCTGGTTGTCGGGCAGCGGGTAGGGAACGGCCTGCTGGGCGTTGTAGACGCAGCCGGTTATCAGGGGACGGTCCGGGTTGCCCTCCAGGAAGCTGACTACCACCTCCTGCCCGATACGCGGAATGAAGATGCTTCCCCAGAGATTGCCCGCCCAGCCCTGGGCGACGCGCACCCAGCAGGAACTCTGCTCGTTATTTTCGCCGAGCTGGTCCCAGTGAAACTGGACGACAACCCGACCATATTTGTCGGTCCATACTTCTTCTCCGGACTTGCCAACCACGGTCGCAGTCTGGTTGCCGGCGATGACCGGTCGCGGTGTAAGCAGGGGCGGATGAAACTTCGTGGCCGCTGGAAAGGCTTCGAAAGAGTTTGAGTATTCGTCCTGACTGCCGCGCGTGCTAAGCCGGCGGAGAACGTAGCTGGCGTTCAAATCCGAGCGGTAGTGGTTGGCCAAAGTAAATGAAGCGCCGGCGTGAAAGGAGCGGCACAGGCTAGATCCCCGAAGCGTCTTTGCCGTGGTTTCCAGGGTGGCCAGTCGACGGCCGACGATGGTTTCGCCATCGCTTTGAGCATCGTACAAACCTGGATAGTCATAGATCGACAATGTGGCATTGCTGCCGCTCACGGTGGCGAGCAGCGAGGTCGTTGGAATGGTGAAGTTGTAGTCGTCCGACTTGAACTGGCCAACCGTAACCGCCTGTTCCATCGCACAGTCAACGATGATGTCGTCGGAATCGTAGCCCGGACCACGTCCCACATAACGGGCAGAGGTAAGCCCCGGACAAGTGCCCCACGAACTGGTGTCATCCACCAGCACCATCGTGTGTTTGGAGGAATCGTGAGTGAAGTAGTACGAAATGCCCTCTTCTTCGAGCAGGCGGCTCACAAACGCAAACGCGGTTTCGCGATATTGCACACAATAATCGCGAGCAGCGTAGGTTCCGGTCGTCTTGTCGGAGAAATCGCTGAATCCGAGTTTCGAAAAGACCTGCTTCACGATATCCAGAGTGGTCATTTTCTGAAAGATGCAACAGTCAGAGGTCATGGTTAACATCCACAACCAGGGATGAAGCTCCGCAAGGTAGTTGATGAAGCGATGATCCATGCCCGCCTGAGTGAAGCGACCAACGATCCCGTTCACGTACTGGAAACTGCCGTTGGAAAGTGGGATCTGCAGCGTCACTGCCTGGCCTACAATTTGTGTCGCGTCCAGAGAGGCATGTTCGGAATAGAGTTCCAGATCGTAGTGAAATAGCTCGGAGATTGCCTCCTCGCCGGAGTAGCCGCGCACGAGAAGAGCATTGGGGCCAAATGGCGTGGTGATTTGAACCGGTAACGCGGTTTGCACGAAGGTGGCCATTTATGCTTTTTCCTCGCTGTGAGAAACCGCGTCCTGCGCGGTGCCGCCGTTTCCATTCTGGCCGCCCTTGAGCCAGGCGAGCCTTCCCAACGCGGGCCGGCGAACGCCAGGTCTCGCGCCGGAAAGGGCAGGCCACGGTATCTGATCGGTACGAAGCTCGAGCCGGAACGAGAAGTCCCATTCTTGCCCAAGATAGAAGCGGCACAAATCGCACAATGCCCGATGCGCTCCTCCATTCGGCAGGAAGCTCTCGAAGGTATTCAAATCCAAAGGTCCGAGACAAATAGTCACTCCGGCGTGCTGTTCCCACACTCTTTTGCCAAGGATGACTCCATCTCCTAATGTTTGATTTTGGCCTTGCTTCGTGCCCAACCGGGTCCACTGATCCTCGCTCAAATTCAGCCAGGCGCCAGTAAATTGTTCTACCGCGACTTCCACCTGAAAATAGTCGCTGAGCAGAGTTTTCAGACCACTGGCGGAATGTGGACGATGGGCGAGCAGGCCGGCATAGTCCAATAAAGCGCGATCGGCGAGCGAAAGCCGATCACGGGCCGCCGAAGTGGGTTCGCATCCCAATCCGAAGAAGGCGTAGAGAAGACTTGCTGTAAGACCGTTCTCCGGCGATGTGGACGTCAACGCCGGGTGGTGCATTTCATGCACGCGATATAAGAGAACAATAAGCCGATGATTGAAGATATCGAGAAAGTCGGCCAGCGCACTCTTTTCCCGCAGGAGCAGTTGCTCAGTATAGACGGATGGCAATGGGCCATGCGCTCCCGCCAGGCCGAGGAAGGTAACCTGCATCTCGGGAAAGGATCGGTCATCAGCGGCGGGGCGAAGGCTATCAATTTCGGTGCCCGGAAACTCGAAATCCATCCGCGAATGAAAGCGAACCGGGACCGAATCATGGTGCACCCGAGGTGCAGCATCCGATTTAAGGATCGACAATATCCTTACCGCCTGATAGAAGTTGAACGGGCTGGCGTCCGCGTAGAGTCGATCGCGCGCCGAAGCCCCCGAACCCCATCGAAGATCGGCCTTGGTGGGGTCGCCCGGATTATTTGTTTCCGCGGCTTCGCCGACCGTCATAGAGTCTCCTGTTCGCTGGCCAGCGGCGCCCAACGTTTCCATTCGCCGTCGACGGCCACCCGTTTGGCTACAACCTGAGTAAAGGTGTTCACCGATGAGTAGAGCCCAAGAAAGTGCCGCAGCACTGACGCCATCAGCAAGGCGCTGCTTCCTTTGTATTTCATCGCGTCGAAGACAAAGCTCACCTCAGTTCCCCGCCGAAAGCCCCGCCAGGCATCATTCCCAAAGCGGCGGAGTACCTTCCGGGTTCGCATTTCGCAGATGCCATCGATCTCCTGCTGCGCAAAGCTGTGGTCACTGAACGAGTAAAGACGCAAAATCTCCCGGAGGGCCTCCAGCCCATTACCGTCGTTGGTTAACGATGCCGAGTTCAGCGACAGGCTCGAGACCAGACGCCATAGCGACCGGCCACCCAGCGGAGGGTAGAGCGGAACGGTAGGCTTCGTCAGGCATGCGATCCGCAGCACCGGCGTTGTGTGTTCTATGTTGAGTTCCGCCCGGTCGGGCAGCTGGTTCGCCAGCTGCCGATTGGTGCAGAGGATTTGCGCAAAGACGGTCTGATCGGACGGAAGGGCGGGGTTGAATGAGAGATCGACGAAAGATAAATATACGTCACTGCCGCTCAGGTCCGCTCTATCAGCCCGAACTCGCCGCCCCAGCCAGAAGGCCTGCGGTCCGGCTCCTGTATAAGCATGGCGAAAAGAATAGAACTGCTCATATCTCCGCGAAGTCTCGGTTGGATTTGCCGAGCCTGAGACGCTGAGAATCGAGTGAATCTCCGTAGTTGCCTCGCGGCGTATATCGGCGATCAACCGATACTCCACCTGGTGATGGTCGAGGCGGATGGGTTCCGATGTCTTCTGGAAAAGATTGATAATCGGGGTACAGCCAAGGCGAAAATTGCTGGCGCGAATGACTGGCTCGGGCTGAGGAAGATCATTCAGCAAGAACAGTAAGTCGAGGCTGTCCGAGTCGGCAGCGGCGCTCCGGGCACAATTACGTTTCGCCAGATTCTGGACTTCGAAGAACAGGAATTTCTGCTGGAAGTTGAAATATTCCTGAAGCAATCGGTATCCGGGCAGTGCGTTAGGCGGATAGGGAAGTACTTCCTCGTCCGGAGCGAAGCCGACGGACTTCAGCGCCGATGCCCCGAGGGAAACCGGCACTGCGCTGCTCTTATCCACGAGCAGGACATCGATTGTGTTTGCGAATAGTATTTCGTAAAGCGTGCCGATAAGTTCCGGCGGCCCGTCGAGGAAGAAACGCAGGCTGGGCAGGAAGCTCGGATTGCTCAGAAGATCTTCCTGGGCGCGAAGACGGACGCGCAGAACTGAAACCCCGGTGGCGATGCGGTGATATTTGGCGGGCTCGAAGGCTGCTTCGACGACCGTTACCGGCCAGAGCGTAGTGTCGTAGCAGGTGCGAAATCTGCAAGTAAGGCCACTGGGATCCTGAGCGAAGAGCGGCGTGTCGCGGCGGATGGGAAATCCATCGGTGAGCCCTTTGATTGTCGAGCCGACATCGAAACAAGCGATGGCCATCGGCGGCAACGGTTGGACCAGTTGCGGATACAAAATGCCTAACAGCGCAGTTGTGATCTCAGGAAACTCCGACTTCATCTGGCGCTGCAGGCGGGCGGTGAGGAAGGCAAACGACTCTATCAGCCGCTCGACATGCGGATCGGAGCTCTCGCCGTGCGGCATGTCCAGTCGCGACGCGACCTTCTTATGTTCCCGGGCAAAACTGCGCCCTGCGTCGCGCAGGTAACTCAGTTCGTCGAAGTAGTACCGCAGAAAGTCTTCGTCGGCGCGCATTCCGTTCGAGAGTTTCTCCTATCGGCGAGCCTGGGTTGCGGGGACACGGGCCGGCCTTAAGGCCCGCTAATCCGGCTCCGCTGCCGTGATGCTGGCGCTTTCTCCGTGATGCCGCAAGCTTACGGGAAAACAAACCGGCCGGGTTACGCGACCGAGTCTTACCGTTCCGCGCAGCATTCCGAGCATTCCTGCTGGATCGTCCGGATCGGAGCGCAAATCGAGCGATGGGTTCAGCAGACGAGGCTCGAATGCGGCGATCTTTGCGAGCACGGTCTCGTGGAGCAGATTGGCATCGGTCAGGCTGTCGCTGCTTAGCGGTGAAAAAGCCGGTATACCGTAATCCAGCACGGTCTGCGGCTCGGAAATTGGCTCCCAGTTGCCCGCCGGCGGATGGCGCGGCGGCAGTCTGGTGTTCAACAGATTCTCTATTTCTCTCTGAATCGATTCCAGCAGCAGAGAAAGGTCCTGGACGCGGTAAGGCTCGACGATGCGCCGATCGTCCAGGTCCTCGATAAAGCGATCGAAGAGCGGGACGGCCAGGCCAGCGACGAGCCTTGGGGAGCGCTCTACGTGGCCGCGTTGGTTGCGAGGTTCCATGTCGCCGAGTTGTTGCCTGGATCGGTGGAGGCGGTGGCCGCTTGCTGTTTGTACACCCAGGAGATAGCGGTGTAGTTGAAGGTCACTGTTTCCTGCGGCTTTCCGCCCCCGCCCCCGCCGACCGAGATAGAGGAAACCAACGCATTGGTGAGCGTATAAACCCAAGTCGGCGTGACATGGCCGTTGTCATTCTGGCCGACGGTTATCTTGACTGTTGGAATTGGCGTCGCGGTGTTGCAGTTGTTAATTAGATTGCAGGAGGCTAGGTCCTGGTACTTGGTCACCGTGAAGTCCTGATGATTAGGTTTTCCCGAGGTGCGCTTTGTATTGCTTTGATCTCCGGTAATTTGTTGAGCGACGCCATGGCTGTAGGAGAGCAGTTCAATCTTTCCGACATAGTCAGTCAACGCGCATTCCCCTTTGATTGTGTCGCCGACATCGAGGATAAGTACGTCCATGGAATTTCTCCTGAGTGGTTACGGTCGAATTACAAATGTCTCACGGTCAATGCTTACTTGGCTGGAGGCGGCAGTTCCGCTACCAGGCGAAGCGATACGGTAAGTTCGTCAAGCTGGAAGTGGGGTTTCAGAAAGACGATGGCCTTATAGGCGCCGACCTTGTCGGGTAACTCCGTGACGTCGACGCGGGCCTCGCGCAGCGGAAAGCTTGCCTTGACCGATTGAGGGGCGTCGTCGGTCAACAGAACGTAATTGGAGATCCATGTATTCAGGTAGCTGGCGACGTTCTCGCGGGTCATGAAGGAGCCGATCTTGTCGCGCATCATTACCTTGATGTAGTGGGCGAAACGCGACGAGGCGAGAATGTACGGAAGCATGGAAGAAATACCGGCGTTCCGGGTCGCCAGGCTTAGGTTATATTTCTTCGGTTTGTTGGTAGTCTGGCCGCCGAAGAAGGTCGCGTAATCGCTCCCTTTGCAGTGGCACAGAGCGAGGAAGCCAAGATCGTTCAACTCTTTCTCGCGTCGATCCGTGATGGATACTTCCGTGGGGCACTTGAAAGTGATATCTCCGTTATCGGTGGTGAAGGTGTAAATCGGCAGGTCTTCGACCATGCCTCCGCCCTCTGCCCCGCGGATGGCGGCGCACCAGCGGTATTTGGCGAAGGCGTCGGTGATGCGGGCGCCGAGCATATAGGCTGGATTGCCCCAGAGGTATTTTTCGTGGTCGTTCTCACGGCCACTGAGCCGCTCGGTGTAGTTCAATCCGTCGACGGGTTTGGTTTTGGGGCCATACGGATATCGCATCATGACCCGGGGTAATGTCAAGGTGACGTAACGGGAATCTTCACTGTCGCGGAACGAGCGCCACTTGATAAGTTCGGCCGTCTCGAAAATCTTGGAGAGATCGCGAGGCCGGTTCATCTCTGGGAAGCTCGACCAGTCGAAGAGTTCTGGGCTCGCGGCAGCAATGAACGGAGCATGGGCCGCGGCGGCGACTCCGGAGATTCCGCTCAGCGTGGCCATATCCTGGGGGTCGCGGCCGAAATCGTAGTCGCCAACCAATACACTGAACGGATTGCCGCCGTAGGTGCCATATTCTTCTTCGTAGATCTGCTTGAAGAGCGCGCTCTGATCGAACTCCACTGCGCTCTCGATGTCTTTCACCAGATCGGCTTTACTGGCGTTCAGCAAGCGAATTTTCAGGTGTGTGCCGGTTTCCGACTTGTCGACCAGATAATGCAGCCCTCGCCAGGATGCTTCCAGAGCTTGAAACGCGGGATCATGCAGGATCTGATCGAGTTGCAGCTGTAGCAGTTCATCGATCTGCGCGATGCGTGTCTTGATTGCCGCGATGATATCGCTGGTGTCGCCCTGCAAAACCTTGCGAATCCTCTCCGCGAGACCTGGTTGATCGGGATACTTCTCCGCTAGCGTGGTGTCGGGATCGGAGTACCAGGAACCGAGGGTTGCTTTGTAGTAGGGATCGAAGGAAACCTGCTCAAGAAATTCCCGAACGAGGTTGGCGGCATCTTTCTTACGTTCTTCCTGGATTGTTTGCAGGCGTGCCAGTTCATCTCCTGATTTGCCTCCGGTATCGGTCCTTACCATGCCGCTCTGGACCACTATTTTCGCGAGGAATTCGTCGTTCGGTTGTGTCGTCGTGTCCGGCATATCCATTGCTCCTTGAGCGGGGCGCCCCGCCGCTGATCATGATCGCGTTTCGAGAGTCGGTCGATTTTGCCTATTGTGCCAGCCTGTCTGGGAGAATTCGCCCCGGACTATGCGCCGGCATTCCAGGTTACGTCGCGGCGCTTCCATTCGGAGATGGAAGCTGCTTGGGGTCCTTTGGCTGCGGGTAACTGGATGCATCGAGAACAAGATCCTTCGGCTTGTCGGGGGCAATGGCCGCTGCCTTCAGCTCCGCCTCCAGTTTGTCGTTGCCATCGAGCTTACTGAGCAGATCATTCAGCCTGCTGCGCGCCTCGAACAGCGTGTTCAGTTCCGGCGTGTGCCGGATTACCCATAGGGGGTGGAACATATAGAGTGGATCGTCGCTGATGAGGTTTGCCAGCAACGCGTCTAGAGGCTTCGAATTGTCGAGTTTCGGGGTCGCTTCCGCGGTGATCTCAACCGGCAACCTGGGCTGCTCCGCTGCATCCGCGGCTTTCACCCGCATCAGGTTGTCCACGGTAAAGCTGGATCGAGGGTTGATCTTGGCGAAGATCTCCTTGAAGGAGTCCCGGTCAATCTCGACAAACTGCCGATCTCGCAGCTTAGGCGCAGTCGTCCCTTCGGGCAACTGACCCGAAAGGTCTGCTAGCACGCCGACGACTAGCGGCAGTTCTTTGACTTGGAATGCGTCGCCTATTTGCACGTCATATGTAATTTGGACGCGCGGAGGGCGAACTCGATCCAACTTGTGCTGAATGCTCTCTGCCATGGGGTCTCCTCACCTCGACGATTGAACGGTTGAATCCGGAGCGGAAAAGGAACATAAGTAACGAATCGAATCGTTATCCGATTACTTTCTCTTGAATGCGTTGCAAATAGGTAACGGTCGAGCGTGCACAGTCTAATCTCAAAGTCCCAGGTTTTCCACATTTTTTTTTGAAGGAGGTGAAAGCTCGCAACTTGGCGCACAAAATTACTAGTGATTGCCGTCTGGCGGGGCGTCCAAGCGAAGAAGTTTAACGAGGTCACTGAGCTCAACGTTGTCGCGGACCAGTTCCGGAAGCAGCTCATTGAAGTGCATGTCCCTCCAACTGACGGCCCGCCAGATGAGATAAGGAGTGGGGCTGTGAGGGTCGTTGCGATACAGAAAGACAGCGATTTCTTCGAGCAGGTCATACGCCTCGGCGCGAGTTCGAACACGAGGTTGCGTGTGCGGCGTGGCAAGATCCAGAGCGGCTGGGAGAGTCTCATCTTTTTCGCCCATAACCTCTGTCGCGGGGTCGGCCGCGGACAACTGCAGTGGATCGGGACGGCTGCCGCGAGTCGCGGAGAGCATGGTCTCCAGCAATTGCGCGACTGCGGAAGCCTCGGTACGGAACTTGATCAGACCTGGGGCCAGTTTCCCGGCCTTTTCGTCGATCAGCGCATCGAAAGCGCGGACCCGCTCGATGGTTTCGAGCACATTTTTGTTGAGAGAGACGAACCATCGATAGTCGGTGAGTGCCACGCTCTGTTCAAACTTCGCCATGTTGACGCTTTCCCCAGCGCTGCTGGGATTTCGTAAGGCGATGTCCCATTCGGCCAGGGAGTAGGCCGCGATTCCTTCCATCGCTGGCTGGGTCAGACGCAGCAGTCGAAGCCGCCGGGAAAGCTTATCGTTCACCCACTGGATAGGCGCCAACCTGGCCGCCAAATCGATGTCGAGCGCTGGGAACATCTGTTCCCAGTAGGCCGAGCAAAGGCGGCTCATCAGCTCGATGCCGCGCGCAGCCCCAGCAAAGCTGTCCAGCTGGATCCACGCCTCCAGCAACCAGGCTGCGAGTTGCAGGTCTTTGCTTCGGCCGGTGAGGGCTTCGGCACACAATTGTTCTACTGCGTCCCAATTGGCGCGTTTGAGT
>CAWGZE010000050.1:0-80663 GCA_963826855.1 uncultured Acidobacteriaceae bacterium
ACCATCGCGGTTAACCTCGCCGTCGCCCTCGCCCGTCTCGGATACAAAGTTGGCCTCATCGACGCCGACATCTACGGCCCCAATGTCCCGCTCATGATGGGCGCCAGCAAACAGCCGCGCATCCTCGACGGCAACCAGATCGAGCCCATCGTTGCCCACGGAGTCAAATTCATCTCGATCGGCCTCATCTCGCCCGGCGACAAGCCGATGGTCATGCGCGGCCCCATGCTCCACCAGATCATCCGCCAGTTCCTCCAGCAGGTGCAGTGGGGCGAGCTCGACTTCCTCCTCGTCGACCTCCCGCCCGGAACCGGCGATGTCGTCATCTCATTGGTGCAAACGGTGCCGTTGACCGGCGCGGTGGTAGTTTCGACCCCCTCCGACGTCTCCCTGCAGGACGCCCGCAAGGCGCTCGAGATGTTCCATCAGGTCAACGTCGAGGTCCTCGGCATCATCGAGAACATGTCCCACTTCAACTGCCCGCACTGCCACCAGGAGATCGACATCTTCTCCAAAGGCGGAGCCGAACGCATGGCCCGCCAGTTCAGCATCGGCTTCTTAGGGTCCATCGAACTCGACCCCGAAATCCGCCACGGAGGCGACACAGGACTACCAGTTGCCCTCGCCGGCGAAGGCTCACCACGAGGAGATCAGTTCTTCAAAGTAGCCGAACAAGTCGCCCGACTCGCAATCGCCCAGTCAGCGAATACACGCGATGTGCTCGAGATCAGCTAGTTTTTGCTATTTACTGAAGGGCCCTGTCGCGAGATGTACGCTTTTCTGGAGCGAATTTGGTTGGTGAGTCCGGCCGGAGCGGAAAGCCATCAGCAAAGTCGCAGCGGGGGCAGGACTTTTCGCCTCAGAGATCTTGCAGAGTCGATTTGGACGGCAAGTTCATGATCGACTGTCTAAGAATCGTTAATTCGATGTAAAATTGTGGGCCATTGCCGCGGAACTCGAGATGCGCATTAGCGTTCCTGGGCCTAGGCCAGCACAATCCCTGGCTATCCAGCTTTGGGAGTCGCGAGTCCGATGGATCAGGATGCCATCCGAAATCAGATCGACAGGATCCTGAAGAGCGGGACCTTCGCCGACAAGCACCAGCTCAGAAAGCTGCTGGACTTACTTTCGACGAACCTGGATTCGCAACGGACTCTGCGCCCGGATCGGATCTGCAGAGAATTATGGGCCGAGAAGAATGGGTCAAAGGGTCCCGCGGATGTTGCAGTCGAGATGCACAGATTGCGGCAGGCCCTGGAATCCTATTACAACGGGGAGGGCCGCAACGACCCCACGATCATCATCCTCCCGAGCCGTGCCACGCCTGCTGTGAATGGCATGAAAGACAGGCGGTGGATCACGGCGGAGTCCCGCGCCCTGACCTGCGATCCCCCTGTTTCTTCGCTTGAGCAATTTACCGCTCAGGATCAGCCGCGTCGGCCGGGTGCAACACTTAGATTTATTGCCATAATTACCGGAGCCGCCGCCGCGGCAATTCTGGCCGGAGTCTTTATCAGGTCGGCGATGACTGATGACCGGCCCCACGTAGCACGCCTGGACGGCCTGTCCCTGGCGGTTGCCAATGCGGCGGGAAAGGAACTGTGGCGGAAGGGCTTCCCTGATGGCTTTTGGCCTCAATATTACAACGCAGGGCTTGCATCGCTCGTCTGGTTCGGAGATCTGATCGGCGATGGCCACACCGAGATTCTTTTCCTCTATCACCCTGCACTCGATCCGCTAGCGCACTCAACGACGCTGATCTGTTACTCCGATAAGGGCGAGGAGAAATGGCGTTGGATGCCTGGAAGAGTGCTGCCGGAACTTCAGAACGAACCCGCGACTTTCCTCTCTAACTGGCTCGCTGTTCTTAAGCCGGCGAACGGAATGGCTGCCCGCATCGTGGTTGCTAGCAATCACAGTCCCCGATATCCATCGCAAATAGCCCTTATTGATTCCCACGGCAAGACGATCTCTGAATATTGGCATTCCGGTCATCTTTTCTACTTCGCACTGGCTGACCTGGATGATGATGGTCGGCAGGAAATCATCGCGAGTGGGGTTGCCAATGGATACCATCAGGCGGTCCTTGTTGTGCTCGACGCTGATCGCATATCCGGCGCCTCGTCTGAGACAGCTCAGCCCAGGTTCCAGCTTCACGGGATGGGCGCGGCCCACGAGAGATTCCGGCTCCTGTTCCCGCGCAGCGATCTTAACCGCGAAATGGAGGAATATAACGCGGGAGGAGAAATTGCCGTTGCCAATGGGGCCATTCGTGTTTCGGTTCTGGAATGCAATCTGAACCCATATTGCCAGGTATGGTACGGTTTCGACCGGAGTTTTACCCTCCATTCGCTCTATGTCTCTGACCTGTTCAAAGACGCTCATCGGGAGTATTACCGGAATGCGAGGAATAGCCACTCCTTCACTCCCGAGGAGTTAAAGGCGTTCCAGAAGGTGCGGTGCCTGGTGGGATGCAGGACCGAGTTCGTCCCGGTCGATATTCACTGATCTCTGCGATCAAGTGGTCGTTCCCACCGATACCCGACAGCTGTCCCCCAGTGCCGGTGGCGGGTCTGATGTTACTGAAATGACCCAACTTGGGTTACAGACTTCCTGTTTGAGACCTCTATTTGGATACTTAAGACACTAACTGCACATTAACTTCATATCGACTCACGCCAATCCCCTTCTGAGTCGATTGATCGGCGCGATTTCGTGTTAATTTTCATGCAATTTGGATTTCGGCGTTGCGTGTTTATCAAGATGAGCGCAAGAGTGGGCCTGGAATGATGCGAGGCCGACTGACATTCGACCCGGTGCCGCGTGGGGCAACTCCTACGGACACAGAGCGGAATGCAAAAGGCCTGAGGGACTTACTCAGCTGAATCCGAAGAGATGAATTTGTGGAGTTGACCTCTGTTCTCTCGAAGTGAATGAACCACGCCTGGAGGAAGTATGTCTTATCCGAACGCTGCATCGAAATATATCAGCACAGCACGGACTCGTTTCTGCCTGATACTGGCCACCGTTGCCATCGCAATAGTGTTTATGCCCAGCATAAGCCTTGGAGCAGTCAAGAACTGTCCACATGAACCGGCAGCCACCACTATCGTCTCCGGCGATGACTACGCAGGCGCCAACTGCGTCCTGTACACACCGGGAGACGTCGACTCGTTCGTCTTCAGCGCAAACGCCGGGGATACCTGGCAGATTATCTTGGCGTACCAGGGCGGCACACCCGGCACGTGTATGGCACTTTACGACCCCAACGGGAAAGAGATTTATCCCAACAACTGTACAGGTGATGGAGACCTTGTCGTCTCGCAGACGCTGTCGCTCACCGGCAAATACACAATGAACCTAACGATGGAGGGCGATAGCGCCGACGGGGACTATGCACTGTCGCTGGAGCGTATCAACCCGTTCCCGCCGGAAGCACAAGAACTTACACTGGCGAGTCCAGTCGGAGTCGCGTTTGCCCCTGCGAATGAACAGAAAACATATACGTTCTACGGGGCTACAACCGGTACCTACCTGGTCTCGGTCAGTTACACGGGCGGCGAAAATGGCACGTGTGCCTATTTGTATTACTCGGGATCGGCGACTCCGCAGGCGTCGCCCGACCAGGGCTGCACCGGGGACGGCGTTTTCCAGTTCACGTTTAAGCCTCCGAAAACCGGCACCTATATGTTGCTCCTCACTGGACAAGGTGACGGACCGGGGGGTGACTACAGTATCGAAGTTTCCTGCTATCTCAGCCCGTGTCAGGCTCCGCCGCCGCCGACGGCATGTGCGGACGCGCTCAGCTATGACTCGACCACTGAAAAGCTGACCATGGACTTCACCCTCGGCACTCCGATCGCAGTGACCTGGGATGTGTGGCTTGTCTCTGCAAACACGATTCATTTCTCTGGAAACACGACTCATCCCTTGTGGTCGGTATCTCAGCCGATTACCGAGCCTGAGACGAGCGTGACCAAAACGGAGGGCGTGGCCAAGGTCGGCCGTGTTGGTGTGCTTTCCATCTTCACCACCCCAGCGGAGGGAATTACCTGCTCGAGTTGGGTCACTGTCAATACCGGCGGTAGTTAGGTTGATTTGCCGCACGAGCCAGGGCGCGAACCCACTCAAGCCGGGTGCCCCAGGTCCCTGCAGTTGGGACCTGGGTTCCAGCTTCTCTCTAAGGATTCACTACCTGGCTCTAACGCCGTCGTCTCCACCCCCGACGTCTCGCTCTAGGACGCCCGTAACGCTGTCCCTGAAAGCGGTATGAACGGTTAGACGAGACTACGCTACCGCGGCTTAGCCGGAGCCGCATCCTTATCATCCGGTTGCGCCGAATGAGGCAAAGCAAAGGGCTGCTTCAACCCCTTCTCTGCCGCCTGCTTCGTATCCGCCTGCCCATCGCGGACCGTCAAAGCCGCCTTGTACTCAGCAACCGCCTCATCGCGATCTTCCTCGACATCATGGATGCGCCCCAGATAGATATGCGCCCAAGCCAGCGTCCGAGGGTCTTTCGATAGCCGCACCGCATCGCCAAACCGCGTCTGCGCCTCGTCCATGTTTCCGCTTAGCAGCGCAGTCTGGCCCAGAATGTAATCCGCGTAAGCCGGATCGCCACTCTTCTGCGCCAGCGCCTGCTGCGCCAGTTGCTGCGCGCCCGCCGTGTCGCCCTTGATCAGCTTCATCTCCGCCAGGTCGAGCCCATGCAACTGCCGCGGAGCATGGCTCACCACATCCGACGAGCCTGTCTCCGCAAACTGAACATGCTTCGCGCGGCTCGTCTCCGTCTCCACGTCCATGCCATAGACCATCTCGCCGACGCTCTCTTTCAGGCTGGCGGAGTGGCCCTCAAACGGCCCGAGCTGGTCGTAGTAATACTGCGTCAGCACATACCCCTGCGACATATCGGTGTCGACAACTTTCTGCCGCGCCGCCGCGACCGCCTGCAGGTACGCATTGCGCTCCTTCGTCTGCTGCTGCATGTTCGAGAACCGGGCGTCCGACGTGGTTTTTGCCTCCACAATCCCGGTATCGAAAGTCCGCGCCTCGACCGCGCGGATCAGGCTCTCGATCACCAGCGCCACAATATCGCTCCTGAACGTATAGTCCAGCGGCGCGTTGCGCACCGCCTTCAGCAAAGGAAGCATCCGGTCCATCGTTGAGGCCCGTGCATATATCAGCGGCTCGATCTCGTAATGCAGATAGGTATGTCGGACCTCCTGCATGTTGATCACACCCTTCACCGGCGAGGCAACGACCACATAGTCCGTTCCATAGACGCGCGCATTCGTCTCGCTCGGAGCCAGCAGCGGCTCGATCACCACAATGAAACGCCGCCCGTCATAGCCGCTCGTCGGCATCTTCAGGTAGACGTTCGTCGCCAGAATCATCTTGCTCAGCGGATCGTGCAGCTTCGCAAGCTCGTCCTCATAGGCGCCGCGGTTCGCCGCCCAGATCGCATGCAGGTCCGTTGCCTTCACAAACTCGCGCAGCAGCGGCAGGATCTCGACCACCTGCGTCGAGTCCGGCGGCATATCGGTCAACTCGACGCTCGGCGCCAGCTCTGGCGGAGGCGTCGTATACATCGCCAGCGAGACATACTGCGCCAGATCGCGGCCGGCATTCCCCAGCCGATGCCCCGCAATGTAATTGCACACCTTGTCGCGGGCATCGCGCGCCGCAGCCGACCCCTGCAGATACTGGTTTACCTCGTCGCGAATATGCTGCCTTAGCGGATCGGAGTTTTCCAGGTCCTGATCGTAGCCGCATTCATTGAGCGCGACCGCAATATCGAACAGCGGTTCGCTGGTCTGCAGCGTGATCGCCGGCCCGTTGGGATCGACCAGCGCAGGAGGCTTGGCAATCGTTGGAATCGGAGGCGCCGGCCCGGTGGGTATCTTCGCCGCGGGTGCCTGTTGAGCGGGCGCTTGCTCAGACGAAGGCTGGTCCTGTCCAAAGGCCATCATCGCAACGAACAGAAGCACGACCGGCAAACCACGAAAGCGACGAAGAGAACGCACAAAACACCGCATAGCTACAGTCGTCAGTGTAGTCAAGCGCAGGATAGAGGGTCAAATGGATGCGGGTGGTGTCCGCCAGCTTGAACTCGGCGCGTGGCCAAAGCTCAGGTCTCAAAAGAGAGATAGGATATGTAGCATGAAGGCTTTCACAGACGCTTGATTATCCAGGCAAGAAAGCGCTGTTTTCGCTCATCCAACGAGCCATTCACTGAAAGCACGTCCAGGTAGTCATTCTGACCCAGGATTAGGAACGAGGTTGGTGGTGGTATCTTACGCGCCCCGCGGTTTCTTGCGGGCTGAAAACACTATACGGAGACCTTTCATGTCGAAGCACCGCGTGCCAAGCACCTCTGCCGTCATCCATCTGGCGGCCATTCTTTTGGTGGCCGGATTGGCTTGTCTCACAGCCATGCCGGCGCAAGCTCAGACCGGCAAGCCCAACATCCTCGTCATCTTCGGCGACGACATCGGCCAGGCAAATATCAGCCGGTATACCCACGGAGTGGTGGGATATATGACCCCCAACATCGATAGCATCGGCGAGCAAGGCATGACCTTCACCGACTACTACGCCGAAAACAGCTGCACCGCGGGCCGCTCCTCCTTCATTACCGGCCAATCCCCCATCCGCACCGGCCTCACAAAGGTGGGCGCTCCCGGAGCACCCGTCGGCCTGCAAAAGCGCGACATCACCATCGCCGAGGCGCTCAAGCCGCTCGGATACGCCACCGGCCAGTTCGGCAAAAACCATCTTGGCGACCGCGACGAATATCTCCCCACCAATCACGGCTTCGACGAGTTCTACGGCAATCTCTACCACCTGAACGCCGAGCAGGAGCCGGAGATGCCCTACTGGCCGAAGGACGATCCTGAGTTTCTCAAGGTTTATCACGTCCGCGGGATCATTCACTCCTACGCCGGCGGCAAGATCGAAGACGTCGGCCCGCTCGATATCAAACGCATGGAGACGATCGACGACGAGACGACCAGCCGGGCGATCGGCTTCATGGGTGAACAGGTGAAGGCGGGCAAGCCTTTCTTCGTCTGGATGAATACCACCCGCATGCACATCTTTACCCACATCCGGCCGGAATATCACGGCATCAGCGGCATGCCCGGTAATGACTATGCAGACGGCATGGTCGAACACGATCAGGACGTAGGCAAACTGCTCAAAGCGCTCGACGATCTCGGCGTCACCAAAGACACGATCGTCATTTACACGACCGACAACGGTCCCAACATGTTCAGCTGGCCCGACGCGGCGATGACTCCATTCCGCAGTGAAAAAGACTCGAACTGGGAGGGCGCATTCCGCGTGCCGGCCATGATTCGCTGGCCTGGGCATATCAAGCCAGGCGTATGGTCGAACGAAATCGTCTCCGGCCTCGATTGGTTCCCGACCCTCGTAGCGGCCGCTGGCAATCCGGACATCAAAGAGCAGCTCTTGAAAGGCGAAGGCCCAGGAGGGATGGCCCACAAGGTGCATTTGGATGGCTACAACATCCTGCCCTACCTTGAGGGCCAGGAACAGCACTCCCCGCGCAAGGACTTCTTTTACTTCGACGACGACGGCCAGCTCGTAGCGATGAGGCACGAGAATTTCAAGTACGTCTTCTGCGAGCAGCGCGCGCCCGGTAACCTCAACATCTGGGAGGAACCGTTTATCTGCCTGCGTCTGCCAAAGATATACAACCTCCGGATGGACCCCTATGAACGAGCTGACATTACCTCCGATCAGTACAACGACTGGCTGGTCCATAATGTCTATCTGAATGTTCAGGGGACGATTCTTGGCGAAAACTTCATTGAAACCTTCAAGGAGTATCCGCCAAGCCAGGCTCCGGCAAGCTTCACTGTCGACCCAGACGCAATACTGAAGATGCTGCGCCGCCAGCAGCAGGAAGCAACAAAAGAATAAGTGGTCGCGGGATACCTGGCCCGCTGGTGCCCCGGCTCAAGCCATCCGTTGGCTTGAGCCGGATTTGCCATCATGGCTGCGCATAATAACCTTGCCGCGTCCGCGCCACCAGCCCCGGCTTATCTATCTTCACCTCCAGATGGTGATACTCATTCGGCTGTTCCGCCGGCAGCGCCTCGACCGTCAACTCGTAATACGCATCCAGATCGGCAAGACACTTGTTCAGCGAGCCCGTAACGTCGCTCGAATTTAGCGCCATGCCGCCCGTCTGCTCGGCCAGCGCCTGCAGACTCAAATCTCCGATCTCGACCTGGCTCGGCTTGCTCACGCCCTTCACATACTCCTGATAGAGAAACACGCGGCCCACACCTTCGTTCGCGCCCAGCGAGTCGATGCTGTAGAGGGTGACGCGTTCGTCGCGCAGCTCCTTCGACGCGCTTACAATCGTTCCGAACAATCGTCCCTTCTGCTCTGCCGTAAGCTGAATATTCGGTCCAGAGAGCAGCGGCCACCCGGGCGACATCCAAAGAATGATTTTGCGTCCGGGCGAGCCCGCATCGGTAGCGGCGATGGTCGCAAGCGCCTTGAGCGACAGCTGGAATCGTTCATCGGCCCCATAGACTCCCGTCGAGCGCGTGATATTCCGCAGACCGATGACCGACTTCTCGAGGGCATCGTCGATTCCATTGCCGTCCGTCGAGTAATCCTGCGACATCTTGGCGCCGGTATCGGTCAGAATCGCCAGCTTTGTCGGATACGCCAGGTGCCCGCCATTCGCCTTCAAAAAGTTTGCGATCTGCCCGCGTTCATAGCCAATGTTCGTGAACGAGGTGTTCACCGCATCCACCACCAGAATCACATTCACCGGCTCCTGTTTGGCGCTGATCGCCTTGAAGGCAGTAATCGGTTGCGCGACCTTGTTGTCGACAACCGTGAAATCCTGCTGCACCAGGTTCGCCACCACCGGCGAGCCCGATTTCGGCGTCACCACCACATCGAGCTGAATCGGCACAGGCTCCCAGTGCCGCGGTGCAGGGATCTGCTGCGCGGAACCTGCTCCGGCGTAAACCAGCACGACCGTTACAAAAGAGATGAGGTTTCGCGGACTGGGATGAGTGTACGAAGGCATAGATTCCTTTCGGGCCGACGGGGGCTTTAGCGCCTTCGTCGCGGCACTTGCCAAAAGCTGGAACAATGCACGCATTAAGACGCGCTCCAAGCCGCTTGAGTTTCTTATTCGCCGCCGAACGGCCTGCAGGAAAACGCCTCGCGCGACAATCTGGCTCGAAATAATTTCCCCGATCTCCTAAGTTCTTAGTTGACAAACGCGATTCGATTGCGCTCTAATCTCCTAAGAAGTTAGGAGGCAGCGTGGCAAAGAGTCCAGGCCAGACCGGCTTAACCAAGCTCGAGCTAAGAATTATGCAAGCCGTCTGGAAGCGGGGAGGCGGCACCGTGAGCGAAGTCCAGGCCGAGCTCGACCCCCCGCTCGCCTACACCACTGTCCAGACTATGCTCAACATCCTCGAGCGCAAGGGGAAGCTCAAGCGCGAGCTCGAGGGCCGCGCCTACGTCTACACCGCCAAAGTCTCCGAAGCCAAGGCCCTCAGCCAGCAGCTGCGCGACCTCGTCGACCGCATGTTCGGCGGCTCGAGCGAAGAGCTAGTAATGAGCCTGCTCAAGACTCGCCAGATCGACGCGAAAAAGCTGGCCGAGCTCACTGAAAAATTCAATAAGGAAGCGAGGGAATCATGAGCGCCGTCGAAACCTGGCTCCTCTCGTATCTGCTCAACTCCCTGTGGCAAGTCCCGATGCTCTTCGCTGCCGGATGGCTCGCCGCCCGGGCTCTCAAGCCGCTCGGCCCCGCCGTCGAACACCGACTCTGGGTCGCCGTCCTGTTCGCGCAAACGCTCGTGCCGGCTGCCTCGACCCTGCCGCCCGAACTCATCAGCAGGTTCTCAGCCCGCATCGGCGCGTTCTTCGCGTTCCTCATCGGCACGCCCCGGCCCAGCGACCCCAAGGTCTCCATAATCATGGGCCCCGGCACCGGGCTCACCGCACTCCACATCCGGCCCGCGCTGCTCGCGGCAATCGCCACAGCCTACGCAGCCACAACCATATATTTCGCCGCCAGATTTCTTTGGAGATGCCACCACCTCCAAATCCTTCGCCGCGAATCCGCGCCCATCGCCCTCACCGGCGAAGCTGCTGTCTATTGGGAGCAAAGCCTGGAGCACTTCACCTTTGATAAGTTCGCCGGCGAGGTCGCTATCGCCGCGTCCTCCCGTGTTCGCGGCCCCGTCACGATCGGCCTCACCCGAAGGCTCCTGCTGCTGCCGGCAACTATGGTCACCGACCTTCCCGAAGGCGACCAGCGCACGGTCATCGCGCACGAGTTCGCCCACATGCGCCGCAACGACTTCCTGAAAAACCTCATCTATGAATTGCTCTCCCTACCCGCCGGCTACCACCCCGTTCTTTGGCTCACCCGCGACCGCATCACGGAAACCCGCGAAATCGTCTGCGACCAGATCGCCGCCCCTATCGCCAACTCAGTCGCTAGCCCAATTGACGCCCGCAATGAATACGCCCGCTCTCTCCTGCGCCTGGCATCCCTGCTCGTCACAAGCATGCCGGTCCGCACCCCTCACGCCATCGGAATCTTCGATGCCAACGCTTTTGAAAGGAGACTTATGAAGCTCACTCAACAGCCCACCCAGATTCGCGCCTCGCGCCGCTTCGCCCTCATCGCCGCCTGCGCCGTCCTCGGCCTCGTCACCTGCGCCTCTGCGCTCGCCCTGCGCCTCTCGGTCAACGCGCTCCCGGCCGCCACCGACAAGAACAGCTCGAAATCCGACTCGCTCAATGTTCCTGCCTCTGAGATGGCCGGCAACGTGCTCACCAAGGTCCCGCCAAAATATCCCGAAGAGGCCAAGAAAGAGAGAATTCAGGGCACCGTCCTGCTCAACGCCATCATTGGCAAAGACGGAGCTGTCGAAGAGCTCACCGTCGCCTCCGGTCCTAAAGAGCTCCAGCAATCATCCCTCGATGCCGTCCGCCAATGGACCTACAAGCCCTACCTCCTCAACGGAGAACCCATCGAGGTCAAAACCACCATCAGCGTCATCTACACCCTCGCCAAATAGCCCGGAAAAAACAGATCGCCCCACTCAGGTTTGAGTGGGGCGACTGGACCGCTGATTTTTGCGGGTGTTTCGGATGGAAGAGAGTTACTCGCCGGCGCGCGCGCTATCTGCAAATACCAGCGTTGCATTGTGAAGTTCAAGTGCCGTCAGGAAGATCTTGTCGCCCTTCACGGTCGTTGTCTGAGCTTCAACACCGTTCTTCTCCGCAACGATGTGCGCCGGGATCGTCTTGGTCCATTGGCCGCTGGTAAAGGTCACCTGCGCGTTGGCATCGGTTCCGGTCCATTCGACCTTATAGTTCCCCTTGGGAACTTCGGTGGTTCCTACAGTTACCGGGCTGTCGAGAACAACATGGGCAGAGTTCTTTGTAGCGGCAGATGCCGCGAAGGGAAGCGAAGAAAGGATGAAGGCAATGGCAAGGGCTCGTTTCGTCATGTTCGATCTCCTCTATCTGCTTCTGCGCTTCGTTCTCTTTCGAGAAGCATTGTCTTGATTAAAAGCGCCCTCCAGCGCGCCGAACCTTAATAATTGTTAAGTTGTCAACCCGTGCGCTATCTAACATGCCGCAAAAAGCCTATCTTCCAGAAACCAAACCTGCTAACTCAACTTTGTCGTTTGAAGGAACGAGGGACCACGGCTCAGAAGCAAGCCGAATCTGCCTGGCTCGCCGGCTGCTCGGTGCCGGGTAGATGCGGCAGCCTGATTTGTACCCGAAGACCCGGCGATGCGTTCTCAGCCGTAATGGCGCCTTGATGCAGCTGGACCGCGCGCATCGCGATCGAGAGGCCCAGCCCAACTCCACCGCTTTGCGTATCCCGAGCGTCCTCGACGCGGAAGAACGGCTTGAAAATCTGGGAGAGCAAGTCCTCAGCAACTCCGGGGCCATAATCGCGAACTTCGACAGTCGTGCAATGGTCGTTTTCGGCCAGAGTGATCTCGACCGCCGAGCCCATCGGCGAATAGCGAATCGCGTTGCGCAGCACGTTCCCCACAGCGCGCCGCAGCAGCTCGCGATCTCCCCAAAGCTCTTGCTGCAGTTCACCCCGCCTGCGAAGGCTGCATCCTCGGAGTTCCGCGTCAAGCCGTTCTTCGCATACGACGTCCTTCACGACCTGATTGAGGTCGACTACGACAAACTTGCTCGCCTCGGGGTCGCCCTCCGCTCGCGTAATCTCGACAAGCTCAGAGACCATGGACGAAATCCGGTCCACGTCGCGCTCAATGCGATCGAGAGCCTGGTCGCGGTCGGGAGCGGTCCTCGCCAGCCGCACCGCAAACTTGAGCCGCGCCAGCGGCGATCGCAGCTCATGCGAGATGTCCGCCAACAGCCGCCGCTCGCTGGTCAACAATCGCTGTAATCGTTCCGCAGTCTGATTGATGGCCCGCCCCAGGGATCCGATCTCATCGCGGCGGCTCGTATTCCAGCGCGCCGAGAGGTCGCCGCGCCCAAATCGCTCCACCGTTGCGGTCAGGCTGCGGATCGGCGACACCAGCCAGACCGCCGCTCCCCAGCAAAGTATCCCCGTCGCGCCAATCACCAGCAGATAATACGGCACGAATACCCAGGGGTGAGACCGTATAGGCTCGAGGGCGATGAACCAGTAAGCGCCATCTTCGCTTCTGCGGCTGATCACCAGCTCTCCGCCACGCCGCTCGCGCCCTTCCGATACTCCGCCCTCAGGAAGCAGGTTGGAGGCATCTTTGCCGGAAACCACGTCCACCCCCGCCGTGTTCAACAGGAGATGGGAACCGCCGAAAACCCGATTCGAGTTCTGCAGATAAGTCGAAACAGCCGCCCCTCCGCCTTGCTCGAAGGCGTTCCGTGCCTGTTCCAATTGCAGTTCGTCGATACGTTCAAATGTCCGGTAAACCGTGGCCTGCTCGATGTTCCTCGAAATGGCAAGAAAGACCACCAGGGACAAGGAGAGCGTTCCTGCCATGGCAAGCCAGATCGCAAGGTAAAGAGATCTCATCGGCTCTCCACGCTGGCAAAAACATAGCCGACGCCGCGGATAGTACGAATCAACGTATGCCCGGATTCGAGTTTCCTGCGCAAACGGCTGATGTGTACGTCGAGCGACCGGTCAGAGGGGGTAGCCTTGCGCTCGAACAATGCCTCAGTGATCTCCTGGCGCGAGACGATGCGTCCAGCGGAACGCGCCAGCAGGTCGAAGATGTCAAACTCCATCGCGGTCAGGTCGATCAGGTGGTTGCCTCTCCACACCTCGCGCCTGTTCGCATCAACGCGAATCTCGCCAAACCTCGTCACCGCATCAATCTGATAGCGCGAGCCGGCAATTCGCCGAAGCACCGCGCGAACGCGAGACAGCAGTTCGTCAGGGTCGAAGGGCTTTACAAGATAATCGTCCGCCCCTTTGTCCAGACCCTCGATTCGATCGCTGCGGTGAGAACGCGCGGTCAGCATAATAACCGGCACGTCGCTGTGCCGGCGCAGCTGGTGCAACAGCGTGAAGCCATTGATCTGCGGCAGCATCACATCAAGGATCACCAGGTCATAGCGGTTCTCCTGGGCGCGCGCCAGACCCTCGCGCCCGTTATGAACCGCCGTGATCCGGTGGCCGTTCTCCGCAAAGAACTCCTCCATCATGTTGCACAACTCGACGTCGTCATCGACGAGCAGCAACGATAGATTTCCGATTGCGGACGAGGTACCAGGCGTCGCCATTCTCTAAACCCGCCGGCGAACATGACCGTCGTTGACAGTGTACTCGAGGTCTACTAGAGCATTTACCCTCGAAAACCCCAGTCGCAACACGGCACCTGTTCCCCACTCAGAAAATCTATCGAACGGCCGCGGCTCCGATGGCCAAATTCCAGTTTGCAGAGTAGCATTTTAACTAACTGGTTAATCAATGCCTGCGAAAGACTCAAACCCCCATCAAAAGAAACTCTCCGACCAGACCCCGAAGCGGATCCTTCATGCGGCAATTCGCGAGTTTAGCGCGCATGGGCTTTCCGGCGCACGGACGGATGCGATCGCAGAGCTCGCGGGAGCCAACAAGGCGCTCCTCTACTACTACTTCAAGAGCAAGAAGGGCCTGTATGAAGCGGCGCTGGAAGAGGCCTCAGGGATGGTAGTCGGAGACGCACTGGCGGCGCTCGACCCCAAATACACCGCAGGCGAGCGGTTGCTGCGCACGGCACTCAATCATTTCGACCGCGTCCTTAGCCAGGCGGAGTTTCAAAGCCTGTTGCAGCAGGAGATGGTCCGTTTCCGGCGCGACGAGAGCGGAGCAATGCCGGTGATCTATCGAACCGCCTTCCAGCCACTGATGGTGAAGTTGCGCGAGGCGGTGGCCGAAGGCAACAAGACCGGCGAACTATGCGAGGCCGATTGGCTGCAGGTGATGTACACGATCTTCGGCGCCAACGTTTTCTATTTTCTAAGTGCGCCGATGATGCGGATGCTGCTAAAGATCGAGCCAATGGATCTGGAATCCCTGCGGGCGCGGCGCAAGAGTGTAGCCGAGTTTCTGGGTAAGGCATTGTTCACCGACCGCGCACACGGATCGAAGCTGGCGCGGCGCGTGCTTGCCGCCATGCCCATGCCCGAGGTGAAGAATCCCATGGTTCGGAGAAAGAGCATATGAACGCTCGTAACAGGATATTTACGATCCTTGGAGTACTGTTCCTGATTTCCCTTGGCTGGTATTTCTTTTCGACCAACCGGTCGGAAGATTTGCAACTGATCGGGACGGTCGACGCCAATGAAGTCGTGGTGAGCTCGCGCATTCCGGGGCGTATACAGACGCTGCCCGTCTATGAGGGCGACGATGTGCAAGCCGGGGAGCTGATTGCGACGATCCAAAGCGACGACCTGGCGGCGGCGCGGAACGCGGCGGCGGCCACGGCGGCCAGCCAGAAATACACCGTGCAGCAAACCGCCGATACCGAGCGCCAGATCGGTGGCAGCACCGCAAGCCAGGTGACATATGCCGAGGCGCAATTGCGGATGGCGCGGGCGGCGCTGGTGCAGGCGCAGGCGCAGTACGAACATCAGCAGGCCGATACCTCGCGCACCGTCGCGCTGGCGAAACAGGGAATCATGAGCGAGCAATCGCGAGACGAACAGGTGACCGCGCTCAATGCGGCACAAGCGGGTGTCGATGCCGCCCAGCACAACGTAGCGGCCGCCGCCGCGTCGCTCAAGGTGGCCAACGCCAATTTGATCCAGGCGCAGGCGCAGGCCAAGACCGTGGCCGCGACACGCAGCTCGATGCAAAATGCCGAAGCGATGTTGACCCAGGCTCAGGTCGAGTTAGGATACGCGACGATCGTCTCTCCGATCTCCGGCAAGGTCAACGTGCGAGCGGCGCGGCCGGGTGAAGTGGTCGCGGCGGGAACGCCGATCGTCACCATCACCGATCTGACCCAAACGTGGATTTACGCACCGTTGCCTGAGACTGAAGCGGATGCCGTCCAGCTGGGCGATAGCCTGCGCGTGGTAATGCCGAGCGGGGCGACGATTCAGGGCAAGGTGATCGCGAAGTCGGCGGAAGCGGACTTTGCCACGCAGCGCGATGTGAGCCGGCGCAAGCGGGACATCAAGACGATCCGCCTCAAGCTCTTGATCGACAACCCGGGAATGAAATATGTCCCCGGGATGCTGGCTGAGGTTTATATCCCGAGGAGCAAGCTGGTGTCGCGATGAATGACGGCAAGACAGGCCCCGCGATTGCGGTCGAAAAGATCGTGAAGCGCTATGGCGATTTCGAGGCCGTTGCGGGGGTGAGTTTCGAGGTCGCCGACGGCGAGATCTTCGGACTGCTGGGCCCGAACGGCGCGGGCAAGAGCACGCTGATCCGGATGATGACGACACTGATTCCGGTGACTTCTGGAAAGGCGATGGTCGCCGGCTACGATGTCTCGCGCGATCCCGACAGAGTGCGACGCACGATCGGCGTGATTCCGCAGGCGCTCACCAGCGACATCGATCTCACGGTCGAAGAGAACATGTCGATCTACGCCAAGCTCTATGAAATTCCGAAGGCCCAGCGGCAAAAAAATGTCCACGAACTACTCGAAGCCGTGGACTTGCTGAAATGGCGCAACGCACAGACCAAGACGCTCTCGGGTGGAATGCGGCGGCGCCTCGAGATTGCGCGCGGGTTGGTGCATAATCCGCGCATATTCTTTCTCGACGAACCCACAACCGGGCTCGACCCCGTCTCCCGCGTTGCCGTGTGGGAGATGCTGACTCATCTCAAACAGACCCGCAATCTCACTATGCTCATCACCACGCACTACATGGATGAGGCCGACAAGCTCTGCGACCGGATCGCCATTGTCGATCACGGCAAGCTGGTCGCACTCGATACTCCGATCGCGCTGAAGGCGAGCATTCCCGAGGCCAATGTTGTCGAGGCGCAGTTCACCAACGAACCAGCTGATTGGGCGGAGTGCCTGAAAACACTGAGCGGCGTGACCTCGGTCGAAGCCCGCAGCGAGGGGGTCTTCCGTATGATCACCTCCGACGGATCACTTACGACTACGCAGCTGGTTGAGTTGGTGGCGGGCAGCCGCGGCACTGCGATCAAGTCGCTGACCGTCGAGAACACTACCCTCGACGACGTTTTCGTTTACTACACGGGGCGGCAGCTCCGCGATGAACAAGTAAAGGCGCTCGGCTTTGTCATGCCCGATCGCCCGGGGATGCGGCCATGACGCGAATGATGGCAATCGTCGAACGGGAGATGCGCAAGTTCTTTCGTTCGCCCGCCTTGATGATGGTCTCGATGACGCTTCCGCTGGTGCAGCTGCTCATCCTCGGCAATGCCTTCGGCGGCAAGATCCGCGGGGCAAAGATGGGCGTCGTCGACTATGACCGCGCCTCGCAGGCGCTGAAGCTCCATGAGGCCTTCGACTCCATTGCGGTCAACATCCGCACCTTTACCACGGTTCCCTATGAAGATGAACAGACCGCGCGCGAAGATGTGCGCACCGGCAAGATCGACGGAGCGGTGATCATCCCGGCGCAGTATTCGCGCCGCGTGCTGGCCGGCGACTCTCCAGCGATCGGCCTTGTGGTCGACAATAGCGACCAGACGATGAGCAGCAGCCTCCAGGCCGAAATGCAGTCGGTCGTCGATTCGCTCAACGCTCCCGGGATCCCGCCGCTGGTCGTCCCGACGATCTCGCTGGAGACAGTCGAGCTTTACCCGTATGTCGAGTACATGAAGTATCTGCTCGCCGGCTCCGTGTCGCTTGCAATGTATGTCGCCGTGATGATCGGCGGAGGCATGCTGTATATCGATGACAAGGCCCGTGGCGTCCATGAGGGCTATCTGGTCACTCCGATCACTCGTCTGGAATTGGTGCTGGGGCTAAACCTGGCGGGGACGATCAAGGCGGTGCTGTCGGGCGTCTCGCTCACCCTGATCGGTTCGCTGATGGCAGGGCTTGGGGTAATCTTTCACCCGGAGTCGGCGCTGCTCCTTCTTCTGCTGATTATTTCCACCTCGGTGGCGTTCAACGGGTTCATGTTCCTGTTGATGGTGCGGGTGGAGGACCCACTGGTTCCGCGGGCAATGTTTGGCGTGCTGAATACGCTGCTGTTCTTCCCCAGCGGCGCGATCTCGCCAGTGACGGGATTTCCCCCGTGGCTGCGTGCCGTTGCCTTCGTCGATCCCTTTACCTACGCGGTCCACGGCTTCAAAGAGGTCCTGCTGAAAGACGGCGGCTTCGTGGCAATCCGTATGGACCTGATGTTTTTGTTTGGATTCGGGATTGTGACGCTGTTTATCGCAACGCTGCTATTCAAGCGAACGCTCTGAGGGCCAATTCCCGCACCCATTGCCCCGTGAATCCTCGTGGTAGCACGAATTCCAAAAAAGTAATACTATTGCGCACTGGAATGTTCTCCGCCGGGAGAACCCTCTACCCAGCGGGTAACACGAATTGAAGATTCGTGCTAACCGGCAGCGCAGATGCCTATCGAATAGGCTGGGCCTCCGCTCGGGTTGGCGGCTCTCCGATCGTCCAGCGTGCATAGAGGTAAGTATGCTCCTCGCGAACCGCCCGTCCTCGCCCGGCCCATTCGGAAAGTCATTGTCAGCCTTCGCGATGGCAGCATGCCTTTTTACCGCACTGTCCTTGAGCGCTGCCACCGGCGGCAGCATCTCAGGGGCGGTCGTCGATCCAAGCGGAGCAGTGATACTGGGGGCCACCCTTAATTTGATCAATACGGCCCAACAGACGGCATATCGAGCCGAGACGAATCGAGAAGGTCTCTACTCATTCCCCGCTCTTCCTGTTGGCCACTATGACCTGACGGTTTCTGCGCCGGGCTTCGCGACCCAGCGAAAGACCCATCTGGCCGTCGACACAGATTCAGCCCTGCGGGTCGACGTCACGCTCGTCATCAGTACTCACCCCGACGCCGTAACCGTCACAACCTCTTCCGGCGTCCAGGTCGACACCATCGCGACCCACCTCGGCGAGGTCGTCTCGGACGATCAAATGACCTCGTTACCGTTGAACGGCAGAAGCTACACCGACCTGCTCGCGATTCAACCGGGAGTCGCGCCCATCTCGACACTGTTGCCAAGTTCGGTCATCATGGCCGGCGTCACCGGGAGCCTCGATCCCTCCGGTGACCTGAACCCCGGCAACTTATCCATCAATGGCCAGCGCGAGTCCTCCAACGGCTTCATGGTGAACGGCATCGATGTGCAGGAATACATGAACGGCGGTACTTCCATCATTCCGAACCTCGATTCGATCGAGCAGTTCCGCGTTCTCACCAATAACTTCGATCCCGAGTATGGCAATTACAACGGAGGCATGGTCACCGTTGTCAGCAAGTCGGGAACCGGTGCGTTTCACGGCTCGGCCTTCGAGTTCTTCCGCAACACCGCGCTCGATGCAAGGGGATACTTCGATCCAACCCGGTCTGCATTCGAACAGAACCAATTCGGGGGTACCGTCGGCGGCCCGATCCACCCCGACAAGATCTTCTTCTTTGCCGACTATCAGGGAACCCACACGAATCAGGGCGTTTCCACAGGCAATATCTCTGTGCCGACGGTCCCGCAGCGGAATGGCAACTTTAACGACCTCACCGGCTCCGTCAGCGGCCCCTACCTCGCATCGCTGCTCACCCAAAGTCTGGGCTACGCCGTCACTTCGGGAGAGCCGTACACCAGCGTCTTTCCCAACGGCGTGATCCCGCAAAGCGCCTGGTCGGCGCCGGGTAAGAATCTGTTGCAATACATTCCTTCCCCTAATGTCAGTGCAAGCCAGTATTCGACCTCGGCCTTTGCGCAGACCGTTCTCGACAATAAGGGCTCCGTCCGCATCGATTGGAACAGCAGGCTGGGACAGATCTCAGGCTATTACTTCATCGACGACTATAACCTCGACAATCCTTATCCTGGTTCGGTGGCCGGGGCCAGCATACCCGGCTTCGATGCTCTGTATATCGGGCGCGCGCAGCTGCTCTCACTGAGCGATAACAAGCTGGTCGGCTCGAATACCGTCAACGAGTTTCACTTCGGCTATCTGCGCAATGCCAATATCATCGGCCAGCCCAAAGGCGGCCTGGGCGTGAGCCTTGCCTCGCAGGGCTTTGTTACCGGAGCCGGAACGCCGGGAATCTATGTTCAGGCGCCGCAGTTCGAAGGCGTCGAGAACATCACTTTTCCCACCTTCGTCATGGGCGTGCCGATCACCAACGGAACGCAGATTAACAACACCTACTATTTGAGCGACGGCTTGTCCAAAGTCATTGGCGCGCACACTCTGAAGTTCGGCGCGCAGTACCATGCCGACGAAGTCAATGAACATCCCAACGCCACCTTCAACGGAACCTTCAATATCGACGGAACAGAGACTGGGGACTCGTATGCGGACTTCCTGATCAGCGTCCCCAGCAACTTCACCCAGTCCTCCGGTCAGCCCTTCTATCTGCGCAACCGCTACTTTGGGGCTTATGCACAGGACAGCTGGCGCGCGCGAAGCGACCTCACCATCAACGCCGGCCTGCGCTGGGACGTCATCAGGCCTTTCTGGGAAAAGTACAACCAGATCCAGACCTGGATCGCCGGAGCCGAGTCCGCCCTCTATCCGGGAGCGCTCCCCGGACTGCTCGTTCCCGGCGACCACGGAATTCCAAAAACCCTCGCGCCCACACGCTACACCAACTTCGCGCCCCGCATTGGAATCGCTTACGCGCCTGGCTTCCATCACGGATTCCTGATGAGCATCTTCGGAAGCGGCGGCAAGAGCAGCATTCGCGCCAGCTATGGCATCTTTTACACCGAATTTCCCGGCTTGGCGGCCGGCATTATGTACGGCGTCCCGCCCTACGGCTACAACTATCTCAGTCCTGGGCCGCCGTTGATGGCGACCCCGTTCATTACCGCTGCCACCGGCGTCAACAACGGCCAGCGCTTCCCGTTTCCCTTCCCGCCGCACGGTGTCTCTGCCTCCCACCCTGACACTTCGGTCAACTGGGCCAACTTCACACCGCTCTCGGCCGACCCCTTCTTCTACTACCGCAACCGCGTGCCTTACATCGGCAACTATATGTTCTCGATTCAGCGGCAGATCACCTCAAGCGCGCTCTTGACGATGAGCTATGTAGGCAACCAGGGTCACCGGAATCTCGCCGTCGCCTCGGTTAACCTCGGCAATTCCGCGCTCTGTCTCAGCCTTCCCGGATGCGGCCCCTTCGGCGAAGACACGACCTATACCGACGCAAACGGCCAGATCATCTATGGAACCCGCAGCGGACAGAGCAGCATTGGACCACTCGTGGGAAAGGGGCCAAACTACGGCGAGAATACTGCCGACGAGTCGATGGCCAACTCCAACTACAACGCATTCGAGACCACGCTTCGCTATCAGCGCGGCGGGTCGCAGTTTCTGCTCGGCTATACCTACGCGAAGTCGATCGATCAGGGCTCCAACTTAGGCGAGCAGATCGATCCTCTGAATCCAAGACAGACCCGCACCATCTCCGCCTGGGACCAGAGGCAGAACTTCGTCGCCAGCTACACTTGGGCACTGCCGATCGCGAACCTCGCGCACCGCTCCAATCGTCCCACCCCCAATCGTGTGATTGACGACTGGAGCATCTCCGGAACCACCCGCTTTGCGACCGGCTTTCCCGTCACCCTCTACGACAGTTCCGACAACTCGCTGCTCGGCACCCTCGGCAACGGAGTCAACAACTACCTGCTCGACACGCCGCAATACCTGCCCGGCCCGCTCCACATCAACACCAACGGACGCAACGGCAAACCGGCCTTCAACACCGCCCTATTTCCGGAAGAAGATCTCGGCCAACTCGGCAACGCCAGGCGCCGCATCTTCTACGGACCCGGCATCAACAACTTCGACCTGACCCTCCAAAAGAATGTGCGGCTGGTTGAATCGAAATCCCTGGACTTCCGCGTCGAGGCATTCAACGCCTTCAACCACGCCCAGTTTTACGGCCCCGCCTCTGTCGACGGCCAGGTAGAAGACCCCAACTTCGGCCAGATCGTCAGCGCCGCAGCGCCCCGCCTGCTACAGCTCGTTGCCAAATTCAATTTCTAGCCGCCAGCGACCTGGCCCAAAACTACCTTGAAGAGGCCGCCCGCTGCTCTAGCGACTGACGTGAATGAGAGGGCAGAAAACCCACCAGCTCCGGAAAAAACGGCCGGATGGCGGTGGAATACTCCTCCGCTCTGCCGACGAACTCATTGAATCGACCCTGAAACTCGGCCGGGCAGGCATGCACCTCCTGCATCCGGTTTACCTTTTCCAGCAGGTCTGCGAGCATTGCGCTGCCCGACACCTCGCGGGCAAGCTTCGCACGCAAGGCCGCAAAAACCGCATCGGGGCATGAAGGAACAGATCTCTCCTCGGGGAAGTTGGTATTGGTACTCATGTTCTGACTCCTATGGCCATTCGATGACTTGCCAGCTATTGACCATTCAAAAAATAGTGACCTGAACGGGTATATCGTTACTGTGAATTTCTCATAAATCGTTACAGTAAATTTCCCATGAATAAGGGCGTTCCATCGGTCCCCCAATCACCCAGAGAAAAACATTGACTGCCGGACAGGAAACTGGTATTACTTTATCCAGAAAGTAAGGACTAATATGGAATCTGCCCTCACCGTAAAAGGCCAGGCAACCATCCCCAAGGCCATCCGCGAACACCTCGGCGTAGGGCCCGGCGACCGGCTTAAGTTCTTCGTGCATCCTGACGGAACCGTCGTCATCCTGCCCAGGATTCCTACCTCAGCCTTGAAAGGAATCATCTCCTCTGGCAGCCGGAAGGCGCCGTCCATCGAAGAGATGCATGAGGCCATCGTAGCGGGCGCGACCGCCGGCATCCGCCGCGCCAAACGGCCATAACCACTCCCCCCACTCTGCCCTGATGACCGGATTAGACACAAACGTCCTCGTCCGCTACTTCGCCCAGGACGACCCCATTCAATCCCGCAAAGCCACCGAGATCATAGAGCGTCGCTTCACCGAGGAAGACCCAGGCTTCATCAGCCTCGTCACCATCGTAGAAACCGTTTGGGTCCTCGGTCGCGTCTACGCGCTCTCCGACCAGGAAATCGTAACCGTCGTCGAGCAAATGCTCCAGGCCAACACGCTCGTCATCCAAAACGAACAGGAAGTCTTCACCGCCGCCATGGCACTGAAGACCGGACGCGGCTCTTTCGCCGACGCCCTCATCGCCGCCCTCGGCAAGTGGGCGGGATGCATCTCCACTCTCACCTTCGATAAGAAGGCAGGCCAACTCGGCGGATTTGAGCTTACGTAAACTGGCCGCCCCAACCAACCCAAGAGATTTGTCATCCCGATCGAAGCCTGAGCGAAGCCGAAGGGGAAGTGGAGGGACCTGCACTTGGCGAAGGTAGCATCACCACCAATCCGGGGTGCCCCATTCAAGCCATCCGTTGGCTTGAGTGGGATTCGGAACAGATGGTCCGCACATACTTCCCAAATCCGAACGCGAAGCCGGGGTGCCCCATTCAAGCCATCCGTTGGCTTGAGTGGGATCACCATGAACCCACCCCTAACTATCCTCTCCCGAATGCGAGCCGGTGAAAGCGCAGGGGCCTCCAGCTCCACGAAGACTCGGCATCAAGCGCCACGAAAATGGGTGCCCATAGCCTGCCCTGAGCTTGTCGAAGGGTCCCGACTCTGGGACATGGGACTCACAGATCCACCACCCCTCGACAAACCATTTTGATTTGTTATCCCGAGCGAAGCCGAGGGATCTGCGGTTTCCTTTTCAAATCCCACAAATCCGGGCACCCCAGGTTCGCGAAGCTAACCTGGGTCTTTCGCGTCAAGTTCAACGACGAGGGGTGTCCCATGCCTCGATTTTGAGACGTGGGATTCACAGACGCCCCAACCTCCACAGCTCTTGGTTAGCTTGTCATCTCGATCGCACCGAGGGACCTGCGGTTTCTTCTTAGTGGGAGGCCGTATAGCCTGCCTGAGCTCGCCGAAGGACCTCATCCTTGAGCAACGGGATTCACAATATCTGACCCGCAATACAGTTTGCCTAGGTCTACAGCAGCGACATTGGCGGCGGCACCGCGGCGCGTTACAGTATGTAGCAGGAAAACATGCCAGTTGGGGACTGGCCGCGAGCGCCGCTTGCTTTCCCCGACTCTCCTCGTATGAACAAAGAGGAATTTCTTGATCGAATTCGAGGCGGGTCCCCGGCTGATCTCGCCCGGGAATTCCTGGTCTCTGATAGTGTGTGCTTGTTTCCAGAGGACCAGCAATACACAGAATTTCAAACGCGAGTTCGCGCCCTTATTCCCTCAGTGGACCGCGTAGCGATCGTTGGCAGCGGAAACTGGTGGTACAGCCTAAGGAAGCTCTGCGCAGGTGCATGATTTTCGAGAGCGGAAGGGATCATGGATGTTTTTTGCGGATTGGGGGAGCCCTGGGATCGAAAATGGCGCTTGGCTGCTTGTCTTTTTCGATCTCTGTGAGGCCGTTTTCCGGCCTCAAGAGACACTACGCCCTTTGCGGGGCCAGCCGGTTGCGGTGTTGGTACAGGTTCACCAGCGCGAAGGCCGCGCACAGCCACTGGTGGTTTTTCCAGATGCCCCGGTAGCGCACCTTGGTAAATCCGAAGACGCGCTTCAGGATGCGAAAAGGATGCTCGACTTTGGCTCTAACTCGGGCCTTGGTCGTGTTCTTGCGTTTGGCTTCTTCATCCACATAGTTCTTGTATTTCGTCCGGCGGCAAGTCATATCCTGCGCCTTCGGCGCGGCTGCATGAATCGCCTCGGTCTGGCCCTGATAGCCGCCATCGCCCCATACCTTGCGCTCGTCGCCGTGCAATAAGTCGGGCAGCATATGTTTGTCCGCCACGCTGGCCGCCGTAGTCGCCACCGAATGCACCACCGTCTCCTTGCTGTCCACGCCGATGTGCGCCTTGGCCCCGAAGTACCACTGGTTGCCCTTCTTCAGTCTGATGCATCTCGGGGTCGCGCTTGCCGCTGGAGTTCTTCGTCGAACTGGGCGCGTGGATAATCGTCGCGTCCACGATGGTGCCCGTGCGTGATGCGGATGCCCTTCGTTTCCAGGTAGCGATTCACCGTGTCCAGCATCTCGCCGCACAGATCGTGCTGCTCAAGCAGGTGGCGGAAGCGAAGGATCGTGGTTTCATCCGGCGCCGCGGCCACGCCCAGATCCACTCCGGCAAAGCGCCGCAGCACAGGCGACTCATAAAACGCTTCTTCCATGCCGGGGTCGGACAAGCCGAACCACTGCTGCAAAAAGTAGGTCCGCAGCATGATCGCCAGGCCCACCGGCTGACGGCCGTTGCCCGCCTTGGGATAAACAGGCTCAACCAGCGCCAGCAACTCAGACCACGGAACCACCTGGTTCATCTGGTCAAGAAACAGCTCCCGCTTGCTCTTGCGACCATACTTCGCAAAACTCGCCTGCGATGCCAGTGTCTGCTGAAAACGCGCCCTTCGCTTCATGCTTATAGTTTATTCAAGAACAACGCGGCTTGCAGACTTGTGCAGAGGTTCCCTAAATCCCGACAAGAACTTTCGGGAGTTCTGCGGACAATCGGACGTCGATGTAGCAATTGTTTCAACGGCCCGCTTCCACGAGTTCTGGGAGGAAATGAGGATGCATCACAGGAGGCATTTCTACGCCCTCCCTCATCCGGAGAGAGAGCGTGTGCGGAGAAACGGCGAAAACGTATATTCCGGATTTATTTCGCCTGCGTGGATTCCAAACAGGGACAGAGGGAGACAATATGAGTACCGTCGCCTCCTCAACTCTCTGAGCGACAAGGCTGTACGATTCCTAAGAGTGAAAATGCTGTTCTTCAAGAACGATAACGAAGCCGTTGACTACTACGCGCGCGGATTCTGGATAGCTAAGAAAGGAATTTAATGCAATATTCGGCCACTCTCCAATCGATAGCTTGGTTCCAGGCCAGACGTATAGACGAGACCCTCGAGATTTCCCCAAAATTCCAGCGGCGACCGGTTTGGCTGGACCGTGAAAGAAGCAGCCTGATGGATACGATCTGCAGCGGCCTGCCCTTCCCAGAGATCTACATCCAACATGATACCGACCCTGAGTCTGGCAGAGAGCGGCACATCGTCGTTGACGGGCAGCAACGAATTACGTCTATTCTGAATTTCATCGACGGTGAGGTTGCTCTGCCAAACTCCGACACTTGGCACGGGACGGATTTTCGCGACCTTGACCCAGACCAGAAGAGAGCCTTCTGGAGCTACAACGTTGTCGTTAGAAGCCTCAGTCATACGAATGACGCAGAAATACGTGACCTATTCGAAAGGCTCAATACCAACAACATATCCCTGAACGACCAAGAGATTCGGAACGCGCACTACGTCGGTGCGTTCAAGCAGTTCGCCGAGAGGATGGCAGACAATCCGTTGTTTCAGGCGATCGGTCTTTTCACGGCGCGCGACATACGACGCATGCTGGACGTGGAATACGCCAGCGAATTACTGCTCCTAACGATCGAGGGCGTGACAAACAAGAAGGATATGCTTGACCTCGCATACGCGAACTTCGAGGAGGAGTTACCCCGAGAGGCAGAGTATGAGGCAGAGTTCAATGTGGCCATCACGCTGTTGAGGTCGCTCATCACGAACGAGAACAAGGGGCAGGCAAAGAAGAAGAGCAACTTCTACACCTTATACGGGGCCTCGTTGAAATATCATCGGGACACCGAACGGATCACATTCAAGCGTCCGGACGACGTTGCGAGGGCGGTAACGGGGCTCTTAAGGGTCAACAGCCTGGAAGAAGCGCAAACCTTACCTAGGCCTTATCGCCGTTATTTTGATGCCGTAACACGGGCCGCATCCGACAAGGGAAGACGGGCCGAACGCGAGGAAATCATGTACGAAGCGATCAGCCGGGCCGACGAGGGGCATACAGTGGACGGCTGGGAGAATCTTTTCGCACAGCCACCTTTGCCCGAACGGGCTCATTCGGGCGAGTAGAGATAAGGCTGCTCCGGGCTAGCACAAGGCTCCCTTTTGAGACATGGCATCGAAACAAAATGTAGAACTGGTACACTTGTGTACACAAAGGTACGCAAGGAGCACCAGTGGAAACCTTGAGAGTCGGCATACGCGAATTCCGCGACAAACTCGCGACCTACGTCCTCGAGTCCGACACCCCCGTGGCCATCACCCGCCACGGAGACACGGTCGGCTACTTCATCCCCGCTCGCCGCAAGCGCAGCGAAACCGAAAAGGCCGCATTCCAGGAAGCTGCAGCCCGCTGGCAGAGCGTTCTGGACGCCGCGGGCGTCTCTGAGGAAGAGGCCATACAAGACTTCAAGCGTTGGCGGGCCAAGAAACGAGCGTGATCGAATCCAAGCGCCTTGTCCTCGACGCCAATATTCTCCTGCGCGCAGTCTTCGGAGTAAGAGTGCGAACACTGCTCGACGCTTACGGACAATCAGTCGCCTTCTACTCTCCGGACGTCTGCTTCGACGACGCGCTGAGACATATTCCCAGCCTTGCCACAAAGCGCAGTTTCGATCCGGAAGCAGGCCTGATTCTCATCGACCATCTGGCTCGCGTCGTCGAGAACGTCGACAATAGCCTCTACAAAGAACATGAAACCGCCGCTCGCGAGCGAATCTCGTCCCGAGACGCGGAAGACTGGCCAATCGTCGCCACAGCGTTACTTCTGAACTGCCCGATCTGGACCGAGGACCGGGATTTCTTCGGAAGCGGCGTGGCTACCTGGACGACAAACAATGTCGAACTATACCTTCGTCAGGCATAGCATGGACGAATCCGTCCGAACCGATGTCAACCCCTCCAACTCGAACAATCTCCCCTAATCAACTCATTCCATTACGAATATAAAGGCAATAACATACTTGCGTAATCAAATGGTCTGAGCGATGATCGAGGTGCCGTGACAGGGCAGCCCAAAAAGTGAGCAAAATTGCTCAGACTCTTACGGGATATTGATCCAAAATGGGCGCGTTACCCTTAGGATAGTGGGACGTCGAGAGGCGTCCCCTTTTTTTGCCCGAAGCGTAGAATGTCGCCATACGCAGAAAAGCCCGGATGCCAGTCCGGGCCTGTAGAGATTCGGTTGCTTTGCGGGCAATCTCAGTATACCCGAGGTTCGCCCATTGGCTACTACATCCCTTCGCTCTTCCAAAATTGCTGAGAAGCGTAAATGCGCGCAGCATTTAGGTAATCGCCGCTCTCCAGTTTCTTCTCCACCTGTTCGGCCATTAGATCAGCAGCAGCCCCAGCCTGAGGGCGTATATCCCTTGCTAAAGCGTCTATGTCTGCTACAGCCAGAGATGCCCTTTTTTCTGGGGGAGCAGCCATTATCGCATTCAGAATTTTATCTACAGTCACTGCGCGAACTTGCCAAAGTTTCATCGCGTTTACCAGAAGACGCATGACGTTACGGATGTCTTGATCGCTGCCGGGTTGATATGGCTGTTCTGTCATAGTGGGCGCAATTATAGCGCCGGACTATGATGTCTGGATGTCGTCAGAAAGAGTTTATCCCCGACAGTTGGGAGCGTATCGCACGGGCCAACATTCACGGTAAAGCCTTTGGCGCTGAATGGAGCCGAGTAGTCAACCCAGATGCATACGTCACTCGAATTGAACCAAATAGCGACTGGACAATCGGGATCGTCAAGACGATCCCCAACGCTTCTACGGAAAACAGCTCTTGAGTTGGGGGAGTTCTTCTACCAGCTTCGTGCCGCTCTCGATGCAACGCTCTACAAGGCGTTCGAATTCGAGGGAGCCGTCACCGCCGCCAATGAAAACGCCATTGAATTTCCGATCTACAGTTACGTCCGACAGATTCGACAGAAATCCCATCAACAAGCCGCCATTCCCTAAGGAACTCAGGGACTGGCTTGAGTCGATACAGCCTTACAAGGCTTCTGAGGCCACGAACTCCGACCACCTGGATTTGATCAAAGGACTCCATCTCCTGCACGACTGCGCCAGAAAAGACCGTCACCGGAGATTGCATGTGGTAGGTGCCGTCCCTACCTTTATGGAATACCTTTTCGAACTCGTTCCGGATGGGCCGGGAAAGATAACCTTCGTCCATCCCATCAGGGCCAATTATTTTGAAGATGAAACGATATTTCTCCAATTCGGGATGGAGGGCTTTGTCCCCGAAATCACACAGAAGATCAATTTGAAAACCGCAGTTAAGATTGAAGTAGCTGTCGATGAAATCCCGGTTGCGGACGGGGATAGTGTGGATGCGGCCATGAGACGGTTGGTCGAAGCCGTAGAATGTGTCGTGAGGTACTTTGAAGGTGGGTATGGCTACCTTTCCGCCGTTTGATACAATACGGCTAGGCGGAGGTTTATAGCAGCAGTGAGCGGCAACTCTAGCAGCGATAAACCGAGCGCGAAATCCGAATCCTCTATGCCAAACTTTGATGCGTTTGTCGAGAGACTTCTAGCGGTACCCCATTCTGAAATCAAAGCCCAACTTGATGCCGAGCGTGAAGCGAAGCGAACTAAGACCGCTTCCCGCGCCTCTGGCGCTTCATCCAAACCTTAGATTCCCGCCCCCGTCACCTTGCCAGTCAGTTCTGCATAGGTCAGTCTCTTGCCCTGAATTTGCGATACTGCCAGCGCGAAACGATCAGCGTCATTCAAAGGATTGTCCTTCGTGGCGCGATTGTTGAATCTGAATACCTGCTCCCCTACATATGCGTCAAGGTGGAACGGCTCTACATTCACGTAGGTACCGTTTAGACCCCTCTTCAGCAATGACCAGAAGTTCTCAATCCCGTTGGTGTGGATGTGCTCACGTACATACCCCTCAACGTGGTTAATGACTTCATGGTAATACGCATTGGTCAGATGCTCATAGACCGCAGCTTCGTCGGTGATGATGTGTGAGCCAACTTGGACATTGGCGCTCACTACGGGGTCGATGTGCTGCTTGATGCGAGCCTCAATCACGGTGGCTCTTACCTGTCCGCCGCGCTCCAGCATTCCCATCACTACAGCTTTGCCGGCGTCCACCCTGAAAGCCCGGATTGCCATGCTTCAGTTTTGCCAGCTTCCCCTTGTGCATGTTCTTGATCTTGCCGCCCACAAAGGTTTCGTCCATCTCTACCGGGCCACCGTTGCCGAGTTTGAAGAATGACCCTGACTTCATGGCAAGGCGAATTCGGTGGAGCATGAACCAAGCCGACTTCTGGGTGATGCCTAAGTCTTTCGCTAGCTCATAGCTGCTGATCCCGTTTTTGCAATTGGACAGGAGCCACATGGCCCGAAGCCACTTCTCTAGCGGAATCGGAGACTCTTCCATGACCGTCCCAGTCTTCAGAGTGAACTGGCGCTTCGCATGGACGCTCTTGCATTGCCATCTCCGCTGCTTCTTCAGGAACCGGGCATCGGTGCGTCCGCACGTCGGGCAGATGACTCCATCGGGCCAGCGCCGGGCTACCATGTACTTTAGGCAGTTGTCGGGGTCTGAGAAGAGGATGATTGCTTCGCGAAGTGTCTTAGGCCCTTGCATATAACCAAGATACCTAAACTAGAATGATTTGTCAAGTATGTTATTACCAATATAAATTTTCAAAACCTGGCGCAGTGAACATATCCAACTTGATACACTAAGAATAGGAATCAACTAAAAAGGCGGCGAAAGCCGCCTTTTCTTATTAGTCCCGGAATCTCCAGATTCAGAGCGCAGCAGGCATCCCTATCTCGTTCAAACGAGAGATTTTGCAAGACGCCCCACACGGAATCAAGATTTTAGCCCGGACTCAGCGACGCAAGTCGCTGAAAACAAAGATAAAGGCAGGAAATCCTAGGGGGAGGGGGGTGCACATCCCGCAACCGCTAAGGCTGCCCCAGCCCCGGCCGGATGAACTTGTCCGCCCACTGGATGAAGTACTTCATATTCGGAGCGTCGGTGTGGCCTCCGTCATGCTGCCGCCACGCCAGCTGCCCATCCAGCAGCCCCTGGTTCACCGGAGGCATCTTCGCCGTGTGGTAGTCACCTCCCAGGTCGAACCCCGGTCCGCTCAGCCCTTTTGCCCCAAGCAGCAAAAAGACGCGGTTCGCATCGACCGTCGCCATCCAGCTCCCTTGGTGGTCGAGCCAATGCGCGTCGCCCTTTTCCGGAATCCCATAGCTGATAAACGTCAGCCGCGGCGCGCATAGCGCAATCAGCTCATTCGAATCGACCGGAATTTGGCCTGGATTCCCGCTCGCAAACGTAGCTTCCGACGCCCCATACTTAAGAAAGTTCCCGGCCATCCAGTAATATTCGCCGCCAGTCAGGCTCTCGACCGCCTCGCCGTAGTTGCGCCGCAGCGGAGTCGCACCGCCCTTGCCCGAAGAACCCACCAGCACCATCGCAAACCGCTGGTCAAAGGCCATCGTCACCAGCGCCGCTTTCCCATACCGCGAGACGCCCTCGATTCCGACGTGCTTCGCGTCCACCGCCGGATCGGTCTCCAGATAGTCGAGCCCGCGTCCAGCACCCCATGCCCAAGCCCGCAGCGCCCCCCAGTCGTCCGGCTTGCGCGGACCGCCATGATTCACCAGCCCGATAATCCCCTGCCGCAACCCCTCCCCATTGTCAGCCTGCACACTCGCCGGATCGAACAGCACAAATCCCCATCCATCGGCGATAAGCTGCCACGTATTTGGCGGCCCTCCATCCGCATTCAGCTCTGGAAATTGAAACGGAGTCGCCTTCACTGGCTGCCACGCCGGATGATCGGCAAAGACCTCCTTCAGGGACGGATCCTGCTGAACCAACAGCGCCTTCCACGCGGTGTTAATACGGTCGAACTCCTCAGCCGTCGGCTCGTGCGGCGCCGGAAACCCCGCCCTTCCAAACATCATCAGCACCGGAACTGGCCCCTTCGTCCGCGCCGGAACCACCAGCGTCATGTGGATCTTCACCTTGATCGCCGGATCAGATGAGTTGTCGACCTCGCCGATGATGTCCTTGGCTATCACCGGATTCCCAAACCCGATCATCTCGTGGTCGACCGTCGTCACCGTCCACGTCACCTTCGGCACGTTCGCCGGCACCCGTCCATACACGTTCTCTTCATACATCTCGACAATCTGCGGACGCCGCTCGTCCCACCACATTTTCCCCGTCGTCACCTTCGTGCCATTGTTCAACGTGAGCGGATCGGGCAGATTTGCATACGGATTCGCCTTCGACTCGTCATAATTGGCGTGGTTCGGAGCCTTCTCATCCCCGCTCGGCCCCGGACGGAGCGCCTTGATGCCCAGCTGGTCCATCATGTTCTGGTGATCTTCGTCGGCGGTGACCGCAGGCGGCTGCTGGGCAAGCACGGTAAGAGGAGCGGCAAACGCAAATGCCAGGCACAGCGAATGGACCAAAGACCTTAAGGTAAGCGACACGCGAATTCTCTCCGGGATAAGCTCTGGATGATATGCTTGCTCTCGTCAAGCAAAGCGATTTACTTCAGCGATATGGTACTCCTCCAATGATGAGACGCGCACCCCTGTCCGGAACTTTATTTGCAGTTCGAACTTATTTCTTGCTCCTCCTCACCCTCGCCTCATTCGGATGTGTATTTTCTGCGCCTCAGGCGAACGCGCAGCCGCCAGCCAAATCCCAGCCCGCTAACCAGATCTGGATCTCCACCTGGGGAACCTCGCAGCAGATTCCCGAGCCTCAGAACGCACTACCGCCCAACGACCTTCGCGACGCCACCGTCCGCCAGATCGTCCATCTTTCTGTCGGAGGCGCACAGCTCCGCGTGCATCTCTCCAATGCCTTCGGCACCGACGCCCTGCACGTCACCTCCGCTCACATCGCGCGCCCGTTTTCGCCCGCGTCGCCAGCCATCGATCCCGCAACCGACAAGCCGCTTACCTTCGGCGGAAGTACCTCCGTTACTATCCCGACCGGCGCCGAAATCCTCTCCGACCCGATCGAATTCCCCGCCGCCCCGCTCTCCAATCTCGCCGTCACTTTCCATCTCGACACGCCGCCCGCGCAACAGACCGGACATCCCGGTTCCCGCGCAACTACCTGGTATGTCCACGGAAACACCGTTGCCGCACCCAACTTTATCGATCCAAAGCACGTCGACCACTGGTATCAGCTATCCGCCGTCGACGTCCTCGCCGCGCCCGGAGCCGGCACCATCATAGCCCTCGGCGACTCCATCACCGACGGTCACGGAGCCACCACCAACGGCAACGACCGCTGGACCGACGTCCTCGCCGCGCGCCTCCAGGCTGCTCCCGCCAGAAGCAACATCGCGGTCTCCAATCAGGGTATCGGCGGCAACCACTTGCTCGTCGACGGCCTCGGCCCCAACGCCCTCGCCCGCTTCGATCGCGACGTCCTCGCCCCAGCCGGCGTCCGCTGGCTCATCGTATTAGAGGGAGTCAACGACCTCGGCGGCCTCGCCATCCATGGCGAGGTCCCGCTCGCCCAGCACGCCGCGCTGGTCGAGCAGATCCTCGCCGCCTACCAGCAGATGGTCTTGCGCGCCCACACGCAGGCTCTACGCGTGATCGGCGCGACCATCATTCCGTATGTAGGCTCCGGCTACTACCACCCCGGCCCGCTCAGCGAAGCCGACCGTCAGGCCGTCAATCAGTGGATCCGCACCCCAGGCCACTTCGACGCCGTCCTAGACTTCGACAAAGTCACCGCCGATCCCCGGCACCCCGACCAACTCCTGCCCGCCTACGACAGCGGCGACCACCTTCATCCCTCGCCCGCCGGATACCGCGCCATGGCCGACTCCATCCCCCTGTCCGTCTTCACCCAGTAAGCATGAGCTGCCAAAATGGGCACCACATCTGAGCCGGTTGTTTCGCGCCAGATGTGAGACGACGACTATCCAAGCGGCATCGAAAGGCAGTTAGACTGGGGGCACCAGCTGCAGGTCTCGTCTCAGTCGCGTACCCGGCAGCTAATGACAGATGCTTTCCCTAATCCTAACCTCGTATCTTCTGGCGGCCCTCACAGTCTGGATCCATGCTGCGGGTATCGCAGTACTGCTGCGGCGTTGGATCATGTTGGGCGCACAGCCGCCGACCGCCTTCTGGGCCATCATCCGGATGCTATTGCACATGATCTTTTGGCTGATCCTGCTCCATATGACGGAGATTTCGCTTTGGGCGTTCTTTTATCTTTGGCGTGGATGCCTCCCCAATGCCGAAGCGGCTTTCTACTTTTCCGGGGTCACGTACACAACGATTGGCTACGGAGATCTGGTGCTGTCAAAGCCATGGCGACTCCTCGCACCGCTCGAGGGCCTCGTGGGCGTCCTCATGTGCGGCTTGTCCATGGGCTATTTCTTCGTCGTCGTCAACCGCATTCATCAACGACAACCAGACAGAATCACCGGCGCTTCCACCACAGAAGGAAAATAGGTTCCCCGTTGGATTTTCATATGTCTTAGGCAGCAAGGGCTGGTGACAAAGCTACTCGGCTCGCTTGCTGGTCGCTCGCCGCGCCTTCGGCTTGCTTTTGCCTTTGACGTTGTGGAGATTGAGCGCCACCGCCGCGCGGATGAGGTCATTCAAGGCCGCCTCATCGATCTTCTCGCCTTCATGGATGTCGATGGCGCGCCTGACGTTTCCGTCGAGGCTAGAGTTGAATAGACCTGAAGGATCCCCCAACGAAGCTCCCTTTGCAAAGGTCATCTTGAAGACGCTCTTGTACGTCTCTCCCGTGCAGACGATGCCGGCGTGGGAGAAGACCGGAGTCCCCATAAACTTCCACTCTTCGACGATCTCAGGGTCTGCCTCGTGCACGATCCCGCGCACTCTCGCGAGCATCTTCCCGCGCCAGTCCCCAAGTTGCTTGATCCTTTCGTCGATTAGGGTAGAGGCGGAGGAAGAGACAGATAGTACCTGGCCAGCCTTTTTCATGAAAAGCTCCATCTCTCGCACTCATTTTCGCTGCGCTCGGCGTAACCTGCAAAACTCCGCAAGCGGAGGCCTCTTTCGATTCAATGACAGTTCTAAAAGATGGTGACAACCGCACCGCTTAACGTTACCACGCCAATAGTGCCGCCTTGATAGTTTTCGACCCGGCGCGGGGTCTGTTCAGTCCTTCCGGAAGAATACGAGATCAAGGTTCAAGCGCTTTGCCTCATCCCTCACGACTTCTTCGCTTAACGGCTGATATGAGAAGACTACGATTTGGGAACGCTCCGGGTCTTTTTCATCGATGAATCGCGTTTGCTTTTCCATGTATGGAAGCTCCCACAGGTATTCCAAAAGCGGCTGATTTGTCGCCCTAGATCCTTGCAGGAAGAGCCGGTAACGATATTTCTCATTAAATCCGCGGACCTTTTCAATGCGATTCGCGTACTCGATCCCAGCTTTGGTGATACGGCAAGCGGGAGCCTTTCTTTCCTCCTTGCTTAATGAGTCCCAACTGAGGATGTCGACAAACTGAATCAGGCCCTTTGCGTTGAGTCCATTGAGCGCCAAAGTAGCCTCTGCCTGGGAGCAACCCCTGTAGGTAAGGCCCTGGTGCAACGGATAAAGCCAGGCCCCTCGGTCACCGGCGGTTGGATCCGCAAGAACAAGCCCGAGTGCCAACTCCTCGTTATCTGACAGCTTTATCGCCTCACTCGGCTCTGCGATTCCCAGTGCTCGCGCTCGAGAATGCAGGGCTCGAACTAAGCCTTCATATCCGCTCGGCTCGAAAAGGTTGACCCATTGCCATCTTCGGAGACGGTCGGGGATCTCACAGTGTTCTATTCGCGCTGGAATGATAAAAATTGTGCCTTCGGTTTTCTCGTCAGCCACATCAAGGGCGTCTTTTATTTCCCGCTGGAGAAATCCCTCTTTCGATACGGAGCTTTTTGACAGACACACGATCACCGCGCCGCTCCTCCGCAATGCCTTTGATATCTCGTATTTCCAGTCCTGGCCCGGCAACAACTTTTTTTCATCGAGCCACGGGTCGAAGCCCTCCAAAGTCAGCTTTGAGTACAAATCGCGAACCGAGATCTTGTCTCCAGACGAATGGCACAGAAAGACTTGTAGGCGATCTGAGCTGCCTGCCGTCTCTATTGCCTGGTTCACCATTTCATTGACTTTTCCATTCGCGAGATCTGCCCGCTCCATCCACGACCAGCGCTCCCAGATGATTTTGTCATGAGCGGGCGTACCTCGCACAATCTTCCCCACTCGCTGACCCGCCTTCCGGAATCGGCGAGAGGCGGCCGAGGGTGGAGTCGCTTTTCGCGGAGATTTTCGGCCACGTGCCGGCGATCACCGTCGTGCTATTCCACTGAGTCGACTTTCACCAGTATCGTGTGTTCAGTGGTTAAGTTCGTGGCTTGACACAACTTCTACCCAGGCCTCGCGCATCATCTCTCGAGGAGAAGTGACATGAACAATCTCGACAGCATGCTAGAACGCAACAAGGACTTCGCCGCTCAGCAGTCCGCTGCGGGCACACTTATGCCCTCGCTTCCTGATGCGACGCCGAATCTCAAGGCAATGATCATCGGTTGCGCAGATATGCGCGTGGACCCCGCTCATTTGCTTGGACTCAAACCCGGCGAGGCCCTAGTGCTGCGTAACATCGGCGGTCGAATCACTCCGGTGCAGTTGGAGGAATTGGGGATGCTCGGGCGCGTCGGCCAGGTTATGGGCAAGATTGCCGGAGGCGGCGGGGAGTTTCATCTAATCGTTCTTCATCACACCGATTGCGGCATTACTCGCCTTGCGGGCGACCCTGCTATGCTGGCGCACTATTTTCAGATAGAGGAAGAGAAGGTCGGGGCAAAGGCGGTCACCGATCCCCGCGCGGCGGTTGCCAGCGATGTTGCCTTGCTCAAGGCAATTCCCGCGTTGCCGGGCAAGTGGCTTGTTTCAGGCCTCGTCTATGACGTGGCGACCGGACTGGTTGAGATCGTACTACCGCCGGCGCCGATTCGTATCGCATAATCATCAAGTTGGCCTGAGGCTTGTCGCGAACCCGTTTTTCGCAGAAATGATGACGCCGATGGTACGGCTTGGGGGACGGAGCGCCCACGATGCCACCAGAAAACCAGTAAGGATGAGAGGCGCAACGACGTGAAAGCCATAAGCTCCATAACCGCCCACAGCAGCGCAGGAAGCGGCCGCGCCCGTCAGATCAAAGAAGATGCCCGCGTACGCCCATTCCTTGAGGCGCGGAAAACGCGGCACGAGAATGGCAATCGCTCCAAGCACCTTCCAAAATCCCAGGATGGCGAAGAAGTACAGTGGGTAGCCAAGGACGGGCACGGTGCCGTGGGGGTTGACCTTATATTGCCAAATCTGCGCGATGCCCCCGCCTCCGATAAAGAACGCGACGAGTCCGGTCGTTGTCCAATAAGTGATGTTTCTTGCCCTCGTTGTCATTCCAACCCTCCAACGACGCGCTCGAGAGCGTCGAAGAACTTCTGCCAGCCGTACTTTGCGCCTTGATAATTTGCCTGCTGATGGGGACCGAAACCGGACTGCTCCATACGAACGTGGGTGCCACCCTCCGCCGGCGTCAGCGTCCACTGCACCACCCATTGAAACCCCGATTCGCCTCCGCCAACGCCCCAGTTATAGGACAGCCGTTGCAGTGGTTCGACAACCAGCACCTCGCAGTCGGCGATCCCATTCCAGCCCCGCCTGGGCTCGGTCTGGAATTGGAACCTACGCCCGACCTCCGGCTCGAAGTCGTTGTTCATCATCCACTGCGCGAGCAGCGTGCTCTCGGTGAGTGCGCGCCACAGCTTCTCTGGCGGGTGGTGGAATACCCTCTCGACCACGAGGGCACGAGTACTCTCTGCCGGATCGGTTACGGGACTCATTGGTCCTTAATCCATCCTTTCCAAAAGGGATTCAAGACGATCAAACCGCTCACGCCAGAATGCGCCATAGAGATTGAGCCAGTCCACCATCGGCGCCAGCGCATCGGGCCGGGCGCGATAGTGTGTTTCGCGTCCTTCGCGGCGATGCCGCACCAGCTTCGCCCGCTTCAGCACCGTGAGATGCTTCGAGACAGCAGGCTGGGAGACGCCCGCATAGCGAGTCAATGCGTGCACGGTCTGTTCGCCCTGCCGGGTCAACTCCTCGAAAAGGGCCCTGCGCGTCGGATCGGCGAGGGCCCTGAAAACATGGTTCGCTGCGGCTTGCATGTAGAGCCTTCCTTCATTCGTGGCGTTCTACCAATCCAGGTGAGTTATCTGAATGAGATTTCCGCAGGTATCGTCAAATATCGCGATGGTCGAGCCTGTAGTTTTGGTTGGCTCCTTGGTGAACGTGACTCCGAGTTGTTTGAGCCGTTCGTACTCTTTTTGGACGTCTGCAACGAAGAAATTGGCCGCGGCTATCCCTTGCCGAAAAACCTCCTGTTGATACCCCTTCGCAGCCTGGTTCCAGCCGTTGTTAGGCTCTAAAACCAGCTGCACGCCTTCAGGTTCATCGGGGGAGACGACCGTGAGCCATTTGAATTTCCCCGCCGGAAATTCAAATTTCTTTTGAAAGCCCAGAACGTCGGTGTAGAACTTCAGGGCCTTGTCTTGATCGTCGACGAAAACGCTGGTTAGTTTGATTTGCATGGCTTATCCCTTCTGCTCCTGGTAGTGAGGCTTTTGAATTGCTCGTGATTGACTGCGCTGCCGGCGGCCCACGCCCTCGAGGATCGACGATGGGTCGGATCGGCAAGAGCATCGGGCACGTGATTGGGATTCGTCGGCATCACACACTTAACCATAGCCAAATGGTTATGGTTTGTCAAGAGAGATGTACCACATTCTCCAATTGCGGCGTTGTACGGTATCGCTCCTTGATTGCGCAGGAGGCAGAGACACGCCGGAGATTCTACGTTTGGGGGCGGAAAGCGGTGAATCGCGCGCGCACACTTCCCGATAGCGACGGATACGAATGAGAGTCAGTTGCCGTCCACAGACATTCTGGCTCGCCACCAGGTCGGAGGCAAAAAAGCACGCTAAACGTCAACAGAGAGTGCCTCGGTAATGAGAGGCAAGGGCGATGTTACCAGACTCAGCGACTCCTTCACGGCCCGGTAGTCCGCTGAAAATGTTGTAGTTCTCCCCCAAATCAGGCATCCGGAAGCTTCTCTTCCACAGGATTCGGCGGTTCCTCTTTGGCGGCGGCGGCCTTGGGCGTCCAGGCTTTTCGTTTGATTGGCTGCTGGTCTGGCGTCGCCGATGCTTTCGCGATAATGGGCTTGGATTCGGAGGGCGCGGCTTTGGGCTGCCATCTCTTGCGTCCTGCCATAGGGCGGCTTGGTTCGGCGTCGTTCCGCCCAGCATCCTTGGGTGCAGCGACATCCACCTCTGCCGCGATAGGCTCGACTTCTCGATCTATCGCTATCGCCTCAGAACTTGCAGGGGCTTGCTGCTCGGGCAGACTAACAAGAGATATCGGCGCGGTTCTCCCGCGCTTCTTTTCCGCGCTTTCAAGCAGCAGCTCTGCCACATCTTTCACGGCGATGGCGTCGGCTTCGGCTCTGGCGGAAGTGCTGTCCAGCATGCTCTTGCAGAAGGGGCAACCGACGGCGAGGACCTTGTTTTTGCCACCCGCGAGCGCCTGCTGGGCCTCCCGATAGCGGGTGTCTGAAACCTTCCGCGTCCCCGGCTCTTCTTCCTTCCAGAACTGCGCGCCGCCAGCTCCGCAACAAAATGAGTTCTCGCGATTGCGCTCAAGTTCAACCCTGTCGTTGCTGAGGATGTTGAGCAGGTTGCGCGGTGCATCGTAGACGCCGTTGTGACGGCCAAGATAACAAGGGTCGTGATAGGCGACGGTTGCGGGGCCCGCGTCGGCACGAAGCTTGCCTTGCGCGACCAGCGTCTCCAGATATTCAGTGTGGTGCAACACTTTGAAATCGCCGCCAAGCTGGCGATATTCCTTGCCTACGGCGTTCATGCAGTGCGGACAAGTGGCGACGATCAGCTTCGGCTTTACGTCGTTGAGCGTGGACACATTCTGGCCGGCCAGCTGCTGATACAAGAGCTCATTCCCCGCGCGCCGTGCACTGTCACCGGTGCAGCACTCCTTCTTGCCGAGAACAGCAAAATTCACTCCCGCATGATCGAGCAATTGGACAAACGCGCGCGCCGTCTTTTGCGACAGGGGATCGTAACTCGCGGCGCATCCAACCCAGTAGAGAACATCGGGCTGCGGATTCTCCTCGATCGTCTTCACCTTGAGTCCTTCGGCCCAATCCATGCGCTTGTCGTGATTGATGCCCCATGGATTGTTCGTCCGCTCCAAGCCGCGAAATGCGGCCTGCAGCGGAGCGGGGAATTCGCCCTGGATCATTACCTGGTTGCGGCGAATGTCGATGATGTCGAGCATGGGCTCATCCTGCACCGGGCACACCTCCATGCATGCGCCGCAGGTGGTGCAGGCCCACGCCGCTTCCGGCGACAGCGCGAAGGCGAGCAGCGGACGCGGACTCGATTCTCCCGCTTCGAAGCCCGGTTGATGTGTGGCGAGCCAGTTGAGCTCCATGCGCTTGTTGATCTCGAGGGCCGATGGGCTGAGTGCTTTGCCGGTTGCAGTCGCGGGACAGACATCCTGGCAGCGATTGCACTGAATACAGGCGTAGGCATCGAGGAGTCGCGGCCAGGCCAGGTCTTCTAGCTTGTTTGCCCCTGCCTTCAGGTTTTCGGATTCGAGATCCAGGTCTTCTGCGGGCAAGACCCCGGAGGAAGGCCGGCGCGCAACCAGGTATTTAGCCGGGGCAGCGAAGATATGAATGTGCTTGGAAAAAGGGAAGTACATTAGGAACGCCAGCACGCTGCCGAGTGCGCCCCAGAAGCCAAAGATGCGCCAAGCCTCGGCGTTGCCGGGTGTGAAAGCGTGCGACAGAAGGGTTGCAAAGGGTTGAAAGCGGTCCGGACCTTCCGCCGCTATTTTCGCGCCTGCGCCCAACGCGCGGGTGCCTACGTGGAAGAGAATGAAGGTCGAGACGATGAGCGAGTCGATGGAAATACGGCTACGCATTACGTCCTGATGCAGCATAGTTCGCTGGTTAAAGTTGAAGTCGCGGTGGCTTGGCATGAGAAAGCGGCGAAATACCAGCGCGATCACTCCGATGAGCACGAGCGCGCTGAGCACATCGGCCAGCAGGTTGTAAGCGATGCTCGGCAAACTGGTCGATCGAATAGTGAAGGGAAGGAATCCCTCCACCCCATCAACCAGGTTTACCAGGATGTAGAAGACGAACCCATAGAAGATGAAGGAGTGAAAAAAGCTGATCAGCGGGCGTCGCCGGAAGGTGCGGCTCTGCGTCAGCGTTGTAACCAGCGCATACCACAGCCTTCGCGGAAGATCATCGAATCGCGAATCGGAGTCATGGCTGCCCGCGCGAATACGACGATATACGCGATAGAAGCCGCGCAACCCAATCGTCACGGTGACTGCGGCAAACAACAGGAAGGCGACTTTGTGCGTGAACGGCAGCATGTTTTTAAGCGAGCTTGAGCAGTTTGCCTATTACTGTAGTATCTGCAGCGATGGTTAGGTTGGCCTTTTCTTGAGGAAAAGGCCAGCCGATCCTTCCGCTTCGCTCAACCCCTATAGGCAAACTGCTCTACTTGCGCAACTCGGCGATCATCGCCGGAATGATTTGGTGGACGTCGCCGACGATTCCATAATCAGCGACCTTGAAGATTGGCGCGTTAGCATCTTTATTGATGGCAACGATGAACTTGCTCTTGTTCATTCCGGAGAGATGCTGCACCGCTCCGGAAATGCCGACGGCGATATAGGCCTTGGGCTGCACCGTCTTGCCCGTCTGCCCCACCTGTTCCGAGTACGGACGCCATCCCGCATCCACGATGGCGCGCGTCGCGCCCACGGCCGCACCGAGCTGGTCCGCGAGGGCCTCGACAAGTTGCTTGAACCCCTCCGGGCTCTCCACGCCGCGACCGCCGGAGACGACCACGTCGGCATCGGCGAGGGAGACGCGTTCACTCTTCTCAGCAGTTTTGCCGGTGACGGTCAGTCGCGGCTTAGGCAGCTCGATTTCCGCATCGTACTGCTCTGCCGCATTACTTAATGCCTGGGCGGGGGCAAACGCACCCGGCTTCACCGTAACCACGGTGACAGGGCTTTCGGTTTTGACCGTCTCGGTCACGCGGGCGAGAAAGGTGTAATGAGCTGCAACCAGAACGCCGCTCCGATCCTCGAGGCTGATTGCATCTTCGATCAGTGCCGCGTCCAGCTTGACGGCGACGCGGGGGCTGTACTCGCGTCCACTCCGACTGCCCCCGATGAGTACCGTGTGGGCCTCGCCTTGTTGAGCAATCTGAGCAACCGCGCTCGCCCAGACCTCGGGATCGTATTGCGCCAGTTCGGATTTGTCCACCACCAGAACCTGGTCTGCAATGAGCGCCGCTTGCTCCGCAACCGGACCCACGCCGCTGCCAGGGACGAGCAAAGTGACCGGCCCCTCACGACCGATGCCGCGAGCTGCTGTGACCATTTCAAGGGTGCTCTTGCTCAACTTGCCGCTCGAGTGTTCGACGACGAGTAAAATCATCCAATCACTCCGGCATCGTTGCGCAGGAGGTCGACCAGTCGAGCGGCGGCGGCACTTGCATCTTTACCGTCGAAGATATTCCTGCGGCGCTCCTTCACTTGTACCTCGACGCGGGCGACCCTCAGCTTCGCGGTTACGCCGAAGTCCGCCAACGGCACTCGACGCAGCTCCTTCTTTTTCGCCTTCATGATGTTGGGCAGAGTCGGGTAGCGAGGATCATTCAGGCCTTGCTGAGTGGTCACGACCGCCGGCAGCGGGACGGCGAAGGATTCGCTGCCGCCGTCCACGTCATGCTTTCCGGCGAGCACTCCATCCCGCAGGGCGAGCGAATTGGTCCAGGTTGCCTGCGGCCATTCGAGCCGCTCGGCAGTTGCCGCACCCAGCGCTTGGCTGTCCCAGTCCGCCTGCTGGCCGCCGCAGAGGATCAGGTCGATCTTTTCGCTGCGGGCCACCTGCGCGACTACGCTGCTTACGGCAATCACATCCAGAGGCACGTCAGTCTCAACCAAAATGGCGCGATCCGCTCCCATCGCCAGAGCCGAGCGCAGCGCCTCCTCGACGCTAGCCAGGCCGATGGCGAGACCAATGATCTCCGCTTCCGCACCGGCTTCCCGCAGGCGCAGTGCTTCTTCGACACCGTACTCATCCATGGTGTCCAACACGAGCTTGCGGCCATCCAGCTCCACGCTTCCGTCCCGGATACTTACGCTTTCTTCCGCGTCCAGAACCTGGCGGATGACTGTCAATATACGCATTCCATCGCTCTCCGCGGAGTTACAGCCGATAGCGCCCGGCCTCGACCAGCGCAGCCGAAATCTCACGCCCCAAAGCTACAGTGTTAACCGGCTCATGTTTTGTCAGCCTCCGGAAGATGGTTATCTGAGTCCGCAACATGTCGCCCTCTGCGACCGCGGCCAGAACGCGCTCAGCGGAGCTCTCGATGATGTGAAAGGAGTGCGCGGCATAGTACTTCGCCAACTTAACCCCCATCGACCCCGGCTTGTTCATCTTTTCCGCGCGCAGGATGCTCGATTCGAGCGCAAGCACTTCACTCAACATATCCGCCAGAGCGCCCATGACCTCCTGCTGCTCACCGAGATCGTTGCCAAACTTCTGCGAAGCTGCACCGGCGCAGAAGAGCGAGATTTTCTTGGCGCTCGCAAGCAGCGCGCGCTCTTCAGCCAGCGGACCTTCGTAGCTCACCTTCGCGGTTGGTCCGGCCATTACTTCGTCCATCACTTTCTTGATTGCCGGCAACAGCGGGAGTGTGCCCTGCAACGCACGCTTGATCATCCAGCCGGTGGTAATCAGCCGGTTGATCTCGTTGGTGCCTTCGAAAATCCTGTTGATGCGCGAATCGCGATAGTTTCTCTCCGCGCCATACTCTTCGACGTATCCGTAGCCGCCGTGGATCTGTAGCATCTCGTCGACGACGAGGTTCAACATCTCCGAGCCGAAAACCTTCAGGATCGAGCATTCGACGGCGAATTCTTCGATGCTTTTCTGCACCTCCCGGTAGTAGGTCGGGGAGTTTCTATCGAGTTCCGCAAGCGCCGCATCGATAGCTCCGACTACGCGATACGCAGTCGCTTCGGTTGCATAAATGGCTGCCGCGCACCGGGCAATTTTCTCCTGCACCAGACCGAAGGAGGTGATCGGCTTGCCAAAGGCGACGCGCTCCCTTGCATAGCGAATGCCGTCGCGGAGCGAGTTGCGCGCCCCGCCAACCGCGCTCGACGCAATCCTGTACCGCCCCACATTCAGAACGTTGAAGGCGATCCGATGGCCCTTCCCAGCCTCGCCCAACAGGTTCTCGACCGGCACCTTGCAGTCGGCAAGCACCAGAGGGCAGGTGGAAGAACCGCGAATGCCGAGCTTATGCTCCTCGGCCCCGATGGTGAGGCCCGGGGTGCCAGCCTCGACCAGAAACGCGGAAAACTTCTCCCCGTCGATCTTGGCGAAGATAGTGAAGAAGCTGGCGATGCCCGCATTGGAAATCCACATCTTTTCGCCATTGAGCAGGTAGTGCTTGCCATCGGGCGTCAGAGTAGCGCGCGCGGCGATGTTCATCGCATCCGAGCCCGCAGAGGCCTCCGACAACGCATACGCCGCAATCCATTCGCCGCTCACGAGTCTGGGAAGATATTTCTCCTTCTGTTCTGGAGTTCCAAACCACACTAGCGGCAAAATCCCGATGTTCACATGCGCGCTTGAGGTAACGGAAAAACTGCCGCAAGCGCTGAGGTTTTGGGAGACCAGGCTGGCCGTGACCTTGTCGAGGTCCATCCCGCCATACTCCTCCGGCACATCGATTCCCAGCAGTCCGAGGTCGCCAAGCTCGCGCATAAGTCTGCGGCTTACGTCGAAGTGCTTGGCTTCGATTTCGCCCACCTGCGGGGCGATTTTTTCTTCCGCAAATTTGGCGGCCACATCTGCGATCTGCTTCTGTTCCTGAGATATGTCTTCAAGCGTGAAGATGTCCTCGGGAGTCAAGTCTTCGATCAGGAAGCTGCCCCCGGTCACGCGTTTCGTCGTCCTGACTTCAGTTGCTACAGCCATTGCATCCTCCCAGTGTGACTTGCTTTGCAGTCGCCGACTAATTTTGTAAATTCTCGAAGACCGCGGCAGCACCCTGGCCGCCGCCGACACACATGGTCACAAGACCATACCTGGCGCCGCGGCGTTTCATCTCGCCTATCAGGGTGGCCGTAAGCTTGGCGCCGGTGCAGCCCAGGGGATGGCCTAGCGCGATCGCCCCGCCATTGACATTGACCCGCGCCGGATCCATGCCCAGCGTCTTGATCACCGCCAGCGACTGCGCAGCGAAGGCCTCGTTCAGTTCGATCAGATCAATCTGATCGAGAGTAAGGCCGGCCATCTTCAACGCCTTTGGAACCGCATAGACTGGACCGATGCCCATCTCTTCCGGAAGACATCCCGCATAGGCAAACGACACGAAACGCGCCAGTGGTTTGGCCCCGATCTCTTTGGCGCGCGTGTCCGACATCACTACCGCGGCGGCCGCGCCATCTGACGTCTGCGAGCTGTTGCCGGCCGTAACACTGCCGTTGGCATGGAAGACGGCGCGCAGCTTGGCCAACGCCTCAAGCGACGTGTCGGCGCGTGGCCCCTCATCTACGCTGAAGGAATTTGCCTTCTTCTCCGGCCTTCCGGTCGAGCTCATGACCGTTGTGATCACGGGCACGGGGACAATTTCCTCGCGAAAGCGGCCTGCCTCAATCGCCGCCAGCGCTTTCTGATGGCTGGAAAGTGCGAACTGGTCTGACTCCTCGCGGGAGATGCTGTAATGCTTCGCCACGCGCTCCGCTGTCAACCCCATTGTCATATACGCGGAGGGATGATTGTCCATCAGCCATGGATTGACGGCGATCTTGTTGCCGCCCATGGGCAGATACGACATCGACTCGGCGCCGCCGGCGACGATCACATCGGCACCGCCTCCGCGAATGCGCTCCGCCGCCAGCGCGATGGTCTGCAACCCGGAGGCGCAATAGCGGTTCACCGTCATTGCCGCTGCCTCAATAGGAAGACCCGCGCGCAGCGAAATGAGGCGGGCGACGTTCATTCCCTGCTCGCCCTCGGGCATGGCGCAACCGATGATCACATCCTCGATCTCTTTCGGATCAAGCGACGGCACGCGGTCTACGGCGGCTTTCACGGCAATCGCGCCTAGATCGTCGGGGCGAGCGTAACGGAGCGTGCCTTTGGGCGCTTTTCCAACGGGCGTGCGAACCGCGCTGACTACTACTGCTTCCTTCATAAGTTGCCTAATTCCTGAGCGGTTTGCCAGTCTTGAGCGTGAATTGGATGCGCTCGACGGTCTTGGGCTCTCCACAAAGAGAGAGGAAAGCCTCGCGTTCCAGATCGAGCAGCGTCTGCTCACTCAGCAGAGTTCCGGGAGTAACATCGCCGCCGGTGAGAATGCGCGCGACGTGCTTGGCGACCTTTGCATCATGATCGCTAATGTACTCGGCCTCGCGCATCAGGTAGACGCCAAGCTTGAGCGTCGCCTGAATCGTGTCACCCGGCGCGGGGATGTCGATTCTGAGCACAGGCGCCGTATATCCGGACCGCACCAACCGCAACGCCTGGGCCTTCGCGTCGCTCACCAGCCGGCTACGATTCATCGAGATCGAGTCGATGTCCTCGGTGATCCGCAGCGAGCGTGCATCGATTGCTGAGGTTGAAACCTTCGCCATTGCAATGGTCTCGAAGACGTTCTTTACGGTTTCGATGACCTCGACCGACTCACCCCGGGCTTCGCTACGCACTGCATCCGCAGCAGCCAGGGCGCGGAGCAACATCTCCTTGCATCCCCCTCCGCCGGGGATCAACCCGACACCGGTCTCCACGAGTCCCGCATACAACTCAAAATGCGGCTGGCGTAGGGCCGAGTGCATGCAGATTTCGGTTCCGCCGCCCAGGCACATCCCAAAAGGAGCGGCCACCACCGGGCGGTCGCAAAACTTAATGGCTTGGGTCATCCCCTGAAACTGCTGGATGCTCAGCTCGATCTCGTCCCATTCTTCGTCCTGAATGCCCAGCAGCAGTTGCATCAGGTTGGCGCCGACAGTGAAATTCTGCGCGTCGCTGGCGATGATGAAGCCATCGAAATTCCGCACGGCATCGCTTCCCGGCTTGAGCTTCGCGAGCAAAAACGAAACGATGTCGTGGCCCAGAGAATTCATCTTCGAATGGAATTCAAAACAGCCGATTCCATCCCCGACATCGACCAGCGAAATACCAGAATTCCCGGCAAACACTCCGTTGGAACGCTTGTAGCTGGCCACCGAGGCGTGTTCCGGATTCTGGTAAACCGGTCGGTAGGCACCAGCTTTTACATCGAAGTACTCGGTGCCATCGGCGCGATACCAAGAGTCGCCGCCCGCTGCCAGAAGCTTTTCAACGGCTGACGGAATGGCCACCCCCGTAGAGCGCATCTTTTCCACGGTGCCGGGAACTCCCGCGGCGTCCCACAGCGCAAAAGGCCCCAGTTCCCAATTGAATCCCGAGGTAAGGGCGCGATCGATATCCACGATCGTTTCGGTGACTTCGCCGATGCGGTTGGCGGAATAGGCCCAAAGCTCCGGGAGCGCCTTCCAATAGAACTTCGCGGCGCGATCTTTCGCCGGATCACCTGCTAGTAGCGCCTTCAGTCTGCCGCCGAGAGATTCATTGCTCTTCACCAGATCAACGGAAGGCAAAGAGGGCTGGGACGCAGGCTGGTATTCAAATGTCTCCAGATTGAGAACGGAGCGAACTTCCTTTCCATCCGCATCGCGTTCTTTCTTGTAAAAGCCTTGTTTGGTCTTGTCGCCCAGCCACTTGCGGGCAACGAGCTCTTCGATGAAATCGGGCAGCTTCAGATCTGATCTTTCGTCCGTCGCAGCTTTCAAGTAATTCCGCGCTACGTTGACTGCGACGTCGATGCCCACCAGGTCAGCCAGGCGAAAAGTACCGGTCCTCGGCCATCCAACGGCGGGCCCGGTCAGCAGATCGATTTCTTCGATGCTCAGCCCCTGCTCCTGCATGATCTTGAAAGTGTTCAGCATCAGGAAGGTTCCCACGCGGTTTGCGATGAAGTTCGCCACATCGTTGGCGGGAACGACTGTCTTGCCCAGTCGACGATCGCCAAACTCGGTAATCGCGGCGATGGCCGCCGGGTCCGTCTCCGGAGTTGCGATGACTTCGAGCAAACGCATGTAGCGCGGCGGATTGAAGAAGTGGGTCCCAAACCAGCGACGCCGTAACGGCTCGGGAAGCCGGGCGCCGATCTGCGCGACCGGGAGACCGCTGGTGTTGGTCGTAAGGATGGCTTCCGAATGCAGGTGCGCGGCTACTTTGCTCAGTAGCGTTCGCTTGATCTCAAGATTCTCGGCAACCGCCTCAATGACCCAGTCGCATTCCTTGAGCCTGGGCAGGTCATCTTCGAAATTGCCGACGCTGATGTGTACGGCGATGGAGGGAACCGCAAAGGCCGCGGGCTTCGAGCTCTTGAGGTTATTGAGCGCCTGCTCCGCCAGGCTGTCGCGTTCGCCTTTTTCTGGCACGATGTCCAGCAGCAGCACCGGCAGCCCCGCGTTCGCGATATGAGCGGCTATCCGTGCGCCCATCGTGCCTGCGCCAAGCACCGCTGCCCGACGGATGTTGAACTTTCGATTGGGGCGCTTCTCCTGCTCGGAGGCCGGCGTGTCCTGAACCACAAACTCGGAAAGCAGCGGCATGCACTACTCCTCTCTTGCCAATCGAAGGATCTCCAGTCGACTGCCCATGAAGAATACTGAACGATGGGTCAGAAAGTCAATTGGCGGCGAAAAGTTTGAAAGTGGCCTGAATTCTCTGATTTTTCAGAAGTCGTCGAGAAAGCAGTTCACCACCGAGGACAATCTGTCCGACTGCCCTACTATTACCTTCCCGTTTAATCCGTTCCCAGGCCGCCGGTCAGGATGCGGGCGTACTCGTCGGCGATTTCGTGGGGGCTCAAATCTCCGTCGGGGTGATACCAGGTACCTATCCAGTTGACCGCTCCGGAGATAGCAAACGAAACCAACTTCGGATTGCAGGGCCGGATCGAGCCGTCGGCAATACCCTCTTCAACGTAGCCTCGAAGCGTCGAATCTAACCGGCGCTTCATAGTTCGAACCTCGCGCCTCGTTGCGGGCGAGAGTTCGGACTCATCGAGCATCGGCAAGCAACGGCCGAACTCGGACGAGACAAGCGCCTCGGCATAGGTCTCCACATACATGAAAAGCTTGCGCAGCCCGGTTCCCTGATTAGCGCTGGTTTCTTTGAGGAGTGCCTCGATAGAGGCGATTCCGGCCCGGTAGCATTCGACAAGTATCTCCTCCTTGTTGCTGAAGTAGTAGTACAGCGCGGGCTTGGTGATCTTGAGCTGCGAAGCCAACATGCTCATGGAGGACTTCTGATATCCATGCTCGAGAAACAGATGTGCCGCTGTTCTTAGCACCGCTTCCCGCTTGACGACCATACTTCTCTGTCGCGCCTGAAAGGCCTTCCATGGCTCGCGAGTGCGTCCGGTTGAGTTTCTGGTCTCCATGCTTTCGATCGAACTACGCCTTTCCTATTCGACAGGCAAGATTTTCGCCGCAGGTCCTTCATTGTACAAGTGGCGTTTTCTGAGCCTCTGCCACATTCTGGGGCGCTGCCGCATCTCCAGGTGACAAACGCTGGACACTTAGCTATCTTACCCTTTGGTAAATAATTACGATGAACACAAACCTCCAATCGCAACGAATGCTCGTTCCCATCCTTGGTCAATCTGTTGAAGTTGCGGTGCACGAGCATCCTTCCGCGACGGAAACGATCCTTCTGCTCCATGAGGCGCTGGGCTCCGTTGCGTACTGGAAGGATTTCCCTGAAAAGCTTGCGCTGGCCACGGGGACCAGCGTTCTGTTGTATTCACGCGCGGGACAAGGGAACTCGGAAGGGCCGATCGCGTCGCGCAACCGCGACTCCTACATTCGCGAGGTCAACGAGGTGATACCCGCCCTGCTTCAGCATTTCGAGGTGGATCTGCCGATCCTGTATGGGCACAGCGAAGGCGCAGGGCTGGGGATGCTCTACGCCGCTATCTCGCAACGAGTGAAAATGCTCATTCTCGAAAGCCCCTTTGTGATTGCGCAGGAGAGCTCGTGGCGTCATATCCAGGGTCTGGCCTCCAGCTATAGCGGCAGCCATTTGCAGCAGCGCCTTGCCCAGTACCACAGGGATCCGGATTCGGTCTTCTCTTCCTGGATCTCGGGAGTGGGAGAGTTCGCCGACGGCGAATCTCCTTTCGGCGATATCCTTGCCCGAATCTCCTGTCCAGTATTGGTATTGCAGGGCGCCAACGACGAGTACGGAACCAAACGCCACCTGGATGCGATCCTCTCCGCATTGCCCGGCGCGCAGCACGAGCTTTTTCTTGATGCCGGACATCTCCCTCACCGGCAACAGACCGAAGCGCTCCTCGAAAGGGTAGGCCGCTTCATTGCAAACGACGCAAAGCACTTCGCGCTGCATGTAAGGCAATAGCGGCCCGATGCCGCGGATGGCGTGAGTGATGAACAGGGTCTTCCCTTCAGACTATAAATTGTTTTCATCCCGCTCAAGGAACCAAGGTGACAGATGTCGTCTTTCGCGATTATCTTACCTGTCGGTTAGAAATTATGGTTCAACAGAACCACATAACCTGGTGTGCCCGATCATTTGTGCCGGTTGGATAGTTAGTGTATCGCAGTTATGAAAGGCCTAGTTTTTCTGTACCAAGGTCAGGGTTAGTTTTCGACCGGTTTAGGTTGCAGCCATACCGCGGCTGGCCGCGGTATGGCTGGCGAACTCATTTGGCGTCCTGTCACCGAGAGATGCGTGAGGACGACTCTCATTGTATTCCCGCCTCCATGCTTCGATGAGCTGCTTTGCCTCCTTCAGATCGAGGAACCAGTGAGTGTTCAGGCACTCGCTTCGGAGGGTTCCGTTGAAGCTTTCAACGAAGGCGTTGTCGGTGGGCTTGCCTGGTCTGGAGACGTCGATCTTCGCGCTGTTGCGATAAGCCCATAGGCCCATTGCCTGACTGGTGAACTCACTGCCGTTGTCACAGAACAGTACCTTCGGCACACCGCGATCCAGCTTCAACCGATTCAGCGTCCGTACTACGTCATCTCCTTTCAGGCTCTGGCCTACTTCTATCGCTACAGCTTCTCTCGTATGCACGTCGAGGATGGTCAAGGCGCGGAACCGTGTCCCATCCTGCAACTGGTCCATCCGTAGGGTCGAGCATCAGCGCCGTGCGGTATTGCTGCCGTCGGATTCTGATGCCCGCCCTCCGAACCGGACATGCACCTTTCGTTATGCATCCGGCTCTCCGGGAACACAGATGTATGCAGGAGTGCGCATCCATCCTCTGCGGAAGCGTTCCACACGGAGCATGGAGAGAAGGTACTGCTCGACATTGCCTTCACGCCATAGCTTGCGAGTGGGACGAAAAAGACTCGGCAGTCTTGCGAGCCGGGTTCTTTTGCGATGGAGTTTCTTATGCTTCTTCATCAGCCAACGCCAGATGCAGTCCCCGACATAGAAGTCGAGTGCCGCGAACTGACGGCTTGCGCCAGTGCAGAAGCGATAGTAGTTCCCCCATCCCCGCAGAACAGGATTGAGTTTCTGGAGAAGCTCAGACAGCGACCAGAGCGTGTTAGCGCCCGAGGTCATCTGCTTCACCATGTACCGAAGGTCCGCTCGTTTGCTGGTTGGTATCTCGATCCTCGGCATATAGCCGAATCGCGGATGCCATTTGTAGCGCACTCGTTGACTGAGGAACTGGAAGCCCTCGGTCAGATCAGAGACCCGCGTCTTTTCGATGGATAGCTCCAAGTTCATAGTCTCCTGCAGATATCTCGCAAGTTCTGCCTTTTCCTGCTCGGCTCGCTCGCGAGTACCAGATACAAGAACCACGAGTCGAGTCGCCCGGGGGAGTTGCACCCCCAGGCGCTCACAGATTCCGGACTTGAACGTCTCCGCTCATCCGGCTCTTATCGCCCAGTCGCCGCTCGACGCAGCAAGGGCCAATGAGCAAACAGCCGTGGGTCTCTTGAAGCTGTCTTGCTGACCCAATGCCCTGCCCTTTGTCGATGCCGTCTCAAGCGTTTGTATTTCGCCATCGCCCAATTCGCTAAACATTGGTCCAGATAGCGAAATGTAGGATAGAGTGCTGATTTGTAGTAGCGACCATAGTACGTAATCCAACCGCGAATAACCGGGTTGAACATTCGTGCCAAGTCATCTATCCACTTGTCAATACGACAACGCAACTGCCACCGGCGAATTTCCTCTCGAATTGCTTTCGTTGCAGCATTGCTTACCCCCGGACTGAAATTGACGAAGAACTTTCCAAAACGATTCTTCGATCTTCTGGCTCGAAAGCTATAGCCGAGGAAGTCGAATGATTCATTCTTTGAGTTTCCCCGCCGATCATCATCCTTGCAGTAGACGATCTTCGTCTTTTCAGGATGAAGCTGCAGTCCGCATTCAGCAAAGCGCTTCTCAAGCGCCTCCTTGAGGGTCTTCGCCTGCGCCTCATTTACGCAATGGCAGAGAGCGTCGTCGGCGAACCGTTCAAAGGGAATGTCCGGATGATTCCGGGCCATCCACCTGTCGAACGTGTAATGAAGAAACAGGTTGCTTAACAGGGGTGAAATCACTGAGCCCTGCGGCGTTCCTTTTTCTCGAGGTTCAAGAGTGCCATCTTCCAACTGAACAGGAGCTTTGAGCCACCGCTCAATATAGAGCAACACCCAAGGACAGTCGGTATGCTTTCGAACCGCACGTAGAAGCAATTCGTGAGAAATCGTATCAAAATAGGATTTTATGTCGAGGTCGAGCACCCAGGCATAACGCCAGCAGCGCTCTCGCGCAACTCCAACCGCATCCAATGCCGATTTCCCCGGTCTGTATCCGTACGAGTCGGGAAGGAAGTGCTTCTCCAGTTCCGGCTCAAGATACCCCTTGACCACCGCTTGGGCGATTCTGTCGGAAACAGTGGGAATTCCTAATGGTCTGAATCCGCCTCCTCGCTTCTCGATGTTCACGCGCTTCACCGGCGGAGGGAAGTAACTGCCAGACGACATCCGGTTCCAGAGTTTGTAGAGATTGTTTGCCAAGTCCCTGTCAACCTCCTCGATCGTCTGATCGTCGACTCCGGCTGCACCCCTGTTCGCCTTTACCCGCTTATAGGCATCCCAAACATAGAGCTTTGGAATGCTCCACGACCATGCTTTATCCAAAGGGCTCCTCCCGTTGCCGGTTGACCATTCGTTAAAGCTGAACGATGTCGCGCCTTCGCTCCAGTCCCGTTACAGGACCTTCCTCACTACTACACGCGACTCCGCCCCTGCACCCCGCTTCGGTACTCTGACTCTTACGGGTCGGCCGCTTGAGTCCCTCCCTTGGCATCGGTGTGCAGGTTCCCACGTTCCCCACAAGAGCCTGAACCGAGTTCACGCCACCTTCGTGCCGGACGCCGACTGGGCAGTAAACAGGTGCCCCCCAGACTTATCCCAGATTAACGACTCCCCTCTGGTTCTGACGTCGTCCCTACGCTTTCGACAGGTCATCAGCGGTTCGCTTGCGCTCGTCTCCTCGGCCCTCACCTGACAGGATCAAGTCCTGCCTTTTGCCGGAACGCTCACCACCTCGGCCATTGTGCCGAAGCAGCTTCCGGTGGTTTGAACCCTCATCCTGTAATGCGGGTTCGAGAGGCCGTCTCTCATCTCTCGTGCGGCACGGCTCGAAGAAGTCTTCTCAGTTCATGAATCCTCCTTCGCGCCTTCGTGGCGCACAGTCATCGGCATATCGAATCGGGAAGAACACTGCCCGTCCAGCTTTGCGGTCCGTCATGCGTGCCCACAGCGCCGCTGTCGTAGCATCACTCTTGCGGCGAGCCTGGAGCTTTCGACGATGGTGCGTCCACCGCTCGTATCGTTCCTCGATGATGCCGAGGGCGACGTTGGCAAGCAGCGGCGAGATCACACCACCTTGGGGAGTGCCTTTGTCTGTCGGAAGCAGGAAGCCATCCGCCAAAACTCCGGACTTCAAGAACTGCGCGATCAACCTCGTGACCTTGCCATCGGTGACGCGAGCACGAACCCGCTTCATCAACTGGTGGTGATCGATGTTGTCGAAGCAGCCCCTGATGTCTCCTTCGATGACCCATTGGTAGGGCGTCCGCTGACGCCGGCCATCCTCTGCCGTCGCCCGTGGTCGCATGCTCATCCGGATATGCTCCAAGGCGCCATGGCAGCCTCGTCCGGGACGAAACCCGTACGACACATGCCAGAAGCCAGCCTCGAAGATCGGCTCCAGGATATTCTTGACCGCGCATTGAACTACGCGATCACGCACGGTCGGAATACCGAGGGGTCGGAACTTCCCCGGCTGACGCGGCTTGGGGATCAGCTTCCGTCGTGAGGGACTCGGCTTGTACCGGTCACTCTTCAGGTCGCCTTGGAGTTGTTCCAGGAACAACTCCATACCCATCGCCACCTTGATTCCCGCTATTGTCATCCCGTCGACCCCGGCAGTACGTCGCCCTTTGTTCAGCGCGATTTTCCGCCAGGCGCACCGCAAGTTGCGGATGTCTGTAATCCAGTTCCACAAGTCACGATAGCTGTCTTCGGGATGTGTCCTGCTCCATTGAAAGAGCTTGCGTTGCACGCTGAAGAGCCAGGCTTCATCAGCCTGATCATCCAAGTCCATGGATGGTTCCTCCGTCTTCGCAACTCTGTCGGTTCCTTGCCTGCCTTCGCCATGCACACGGCTTTCCCGTGTTCGGACTACTACGCAAGCTCCGCCCCCTCGATTCACCATCTCCAGTCTCCGTGGCTAGCCCAGCTCCGTTGCCGGGCGGTTAATCAGGGTTCCCATGTTCCAGTTCTCGACCTTCATCTCGTAGGTGGCATACTTTACCCCTGGCGATTCGGAGCGACAACCTGAGAGAAGATCATCATCGCTGAGTCCGTTATCCAGACCCGTCAGTGGAGAACTTCAAGCCCCACCAACTCAGATCGCATAAACCCCCGGTCCCATCTGACCTACTACGGGAGCATTGAGCTATTCAAGACAGAGGCTTCCAACGTATGCTTCGTTGTCTCACCATAAGATGTTTGGTAGCCCGGCACGCCGATGATGGCGGCGCCCGGTACAGTTCAGTCCATCAGCTTTTCCACGCACCGTCGGAACACGATACGCTTGGACAGACCCCTTCCACTCAGGCTCCTTCCTGGGTGGGGCCGCATCACAGCGGCCGGTCAAGAGCCAGCAGGCGAAAAGACTCGATCCTTAACTCATCTCATCCTCCTCGCCGTCATGGCGCGCCGAAGTCCATACTCCAGGCTTCGTTCGGAGCTGTGGGCTTGATCCGATCCTCGCGGGTTCGAGAAGCCTTCCGCTTCCCGGCAGGCTTCATCCTCTTGAGCGTCAGTCCTTCTTCCGTATACAACCGGTACACCAGATACTTGCCCACATCCCAGCCTTCGCGGTTCAACAGTACGCGCATCTTGCGGTATCCGTAACGCACTCTTGCCTGAGCGATCTCGCGGGTCCTCATCCGCAACTCAGTCCGTGGATCCAGACAGCTTCGATAGCGGTAGGTTGCTCGAGGAACTCGAAGAACCCGGCAGGCCCTCCGCTCACTCCCCAGGTAGCGGTCAACCAACCGCTCCACCACCGGTCCACGCCGCGAAGGCTTCACCATTTTTTTCCCAGCACATCCTGCAACATCGTCTTGTCCAGCGTCAGCTCCGCGACAAGCTGCTTCAGCCTCAGATTCTCCTCCTGCAACTGAGCCATCTTGCGAACTTCGTCCACCTCGAGACCAGCGTACTTCGACTTCCATCGGTAGAACGTCTGTTCACTCATCCCTGCCTTCCGGATCACCTCCGCCACGGGAACTCCTACCTGCGCCTGCTTCAACACGCCAATCATCTGCTCCACAGTGAATCGCTTCTTCCTCATTCCAAATCCTCCTCATAGAAAGGCTCAGATTTGGTCGAACACTAACATTTCAACTGGCTCAGAAATACCGAGGCCGATCACTCCCCGCAGGGCAGCCCGCATGTATAACCTCTGCTGATCTGGAGCAGTTCGGCCTCACCGTCTCCCACTTCGGCCCGCTCCCGCCAGGGACCGTGCTCTTTTCCGCGTCGCAAAATTACCGGCCGCCGCAGGCGCAGCAGGCTTCGTTGGGAATCGAGCGGGAGATCGGACGAAGCACATCTATTTCCGCCGACTATATCTTCGTTCGCACCACTCACTTGCCCTGGGCGGTGGATACTAACCTGCTTCCTGGAGCTCCGATCGTGACCGGCACCGGCGCGAATGGCCTTCCTACCAACAACCTGCCCTTCCAGGATTGGGGGTCGGCCCAGTGCATGGCCAATCCAGCCCTCTGCTTCGCCGATCCGACCCATACGATTCTTCAGAACCACCAATATCAATCCGTCGCCAATGCGAATTACAACGGCGGCATTCTGCAGGCGCAAAAGCGCGTCGGCCAAACCGTCACCTTGATCGCCAACTATACCTATAGCAAAGCCATTGACCAGGCCACGGACTTCAACAGCGACTACTCCGCCTTCGACCAGGTCAACCTTCAGGGGGAGCGGGCCCTCTCCGATTTCGATCAACGCCACAAGGTCGTCATTGCAGCCACATCGCAAAGCCCATGGAACAGTTCACGCTGGCTCTCGGGATTTGAGCTTGCGCCGATCTTCAGCTACAACAGCAAACACCCTTTCAATCTGCTCGCGGGCTCCGTTATCAACGGCGACGGTCACTTCACCAATGATCGGCCCCCGTCCGCTCCGCGCAACACAGGAGAGGGACCCAATTACGCAGATTTCGACATCGCCTAAGCAAAAGCCTTCCGATTGGGCAAAGTGACCAGCCTGAACTTCATCCCTTGAAGGATTCAATCTCGCAAATCGCACTAACTATGCCAGCGTCAACAACATTGTCGGCGCAACGTTTGCTCCACCGTTCACTGTTCACGGCACCACTGCGCTCTCTCCTAGCCAACCATTGGGATTCAACGCAGCCAATGCAAAACGTGAAATACAGCTCGGAGTGAGACTAACGTTCTAAGGAGGAGTGTCTCGCAACACTTCAAGGCCAAAGGAACGGAAAGTTTGTAGCGCCTTGCGGCCTTTAATTTCTTGGCTGCTTGGGCTTCGCACTTCTGAGAGTGTCGCTCGCTGTTGTGCTTAGCGCACCTGGCCCTGCAAGCAGAATATGCGAAGGTACCGAGAAGCGGACTTTACAGTCATTGTCCGACCGGCCCATTTTTCGTCCAAGTCTCGAGCTCCCAGGGTTCTTGCGCATTCAAAACCGAAGCTGGGCGTCTTTGGTCAGCTATTTCTTTTTGCTTAACAAGGCTGCAATCGATTCCTTTTTCTTCTGGACGATGCCTCCGACGTCGGCGGTGATATTAGGATTCTCGGGCGTCCCAATGACGCGCAAGGGCACTCCAGCTGTGTTTCTTGAAGTCCCGCCTGAACCATTTAACTTCGTGAGCAGTCCCGCGCCGACTTTGCCGATGCCCTGTGCCGATTCGATTCTTGCGACGAGGTTGAAGTCCAATCTGTCAGGAGAAGTTACAGTCCCGCTCCCAGTGAGCTCGCCCACCGCCGGAATCACGGCGTCGATCTTGTCAACGACAACCACTGCGTTAGTAATGTGCACATTCATCCGCAATTTATCAATAGTCGTTGTGTCTCCGGTTTTCAAACCACTCATTGCAGCGATGCCGTGAATCTTCGAGCCGATGTCAAAGCCCACGATGTGGGTGTTGTCGAGCGCGATCGGCCCGCTGATGACGAGCGATTTTGCCGGACCATCGATGGCAAGGTTCAAAGCCAGCGTTCCACCCTTCAGTACCGCCCCGTTTGGCAGACGAACGCCGGCCGCAGTCATCAAATGTTGGAGTTCATCGATCGGCAAGTTTTGCCCGGCGAGTTTCAGATTTAGCTCCAGCTCATCCGCGCCGACGGCGACGGGCCGATAGGTTCCGTTCACATGGATCGCAGCGTCGCCGATTCTTGCCGTGGCGTCGTCGATCTGGCCGGTGTTTTCTTTCAGTAGACGGGTGCCACTGAAGGCGAAATCCAGCGGCTTCGGCGCAGCGGCGGCGCCTTTGCGGAGCGTCAGATTCTGGATATGCATGGTGCCCTTGGTGGTCAAAACGTGCCCGTCGGAAGCGGCGCGCATGTCGATGTCGGCAAGGAAGGAGAGACCCGCATCGCTAGCGAGAAATCCGGCGGCGACCGGGTCCAGCCGCTTGATGAATATTTGCAGGTCGGCGGGGCTGGCTGCCGCATCGATCCGGTTCAATGGTCCAACCTGGCCACTGGTATGAATAGAGCCGCCGCCGGGCAAGTTCGCGCTTAGCTCGAATGGAAACTGAGAGTCGAATGAAAAATCGCGGACGCTGAGATTCACGTTTTCATAGACGCTCGGTTGGTGGTCCACGGAAATGCTTGCAATCACGGCGCGACCGTTTTCGATGACGATGCGTCGAACGTCGAGGACGTGGAACTCTATCGCAGAAGCCTTCGAAGATATCGGAGCCGCGTTCGCGACGGCGCCGCTTGCGGGAAGACGACCGATGCTTGAAAAGTTCCACGTGCCATTCGTCGCGCGAATTAACGTGATTTGCGGAGATGTGATCTGAAAACCTCTTAAATCCACCTTGCGCGAGAAAATCAGTGGCCGTAGAAAGACGCCGATGCGGACCTCCTTCGCAGTGAGAAACGGGGCGGCGCTAAAATTGGGATCGTCCGCGATACGGAGGTCTTTGGCGATCAGGCTGCCAGAAAAGATGGACAGGCTCAGGTCTCCTAATTTCACACTACGGCCAAGCACGGTTGTGAGTTGTCCTTCGATCGTGGGGCGGAATGTGTTTGCGTTGACAAAAAGAGGGATCGACGCGAGTCCCAGGACGAAGAGACCGACTAATGCCAATACTATTTCCATCCAACGTTTCATGGAGAACCTCAGCGCGATGGAGTCGAAGAACCGGCAAACTCGAGGCGTCGGTCTGCAAAACTTTTATGCGTCGTTCGATCTCGACCCACGCCTCTAATATATGCGGCACATATCAATTGAAATCAGCAAGTTGACAATGAACCGTCCTTCATACCGATTCCTTCTCATTCTGCTACCACAGAGGACGGACATAGACACACGACGATGACACTCTCAAGGGCTAATCCAGAGATCGCTGGGGCGGCCAATCGCCGGTTCACGCGAGCCAGGAGACAGCCAGGTTCTGCTTGGCCCATTCCAGGCAGCGGCGGTTGTCCTGCTCCTCGAGCCCAAGCAACTCCTCATGACTGAGCGTGGCTGTCTGCGGCATTTCCTCCGAGGTATGTTGTTTGACGATGGTCAAAATCGTTGCAAGGGCTGGTCCACGCCACTCCGGAAAGGTGGCCCAATATTCGTCCGTCAGCACTGGGATCTTGAGTGTATGGTCGGTGATCATCTCCAGCAGCAGATGCACTTTAGGATTGGCCCTGCGACACAGCTCGACCATTCCCTTCACGTCAAGAAAACCTTCGCCGCAGACGACCTCGGCCAGCAGAAAACCTTTGTCGTAGGGTTTCACCGCCATGTCCTTTAAGTGCGTACTCTTCACGTAGGGCGCCAACCTGGCGACCACGCTCATGGGTTCTTCGCAGAGAGAGAGATTGTTGCCAAAGTCGATCAAGGCCCCGTAGTACTCGCTGGAGATTTGTTTCAATAGCGAGACAAACTCCGCCGCGGTCCGGTCTTTGTGATTCTCCATTGCGAGAACCACCTTTTGTTTCTCGGCAAGGGGCACGATCTTCTCTACTACGGACGTCGTTCGCTTTTGCCAATCCAGGTAAGCATCCATCGTCTTGAAATTCTCATAACGCCGGCCGCTCAGGCTCACGACGCGCAGGCAGCTGGCGCCCACTGCGTTCGCCTCGCGCAACGAATTCTCAAAGCCGGACATATCGTCATCAGGGTGGTCGGGCAAGCGGCTCTCGTACTCGACAAACATGTTGAGTTCTTCCGCGCGCTTGCGAAATTTGGCGAGATCGCCCTTAACCGAGGTCTGGACTCCAGCGGCGCCGATGCTGTGGCAATACTCCAGGAACGCGATGGAGTCGTTGCGCAGCGGCCCAGCCGGATGGTTATAGCCGCCTAGCCGGATCGCTAGACTGGTGGAGGCCAGACCCATAGCCCCATTTGTCCATTGATCAGTTTCGGGATCAGGCTTCGCGTCGCCTTTTGCCGATGAGGTCTCTTGCGCCAAGGACATGAATGATTCCTTACTTACCGCAGAGGCGAGCCCGACCGCCGCGCCTGCTGTTATAAAACCTCGTCTGCTGATCAACTCTTTCACTCCCGGGCCCATTACTTGGCCGTCCAGCCGCCATCGATGAGGATGTCGGTCCCGGTGATGAACCCCGCAAGGTCCGAACATAGATAGCAGGCCAAAGCCCCGATCTCTTCGACCTTGCCCCATCGCCCTACCGGCAAGCTAGCCAGGAACTGTGAGTTCGCCTCAGGATTGTTCATGACGGCCGCGTTCATGTCGGTGCTAAACGGGCCCGGGCTGATGCCATTCACCGTGATGCCATCACCGGCAAGCTCCAGCGCCAGAGCGCGCGTCAGGCCGAGGAGCGCCGCCTTGGCAGACGAGTATGCCGTCCTCCCAGGCAATGAGACATGGCTCATGATCGAAGTCATATTGAGAATGCGCCCATACCCGGTGCCCTTCATGCCCGGGACAAAGGCGCGGCACATCAGAAAAGTTGAGATCAGGCTGGAATCGAGGACGCTGCGAAACTCCTCGAGCGAGTAATCGACGAGAGGTTTGCGAATGTTCGTCCCGGCATTGTTAATCAGAATCTGCGGATGGCCGAATCTGTCGGCAACTGCCCGCGCCACGGCTGCAACGTCCTCTTCTCGTGTGACGTCCCCGGTGAAGATCGCTGCTGTCCCGCCGCTTCCTGTAATCGCGTCGCGCACCACCTCGAGACGTTGAACATCTCGGGCCACGAGCGCCACTTGCGCGCCTGCTTCCGACAGCGACTTGGCCATGGCCTCGCCAAGGCCTCGGCTGCCGCCAGTGATCACCGCCGTCTTGCCAGAGAGATCGATCTTCATCTGCGCATCCAGTAGAGTCTCGAAATAATTGGAAATCGCAACGCACACGTAATAGTAAACCGGATCGGCGTATCGATCCTTCCGCGCTCCTGTCTGTTCGCCGCAGCAGACTTGACATGGAACCTGCGGACGCATAGGTTGACCATCATTCAGGTATTCGCTCGGTTTTTCGCTTCGAACGCCTCCAATACAGGCCCGGCGGCGCAGGCAACGACCACGGCTACCGCGTATCGAAGAGCGTCAGTCGAAAAGTGTGCGCATCGGGCATCCCAATTTGAGCAGAAGCTTGCCGCGAACGAGAACAGCCGCCGTGGCGGTGGCCGTTCTTGGATTCACTGTCCTTGATTTTTCTCCCGTCTCACGTGCTCAGGAAGAACCAGCAACCCCACCGACAGCTGCTACCCAGGCGCAAGAGAGCACACACGCAGCCCAGATTCGGCAATTCTTAGGGTTGGGACGCGAGCCGGACGCCAAGGTCGCTACGGATGGCGCCAAGCTCTTCGGCCCTACATGCGGCTTTTGTCATGGAGCCAACGCCCGCGGAGGCGCCGGCCCTGACCTGCTGCGCTCTTCCATGGTTCTTGATGACAATCAAGGCGAGGTGCTTGGCTCGGTCATCCGCAGGGGTTTCCCCGATAAAGGCATGCCGGCCTTTCCCGCCCTGACTGACGAGCAGGTTCGTGAGATAGCTGAGTTCCTGCACCAACAGGTCTATCTGGCCGCCAACCGAGGCACCTACGAGATTCAAAACATTGTGACCGGCAACCCCCGGGCCGGCGAGGCGTACTTCAATGGCGAGGGAAAGTGCAATACTTGCCACTCTCCCTCAGGAGACCTGGCTCACATCGGATCCAAACTAAAACCTCCGGATTTGCAGCAGGCTCTTCTATACCCTGCCGCAGTCGGGACACACCCGCCTCCGCAAGTGACCGTGATCTTGAAGGACGGCACAGCAGTTATCGGGACCCTCAAATATCTCGACGACTTCGATGTTTCTCTCTATGACTCGTCGGGGAATTATCACTCCATCGAGTTGGAGCAAGGCGTCAAGATAAGCGTCGAAGACAAGCTTGTCTTTCATCGGAAGATGTTGGAGAAATACACCGACGCGCAGATTCACGATCTCACCGCGTACCTGGTGACGCTGAAATGAGCTTTCAGCGTTCGGCCTCTTCGATTGCGATGTTGTGCGCTCTCCTGTCTTGCTCATCATGGGGGCAGTTACTAAGTCCGCAAGAGCTGCTCGAAGCACAGCCGACCGATACGTGGCCCACCTACAACGGCGATTATTCCGGTAAGCGCTTCAGCCCGCTCACTCAGATTCAAGCCTCAAACGTTCATTCTCTGGCCATTGCCTGGATGTACCGAGTCACGGTAGCCGGCCCGATGCGCGGCGTCGGCTCTCCTGACATCAAGTCAACCCCGCTTATGGTTAACGGAGTCCTCTACTTGACAATTCCCGATCACGTTTATGCGCTCGACGCGCGCACAGGACAGGAGCTTTGGCATTACGACTGGGTCGACAAGGGCGGCCACTTAGTCGGAAATCGCGGCGTCGGGATGTACGGCGACTGGCTCTACTTCATGGCTCCGGACGGCTGGTTCATCTCGCTCGACGCGAAGGCCGGCAAAGAGCGTTGGCGAAAGAAAATCGCCGACGAAAAGATGCAGTACTTCACCACCCTGTCGCCCTTGGTGATAGGCCATCACGTCATCATCGGCGTCGGAGGCGACGCCATCGATGTCCCTGGATATCTCGAATCGCGCGACCCGGAGACCGGAGACCTCCAGTGGCGCTGGAACAGCGAACCCCAAAAAGGAGAACCTGGGGCCGAGACCTGGCCCAACGAAGCGGCGATGGCCCACGGCGGCGGCATGACATGGCTGACGGGTACGTACGACAAGGATCTGAACCTCCTCTACTGGGGCACCGGCAATCCAAATCCCGTCATGGCCGGCCAGGGCCGCAAGGGCGCCGATCTCTGGACTTGCTCGATCGTTGCGCTCAATCCCGACACCGGCAAGCTCGCCTGGTACTTTCAGGGATCGCCTCACGACACCCACGATTGGGATAACACCGAAACGCCCGTCCTCTTCGATGCGGAGATCGACGGCAAGCCGCGCAAACTGCTTGCGCAGGCTGCGCGCAATGGCTACTTCTTCGTGCTCGATCGGACCAACGGAAAGAGTGTGCTCTCCAAGCCATTCGTTCCTCTGAACTGGTCGAAGGGGATCGACGCCAAAGGCCAGCCAATACCCGACGAGGGTAAAGAACCTACGATCGATGGATCGTTGATCAGCATGAACGGTGGCGGCGCCACCAATTGGATGCCGCCCAGCTATAGTCCGCAGACAGGCCTCTTTTACGTAAACGCAACGAGCGGGTTCAGCGTGACCTACCTGACCGACCCCAGCGCTCGCCCGGAGGGATATGGTGGCTCGTGGAGCGAACTCTGGTCACAAAAATCCCTCGAAGCGCTCGATTACAAAACCGGAGAAGTGAAATGGAGTCACCCCTACACGAGCTTCGGCGGGGCCGGTCGAGGCCTGGGAGGGCCGGGTATCTTGACCACAGCCGGAAACCTTCTCTTTACCGGTGATTACAGCGGCAATCTGATCGCCTTCGACGCGGCCGGCGGCAATATCCTGTGGCATTTTCCCATGCTGCACTCGCTAAGCAACGGCCCAGAGACCTACCTCCTCGACGGACGGCAGTACCTGGTGGCTGGAGCCGGCGATACGCTGTATGTGTTTGCGCTCACACAGTGATTCTCGCCAAAGGAATGAGGCCTTCCCAATGAAGCCGAGTCGAGCACGGTACGGCGTAGTAGGGCTGGCCATTGGCCTCGCGGTCCTCTCCTACGTGCAGCGCGTTGCAATGTCACAAGCAGCAGGACCGATCTCCCACGATCTTCGCCTTAGCAAAGCACAGATGGGTTTGGCTTTCGGCGCTTTTGGTCTTTCCTATGCGCTCTTCGAGATTCCCATTGGATTGCTCGGAGACCGCATCGGTGTTCGTCGAGTGTTGATACAGATCGTTGCTGCGTGGTCGGTGTTTACCGCTCTCACCGGGGCGGCCTGGAACGTCGTCTCGCTCTGCGTCATTCGTTTCCTCTTCGGAGCCGGCGAGGCCGGCTGCTTTCCCAATCTCACCCGCATGCTCAGCGTTTGGCTGCCTGCACGCGAACGCGTCACTGCTCAAGCTCTTATGTGGGCTTGCACGCGCTGGGGCGGAGCCGCGACTCCGCCGCTGGTGCTGGCCTGCGTCGGCCTCTTTGGCTGGCGTTGGGCCTTCGTCGCCTTCGCGGGCCTCGGCCTGGTCTGGTGCGCCATCTTTTTTCTCTGGTTCAAAGACGATCCCGAGCAACACCCATCTGTCAACGCCGGTGAACTACAACTGCTCGACGGCTCACGCGTTCTGATGAGCCACGGCGTGGCAAAGCGCGAGTGGACGTCTCTGCTGCTGACTCCCCAGGTATTCGCGCTCGTCTTGCAATACTTCTGCTTTTCGTTTGTCTGGTACTTCTACATCACGTGGCTTCCGACATATTTAAGAGAAGCGCGCGGCCAGACACCAGCACACGCCGCGACTCTATCGGTGCTACCACTTCTCTTCGGAGGCTTTGGTTCGCTGCTCACCGGCCTCGCGCCGGCACGCCTGCCGCACCGCGCCATCGCCTTCGCCGGTTTTCTCGCGACTGCAATCCTGCTCTTCGCCTTCACCCGCATCCAGGCGGTTCTGCCCGCGATGATCTGCATGGGTCTCGCCAGCTTTTCGAGCGACCTCACCATGCCGATTTCCTGGAACGCCTGCGTCGAGATCGGTGGCCCCTACACGGCGACTGTCGCGGCAGCGATGAACATGCTGGCCAATCTCGGCGGCTTTATCGCCCCAGTTGTCGGAGGCCTGATCCTGCAAAAGACCGGCTCCTGGACGCCGCTCATCTATCTCATGATCGGCGCAGCAATCATTTCCGCACTTTGTTGGCTATACCTCGACCCCAAAAATCCCGACAGGATGCAAGAACGCAATTCGGAGAAGCTCCGGACACAATTCAATGCGGAAGGTGCTTCCCTCTGAGGGAGTTATTTTTCTACCGTCACTTCGTTGGCGCCGCGGGCTGAGCGCCCGAGATCGGAAATGACCTTGCCAGATAGCTAGAGATCTCGTCGAAGTCTTCGTCGGTGGCCACGGCTCCGCGACCGGCCATGGTTTGCACGAGACTATGCCAGTCCTGGGCGTCCATCCGCTTGGAGGCCGACACATTTGCCGAGTGGCATCCGGAGCAGACTTTAAGCATGAGCTCTCTTCCGGGACCGGGTGGAAACGGCGAGGACTGCGCGGAATCCAGATGGGCGACGACGTAACGCTCGTTGTCGGCGCTTCCCGGAGGTGTCGCGGCAGCAGCCGGCGAATTGCCATCCAAAACGCTGGAAACGCTTTTCGTCCCGGAAAGGGAATAGGCGATCACCGCATCGCTGGCGAGTGGTGCGCCGATCAATCCTCCACCAGTTGCAACAACCGCCACGTACTGAGTCCCGCCTGCGTCGGCATATGTAATCGGTGTGGACTCGGCCGACGCCGGTAGCTTGACCATCCAGATTTCCTTGCCGCTCGCTTCATCGAACGCGCGAAAACGCGCATCGTCGGTAGCGCCAATGAAGATGAGGCCAGTCGCCGTTATGATCGCTCCGCCGAGACCAGGTCTTCCCGTATTCTGCCTGCCTTCGGGCAGGCTGTCTGTGACGCCGAGAGTGGATCTCCAGACGATCTTTCCCGAGTTCACGTTCACGGCGACCAACTGCCCCCAGGGAGTCGGAGTGCAAGGCAAGTGGTTGACCGGATTCCAAAAGCGCTGGAGACCCGCCAGTGGGCCCGAGTTGATATAGCTCCCGTCCGCCTGACGAATGATCCGCATCGGCTGCGCGAGATTGTTGACGTTGACGATGAAGAGGCCCGACTTCGGATCGAAGGCCCCGCCGTAGTAATTGACTCCGCCCTGGGTGCCAGGCATGGGCACCGTGTAACGGTTGAGTTGGGTCGGGGTGTATTGGACATCCCCAAGCAGCATATTGTTGTCGTCAACGAACTGCTCGCACCACGCCTTATGTTCCGGCGTATCTTTGTACAGATTCGCCCGGCTCAGCGTGACCTGCGAGAGCGGTTCGGGCAGTACCGGAAATGGCTGGGTGGGCGACGTCTGCTCACCGGGCACATTGCTCTTTGGAACTGGCTGTTCGACGACGCCGTAGATTGGCTTGCCGGTGACGCGGTTGAGAATGAACATCAGCCCATTCTTGTTCACCGTTGCGACAGCAGGAATGATCTCTTTGCCACGTCTTACTTCGAACAGCGTCGGAGGCGACTCCGTGTCAACATCCCAGATGTCGTGATGAACTACCTGGAAATACCACAGCAGCTTTCCGGTGTTGGCGTTGACCGCCACGAGAGAGGTACCGAATAAATTATCGCCGGGGCGGTCTACGCCGACGCGGTCATTGTTCGGAGCTCCGAACGGCATGTACAAAATTCCGCGAGCCACATCAACTGTCATGTAGCCCCAAACGTTTACCCCCGAACGGTTCTTCCAGCTATCTCCTCCCCATGTGTCATGTCCTGTCTCTCCCGGAAGAGGCACAGAATGGAAGGTCCAGACTAGTTTGCCGGTCTTCGCATCCCAGGCGCGGGTGTCGCCGGCAGGACCCAAGCCCCCATCCTTACCGCCCGGTCCTTCGCCGGGGCCTGCACCGGTAATGATCAGGTTCTTATAAATGGCCGGTGGAGACGGCAGGATGTAGCTCTTGTCCATGCCAGTCTTCATCACCTCCGGCGTCTTCAGGTCAACCATGCCATTGACGCCAAACTCCGTGTTGAGATGGCCATTTGCGGCGCTGATGGAGTACATCCTTCCGCGGCGCGTGCCGAAAATGATTGCCGCGGGACTAGAAGCATCACCCGGCCAGTAGGCAGCGCCCCGCATGGATGCGTTATCGCCATCCGGAATCTCGAAGACCCACTTCTCCTGGCCGGTGGTTGAATCCAACGCCACTACGCGGCTGTAAGGCGTGACCACATACATCGTCTGCCCGATCACTAAGGGCTGATCCTCAGACTGATGGAAGCCCGCTCCGCCGGAAGAATGGTCGGCGCCATTGCGACTCGTATCCGGATTCGCTCCGGGCTTCATGTGATACTCCCAGGCGATCTTCAAGTTGCGAACGTTTGCCGGCGTGATCTGAGCAAGATTCGAATACCTGGTGCCACCCGGATCATGGCCAGACATCGGCCAGTCTGAGGAGTTAGTCACAGATGTTGATGGCGGCGTCGGGCTGCCTTGGCCTCGCCCGCTTGAGGCCAGCAGGAACGGGAACAAAAGTAAGCTAACCAGTCCGATGGACAGCGCCTTTTTTCGCTCTGTCTGGCGTCGCTGATTCCTTGCTGGAACTGCGGTGTTGTTGAATGCTGCTTGTTTGGTCACGGATGTTCACGCTTGGAGTGGAGCGTATGAAATTGTAACGGGCGCGGTACTGTTTCGATCTCAGCCATCCACAAACTGCAAACTAGATCAGTTACTCCTGCGCTTGAACAAGCTGCACAGCTCGTCGAGGAGTTTCTCCTGCTCTTCGCGAATGTACTTCCGAGCCTCATCGAGGCTGAACCATCGGCCCCGATCTACTTCAGGAATCTCAATCCACTTTCCGGAACGCGGAGGCCATTGGATTTCGCATGAATTGCTCGTTAACTGGGCCGGATCGCAATCTCCCCGGAATGCCCACGCCGCGACGATCTTTCCGCTCTTCTGCTGGATCGAGCCTAACTCGATGAACTCCCCGGTGCTATCAAAACCGGTCTCCTCCTCGAACTCCCTGCGCGCTGCGGCGAGGGGATCCTCGCTCTTCTTGTATTCACCCTTCGGAATCGTCCATGCACCCTTATCTTTACTGGCCCAAAGCGGTCCCCCCGGGTGGACCAGAAAAACTTCCAGCCGCCCGCCCGAATCGCGAAACATCATGAGACCGGCACTGCGCTTCGGCATCTGCGATCAGTGCTGGCTCAAGGCCCACACATAGGCGGCAAGGGCGGATACCTGATCCGGGGTGAGCTGAGCTCCGCCCATCGCCGGCATCGTGGAGCGATAGTTTTTAGGCAACGGCACTCCGTCGGTAATGGTTTTGGCGATTCCTTTCCAGCTACCGTCGCTCCACAACCATTTGCCACTAGTCAGGTCAGGACCAAGGGGAGTGCCTTTGGCGCTGGCGCCATGGCAGCCCGTGCAAGCGGCTCCGCCCACTTCTCCGTGGTAGATGCGGTCGCCGAGCGCGACCATCTGCTGCGTCGCTCCCGGAGGAACTGGAAGACCGGCGTCGGGATGTGTTCCCTCCGGCGGCTTCGCCCCGGCGCCAGCAATCTCGCCCGCCGGAGCGGTCAGGCTCGGACACGGAGTGAATTTCGGCTGCGCGGCCTCAGCGGCCGACACACCTCTGTATGTAATCCGGTAGATTCGGCCTGTCACATCGTCCGCGACAAAAAGTGCGCCGTCCGGCCCCACCGCCACGCCAGACGGGCGATGCAAGGCTCCCCCGGGGGACTTTACCGGTCCCGCAAAACCGTCCGCGAATATCTCGCATTCTCCCGAAGAGTGATCGCCGGCCAGGGGTTGGAAAACGATGTTGTAGCCGTCCTGCGGGTAAGGTGCGCGGTCCCAAGACCCGTGATAGGCGATAAAGAGACCGTTGTGGTAGCGGCTGGGAAACTGAGTCTGGTCGTAGAAGACCATTCCGTTCGGGCCCCAATGCGCAGGGAAAGCCGCCACTGGAGCAATCTTGCTCGCGCAAACGCCGACCGCATGTCCTCCATCGCCACCATACTCCGGAGCCAGCACCAGCTTCTGCTGGAATTGGTCGTAGTAGCACTCAGGCCACCCATAGTCGCCACCATCCTTCAGGAGCATCACTTCTTCCGCAGGCAGCGTCGCTTCTTCTTCCGGTTTGTACAGGTCCGGCCAGTTGGCGTGAAGCTGGTCCCGCCCGTGCTGCGTGATGAAGATGCGGTTGTCCTTCGAGTCGAACCCGAAGCCCTCCGCGTTGCGGATCCCGGTCGCATACCGCTCGGCGCGGGAGAATACCTGGTCCGTCTTGTTTGCATCGAAGCGCCAGATACCGCCGCGGGTTTCAAGCTCCGTGCAGGGCGTTGCGCCCGGCGATTTGAGTGTCCGGTTCTTCAGCTGGCAGGAATTGGTCGCGGTCGCTACATCGACGTACAAGTTTCCCTTGGTATCAATGAGGAAGGGATGCATCGGATGGTCGCCGCCGAGCGGCAGGCCCGAAACGACCGTGGTCGCCGGTCCCTGCGGCACCAGCGCGCCAGCCGGGAGGGCATATTTCACAATGCGATCGTTGAGCTCGGCATAAATCGATCCGTTGTAGAGAGCGACGCCAGTGCCACCGGCTGCGCCGGTCTTGGCGGTTTCGCCAAATCGTTCAATAACGTCAGCCTTTCCCGCCCCGGTCTTATCCTGCAAGGCAACGAGAAAGCCGCCTTCATGCGGAGTCTCGCCCGGAGGAAAGTACGAGCCCGACCAGGTGTTGACGTAGACCACTCCGTTCGGTGCTACCACCATGTGCCGAGAGTGACCGATATTGTCGGCGAATACGGTCGCGCAGAACCCAGGCGGCAGCTGCAACCCGCTGTCGTCGTTGGGGCAGCCTGCGCCATCAACTTCGATACCCGCAGCCGAACGGCTGTCAGCGGCCGCAAGAGCGATTCCCGCGGACAACGCCAAGACCGCAAATCTGAGCGGCAAAGAAGACCTGCAGAAACCGGGCAATCGCATAGAGTTCTCTCCTGTGATCGGCGAAGTAAAACTCAATCATCTCAATCCTGCCACGCGGCAGGCGGGAAGCACAGAGTGTTCCGGGATTATTATCCTCGAATTGCGGGTTGCCCAGACGATGCAGCTTCCATCCGGTCGTGAATGCGGAGGCCCCGTCGGCGTTCCTCCCACAGTGCCTGCCATCGAACTGCCACCCATCGGACGCACGGCGGATGGTTGGACCTATACTAAGAGCCAAAGATCGAATCCTGCCCGTCCCGATTCTTTCGTATTCCGATGACCGCAATCACCCGACGCAAATTCCTCGCCACTGCTGCCTGCTCCGTTGCAGCCACTCGCCTTCGTGCTCAGGAACGAGCGACCTCTCAAACCACTCTCACCATTCCAGCTGGGGCCACAGGCGCACACATGCCAGCGGATTTCGTTGGCCTATCTTATGAAGTGCAGCAGCTGACGAGCCCCGACTTTTTCGCTGGGGCAAATGCTGGCCTAATTCGGGCCTTCAAGGCGCTGGCCTCTGGTGGAGTCCTGCGCTTAGGCGGCAATACCAGCGAATTCGCGTGGTGGAAGCCGACGGCAAATTCTCCCGAGCCCGAGCATCCGCAGATCCGTGAGGTCGAAGGCGAACCAAAGGCCCAGTATTATGCCGTTACGCCCGAGGCGGTGCAAAACCTTGGGGCCTTTCTCAAAGCGACCGGGTGGACTTGCCTGTATGGAATCGGAATGGGAACCAACACGCCCGCGCGGGCTGCCGATGAAGCTGAATTTGTCGCGAAGGCCCTCGGCCCGCAACTGCAGTATTTCCAGATCGGCAACGAAGTCGACCTATTCAGCCGTCATTTGCGCGACCCGAAAACATGGTCTGCGAAGACCTACCTCGCCGAGTGGCTCACTTTGGCCCGCGTGATCGCAGCCCGCGTGCCCGGAGCAAAGTTCGGGATGCCGGACGTGGCTGCCGACGTTTCCTGGCTGACCCAAATCGCCGACCTTTGGCCATCGATCCAGAACCCTCCCCACGTCACGACGCTCACGCATCATTACTACTTCGGCGGGCCGGCGACGAACCCAGAGGTTAACATTCCCAATCTCCTGAAGCCCGCGACGATGGCCAAAGTCCAGAAGACCGCAGACCTCGCCACTTCCGCCGCCCGCAAGATGGACGTGCGCGTTCGCATGACCGAGGGCAACACCTGCTATCGCGGCGGCAAACCCGGCGTGTCGGACGTTTTCGCGGCCGCGCTTTGGTCTGCAGATTACTCTCTGCTGCTCGCCAGCAACAATTACTCCGGGATTAATCTGCACGGTGGCACCGGCAAGTCCGTCGCTAACTCGGTTGGAGGTTTTCTGCCGGGCGATGTCATGCTTAAGGATCAGGGCGAGACGCCAGAACAGATTGCGACCCATCCCCATCCGTTCTATACACCGATCGCCACCTTCGGCTCAGACTACGTTCTGGAGCCGGTCGCATACGGCCTCAAGTTTGCCGGTGCACTCGCAGGAGGCTCATTTTTCCAAGCCGATCTCACCTCGCCTTTGCAAGCCTCGGCAGTCGATGCAACTGCTTATGCCGCCAAACTTCCGGACGGGCGTGTCTCGGTGATCATTCTGAACAAAGATTCCGAGAAAGACCTGGCTCTCAGCCTCGACTTCGGAGGCGCCGGGTCGGGTAAAGTGGAGATCGAAACCCTCCATGCTCCGGCCCTCGACAGCAGGGAGTGTCACATCACGCGTTCCAGCGGCGTCACAGCTCTGAAAGAGGGCAGCTTCAGCGTCGTCGTTCCGCACGCGACAGGTCTGCGCGTGACCCTTGTCTGACTCAGACTCTCGCCAAATCCCCACTCAAAAAAACACAGCGGCGTAGGCCGCTGTGCCAGGGAAGTAGTTCGCATCCTCTAGAAGAGGAACTTAAGACCGAGTTGCAGCTCCCGGGGGTCGTAGGTGCTGGTGACTTGCCCGAAGTTGCCGTCGTTGGAGCCGGTATCAACAGCGTTGAATTCCGTGTAGTTCCAGATGTTGTAATACTCCGCACGGAACTGCATGTGGACATCCTCGTGGATCGGGATGTTCTTATAAAGTGAGATGTTCCAGTTGAAGAGGCCGGGACCGACGGCCGCGTCCTTGTTCGCGCCGCCATAGCCTGTGGTGCCTGCGCCAGCCGGAGTCCAGGGAGCGGCCGGAGCAGCGAAGGCGGCGGTGTTGAACCACTCCTTCTGCTTCTTCGGGTACCCCACGCTGCTGACCAGGTTGGGACGATTGGTGGTATTGCCGCCAAGTCCGAGAACGTCGGGACCGTTGTAGGTCACCCCCAACGGTGAGCCGGCCTCGGCAACTGTGACTCCGGAGATCTGCCAGCCGCCCAGGAACATCCGCTCTGCGAAGTTGCCGCTGTGCAGATAGAACGGAAGGTCATAAACATAGTTGATGTTGAAGATATTGCGCCGATCGAGAGTTCCCGACCCGCGATCGTACTCCAAGTTGTAGGGATTGGATGCGGTGGAAAGATCCGCACTCTGGAGGTCGATCTCATGCGACCAGGTATACGCCGCCTGCAAAGACAAACCATGCTTGTTCTGCATGCGCAGAGCAGTCTGCAATGAGTGGTAACTGCTGTTGGTGGAGTTCTGTGACTGAAGGATATTGCCGAACCCCTGGTAAGCCCGGTACAGGTTGGCGTTGCCGGATATCGCCGGTGTGGTGGCCGTCGCCTTTATCCCGCCGCTTGCGACTGCCTGGCGGTCGGTGAGGTTGGAGAGAGGCAGGTCGTTCTGTTCCACTCTGTCATCCTGGTTCCAGGCGGTGCTCCCAACATATTGGATTCCCCAAATGATCGATGGGGCCAATTCTCTTTGAACGCCCAGACTGAATTGCAGCGTGGCCGGGTTGGGGTAGTAGTAGCTGAGCGCATTGAGACCCGCCGGGGAAGTGGGAAGGGCCGCAGTCGCGCCAGTCTGGCTGCTTGTGGAGGGGTTGGAGAAGTAGACCAGGCTTGCCTGTGGTTGATAGGCAAAAGGCGGAGTGGTATCAAGGTCGTAAATATCGTTTCCCTGAACCCGCTCATAGAAGAATCCAACGCCCCCGCGGATTACCATTTTCCCGTCGCCTTTTACGTCATACGCAAAGCCAAGGCGCGGCTGCGCGGTCTTCCAGTCGTTCTTGACCACGCCCGTGGGGAAGCCGTTGACGCCCGCAAGCCCAATCCCGTTGAGGTAAAACGACGCAGGAGCGTTGAAGGGATTAGAAAAACCAGGTCCATTTGGATTGAGTGTTCCGTCCACTGGATTTGGACTCTGTGCATCCGCCGGGTTAAACAGGGATGGGACAAAGTTGGCCACCTGGTTGTTCTTTTCCGACACGTGAGGAAGCGCATCGTAACGCAGGCCATAATTGACGGTTAACTGCGGAGTGATACGCCAGTCGTCCATCGCATAGATGGAGTAGGTATTGTTGATCCAGTGGCCAGTGCGCTGTGATTGCAGTTGCTGGTAGGTGCTCGCGAAACCCAGCAGGAAGTTGACGTAGGAGTCTCCCGAGGCTTGAGTATTGCTGAACGTGTAATCGCCCTGAGTATCCGCCTGCAGTTGCTGGTTCTTGTCAGAACGCATGTAGGAGAAGCCAAACTTCAGCGAATGCTTGCCCTTGGTCCACGAGAAGTCGTCGCGCGGCTGATAATTCAGGTACGAATTTTTCCAGGGCCAGTAATTGGTTCCCCACGTCGTTGTGAGCGGACCGCCCTGAAAGGCGACCTGGGGCATGCGGTTGAGAGCATTCGCGCCGGGGAAGAAGCTGGTCGCGCTCCAGCCGCTTGGCTCGGCATAAATCCCCTGAGGCGTCGTCGTAATGGTGTTCCCGTTGACGCAGAAGCAGATCTCGTTGAGCATCGTGGGCGATATCGTCTGGCTCAATTTGACTACTGCCGCCCAGGAGGGATTATCAAAGGTGTTGCCAACGGTGGTGTAGGTGGCGCTGCTCCATAGTGGCGGATAGATCACCTGGGACATGGAGTCATGGATATAGCTGCCCATCAGATGCATCCGGTCGGTGAGGTTGTGGTCGGCACGGACGGTGTCTTCGCGCACATACGTGGGCTGCTTCGGGGACGAGATGAACTGATCGGTGCCGATGTTGGGCTTTGGAATCGCCCCGGTTCCCATCATAAGGACGGCATTTGGATCCAGCAGGTTGGCCGGGATTACGTTGCTCGGGAAAGGCTCACCCGGGGTTAGCCCGTCGGCAGCGTAGAGAGCCAACTTTGCGGGATCCAGGGTTGTCGGAACGATCGGCGCGGCCCCATTATTGAAGGGAGTATAGGCAAGCGGTGAGCCGGCTGTCGGAAAATCATTTGCCGGGACGGTATTCTGAACGCTGGCGTTCGCACCTTGGATATATTTGCGCCACTCCTCGGACCAGAAGAAGAAGGTCTTATCCTTGTTTTCGTTGTAGACGTGCGGAATCCACACCGGGCCGCCGATGTCGCCGCCGAAAATATTCAAGCGAAGTTCCGGGGCGGGAGTATCGCTCTGCTTGTAGAAGTAGTAGTCGGCATCCAAAGCGTCATTTCTGACAAACTCCCACAACCCACCGTGAAAGTTCTTGGTGCCGCTCTTGAGCTCCATCGTCACCGTGCCGCCTGAGTTAATGCCGTAATCGGGCGCATAGTTGCTGGAAAGCACCTGAAACTGGGCGATTACATCGGGGGACGGCATGACGTCCAGCTTGCCGCCGGAACCGCGGTCGTACACTTCTCCGCCATCGATCAGCCAGTTGTTATGGTCGGGGCGCATGCCGTTGTAGCTGATGCTCGCATCGCTGCCTTGGGCCGTTACGCCATTGAAAGAAGGCAAGTTACTGGACACGCCGGTACCCAGCGTAGTCAGGGCGGTCACGTTGCGGCCGTTGGTTGCCAACTGGGAAATCTGCTGGCCGGTGATCAGAGTGCTGACCTCGTTGGTCTCGGATTGCACCTGTAGTGCGTTCGCCTGAACAGTCACAGTCTGGCTGTTGGCGCCAAGAATGAGGCGCACGTCTACCTTTAAGGTCTGCGCGACGTTAATCGCGATGCCGTTCTGTTTGTAGCTCTCGAAGCCAGCCGCGCTAACCGCGAGGTTGTACTCCCCAACATCCAGACTCGGGAAATCATAGACGCCAGAGCCGTTCGAAACGGTCGCGTGCTGCTTGCCGGTCTCAACCGACGTCGCCGTTACGTTTGCGTTGGGAATGACCGCGCCCGAGGGGTCGGTGACGGTTCCGGTGAGTTCCCCTCCGCTCTGCGCGGTGGCCAAACTCACCGCAACCACAAGAAGCCATACCGCGGTCACCAGGGACAGAAATATTGGCGGCGACTTTCGACCGCCACCGGGATTTGCTTCGCACTGGCCAGCGAAGGGTTTAAAGCTACGCCATCTTTTCATCAGAGTTGTCCTCTATGTCAATTGGGAGTTGACGTTTAGCGGACGGAAGACACGTCCACCGAAGCGGGGCCAAACGTCAAGATGATATGGAAAGGATGGCAACCGTACAGGGTCTTTCTGGTATCACACCGCAGGTAAAGAGGCGCGACCAAGGTAAAGGGCAAACCAATTGATGAAAAATCCTTATCTTCCTGGTCATGTATCGACGGGTTAAGAGTCCTTTTCGGGGCTAATACGTCATTCCTTACAGAGACGCGATGACTACGCACACATTGTGGATTCCAAAAACAGAGGAAGAAAAAGATCAGGTCCGGCGGCAGATGAATCGTCTCCTCGAGACCTCTCACTTCAAGAACAGCCGCCGCTATCCGGCACTATTCCGGTTCATTGTGGAGGAGACACTGGAGGGTCGAGGCGAGTTCCTAAAAGAACGCCTACTCGGTGTACGCGTTTTCAATCGACCTCCAGACTACGACACGGCAAACGATCCGATAGTGCGCGTGACGATCGCGGAGATTCGCAAGAGGATCGCGCAGTATTACCACGAAGAGGCGCATGAGACCGAAATGCGCATCGAGCTGCTGCCGGGGCACTATGTGCCTGAGTTCCACCCGTCCCGGGTGCGCACATTTAAAGACAATGGATCTTTAGATTCGGTCGCGAGGTCAAGGGAAGTCGAGGCCGCACCGAAAGAAATCAGCCTTCTACCCTCCGGTGTCGACCCTCTCCCAATTGTCGAAGAGCCAAAGAAAGGATTCTTCGCGCGGCTCAACCGCTACCACATGATCGCGGCGGTCTTGATCGTGGTCGCCGTAACATTGGTCGCCGTCTGGGAATGGGCGAATGCCTCCGCCGTTGACGAGTTCTGGAAACCGATCGTCGCAAGTCACCGTACGGTTATCTTCTGTTTGCCCGCGGATGCGGCTGGTTCAAAGGCTGCCGAGGCGGCCGGTATCATCTCTTCCACCGCGACATCGCAGCGGCCCATCGATCCACTAACCGCCCAAGCGGACTCTCCAACCTTTCTGGATCACGAGACCGAGGGAGAAAATGTTGTATTCTCCGACGCGCTTGCCATGCAAAAGATATCCAATTGGCTCGCGTCCCAAGGGACGGACTCGATCCTGCGCCTGAACGTTCTCACTACCCTCGACGATCTCCAGCAAGGTCCCACGGTGCTGATTGGCGGCCTGGATAACAATTGGACGTTGCGAGCCCTCAGCCGCTTGCGCTACCGCTTTTCCGGCACCAATCAAGAGCAATACTGGATCGTGGATAGCAAGAATCCGAATAAGAAGGATTGGTCGGTCGACCTCGAGAAGCGCTACCCGGCCGTTCAACGTGACTACGCTCTCGTCGCCCGCTTTCACGACGAATCGACAAGACAGGTCCAGGTCGTGGTTGCGGGCATCGGGATGAGCGGGACCGCGTCGGCCGGTAAGTTCTTGGTCGACCCAAATCTGTTGAAGGAACTGCGCAGGCGGGTTGGCCCCGGTTTTCGAGACCATGACTTCGAGGCCGTGCTTGGGTTGGACGTCGTCAATGGGGTTGGAGGTTCTCCGAGGATACTGGCCGTCGAAGTGTGGTAGCCCAATCTCGAAGCTGCTGCAAAGTCCGTTTCCATATCTAGCCAGCTGCTGACGGGAATGCGAGACTTAAAGTGATCCGGCGCTCTATGCAGAGTCCTCTTACAAGCCTCCTGATGTTTCCCCGCACAGAAGCTTCGCTGACCCGCCTTACTTTGCTCGTCACACTATCAACGCTTGGCTGTGTGTATTCGGCGTTCTCTCAGACCGTCACGAATGAGCAAGCTATGCAGCTCACCCAGGAAGGAAAATTTCAGGAAGCAAAGCAAGCCTGGGCCGAACTCGCCGAACTGCACCCTTCCGATTTCATCGCACAAGCGAACCTCGGGCTCACCCTGGCGCACCTCGGTCAATATCCGGAAGCGGTCAGCGCCTATCGCAAGGCGCTGGCTCTTCGACCGCACCAGCCGGATATCGAACTGAACCTCGGACTCGCCGAGTTCAAGCAGGGAAACTTCTCTGCCGCAATCCCGTCATTCAACTCGGCCGCGACCGCCAACCCACCCGATCCTCGCCTGGAGACGCTGCTGGGCATGAGCTACTTCGGGGAAGGCGAGTTCGCCAAGGCGATGCCACATCTCGTTGCGGCCAGTGCGACCAACCCTTCCAGCCGTGAGCTTCACTACATGCTGGCCGAGTCGTGTCTCCACAGCAAGAATCCCGATTGCGCCCTTTCGGAATCTCGCAGGGTCCTGGAGTTCGATCCTGATTCAGCTGAGGCACATATATTGCTCGGCGAGGCCTACGACGGCACCGGCAAGACAAAAGAAGCCATTGCGGAGTTCTCCGCGGCTGCAGCGGCAAATCCCGCCCAACCCAACGTCCACTTTGGACTCGGATATCTTTACTGGAAGACCCAGGATTATGAACATGCAACTCCCGAATTCCAGAGAGAGATTCAGAACGACCCGAACAGCGCACAATCCTATGCCTATCTCGGCGATATCGCCTACCGCGACAATGATAACGATGTTGCGCGAAGCGAACTTCAGAAGGCCATCGCCCTGCGCCATGACCTGCGACTCGCCTACTTCGACCTTGGGTGTGTGGAGGCGGCACAGAAAGACAACGTCGCTGCCATCGCCGCATTCAAAGAAGCCGAGAGGCTCGATCCGTCGGAACCCGACGCTCACTATCGGCTCGGGCGCGTCTATATGTCTATCGGCGAAAAGGAAAAAGCAGATGCCGAATTCTTCAAGACCAAGTCTCTTCATCAAAAGGAACAGGAGTCGATCATCGACAAGATGTCTGGCCCCAGGCCACCGGACGCAGCAAACCCCGGCGCTGCAGCCAAGTCAGAGTAGGATGATGTCTCGTCTTGTCCACGTCGTGAACTCTTGTTGACACACTGAGTGGTTTCTACTTCGTCCATCCGCGTTCGTCTATCGATTCCTATGCCTCACCCTGAAGCATTCAACCGGCGCGAGTTCCTGCTGATGGCTGCGGCTTCCTCTACTATGGCAATCGCCCAGGGCATTGCTTCCCGAGGGGTTACACCGCAACCGAGAGGAAAGCCGTCCGGAATTCCGTTCCTCGCCAGCTTCACCGACGTCGCGGCTCAAGCCGGACTCACTGCCCCCGTCATCTACGGTGGGGTCGATCGCAAACAGTTCATCTTTGAAACCGTAGGATGCGGGGTCGCCTTTTTCGACTATGACAATGATGGCTGGCTCGACATTTTCCTTCTCTGCGGAACTCGCATCGATCCGGTGCCGGGATCGACCAACCGCCTATACAAGAACAACCGTGATGGCACCTTCACCGATGTGACGGAGAAGGCAGGCCTGCATCGGACAGGCTGGGCTAGTGGAGTCACCATTGCCGACTATAACAACGATGGTTTCGAAGACATCTTCATCACTTACTACGGACAAAACGTTCTTTATAAGAACAATGGTGATGGGACATTCACCGATGTCACTGAATCTGCGGGACTCCTATACGGCGGACCTCCCCGCTGGGGATCGGGGTGTACCTTTTTAGACTATGACCGCGACGGGCATCTCGATTTGTTCGTGGCGAATTACGTGAAGATCGATCTCGCGCACATTCCAAAGCCCGGCGACAATCCGATGTGCAATTACAAGGGAATCCCGGTGAACTGCGGGCCAAACGGGCTTCCCTTCGCTCGAAACTACCTTTACAAGAACCAGGGCGACGGCACCTTTCGCGACGTGACGATCGCGAGCGGTATCGCGGCGGCGACGTCTAGCTATGCGATGACTGCGGTTGCGGCCGATTTCACCGGTGATGGCTGGACGGATCTGTACGTCGCATCCGACTCGACGCCTAGCCTCTTTTTTGTGAATCAACGCAACGGGACCTTTCGCGAAGAAGGAACCGAACGAGGTGTCGCCTTTAGCGATGACGGGAAAGAACAGGCCGGCATGGGTGTGGCAATCGGCGATTACATGCTCCAAGGCCATCTCGATATCCTCAAGACCCACTTCTCCGACGATACAGATGTGCTCTACCGAAACGATGGGACGGGGATGTTCACCGACGAAACTCTGAACGCGAGTCTCGGCGTCGAGACCCGGTTCATTCAGTGGGGTACAGGGTTCGCCGATCTGGACAACGACGGCTGGCCAGATATCTTCGCCGCGACCGGGTCCGTGTATCCAGAGATCGAAGCACGGTTACCCGAATACCCCTTGAAGAGTCCTCGCCTGATTTTTCGCAATCTCGGCAATGGCAAGTTCGAGGAGCTCATCGATGAAGCAGGCCCAGGAATCGGCGCCGCCCATTGTAGCCGGGGGTGCGCTTTTGGCGACTTCGACAACGACGGCGACGTTGACATTGTCGTCGTCAACCTGAACGAGCCGCCCTCGCTGCTTCGCAACGATCTCAAAGGCGACCGCAATTGGGTTAAGGTGCGTCTCGTAGGCACGAAGACGAATCGCAGTGCAATCGGCTCCAATGTGATCGCTCGCTACGGCGGAAGAGTCCAAGCCCAAAGCGTGACCGCACAATCAAGCTTCTATTCTGTCAATGACCGTCGCTTGCACTTCGGTCTTGGAGAGTCGAAGACGGCCGATCTTGAGGTCCATTGGACAAATGGAGGCATAGAAAAGATTCCTCAGGTAAAGGCGCGACAATTAATCGTTGTTCAAGAGGGGCGTGGCATGGTTCATGCGGAATCGTGGCCCGCAAAGACGACCCGTTAGATTTTCGTGGAATTTGCGGCATCTCGAACTTCTGGGATATTCTCCGCCGAACGTGCTTCGCACTTGATGCCCCGGAGGCCAGTTTGTCTCATCCAAACGGTTGGCACGACATAGCGGGAGTGGTTTCTCAGCCTTAATCGCCATTCGTTGCTGATTATGTAAGATATGTGCGCGACTACATTTGTCCGCGGCGGCGTTGGTTTCAAGCAAAACAGCAAACACTTTGGATTGGAGCGATCTATGCAACTTGGAATGGTGGGTTTGGGTAGGATGGGTGCCAACATGGTCCGGCGCCTGGCGAAAAAAGGCCACGAATGTGTGGTCTTCGACATGTCACCGAAGGTTGTCGAGGAGCTGGCGAGCGAGAAGAAGGAGATCACTGGGTCGACTTCGCTGGAAGACTTCGTCAGCAAGCTGACCAAACCTCGCGCGATCTGGTTGATGATCCCGGCCGGATATGTCGACCAGACGATCGCCCAGATCGTGCCTCATCTTGAAGCGGGCGACATTCTGATCGATGGTGGCAATTCTTACTACATTGACGATATCCGGCGCGCCAAGGAGTTGGCACCCAAAGGAATCAACTATGTTGACGTGGGCACCTCGGGCGGCGTCTGGGGCCTGGAACGCGGTTATTGCATGATGATCGGCGGCCACACCTCGGTCGTCGAGCATCTCGACCCCATCTTCAAGACGATTGCTCCCGGCATCGGCGACATTCCACGTACCCCCAACCGCGAAGGCATCAAGAGTACAGCTGAAGACGGCTACCTCCACTGCGGCGAGAGCGGCGGCGGTCACTTCGTGAAGATGGTGCATAACGGCATCGAGTACGGGATGATGGCTGCCTA
>CAWGZE010000051.1:0-151684 GCA_963826855.1 uncultured Acidobacteriaceae bacterium
TGCATTTGCCGGAGTTGCTGCTCCAATCAACACGAGTGCGTATAAACCGACGCAGCACTGAATGATTAACCTCATTTGCGATCTTTTCATTAGCTCTCCCCTTTCGTTCAGCCGTCAAAATCGGCGGCGGTCCTGGACTTCACCTGGTGAGATATCCAAGTGTCATAGCAATCTCCTATCCGTCAAACCCGGCAATAATACAGGAGTCGCGTTGACCCGTCTGAATCTCCCTTACCGCGAACTGGCGCCGGAGCGGACGCGACCTCGTTTCCGACATGCCCCAGATTTTGCTCTTCGATTCGCGCTAAAGAACTCCGCCCCTTGACATTGCCGCCTTCGACAAGCACACTTCGTGAATGCGGAGCAAGGCCGCTCCGCCTGGTCTTATGGCAACGCCCGAGGGTCGGCAATTGAAGGAATCACAGGCAGGCCGAATTACCTACACACTCGAGTCCTCGCTGGACAGCGTGAACCGGGTCGAGCAGATGGCTGAGGAGATGGCCAAGAAAGCCGGCATCGACGAGGACGAAATCTACCGCATCACCATGGCGGTCCGCGAAGCGGCGGTCAACGCCGTCCTCCACGGCAACTCCTACGATCCTCAAAAACACATCACCGCTTCGTTTGAGAACACCGGTTCCGACCTAATCATCAGCATTTCCGACCAGGGGGTCGGTCTCGATCCGGCGACACTCCCTGACCCGCTCGCGCCGGAAAATCTTCTCCGCGGCTCGGGCCGCGGCATCTTCCTCATTCGCTCGTTCATGGATGAGGTACACTTCAAGTTGCTCAATCCAGGCACGGAACTCACCCTCATCAAGCATCTGGGAGCGGCACAGTAGGCAATGGACTCGATCGTCCCATTCGACGTTTTCGGTTAGGCAGTCTTAGTTAAGATATTCAAGGAGGATCTTTACGTGAGCTTGAAACTCAGCACCCGTCAGGTAGACGGCATCACCATTCTCGACTTAAGCGGACGCATTACCCTTGGCGAGGGCAGTGTTCAGCTACGCGACGCCACCCGTGACCTGCTCTCCAAGGGCGCCAAGCACATCCTATTGAATCTTGGCGACGTCAACTACATCGACAGCTCGGGCATCGGCGAGTTGGTCAGCGCCTACACCACCGTCCGCAACCAGGGCGGAGAGTTGAAGCTGCTGAACCTCACCAAGAAGGTTCACGACCTGCTCCAGATCACCAAGCTCTACACCGTCTTCGACGTCAAGGACGACGAAGCGTCCGCTATCGCGTCCTTCGCCAAGTAAGGGCGTTCAGCAAAGCACCACACCCGAGGCTGCCAGTGTGGCAGCCTCGTTGCTTCTGTGCGTTGGCAGACTGCTTGCCACCTATCCAGATGCGCCCTTGACAGATACCCTTCACGATCAGCAGTTCCCGCGAAGAACAACAGTCCGTCTAAGCCCTTCACCGCTTCCTCATAGCGCTCATACGCAAGGCCGATAAGGCAAACCGATGAGACGGTCTCGACCAACTCGACGAAAGTGGCTGGCTTGCGCCGCTCTGTTGGCAAGTCTTTCCGCTCCGGCCCAACAACTCACGGCACGTCAGGTTATCGAGCGTATCCAAAAGGCTACGGGTGCCCAACCACCTGCGCAGACAGTCGACACCTTCAAAGGCGGTGATCCCGACGAGAAAGTAACCGGCATTGTGACAACCTTTCTCGACACCTATGCCGTGCTTCAAAAAGCTGCAGCAGACGGACACAACCTGATCATCACTCACGAGCCCACCTTTTACACCCACACGGACGATAAGCCTCTACTCGGCAACAACCCCGTGCAAGCGCAGAAAGAGGCCTTCATCCGGTGACCATCATCTCGTAGTCTGGCGTTTTCACGATCTCTGGCATCTTCGTAATCCTGACGGAATCCTGGAAGGCGCTACTGCCAAGCTCGGCTGGCAGCAGTATCAGACTTCCGCGGACCCTCACGTGTTCGCGCTTCCGCCAACTACAGTCGCCGGCCTCGAAGCAAACATCAAACAGAAACTCGGCGCACAGACCTTCCGCGTTGTCGGCGATCGTGCAATGGCTGTTTCCAGAGTTGCCTTGCTTCCGGGCGCCTCTGGCGAAGTCAAACAAGTGAGGTTCTTGGAGCGTGCGGATGTCGATGTGCTGGTCGCAGGTGAAGCCTCGGAGTGGGAGACCGTCGAGTACGTGCGCGACGCTGTTGCCCAGGGACGCCACAAAGCGCTCATCCTCATCGGGCACGAGGTGTCTGAAGAAGCAGGAATGGAGTGGTGCGCCAAATGGCTGCAACCGCTCTTCCCAGGCATCCCAATCGAATTTCTTCCTGCAAACACGCCGTTTGCCCCGGGCTCACCAGAGATCTCCGGCACTCCTAAGAACGGCCCTCAGTGATATACCATCAGGCGCAGGAACAAGCGGCCCATGCCGGACAAGCCTAGACTCTCACTGCTGAAATCCAAACACGCCGAGATGCTTGCCGCCCGCCGCTTCTTCCTGCTCTTCCTCTTTCTGCTGGCAAGCCTTGTTCTTTACCCATACACGGAGGGCAACGGCTCCCGCTACTACCTCTTTCGGTTTCTCGGGTCGGCCGCCGTCCTGCTTGCCGTTTACGCGGTTAGCTTCCGTCGCGGCATGCTGTTGATCGCCGCACTGCTCGCCGTGCCCGCCTTCCTGGGCCGCGTAATCCTCTTCGAGTTCGACGCCAGCGCCTTGTCCGTCATCCGCATCATGCTGAGTCTGGCTTTCGACGTTTTCATCGTCGTTGTCATCTTCCGCCGCGTCTTCTCTCACCAGAAGCCGAATGCCGAAACGGTTTTCGGAGCGCTCTGCATCTACCTTTTGGTTGGCTTCGGATTTACCAGCATCTACGGACTCATCTCCAGCTTCGACCCGCACGCATTCCATCTCGACCCGTCCACCAATTTGCACACCGTCCCCGACCGCTTCGACTTCATCTACTACAGCTTCGGCACGATCAGCTCCCTCGGCGCCGCCGGCATCACTCCCGTCTCCGGAGAAGCCCGAAGCATTACTGTCATCGAAGGAATCCTCGGCGTCCTGTACCTTGCCGTTCTCATCTCCAGGCTGATGGGAGCATACCGCACGCCCCAACTCGACGAGTGACACACAGAGCCGCCTGCACTTGAAAGACCGGCAGTTGAAAACCAACTATCTGGCCGAAGGTCGCTTCAACCCCATCGCTTCCGCGGTCACATCGGTGTACTTCAACCCCGCACCGGTATTGAAGATCACCACTCTGTCGGAAGTCTTCAGAAATCCATCCTCGATCAACTGGTCGTAAGCCGCCGTCGCAGCCGCGCCCTCAGGCGAAAGAAATATCCCCTCATTCCGCGCCCAATCCAGAATCGAAGCCAGAATCACCTCATCGCTCACCGCCATCGCGATTCCCTCAGACTCCTTCAATATCTCCAGCATGATCGCATCGCCATACGGCTTCGGCACTCGTAACCCTGAAGCAAACGTCGCCGCATCCTGCCACATCTGACTCGCCTTCTCGCCTGCGTCATAAGCCCGCGCCACCGGAGCGCACCCCGCCGCCTGCACAGCAATCATTTTGGGACGCTTGCCCGGCGCAACCCAACCCAGCTCCTCCAGCTCGCCAAACGCCTTCCACATCCCAATCAGCCCAACCCCGCCGCCAGTCGGATAAAACACCGCATCGGGATACTCCCAGCCAAGCTGCTCCACCAATTCATAACCCATCGTCTTCTTGCCCTCCACCCGGAAAGGCTCCTTCAACGTCGAAACATCGAACCATCCCTCCGCCGCCTTGCGCTCAGCCACCATCCGCCCGCAATCGGAGATCAGCCCATTCACCAGCGTCACATTAGCGCCATAGGCGACCGCCTCGACGTAATTCGCGAACGGAACATCGCGCGGCATGAAGATATGCGCCTCCATCCCCGCAGCAGCCGCATAAGCCGCCAAGGCGCCAGCCGCATTCCCCGCCGAAGGCACCGCCAGCTTGCGCAGACCATAGTGCTTAGCCATCGTCACCGCCAACGCCAGACCCCGCGCCTTAAAGCTGCCCGTAGGATTATTGCCTTCCTCCTTCAGATAAACGCCCGAATACCGCGTGCTCCGCAGCATCGGCGTCCAACCCTCACCCAACGTCACCGGCTCCACATCCGGCAAGACCGCGCGATAGCGCCACATTCCCAACGACGGATGAGCCGCCGAACCTCGCGCAATCACAGCCTCCGGCGACGAACCAATCAGCGAAGAAAAGTCATACCGAACATAAAGCGACCCCGCCGGCTGAGTCGGGCAAACCGGACAAAGCGTCTGCGGAGTTTCAGCGAAAATATGAGCACGGCAACGAGAGCATTCCAGATAAGCAATAGCAGGCATAACTCCAAGGTACCCGCTCCCACCAAAATTCCTAAATCTGGAACGAAACCACGAGAGATGTCGGGGTGCCCATTCAAGCCGTTCTTCGGCTTGAGTGGGATAGCGATCTCCCCCTCACAAGGTAAGATTGCGAAATCCATGGAAGAAGCGAAGCAGCATCTGCGAAAGAAGCCAGATCCAGTCTCATTGCTCATTCCGGCAGCCATCTATCTCGCCGGAGTCGGCGCAGCTCTCCTTCTGCACTCTCACATCGCCGGAGCAGGCCTCCGAGTCGTAGCTCTGGCAGTCGCCGCCATCTACGCCATCCTCCGCCGCAACATGACCGTCTGGATCCTCTGGTCCATGTTCGCCGGCGTCGAGCTCGGCCTCGACGCAACATCCCTCGCCCTCAACCTCCACGTCCTCAGCGACATCTTCCTGCGTCTAGTCAAGACCATCGTCGCGCCGCTCATCCTCGGCACCCTCATCTCCGGCATCGCCGCCCACGGCAGCCTCAAAGAGGTCGGCCGCCTCGGCATCAAATCCCTGATCTACTTCGAAATCCTCACCACCATCGCGCTCCTCGTCGGACTCGCCGCCATCAACATCACCCGCGCCGGAGTCGGCATCTCACTCCCGCCATCGACAGCCACCTCAAGCATCAGCATCCTCCCCGCAAACGCCCCTGCACCAGCATCCGCGATCCCCAAATGGGACCAATTCCTCCTCCACGTCTTCCCCGAGAACCTCGCCAAGTCCATCGCCGAGAACGAAATCCTCCAGGTCGTCGTCTTCGCCGTCCTCTTCGGGCTCGCCCTCACCCGCCTCCCCAAAGAGACCCGCCGCCCCCTGCTCACCGTCATCCAGTCCTTCACCAAGGCGATGTTCCAGTTCACCAACCTCGTCATGTACTTCTCGCCCATCGCCGTCGGAGCCGCGCTCGCCTACACCATCGCCCACTCCGGCTCCGGAGCCATCCTCGGCCTCGCCAAGCTCGTCGCCACCCTCTACGCCGCGCTCATCGCCTTCATGTTCGTCGGAATGCTCCCCGCCGCGCTCATCGCCCGCGCGCCCCTCCGCCGCTTCCTCGCCGCCGTCGCCGAACCCGCCTTCATCGCCTTCTCCACCGCCACCTCCGAGGCCGCGCTGCCCATCGCGATGGAGAACATGGAGACCCTCGGCGTCCCCGAAAACATCGTCGCCTTCGTCATCCCCACCGGCTACAGCTTCAACCTCGACGGCACCGCCATCTACCTCGCGCTCGCCTCGATCTTCGTCGCCCAGGCCGGAGGAATCCATCTCCCCTGGCAAACCCAGCTCATCATGCTCGCCACGCTGGTGCTCACCAGCAAAGGAGTCGCCGGAGTTCCCCGCGCCAGCCTCGTCGTCCTCATGGCCACCGCCGCCAGCTTCCACCTGCCAGTTGAACCAATCGTACTAATCCTCGGAGTCGACGCCCTAATGGACATGGGCCGCACCTCCATCAACGTCACTGGGAATTGCTTAGCGAGTGTCGTGGTGGCAAGGTGGGAAGGAAAGTTCGCTCTCTCAGACATAAGTAGATTTTCTACGGATTCTGCCGCATAATGATGCCCATCAAGCAATATAGAAGCAGGCGATTGTGCGATTTTTTGGCCCCATAACGTTGTCGCCTCATACTCCTCGCACAGCCGCTTTGACTCTGTCTCTGATGATTCTGAGTCGCCCACTTCTGCCACAGGAATGTCCCGCGGTCGTCGAGCCAAGCCCACACAATGACCCGCCGCTGCTTCTCGTTTCGGTCTCACAGCCGGAAATCGGCCAAGAGCAGGAGCAACAAATTAAAGTCAGCGTTTCTCTTCCGGTCGAGCGAGATAGCAATTATCTGTGGGTTTCAGTCACTTGCGTAACCCAAGATAACCTGCGGTTTGGCGGGGCTACAAAGTCCCCGCTTCGTCATTCGGAGAAAGGCCGGATTTTGAGCGCATATATCCCTGGCTTTACGGGCGGGGGCGGCACATGCAAGGTGCGCGTCGACCTAAGTCGGAACGTAGACTTCGCAGTGGAGACAAGCACAGAAACACAGTTCCGCTTATCGAATGGCTACGACCCTGGAAAGCAGCCACCGAGGCTGATATCAGAGAAAAATGTGACATTAACCAAGACGGCGATTGAGCATTGGGAAAACCAAGATCCCGCCTTGAGCGTGGAAGATGTCAAAGAACTGCATAAAGCAGCCGAAGGAATGAAGAAGATAGTTATGCGCCTCCATGGCACCGTCTGTGATGGGTCTATCTCGGAACATAATCTTTTGAATACGCAGCAGAACACGTTAGCCGTTATCCGAAGTGCTCGTGAGCATCTTTTGAAAAACTCGGAAGGCCAGCCAAGTCAGGCGTTACGTATTCAAATATTTACACACGATTTGGAAGAGAGACTGCTAGAACTCAACCTCACCAATCCAAGTTTAAAAACTGGGGCGGTGCGGGAGCGCCCGGCAGCATTCAACCCGGCGAGCGGCCCTGACCACAGCGAGATATCAAGGAGGAATGCCAGCGCCCTTCTCCACGAGGTCGAGACAATCTGGGATGCACTCACCGATGTCGAGAACACGAAACTGTTGTACGTGGCCCTGGAGATCAAGTCGTGTCCGACGCACTCGAAAATCGAGTACGGTGCAAAGGGTTATCCGCCCGAGACGGATAGGACCGACAAGATTCTTCATCTGACAAAAGCGCGAATTCACTTTAAAGTAAGCGATCCCACAACAGCAAAGACAATTGACTTTGACCGCGACCTCTTTCGCCAACCTGAACGCCGAGTGGCGGTGTGGTGCAAGGACGATCCAACCGCAGACGAATGGTACGTGGAATGACAAGAGCCGGCCATGGCTATCGAAGAAACTAGAGAGCGTATTGATCGATCTTTCAGAAGAACATGGGTCACAGGAGTGGGAACGGCATCTTTTTTTCTCTTCGCGGGCTCGTTCCCCGTCTACAGATATCTCGCGCCGCCGTTTGGAGAGACCCACGCTTCGTACATAATGGGAATATTCTGGGCGTCGGTGATTGCCGCCTATTTTGCGATCCGGATGAGTGCGCTAGCCAAATTGCGAAAGATGCTAATCCCGATGGTGCGGATTTGCTTCTTATGCCTCATCGGAATGCTGCTGCTCGATCTAGCGATTGTGAAAAGCGTCTACGACACAGGATCGAAGAGAGAAATTCGCGTAATTGTTGGCTTTGTGAGGACCGGTTGGGCGAACGAGAATTACGCCGGGGCAACAGACGACGAAATCCTAGGCGGGAACGGCGCAACAGATCAAGCCATTGAGAAAGCATGGGCACCATGGTCGATCCTCCTTGCAAAGCTGCTTTTTGGTCTCTCGTTTCTCGGGCTGGTCAACTCCCTCTTCGCCATTGCCATGATTCATTCCCTCGATCCTCACACGGAGAGCCATTCTGTCGCCGATACTTAGCAGAGACCAAATATTTGAACGCTTGAGGAATAGATCGTCGTAGGGGCCCTTGTATGTTGAGCTGCAGGATCACTGACGATAAGCCGACCAACCCGGGTAGAATAACTGAGGTCTGCCACAGCTAGGGCAGACCGCTGCGCGACAGGAGTTCGTTTCATGGCCGAAAGTAATGAAGGGCAACCACCGTCCAGCACCGCCGCATTCGAAACTGAAGCACGAACCCCAGCCGCCCGGGCCAAGAAGCAAGCCAAGAAGAAGGCCGCCGCCAAGAAGAAAAAGACCGCGACAAAGGAAGCCACCGCTGGAGGTGGCTCCCGGGGCGCGCGCGTAAAGTATCCCAAAGACTCGATCCTCGATTGCCTTAGAATTCCGCAAGCCATCATCGACCAGAATGCTGGTGAAGCGTGCACCGACCGTGAGGGGGCGGGCTACGCCAAAATTGGCTGGACCGGCGAAGTTGCCGTCGAGATCAGCTCTGCCCTCAAGTATGGATTGCTGGAGCGCCCTTCTCCAGGGCAAATCAAACCAACAGACCTAACGCGCAAGATCGTTCGTCCACAAGACCCAAAGGACAAGCTGATCGCGATGCGCCAGGCCGTAATGAATGCTCCGGTCATCTCCGAGGTCTATACCAAATATCGCAGCGAGAATCTTCCTGACTCCGAGTTCCTCGTTAACACACTGGTGGATTCGTTCAATGTTCCCCGTGACCAGGTCAACGAGTTCATCCAAATATTCACCAAAACGCTGAAGGAAGCGGAGCTTCTGGAAGTACTGAGCAATGGCAAGTTCCGTGTTTTGGATGTTTCGTCCCCAGCAGACACCAGCACACAGGTTGGCGAGGAGCAGATAAGGAAACTGTCCAAGGGGTTGACTGTGGCCGCCGACGACACATGCTTCGTCATGATGCCGTTTGCCAATCCCGTCGGCGGCTACTACGACAGCATCTATAAACCCGCGATTGAGAAAGCCAAAGTAAAGGCAGACCGGGCTGACGCCGACCTCTACGGCACGGGGAAAATCATCGATCAGATATGGAAGGGCATCACTTCAGCCCGAGTTCTATTGGCAGAGCTCACAAACCGCAATGCCAACGTGCTTTATGAACTTGGCCTCGCTCACGCGCTTCACAAGCCCGTCATACTCGTATGCTCCAAAGCGAACGAGGAGGACGTCCCATTCGACCTGCGTCATGTGCGCGTGATCTACTACGACAAGGACGACCCGTTCTGGGGAACGAAACTACTTGAGAAAGTAGCCGAGAACATTCTTTCGGTCATGCAGGAGCCAAAAGACGCGGTCTTATTTCCCGAGAAGAAATGATGCTGCCCGGACATGCAACCTGACCTTCCCTCAAAAACTGTCAAGTAGCGAGAAGGTAAACAGGCCCTTTAACCCAGCCTAGATCAACAAGATAGACCACTTACTAACTTGGCGTAGTGAAACCCCTCAACCTGATAAACTGGATATATAGAGATCAAATAAGTCAGATAAGGCGGCGCAAGCCGCCTTTTTCCATGCCAGAAGAGTGGAGGTTGCAGCCTTGGAGGAAAGCGGCCTCAGCCCAGGAAAATGCTTATAACTCCATTGTTTGCACGTATCTGCGGGTAAGTCGTTTAGAATGAGCTACGAAGTGGTTGTCTAGACAACTTAAGCCCAACAAAACAAACGCGTTCCTCACAGAGATGGAGGGTACCCTCCCAACCGGATCGGCAACGCTGACCAGCTATTTCAACTTCCGATACCGCTCAATCAGCGCCGTAGTCGAGCTGTCATGCGCCAGCGGAGCCTTGGCATCCTCAATCTCACCCAGGATCTTCTGCGCCAGCACCTTGCCCAGCTCCACGCCCCACTGATCGAACGAATCGATCTGCCAGATCGCGCCCTGAGTGAACACCGAATGCTCATACAGAGCCACCAGCTTGCCCAGCGTCTTCGGATCGAGCTGCTCGGCCATGATCGTATTCGAAGGCCGATTGCCCTCGAAGACCCGGTGCGGAATCAACCAATCCGGAGTACCCTCCGCCTTCACCTGGTCTGGAGTCTTCCCAAACGCTAGCGCCTCAGTCTGCGCAAAGACGTTCGCCAGCAGAATGTCATGATGCCGGCCCAGCGGCGTGATCGCCTTCACAAAACCGATGAAATCGGCGGGAATGATCCGCGTCCCCTGGTGAATCAGCTGATAGAACGAATGCTGCCCATTCGTCCCCGGCTCGCCCCAATAGATCGGCCCGGTGTCGTAGTTCACATGCGAGCCGTCGAGCGTCACGTGCTTGCCATTGCTCTCCATCGTCAACTGCTGCAGGTAAGCAGGGAAGCGCTTCAGGTAGTTCTCATACGGCAGAATCGCCACCGTCTGCGCGCCAAAGAAGTCGTTGTACCAAACAGCCAGGAGGCCCAGCAGCACCGGCAGGTTCTTGTCCAGCGGCGCAGTGCGGAAGTGCTCATCAATCTCATGAAAACCGGCCAGCATGGCGTTGAAGTTCTCCGGCCCGATCGCCAGCATCGACGACAGCCCGATCGCCGAATCCATCGAGTACCGACCGCCCACCCAATCCCAGAAGCCGAACATGTTCGCGGTATCGATGCCAAAGGCCTTCACCTTCTCCGCATTGGTCGAGACCGCAACAAAGTGCTTCGCAATCGCCGACTCATCGCCGCCCAACCCCTTCAACGCCCACTCCCGCGCGGAGTTGGCATTGGTCATCGTCTCCAGCGTCGTGAACGTCTTCGAAGAGATAATGAACAGCGTCTCGTCGGCTTGGAGGTCAACCGTCGCCTCGACAAAGTCCGCACCATCCACATTGGACACGAAACGGAAGACCCGCGTGCGGTCGCTATAGTGCTTCAGCGCCTCATACGCCATCACTGGACCAAGATCGGATCCGCCAATACCAATATTGATGATGTTCTTGATCGGCTTGCCGGTATGACCCTTCCACGCGCCCGAGCGAACCCGCTCTGAAAAAGCGGCCATCTTGTCCAGCACTTCATGGACGGCGGGAACAACATCCTCGCCATCGACAACGATCTTCTCGCCCTTCGGCGCCCTCAAGGCGACGTGGAGCACCGCCCGCTTCTCGGTGATGTTGATCTTCTCTCCCGAGAACATCGCATCCCTGCGCGCCGTCAGCCCCGATTCCTCGGCAAGCTGGATCAGCAGCTTCACCGTCTCCTCAGTGATCCGGTTCTTCGAGTAGTCGAGGAAGAGCCCGGCAGCCTCAACGTTAAACTTCTTCGCCCGCTTTGGGTCTTTGTCGAACAGCTCCTTCAAGTGAATCGGCTCAATCTGCTTATGGTGCTCGCCCAGCGCTTTCCACGCCGGAAGTTCTGTCAGGGACGCCATCTCGTACTCTCCTTAAGCGGAAACCGGCCTCAAGGCCGGGAATCCGCAAACCATATTGGACCGTCAGGCCCTCGTTATACAAACAAAAGATGTTCGCCGGAGTCAGACAGCATCAATCGACGGTTAATTTTTCGGACTTCGACTAGTTTTTCGCGCTCACCACGCTCGCCTGCAAATTCACCAGCTCCGTGAGGTCTTTCTTCACCAGCCCATGCTCTTTCGCATTGAACTCGTCCACCTTACTCGACCAGTTCATCGAGCAGAACTTTGGCCCGCACATCGAGCAGAACGCCGCCTCTTTGTAGTAATCGTCCGGCAGGGTCTCATCATGCATCGCCCGCGCCGTTTCCGGATCAAGCGACAGCGCAAACTGTTTCTCCCAGTCAAACGTGTACCGCGCATAGCTGATCGCATCGTCGCGGTCGCGAGCACCAGGCCGGTGCCGCGCTACGTCGGCCGCATGCGCGGCGATCTTGTAGGCGATCATGCCGTCCTTCACATCCTTCTCGTTCGGCAGGCCGAGATGCTCTTTCGGAGTCACATAGCAAAGCATCGACGCCCCATGCCAGCCAATCATCGCCGCTCCAATCGCAGAGGTGATGTGGTCATAGCCCGGAGCAATATCAATCACCAGCGGCCCCAGCGTATAGAACGGAGCGCCGTGGCAAAGCTCGACCTCCTTCGTGACCTGCTCTTCGATCTTGTCCAGCGGAATATGGCCCGGCCCCTCGATCATCACCTGAACGTCCGACTCCCAAGCCTTCTTCGTCAGCTCACCCAGCGTCTTCAGCTCGGCAAACTGTGCCTCGTCGCTGGCATCGGCGATCGACCCCGGACGCAGCCCGTCGCCGAGTGAATAACTCACGTCATACTTCGCCATCACCTTGGTGATGCGGTCGAAGTGCTCATAAAGGAAGTTCTGCTTGTGATGATGCGTCATCCACTGCGCCAGGATCGCGCCGCCGCGGCTCACAATGCCGGTGATCCGCTTCGCCACCATCGGCACATACTGGATCAGCACACCCGCATGGACAGTGAAATAGTCCACGCCCTGCTGCGCCTGCTCCTCGATCACTTCGAGGTAGACATCGATGTTGAGGTCTTCCAGCCGCTTCAGCCGGTTCAGCGCCTCATAGATCGGCACGGTACCAATCGGCACCGGCGAGTGCCGCAAAATCGTGTCGCGAATCTCGGGAATGTCCCCGCCCGTCGACAGATCCATCACCGTGTCGGCACCATACTGCACCGCCATGTGCAGCTTGCGCAGCTCCTCATCAATATTCGAGGTGATCGCAGAGTTCCCGATATTCGCATTCACCTTGCACCGCGTTGCGATGCCAATTCCCATCGGCTCCAGCTCAGGATGATTGATGTTCGCCGGAATGATCAGCCGACCCGCCGCAACCTCATCGCGAACCAACGCTGCATCGATTTTTTCCCGCTCGGCAACAAAGGCCATCTCTTCGGTGATCCGACCGAGCCGGGCAAAGTGCATCTGCGAAACATTGGTGTCACCCGTGCGAGCGACCTCGGTTTTGCGATTCACGATCCACTCCGCCCGCGGACGCAGAATCTCTGCGGTCCCGTTGCCATTCGCCGGCGCTGCCGCCGCGCCATTTCGATTCCCGTTCCAAGCCATAATCACCTCTGGAGAAAAACCCACTCGTTCGGATCGTTGAAAAGTACGATGTCGCAAGAACCGTTTCAGACCGGATTATAACCCCCGAGTTCTACCGAAGATTTGCGCCAATGCCCTGCTCCTCCCGTGATGGCAGACACATCGCGAAGGCCGCCATTGAGACAGAATCAATAACGCTCCTTGACTCACATGAGTAGGATGCCTAACCTCAAAGAAGAGCAGGATATGCAAAAAAGCAGCAGCCAGGCCATCCGCATCGCCATCGCCGTCGTTGTGATCGTCGGCACCATCGCCTATCTCGCGGTCAGCGGAGTTCAGGCCAACAAAAGCTACTACGTCACCATCTCCGAGCTCCACGGCATGGGCAACAAGGCCTACACCACCCATCTCCGCGTCGCCGGCAACGTCGCCCCCGGCTCCATCGAACACGCCGGCACCACCGCGCAGTTCGTCCTCGTCGAAAACGACAACCGCCTCAAGGTCGACTACAAGGGCACCGAGCCCCCACCCGACACCTTCAAAGACAACGCACAGGCCCTCGCCATCGGCACCTACGGCCGCGACGGGGTCTTCCACGCCACACAGCTTCAGGCCAAATGCGCCTCTAAATACGCGCCTAAACCTGGCGAAATGCCCAATACCGCGAAGCCGGCGGCCGCGACCGGCACCGCTTCTCTAAATCCCGCGCCGCTTTCTCGCTAACCCTCGAAAGTTTGTCATCCTGACTCTGAGGAGAGCGAAGGGGAAAGATCTGCGGTTTCTCTCGGCCTCAGTATTAGCGCCCCGGATCATCAGGGACTCCAATCGAGCCGCCGCCGCTGACCCGCCGACTCGCTATACTCGAGCCAAGTGCCCGAACCAACCAAGATCGTCGAACTAACCACCGTCTCCCGCCTCTACGGGACCTTCGCCGCCCTCCGCAAGATCGACATGAGCTTTGAACAGGGCCGCTGCTACATCCTCCTCGGCGAGAACGGAGCCGGCAAATCGACCCTCCTTCGCACCATCGCCGGGCTCCTACGCCCCACCTTCGGCACAATCACTGTCTTCGGCGAATCGCCGTCCGACCAGCGCGACAGAATTGGCTATATGTCTCACGCGCCCATGCTCTACGACGAGCTTACCGGCATCGAAAATCTGCGTTACTTCGGCAGCCTCTACCGCACGCGGCCTTGTCTCCAACCTGAAGAAGCCATGCGCGCCACCGGCCTCGACCCCGCTCTGCCTCGCCCCATCAGCCAGTATTCACAGGGCATGCGCCAGCGCGCGTCATTGGCGCGAGTGCTCTTGCCGCAGCCCGACTTGCTGCTCCTCGATGAGCCTTTCTCCAACATGGACGCAGCCAGCGCCCGCCAGATGCTCGCTCTGCTCGCCACCCTCCGCGCCCAGGGACGCACCATCATCCTCACCACCCACCAGCGCGACCTCGCCGCCCCGCTCGCCGACGCCTTCGTCACCATGCACGCCGGATCGGTAATTTCGGTCGACCAACAGGTCGGAGCCACTCCATGAAAACCTCCACCACCAAGACCAACGCCGCCCGCTACCTCGACTCGCTCGGCATCGCCTACGAGCTCCGCGACTACGATCTCGGCGAAGAAGAATTCTCCGCCATCGCCGTCGCCGAAAACATGGGCCTCCCGCCCGAGCAAGTCTTCAAGACACTGCTCTGCGCGACTCATGAGCGCGAATACCTCTTCGCCATCGTCCCCGGCAATGCCGAACTCGACTTCAAAAAGCTCGCCCACGCCGCCGGTACGCGCAAAACCGAGATGGCATCCATCAAAGACGTCCAGCCCCTTACCGGATACATCCGCGGCGGCGTCACCGTCTTCGGCGCAAAGAAAGCCTTTCCAGTCTTCGTCGACGGGACCCTCGAACTCTTCGACACTATCTCCGTCTCCGCCGGAACCCGAGGCACCCAGCTCATCCTCACCCCTGCCAACTATCTCAAAGCCGCAGAGTCGCTCGCTCCGACCACGGTAACCGATCTCACCAAATGACACGATCGTACGTGCTGACCCACGTAATCCGCGACCTCCGCATCGAGTGGCGCTCCAAAGACGCCATCAACTCGATGCTCTTCTTCGCCCTCATCATCGTGGTGCTCTTCTCGCTCGCCTTCGACCCCACCCGCGAAGTCTCCCGCCAGATCGCGGGAGGCATTCTCTGCGTCGCCACTATGTTCGCCTCGATCACCGCGCTCAACCAGACCTGGTCTCGCGAACTCCGCCATCAGGTCCTCGACGCGCAGCGGATGGCGCCCGCTCCGGCATCGTCGCTCTTCCTCGCTAAAGTGTTGGTGAACTTCCTCTTTGTAACGGTGGTGCAAGCGATCCTCGCGCCGCTCTTCATCATCTTCTACAATCTGCGCTCGGTCGGTCCGGCCTGGCCGCTCCTGCTCGTCCTTCCGCTCGGGACTTGGGCCCTTATTGTGAACGGAACCTTCTTCGCCGCACTCTCCATCCGCACCCGCAACCGCGAACTTCTCCTGCCGTTGATCCTCTTTCCGATCTACATCCCAGCCCTGCTGGCCATGGTGCTCGCCACCACCGGAATCCTCACCGGAGAAGCCGACCCCGCCCTGTGGATCAAGTTTTTAGCCGGCTACGACATCATCTTTACGACAGTCAGCCTGCTGCTCTTTGAAACTGTGATCCAGGCGGAGTGAGCATCGCTCACGCATGCCACGGATCGATCAAAGATATGCCGAGCCCCTCAAAATCGGAGGCGTTGCGCGTCAGCAGCGTCAACTCGTGAACTGAAGCGGTAGCGGCGATCAAGGTATCGATCACGGGACGGCTCCGGTCCGCCGAGAACACGCCCCATTTCTTGACCACTTCGACATCGATAGGGAGCAACCGGTCGGCAAATGTCAACTCGATTCCGTCAATCCATTTCCCAATCCGAAAGGCAGCGTCCGCATCCACGAGCCGCTTCATCTCGATGCCTTTTCTCATCTCGCCGATCGTCAATACGCTTAAGAAAAGCGAAGCTGAGTCCGTCGCGGCTAGAAATGCCATAACCCGTTCGTCGGCGCGCGACTTCCGCGTTTCAGAAATCACATTGGTATCCAGCAAGTAGCCGGAACCCGAACTCAAAGCTCAATCTCCCGGCCCAACTGTCTGTCCCGCACAACCTCGAACTCATCGACCTTAGGACCGCCCAGCAGATACGACTTAAAGTCCGGCTTGTGGGCCACCAGAGCCCGATAGTCTCGGATCGACAATACGACAGCACGATCCACTCCATGCCTTGTAATCGTCTGTGGCCCTTTTGCCACCGCTTCTTCGATCACCTCGCTCAAGCGGGTTTTTGCCTCCTGCACCTGCCACGAAGCCATAAAAACACTCCTTCGATAAGCAAATCGACTATATCAACTAGATTATCACTATTCTAGTTGGTACCGCCCGTTCTGTTCTAACGATTCAGCGCAACGGTCCGCGACCAAGCAGCAGCCGGAGCGTCATACTGCGTTAAACTTGCATTTGCAGCCAACATGAAGCTCCTTCGCTGGATCCTCGCTATCATCGCCCTCGGCCTCCTCGGCTACGGTTTCCACGTCGCCATGACCGTGCCGGCCGACGAGGCAATGTTCAACGTCCAGCGCATCTTCTACTACCACATACCCGCCTGGATTATGACCTCGCTCTGCTTCGGCGCGAATCTCATTGGCTCGGTAGTCTACCTCGCCGCGCGCCACAAGCGCCCGACGCTGGCCCTCCGAGCCGATGCCGTAGCCGTCTCGACCGCCGAGATGGGAGTCGTCTTCTGCCTTGTCGGCTTGGTCACCGGCTCGCTCTGGGCGCGCTATGCCTGGGGCATCTGGTGGACGTGGGACGAACGCCTCACCTCGACTCTCATCCTCTGGTTGATCTACGTCAGCTATCTGCTGCTCAGAAATTTCTCCGGCGGCCCGCAGATGCGCACCATCTCCGCCGTGCTTGCCATCTTCGGCTACATCGACGTACCCATTGTTTACATGTCGACTCGCTGGTGGCGTACTCAGCATCCCGCCCCGGTCTTCTTCGGCTCACCCGGCTCGGGCATCGCTCCCAGCATGATGCCGGCTGTCACTTGGAACGTCTACGCGTGGATGGCCTGGGCACTCCTTGTCGTCAGCATCCGCTACGCCGTCGAGCGCCGCCAGCAGCAGATCGATGAAGCCGCCGCACTCCGCTCCCTCCACGCGCCCGCTACAGTCGAGGTGGCACCATGATAAAACCCCTCCTCACCCTCGCCTCGCTCTTCCCATGGGACCGCCAGAACGAATCCGTTCTCGGCCACCGTCACCTCATCGCCGCCTACTGCTTCGCCTGGGGGCTTCAGCTCGCCTACCTCGCCTACGTTGGTCTCAAATGGCGTGCTCTAGCCAAAACCGGCCGCCAGCCGTCGTCAAAATAAATCTGAACACTTGAACCTCCGCTCCCGTCTTAGCGCGTGAACGCACCTGAGAGTCAGGTGAGCGGGAGACTTTGCCCCGCGTCTGTGGGTATCAGGAGCTATGCGGACTTGCGATCCCAGCAGGAAGACGAAGCGTTTGCCTTGCTAGTTCACCGGCAGTCGAAGTTCGTCTTTCAGGTCGCCTACGCCATGCTCCGCAACTCCCACGACGCCGAAGACGTTGCCCAGGAGACTTTCTTGAGCCTCTATCGATCCAGCGCCTGGCGGAATATGAAAGACGAGCGCGCCTTCCTCGCCCGCGCAGCGTGGAGACAAGCCATCGACCGAATTCGCGCCAACCCGAAGCATAATCGGACCGACGCCGACATCCTGATCGAGTTCCCCTCGCAGGACCAGAATCCCGAAGAAGCTCTCCTCGGAGCAGACCAACAGGCAGCCGTGCATCGCCTCATCGACGCTCTCCCCGAAGAACTGCGCCAGGCGCTCGCGCTTTCCACAGTCCAGGAGTTGAACTCGCGCGAGATCGCAGCCATCCTCGACATTCCCGAAGGCACCGTCCGCACCCGCCTCATGCGCGCCCGGCAAATCCTCAAACAAAAGCTCGCCGCGCAAATCGAGGTTCACTATGCCAACTGACCGCGAACTCGACGACCTCATTGACGCCGCGCTATCCAGCTATTCCGCAACCGAGACACGGCCCGGTCTTGTGCGACGCATCCTCACGAATGCGCTTGCAGAATCTCTGCGCCGAAAACGGGTAGCCTGGGCATGGACGCTCGCCTTACCAGCCGCCGCTTGCCTGTTGATCTTTCTACTCTTAGCTGTGCGTCACAATTCTTATCGGAGCACACTCGAAGCCACGGCGACGACCATTCCGGTGACCACTGCCGCAATTTCACGAGAGACGCTGGCAACGAATTCATTTCCCTCGTCAGGGAAACGGTCTGTCTCACACAAGGCGTTAACTAGGCCTTCGACCACTCGCGAAACGCTGCCCAAGCAGGACGCATTCCCATCGCCCTCGCCCCTCACGGCCGAAGAGAAGGCAGCGATCGCGCTGGTCCGCGATCCGGCCCCGCTGCCTCGCCAGGTCGAGACAGCGGGAGTCGAAATTAGTCCAATTCACATCGCCGAATTGCAAATCAAACCGATCGCACCTCCGGACGATTTGTCCGGCTCGCTTGCCACAGAATCGTCCCCAAAAACCCAACAACCCTAAGGAGATGTCGTGCACAAATCCGTCAAGCTCGCGCTACTCTTACTGCTGGCCGCAGCAGCAGCCGCGACCACTCATGCCCAGTCGTCGCAGCCAATTCCGTTGAAGCACTACAAAGTCGATTTCGTCGTGAAAGAGGCCGATTCGACTGGGCGCGTCATCAACGGCCGCAGCTATTCGACGATTCTCGCCACCACCAACCAGAACGACCCCAACCAGATCCGAAGCGGCAATCGCGTCCCGATCCGTGTCACCTCTGGCGAAAACTCCGAATCAGGGAAAGGAAAGGACAACATCGCTTATATCGATGTTGGCGTCAATATCGATTGTCGTTATGTCCAGGAAATCGACCAGAAGCTGGCGATGAAGATCAAAGCCGAGATCAGCAGCATTCCCGCAGGCACCGACCTCAACTCCGGCCTCGACCCACTGATCCGTCAATTCCAATGGAACGCCGACGTGCTGATTCCTCCTGGCGTCCCGACAACTATTTTTTCTTCCGATGACGTGAATAGCAAAACCCGAATGCAGCTCGAGGTCACGGCTACGCCGGTCAGGTAATTGTCGCTAGACTCAAAATGAGACGATCTCAAGTCGTATGAAGCTGACTCCATACTCCGAGCCTGACATCATTGATACATGCAGATCACCTTGTCGCTGGATGACGATGTCGTTGAGATCGTCAAGGACTACGCCGCCGTTAAGAATCTCGACTTCAGCGGAGCTGTCTCCGATTTAGTTCGCAAGAGCATCGAGGCGCCACTGAGTGTGCGTCTCGTCAACGGCATTTGCGTCATTGATCTTCCAGCCGGCTCGCCAGTCGTTAACTCGGAACGTGTGAGAGAACTGTTGGACAAGGAGTTCTAGATTACTTCCCTGACCCTCACGCTTCCCGTTCCACCTCGACCCACGACCTCATCGAATCGCCACTCCCCGAACGGCGAAATTCCTTACCCTCCGCTCGGGCGAGTAGCACCACCAGCACCAACCCCGCGAGCATCACGCCCTCTTCGACATGCGTCGACTGGTTGTGCAGCCGGTTAAAGGCCTCACGGTTAGGATCCGATGGGGGCACTGCATCGATAACACCACCAGCGGCAATGCGATAGGTCTCCATGCGCGGAATAATCGAGAACTGCGAATAAGCCGTCAGCGCCAGCATCACCACAACCATCGCTAGCGGAGCTCGCAACACCTGCCGCGGATAAAGGCCCGTCACGCTCGCCGCCACAAACAACACAACTAGCAAGACGCCCGCAAACAAGCCCTCCTGATGAAGGATCCGCAGACAAGAGCCAACGATCGTCCCCGCCGCATGAGTGTCCGGCAGGTGCATAAAGCTCACTGCCGCGACGATGGGGAAGAACAGCAAGCCGCCCAGCCACAAAATAATAGAAAGCGTGATTAGCGTGCGCAAAAGAGTCTTCATCGTTAGCCGACCGGTCCGTTCATCGGCCGTCCAATCAGCCGCGCAATCCGGTCCTTAATCGGCGGATGTGTAGCAAACAAGCTCGCAATCCCGCCCGAGGTGATCAGCGGAGCCACAATAAACAGATGCGCCGTCGATGCCGAAGCCTGAAGCGGCAGGCGCTTCGAATATGCATCCAGCTTTTCCAGCGCGCTCGCCAGCGCGTAAGGATTTCCGGTGATATGCGCGCCCGTCGCATCAGCCTCGTATTCGCGCGAACGTGAGATCGCCAGCTGAATCAGCGTCGCCGCGATCGGCGCCAAAATGATCATGAATAAAGCGCCAATCCCGCCACCGCCGCGCTCCCGCCGGTCGCCTCCGCCCATTCCGCCAAAGATCATGCCCCAGCGCGCAAAGCTCGCCAGCATGGTGATCGCACCCGCCAGCGTCGCTGCCACGGAACTCGTCAGAATATCCCGGTTGCGCACATGCCCCAGCTCGTGAGCAAGCACGCCTTCCAGCTCTTCGTCATTCAATATATTCAGAATGCCTCGCGTTACCGCGACGGCCGCATGGTTCGGATTGCGTCCTGTAGCGAAGGCATTTGGCGAGTCATCGGGAATGACGTAAATCCGCGGCATCGGAATGTTCATCCGCCCGATCATCCGCTCGACAACCTGATAGACGCGCGGCAACTCCTCTCGCGTCACCGGCTGCGCGCGATACATGGCTAGCGCCATCTTGTCCGAATAGAAATAGCTGACAAAGTTCGTCGCCGCCGCGACCAGAAAGGCAATGACGACGCCATTGCGCCCGGCAAAGTAAGCACCGATCGCCATCAGGAAGATAGTAAGAGCAGTCAGCAAAAACGCAGTCTTGAAAGTGTTCATCGAAGGGGCCCTCCAATTCCAGAACCACCCTCTAACATTCTTTCACGAACCGACCTCGGCAGTTTTCGCGAGGGTTGATCTGAGCAGCTACATTTCCTGAGGAACCGTATCGCCCTCACCGGGCGCAAGGAAGAGATTCATCTCCAACCCATGCTGCCGGGTGTATAGGTCGTAATAACGGCCGCCCAGCTTATACAACGATTCATGAGTCCCGCGCTCGATGATCTCGCCACCTTCGACGATCAGAATTTGGTCCGCGCGGCGAATTGTCGACAGCCTATGCGCGATGACAAAGGTCGTGCGCCCTTGCATCAGGTAGCTGAGGCCGTCCTGAATCATCGCCTCCGACTCGGAGTCGAGCGACGAAGTCGCCTCATCCAGAATCAATATGCGAGGATCCGCCAGGATCGCCCGCGCAATCGACAACCGCTGACGCTGGCCACCTGAGAGCTTAACCCCACGCTCACCCACAATGGTGTCATAGGTCTCCGGAAAGCGCTCGGCAAACTCATCCACGCGCGCAATACGGCAGGCGTTGAGAAACTGCTCTTCGGTCGCCTCGGGATGCGAGAACATCACGTTCTCGCGAATGCTGCCGTCGAAGAGAAACGAGTCCTGCAGCACGACGCCAAGCTGGCCGCGATAGCTGTCGAGCCGGACCTTCGACAGGTCGATGCCGTCGACCGTAACCAGACCCGAGTCCGGCGAATGGAAGCCGCACACCAGAGAGATGATCGTCGACTTCCCCGATCCCGACGAACCAACCAGCGCCGTCACAGTTCCCGGCCTCGATTCAAACGAGACCCCATGCAGCACCGGCTTGTCAGGCTCATAAGAAAAACAAACGTCGTCGAACCGAACGTCCCCATGAATCACTTCAAGCGTGACCGTGCGGGAGGGATCGGCAAACTCGTCCTTTTCGGAAAGAATCTCTACTGTCCGATCGAGCCCTGCCAACGCTTCGGTCAGCTGCGTACCGACATTCACAATCTGAAAGACCGGAGCAATCATGAACGCCAGCAGCATCGTGTATTGCAGATAGCCGCCGGGAGTCAGTCCTTGCGCACCATGCGTCGCCTGGTATTGCAGCACAGCGTGGCCGCCCAGCAGCATCACGATGCCGCCGACCACGCCCATCACCGTCGTCGCCGCAAACGAGAGCAGGCTGGTCGCGGTCAACGACTTCATCACATTGTCGAGTAGCCGTTGCACTCCAGCGGCGAAGACGCTGGCCTCGCGCTGCTCGGCGTGATAGCCCTTGATCACACGGATGCCGCCCAGCGATTCCGTAAGCCGACCGGTCACTTCAGCATTTATCTTGGCGCGGTCGCGAAAGATCGGCCGAATTGTCTTAAACGCGTTCTGCAGGACAAAGACGAACGTGATGATGACCGCGAAGACGATCAGCGTCATGCGCACGCTGGCATGCAGCAAAAATCCAAAGGCCAAAACGGCAGTTAGAATTCCGCCGACAAACTCTATCAAACCAGTACCGATCAGGTTACGCACGCCTTCCACGTCGCTCATGATTCGCGAAACCAGCATGCCACTGCGGTTCGCGTCATAAAAGCTAACCGAGAGCCGCCCGATATGCTGCTGCACCTGCTTGCGCATGTCTGCGATCAGGCGCTGCGCGGCCTTCGAGAGCAACTGCGTCAGCGAATACGAAGTCACCGCCTGGATCGCCGTCGCCGTAAAAACAGCCGTCACCCACATGGGCAAGCGGTTGCCGTTGCCATGCAGAATGTTGTCGAAGAAATATTTCGTCGAGAGCGGCAACACCAGCCCGGCGACGCGGTTGATCGCCATCAGCACCAGTCCGCCGAGCAGCAGCCAGCGCCGCGGACGCACCAGCTTCCACACCTCTGGCATCACCCGCTTCAGATCGGCTTTCTTCTTGCCTGCCGCCCCGCCGGCCGCATTGGTTGATTTCACGCCGGGGGAACGCTCGGCACGCATCGACGTCATCGAGGAGGGACGCATGCCTTGATTGTAAGCGTTCGTGTTGTCGCAATTCGGTTCGAGTATGAACTCACCGCCGCAGTCTCACTGCGTCTGGAGTCGGACTCAGGCCCGCGCGCGGCGCGCGGCGATAAATGAACGCACGCAGAGGATCACGAAGACCAGCATCAGGACCGACATCGCGGCCTTCTCCTCGACCGCGGAGGGGTGCGGGAACTGTCGCCCGTTCAGGACCATCTGCAGGTAGTCGAAAATGCCGCCCTTCAGCGTAAAGAGAAACCCGATCAGGCCGATCGTCACCGCGATGTGCATCAGCAGCATCCGCCGCTTGGTCTCTGGAGTATGCGCAAAGAAACCAAGAATCGCCAGCACAATGCCAAAGGCCGACGGAATCAGCGCCGTCGGAAAATGGCTGCCGGTCGCAATGTAGCCGAAGCCGCCGAGCAGAATCAAAACGATACCGAAGAGAATTGTGAGTCTTGCCATCTTTCTAGGCACCTCTATCCCGATCATAACGGCAAGCGGTTCCTGCCGTTTGCCATAGCGGATAGCTCGGTGCATTTGCTCCGCAAGATTTTGGCCGACGAGCCCTCATAGAGGTGTGTAACCGCTTTCATTTCAGTCGGTCTGCAAGCGATTTGGCGGGAAAGAGACACCCTCGAAATACCTTCACAATTCGCATCTAGGGACGAATCTATGAAAAAGCGTATTCGCGCCCAATTCACTGTGTTTTCACATATTCACAATCAATTTAGGCAACCTTTTTGGGTCGGATCGAATTGACCAATCGGCCTCTATCGCTCGATTCATCAATAAATTACCGAGAATAGTCTCCGGCTGCGGATTCGGCAGCTCAATTGCTTCTATCGTTGTCATGAAAAAGATTCGTTTTGCCCCTACCCCTGCTTGGATTCGAGTTGCGCTTGGAGCGGTCTTGTCCGTTCTGCTCGTCTCCGGTATGTCGCATCCGGCGCAGATGTTTGCACAATCCAATGTCTCCGGCGACATAGCCGGAACCGTCACCGATCCCTCCGGCAAAGCCGTTGTGGGCGCCACGGTCACCGTCAAGAGCCAAAGCACCGACGCCACCAAAGTAGGAACCACGGGACCCGCTGGAAGCTACCGCGTCTCTCTGCTCAATCCCGGGCCGTACTCCCTCACCGTCGCCGCTCCGGGCTTCGAGAGCAGCGCCGCGGCGGTCACCGTTTCCGCCGGGCAGGTTAACACCCAGGATATCCAGTTGGCGGTCGGCTCCAGCTCGCAGACCGTCGAAGTGACGGGAACGGAAGTTCCGCTCCTCCATACCGAGGATGCGAATATCACCACTACGTTCGACATGCAGCAGGTACAGTCGTTGCCTAATCCCGGCAATGACTTGACTTTTATTGCACAGACCGCTCCCGGCGCGGTGATGAACACCCAGGGTGGCTACGGCAACTTCGCCATTTTCGGACTGCCGGCTACGTCGAACACCTTCACTGTCAACGGTGGATATGAGAACGACCCCTTCCTCAACTTGAATAACTCCGGCGCCACCAACTTGCTCCTGGGAAACAACGACGTGGGCAGCGTCACCGTGGTCAGCAATGCTTATGGGGCGCAGTGGGGCGGCCTCGGCGGCTCACAGGTCAATGAAATCAGCCGTTCCGGTTCCAATCGCTTTCACGGCGACGCGACGTACTGGTGGAATGGCAGCGTCATGAACGCCAACGATTATTTCAACAACCAGACCGCAACCCCGAAGCCCCGCTCCAATGCCAACCAGTGGGCAGGGTCTTTTGGCGGTCCGATCGTTAAGGACAAGAGCTTCTTCTTCTTCAATACCGAAGGTTTGCGCGTCATTATCCCGGTCCGCGGCACGGTATTTGCTCCGAGTCCGTCCTATATGGCCTCGACGTTGGCTAATATCAATCCATCGGACGTCAGCTTCTATAACACGCTCTTTAATGTCTACACCAGCAATCCTCGTTATGCTACAGCCTCTGCGGATCTCAATGATCCTAACGCCGTCAGCTATCCCGCGAACTCAGCAAACTTCGCGCACGAATGGCTGATCTCCGGTCGCATCGATCAAAGGTTAACCGATAAGGACAACATCTTTGGGCATTTCAAAATAGACAAGGGTGTTCAACCGACGTTCACCAGTCTTCTGGATCCGATTTTCAACGCGGAAAGCCCGCAGCCTGAATACGAAGGCCAACTCAACGAAACTCACGTCTTCACCCCACAGATTGCCAACCAGTTTGTGTTCGCTCTGATCTATTACCGCGCAATCTTCACCAACACAAACTCTGCAACAGCAAACCAGATCGCTCCGTTCACCTTTCAGTGGACCGATGGTGATCTCGCCGGCAGCGAGGCAGGGGGCGCAGTTGGCCTCGACGCGAGCCTCGGCGGAGGCGACTTCCTCTGGCCACAGGGCCGGAACGTCACCGGCTATCAGTTCGTGGACGACTTCAGCTGGTCCCGGGGCAAGCATACCTTTAAGGGCGGTTGGGCCATGCGCCGCGATGATGTGACCGACTATGGTCCTGCCGTCCTCACCACCCCGCTCGTTCTAGCCAGCGAGGCCGGCTTTGAAAGTGGCATCGCCGACGCTCTTTATCTCCAGCAGTTCCCGGAGCATTACGATCAGCCGGTCGCGCTTTACACGATGGGTTTCTATGCCCAGGACGAGTGGAAGGCCCTGCCCAGTCTGAACATCAACTTTGGCATCCGCTTCGAACATAATTCCAACCCGCTATGCCGCACCAACTGCTATGCTTCGCTCTCCAGCGATTTCGGCTCACTCCCAACGAGTACGAGCACTCCATACAATCAGCTGATCAATTCGGGACTCGGCAAGGCCTTCTACAATTTCCAGAAGGTTGGCTACGAACCGCGCATCGGTTTCGCCTACACGCCAAGTGCATTGAGAGGCAACACCGTCGTTCGCGGCGGATTTGGCATGTTTGCCGACTCCTTCCCCGCGCAGATTACCGACAGTCTGCTCAACAACGCGCCGACCAACCTGCAAGCGGCGGTAGCGGGTGGCACACTCAATCCGGCTGATCCTGGTAGCAACGCCGCTGCCGCAGCGGCGGTAAACGCGGCATTCCACGCAAATTTTGCAAGCGGCGGCAACTCGTCGGTCATTCCTCCGTTCTCCTTCTATAACGCCGCTCGGAAGATCTCCTACCCTTTCTATGAGGAGTGGAACCTTCAGGTTGAACACCAGATTGGAAAAGCCACTTCGGTCTCAGTCAACTATGTCGGCAATCACGGTTACCACGAGCCGGTCGTCTCCAACAGTCTCAACGTCTATAACGGCAACGGCACACCCGGATTTGCCGAGCTACCCACGTCAGCGCCAAATGCGAATTTCGGTCCGGTAACTCAGGTTTACAGCGGCGCTTCGTCCAACTACAACGGGCTTATTCTCTCCGCTGTAGAGCGGTTGAAATCGCTCACGGTGCAGGTGAATTACGTCTATAGCCACGCACTGGACGAAATCTCGAACGGCGGTTTTAATCCATTCAGCGGGAACTCGGCGGTTCCTGAAAATCCCTACAACCTTGCACAGAACTACGGGAACGCTGATTACGACACCCGCCACTATATCAACGGCAGCTATGTGTGGAACATTCCCTACTATGGCGGGCCCAGGATATTGACCGACGGATGGGAAGTCGCCGGTACCATCTTCCACAGCAACGGATTACCCTTCACTGAGACCGATGGAAATACAGGTTCCAGCCTCGTAAACTACAACGGTGGCAACGGCGGCTTGCTGTACGCCAAGCAGCTTGTACCTCATGTAAGCACGAGTTGCAGTGGCGGTCCCCACGTCTTCAACAATGCCACGGGCGGTGGAACTCCGTGCTCGATCGCAAATGAGTATGGCACCGCAACCGATTTCGGACAAGGGGCGCGTAATCAGGTCTTCGGTCCTCACTATACCGACTTCGACTTCACCACCACCAAGTCCTTCGCCATTCCCCATTGGGAGGGCGCCAGGTTCAAACTTGGCTTCCAGTTCTTCAACGTCTTCAACCACCCCAACTTTGCCCAGCCCGCGCACGATATCGGTAGCTCTTCGTCAAACGGGTTGATCTTTAGCACTGTCAACCCCCCGACCAGTATCCTCGGGTCATTCCTGGGTGGCGACGCTTCTCCGCGACTCATTCAACTCAAAGCCTCCTTCTCCTTCTAATCGAGGAGGAGAGGCAAGACAAAGGCGACCCGCTTGGGTCGCCTTTGTCTTGTCCTTGAATCTGGAGACAGCCCTTGTGTCGGACGGACTCGCGTCGCATCTACTGTGCAGCGGTTAAGCCAATCTCCAACCGGGTCCCGCTTTCGAGCTTCAAATCCTTGTCTTGGGACTGCAGGACAGAGGAACCATCTGCCGCTGGCGTCGGATTCAAGATTACGCCCTTGATCGTGCTGCCGGCGGGGATGGACTCATTCCCGGAGCCGCCTCCGACCGCCATTCCGGTTTGGGCAGCGTTCTGGGCTGCGGTTCCTCGCATTGGGAGATCGTTCGCAGCGGTGCCCCCGCTCGCCAGGTCAGGCATTGGAGCCACTGCTGCGATCAATCCATGCACCGGCATCGCGGCGCTGCCCTTCTTTTCCACCTGGGTGAAGACAATCCCGACCGTCGCGGTGCCGCTCGACTTCGGCTGCACCTGAGTCAGCTTCCCAACCAACTTCGTTCCAGTTGGCAGGGTTGTGCCATCCGCAAGTTGGAGCGGATTGAGCGTCTTCGCGGTAACCGTGTCGCCCACCTTGCTCTTTTTGGAATCGACTTTGCTGGTCAAGGCACAGAGGACAGCCTCCTTGGCCAGCGGTTGGCCTGTTCCTTGAGCGAGCGCCCCAGGCGCGAGCATCGAAGCGATCAGGGTAGCGGATAGAAATATGCGATGTTTCGTATTCATAAAGTGATCGACTCTCCTTCGGCAAGAACTTCAAGGATAAATTCGCGCTCAAAGCGGCCGTCCTCGCCCCTTTGAACATACATGCAGACGGGATGATTCCTCCGGCTGTTCCACTGACCTCGACTTTGCCAGTGCTTGGTCCGTGGGAATTTAAACGTCCACTTGGTCTTATGCGTTCTGCCGGTTCAACGCCCGGCGCAGAACCGTCTCCAGGGCCCCTTTCAACTGGGCATAATCATCCTCTGCCAGTTTTCCCTGTAGCCGTTCCGTCTCTACCGCAAAGAGCTCCTCCTTAAGCGCAGCCAGCAGCGCAGATTCCGATGCCGACGCGCTCGAATGGGGATTGCGTGTCGGAGCCAGACTTCCTGCGTTCGCAAAAGTCCCAGTTGTGGCGACCGTAAACGGGGCCGCGACAGGCGCTTCGATCGCTGCGCCCGCCACAGTTGGAGCCGGGCTGCGCAAGAAAAACGCGGCGGCTGCAGCAAGAACCAGCGACAAGCTGCCCAGTATCCACCATCTATATTTCGTCAGCGGATCAGGCGTATCGATCGGATTACCCAACCCTCCGCCCGGCCTGGTATCGCTCGCCGCGGCGGCGCTTCCCGCCTCCGGAGACGCAGGCTGTTCAGACGCAGCACTGGCCGCACTGCCTTGCGCCGAGCCACCATCCCCGCCTTGTGCTTCACGCGGCATAGTGCCGCTGCCAGAGACAGTGAACTCCACTGTCTGCGCGGCAGGGACATTCTTGGCCAAGAAAGTCTGCGCGTTCGGGTCGTCATTGATCGGCTGAAACGGCGTCGAGGCCGAGGCGATAAACTTCATCGCCTTAGGCATGATGATCGCCACGTTTTCCGCGGGGAGTGCCAGCCGTTCCGAGAACTTGAAGCTTCCGCTGTAAGGCAGCCGGTAGCTGATTTGAAAACGCGTCTCCCCAGGCCGAATCGGAAAGACGAAAGCATAATGGCCTTTATCGCCAAGCGGCACCGGGGACGAAGAAACCGGCATCCCACCCGGAGCCATCGCCGCCGAAGCCTCTACCTGCGCGCCCTCCGGAAGATATATCTCGTAAGAGTGCGTGCTCAGCTGGGTGCGCGGAGGGTTCGAGTCGTTCTTCACAAAATAATTCTGAATGACATGCAGCCCCTGCTGGTCGGTCTCCAGCCGCATCACATTGGCCTCGGTGGTCACACCCTGAACGCTCTCCGCAACGTCGTAGACATCGATGTCCACCGACTGAGTTCCCGGAGGCGCAATATGGAAATATCCCGCCTTCTGGTGGTCGACGCGGATCAGGTGCGGCCCAGCGTCGGGCAATTCCAGTGTGAATTTACCGTGTGCATCGGTCGTCGTCGTGTTTGACTCCCGCATCCCGCCCTGTAACTGAATGAGCACCACGCGGTCCCCAACAGCAGGTTTGTTAACTGTTTTGTTGGTGACAGTACCCGTGATGGAGGCGGCAAGCGCCGAGAGCGGAGCGAAGGCTGCTAGCAGAAGGACAACACGAAACGGAACGTACTTTTTGAAATTCATAATCGCTTCGGTCATTCTAATTTGTTTGACCGAATTGGCCCCATCACCGCGGCTGGGCCTCAAGCAGGTCGATCTCCGCAATCACCTCGGCGGCCTCATTCTCAAGTGCAGCCCGCTGAGCCGCATAGTCTTCTTCCGGATACTTCCCCGCTCGATACTCAAAATTCAAATCGCGAAGGTTGTCATAGACCACCTGCTTCCGCTCCGCAAGAAACTCCAGACGGGTCTTCTGCGGCTGCCGCGCGCTGTCGCGCTCCGGCCAGAAGACATACGCGAGGACGGCGACGAGCAAAACTCCACACGCGGCGTAAATCATATCTCGGTATCCCGCCGAATCCGGTCGCGGATGTCGCTGAAATGGGCAACAGACGAGGGTGGCGGCATCGGCACGCTTCGCAGCCTCCATTTACGAATCAGCAGCGCAGTTCCACCAATCCCGAGAAACAATACCACGAACGGCATTACCCAGCCAACAATATTGAAGCCCACTGCTGGCGGCGCGGCCAGCGACGTCGGGCCATATTTCTCCACAAATGCGGCGAAGATCGTCTTGTCGCTGTCACCGCGGGTAATGCCGGCCATCAACTCCTGGCGCATGCCATCGGAGTTTGGGCAACCGACATGATTGCACTCCAGCAGGAGTTCATTGCAGCCGCAGCTGCACATGATCTGGTGACCCAGCTTATCGAAGCGCGCCTTGGTATCTGCGGCCGCAGTCGTCAAAATGACGGCGACGACGAGCAGGCCGCATTGCCCTGCTATAAGCCACCCGCGTCTGCACGGCAATTGCCGCAACACCCGAAAATTCTTCAATGAAGAAAACATCAGTCGCCACTTCCCGCGACAGCGGCATCGCGAGGAATCGTCTCCTTCACACGAGCAGCAGCCAGAGCCGTTTGCAGATTAGGCGTAAGCGCCGTCGCAGTCCCGGCGATCACGATGAAAACGCCGATCCATATCCACGCAACCAGCGGATTGAGGAAGACCTTGATAATCGGCAGCCCACTATCGGGATTCTTCCCTTCATAAACCACATAAAGGTCCCATGCCAGCGTCGAATGATTGGCCACCATCGTCTGCGGAGTCTGACTCGCCTGGTAGAACCGTTTCTCCGGAGCCAGCTGCGTCACCTTCTTGCCGTTGCGGTAGACGTCAAGCAGTGAGTACTCGGTGTCGTAGTTCGCATTCGAATCCTGAGTAAAGCTCTGCGAGACGAGCCTGTACGGCCCAATGTTGATCGAATCCCCGACTCCCAGCTCTTTTTCAACATTCTGGTTAAAGGCCTGGCCCGCGAATCCAATAAACATCACCACAATTCCAAGATGGACGATATAACCGCCATACCGCCGCGAGTTACGCCGAGTGAGCTGCACCATCGAGCCAAATAGACTCTGCCCGGTATGCCGCTGAATCACCGCCGCTCCGCGCAAAAACTCCGAGGAAATCGCCGTGATCACCAGCGCGCCTAGCGAGTAGCAGACCAGCGAATAAAATGCGCCCTCATCCTGCCACGGACGAACGCCAACAATCATCAGCGCAATCGCTGTCACGACCCCAGCAATCACCGGCAGCACAAAATTCTTGCGGATGCTCTTAAACGAGGTGCTCCGCCAGGCCAGCACCGGCCCGACGCCGGTCAGGAAGAGCAGGAAAAGTCCGATCGGAACGGCAACGCGGTTGTACCACGGCGCTCCCATCGTGACTTTGTTCCCCTGCACATACTCCGACAGCACCGGGAAGAGTGTTCCCCAAAGAATCGTGAAGCACGCAGCAAGCAACACGAGGTTGTTAAACAGGAAGCTCGACTCGCGCGAAACCAGCGCCTCCAGCTTGTGCTCCGTCTTGAGATGGTCTCGATTGAGTACAAAAGTGAAGATGCAGACCGCCAGCACGATCACCATGAACACCCAGAACCACGTCCCGATATTCGACTCGGCAAAAGCATGCACCGAGCTCACCAGCCCCGACCGCGTCAACAGCGTGCCCAGCACGGTCAGCAGAAACGTCGAGAAGATCAGCCACACATTCCACGACTTCATCATGCCACGCTTTTCCTGCATCATCACCGAATGCAGAAAAGCGGTGCCCGTCAGCCACGGCATCAGCGAAGCGTTCTCCACCGGATCCCATCCCCAATAGCCGCCCCAGCCCAGCACCGCATACGCCCAGTGCATGCCAAGCACGATGCCGCAGGTGAGAAAGAGCCACGTCACCATCGTCCAGCGGCGAGTAATATGGATCCACTTCTCACCCGGATACCTCATCATTAGCGCGCCAAGCGCAAAGGCAAACGGCACGCTGAATCCCACATAGCCCAGATACAGCATCGGCGGATGAATCACCATCTCCGGGTACTGCAGCAGAGGATTCAAGCCAAATCCGTCGGCCGGAATCGTCCCCGAAACCAGCGAAAACGGCGTCGCCGCAAAGTTCAGCAACAGCAGAAAGAAGAGTTGAATTCCCGCCAGAATTGTCGAAGCGAATGCGGTCAGCCGAACATCGACCTTATGCCGCAGCCTCAAAACCAATCCATAAGTCGCAAGCAGCCACGCCCACAGCAGCAGAGACCCTTCCTGGCCCGACCAGAGAGCAGCAAACTTGTATGGCCCAGGCAGCGCGCGATTGGAATGGTGCAGGATGTACGCAACCGAGAAATCGTTGTTAAACGCTGCCCAGAGCAGCGCAAACGCGGCCACTGAAACTGCAAAGAAGCTCGCAATACCGGACCGCCGCGCCGTCTCCGCAAGCCGTTCAGGAGAGACGCGTCCAGACGTATTGGTAGAAAGCTGGCGAAGGGCGATGCCGCCGGCCACAAGCGTATAGCCGCTCAGGACGAGGGCAAGCAGAAGGGCGAAGCTTCCTAATACCGGCATAAGAATCCCCATTCATCTTCGCAGAGCGGGGCTTTGACGGCAATCCATCTAAAAACGCACCTTAAAACCTGTCCCCAGGTTGTCAGTGTTTTAGGGAGATAAAAGCTGGTGCTCGCTGAATGGAGTGAAGGTGCCACGGCGCTAGCCGAGTAGAAGGCAGCTAGGCTGTGCGGCGCTCAAAAGAACCCAGCAGGTACTGCACAAAGGCGATCAACTGGTCGGGAGGAAACGGTTTGACGCGGAAAGCCACGTCGAGCGACTTGTACTCGTCCTCGACATCGGGATATCCGCTCAAGACCAGGACAGGAAAGGTAAATCCGGCTTTGCGCAGTGCCCTGACGAACTCCGGACCGTTCATGCCCGGCATCAGGTGGTCGGTCACCACTATGCGCACACCAAAGCCCTCAGCAGACTGCAGAAAGTTGAGTGCTTCTTGCCCATGAGAGACAACTGCGGCGAGAAGACCGGCTCTGTCCAGGATCGCTTTCCGCGTCGCCCCCTGCACGGCGTCGTCATCTACCAGTAAAATATCTACAGCCATCCCTGAAATATCCAATCACTAAATGAAGATTCGTCCCAGCTCTCGATCTAACCTGGACTGCGTCCAAGTACGAAAGATGTATTTTTTACGGACCTGGTTGCCCGGCATCTCACTCGTTACGCTCTATTTTGGGTCGGTCCGGTAAGGATTTTCGCCTGCGCGGCGAGAATTCCTGGAAACAGCGAGACAAAAAGGCCTTACCTGCCCCCCGTCAAACAGACTACTCCGGCCGGGGCAAAAACGGGCAATAATAGTGAACTAAATCGATGTTTGAACAACCAGAGGCAAAATCCGGGACAGGTTGGTGGGTCGGATGGTCAGTGATTCTCCACGCCGCCATTCTGATTGTCCTATTTCACTCCAGCAACGCGGTCCGGGTCCGCTCCTTTCTCCCCGGAACTCCGCAGGGTGCACACATCGACCTGTCTTACTTGCCCGGCGGAGCGGTACCCTCCGCGCCCCAATCCGCTCGCAAGCAAACGCCCGCTGTCGCAAAGGAACCCAGGCTGCCTTTGCCGCATCGGTTGACACCGCCGGTGCAGGCGCCGGCTTCCGCAATATCTACTTCCTCGCTAACCGCGTCCACCGCTTCCTCCAATGACGCTCTCGGCTCGGAAGACATCCAGATCGCGCTCACAACCTACTCCCCGAGCCCGAAACCAGATCTATCGCGCCTGCCGCACGGCACTCAGGGCGAGGTGGTACTCGATGTCACCATCGACCCCACCGGCCAGGTAGCAGACCTGCAGATTCTTGCGACTCTCGGCTATGGCGTCGACGGCGCAGTCGTTGACACTGTGCGCACTTGGAAGTTTAGCCCAGCCACAAGGGACGGCGTTCCCATCGCTTCGGTCCAGGAACTTCACTTTCACTATGGTCCGGTATAACTTCGCCGGACAGCCTCCAGCAGAGGAGATAAGGCGCTATGAGCACGAATCCGTATGCGGCATTTGTAGATGGCCAAGATCCAGAGTCATTGGTGAAGCAGTTCCCAGACAAACTAACCGCCGTTATCTCCGAACTGGGGACCGCAGGGATGGAACGCAGCCTCGCGCCGGGCAAATGGACGGTCCGGCAGATTCTCTGCCATCTCGCCGATTGCGAGATCGCCTTCGCCTTCCGCTGGCGTCAGGCGCTCGCCGAGGAGAATCACGTCATCCAACCCTTCGACCAGGACCATTGGGCCTCCCGCTATGCTTCGCTCTCCGCAGACGGCGCACTCCGGACCTTCGTCGCCCTCCGCCGCTGGAATGTCTTGCTCCTTGAAAAGCTCTCCGCGGCCGATTGGGAGCGCGAAGTTACGCATCCGGAACGAGGCCGGCAAACCTTCCGCACTCTGGTCGAAACCATGGCCGGCCACGACCTGAACCACCTGGCGCAACTGGAGAAAATAGCGGCTAAGCCGTGAAGTTAAAAAAAAAGTAACTTCGGACATTACTTTGGTGGTAAATAACGTGCCAACTATGTCCTTATTGTGATTAGATTGATGGTTGTTATCGTCGAAAAGCGGATGTCGCTCTGTATCCCGGACATGCACCTGCCGCGTCCGGCAAAGTCGAAGATACGTCCAGACGATTCACTCAGCAGTGCGGAGGGAGGGGAATTGAGCTTAATTGATAGGGTTTGCCCGAAGTGTAGTTTTACTCAGCCCCGCAGGCTGCCCCGAAGCTCCTGGATGGAACGTCGCTTCATGCCCTACTTTGGACTGTATCCCTGGGAATGTCCGCTCTGCCGCATCCACTTTTACCGCAAGAACCGCAAAGACCTCGAAGAGCGCATCTCCCTCGGGAGGGCTACGGAATTTAGATCCGGCGAACTTGGCTCGCGGGAATTGATTCAATAGCCAGGCTCCCGCTTACCCAGGCTCTCGCTTTATCAAAGCTAGGCGCGAAATCCTAACCTGCAGAACCCTCCCGGACACCCAAGCGGCACAATCGTAATCCGCGCTGTCAACACCACGAGCGTTACCCAATAGATGTCGGCTCCAAGCAGGTGCAATATCTGCATCCAGTTCGGAGCGCGCAGGAGTACATCCATCGCGCCTAGAACAAGCTGCGAGAGCAGTAGACCGATCGTCCAGGTGGCAAGCCTCCGGTTTCTCGGATCCTCCCGGGTGCCGCTCACCCAGATAATCCCGATAACGAACAACCCGGCAATCACGCTCGCCGCCGGATGCAGCCATCGCAGCCGCAGCACCCAGGGGCTTGACTGCGAAATATCCTGCGCCCAGGCCTGCGCCAATGTTGCCGCGGGAAATAAGGTGTCACCCAGGGCGGCCAACGATCCGGTCACCCCGACGGCAATCGTAGCAACTAGCCCGATTATCGAAAGTCCAAAGAAACGGTACTCCACGCTGCCATTCATAAAGCCAACTTCCCGGGACAGCAAGTGGGCAGTCAGGGCCAACGCCGCCAACAGAAGCAAAGTATTTGCGAGATGAATAGGTAGAACGATAAATCGACCCGCCGACTGGTCATGGACGACATAACCCAGCTTCACTAAGAGCGCCCCAAGAAAAGCTTCGTTCAGCAACAGCACCGTGGAGACGATCGCGAAAACGCGGGCGAGATGCCGTCTAGGTGTGTCACGAAATGTCCAGATTAGCAGCGCCACGATGGTAATGAGCGCACCGCTGGTCATCATGCGGTGCGTGAACTCGATCAGGGTCGCAATTTGCGGCGAAGTCGGGATCACCTCGCCATTGCACAGCGGCCAGTGGTTCCCACAGCCCGCGCCGGAACCCGTCGCGCGCACCAGCGCGCCCCAAAGGATCACGGCGATGTTCCAGCCAACCACAAACCAGGCGTATCTGCGAAGGCGGCCACCCACCCCGGCAGAACTGCTGGCGGAGGCAGATGCGTCGACCGGCGGTGCAAAGCCGGAACGCGAGACGGTTTCGCTGGTTACAGCTGTTTGCATGGAAAACGTCAATCCTCAATTAGTGTACGGCTTTCCACAGCGTCAAGACGCCTAAAAGCCCCGATTCACTTTTCTTCCACGATCGCCACATCCCAGGGTTTTAACCGAAAATTCTGCCCCGGGGCAACCTCCGCGCCCGTCGTCAGATCGGTCCCCGCACCATAGGAATACGTCAGCGGCTGCTCATCGCTCGAGTAGTTCAGGTAGTAGTGCACCTTTTTCCCCATGCTGTTGACGCCATGCTTCAGGCGCACTGGCCCGGGTAGCGACTGATCGGCCCCCGTCAGTCCCGCCTCTTTGAGCACGCCAAGCAGGATGTTCTTCTGCAGCGTATCGGTCAGATAAGTGCCTTCATAAGTCAGCGCCCCCGAGCCAAACTGATTCTCGGTAATCGCCGGCCACTGCCCGAAGAACGGATGGTCATAGTAGGCCAGCGGCTTGGCATGTTCTACCATCAGGAACTCGGCCCAGTAGCTCACCTTGTTCTCGGCTCCTGCGTGAAAGGGATCGTCTTTCAGAGCCAGCGGCTTCTCCAGGTTCGAAAACTCCTGATAGTTGAACCCCGCCGCCTCACGCAACGGCCCCGGCGCGCGCACCCACCGCACCGCATTGTTCTCATTCGTAAACCCGCTCTTGAAGGTCATCACCACATGGCCGCCGCCCTTCACATAGTCCGAAATCTTCTGAAGCAGCGCATCGTCCGCCACGTACAGCGCCGGAACGATCAGCACCTTGTAGCGCGAAAAATCCGGATCATCGGAAAAGACAAAATCTGTGCCCACATTCAACTGGTAGAGTGAACGATGAAACTGGTTGAGCAGGCTCGTATACTCTGGCCCCATCGTCGGCGCTGGCCAAGGGTTGCCGCTCTGGCGAACGATCGGCATAAAGTCCAGCCCGTTCGCCGAGTCCACGCTATAAAGAATCCCAACTTGGTTGGTGATCTGCAGATTCACCAGGTGCATGCCGATCTTGTTCAGCTCATGCGCGGTCTTTGCAACCTCGGCATAAGCGCGGTTCGGCTCCAGATCGTGGCTCAGCACGCCCTTCCAGTAAACCTCCTGCCCCGAAGGAATCGAAGCCCAGTGCCAATACTCGAGCATATTCGCGCCGCTCGACAGATGCGTATACACATCCAGCCGCAACTGCCCATCATATGGCGGATACTGAATCGTCGAGTCCCACCCAATCGTCTGCGCATTCGTCTCCGTCACTAGGTAGTTCGCATGTTTCAGCGAACGCGCCAGATCTCCTTGAAAAGCCTGCGCCTGTCCATCCATGTGGTCCTGAGTGCCGTGGTACGGATTGTCCGCCACTACATCGAGCACCTTCGCCACCTGAAACTCATCGACATCTCGACGTCCGATCCCGCCAAAGTCCATCGTCACAAACTGGTCGGGTCGCCGGTACTCGCGCACGATCGCCGCCTGCCACGTCAGAAAATCTGTAACCCGCATCTGCGACCAGCGCGACCACTCCAATTTGTAGCCAGTGCTGATGGTGCTGTCCCGGGTCGGAAGGTTCTCCCAGTTGTTCACATCTTCGCCCCAATAGTTCAACCCCCAAGCCTTATTCAGCGCATCGGTCGTACCGAACTTCTGCTTCAGGTGGTTCGTGAACCCGACAAACACATCGTGGTTCGTCGCGCCATAAGAGCCAGTCTCGTTGTCGATCTGCCAGCCAATCACCGCCGGATTGTTCTTGTAGTGCTCGACCAGGTTGCGAATCAGCCGTTCCGCATAAAACCGGTACGCCGGACTATCGGTGTCCATGTTCTGCCGCATACCATAGAAGGTCTCCGCGCCACCAATCGGCCGCGCCAGCACCTCAGGGTGCGAGTGGTACATCCAAGTCGGAATCGAGTAGGTTGGTGTGCCCATGATGACCTTGATCCCCGCCTTACCCATCGCATCGACAACGCGGTCCATCCACGCGTATTCGAAGTGGCCATCCTCCGGCTCCCATAAACTCCACGTCGACTCGCCCATGCGCACCACGGTGATGCCCGCGTCTTTCATCAGCGCAACGTCTTTGTCGAGGCGCTCATATGGCATGTACTCGTGGTAGTAAGCCGCGCCGTAAAGTACATTTGTGAAGAGCGTGTTGGCCGGCGCGGTCGTCGTTGTCGAAGTGGTCGTCTGCCGGGGCGATGAACCCTTGTCATCCGTCGCCGCAACCGCCGAAGAGATCGTCAGCAAAATGACGGCACCTACAAAGCACACCTTCCAATTTCGAACCATACAAACTTCCTCCCAGATGCGATCACGCCAAGTCTTTCGGCCCGATAAAACGTTTACTATAGTCGCTCCGTTTCCAGAAGTCCCATCATGCCGCCAGCATAGGGTAGACTGCGGATGTCAGCCCGATGCCACCGCCGCTCAAGTCGAAACGCCTCTCCGCCTGGAACCTGCTCTTGTTCCTGCCCGCGGCCGGGCTTGCCTTCCCAGGTCTCTACGCGCGCGAGACTCCCGAACTCGCAGGTGTGCCCTTCTTCTACTGGTACCAGGTGGCCTGGATACTCCTCAGCGCCATCATCACCGCCATCGTCTACCGCGCCACACCGGAATAAATGCTCCTACATCACTTCCGGCGATTCGATCCCTAACAACCCAAGCGCCCGCACCAGCTCACGCTCCGCAACCGCAGCCGTCGCCAGCAGAAACGTCTTCCGCGTTTCATCACTCTCATGCAGCACATGGTGCTTGTGGTAGAAGTTGTTAAACTCCTGCGCCAGCTGGAAGGCATGCTTCGCCAGGTGGGCGGGTTCGTTGGTCGCGATGCACTGTTCGACTAAGAATTGCAGCTTCGAAGCCCGCAGCCAAAGCTGCCAAATCCCGTCATCCTCTTCAATAAACGACTTGAAGTCGATCGTTTCCAGTGCGGCCAACACCGCCTCACGAGTCGTCTCTGCCTTGCGCAGAATATTCCGCGCCCGCACAATCGCATACTGAACATACGGCCCGGTCTCGCCCTCAAAACTCAACGCCTCGCGAAAATCAAAGGCAATCACTGTAGTCCGAGTAAACTTCAGCATGAAGTAGCGCAGCGCCCCAACCGCAATCTGCGTCGCCGTAGTCTGCCGCGCGTCTTCGCTCAGCTCCGGATGCCGCGCATCGACCTCCTTCCGCGAAGCGGCGATCAGCTGGTCGATCAGGTCGTCAGCCTTCACTCCAAAACCCTTGCGCCCCGAGACCTCGATATAAGGCCGCGCCTGGTCCTCCGGCGAAACCGCATAGCCCAACTCCATCGCGCACCGCGGAGTCAGCGCCACCATCTCGTAAGAAAAATGCGTGTACCGCGAAGCCTCCGCAACGTAGCCCAGTCCGCGCAGCGCCTCAATCACATTGCTCTGCGGATCGGATTGCCGGCTGTCGATCACGTTATAAATCGAGGTCGCGCCGCCAAAGTGCGGATGCTCCGTCTCACCACCCGTTGAAGTCGATATCCAGCAAGTGTGCCTCGTATATTCATAAAAACGCCGATACCCGAAATCCCGCCCCAGCAACCCAAACTTCCAAAGGTGATAAGCAATGTCCTTGCCCACATAAGTGACCGTCCCATTCGAACGAACGATCACCTTTGCGTCTTCATCGGGCCCGGGTGCGCTATCCGAACCGTCGTCTTCCTCTTCAACCGCATCCGAACCGGCCCGTTTCATCACCCAGCAGCCCTTGTTCTTGCCTTCAGTCTCGAAATACAGCACGCCCTTGGCCTTCATCTGCTCAAAGGCCGAGTCCCAGAAATGCAGCTGCAGGATGTCGCTCTCGCGCGGCAGAAAATCGTAATCGATATCCAGCCGCTGCATCGTCTCCAGATGCCGTCGCAACACTGCCGTCGCCACCAGGTCGGCAACCTGCGCCGCATCGTTCCCACCCTCTTCCAGCTTGTGCAACGCATCGAGCCGAACCTGCTTCCGCGTCTTCTTCTCCGCCTCGCGCGCGTCGGCATCAACGTCCAGCGCCTCATACCACTGCGAAACCCGCGCATACAGGTCCCAGCAATAGAAATCGATTCGGACACCCCGCTCGCTGAGGCTCGCCATCAATCTGCGAACATCGTCCAGCCCCATCCGCTCCAGATGCATCAGCCCAACAACAACGTCGGCGACCTGCACGCCCGTGTTGTCGATGTAGTTCTGAACATCCACTCGTTGCCCGGCCGCACGCAGCAGCCGCACAAACGTATCGCCCAGCACTGCATTCCGCAGATGCCCGATATGCGCCGCCTTATTTGGATTGATGCTCGTGTGCTCGACCAGCGAACGAATGCCCGTCGCCGCAACCGCTTCCGGATCGGCCGCAATCGCCGCCACAGCCGCGCCGCGATCCAGCCGGGCATTGATATACCCCGCCCCGGCAATCTCAAACCCGGAAAATCCTTCAACCTGGCCCAGCTCCGCCACCAGCTCTTCAGCGATCTTCTTCGGAGCCTTTTTCAACCGCCGCGCCAGCTCAAAGGCCAGCGGAAGCGCATACTCGCCAAACTTGATCTCCGGCGGCTGCTCAATCACTAAATTCGAATCTTCAATCTGGTGCTTCTCACGAAGCGCCGCGCGAAGCCGCTCCAGCAGCACCTTCTGTTGTTTCAGATACACAGCAATCACCGTCCAGGCGGGTACAAAATGAAGCGCAAACCCTTGATTTTCTTGATGATTTTAGCAGACCGCCAAGGCTCCTCAGGTTTGACGCTCCACCACCGCCAACCTAAGATGAAACAAGCCCTTTCTCGCGCATCCGCCACAAAATGGACGCCTGCGAGCCAACGCCCCGATGCCCGACACCAATAAGTACTACATCACCACGCCGATCTATTACGTCAACGCGCGCCCCCACATCGGCCACGCCTACTCGACGATCGTCTGCGACATCCTCGCGCGACGCAATCGCCTGCTCGGCAACGACACCTGGTTCCTCACCGGCACCGACGAACACGGCCAGAAGATCGAGCGCTCCGCTAAGGCCGCCGGCAAGTCCCCGCAGCTCTTCGCCGACGAAGTCTCCGCCCAGTTCCGCTCCCTCTGGGACCGCATGGGCCTCAGCTACGACGACTACATTCGCACCACCGAGCCCCGCCACAAGCGCGGCGTGCAAAAGCTCTTCGCCGAGCTCCAGAAGCGCGGATTCATCTACAAAGGCTCCTACAACGGCCAATATTGCGTCTTCGACGAGCTCTACGTCGACACGCCGCCTGGAGTCCCGTGCCCCGACTGCGGCCGACCCACCGAGACAGTCATCGAAGAGAACTACTTCTTCAAGCTCTCCGCCTTCGAACGCAAACTGCTCGAGCACTACGAAGCCAACCCCGACTTCATCCGCCCCGATAGCAGCCGCAAAGAGGTCATTTCCTTCGTCAAGAGGGGCCTCCGCGACCTCTCCGTTTCGCGCACCAGCTTCAACTGGGGCATCCCCGTTCCCGGAGACGAAAAGCACGTCATCTACGTCTGGCTCGACGCCCTCGCCAACTACATCACCGCCGTCGGCTACGGCAGCGACGCCCCCGAAGACATCGCCAGGTTCCAGAAATACTGGCCCGCCGACCTGCACCTGGTCGGCAAAGAGATCACCCGCTTCCACTGCGTCTACTGGCCCGCATTCCTCATGGCCGCCGGACTTCCACTACCCAAATCCATCACCGCCAACGGCTGGCTCCTCTTCGAAGAATCGAAGATGTCGAAGTCGCGAGGAAACATCGTCCGTGCCGAAACGATTTTGGAAGTGTTGGGCAACGACGCTCTGCGTTATTTTCTGCTGAGAGAAATTCCGTTCGGACAGGACGGAAGTTTTTCCTTCGACGCTCTCGTTCAGCGCTACAACGCGGACTTGGCGAATGGTTATGGGAATTTAGTGAGCCGAGTGTTGGCGATGATTCGGCAATACTTCGATGGTGTAATACCCACTCCACTCTCAAAAGACTTCCCGCACATGACGGGCTTAGGCGGCCTAGGCACTTCGATCCAACTGGCTTTCGAGGACCATCGTTTCTCCGTCGCACTCGAATTGACCTTGGGGGTCGTGGGAGAAATCGACGGCGCCATCACACGTGCCGAACCATGGAAACTTGCCGCACGTGAAGGAGATGAGTATAGATCGCAACTGGCAACATCTCTATACGCATATGCGGAATGCATCCGGCTCCTGACAGCCCTCCTCTACCCATTCATCCCCGAAGCCGCCAGCAAAGTCTGGCAGCAACTCGGACTCGGCAAATTCAAAGACGGCAAGCAAGAAAAGTGGCTTCCCGGCGAATACGAACAACTCCTCCAATGGGGAGGCCTCAAGCCCGGCACCAAGCTCGGCGAACTCGGCCCCATCTTCCCCCGCGCAGATAAGGACGCGATTAAGAAAATGCAAGATATCGAAGAGAAAAACGCGCCAAAGCCATCGGGATCAGCTCCAGTAACACCCGAGGAACCAGCCGCCAAGGCACCCGAGGCTCTCAATGCTGTAGCACCCGACGCCTCATCCGTGCCGCCCGAAGCTACTCCGACGCCCGCTCCGACGCCGGTCGCCCTTAACGCGGTTGCGCCGGGTGTTCCGTCCGCGCCTCCTCCGTTGACGCCGGCCACGACCGCGACCATCACCATCGAAGACTTCGCCAAGGTCGAACTCCGCGTTGCCCAGATCAAGGTCGCTGAACGCATCCCCAAGGCCGACAAGCTCCTCCGCCTCGAGGTCGACCTCGGCTACGAAACCCGTCAGATCCTCGCCGGAATCGCCGAGCACTACACACCGGAATCACTGGTCGGCCGCAAGATCGTCATCATCGCCAACCTCGCCCCCCGCAAAATGCGCGGCCTCGAGTCGAACGGAATGCTCCTCGCCGCCTCACTCGGCGCAGGCGACAAACCAATACTGGCTAGCTTCTTGGAAGACGTCCCACTCGGAGCGCGGTTGAAGTAAGGCTGCGCCCTGTGCCCTATGCCCTGTGCCCTGTGCCCTGACCCAATGCTCATAGACTCCCACGCCCATCTCGACAACCCCCGCTACGCCGAGGACCGCGAAGCGCTGCTCGACCGCGCCTGGGCCGCCGGAGTTCGCACCATTCTCTCGATCGGCATCGGCGAAGGCCCCGACACCATGCATCAGGCGCTCGATCTCGTGCGCCAGTACAAAGACCGTCCCGAGACCCCAAAGACCTTCGCCTCCGCCGGAGTCCACCCTCACGAAGCCCAGCTCGCCGACGAAGCCGCATATATCAAACTCGACGACCTCCTCCAGCAGCCCGAAGTCATCGCCTGCGGCGAGATCGGCCTCGACTACTTCTACGACCACTCCCCGCGCGAAACCCAAAGCCGAGTCTTCCGCCGCCAGATGGAGATCGCCGCCGCCCACAAGCAGCCCATCATCATCCACTGCCGCCCATCCGAAAACTCCACCAACGCCTGGGACGACACCCTCGACATGATCGAATCCCAATGGAAGCCCACCGGCCTCGGCGGCATCCTGCATTGCTTTACCGGCGAATGGGACCACGCCCGGCGCGCCCTCGACGCCGGCTTCCTCATCTCCTTCGCCGGCAACATCACCTTCCCCAAGGCGCAGCCCATCCGCGACGCCGCCGCGCAGGTGCCGCTCGATCGCATCCTTGTCGAGACCGACGCCCCGTTCCTCGCGCCCATCCCCAACCGGGGCAAGCGCAACGAACCCGCCTGGGTGCGCGAAGTAGCGGTTAAGCTTGCAGAGGTGCGCGGAATCGATCCTGAGACCGCCGCTTCGCGCACCACTGAAAACTTTCACCGCTTTTTCGGTACAGCACCGCAACCGGAACCATGACCCAGCAAGACAGACCCGAAATGCGCAGATAATCTAAGGTATGTATGAAGGGTAACTAAGAAGGAAAGCTATATGGCAGCAGACAACTCGTTTGATATCGTGAGCAAAGTGGACATTCAGGAAGTCAGAAACGCGATCGACCAGGCGTCGAAAGAAGTGCATGCCCGGTTCGACCTGAAAAACTCCAACTCCAGCATCAAGCTCGAGGGCGACGACACCATCCAGCTCGCCTCCGCCGACGAATACAAGCTCAAGGCGGTCATCGAGATCCTCCAGCAAAAGGTCATCAAGCGCGGCATCTCGCTCAAATCGCTGACCTTTGAGAAGATCGAGCAAGCCACCGGCAACAGCGTCCGGCAAAAGATCAAGCTCACCCAGGGCATCGCCAGCGAAAAGGCAAAAGAGATTGTCCGCGTCATCAAAGACTCCAAAAAGAAGGTCCAGGCGTCTATCCAGGGTGAGACGGTGCGCATTACCGGCAAAGACCGCGATACTCTACAGGAAGCCATCGCGCTCCTGAAGAACCACGACTTTGGCATCGACATGCAGTTTACGAACTTCCGTACCAACTAAACTTCCGGGAGAACTAGTGGGCACACTGGCGTTAGCGACGGCAAAAGAGGTCTTCGATCTGCTGCGGGACGATTTGCGGGCGGTCGAGCGCGAACTCTGCCGCGACGCCATCTCAGACGTCGCCGCCATCACCGAGATCGCCGACTACCTGCGCAACGGTGGAGGCAAACGCATCCGGCCAATGCTCCTGCTCCTCGCCGCCAAGGCCCAGGGCTACGAGGGCCAGGGCATGGTTCGCCTCGGCGCAGTCGTCGAGATGGTCCACACCGCGACCCTCGTGCACGACGACATCATCGACGCCGCCGAAACCCGGCGCGGCCGCCCCTCCGCTAACACCACCTGGGGCAACGGCAAGTGCGTCCTCGCCGGGGACTGGCTCTACATGCAGGCCTTTCACATCGCCTTGCAGGAGCGCAACTTCCGCATCCTCGACCTGCTCATCTCGCTCACCCAGCAGATGGTCGAGGGCGAGTTGCTGCAGATGGAAACCCTCGGCCGCGCCATCGACGAGACCGAATACTTCGACCTCATCTACCGCAAGACAGCCTGCCTCTTCCAGGTCTCGATGCGCCTCGGCTCGGTGCTCGCCGGCACGACCGAAGAGATCGAAGACCAGCTCGGCGAATACGGCCGCTCTCTTGGAATGGCTTTTCAGATCGTCGACGACGTCCTCGACCTCACCGGATCCGAAGAGCAGCTCGGCAAGCCCGTCGCCAGCGACCTCCGCGAAGGCAAAGCCACCCTCGCCGTCATCCACTCGTTAGAGAACGGCACCGACACCGACCGCGAAGCCATCGACAAGGTCCTCCGCGACCAAAGCTTCGAGCGCGTCGCCCACGCGCAAATCCTCGAAATCCTCCATCGCAACGGATCGGTCGACTACGCCATGGCCGCCGCCTTCCGCTGCGCCGAAGCCGCCCGCTTAAAACTAACCTGCCTCCCCGACAACGAATTCAAGCGCGCCCTTTTATGGGTGCCGGATTTCGTGGTTGCAAGGGACAAGTAGGCTGCCGTAGCATCTGCCCAGTTGGGTTCATGACCGCAGCAACCACCCCAATTCGCGTCCTCGTAGCCAAGCCCGGACTCGACGGCCACGATCGCGGCGCCAAAGTCATCGCCCGCGCTCTCCGCGACGCCGGTATGGAAGTCATTTACACCGGTCTTCGCCAGACGCCGGAGATGATCGTCAACGCCGCGGTTCAGGAAGACGTCGACTGCATCGGCCTCAGCATCCTCTCCGGAGCACACAACGTCATCGTTCCCCGCATCATGGCGCTGCTCAGGGAACACGATGCCAACGACATCCTCGTCGTCCTCGGCGGAACCATCCCCACTCAGGACATCCCCGCGCTCAAGGAAGCCGGAGTCGCGGCCATCTTCGGCCCCGGCACTCCACTCGAAACGACCGTCGACTTCATCCGGCAAAACGTAAAACGCTCCGCATTCAGTCCGTCCTGAGTCTCAGCCACCGGCTGATAGACTCATCATCGAGAACCACCATCTTCCAGGAGCGCGCCCCGAATGTCCGAAACCCCAGTAAAAATCACCCTCAAGCCGAATGGCCCCCTTCGCGTCGAAGGTCTTCCTTCCTTAGAGACTTCCGTTTCCCTCATCGACCTCGACGGCACCGAGTTCGACCTGACCGGCAAGCCCGGCATCTCGCTCTGCCGCTGTGGCCATTCGGCCAACAAGCCATTCTGCGACGGCAGCCACGCCAAAGTCGGCTTCCAGGCCGCCGACCCGAGCCCCCTGCCCAAGAAATGAGAAACATCACGACCTGAACGGAGAAACACTTATCCGCGTTTCTCCGCTCTTGATTTGCCTCAGCTCTCTTTGCTCACTTCTCTGCGGAGATCGTTCATGCGCCTCAGCCGCTCCCGGTCTTTCACACCCGTTCTTGTCGGACTTCTCACCCTCGCCACGCCGCCCGCCATCCACCCGCAAACCGCAGCCGCCTCGCACTTTCCCACCAGCGAAGACCTCCGCCACACGCGGGCCATCGCCGACCCGCAGCTGTCGCCTGACGGTAAGCAAGCTGTGATCACGGTTACCGACTCCACCGCTGACGGCGGAGCTTCGCATCTATGGCTGGTTGATATCGCCAGCAACACCTCGCGCCAGCTCACCTACTCGGCCAAGTCCGAAAAAGCGAGCGACGAGAAAGGCGGCGGACGAGGCGAGTTACACGGCCGCTGGATGCCCAACAACTCCGCCATTCTCTTTCTAGCCAAGCGCGGAGAAACCACGCAGGTCTACCTGCTCCCCATGTTTGGCGGCGAAGCCATTCCTTACGATCTCAAGATCGTCCCGCTCCCAACTCCCGAAGAAAAAACGCCCGACAAGAATCCCGAAGCCAAACCCCAAAACAAAGATGCCAAAGAAGCCAAGCCCGAACCGCTCCCCCTCGATGTCGAAAATTTCGATCTCTCTGCCGATGGCCGCTGGCTTGCCATCCTCGCTAAAGACCCACAAACCGCAGCCGAAAAGAAGAAAGACACCGACAAAGACGACGCCGACTTCGTCGACCACGATCCACACGGAGTTCGCCTCTACCTCGTCGCGCTCGACGCAGCCGGAGCCGCCTTCGGCAGCCCCATCCGCACCGACATCGCACCTGACGTGCAAGGCATCGCCTGGGCGCCCCGCTCCAACAAGCTCGCCGTCGTCACCGAAACTCCCAACAACGTCGGCGACCTGCACCCAGCCCGCTCCGCGTGGGTGCTCGAGCGCATGGGAGACGCGTGGAAGTCCACCGCGCAGACCAAGGTCCCTGCGACTGTTGAAGAGCGATTCGCCTGGACCAAAGATGAGACCGGCCTCCTCATCCTCGCGCAGGCACAGCAAGATGCCCCGCCAGGCATAAACGACCTCTATCTCGCGAACACACAAACTGGCGAAACCCTTCCACTAAGCCACGACTTCCCCGGAACCATTCACCAGGTAATCGCCACAGACGACCACTCCGCGCTCGTTGCCGTGACTCAAGGCTTCATCGCAACCGCCGCACAATTTCCCCTCGCCGGTGGAAGCCCTACAACGCTCGTATTCAATCTCTCCGCAGTCAACAACCTCAACACCAATGCCGCACAGACCGGATGGCTCTACGAACAAAGCAGCTCCGGAACTCCGCCGCAACTCTGCTTCGCGCACACTCTCTCTGCCGGCTGCGCCAAGCTCAACACCCCCGCAGTCGTTCCTCCCGACTGGCGAACCGTCCCAGCCCAGGCTCTCAAGTGGAAGAACGGCGACCTCACCATCGAAGGCATCCTCTACCTGCCGCCGCAGGCGGCTTTACAGGGCAAAGACGGCGGCAAAATCCCCCTCATCGTCGACGTCCACGGAGGTCCCACCGGCCAGTTCACCGATAACTACTCCGCCTTCGCGCAGTTCCTTCTCGGCCACGGATGGGCAGTGCTCGAAACCAATCCCCGAGGCAGCACCGGCTACGGAGCCGCCTTCGCCGCCGCCAACAAAAACGACCTCGGCGGAGGCGACTATCAGGACATCATGACCGGAGTCGACACGGTCCTCGCCAAATTCCCCATCGACGCCAACAAGATGGCGCTCATCGGCTACAGCTACGGCGGAGAGATGGCCGGCTTTGTCGAGGGCAAGACCGACCGCTTCCGCGCCATCGTCAGCGGCGCGCCGGTCATCGACCAGATGAGCGAATACGGCACCGAAGACTCGTCATACTACGACCGCTGGTGGTACGGCTACCCTTGGGAGCACGAGCAGGACGCATGGCGGCAAAGCCCCATCGCCGGAGTCGCCCATGCCAAAACGCCGTTCCTCTTGCTGCAGGGCAAAGGAGACACCACCGACCCCGCCGGCCAGTCCGAAGAGATGTACCGCGCCCTCCGCCAGGCCGGAGTCACCGTCGAACTCGTCGAATACCCCCGCGAAAACCACGGCCCACTCGCGCGAGGAATGTTAGGCTACCCCAGCCCCGAACCCTGGCACGGCTTCGACGCCCGGAGGCGGATCATCGACTTCATCAGCAAGCAGTTTGAGGCGGCGGCGAAGAAATAGAACTCAGAGCTTCTCGCGAGAGGAATTCTATGTGCGAGTCTCTCGCGCGCATGGGGCCTTATAATAGGCTCATGGCAAAATGCGCGGTTCAGGATTGCACAGGCAAGGTAATCGGCGGCTATCAGCACGTTATCCCTTGCGGAACACCCTTTGATCCCGATGCCGCCACTCTGGATGCGAGAAGTTTCTGGTGCCAACTCCACAAACGATCGGCGATTCGGAGTCTTGAGATGAAACCGGGGATGCGGCTGACGCATAGCCAGATCACCGACTGTTAGAAGTCGCGTGAACATATCCTCAGATGTTGCATGTCACGCATCACCTGAATTAGTCTATTACTGTGGGCAGACAAGGCCTTCGCAAGGAAACCGACTACGAAACCCGCTTTCGATGCGGTGGCGGAATCGGCATCCTTCGCGAAGAGGTCTGGGTCGACTTCGAAGGTGAAGTCGATCGATACAACCTCGCGCTAATGCTGCCACATCTCTTTCGAGCCGATCACGGCCGGGTGCTCGGATACGACAATGCCCACGGAGTTCACGAACGGCATTTCATGGGCACTGTAACGCCTGTGCGCTACAGCAACTATCTGGCGACAGCACAGCGCTTCTATCGGGAGGCCGCAAGCATAAGGAGAAAATATGAAGACCAAGATTTTCGATGACGGCTTTGAGGGGCACGTGCAGCGTTCGCTCACCCGCGCACGCGACAGGCAGCGCGGCGCGAAGCTGGAAACAGAAAAAGTCCTCACCTTCGCCGATCCCCTCGACATGATGGAGTGCCTCACCGCCCAGCGCGTCCGCCTCTGCCAAACAGTGCGCAAGAAACGGCTGAGCATATCGGCGCTGGCGGAAGAACTCGGCCGCAACCGCGGTTCGGTAACGCGAGATGTGAACAAACTGCGCGAGTTCGGGCTTCTACGATTACGAGAAGAGGTAAATCCCGGCCACGGAATCGTGCAGATTGTAGAGCCGGTCGCGCAGAGGTTCGAGATGCGAGTGACGCTATAAGCTCTTTGCTCCCGGGGGGCGACTGCACGAGACTGAGCACCCAGCTATCTTGCAAATACAAAGTACAGGATCAGGAAGAAGCCCACGAGCACCATCCCAAATGCACCGCCTTCGCGCCGCTTCTGCAGGCGAAGAGCAGGATCCTGTGGATCTTCGGAAAGAATTGTGTCCAGACGTTTGCCTCTCCAATAGAAGTAAAGTTGAACTGAGCCGGCTACAACAAGAGCAAGCCCAAGAAGCATTCCGCGTTTCGCATGCATGAATTGGGATAGCGATTCCATCTCAATCTTCCGACAGGATCCAAGACCCACTCAATGAATCGTCTTCATCTTCCGCTGCATATAATCCATCAGCAAATACTCACCCAGCGTGTCCGGAGTCGTAAAGTAAGCCTTCCCCCGGCACATCGAAGTCACCTTTTGCACAAACTGGATCAACCCATAATCTGAAGCCAGCATGAAGGTGTTGATCATGATGTTTGACCGCTTGCACCGCGCCACTTCCTCAAGCGTCTCGCTCACTACCAGCGGATCAAGCCCAAAGGCATTCTTGTAAATCCGCCCATCCGGCAGCGTCAGCGCCGAGGGCTTGCCATCGGTGATCATCACAATCTGCTTCATGTCTTTGCGTTGCCGCGAGAGAATCTGCTGCGCCACGCGCAACCCCTCGCGCGTATTCGTGTAGTGCGGCCCCACCTGCACACGCGGCAGCTGCGAGAGCGGCATCTCTTCAGCGGAGTCGTGAAACAGCACCAGGTTCAGCGAGTCGCCCGGATACTGCGTCCGAATCAGATGAGACAGCGCCATCGCGACCTTCTTCGCCGGAGTAAAGCGGTCCTCGCCATAAAGAATCATCGAGTGCGAACAATCGAGCAGCACCACCGTCGCGCACGAGCTCTGATACTCGCACTGGTGCACCTGCAGGTCGCTGTATTCCATATTGAGCGGCAGCGCGATGCCCTCGCGCGCAATCGCCGAGCTCAAAGTCGCGGTGGTATCGAGGTTCAGCGTGTCGCCAAATTCATACTGCTTGGCAGCCCCGCTCGCCTCGATGCCCGTCGCCCAGTGCCGTGTGTCATGCCGCCCAAAGCTCGACTTCCCCAGCGAACCAAGCAAATCGCGAAGCGTCTTGAACCCCAGAAAATCAAGGCTCTTGTCGGTGACCTCAAACCGAACCTCACCCTCCGGCCCTCCCGACTGCCCCGGCCCCGGAGAGTTTCGCGCTGGGTCGCGCGGCTGTTGCATGTTCAGATAATTCTCCCGCTCCATGCGCTCGATCAGCTGGTCAATCAGCTCGTCAAGTTTGCCGTCGGCGGCCATCTCATCGATCTTCTCCTGCAGATCCAGGTCAAAGGCGTCGCCCGCCTCCAGCGCCTGCCGCAGCGCCTCCTTCAGGTCGCTCATCGTCTGCTCAAGATCGGAAAAGCGCGTAAACGGATCACGATACCCCGAGTCCAGCAGATAATCGGAGAGCGCCTTCAACAGGTCGTCCATCTCCATCTCGGAGGCCAGATCGCCGTTGTACTTGGTATAGCGAACCCGTTTCATCCTCAGCCTCTAGCTCTTAGCCCTTAGCTAAGAGCTCATTCCCAGCCGATCCCACTGCTCAATACCCATAGCCACCACGCCTCGTACTCACCATCAGGCTAAGAGCTAGATGCTAAAAGCTAGTTAAGTCCGCCTCGCCGCGTTCTCCGCTGCTGTTGTTGCCAGTCCTGATAATCCGCCTCGGCTTCCATCCGCTCCGGCTTGCGCTGCGCCTTTTCCGGCGAAGAAAACCCACGCTCCTCACTCCGGCTCAGCTTGCGATGCGCGACCATTCCTTCGAGCAGAAACTCAGCCGCCGCCACCAGCCGCTGCGGCATGTCCGAGGCCTTCACCCCAACCGCCGAAAGCTTCTCAAACAGTCCCTGAATCTCCTTCAGGTCGGTCAACGCCGCGGCCGTAGGCTGGTCATCGTCCAGTTTCACCGTGCCGCCCAGGTTGAACCACTGCTCGATCTGCTGGGTGTTCACCTCGGCGAAATACTTATCGTAGATCTTCCCCGCCGCGGTGCGAATCAGTTCGCGGACCACTACATCCGCGCCCTTCATCTCGCCCTCGTATTCAAGCTCCAGCTTGCCCGTAATCCCCGGCAGCGCCGCATACAGATCGCTCACCCGCGGCAACACCAGCGCCTCGCCATGAGTGAGAGCCCGTCGCTCGGCGTTCGAAATCACCAGTTCTATCGTGGAGATCGGCAGCCGTTGGCTCACGCCGCTGCGCTTGTCCACGCGCTTGTCTTCGCGCGCGGAAAACGCAACCTGCTCCACAATCTCGCGAACATACTGCGGCACCTCGGTCGGCAGATGATCCCGCTCGCTCCACGCCTCCTGCGAAGTGATCGCGATACCCTCTTCGATCGTCTCCGGATAATGCGTCCGAATCTCCGACCCAATCCGATCCTTCAGCGGAGTCACGATCTTCCCGCGCGCCGTGTAGTCCTCCGGGTTCGCGCTGAAGACCAGCGCCACGTCCAGCGCCAGCCGCACCGGGTACCCCTTAATCTGCACATCGCCTTCCTGCATGATGTTGAACAGCGCTACCTGGATCTTTCCCGCAAGGTCGGGAAGCTCGTTGATCGAGAAGATCCCGCGGTTCGCCCGAGGCAGCAGCCCATAGTGCATCGTTAGTTCGTTCGAAAGGTCCTGCCCGCCGCGCGCCGCTTTGATCGGGTCAAGATCGCCGATCAGATCAGCCACCGTCACATCCGGAGTCGCCAGCTTCTCGACATACCGATCTTCAGGGCTCAGGTAGGCAATCGGTGTAGCATCGCCTTTCTCCGCAATCAACTCGCGGCAGCGCTTGCACAGCGGCAGATAAGGATTGTCCCGAATCTCGCATCCGGCCACATACGGCAGGCGCTCATCGAGAATCGCCGTAAGCCCGCGCAGAATGCGGCTCTTCGCCTGACCGCGCAGACCCAGCAGAATGAAATTCTGCCGCGACAGCACCGCGTTCACAATCTGCGGCACCACCGTATCGTCGTATCCGACGATACCTGGAAAGATTGGCCCTTTGGTCTTGAGCCGGCAGATCAGGTTCTCGCGCAGCTCGTCTTTGACGCTGCGATATTTGAGCCGTTCCTCGGCAAACTGCTGGCTGGCGCGGAGACCGCCAAGGTCCGATGGCAGGTGGGTCGAGGGCGAACTCGGGCGAGGTGCGGGCATCGAAGACTCCTGTTGGCCCCGCGCCGGGTCGTCGCGCAAACGAAGCCGTTATGAAGCAAGTATGACAATAGAGTAGACGATTGCCGGAGCAGGCGGTTAACCCGACGCAGATTTGAGTCAGGAAGACTTGTTTCGGTTCAATCGGATTGTTCCCGAAACCGCAGCCGAAGACTACATCACGTGCCCATTGCGCCCCGCGGCGCGCGAAGTCTGTGCCCCGCGACGCAGCTTTGGCAGCACCGCATTATAGAAACTCAGCAGCTTCGCTGTTCGTTCCGCGTCAGAGCGGCAGCCCAGCAGCGTCTGCTTGAAATCAAGATCAACCGGCAGCATCCACGCCAACATTAGGGAGATCGGCTGGTCCAGATCGAGCTGAAGTGCGGCCGGGTTGGCATCGCCAGCCGCCAGCTCCGCAACCTCAAAGTGAAGCGCCAGGCATTGCTCCCGCTCTGAACGGCTCGCCTCCTGCCCGTCGTCTCGAAAGGTATCGACCTCGGCCTGCAGATACAGGCGGCTGTTATCCAGCATCTCAATCTCAAATCGGTCTCCGCCCTTGCACAGAATATCTACGCGCCCGTCGGAGTAGCGCTGCAAGACGGTCACGATGCACGCCGTGCAACCGATCACCGCCAGCCCTTCCTCCTTCGCCCGCACTACGCCGAACGGCTCCTTCCGCTCCAGGCACCCGGCGACCATTTGTTTATATCGGTCCTCAAATATGTGCAGAGGCAGAGCCGCTCCCGGAAAGAGCACAACATCCAGCGGAAAGAGCGGTATCTTCATAACTCTCGCAATTATGCGCGGGTAAGCTCGATCAAGGCATCAAGCGGCAGGCATCCGTTTTGATCGGGTCGTGCGCAATTGCCGTAAATGAAACAGCCTCAAATCCTAGCTCGCGGAATCCCCTAACTCATCCAGTAATTGCTGCATTTCGCTAAGCGCATGCTGGTTGCCGGTGCGCTGCGCGCTCGCGATGCCCTCCCGCAACCGCTCCTGCGCCTCCGCCACGCGCTCCGCCTTCACCAGAGTCTGCGCTGCCATGAAATACCCAGCTGTATAGTCCGGATGATCTTTGAGTAACAAGTCAAACTCCGCTAGCGCAGTCGGCGCATCGCCTTCTGCGGCATAAGCCATCGCCAGCCCATACCGCGCAAACGCATCGCCCGGCTGCTGCCCGAGAATCTCCTTCAACATCCCAATCTTGTCCATAAACTCTCTTGATCTTTCAACAAAGGCAGAATTCTACTCTCCCGCGGCGGAAGCGCGGCGTTCTGCCATTAGCTCTTCCGAAAGCATGGCGCCCGGCGCGACATGGCGAGCCACCAACTCCTGCGCCAGCCGCAGACGTTCGCGCAAGCAGATATCCTCAACTCCCTCGCCCTCATTTGGTGTTGGACGTTCTTCCATGAGTCCCCCTGAGTCATTATTACTGAAGGGGCGGTACCACTTCGAATTTGCCTAAATCCCCCAAAATCCCCAAACTGAATCCAGAGAACCACAAGGGAACCGGAAAGCGAGCAATCCAATGGAATTCACGGGCCACTCCCTGCCTGTCCGCAAAGTCTCCGAGTCTCAGTCCGAGATGACCGAGCTCATCCTGCCGAATGACACCAACACCCTCGGCAACCTGCTCGGCGGCCGCCTAATGCACTTCATCGACCTCGTCGGAGCCATGGCCGCCTATCGCCACTCCCGCACCCACGTCGTCACCGCCTCCATGGACCACATCGACTTCATCGCCCCCGTCCACGTCGGCGACCTGCTCATTTTGAAATCAACCATGAACCGCGCCTTCAACACCTCGATGGAGGTCGGCGTCAAAGTCTGGGTAGAAAACACCATCGCCGGAACCCACCGCCACGTCGCCTCGGCCTACCTCACCTTCGTCGCCGTCGACTCCCAGGGACGCAGCGTCCCCGTCCCCAAGCTCGACCCCGAGACCGAAGACGAAATCCGCCGCTACGACGACGCAGGCCGCCGCCGCGAAAACCGCAAGCTCGAACACGACCGCCGCATGGCCGCCAAAGCCGCCCGCAACCACCACGCCATGCCTTAAACCTGAGTGAAAAGAGTCTCGTCATCCTTGTATCTCTAAGAGAGCGACAGCAGATGTAGGAAACTGTTGCGGTGGGGGAGTCGAGGCATCGACTCCCCTGCGGGCGGACGTCTCCCGCCGCCGGCAAACCTCCGAAAGTCGTCCGCATCGCCCTGACCCACAAGCTGCTCGTGCGGCTCAGCGCCAAAGCCAGAGAAGTCCGCCAGCGCATGGCCGCAACACCACGCTCCGCCACCGGAGCCCCGCTCATGACTCCTTAACTCATACCCGCAGCCGGGAGCGTGGGAAAGACGAAAAACAGCCTCACTGTTTTTTGTCCTTTTCTATAACCCACTCTTGACAACTACAGACAGGCGCTGAGCGAAGCGCGCAGGCGAACGCAGCACCCGAAGCACCTGCGTCTCGCCTCGGAAGCAACAGATCCTGGTGTCCCGTTCAAGCCCGCCGTCGGCTTGGGTGCCAGACACAATTCTCGGTAATGGTGCGTTTCCAGTTTGCCGATAATCCGGGAGTCTCATGACGAGAACGGCACTCGCAGGTGTCGACCGGAACGAACCTCATCGGAACCCAACAGGTTTAAGGAGAGATCGCTCTTCAGAGAAAACCCAGCCGTAGCCGCGCGTAGGGAAAGTGGGAAACGCCCGGCGTTTTCCAAGGCGGCTCGATCGCCGTTTTTTTCCTCCGCTGCAGATGGTTGCGAATTCGTTCGGCGTCCGGTCCGCGATTGCCGAGTACGGCCGGTGATGGTTGTAGTCATGGCGCCACAAAGCCAGCTTGCGGCGCGCATCGGTCAGGGTGAAGAAGACTTCCACGTTCAGACATTCGTCGCGCAGCTTTCCATTAAACGATTCAATGTAGCCGTTCTCGACCGGCTTGCCAGGCCGAATGAAGCCTAGGTGTACTCGGTTTTTGTAGGCCCACGAGTCCACCGCCTTACTGGCGAATTCGGTTCCGTTATCGACGGTGATCGATTGCGGCGCGCCTCGCAGTGCAGCGATCTTGTCCAGGGCCGCTGCCACCTTCTCGCCACTCAACGCCGTATCGGCGAACAGCGTCAGGCACTCGCGGGTGAACTGATCGACGACCGTCAGCACTCGAATCCCCGTCGGGCAGTCGCTGGAGGAGTAGGGTCGAGCATCAGCGCCGTGCGGTATTGCTGCCGTCGGATTCTGATGCCCGCCCTCCGAACCGGACATGCACCTTTCGTTATGCATCCGGCTCTCCGGGAACACAGATGTATGCAGGAGTGCGCATCCATCCTCTGCGGAAACGTTCCACACGCAGCATGGAGAGAAGGAACTGCTCGACATTGCCTTCACGCCATAACTTGCGAGTGGGGCGAAGAAGACTCGGCAGTCTTGCGAGCCGGGTTCTCTTGCGATGGAGCTTCTTATGCTTCTTCATCAGCCAACGCCAGATGCAGTCCCCGACATAGAAGTCGAGTGCCGCGAACTGACGGCTTGCGCCAGTGCAGAAGCGATAGTAGTTCCCCATCCCCGCAGAACAGGATTGAGTTTCTGGAGAAGCTCAGACAGCGACCAGAGCGTGTTAGCGCCCGAGGTCATCTGCTTCACCATGTACCGAAGGTCCGCTCGTTTGCTGGTTGGTATCTCGATCCTCGGCATATAGCCGAATCGCGGATGCCATTTGTAGCGCACCCGTTGACTGAGGAACTGGAAGCCCTCGGTCAGATCAGAGACCCGCGTCTTTTCGATGGATAGCTCCAAGTTCATAGTCTCCTGCAGATATCTCGCAAGTTCTGCCTTTTCCTGCTCGGCTTGCTCGCGAGTACCAGATACAAGAACCACGAAGTCATCGGCATATCGAATCGGGAAGAACACTGCCCGTCCAGCTTTGCGGTCCGTCATGCGTGCCCAGGACGCCGCCGTCGTAGCATCACTCTTGCGGCGAGCCTGGAGCTTTCGACGATGGTGCGTCCACCGCTCGTATCGTTCCTCGATGATGCCGAGGGCGATGTTGGCAAGCAGCGGCGAGATCACACCACCTTGGGGAGTGCCTTTGTCTGTCGGAAGCAGGAAGCCATCCGCCAGAACTCCGGCCTTCAAGAACTGCGCGATCAACCTCGTGACCTTACCATCGGTGACGCGAGCGCGAACCCGCTTCATCAATTGGTGGTGATCGATGTTGTCGAAGCAGCCCTTGATGTCTCCTTCGATGACCCATTGGTAGGGCGTCCGCTGACGCCGGCCATCTTCTGCCGTCGCCCGCGGTCGCATGCTCATTCGGATATGCTCCAAGGCGCCGTGGCAGCCTCGTCCGGGCCGGAACCCGTACGACACATGCCAGAAGCCAGCCTCGAAGATCGGCTCCAGGATATTCTTGACCGCGCATTGAACTACGCGATCACGCACGGTCGGGATACCGAGGGGTCGGAACTTCCCCGGTTGACGCGGCTTCGGGATCAGCTTCCGTCGTGAGGGACTCGGCTTGTACCGGCCACTCTTCAGGTCGCCATGGAGCTGTTCCAGGAACAACTCCATACCCATCGCCACTCTAATTCCCGCTACTGTCATCCCGTCGACCCCGGCAGTACGACGCCCTTTGTTGAGAGCGATTTTCCGCCAGGCGCATCGCAGATTGCGGATGTCTGTAATCCAGTTCCACACCTCGCGGTAGCTGTCTTCAGGATGTGTCCTGCTCCATTGATAGAGCTTGCGTTGCACGCTGAAGAGCCAGGCTTCATCAGCCTGATCATCCAAGTCCATGGATGGTTCCTCCGTCTTCGCAACTCTGTCGGTTCCTTGCCTGCCTTCGCCATGTACACGGCTTTCCCGTGTTCGGACTACTACGCAGGCTCCGCCCCCTCGATTCACCATCTCCAGTCTCCGTGGCTAGCCCAGCTCCGTTGCCGGGCGGTTAATCAGGGTTCCCATGTTCCAGTTCTCGACCTTCATCTCGTAGGTGGCATACTTTACCCCTGGCGATTCGGAGCGACAACCTGAGAGGAGATCATCATCGCTGAGTCCGTTATCCAGACCCGTCAGTGGAGAACTTCAAGCCCCACCAACTCAGATCGCATAAACCCCCGGTCCCATCTGACCTACTACGGGAGCATTGAGCTATTCAAGACAGAGGCTTCCAACGTATGCTTCGTTGTCTCACCATAAGATGTTTGGTAGCCCGGCACACCGATGATGGCGGCGCCCGGTACAGTTCAGTCCGTCAGCTTTTCCACGCACCGTCGGAACACGATGCGCTTGGACAGACCCCTTCCACTCGGGCTCCTTCCTGAGTGGGGCCGCATCACAGCGGCCGGTCAAGAGCCAGCAGGCAAAAAGACTCGATCATTAACTCATCTCATCCTCCTCGCCGTCATGGCGCGCCGAAATCCATGCTCCACTTGTGGTTGGGACGCGCCGCCTGTCCGAGCGGCACACGCTGTCGCTGCGCTCGCTGCTTGCGCTTCTGCGTGCGTACGATCAGGCCCTCCTCGGTGTAGATCCGGTAGATGCGCTTTACTCCGTCCGCAAAGCCTCCATCGGATCGATCGCCGAAGCTCGCCGAGCCGGCAACACCGAGGCCAACAAAGCCAACAGCAAGACCAGGACTGCCGACGATACCAATACCAGCGGGTCGAACGCACTCACCTCAAACAGAAAAGACTTCAGCAGACGCGAAACCGCCATTGCTCCCAGCAATCCAATTCCGCAGCCAACCAACGCCAACTTCGTCCCTGATATCAGGACCAGCCGGAAGATGCCCGATCGCGGCGACCCCAGCGCCATCCGGATCGCGATCTCGTGCACCCGCAGCGCCACCGAAAACGCAATCACGCTGTAGATACCCGATACCGCCAGCAGCACTGCCGCAGCGGCAAAGGACGAAATCAGCGCGGTATTGAACTTTCGCGGCGCCTCCGTTTCTGAGACCGCTCGCTCCATCGATTGCACCTGCGTCAGCGGCAGCTGCGGATCGATCGACTGCACGGTCTTGCGCAGCGCATTCTCCATCTCTTCCGGAGGCAGTTCCGACCGCAGCGTGATGTATCCCGCGTCGCCCGCCAAAGAGTCGGCAGGCGCAAGTGATCCGTAGGCATCAACTCCCTGCGTCGCCGGCTCGTAGATCTGTTCTGTAGTCTCTTCATCGGGTGCCCCAATCTTCACATCGGCCACTTCGCCCACCACCACAAGCCACGGTGTTGGCGTCTCCACCAGCCCCATGCGCATCCGCTTGCCCACTGGATTTTGCCCCGGCCAGTAATGCTCCGCCAGCTTATGGTTCACAATGACCACGAGTTGCGATCCTTGCTTGTCCTCTGGCGTAATCAATCGCCCATGCAGAAGCGAAATCCCCATCGCTCTGAAATAGTCTCCCTCCACCAGCGAGGGAGTGCCCAACAGCAAACCTGCTCCTTTGGGTGGAACATAACCCTCCACCACAAAGGCGCTGTTGCTATGGATATCCGACGCGGGCAGCCTCGAGGTCAAACCGACATCACTCACGCCCGGCAATTGCCGCAACCGTAGCATCAGTTCGTTATCGAATCCGTCCACCGCCGCCTGGGTCGAGTATTGCTTCCGCGGCAGCGAATACTCCGCCGCCACCGTGTGGTCGGGACGAAAGCCCAGCTCGACCTCGCGCATCTTCGCAAAGCTGCGCAGCAGCAGCCCCGAAGCCGTGAGCAGCACCATCGCGACCGCAATCTCCGCAATCACCAGCGCCGAACGCAGCCGCGCATGTCCCCCGCCCACGCTTCCCGCCCGCCCGCCTTCCTTGAGCGTATCGCTCACGCTGGTGCGGATCGCGGCGAATGCCGGAACAAGACCGCAAATCACACCCGTGAGCAAAGCCAGAAGTAGCGCAAAACCCACTACCCCCCAATCCAGCTCAATCTCATTCACCCGCGGCAGCGTCTCCGGCAACAGGCTTAAACCCACCTTCAGCGCACCTGCGGCCAGCGCCAATCCAATCACCGCCCCGGTGACGCTCAACACCAGGCTCTCCAGCACGGTCTGCCGTAATAGCGTCGCCGTGCTCGCACCCAATGCAATCCGGATCGCCGCATCTTTGCGCCTCCGGATCGCACGCACCAACAGCAATCCAGCCAGGTTCGCGCAGGCGATCAGCAGCACCACGCATACCGCCAGAAACAGCGTTGTGACCAGCGCCCAGGCCTCTCTCACCGTCTGCTCGCGCAGCGGCCTCACCCGTGCCGTAATGTGCAGGCTGCGCATGTACGACGGGTAGTTGCGCATTGTTACTTCGGCCACACGCTCGGCATCGCTCGTGGCTTCCTCTGGCGTCAGCCCGCGCCGTAGCCGCCCCACCATTTCGTAACCCCAGTTCGAGGCTTCATCGACAAACTGCTGTGGCTTGAAACTCATCGGCACCCAAAGTTCGCTCTGGTCCAGATGTCCCGGAGTTAGCGGAAACTCGAAGGCCGCCGGCATCACCCCAATCACGAGATAAGGCTTGCGGTCGAGCAGTATCTTCGTCCCCAAAATATGAGCGTCCCCATGAAAACGGCTCTGCCATGTTTGGTAGCTGAGCACCGCCACCAGTTGTTGCTGCTCGTCCTCTTGCCGCGTAAAAACGCGCCCCAGCAGCGGAGACACTCCCAACGCGGGAAAGACTCCATAGGTCAATCGGCCCGCGGTGATCGTCGCGGGTTCACCCACGCCCGACAGCTCAAATCTGTCCGTCCGGTACCCTCCCACGCTGGTGAAGGAATGCGTGTCTCGGCTGTAATTCCGCACGTCCGGCGCAGTCACGCCTCCCACCACATTCGGCCCGACCTTACCCGTCCCTTGCAGGATCTCTCCCACCGCCATCAACCGCTCCGGCTCAGGAAACGGCAGCGGACGCAGCAGTACGCCTTCGACAATCGAAAAGATCGCCGTCGTCGCCCCGATTCCCAGCGCCAGCATCAATACCGCCGTCAGCGTGAACCCCGGCGTCTTCAACAGCTGTCGAACGGCGATATTCAAATCACGAGAAAAAGACTCCATGGACCCTCGTACACGAAGTGGAAGCATCCTGTGGCCGACGCTTCTAAAATATACTTTGTGAGGGTTTGGCATCTCAGACGCGGAGGCTCAGCTCGTCTCTACCTGTTGTTGAAACTTTCGGGCCAATCCCTCACCGAGCGGATGGTTTCGCTGCAATCTGTCGGCAGGGTGCTGGAACATTGGTCATCTGTTTCACGAAGACGCGATAGCTCGGGCGTCCAGGTTGCAAAGTGGACCAGTAACTTGTACGCGTAACCAGCGGCTTTCTCTGTGTGATGAGTTGGTTCTGAAGAATCCTGATGCCACAGGCAAGATTGTTCTGAGGCTGCAGAATGGTTCTCGCCGGGTCTCTCTCGGGGAGCGCTTTGTCCTTCTCCCAATTGAAGTCGCAGCCATAGCGCTCGGCGTCCATGTAGGTCAGTTGCAGCAACCCTTCGCTGCGCACCATTCGCCCCGTCACTGTGTCCCTTTTGGCGACTTCAGGCTCGGTGTGGCGCACATCGGTTGTCGGCTTGAGGCCTGCCTCCGCGCCCGCAAGCGCCTGGAAGAAGTAAGCCCAGAAGACCCGTTTATCCGCTTCGTCCATCATTGCGAATCGCGGGCAGAACCGTCGCACATCCCGGGCAACTCCCGCGGACAGCATCTCCGGAGGCAAAGAAGATTCCACGAATTGGTCCCACTGCGGATCCCAAGATGGAGCGCCCAGTTCTTCTTTCTTTTCCGCAATCGGAGTCGGCGGGGCCGGCTTCGTCTCCGGCTTTGGAATATTTGATTGAGAAGCGGATATCTGCTGAGTCGGACGCTGCGCACAGCCCGTCACCGCCGCACTGATAGACATTAACAATACAGTTGTCCCCGCCTTTGTCATCACCCTCGCCACACTTCGCTTTCTGAGATGCAGGTTTTCGCCGGCCAGGGCATTGACCTTCATTAGGCATGGCTGTTCCGAAACGGAACAGCTACTCCTTAAGAGTCAGCGAGGTGGGGGTAGTTGGCAATGGCCAGCGACACGACTAACCACGCAAACTGACAGAAGTGTGCTTTCAGTGAGGACTCATAGATGCGCGATTGGAGAAGCAGGGAAGTCAACGAAGTTGCCAAAAGCCACACGGCCCTGCATGAACAGAACCGTCATCTCTTGCTGAAGGGAGGAATGAGACATGTTGCGTTTGCACATGCGCTTGGACCTTGCAATTCGCCACCCACTGCGGTGCATTGCCGCCCTGTTTTACCTTTTCAGGTAAAACAATAACTAACCTTTCGGCGGTATGAGGCCCGCCGAAAGTCATGCTCAGAATATCCCTTCGCACTGCAATTCGTAAACAACCTATCGTCGAGCCACGCCGCAAACAACGGCGTTTGTTCCAGACTGAACCAGATCGAAAGGCTCAGCGACCAGAAGCCCTCAGCCCCACAGCAGGCCCACTCCCCACAAAAGTCTCCCCATCCTTCCCAATAATCGCCGCCTTCATAAAATCCATCCAGATCGGCAACGCCGCCTTCGCACCGGTCTCCTTATCCCCCAAAGACACACGGCTGTCATACCCAACCCAAACCCCGCAGGTCACCGAAGGAGAAAACCCCACAAACCACGCATCCGTGAAATCGCTCGTCGTCCCCGTCTTCCCCCCCAGCTCATGATGCAGCGCCTTCGCCGCCGCGCCCGTCCCGCTGTTCGTCACCTCGCGCAACAAGACCATCATCGTCCGCGCCGTCTTCGCGCTTGTAGCCTCGCTCACTTCGGATTTGTCCTCCGCAATCACCGAACCATCCGCATCCGTGACCCTCCGCACCAGCCTCGGCGCAATCCGCAGTCCATCATTCGGAAACGCCGAATACGCCGCGACCTGTTCCTTCAGCGTCACCTCGACGGCACCCAGCGCGACCGGCAGAAACGCTGGAATACTCGAAGTGATCCCAAACTGATGCGCCACCTCGATCACCTTCTTCATCCCCACCCGCTCCGCCAGCTTCAGTGCCGGAATATTCCGCGAATCCGCAAAAGCCTTCAGCAGCGAAATCTCTCCCAGATAATTCCCCTCATAGTCATGCGGAGCATAGGAACCCACCGAGAACGGAGCATCCAAAATCCGCTCTTCTGGAGTCGCACCCTCCTCCACCGCCGCCGTATAGACATAAGGCTTGAACGACGAACCCGTCTGCCGCTCCGCCTGCGTCGCCCGATTGAACTGCGACAAATTGAAATCTCGTCCACCCACCATCGCCAATACATCGCCCGAAGTATTATCGACCGCTAGCAACGCGCCCTCCGCACCCGAATCCTGCTCCAGAGTTCCATGCAAGTCTGTCGATTCGCGTGCGCGGTCCGCCGCCGGCGCTACGTCGCCATTCAAATGCACATAAATAATGTCCCCTGGAGCCAGAAAGCTCTCTGGAGACTTCTGCCCCGTCCACGCCCAATCTGCGTCGGTCAGCACCACCCTCCGATCTCCGATGCGCGCCGTCACCTGGTAAGGCAAAACCCCCGTCACCAGGGCGTGAACGTAATCCCCCGGCTCCGCCGGCAAAATCCAGTCCGGATGCTTGAACTCCGCCAACCCCACGCGCCCCGCAATCGCATTCAGCAGATGTCCCTTCCACCCATGCCGCCGCTCATACGCCGTCAGCCCATCCAACACCGCTTGGTTCGCCGTCCGCTGCAAATCAAGATCGAGCGTCGTATAAACCTTCAGCCCTGCTGAGTGCACTTCATCCTCGCCCAGCTTCTTATCTAGCTCCCGCCGCACCTCTTCCACAAAATAAGGAGCCACAGCATTCGGATCCGTCTCGACCTGCAAACCCAGCGGGGCCTCGCGCGCCGCCGCAGCCTGCTCCGCGGTAATCTTGCCGTCCTCCAGCATCGCGTTGATGACAAGGTTGCGCCTCCGCACGGCCTTGTCCGGATTCAAAATCGGCGAATACGCCGAAGGCCCTTTCGGCAGCCCCGCCAGCAGCGCCGCCTCGGGCAGCGTCAGGTCTTTGGCATGTTTGCTGAAGTAATACTCCGACCCAGCCTCAAACCCATACACCCCATGCCCCAGATAAATCTGGTTCCCATAGAGAGTGAAGATCTGCTCCTTGGTAAACGCCCGCTCGATCTGGATCGAAAGAAACGCCTCCTGGAGCTTGCGCCCAAACGTCCGTTCGCTCGACAGAAACAGGTTCCGCGCCAGCTGCATCGTCAGCGTCGACGCGCCCTGCGCCCGCGAGCTCGACGTCAAATCGTGATACACGGCCCCCGCCACGCGAAAGACATTCACGCCCCAGTGGCTCTCAAAATTCTTGTCTTCGATGGAAATGACCGCCTGACACAGCAGCGGAGAAAAATCGTCATACCCCACCACTACCCGCCGCTCCAGCGCAAACGAGCCAAACACCCGCCCCTTCACGTCATAAAGCTCTGTCGTCGTGCTCGGACGATACCGCTCCAGATCATCGATCTGCGGCAGATGCACTGAATACACCAGCATCAGCCCCACCAGCGAACCCGCAGCCGCCGCCAGCAAAACCAGCACCAGCAACGCAGCCCGTCCCACGACCTTCATCTGCCCAGGCCTAGGCCGAGGATCCCGTGGAGGACGAAACGCCGTCCCGTCCCCGGCACTCTCTTTGTTCGTTGGTGAAGGAGATTGTTTAGAACTCAAAGTCAAGCTCGATGCCCGCCATCACTCCTTCGAGCTTAGACGATTTCACCTTGCTGCGACCCGCAGCGGATCGCTTTCGGCGCCAGCCTGGCGTGCGGCCTACCTCCCCGAATGATCGTGCGAACTTCCCGCAACCCCAACAAGCTCCAGCTTCGATGCCTCTTCTTCCGGACGCTGCTCAAAATGATCCAGCGCAGCCTTCATCTCAACTAGAAGCTCGTCAGCCATCGCGCGTGTAAAGCCATGCCGAACAAGAATGCGCTGAATCACCAAATCCTCGCGGTTCGGCGGCATGGAGTAGGCCGGCACCAGCCATCCCCGCTCCCGCAGCCGATCGGCAAGCTCATACAGCGTGAAACTCGACGACACCGGGTCCTTCAGCTTCCAGCACAGCCCTGGGATTCCGTCCGTGCCGTCATAAATAATCCTGAACTCTCCAAGCTCGGCGATCTTGTCCGCGAGATAGCGGCCCAAGGCAGTGCATTCGTTCTGGATCTCCCGGTAACCCTCCTTTCCGAGGCGCAGAAAGTTGTAGTACTGACAGATGATCTCGCCTCCGGGCCGGGAAAAATTAAGCGCAAATGTGGGCATATTGCCCCCCAGATAGTTCACCTCGAAGATCAGCTCCTCGGGAAGATCATGCTTCTCGCGCCACAACGCCCAGCCCACGCCGAGTGGCGCAAGCCCAAACTTATGCCCGGAGGCATTGATCGATTTCACTCGCGGCAAACGGAAGTCCCAAAGCAACTCCGGCTGGGTAAACGGCGCGAGGAAAGCCCCGCTGGCGCCATCAACATGAATCGGGATGTCAAGCCCGGTCTGAGCCAGCAACTTGTCGAGCGCCAGGCTGATCTCGAGCACAGGCTCGAACTGCAGCGTGAACGTAACGCCCAGCGTCACCACGACGCCAATGGTGTTCTCATCGCATCGCTTGACCACTTCCTCCGGAGTCAGCAGCAGCCGATCGCCCTCCATCGGCGCCTCGCGAATCTCAACATCGAAGTAGCGGCAAAACTTATGCCAACAAACCTGCACTGGCCCCATGATTAGGTTCGGTCGATCCGTAGGTTTTCCCTTGGCGGCCTGCCGTTTGCGCCAGCTCCACTTAAGCGCCAGGCCACCCAGCATCGCCGCTTCGCTCGAACCCGTGGTCGAGCAGCCAATGGTGCTCGCCGCCTCCGGCGAATTCCAAAGGTTGGCGAGCATGTGGACGCAGCGCTCCTCAATCGCCGCCGTCTGCGGATACTCATCCTTGTCGATCATGTTCTTGTCGGCAGACTCCTCCATCAACCGCATGACCTCCGGCTCAATCCAAGTGGTGCAAAAGGTCGCCAGATTCTGCTGCGAATTGCCGTCGAGAACGAGCTGATCGTGGATGGTCTGGTAAACCGCCTGCGGGTCCTGCTTCCCTTCGGGAAACTCGTAGGTCCCGATCTCTTCGTTGTGTACCTCAGACTCGATCAGACTAGTCGGCGCAGCTTTGAGCTCTTCAGTGTTATGCAGAGGCATAAGTTCTCCTATCTCTGAAACGTGAAGTGTAGCGACTTACGGCCCTGGTAGGGAAGAAAAGATAGTGAATTGGTAATGCGCAAACAAGGCATCCTGTCTCCGTGCGCTCCGTGCTCTCTGTGGTGAATTCCCATTCATCGACAGTCATCGACGTCGTTCCCCACGTTCGCGCGCGTTCTACAGACTACGCCTTATTTCAAATGCTGTAGAATTTCCCCTACTCAGCGCCAGCAGGAAAGGTAAGCCCATGCCCAAGTACGTAATCGAAAGAGAAATCCCCGAAGTCGGCAAGCTTTCGCCGGAACAACTCCGGGCCGTGTCTCAGACCTCGTGCGGAGTTCTGCGCGAGATGGGTCCTCAGATTCAGTGGCTGCACACCTACGTCACCGACGACAAGATATATTGCGTCTACATCGCCCCCGACGAAGAGACAGTCCGCAAACACGCCCAGCAGGGAGGCTTCCCCGCCAACCGCATCTCCCAAGTTCGATCAACAATCGATCCGACCACAGCCGAGTGAGCGCAGACTTCGCGCTCCTGCTCTAATCGAATGGAATTTCCCCCGCGACATGACTGCCGGGTGTAGTCACAAAGGATCCTTTTTCGAGACGGGCGGGATATTGGCCAATCATTTGGTCCGGAACTTCGGCAATGATGCGAAACTTACTGCGCGACTTGTCGCGACACGGCGCTCAGCGGGAAATGCGCTGGACCCTCAACTCCATCATCTTCTGCGGCGGACGATCGCCGATTGTTAATTGCCCAAGCTCAGTCCATTCTCCAATGTCATTAATGCGCAGAACTGTCGCAGTCTTGTATTCGCCAACCGCGAACCCCCACGAAATCGAGTTTTCTCCATCGGCCAATTTGACTTCGGTTTCGAGCCATCGGCCGTCGTTGAAAGCCCGCATCCAATAGGTTCCTGCGTCATCATCGAAGGAAATCAACCCGAGTGCTTGAAGGGTGGGTCGACCGTCCGTCTTGGTGCGGCCTACGCCCTCAATCACGAGCAACAGCCCGTCCAGTTTGAACTGAGCTGACTCAGTGTGCACCAAATCCACGAACTGGCCCGGTCCGCGAAGAACCGACGCCTCGCCCGACCATTCCCCAACCAGAAACTCGAGCTTCTTCATAGCTGCCCGTTGCGCCTCGATGTTCGGTGTCTTCGGCGGTTGCGCCATGCACGCGGCTCCTGCCTCGCGAGTATGCCCATGGAAGGGCGGTGCGAGACATAGCACACTAGACACTAGTTTTATGCAAAAAGTTCCTTCCTCACCGCCGTATACTCCGGTTGCGCCAACCACGGGGGCCATCCTGAGGACGTGGGTAACTCCGGTGCAAGCGCGAAGGAGGTAGCAACAGATCTGCGATTCGATGAACACCGCGACTTCAGGACCGACGGTATGACGCCAGGCAGGCGAAAATCTCCCGATAGAACTCGGGGTGCGATTGCCAGGTCTGGCCCGTGACCATGCGTCCATCGCGAACGGCCTGCTGGTCTACAAATGTTCCTCCAGCTTGCTCAGCTTCGAAGCGGACGTGTTGATAGCAGGTAATGCGCTTGCCTTTCGTGAGGCCGGCGGCGGCGAGTACCTGGATGCCATGGCAGATGGCGAAGATCCATTTTTGCTGCACGTCGAATTCGCGGACAATCTCGAGCAAGCGCCGATCATTGCGAAGGTACTCAGGAGCGCGGCCGCCCAGAATGAGGATGGCATCATAATTACCCACATCTACCTGGTCGAACGAGAGGTCGGCCTCTAGACCGTAGCCGGGTCGCTCGACGTAGGTATCCCACCCTGGCTCAAAGTCGTGCATTACGAGATGGAGGCGACGAATCGAAGGAGCAGCAACGGTGATGCGCCAGTCTTCCTCCCGGAACCGATGAACCGCGTAAAGCGCTTCGTAGGATTCGCCGGCATCTCCGGTAACGATCAATATCTGTGGCATTTTTCAGTGGCCAGTTTATCATCCGAGGGCTCCGGTTCGGCGCGATCGAACTTCGAATCCGGGGCGAACTTGAGACCATGTTAGAGGAGCTTCGGAGAGAAGCAGCCGGCGTTGATCACCTGATGCCGCATGACCTTCTTCGCACTTGCGCGCACATTGCCATGGCAGTCTCAACAGTTGATAGCTCTGTGCGATACTTGCAAAAATGAGGTTCATCCCGAGGATGCGGTCTATGACAGACTGGTTCGCGCGCCCGGTCCTACACGTCAAGGACGTCGAGGCCTCTCTTCGCTTCTACGTTAACCAGCTCGGCTTTACGAGCCCCTGGCGCTACGACGAGGACGGCACAGCGCATGTCGCACAGGTCGACGGGCTGGGCTGCGCGCTTATCCTGGCCGACACCTGGCCGGAGAAGATCGGCAACGGGCTGATGTTCATCTCCCTGAACGCCGAGCCGGAGACGCAGGTCGCCACCTTGGACGCGCTGCGCGCAGAACTCCAGGCCAAGGGCGTTCCGGTCAAGGAGGGCTCGTGGGGCTACCAGCTTCTGGTCGTCGATGATCTCGACGGCAATCAGCTCTTCTTCAACTATCCCGCCGAGACTGCATCCGGCAAGACTGCTAAAGATGAAGCATAATCGTCCGACCCCGGCGGCTGGCCCGACAACTTCAGCTGAGTAACACTGCAATTCCATAAGGTATTCGAGCGGCTGGCGCATTATCGCCAAGCCGCTCATCGAGCAAGCTGAACTTCCAGGCGAGGTTTCCAGCGAAGTCAGATCCTCGGCAAAACCGTGCGCTCCGACAGGTTTAAGCGGAGTTTCCGAAAACGCCGTTTCCGGGAATCATGCGTGGCCGAAACTGATCTCTTCACGTTCTGAAAGCGTTTGAAGAGTCCTTGCTCGATCACTGCTTCCCTGCATGAACGGTTAGTCGTGGATGTCAGGGAATGACAACACGCTGGACGTGCAGGTTACCTGGTCTGCGCTTCCCGCGAATTCACCCTGGTCTGTGCCACCGGTGAACGATCCCGTTGAGGAGGTCCGGGTTAACTGGATGTAGTCCGATGCCTGAGTGCCCGCACCTATGAAGTCCGGGTCGGCGCTGGAAACGCTGACCGTCAGCGTCTTACCAGTGCTCGAAAGACATGCGGCGCCGTTCGTCGTTAAGATGACCGTGGAAGCGGTCTTGGTGAAGCCCGACCACGATGTGCAGTTGTTCTCCGCTGGCACACCAAAGCCTGGCGCGACGAAAGTCGTGCCGCCACTGCCGAAGCCGCCGGCCGTCGCGATGCAGAAGGGGCCGCCGGCTGGGAAGGTCTGGCCTGGGGCGAAATGGATGGTGCCGTTGGTGTTCAGATATAAGCCAGTTTCGGCGACACCGCTAGCGGTGGGCGATGCTAGAAGGTTTAGGGTTCCATTCGGCGCGGCGGTATCGTTGCCCGTTACCTCAGCCTCCCACTCAAAGTGAGGTTGCACGACCGCCTTGGTCGAGGAGTTGTAGGCGGAGGTATACATCTTGAGAAACTGCGATGGATTCGAACTTGAGGCGGTCGCTGTGCCTGTGGCAGATAGGATCAAGGCACCGCCGAAGTTTGAGGTGCCATTGAAACCTGAGCTGCCGTTAACGGCTAGGGTGCCGGCGACGGTGAGCGTCGCAGTGGGAGCCGTCGTCCCGATGCCGACATCGGTGCCGTTGTCAAAGAGAATGGAATTCACGATCGTGTTCGACCCGGAGAACTTGGCGACCTTGTTCGCCGTGCCTCCGGTAGTTGTGACTGTCGTTGCAGCATCGGGGGTAACGGCGGCGCTCGAAGCCTGGTTCTGGGCGAAAGATGGACAACTGGCCACTGAAACGAAAACTGCAAAAAGCTCTAGGATTAGCTTCGGACGGATAGTCATGGGTTCTCCTCGGGGAAAATTTGCGTGCTACATCACTTGCGTACAGGTGGGGTTGATATTTTCTGGGCAGGGAAGAGTCGTACCGCCCAAATTGTTTATATGGTGGTTCGAAAGTACGAATCGTTTCGAGGCAGGAGAAAAATTATTCAACCAGCGCAGACACTGTACCACTGATCCAGTGATGCCGAGAACAGATACTTTTGCATATATCCGTTCGGAATGACAATGCTCTGCCTTCTGCCGCATGTTGAAGACAGAATTTCCTGAACGCTACGCAAACGCGCGTGAGCGCGGGCTGGCAAAAATTCGGACAGGGTTTGTCGTTGCGGTGTATCTCTGCCCACGCCGCATGCCTCTGGTGAGAAGCAGTGTGCGAAATGCGAAGCGGAGCGTACAGCACCCAACCGACGGGTTGCCTTACTTATGTCATTTTCCCTTCAAGGCGTCGAAATAGTGGTTTTCGCCGACATCCTCATATTCCTCTGCGACCGATATCCCAGCATCTCGAAGCAGCCTCCTGTACTCCTCGGCACCTAAGGAGATTGACCCCAACCCTGTCATCGCATCGTTCCAAATGTGAGGTTCGGCGGTTGACGTGAATAGCAGACGGCCACCCGGCGCCAGGATATCGGCGAATCTCCGGATCAGCCGATGCTGCTCTTCCGCCTTGAGAAGAAACATCAGCCCAATTGACAAGACTGCATCGAAGGTTCGATCAAAAAAGCTCGACTCTAGAACGGATTCGCAAACAACCGGTGTGCCGGGCAGGTTGCGTTGGAATGCCGCAACAAACGATGGTGCCGCATCCACTCCGAAGACTTGAAGTCCTTCTTCGACCAGCACTACGGTGATGGGAAAACCAGGCCCGCAAGCCAAATCGATAACGCTGCTGCCGCGCGGCAGTGTTTTCGCCCACTTCCGCACTTCCTTCACGCCGATTGCATTTGCCCGCCTACTGCCATTCCCACGATGCGCAAGAAATTCTTTCGAGACTGATTCGTATCCGTTGGATAAATCCATCTGAACTCTTCTTGGTAACTGGTTTCTCGGTGTTTACAAAGGCGCTTCTCTCCCGCGATCAGGCATTACGCCGCTGGACGCGAGAGTCGCTTAAAACCCATGTCACCAGAGGTTAATGCCCATTCAATTCCGAGGGTCTTTTGCGTCATGTGATGTCTGGCTCTCGGCTGCCTTCCGTATTGAGTCAACGTCGGCAAGGTCTTGAGGGCGCCCGGAGGCCAGTTTTGCAGCCACAAGATCGGCACTGGAAATGAAGAATGCCTTGAGGCCGGTTCTCGCGTCGAGCACACCTTCGACCCGCCGCTCCCATGCGGCATCAAAATCGATGCCGGGGATGTCGGGAAGAATATCGAAGCCGCGCGGGTCTTGTCCGAAGCGAAAAAAACTGCCGCGCTCGGCGAAATCTTCCGGGCGCACGCCTTCGAGCGATACGCCGAACGTCGCGAGCGCGGCATACGTCGCTTGTGCGTTGGCGGCGTCCGCTTTTATGAAGAAATCAATGTCCTTCGTAAAGCGAGGCTGCGCGTAAAAGATGACTGCGTAGCCTCCAACAATAAGATACTTAACGCCATGGGCATGGAAGGCGGACAAAAGGTCTTTGTAGTCTTGGTACATCCGGCTCCATCTCCCAACCCTTGAGTGCGTAGGCGGTTTGGATCAGTTCCTCAACGGCGTCCATCCGCTCATGTACGGGTCGGCTTTGCCAATACCGATACTCGTCAGCCTTCATTTCGTCAAAGTTGGCGTACTTGCGGATGGTCTTATCCATGCGTCGTTTGTAGCAGGTTCGCGGTTTCAGTTCAAACCGGAGGAGCGGCGGCAACCTAGTCGGGTCCTGTAGTCGACTGCTGCCCCGAAGTCCGCACACCCTGAAAAGTGCAGTGGTGCCCCATAATGCCGCAGTTCCCCTCAATGGAGTCGCCCTCAACCCGCCCGCGAAGTGTAAAGACATGGAGTGTCTTGGTCTTGATCACAATATGTTGCAGGTTAATCGTGCCTTCAATTCCCCCGGATTGATTCGGGCCTTTAAAGTGCCCGGTGAGATCGTTGCCATTTTGAATGATCTGCAGATAATGCGTGCCGGTCTTCCCATCGTCGCCCTTGGTGTAGAAGGTCCAACTGCCGGCCACATTCGCCGGAGGCTTATCGCTCGGAGGCTGCTGGGCAACTCCGCCACTGCCCAGCACAAGCGTCAGCAACGTGAGGAGGACGAACAGCATCGTCTTGTTATATTTCTTCATGGTCTCTCCAAGAACGTTGGTAGAACCGCGAGATAATTTCCATTCCGAGATAATTCCATTCAAAGATAAACAGAATAGCGTCCATCAGGGAGAGAGAAAGGGAGGGTCATCGACAGCATGCCCAGGGAACTGAACAGGCGCACAGTCCTAAGAAGCATCGCCGGCGCAGCCGCCGCCCAGATCATCCTGCATCCGTTGCGCGCATCTGTTCCGCCGCAGACCGGATCCGGCCAGCCCAACGGACGAGAGCGCGGCGAGATGGGCCGAATCTCCGGCGCATTCCGTAGGCAATTTTCCGTCCCCGCGCTCTCCGTCGCCATCTCCCGCAACGGCCAGTTCGTCTACGATGAGGCCGGAGGCATGGCCGACAAAGAGCACGCCCTGCAGGTGAACACCGGGAACCTCTTCCGCATCGCAAGCGTCACCAAGCCGATCACCTCGGTCACCATCTTCAGCCTCATCGAGAAAGGCAAGCTAAACCTCACCGACAAAGTCTTCGGTCCCTCCGGCATCTTCGGAGACAAATACGGCAAGCCACCCTACAAGCAATACGTCACCGACATCACCGTCGATAACCTCCTCACCCACACCTCCGGAGGCTGGCCCAACGGCCCCGACGATCCCATGTTTCAGCACGACGGCTGGGACCACGACAAGCTCATCACTTGGACGATCGGGAACCTGCCGCTAACTTATCCGCCCGGCCAGCACTGGGCCTACTCCAACTTCGGATACTGCGTGCTCGGCCGCGTCATCGAGCAAGTCACCGGCCAGCCGTACGCCGACTACGTCCAGGCCAATATTCTCGCCTCCTGCGGCATCACCGACATGCGCATCGCTGGCAACACCCTGCACCAGCGCGCCCCCAACGAAGTCGTCTACTACGGCCAGTACAACGAAAACCCATACAACATGAATGTCACCCGCATGGACTCCCACGGCGGCTGGATCGCCTCGCCCTCAAGCCTCGTCCAGTTCCTCGATCACGTTAACGGATTCGGCAACATGCCCAGCCTCCTCAAGCCCGAGACCATCCGCATCATGACCACGCCCTCGCCCATCTATCCCAACACCAACGGCGCAGCCTACGCCCGAGGCTGGATGGTCCGCAACAACGGCGCAGGAAACTGGTGGCATAGCGGCAGCCTTCCCGGATCGACCACAATCATGGTCCGCACCGCGACCGGGCTATGCTGGGCCGCGCTCACCAACACCCGCACCGAACCTTCCAGCGATATAGACGCCGCCCTCGATCAAATGATGTGGAACATGGCCCGCAGCGTCCCCGAGTGGGGCGCCTGACTCCGCGCAGACTCAGCGTCGGTCCGGTTCGCCGTCCCGGCCGCGACTCCTGGCGCGGTACGACGAAACCAGCCGCGCCACAATCACCGCGATATAGAAAATGCCAATCATGTTCTCCAGCGCCGCAATCAGCCGCACATAGGGGTTTGTCGGAATGATTCCGCCATAACCCACGCCGCTCAGCGTAATCATGCTGAAGTACATCAACGTCCCGATCTTCTCTTCCGGAATGACCTGATTGAAAGGGTTGGCAATCAGCCGGTTCAAGACCCAATAAAGCTGTGAAAACGCAGTCGCGATCACCAGGTAACAGATGAACGCCTCCGAGATCACGCTCCTCGTAATCTTTGGGACCCGGTCGAAGCGATCAAGAATCGCCCAAAGCACCGAACAGGACAACACGAACCCAGCAATCGGTGCCAGATGAGCATAGAAGTGGCGGGGATCGGCGAACGCCTCCAGAAGTCGCGCCGCGAGCCAAAGCCCAGCCACCGGAACCGCCACATGCGTCACGATTCTTCGGTTCGCCATATAACTCGCGCCGGCGAAGATGATCACCATCAGCGTCAGCGCAAGAAATCCGCCGATCAGCGGATGGCCGTCCGCCAGCGGCGAGACCAGAATCTCCGCGACAAAGGCCAGCATCAACATCTCGGATCGATACTTGCCCACCGTGATCCTAAAGGCTCGCCTCATAAGGTGTTAGATCTCTCTCGGATATTCTTACCACGCTCGCGATCTGACTCCCGAATCGCCCCGATCTGTGAGACGCTTAAGCGTCTGCACCACAGGAGCCGAACCCATGTGCTTCTCGGCAACAGCAAATTTCGTCGGCAGCGGAGTCCTCGCCGCCGTCGGCGTCGTCACCCTCACCAAAGTCAAGCACCGCCGCGAACTCCTCTTCGCCTCGATGCCTACCCTTTTCGCCGTCCATCAGTTCATCGAGGGATTTGTCTGGCTTGGTCTCGACGGAATCCTCCCGCCCGCCGTCACCCACAATATGGCTGAGGCGTACGTGCTCTTTGCCCAGGGACTGCTCCCATTTCTGCTGCCCCTCAGCGTGCTGCTCTTCGAATCCGACGCCCCCAGCCGCAGGCGCATGCTCCCCTTCACCATTCTCGGCGCGCTGACCACTCTGTATATGCTTTGGGGATTGATGGCGGATCCGCTTCGCGTCTACGTCGAACAGAACAGCATCGTCTACGTCAACGACGCCACCAACCACACCGTGCTCGCCATCCTGTATGTGATCTGCACCTGCGGCTCGCTCTTCTTCTCTAAAGTGCGTCCCATGATCATCTTCGGCGCGGCCAACCTGATCATCCTGCTCGTCGTGATGGGCGTCAGACGGTACGCATTTACTTCGCTATGGTGCGCCTACGCGGCGATAGCAAGCGTGATCATCCTCGTCTACTTCTGGACCAGCGGCCATATCAGGCCATTCAAGTACGCCGAGCACCCCGGAGAGGGAAAAGAATGCTCTTATCGTCGAATCGCCACCGACTGAAGCACCTTATAGCCATGGCTTGCATCGGAGATGGTGTTATGGCCATCGTCAGACCGCAAGAGGATCTCGACACCTGGGACGCCGGTCCCGCTCCATGGCTAAACCTGATACACGCGTTGCGCCGCCGCCCCACCCTCACGCGCCTGCTCGGAGCGGCCGAGGTTCTTGTCGCCATTCGCTGGGTCGTCCGTCATGACAAAGCAAGCTAGCGCCCGCCCATCTGCGACAGTCTCGCGCTACGCCAAAGCATTCCGCTTAATCACTTCCTTATAAAAATCCGAACTCATCTTCGGAGTCCGCTTCTGCGTCTTGAAGTCGACATACGTGATCCCAAACCGTTTGCTATACCCATCCGCCCATTCATAGTTATCGAGCAAACTCCACAGAAAATACCCCTTCACCGGAATCCCATCCGCAGTCGCCCGCTGCAGCTGCGTCAGGTAGTTGCGCAGATACATTACACGGTCAGAGTCGTAAATATGTCCATCTGCCGCCACCTTATCGTCCGATGAGCAGCCGTTTTCAGTGATGTACATTTCCTTCACCCCCCACGTCTCCGCCACCAGCCGCGGCAGCCAATACATCGCCTCCGGCCCCACATCGAGCCACGGCGAGTACATGTGCGGATACGAAGACGGGTCTGGCACCACGGCATAACCCAGAGCATTGTCGGCTGCGCGCACGAACTCAGGCCGATAGATATTCAGTCCCAGAAAGTCGATCGGACTCGAGATGATCTTCAACTCCTCCGGAGTGAACTTCGGCGCAGCGGCGCCCAGCTTCTTCACATAAGCGTCGGTATACTTGCCGTCCATGATGACGGTCAGATAAGCGGCATTCTCCTCACGCAGCGCCACCCGGGCCGCGCGAATATTCGCTTCATCCTCAATCACCGGAGTAGTCGCCGTGGCATCCTGCGCCAGGCCAATCTTCGTCCCCGCCTTGGTCGCCGCGCGAATCGCCTGCACTGCCATCCCATGACCAAGCACCGAATAATGCCTCACCTGTGCCAGCGCCCCAGGGGCAAGCTTCAACCCAGGCGCGAACGTCCCATTGCCGTAGCCCAGCTCGACGAACGAGTCGAGCTCATTCATCGTCATGAAGTTAGAAATGCGATCGTTGAGCTGCCCCGTCGTGTAGCTGCAGTAGTCGGCGAAGGCTTTGCAGGTATCGATGTTCTGCCATCCGCCCTTGTCCTCAAGCGCCTGCGGCAGGTCCCAGTGATAGAGCGTGCAGTAAGGTTCAATGCCTGCTCCGCGCAGCTCATCGACCATCCGCTTGTAAAAATCCAGCCCCTTCTGATTCGGCGTGCCCGTCCCCGTCGGAAAGATACGCGACCAGGCAACTGAAAACCGGCAGCCCTTCAGCCCCAGCGCTTTCATCAGCGCTACGTCTTCCTTGTAGCGATGATAGTAGTCGTCGGCCACATCGCCGGTGTCGCCGTCATGCGTCTTGCCCGGGATATGCGAGAAAGTGTCCCAGATCGACGGGCCGCGTCCATCCTCTTTCACCGCGCCTTCCACCTGATACGAAGCCGTCGCCGACCCCCACAAAAACCCCTCGGGAAACGAACGAAGCGAAGGCGCAGGCGTCGGTGAAGACTGAGCAGCACCGGCAGTGGCAAGAAGGGAAGAATCCGCGTGGGCAAACGCCGAAGGCAACAACGTGCGAGCAGCAGCGAGGCTCGCGCCAGCTTGGAGAAATTTTCTACGGTTCAATTGGAAGCTCCGACCATGTCATACAGCAACGCAGACAACCATAGTCGGCCCAAACCGATTTAGGCAAGAGGAATCGACAGGTTTAGCTCGGATCACACCGAACACTTAGGCTTTGGACGCCCGCGCATCGCCTCCTCACAGCTATCCAGCGAGCGGCCAGCCTACGGCTGATAGAGCCACGCATGGTTGATCGCGGGGCCGCCAGGTTTCGCATGGCCGCCCACAATCAAGACCTCGCCATTCGCGAGCCTAGTGGCAGTGGAGAAGAGATAGCTGTCGAGCCGGCTTCCTCCTACCGAGTGAAAAGAGTTGGAGGCTGCGTCGTATATCTCCGGTTGCTCCGCTCCGCCCGCGATTAGAACTCGACCGTCGCCAAGCGGCACAACCGCCTTCTTGAGCTTGAATCGGGAGAGGTTCATCTCCGGCCCGGACTTCAACGTCCCTGAAGCCGGATCGTAGATGGATGTGGTGGCGACTCTCGGACCCCAGGCCCCGCCAACCTGCCCGCCGGCAATCAGAAGCCTCCCATCCGCCAACAGAGCGGCCCCATATTTCGCGCGTGCAATCGTAAAACCATCCGCCACGGTAAAGCGCCTGGTAGATGGATCGTAGAGTTCCCCACCTGAGTCGTTCGCAGCGAGCACCTTGCCATTCTGCAGCTGCAATAGCACTGACGCGCCAGCCAGAGAGCGCATGCTCCCGGTCGTCGAAAACGTCCTGGTAGACGGATGGTACAACTCCGCGCTGGCGACCTGCTCATCGCCAGAAGCTTCGTTCCCTCCGACGATCAGCACGTCGCCATCCTGCAGCAGAATGGCGCTAGCTCCTGCTCGCCGCGCCGTCATGTTCCCAACCGCAGTAAAGGTGCCGGATGACGGATCGTAAACTTCGGCGCTTGCAAGGTAGCACGAGACATCGCATGCGGAGGCGCTGCCACCACCGGCGATCAACACCTCGCCGCTGCGCAGGATCGTCGCAGTCGCGCCCCATCCCCGAGGAGAAAGCATCTTGCCTGCGCTGGAAAATTTGCCCGTCTGTGGATCGTAGAGTTCCGCGGTTGGCTCGATGATCCCATTGCGCGCCATGCCGCCCGCGATGAGTACCTTGCCGTTCGGCAACAGAGTGGCCGTGTGATCGAAACGAGGTTCCAGCGTATTGCCGGTGGGAACAACTTGACCCACAGCGTTCGCGTCTAGGATTCGGGCTGGCAGGGAAGGCAGGGAAGGCAGGAGCCAGATCGACACAAGAAGAATGAGAACCAGTACCGCCGCGGAATGTCGACAACGCACCCGCATGGAACCATCTCCGCTAGTCGTCTGCTCTTGCGTTCCCTCTAGCCTAACTATTCTTCGCCTTAAGCAAAGCCAGCCCCTTATTCAGCTGGTCATCCGCCGGAGGAGGTCCGGTTGGCTTCTCTTCGCTCTCTGCCGCGATCTGTTCATCCAGGCTCGGAACGACCACCACATTCGGCGTCACTGCATCGTCCTGAATCTTCTTGCCCGAGGGCGAAGCATACTTCGCCACCGAAAGAATCACCGCGCCGCCGCCCGGCAGCTCGAGCGTCTTCTGCACCGAACCGTCGCCAAAGGTCCGGTCACCCACCACATCGCCACGCTTATTGTCGAGCACCGCGCCCGCAACCAGCTCGCCCGCGCCTGAGGTGCCATGGTTCACCAGCACCACCAGCGGCGCTGCGGTAATGAACTCCGCCTTCTGCGCGGTGAAAACCTGTTCAGGAAACTTCTGCCCCTCGAGTGTCGCGATCGAACCCGTCTCAAGAAACGCATTCGCTAGCCGGATCGCCTGCGGATCGTCGCCCTCGGCCACATCGCGCAGGTCGAGCAGAACTTTGCGGTTCTTCGGAGCGGCCTTCAACTTGGAGATCAATTCATCCACGCGTCCCTTGGTCAGCACCACAGGCTTCAGATAAAGGATCGTCGAGTTGTCGTACTCCGCCTCGCTCAGCGCCGGAATCTCATCCGCCTGCTTCACTCGCGTCAGAGTCACCTTGTCCGGCTCCGCCTTGCGCGGCCGCACCACTGAAAAAGTTACGGGCGTGCCCGGCGTGCCTTCCAGCAGCAGCCGCACCAGCGCCACCGACATCTCCCGCGTCGACTGCCCCTCGATCGACTCAATGATGTCGCCGTCTTCAATCTGTTCCTTGTCCGCAGGCGAGCCCGGGATCACCGAAACCACCGTCGCATAGCCGTAGCGCTTGGAGACATTCAACCCGGTCACGCCCACAGCTGACGACTTGCCTTCGCTTTCCTTATGTTGCTTATAGACCGCATATTCGGCCGGCGAGAGATAGCTCGAGTCGGCATCCAACCCCTCGAGTAATCCATGCAGAGCCCCGTCGGTCACCTTGTCGATATTCGGGTCGACCACGTAATCGGTCTGCACTTTCTTCAGGACTTCCTCGTAGACGCCCATCTCGCGGTACGCGCCATCGTCACTCTGCGAGTTCGCACGAACGCCCCTCAGGCCAAGGCCGCCCAGGAAAATCACCAGAACCAAAATCACCGAAAAACCGAAGATCGAACGCCGAAAGCCTTTGGACATAGCACCGCTCAAGGTCCCGCAGGGACCATATCTAATAATGATACCGTAACGCTTTGACGATTATCACTCCGGATTCGATAGCGACACTCTCCAGGCGGAGTGCCCCATTCAAGCCTTCCGGAGGCTTGAGTGGAATCCCCCAGACGGCCATCACACCAGATTCGATAGCAGCCATGCCCGTCCCAGGGCGTGCCCTGAGCCCCTGTGCCCTCTAACCTTTTCTACCGCTTCAGCCCCCTAACCACCTCAAGAAAAACCGCCTCATCGTGCTTTCGGCCCTCGAAATTGGCCACCCAGCCCTGCTTCACCGAGATGCACGTCCACACCACATCATTGGGTTTGTCCACGGACGTGGCGCTAAGGCAGCTAGCCCCAGCGGGAATCGCCACCGGCGTCCCCGCTGCAAACTCGGCCCCCGGATGGGTCTCCCGAAACATCTTCATCCATTGGGCGGTCTGTTCGTCCGCAGTCAGCCCTGGGTCGGGAGAAATCACCGTCACAAAAAGCGACTGCGGCGGCAAGCGGTGGTTCATCGTGGGCGGCAGCTTTTTCAACGCCAGTCCTTGCGGAGTCACCGTGGGGTCTTCCCGATTGGCGTCGGTATCTGCAATCCACGGCCAGGGAACTTGCACTTGCAGTCCCCGGTACTTGACCTGTCCACCGGGATGAAACACGCGCCAGAGCGAGGCCGTGATCCAGGGGCTGTACCAGCCCACCACTCCCGCGAGCGCAAATGCCCCCAACACGCGCAGCGCCCGGATTGGCAATCGAGGAGTGGTCATGGGTTGGCGGACACACCTGAATATGAAAGGAATCAATGTATCCTTCCACGCTGCCCACTCAACCACAACCAGAATCCCGCCCCGAACTGTGAATATTTTCTTAGTGCCAGCCGTGCCCTCGCCAGCGCTGGGCAATCTGGGGAATGATGTTTGGTGGGGACAGCGGTCAACAGGCAAAGAAGTCACTCGTCGAGATGAATCAGCGCGGATCCACCACTCCAAGCGCGATCATCCCCAGTGCGGTGATGCTCGGAAGAAAGAAATAATCTCCCCCGCGAAGCTCCACAAAGTTCGGCAGCCCGCTGCAAATCAGCGGTGGATTCGTCGCGGTGCCGTCTCCCTGAACTACGAATTTGCCATGACCGCCATGATTGCCCATCAGAATATCTTTGTCGTTCCCCAGGTGCGCATCGTTCCCATACTCAATCCACTGCTGCTGCACAAATTCAAACTGCCGTGAAATGCTGGCATTCAGCGCCATAAAAATGACGCCGCGATCGTCACTGTCCGAGACTGGCTCCTTGTCCGTGGCATACCGCCCATAGAGCAATCCGCGCCGGGTGATACGCCGGCGGTCGATCAGCTTGCCGTTAAATCCGAACGCGTCTCGAGGATGAACTCGACGAACGTGCGATCCGATCGGACACCTCGTGCCGTCGAGATCGCTTCCAAACTTGAAGGTCGTACTCTGCGCGGGGTCTCGTGCAACCGCCGGATCGGCCCGATCCGGAGAGAGCTCAATCGGAGTTCCATCTCGCCAGCGCCCGATAAACTTGGCCGCCAGCTTCTCCCGGCCTCCGCCATACGGAGCGGCCTGCGCATCGAGGAACGCCCGAAACGTCGCAACATTTTGGTGCAGTTTTCGATACACCATGAACGTCCCATTGCTGGCCAACAGATGCGGAACCGGCGCAACCGGCAACTCACCCGCTTCGTCTGCATAACCCAGCAGCAATTCGCCCGTAGCCAGAGGGGTCCAGCTGCCATCCGGCATCAGCTTGCCCTGTCCCGGCTGCGAGTCTCGCTCCACGCCCAGGTAATCCGGATTGCCGAAGCCATCCGTAAACCCGAAATGTTCTTTCGTCGTCGGCTTCCCATCGACGACCGCAGCCGCCGCATCCTGCGAAGCCAGCACTGTCGCTCCGCCGGTCTCGTTCGCGATCGCCAGCATCTGCGCGCATCGACTCTCTAACGCCTCCGCCGACATTGCGTTGACGCCCAGCCACGCATGCACTCGTCCATCAAGCCATACCGGGTCCCACCGCGTGGGATCATTCAACCCCGTATCTCCGAGGATGTCGGCCCGCTTCCGCATGCCTTGCTGAAACTCGACCGGGAAACTGATCAGCGTCGCATCCGGCAATTCAAGCGTCACCAGCCCCCGATGAGTGAAGGCGACATTCACCGTGGTCTCCGGCTTCCCGCCATCCCACTTCTGCCCGGTTGTGATCTCGCCCAGCAGCCGCCCGATCAGCTTGCGGGCCCGCTCGGCGTCGGTAAATTCAAGGAAGAGGTAGCGGGCAACGGGCAGATTGTAGCCGCGCAGAGTAAAGCCCTGAATGTCCGTCTCGTTCAGCTTACTCATTGTGACCGCCAGTTTTGATCTCTCTGCTTCGCTTGACTGAGGCTGGTTTCGGAATCGCCTCCGTCTTCAGCGCAGCTGCCAGTAGGGCAAAGTCTCTCTGCACCCGCGCCGGCTCCATTCCCTGGTGGGTCGCCACAAAATCCGCAACCGCCCGCTGCGTCCGCAAAGCGACCAGCGTCTCCGGCACCGACTTGTCGTTGATCGGCGCAAAGTAGAACGTCGTCTCGATCTGGCAAGCCTTCATGTAGTTGATAAAAGCAGCCACATCGCGTGCGCCGGGATACCCCACACAATGGCTCCAAATCGCGTCCAGTTGCTCGGGCACATGCGTCGCCAGCCCTCGCAGGTACCCGTCCAGGTCGCCATCGCAATTCGACTCAAAAACCAGATACTTCGACTTCAGATGCTCTTCGCAAGCCGGCATGCCCACATAGATCACATCGTCCATCACCACCAGCCGCGCAAGATGCGTGCCCGGGGCTAGCGCAAAGGGGCTCTCCTCATTCGTCGGCAAGCCCGCCAGATATTTGCGGATTTGCAGGTCATGCGACGGCGTCGCGTTCTTGTCGTCAATGATCGGCGAAAGAATCGTCAGCCCGTAAACTTTGCCACTCTCGTTCGGCATGTATGCTTTCCCAACAACTGCGAAATCCCTAAAGAAGAGTTGTTATCCTGAGCGGAGCGCAAAGCGCGCAGCGAAGGATCTGCAGTGTCTCCCCGTCCTCAACAAATTTGGGTGCCCCATCCTTCCGCGTCTTCTGCGGAAGGGTGGGTAGGGCAACTCTCCCGTCCTCAACCCATCCAGATATCCTCTAAAACACAATCGGAGGCTCGCCCGTCTCACCCAAATGCGCCTGCACCTGCAAAACGAACTGCTGATAAGCCTCCTCAAACTGCTCTGGAGTGCAGCTGCCCGCCTTCCCGCTAAGGCTGTCAAATGAGGCCTGCACAATATGCGCCGACTTCAAATCGTTCGCCGTCGCATGAGGATAAGAAGTGTAGTAATAATCGGTATCGAACTGGCAATTCGTGATGTAGTCCTTGAACGGTGTCACCGGAACCGACCCCGGAAACTTCTCGCTCCACCGCCAGATCAGATTCAAGCCATTACTCAGCACCGCCGAGAACGCATCTATATATTGGTTCCACGTCCCGTTGAAATTGCTGAAGAAAAGCAGATAGTCATACTGCAGCTCTTCTGGCTTCTGGCCCTTTCCCAGGAAAGGGAACTGCCGCCTCGGCAAGATCACCCACCGCGCAAATTCAATGAAGGATAAGTTGATCAGGTCCTGCTGCAGCGGCTTGATATGCCCCAGGATGAAGAAAAATCCACGCAGTACCCATGTCTTCCATGGCTTCATGGGCGTGATGGCATTCATCGCGTAGACTTTGCCGTTGATGTTGCTCATGAGGCATTCCGGTCTCCGCCGCCGGGTCACTCACTATAACTCAAGGCTTAGGCGGTATACAAAGAAAATTGCACCGGATAAGGTGATGCCGCGACTCCCGGGTCAGTGCCCGCCATGCCCCAGGGGCCGCGTTGTCCCCTCAACCCGTTTGACCGGACGGCGCTGCGAACTCCGCCCCAGCAGAAACATCGTCCCGCCAAAGACCAGCATCACCAGCCCCCAGATCAGGTTGATATTCATCCCCACCGACTTCGCATAGATCGGGCTGCCCATCGTCGCCAGCCCATAGACCGACAAAATGGCCCCCACAATCAAGAACATCAACCCCATCGGAATACGAAGATCCAAATTCATTCAAACTCCTAGTCTCTCAACTAAACGTTGTCATCCTGAGCGAAGCGAAGGACCTGCGGTTCCTGCTGCAAGCTCCAGAAATGGCAGGTGCAGGTGCCCCATTCAAGCCCGCCGTTGGCTTGAGTGGGAGGAACAATCCTAGTTTCTAAGTTCCTAGTCCCTAAGTCCCTACTACCTAAGTCCCTATCTAAAAATCAAATTCAACCCCACCAAAAGCACAATCAACCCCACCGCCAAAGTCGAAGGCCGCGACCACCAGCTCATCGTATGCTCCACCGGCTTCGGAGTCAGGGAGTAAACCAGCCCCACCAAATCCTTCTCATCATGTGCCTTGGTGAACAAGCTAATGATCACCGTCAAAACAAAGTTCACCGAGAACGCCCAGATCGCCGTCCAGAAATTCTGCGCCATATCGCTCGGATAGCTATGCACCACAGCAATCCATCCGCCATGAATCCCCGGATGCGCATCCGTCGGGAGCGTCAGCCCATGATGAATCACCGCCGCCAGCGTCCCGCTCACTAGCCCAGTAAACGCGGCATGGCCCGTCGTCCGCTTCCAGAACATCCCCAACAGAAATGTTGCAAACAGCGGCGCATTCACAAACGAGAACACCAGCTGCAGCGTATCCATAATATTGTTGAACGAAGTCGCCGCATACGCCGCCGCAATCGACAGCAATATCCCGCCCACCGTCGCCCATCGGCCCATCTTTAGATAATGCGAATCCGGCGCGCCTTTGTTGATATAGCCCTGATACAGGTCATAGGTCCAAACCGTGTTGAACGCGGTCACATTCCCCGCCATCCCCGACATAAAGCTCGCCAGCAGCGCCGTCAGCCCCAACCCCAGAATCCCGGTAGGGAAGTAGTGCAGCAGCATATTCGGAATCGCCAGGTCATAGTCCAGCAGAGGCTGCCCCTTCTGGTCATAGAGCACCTTGCCGTTCACCGGGTCCACCTTCACCGGGATCAGCCCCTTGCCGGCCGGAACCACCTGCCCATCCGCCGTGTTGACTACCGCAACCCCGTTCACAATCCGAGGCGAGCTACCCGTCATCGGAGTCGCAATCGCCAGCAGCCCTGGCAGAATCACCAGGAACGGAAAGAACATCTTCGGAATCGCCGCAATCAGCGGAACCCGCCGGGCATTCTCCTCCGAATCCGTAGCCATCGCGGTTTGGATCACCAGGAAGTCCGTGCACCAATACCCAAAACTCAACACAAACCCCAGCCCCATCGCAAGCCCAAAGACCTCAACCCCCAGCGGATTCGTATTCGCATGCGTCATCCCCCGCCATGCATGGCTATATGCCGAAGGCAGAGCCGCCTTCAACCCCGTCCAACCACCAACATTCCGCAACCCCACCCAAACCAGCGGCAAAAAACCCGCCACGATCAGGAAGAACTGCAGCACCTCGTTATAAATCGCCGAGGTCAGCCCACCCAGGAAGATGTAACCCAGTACGATGACCGCCGAGATCCCCACCGCAAAGTGGAAGATCCATCCGAGCGGCAGCCCCATCCTGATGAACAGCCCATCAAACACATGCAAAGTCTGGATCAACCGCGCCATCGCATACATCGAGATGCCCGACGAAAACACCGTCATCACCGCAAACGAACACGCGTTATAAACCCGCGTCTTGTCGTCATACCTGAGCCGCAAAAACTCCGGCACCGACCTCGCCTTCGACCCGTAATAAAACGGCATCATGAAGACGCCCACAAAAATCATCGCCGGAATCGCGCCCAGCCAGTAGAAATGGCTCGTCGCAATGCCATACTTGGCCCCCGACGCCCCCATCCCGATCACTTCCTGCGCGCCCAGGTTGGCCGAGATAAACGCCAGCCCGCAGATCCAAACCGGCAGCGCCTGCCCCGCCTGGAAGAAGTCCTTGCTCGTCTTCATGAACCGCTTCAGCGCAAAGCCGATGCCCAGCACAAAGACGAAATACAACAGCATGATCAGCCAATCAACAAATGTCAGATTCACTATCCGCCGTCACCTTCCCCAGCAAGAATCAAAACGTAGTCCGATCCATCCACGAAGGGTCCCTTTCAGGAATGTCATCCAGAGCGAAGGGGAAGGACCTGCGTTTCTACTCCCCAACCAAAGACGCCCGAAAACCAATCAAATTACGGACGAAGCGCAGAACTTCGCCCCACAATCAAATCTCCTCCGCCCGGTGCCTTAAGCCCTCTGCCCTGTGCTCTGGACAAGAACCCTAAATCCCAGCACCCAAGCCACGCCAGCGAAATCCCAATGTACGCGGTTTCATCCCCTCAGTCCACCAATCCAACTCGATACCCATCCACGCCCTTGCAAATCGATTTCACGAATCCTCCATCCTCTTTCACGCGTCTATCCCGTTACTCCCTCCCAATCAAGGAGACTCGATGCTCGGCAAATTGTCCTTAACTCAGAGCCACAACCTCACCGTCCACACCTACACTGCTCCGGACGATGGCTGGAGGGTCAATTCCCACATCATCGAGCTGCCGTCGCAGCTCTTCGTCGTCGACGCCCAGTACATGCTGCCCTATGCTCGCGAGGTCGCGGCTTACGCCGAACAACTCGCCAAACCCATCACCCGGCTCTACCTATCGCACTATCATCCCGACCACATTCTTGGCGCGGCAGCTTTCTCGGCCCCAATCTACGCCCTGCCCGAAGTGAAAGCTAAGATCGAAGCAGCCGGCGACCGCATCGCCGGCGAGGAACGCGAGAAGCACGGCGACGCCATTCCCGCCCACGCCGAGCGTCCAGCGCATGTCGTGGCGCCCAGCATCGAGACGATCGACGGAGAAATCATCGACTTCATCCGTCTGAAGGATGCTGAGACCGAGCACTCGCTGATGATCGGCCTGCCCAAACACAGCATCCTGATCGTTCAGGACCTGATCTATAACCACGTGCATGTCTTTGTTGGAGAAAAGGCCTTCGCCAGTTGGACCGAGGCCCTGAAAGAGACCCAGAGGCTGCACTACCAGAGACTTCTACCCGGCCACGGAGACCCGTGCGCCCACGATCTCTACGACGAGATGCGCGACTATCTCGCCGTCGCCCGCCAAGCCTATCTCGACGCCGACAATGCGGAGGACTTCAAGCAGCGCCTCATCGCCGACTTTCCCGACTACCAGGGCCGAGCGCTCCTCGACCACCAGATGCGCTTTCTCTTCCCAAAGTCAGCGATAACCTTCGTGTAGCGCCTGAGCCGTCCAGTCACTGTGAACCAGGTGGAAGCGTGGGGCTTCAGGGGTGCTGAAAAAGTCGCCTGTTTTTAGTCATATGAATTGATAGAAGAGGTATGCGTGGTGGAGATGATATTCAGGACGAGTTGTTCACTTACGTCGGATTGGGCGAGCGGATACCTGACAACCATCCTTTGCGACGGATTCGAAGTTTGCCGATGATGCTTTGAAAACCCTTGTCGGCCGACTTCGCGGGGACGTATTCGAAGCTGGGCCGACCGTCGATCGCTCCGTAGCAGATGCTGCGTGCGCTGCTGCAGATGCTCTATTCAATGCGCTCGGAGCGCATGCTGGTCGAACAGTCGGAGTACAAGTTGCTGTTTCGCTGGTTCGTGGGACTGCCGTTGAGCGAGCACGCGTGAGACGTGACCAGTTTCACCCAGAACCGCGAACGGTTGCTGGCCGGAGATGTGGCGCAGTCGTTCTTCGTCGCCGTGGTCGCGGAGGCGAAGCGGCACCGGCTCTTACATGACGAGCACTTCACCGTCGACGGCGGCAGACTATAACTGGGAGCGCCATCAAAGTTCGCTGGGGAGCCTGGACCGGCACATCCTGCAGGAGATCGTCGCAAAAAAGCTGTAAGGCCTCGCCTGCGGCGGGAGCTGGCGGAGTGGGCAGAAGAGGCCCATCAGTTGAGCCAGTGCCGCGCGGCGGGGTTGATGCCGGTGAACCGAGCCACGTTACGCTATGAGTACCATCGCGATCCCCAGGACACGCTGCGGGTGCGATTGCGCGAGTGGGCCGGCAGTCGTGTGCGCTACGGTTATCGCCGGCTTACGGTGCTGTTGAAGCGCAAGGGCTGGGAAGTAAATGCCAAGTCGGGGTCCCCGACAAGCGGTCTTTGCTTGCTGCGGTGGATTGCTAATTTCCCGATCTCTTCCCCGGCTGCCTGGTAGCGGGTGAGTCTTGCGGAGGTTGCCCGTTCACCAGAGGACGCCGAGAACACGGATCTCCTCATCTTTGCGTTCTGGCTAGCAGGGGCGATGTCCATCTGTGGACAGCGCTAGTCCATTCCGGACAATTTGGACATAGGTAGAGAACTGCGGGCGGTGTAACTGCCAATGCTAGAGCTACTTCGCGGCTGCGGCTTTGGCAACGCAAGTGCCGCCGGAGGTATCTATTCGTTCTCTGTGGGGGCTTGTCTTGTCTCTTTGTCGTGATCTGAAGATCGCAATTCGCCACTTGTCGAAGTCGCCCGGTTTTGTTGCAACTGCGGTGCTGATGCTGGCACTGGGGATTGGGGCGACGACGGCGATCTTCTCGATTGTCGAGGGTGTATTGCTACGTCCGCTGCCGTTTCCACACTCGGACCGGCTGGTGGTGCTGGCGGACATTATCCAGGGCGCGGACGTTGGCGGGAATGGCGAGGCGGGGGTGACGATTCCCGACATTCGCAACTACACGCGCGACACTCATAGCTTCAGCAGCCTTGGTGGATACCAGGGAACGGGCTACGAACTCTCGGGCCTGGACGAGCCGGCGATGGTGAATGCGACACGGATGACCGGAGGAGTCTTACCCGCTCTGGGAGTGGCGCCATTGATGGGGCGGGTTTTCACACAAGAAGAAGTTGACCAGCATCAGCTGTTGGCGGTGTTGAGCTACTCGACCTGGCAGAGCCGCTTTCATGGCGATGCGGGGATTCTGGGAAAGAAAGTCCTGCTCGATCGCAAGCCCTATGTGGTCATCGGCGTGATGCCTCGCGATTTTGAGTTTCCGCTGGTGGCGGGGCATTTGAATCAGAGCGAGTTGTGGACCCCGTTTAGCTTTACCGAACAGGAGTTGGCTTCGTCGAGCTCGGCCAACTGGAGCTACCAGATGGTAGGGCGGCTCAAGGATGGGGTCACAGCGGAGCAGGCGGTGAGCGACGCTGGACGGGTGGCGGCTGAGACGGTACGCAACTATCCGGCGTTCATGGCCGGGTTCAGCATTCGCCCGGTGGTGCGGCCGCTGCAGGAAGAGACGGTGGAGCAGGCGCGTCCGCTGGTGCGGACTCTGTTTCTGGCGGTCGCGGTGGTGCTGCTGACTGCGTGCGCGAACCTGGCTGGATTGTTGCTGGTGCGGGCAATTCGGAGACGGCGGGAGGTTGCGGTGCGTTTGGCTTTGGGCGCGCGGGCGGCGACGTTGCTGAGGCAGGCAATCCTGGAGAGCCTTGTGTTGAGCGTTGCTGGAGGCGTGGTCGGCCTGGCGCTCGCAGGGATTGCGTTGAAAGTCGGCTTGAAACTGTTGCCGGAGACTCTGCCGCGGATCAACGAGATTGGATTGGATTGGCCGGTGGTGTGCTTTGCGCTGGCGCTGGCGGTGTTGACGGGAGTGATTTGCGGATTGGCACCGGCATTTGCGGCTATCCGTACGAGCGTGAACGACACGTTGAAGGAAGGTGGACGCACAGGCACCTCCGGTGGAGGGCATGCAAGGCTGCGTTCGGCATTAGTAGTAGCGGAGATCGCCGTTGCGCTGGTGTTGCTAGCGGCTTCCGGGCTGCTGCTGAGGAGCTTTGAGAAGATGCGCGAGGTGAACCTGGGCTACCGGCCAGATCATACGCTTGTGGCCACGTATGGCCTGCCGCGAGAACGCTATTCGACCCAGACGGCTGTGGATGAGTTCAACCACGAGCTGTTGCGGCGGCTGCAGTCGTTGCCGGGAGTAACGCACGCGGGGCTGACGGAGTTTATGCCGGCGCAGGGCAATAACAGCAACAGCGCGTTTGTCGCGGAAGGTTATGTCCCGCCGAAGCCCGGAAACATCGATCTAGCGACCGCGCCAGGAGTGCTGGGTGATTACTTCGAGGCAATGGGGATTCCTCTGCTGCGCGGACGATTGTTCATCCCCGCCGACAAGGACGGCGGTCAGCTGGTGGTAATTGTGAACAAGAAGCTAGCTGAGCAATCCTGGCCGGGACAAGACCCAATCGGCAAGCGACTGAGGATAGGCACCGATACGATGAAGACGCCATGGGCGACGGTAGTGGGTGAAGTAGCGGACGTGAAGGAGCAATCTCCCGATGTGCCGTCGAAGCAGCAATACTACGTGCCGGTAGAGCAGGAGACAGCGATGGCGGGTGAGCTGGCTCCGCCGGGAAGCTTGAGCGGCAACGGAGGGTTTATTGCGCTTCGCACTACGACTCCGCCAGAGCAGATGGAGAACGTCTTGCGGGCGACGGTGCGAGCGATCGATCCGCAGTTGCCGCTGACCCAGGTGCAGACGATGGAACATGCGATCTCTGAGACTGAGGCTCCGCGGCGTTTCAACACGGCGTTGATTTCAAGCTTTGCTGCCACGGCGGTACTGCTGGCGGTGCTGGGGATCTATAGCGTGATTGCGTTCACGGTTGCGCTGCGAATTCAGGAGATCGCGATTCGCATGGCGCTGGGTTCACAGCGCGTGGGAATTGTCGGACTGGTGCTGGTCTCGGGGCTGAAGCTGGCGGTGGTTGGTTGCGTGCTTGGATTAGTGGGCGCCATCGCTGCTTCGCGACTGATGGGATCGTTCCTGTTCGGAGTGAGTGCGATGGATCCTATCGTGCTGACGCTGGCGAGCGTTCTTGTGCTGTTGCTGGCAGTGGCGGCGTGTTTATTGCCGGCGCGTCGGGCGGCTTCGGTGGATCCGATGCAGGCTTTGCGGGCGGAGTGATGACGCAGAAGACTCTATTTCGCTCGCGGATGGGTGCGGTCGTAGACCTGAGTGATCTGCGCGGTCGTGAGCTGAGTGTAGCGTTGAGTGGTCGAGAGACGTTCGTGCCCCAGTAGCTCCTGGATGGCGCGGAGGTCGGCGCCTTCTTCCAGCATGTGGGTTCCGAAGGCGTGGCGCAGGGTGTGGGGATGGGTCTCGGGGGGAAGTCCGCTGGCAATGGCCAGAGACTTGACGATGCGGCCGACGCTGCGGGTGGTGAGGCGAGCGTCGCCGCGAATTCGGGCATTGAGCAGTAGCGCCGGGTTGGATTTCTTTGCCTGAGCTAACTTTGCTTCGCGCTGCGGGAGATAGCTGCGGATGGCTTCTGCGGCGGCATCTCCGAGAGGCACATAGCGCTGCTTGCGACCCTTGCCGCGAACGAGGATCACTTCGTTGGCCCAGTGAAGGTCGGCGAGGTTGAGGCCGGTCAGTTCCGCGTTGCGGATTCCGCAGCCGTAGAGTAGTTCGAAGATGACGCGGTCGCGTTCGGGCCAGGCGGTTTCGGTCGATTGAATTCCATTTCGCGGAATACGAGTCGCTCCCTCCGCGGCTGAAGCCGCCTCTTTATCATTCAGGCCAGTGGCACGGCTGAAGCCGTGCCACTTCACGTCTCCCTTCGTTGCGGCGAGTGAGTCTACCGTCCGGTTCATTTGCTCGATCGATGGGACGCGGGGCAGATGTTTGGGGAGCTTTGGTGTCGCGACGAGTGAGGCGGCGTTTTGCTCGACGTGGCCGTGGCGGGCGAGCCACTTGAACCAGGAGCGGAGCGCGGCGAGTGCGCGGGCGACCGAGGCTTTGGAGAGTCTGCGAGCGTAGAGTTCGCCGAGGTAGGCGCGGATATGTTTGTGGTCAAGGGCTTTTAAGCTGATGGCGCGGCCGAGTTTTTCGATAATGTAGTCGGCAAAGTTGTGGAGTTCGCGATCGTAGGCGCGGAGGGTGTGCGGAGAGGCGGCCCGTTCGTTGGCGAGCGCGGCGAGGAAGTCTTCGGCGAGCTTGGTTAGTTTTGGTTTGGTGCTCATGGCTTTTGTTCAGCGATTGCGGCGGGCGCGGGGGTGGTAGGCGCGGTGCACGGACTTGAGATGGCCGAGGGCGAGGTGGGTATAGACCTGGGTGGTGGCGATGTCGGCGTGGCCGAGCATGATTTGGACGCTGCGGAGATCGGCTCCGTGCTCGACCATGTGGGTGGCGCAGCTGTGGCGGAGTTTATGAGGGCTGGCGGTTGAGTCGTTGGCTTTGACGAGATGCCAAATCCACTGGCGGGTGAGCTGTTTGCCCCGTTCGGAGACGAAGAGCCACGAATCGCCTAGCTTGCGACTGGATTTGGAGCTTCGGTTGGCGAGATAGGCTGCGAGGGCGCGAATAGCTGGTTCGCCGAGCGGGACGACGCGTTCTTTATCTCCTTTGCCGAGGAGGCGGATGCGGCCTTCGTCGAGCGATAGGTCTTCGACGCGGAGGTTGGTGAGTTCGGAGACACGAAGGCCTCCGGCGTAGAGGAGTTCTAGAATCGCGCGGTCGCGGAGGTCGCTTGTGCCGGCTTGGGGATGATTAGCCGCGACAGAGGCACGCTCCATCATGGAAGCGACTTCGGATTCGGCGAGCGACTTGGGCAGCACCTTCCACATGGAGAGTGATTCGAGGTTCACGGTGGGATCGTGGCGGATGCGTTTGTCGAGCAGGAGCCAACGATAGAAGCCGCGCAGGCAGGAGAGCTTGCGGGCGGCGGAGCGGGATTCGACACCGTGCTTGCGCAGGTGCTCGAGAAAGCCGGAGACGTGCTTCTGCGCGGCGGCGGCGAGGGTGACGTTTTCCGATTCGATATATTCGGCGAACTGGGTGAGGTCTCGTTCGTAGGCCTCGCAGGTGAGCGGCCGCAAACCTTTTTCGACGCGAAGATAGAGGAGATATTCGCGGAGGATAGCGGCGTTGCTGAGCATGGTCTTATTATCAGACATGGAATTCGCGCCGAAGCGCGAGAAGCGCGGAGGAATCGAGTTGGTCATGGATTAGGGACCAGCGAATAGCGACTAGGGACTAGATAAAAGAACCGGAGAGTGATTCCAGAATGAACCGGCGATCAAATTTGGGCCAGGATGTTGATCAGAGTGAGACAGTTGCTGCTTCGAATTAATGCAAATTCATGATCGATCGGCGACAATAGCAACTGAGTAGTATTTCGCATTGGAGTTATGGTTTTGACGATTCTTCAGACTTCGCCGGTGGTCCGGCTGACAACTCCTGAGTTTTTTGCGTCGGTGCTGGCGACGCGGCCCGCGGTCGCGGTCTTCGATTGCGACGGGACCTTGTGGTCGGGCGACGCGGGTTATGGCTTCATGGTGTGGTCGATGGAGTCGGGGCTGGTTTCGCGCAATGCCAGCGACTGGATCGACTCACAATACCGGCTCTACCGCAGCGGCGAAGTGAGTGAAGCGGAGATGTGTGCCGAGATGGTGCAAGTGTATGCCGGCCTGCGCGAGCACGAATTGCGCAAGGCCTCCGCTGAATACTTTCATTTCGAATTCGAAGCGCGGGTCTTTCCCGAGATGCGCGAGCTGGTGGCTCAACTTCGCGCCGGTGGCACGGAGATTTGGGCGGTGAGTTCGACCAACAACTGGTTGATTGAAGAGGCTGTGCGGGAATTTGGCATTCCGGTCGAGCGGGTGCTCGCGGCCAGGGTGAAAGTGAAGGATGGCTTGATCACCAGCCAGCTTGTGGATGTGCCGACCGATGAAGGGAAGGCGCTTTCACTGCGGGGGGTGGGCGTCGAGTCGCCGGATGCGGTCTTTGGCAACTCGATCCACGATGCTGCCATGCTGGCGATTGCGAAGCGGGCGTTTCCGGTGAATGCGACACCGGCGCTGTTACAAATTGCCGGTGACAAGGGATGGCCGGTGTTTTATCCGGCGGGCTCTGACCAATAGAGCTTCCCACTCAAGCCAAAAGAGGGCTTGAATCGGGCACCCACATCTATGAACTGGATCCCTCCGCTCCCCCTTCACTTCGTGAAGGATCTGTCGGGATGACAATTCACGCTTGTTCTTTTTGAGACAGACGCTAGATTGCCTTCGCGAAGTGCTGGCGGCGGGTTTCCCATTCCTCGGTTGGAAACATGGTGGGGCCGGCTTCGACGAGTCGGGGAAGCATGTTGAAGACAGAAACGGCGGTCCATCGCTTCCCTTCCCTGGTGCGGTAACCCTTCTCGTTCAGGTCGCTGGCGACACTGGTGAAGGGAAAGTCCTGGACGAGGAGCTCCATCATCTCCATGAGGATGCGGTTTTCTTCGGGGTCGATCTCGAGGCGCAGGCAGTCCTCTGAGATGCGGAGGCCGTAGGGGATTTCCTCAACCCTGCTTTCTATTGGAGCGTTGCCGGGGAGTTCCCGACGCCATTCGATCGAGGCAACCTGCCATCCAGCGTCGGCGCGCTGGCGAAGCAGGTCGTTGGTGAGCGGTCCATTGAGGATGTCGCGGGTTCTTTCAAAATAAGCCATGCCTGCCCTCCAGAGATAAGCACTGCATGGGATGCAATTTCCGGGCCGTGGTGAAATGCGCGAGGAATGCCCGTAAGTGATTCATTTCTCGCACTGGCGCTCTGCCGGCGATAAGCTGTCTGTCCGATTTCCGGAGCGAGATGTGCGGATCTGGACGGTCTCGGGCCGATTCCCGCCGATTGGCTAACCCTCTCTGATGTCCCTCCGCGGCTGAAGCCATGCCCCTTCAACTCGCGCTCACCTCTTACTTAGTTTCGTCGGGAGATAGTCGCAGGGATTCGGGGACGAATTCGCTGCTCAACAGCTTGACGTTGTTGGTCAGGTAGTAAGTGGGGATGTCGGGGTATTGCTCCTGAACGAGGAGGAGGGTGCGGAAGTCGAAGCTCTGCACGTCGGAGCGATCGACCATATCGGCCTTGACGATGGCGCCGCAAAGCGTTTTCACGAAGACCTCGGGGCCGACGGTGTGGTTCTTGTAGAGATCTGCCGGAGCGCTGGGGTTCTGATGTCCGGCGACCTCGGCGGGCAAGCGGTCGGGCAGGATCTTCGTTTCGAGGTTGAAGCGCACTTTGGCGCCCACAGCGGCGTGTTCCTTTGCGCCGGGCGTGCCTTTGCCGGGGCCGGTCTTGTAGTACGCGGTGTAGAAGCGGACAAATTCAAAGAGCTGCGCGGCGTTGGTGGGAACGTAGGGGCTTGGCAGACCTTCTTTGGCGGCGAACGCAACGGCCACCGGCGAGAGCCCGAGATCGTTTTTCTGGTCGGGGCCGAAGTGCAGTTTGTCGCAGATGAAGGTCTTCTGCGCATGGTCCATAGAGATGTCTTTGATGTAGACGCGGTTTTCCATCGTGTAAGGCACGCCATCCTGGCGGTGGCAGCTTTCGGGGTTGAGGAACTGGTCGTGCCAGATGAGGGAGACGCCGTCGGTGGTGACTTCGGTGTCGGTTTCGAGAGTGGTGGCTCCCTGGTCCATTCCGCTCTCGAACGAAGGGAGGGTATTCTCGGGTCGCAGGCCGCGGCCTCCGCGATGGGCCTCGACATCGAAGCCGGTCAGCTTGTGCCCGGCGGCGCGTTCTTCGGCGACGACTTGCTGGAGGAGGTCGGGACGGTCGGAGATGATTCCGTCGACTCCGAGCGCGATGAGGGCTTTCATCTTATCGGGGTCGTTGGTGGTCCATGGGACAACTTTGAAGCCGGCGGCGTGGAGGGTTTTTACGTTCACTTGCGGGTTGTCGTCGAGCAGAGACGAGTCGACCGGCGAGAGAGCGGGAACGAATTTGTCTTCGTGAGCTTTGGCATGGGCGGCGGCCTTCTTCATCAGGATCAGGTAGGGGTCGGGCGCCTGCTGGGCCATCGCTGCCTCCGCGCAGGCGAAGCCTATCAGGGCAAGCACGAGTGTTATCGCATTTCTCATCCGACTATGATCAAGCATCGCTGTGAAATGCAGTATTTCAGAGTTGCGCAACGTGGGGCTTACCGGCCTCGGAAAACCTGGACGAGTAGCCAGGCGTTGAGTCCGGCGATGAGGATGGCGCTGGCCCATCCGGCAATGCGGAGCCAGGCTGCGTTGACGAAGACGCCCATGCGTTTTTGGTCGCTGGTGAAGGCGACGAGCGGGAAAACTGCGAAGCTCAGCTGCATGCTGAGGATGACCTGGCTGAGTACGAGCAGTTTGGCTGTGCCGCCGCTGCCGTAGAGCGCGGTGACGATGACTGCGGGAATGATGGCGAGCGTGCGGGTGATGAGGCGGCGCAGCCATCCGGGGAGCTTGATTTCGAGAAAGCCTTCCATGACGACCTGACCGGCCAGGGTTCCGGTGATGGTCGAGTTCTGCCCGGAGGCGAGCAGGGCGAGGGCAAACATGGTGCTGGCTCCGGTGAAGCCGAGGAGTGGTGTGAGCAACTGGTAGGCATCGCCGATTTCGGCGACCTCGTAGTGGCCCTGTTTGTGGAAGACGGCGGCGGCGACGATCAGAATTGCGGCGTTGACCAGCAACGCCATCATCAGCGCTAAGGCTGAGTCGAGGCTTGCCCAGCGGATGGCTTCGCGCTTGCCCTCGGTGGTGCGCGGGTAGGAGCGCGTCTGCACGATCGAGGAGTGCAGGTAAAGGTTGTGCGGCATGACGGTAGCGCCGAGGATGCCGATGGCGATGTACAGCATCATCGGATCGGAGAAGATCTGTTTTGACGGGACGAAGAGGTGATAGAAGATTGGCGCCAGTTCGGGCCGGGAGAGCGCGATCTGGACGCCGAAAAGAACGGCGATAGTGCCAATAAGGACCATCACCAGCGCCTCGATGTAGCGAAATCCGCGATTTTCGAGAAGCAAGATAAGGAGGACGTCGAAGCCGGTAATCAGGACGCCAATGATGAGCGGGATGTGAAAGAGCAGTTGCAGGGCGATGGCTGAGCCGATGACCTCGGCGAGGTCGCAGGCGCCGATGGCGATCTCGGCGATGAGCCAGAGAGCGATGCTGACCGGTTTCGAGTAGCTTTCGCGGCAGGCCTGGGCGAGGTCCCGTCCGGTGGCGATGCCGAGCTTGAGCGCCAGAGCCTGGAGCAGAATGGCGAGCAGGTTCGACAGCATGATGACGAAGAGCAGAGTGTAGCCGTAGCGCGAGCCGGCCTGGAGGTCGGTGGCCCAGTTGCCGGGGTCCATGTAGCCGACGGCGATGAGAAAGCCGGGACCGAGGAAGCCGAGGGCGCGACGCCAGAGTTGGGGCGACTGCGAGACGCTGACGGAGGAAAAGATCTCCGGCATAGAGGCCCGGCCGGGGGCCTGTTCGAGTTGGGGCGTGGTCGCAGGCATGCTGATCGGAAGCCAATTCCAGACTGTTAGGACTAGTATTGCATGAATGTTTTCCTCGATTGCAGATCAGTTGTTAATCATGGTTATTATTTTTTCGTTACATTGGGCTTTGATGATTTTCCGAGCATGGGAGATAGCGCATTGAAGATTCAAATAGCTGAAACTGCGGGTCCCTCCACTCCCCCTCGACTTCGCTCAGGGCCCGGTCGGGATGACAAATTGCTAGGTTGGCTGTAACGGGCGTCCACTGTGCCGAAGACGGCGAATAGAGAAGCGGATCAACGGGTGTTGCGGCGTTTGACCCAGATTTTTTCGGCGGCCATCTGGCCGAGGGTCGTAGCTCCGGCGGGGGTTTCGATGGAGAGCGTCTGGTCGTAGTTCTTTTTCAATACCTTGACCCTGCCGTTGGGAGCGAAGCCGAGTTGATGCAGAAAGACGAGCAGCTTGGGGTCGCGCTCGTAGAAGCTAACAACGCTGTATTCGGAGCCCTCGACGGCGTCGGAGAGCAGGATGTGGCCGCGTTTGGCGCGCTGGGCGGGCGTCTCGGGCAGGACGGTGTTGCCGTGAGGACAGAGTCCCTTGTCCCCGAGGCGCTCGATTAGCTTCGCCTCAAAGGCAGGCGAGACGGCGTGCTCGAGGTGCTCGGCTTCGTCGTGGATCTGATACCACTCCATGCCGAAGATTTCGGTGAGCATTCGCTCGACGAGATGATGGCGCAGGGCGGTGTGCGTGGCCGTTTCGCGGCCCTTGGGCGTGAGGCGCAGGATTCCGTCGGCCTTTACTTCGACGTACCCGTCGCGCTTGAGGCGCTTAACCGCCATGGTGACGGCGGGGGCGGAAACCGACATCCAATGCGCCAGAAGCGCTGGAATTACAGTCTTCCCTTCGCTCTCGCTTTCGAGAATTGCTTTGAGGTAATCTTCCTTGGAAACTGTAATTAAGTCGTTCATTTGAACACTGGTGTCACCAGACTACACTCTGATAACGGCTTCGGTAAGGGAAAGCGCGGAGGTTGGTGCAGCGTACGACATACCAACCTGCATCCATGAGCGATATACTCGGCGCTGGCGTGAAAGGAAGTTACTTTGAAACGACTTGGTATAGCGACACTCTCTCTTTTGGCAGGCGTGACTCTGCTGGCGGCGGCTCCGGCATGGAGCCAGTCGCCCTCGACCGGTACCGATACGATTTTGAACGCAACCGAAGCAGCCAAGGTGTTGCCGGGGGCGGTGTTCTTTCGCGGGCAATCGGCTTCGGTGCAGGGGCGGAACTCGGGTGGGATCAAGTTTGGCGATGGGATGTATGTGTTGGCCGCGCTGGTGGATACGTCGGGGTATACGACTTCGGTGCAGCAGAAGTATCAGGCCTACTTCATCACCGAGGCTCCGATCGAGATCAATGGCCACCCGCTGGCGCCGGGCGCGTATGGCGTGGGATTCGTCGGCAGCAACTTCGGGGTGATGGACATCGGAGCCCACGATCTTTTTTCGGTTGCCGCGACGCGCGACGCCGGATTGAAGCGGCCGACTCCGCTGCAGGTCATTGCGAATGGGGCGGCGGGTAGGTACCGGCTTTATGAGGGGCGGGAATTTGTGGTGATTTCGCGAGGGAGCAACTAGGTTTGGCCTAGCGATTGCCGCTGCCAGGCCTAGGAGCCCGTTTTCTGTTGCAATTTATTCCCCGGCCTAAAGGCCGTGGCTTCCACGGAAACAGACCGATCATTTCTTCAGGTCGGACGATGGCGCGACGGCCACCTCCGCTCCTTCCGCTTCAGCGATGGCTGCGCGCTCATTAGTCGGCGCCTCCAATACTTCCTTCGAGGCTGCTGGTGAGCGCTGCGCTTGACTAGCAGCCGCAGGGATTTTCGACTCAGGCAGCTTTGTACTTGGCGCCGGTCCGCGGAGCTTGTAGTGGACGCGCTCGGCCGAGAGCAGCTCTGCGTCGATGGCCTTGGCGAGTCTGTTGAGGCGTTGTTTTTCGGCAGAGGGATCAAGGTCAATCTTGATCAGCTCGGGGAGCGTGGACCACCAGACCGTCTGCTGGTGCGACTCTTTGTTGAAATACCATCCGTCGTTGGCTTCGTGGAGGCCGGTGAGCCAGCGGACGTCGGCGTCGCTCCACCAGCCCTCGGTTTCGTTGTGCTGTACGCTGCGGCTATCGGGAGCGCCGGGAAGCGATGCGACCCGAATGCGGGCGGCGGCGCGCCAGGCGTCTTCGCCCTCGACGCCGATGAAGGCGAAGGACTCGCCGAATGCGGTGCGGAGGCGCAGCTGGTCGTAGAGCGCAATAGCGCGTTTGTCGATGGCAGCGGGCGACGGCTTGGCAGCGGAAGTTGCAGCGGGAGTTGGAGCGTCTGGGGCATCGGAAGTGGTTACATCTTTGCCCGGCGCGGAAGTTGATGGTTGGCTAGCCTTCGTTGTCGGCTGCGCGTTGGCGAGCTCGCGGGTCTCGATCCACTCGGCGAGAACATGGAGTAGCGCCCAGCCCAGAGCAGGCGCCCAGACAGCGGTGCTGTCGATGCGCGGGCTGCGGCTGGGCAGCACGCGACGCGCTTCGACCGACCATGGAGCGAGAGCCTCGCGCTGCTCGGGATAGAGTCTATCTTCCATTTGCGGAATGCGCATGAGCTTGCGGACGAGACTGCGGAGAAGGACAGCTAGCTCGGCTGACTCCTCGGGTTCATCGATCGGGGATGAACCGGGCGCGCGTTTGATCGCGTGGCGGTAGGCCTGGTGGAAAAAGACACAGCCACGGTCAAAAATCGTCTCAAAGAAGTCTTGACGTTTTTTCTGAATTGAACTCGATTTCAAAACATGGGCGTCGCGCTCGGTAATGACGTCCTCGAGTTCGGAGAGTTGGGCCATGGTGCGAATGAGCGCGGGATCGAGGACGGCGTGGAGCGCGTCGCTGACCGGCTTCAACTGCAACCTAACGAGGGCCTCGTTGAGATCGGGAACGCCGGCGCCGTGGAGGGAGTCGCAGAGCTTGTCCCAGGGATGGTTCTTGTCGGCGTGGAGCTCGCGCCAGTCGAGGAGCACGCGATATTGGTAGGCGTGAAGCGACAGGCTGAGTCCCTTATCACGCAGGTCTCTGGCGCGGTGCAGATGCTCGAAGCCGCTAACTCTTTCGCGATAGGCGACGAAGGCTGAATCGTCGAAGGGTAGCGCGAGTGCGTCGTGCAGCGGCACCTGGCGGAGGGTTCCGGTGGTCTTGTCGGCGAAGGCGGCCGAGAGATGGATGGTTCCTCGGGTTTCGCCGTAGTGATTGTGGAAGACGACGATGGCACGGCGGTCGCCGAGGCGATTGGAGTAGGCGTAGACGTTCTCGTCGACTTCGCCGTTCTCTTTCCAGAGATCGTAGAGCAGGAAGTTGCCGCTCTCGGCGAAGAGCTTGCGTTCGCGGAGGAGTGGGGCGATCTCGCGCTGGTGACGCTCGACGAGGCCTTCGTTGGGGGTTTCGTTGTAGCGCGGCTTGTAATACTCCATGCCGTATTTTTCGGTGAAGGCCTCGACCTGGCCGTGGCCGAACATGGGCAGACCGGGGAGGGTGGCCATCATAGTGGCGACGCCGAAATATTTGTCGCCGGTGCCGAACTGGTCGATGGCGGTGCGCTCGTCGGGATTGCTCATGAAGTTGACGTAGCGCTTCATGATGTCGGGATCGAATTCGAGGGTGTTCTTGAGGACGGAGCGATACTTGGCGTTGTCCTCGTCGCGGAGCATCACCATGAAGGCGCTGTTATAGACGCGATGCATGCCGAGGGTGCGGACGAAGTAGCCTTCCATGAGCCAGAAGGCCTCGGCGAGGAGCAAAGTGCCGGGCACTTCAGCGGCGACGCGATCGACGACGTCGCGCCAGAACTCGTGAGGCATGAGGGCGTCGAATTCGGCCTGGGTCATGCTGTACTCGGCGCGCGAGGGGATGGCCCCGCCGGTGCCGGGCACGGGAAACCAGAGGCGCTGCACGTGGCGGCGGGCGAGGGTCATGGCGGCGTCGAAACGGATGATAGGAAAGAGTCGAGCAACTTTCAGAATGGTTTGGATGACTTGTTCGCGGACGGCGGCGCTGAGGTAGTTCAGTTGCGCGGTGTCATTCCAGGGAAAGCTGGTGCCATCGTTGCCGTGATAGACGTAATCGACGTGGCCGGTGCGGTGGTCGCGGCGACGGAAGACTACGGCGGCGTCGGTTTGTTCGTAATAGTGATCTTCGATTTTGATCTCGATGTTGTGATCGCTGGAGAGATCGGGACCTTCGAAGCGGTAGACCGGATAGGGCGAATCGCCGCGCTTGAGAAACCACTCGGGGTGCTCGATGACCCAGGTTGAGTCGATGCCCATGTGGTTGGGCACCATATCGCTGGCAAGGCGAATGCCGCGGGCTCCGGCGCGGTCGCGGAGATTTCTGTACGACTCTTCTCCGCCGAGGCCAGCGGAGACATCATAGGACGCGAGCGAATAGGCAGAGGCGACGGCCTCGGGTTGTCCGCAGAGGCGCTTGATGGTCTGCGAGGCGCGGCTGCGTTCCCACAGGCCAATTAGCCAGAGGCCGTTCATGCCGCGGTCGCGGAGTTTGTCGAGTTCTTCGTCGGGGATCTGGTCGAGGCGGGTGATGGAGCGGCCGTACTGAAGCGATAGCTGATGCAGCCAGACGTAGGTGCTCTTGGCGATGAGCACGACGTTGGGCATCCACTCGACGTCGGGGCTGAAGCGCTCGTATTCGACGTCGGTGCGGGTGAACTGGGGCACGTCCGCGTGGCTGCCCATCTCAAACTGATGCCAGCGCTGGCGACGCTCGCCTGCGCCTCCGCCGGCGTGAGGATGAAAGCGCATCCAGATGGCGGTGTCTTCCTCTTTAAGGACATCGACGGCGAGGAGCAGACGGCGGAGATCGGCGCCGAGAACACCGGCCCATTTGTCGCGGAGAAATGCGAGCTGGCCAGTGAGCGAGTCGGGGGCGGCGAGCATCGGGGCTTTGAGCAGGTCGAGCAGAGTGACTTTGGCGCTGCCTGGGTCGTCCTCGTCGAGCTTGATTTTGGGGCGAGTGGCGAAATAGGTCTGCAGTTCGGCGGTGACGGTGGGATAGTCGGTCGACTTGCCGAGCTTTTGGTCGTCGAAGAGCTCTTTGAACGGATTGAAGGCGCGGTTCTGGTTGGCGAGCCAGAGAAGCAGGACCTCTTCGAGCGCTGCTTCGCGGTGAGGGACGCCATCCGTTGACCCGGCGAGCCACTGTTCGGTGGTTTCGCGGCCGCGGTAGATTTCGACGTTTGGAAACTCGGCGACAAAGGTATGCAGGAGCTTTTCGACGCCTTCGGCTCCGACCTTGCCCTCGAACCAGGAGAGCGCCTTCTTCATGACTTCCGGGTCGTAGTTCTTGCGGTAATGCGCGACGAGCGCGTGGCTGAGCTCGTCGATGAGGCCCATGGCGAAGAGCGCGGCGGGATTGACGGCCGCGGCAGGATCGCTGGCAGCGCCGCGGACTTCGTTGATCCTGTTGGCCAGAGCACGGCTGGCGGCGAGGTCGGCGAAGATCACGTTTCCGGTATAGCTGAAGAGAACATCGTCCACCTGGTAACGGGTGCGGGTGGCTTGCGAGATGTGGAACTCCATCATGATGGCTTCCTTTTGGACACACCATTCTTAACTGTTTCTGGCGGTTTCGACCAGTGGCGGGTCAACGAGGGTTTGATGGCGGACGATGAGGACGGGTTGGGAGAGTGGTGGCACGTTCGCGTTTAGAGCTACGGTACCCGCTCCGAATGCTGGGATGACCTTGTATCGCAAAAGCGGAGTCGCTGTGGTCAGGAATTGTCGAATATTTCCGGATTCCGCAGTCAACGGACCTGCCAGAACCGCAGACCAAATCTTGGCCAGTGAACGGTGATCGCCGTCACTGTCACGAATTCCACTGGAGTGTAGTCTCCGGGCAAGTAGAGCCTCCGAGAGGAGGCTCTATCAATGTGATACGAGTCGAGCCACCAGCGTTTGGTTGGGGCCCTGCCGCGTCGCGGGAGGAAGACAATGACTACGCAACAAGGTACCCCTTTCACAGCAGCCAAGAAGAGTCAAATCAGGATGGCCCTCTCGATGGCAACGCTGTCACTGCTCCTCGCGTTGCTCACAATCCAAGCCAGGGCCTGGACACATACCGTGCCTGGGAACGCCTCCGGAGCTTTTGGAAATCCTATTGATCTCGCAGTGCCCTTAGTTCCGGCGATCTCTGTCAACGGGCCGTCGTCCATCATAGTAAGTTATGTGAGCGGGACGGTGACAGATGCCGGCGGGGTCAATACGGGACCGAATGGCGTTCCCTGGGACGCCACTGGCGCGCAGAGCCCGCTGCTCGAAGCCTCGGCCTTCGCTGGTGGGACCATCCCCAATCTCGATGCACTGATCGGGGTTTTCGTTCCTAAGTTGAGAGTCAGCCGCTCAGGATTTCAGGCAATCGATGGCACCAAGAACTTGGCGCCTGTCGGCATCCACCCTGGCTCGCTCTTCTTTATCGGTGAAGGCAAAACCATTCAAACCGATGGGCCTGGGACCTTATATCTCGGCATCAACGACTGGCACGTCTCGGATAACGGCGGCGCGTTTGTCGTCGACGTCTCGGCGACGACGCGGGCTTACGACCCGGCAGCGCAGTTTTCGGGAACCGACAATCCTAATGGCGTGTGGAGCTATGGGTGCACGCAGAGCCTGGGTGCGGCCTTCGAGTTGTACACGCAACAAATTCCGAACGGCAGCGGCCTGTACAACTGGTCGACGGCCCCTTGCGTGCCTCCGGGTTCTCCGCCATCCCTCGGCTACAACTCGACTAACGCTAGCGTCACGCCCGTCCCGCCCGGGACATTTACTTATCCGGCTCATACGATGTTCTTTCATCCCGGCCCTCAGGATCAAAATTCAGTGCTGCGCTTTACGGCTCCCGCGAGTGGCAATTATCAGGTGAAGGCGGTGTTCTGGGGCGACGATTTCGTGGGGCCGACGACCACCGATGTCCACGTGCTGCACAACGGACTCGGGCTTTACACCGGCGAGGTGACCGGATTCGGGCCGTCGAGCGATCAGTCCTTCACCGCAACGGTCTCACTAGCGGCGGGGGACACGATCGACTTCGCGGTGGGGTACGGCACAAATGGAAATTATTTCTATGACAACACCGGCGTATCGGCGGTGATCACGCCGCAGGACTAATTCCGGCTGACCGCCTGTTCGTCATGGGCATGGGCCTCGGGAATGGCATGCCTGTTCAGGATTCGTGTCTCAAAAAATTAAGGCACGAGATACGCGCAGCCAGATTACTTGCCAACGACGAGGACCGTGAAGGTTCCGGGGAGGATTGTTGGCCAGGGGTGGGGGTTGGCTGGGGTTGGAGCGGGGCGTGGGCCGAAGTCGGCGGTGACGAGATAGACCTTGCCGGTGGAGGAATCGAGGGCCATGGTGCGGGCTCCGCGTTTGGTTGGGACGGTCTGGACGAGGGAGTAGCTATCGGGCGAGTCCTGGTGGAGGATGGTGAGCGTACCGTCCTGGCCGTTGGAGCTGAAGACAAGGCCGCGCTCGGGATCGAATCCGGCGGCGTCGGGGCCTTGTCCGATGGCGGGCGTCGCGACGACTTTGCCGGTATCGATGTTGGTCACGGCCATCGCCTTGCCGTCGCAGACCGAAAAGGCGCGGCGATTGGTGGAGTCGATGGCGAGGCCGGAGGGTGATTCGCAGGGAGCAAGAGGCCAGGTCGCGGTGACCTTTTGTGTTGCGGCGTCGATGAGGGCAAGCTCGCTCTTGTCTTCAATATTGACGAAGATCGCGCCCTTGCCGTCGGCCCCGGCAAACTCGGGTCGGCCGAGCAGCGGGATGGTGGCGATAACTTTGTTGGTGGCCGTGTCGATGACGCTGGTGCTCTTGCCGTGGCCGTTCATGGAGAAGACGTACTTGTGCACCGGCTCGAAGACGATAGAATCCGGGCCCTGGTCGACGGGAATGGAGGCGACGATCTGGCGGGTTCCGCGATCGAAGACGCGTACCATGTTGGCGCGGCCGTCGCTGACGTATCCGTATTTGCCTGCGGAGTCGAGCGCGACGCCGTGGATGCCCTCGAAGCCGGGGATTTCGGCGGCGAGCTTGCCGGTCTGGACGTCGACAACCATGACACGAGTTCCGCGCGTGATGTAGAGGAGATGGGCGGCGGGGTCCATGGTGAGGTAGTCCCATCCGCCGTCGCCGCCGAGCTTCCAGGTGTCCTGGACCTTGTAGGTGTCTGCGCCGAAGAGCGGGGTTGTTTTGGCGCAGACTGCGGCGACGAAAAAGACGGCGACAAAGCATGAAAGAGCAGGATTCCATTTCGCGAGCATACGTTCCTTTTTATGTTCTTCGGGATGCGACTACATGAGCCAGACGAAGATGGGCCGGAAATAGTTGCCGCGAGATGACGCCACGTTCATCCCTGGAGGGATTCGCTGGTGACCATTTTGTGGACGACGTAGTTGTAGGGCGGAACGCTGCGGCCTCGGAGCAGACCGAGTCCGAGCTCGATGATGCGGGGGCCGTACTCGTTGACCTCGTGCGAGACTGAGCCGATGATCGGGCTACCGGGTTTGCGCATCTCGTCGATGGCCTCGGGGATGCAGTCCTGGCCGACGATAACGACCTGCTTCGCGCGCTTGAGCTCTTCGACGGCCTGCAGGGCGCCGAGGGCGCTGGTGTCAGTCGCGGCGGCGATGAGGATGTGGCGGTCTTTGGGATGGCGCTTGAGGAAGTCGAGGACCAAGCGATAGCTCTTGTCGTGCATACCGCGGCCGTCGATGCGAACGAACAGCTCGGGCGGAACGCCCTCGAGCTTCGAGCGAATGCCTTCGAAGGCCCCGGTGATGCGGCTCTGCACGAGTGGGCCGGCCTCCTCGATGTCCAGGCCGAGCGCCCAGTCCACCTCGCCGCGCCAGTGAGCGATGGCGTAGTCGGCGAGCAGGAGGCCGGCATCATAGCCGACGCGGTAGTTGTTGACTCCGAAGTAGATGGCGTGGGGATGCGGAATGTCGATAGCGATGAGCGGGATACCGGCGGCCGCGATGCGGTCGGCGATAACCGGGGCGACCTGCTGCTCGACCTGGAATTCGATGACGAGGTCGATGCGGGAGCGGACAAATTCCTCGGCGTTCTTAAGCGCGGTGGCTGCGTCGTAACGGTTGTCGAGGATCAACAGATCGACGCCCGAAGCGGCGGCGGCCGACTGGAGGCTTTCAGTGACGGCCTGGGAAAACGGCATTTCAGAGCTCTGGCCGGCGAAGCCGAAGCGCAGCTTGAGCGGAAGGCTGACCAGGCGGTAGAGGCCGTCTCCTGAGCGGGCGACGTAGCCGCGATGGAGGAGCGTCTGAAGGATGCGGTAGACGCTGGTCTTGGAGAACTTGGTGCGCTGGTAGACGGCCTCGAGCGACATGGAGGCGCGCTCTGTCTGGAGCAGCTCCATGACATCAAGCGCTTTTGAAAGAATTGGGATCAAATATAGCCGCTTCGTCGTCTTATTGGGCAAGGCAGTCTCCCACGGATGGCTTCGCTGGAGTATATCAGCCTTGAAACGAGAACACCCCTAATGAAACGACTACTTCCCAGATTTGGCAGGATGAGCGCGGCGATGGCGACGAGGCGAATGTGACTTTGCGGATTCCTGCTTCCGAACGGCGATTGAAAACATCTGATCTTCATACTTCCCTTGTGCGGCACGGCTATATTTCTGTTGATGCCGACGCCGCGGAGCACCATGACGAGATTTGAAGAGAAAGCCCGCAAGCTCGCCTACCTGAGCGAGCTGGTAGGTCAGTCCGCTACTACGCCGCTTGCGGGGGCAAGCCAGACGCCCACCGTTGCCCAGAGCCACGAGCTCGGGGTTACGTTCATCGGGCATTCCTCATTCATGATTCAGATTGCCGGGCAGGCCGTGCTGGTGGATCCCGTATTTGCCAGGTGGCTGATCGTGCTGCGCCGGCTGCGGCACCCTGGGGTGCGCATTGAGGGTCTTCCGGCGATTGACGCCGTGTTGCTCACTCATGCTCACATGGACCACCTCAATCGCCCCTCGCTGCGCAAGATCGCGGCGCATACCCGCCGGCTTAAGGGCAGAGCTCCGGTCGCGATCGTTCCCTGGGGGGTGGAGAATCTGATCCAGGACCTTGGCTTTTCGCGAATTATTTCTCTCGAATGGTGGCAGACGACTCATCTGGGAGGGGTCGATGTGACTCTGACTCCGGCCAAGCATTGGGGTGCGCGGCTCTTCAACGATACCTATCGCGGCTTTGGCGGATATGTTTTGCGCGGCGGTGGCCACTCGGTGTACCACTCCGGCGATACGGCGTACTTTTCGGGCTTCTCTGAGATTGGGCGGCGCTTGGCGCCTGAGGTCGCGCTGTTGCCGATCGGAGCCTATAGCCCGGACAACTTTCGCGCGGTGCATACGAGTCCGGAGGACGCGCTGCAGGGATTTCTCGACCTGGGCGCGCGGTGGATGGTGCCGATGCACTTTGGCACTTTTCGGCTCTCTGCCGAACCGGTGACTGAGCCGCTGCCGCGGCTTTTGGCGGCTGCACGCGGGGCTGGGGTGGAGGACCGCATCTGCGCGCTGGGCGAGGGTGAGACGCGGATTTTTGACGCTGGCGACGTGGAAGAGGTGAAGGCCTCGGCGGAGTTGGTTGGGGCGGTTTGAGAATATCGCTTTTGAGAAGATCGCGCGCCCTGCGCTTTGAGCTTCTTCCCGCCAATCGACTAAAGTATTGTTATGGCCAGCGATTCCAAGCATTCCTCGGGAATCTCGACGTTGCAGGAGCGGATTGGCCATGCGTTCACGAATGCCGAACTGCTTGAGCGGGCCCTAACGCATAGTTCGCTCGCGTTTGAGCAGGGCGCAGCGGCAGCCGACAGCTCTGATAACGAACAACTTGAGTTTCTGGGCGACGCGGTCGTGGGGCTGATTGCGGCGGATTCGCTCTACACCCGCTATCCAGAACTGAAGGAAGGTGAGCTAACCCGGCTCCGTGCCGGCCTCGTGAGCCGGCAGCATCTGGGGCAGGTCGCGCTGAAGCTGGATCTGGGGGATAGCCTCTTCCTGGGCAAGGGCGAGGAGCGGAGCGGCGGACGCAAGAAGGCGGCCCTACTGGCCAACTGTCTTGAAGCGGTGATTGGGGCTATCTATTTAGACGGCGGACTTGAGCCGGTGCGCGTCTTCGTTGAGAAATGGGTCGTCGAACCGTATGTGAGTGAACTTCGCGGGGCGCTGGAACGCGGCGGCGGCATCGGCGACCATAAGTCCGCCCTGCAAGAGTTTCTGCAGGCGCGGAAGGCCGGCCAGCCACAGTATTTCGTCAAAGGCGAGAGCGGGCCGGACCATCGCAAGCGCTTCCTGGTCGAGGTGCGGACGCCGGGTGCGGAGTCGAGCCCTCGGGTTCTGGCCAGAGGCAGTGGGACAACCAAGAAACATGCGGAGCAGGAAGCGGCGCGGCGAGCTTACCAGAAGCTGGTTCGCGAGAGCCAGGAGTCAAAGCTGGATATGGATTCGGCTCCGGTTGAAGAAGAATCGATCGCCGGGGAGCTGATCTCGTGAGTACGCCGATAAGCATTCCCGCCATCCCGGAGACTCTGGGGACGACGGTGGTTGACGCCGAGGTCATCGAGGCACCGTCCGATGCCGGGGAAATTGCGCCTCTCGTAGAGGATCGCTCTCCGGGGACGAATCCGGTCGCGGCGCGGACTGAGCATCCGGTTCATCACATTGTCTTCCCTCACCTTTTGGACACGGTGCGATCGTTTCTTTCGGTGATTGTGATTGCTCTTTTTGTGCTGACGTTTATTGTGCAGCCATTTCGCATTCCCTCCGAGTCGATGGAAAGCACGCTGATGGTGGGCGACTTCTTGCTGGTCAATAAGATGGCCGAAAGCCCGCCGGGCAGCCTGTGGTTTTGGACGCTTCCCTACCGGGATGTGCATCGCGGCGACATCGTCGTCTTTCACTTTCCGGCGAAGCCCTCTGAGTATCTGGTGAAGCGGGTGATCGGCGTGCCGGGCGATCATGTTCGGTTAATCGACGGCGTGGTTTATCTCAATGACAAGCCGCAGCAGGAGCCCTATGCGATATATCGCGGCAGCTATCCGGACAGCTTTCGCGACCAGTTCCCTGCCGGCGCTTACACCGATCCGGGAGTGGATGTTGGCTGGTGGCTTCAGGTGCGGAGGAATCTGCAGAATGGCGAACTAGTAGTGCCCGCGAACCGCTATTTTGTACTCGGCGACAACCGCAACAATAGTCGGGACAGCCGCTACTGGGGTTTTGTGCCACGGGAGAATATCGTCGGCCGGCCGTTTGTCATTTACTTCTCGATCCGGGGGATCTCGCCTTTGGATCCGACGCCGTTGCCGGGGGAGAGACTCTCGCGCGGCAACAGCCTGCTGAGCGCGCTGATCGATTTTGCGCGCTGGAACCGGATGTTTCAGATCGTGCGCTGAGCTAGCCGGTTCTCGGCGGCAGCGCGATCCCATTTCAGATCGAAGCTAACGACGCCTACTCTGCTCTTAGTGCGCGCATGGGATCGATTGAGGCAGCGCGGCGCGCGGGTACTAAGGAAGCGAGAAGCGCGATTCCCACCAAGGCCCCGGTTGCCAATGAGAAGATCAGCGGGCTGATGGCGCTCGTCTCGAACAAGAGGCTGCTCAAGAGGCGGCTTAGAGCGAGCGCTCCGGCGAGGCCGATTGCGACACCGATCAAGGTGATGCGGAAGCCGAATCCGAGGACCATGCGCAACACATCGGCGCGGCGGGCGCCGAGCGCCATGCGGACTCCAATCTCTGGAGTGCGCTGGGTGACCGCGTAAGCCATTGCCGCATAGATTCCGATGCAGGCCAGCATCAACGCGAGCACCGCAAAGCCGGAGATCAGCACAGAACTGGCGCGGCGCACGGCGAGTGTCTGGTTGGCTAGAACATCCATGGGAATGGCTTTGAATACTGGCAGGTCGGGATCGACGCTCCAGAGCGTTTGTTCCGCGGTCTTTACGATCGCCGCTGGATCGCTTTCTGTGCGCAGCGTAAAGGCGATGATCGGGAAAGGATCCTGATCGAAGGTCCGATAGATGTCGGCGTGGGTGGGCTGGTCCTGGCCGAAAGACTTCACGTCGCCGGTGACTCCGACGATCCGCCACCATTCGGGCTTTTCCGCTGTACCGAGGTTCAATTCCCGCCCGACTGGATCAGCGTCTTTGAAATACTGGCGGGCAAAGGTCTGATTGATCATGGTCACTGGAAGTCCGCCGGCTCGATCTTCATTGGTGAACGCACGTCCGCGAAGCAGTGGGACCCCCATGGTACGGAGATATTCAGGAGTGATGACGCGGTTGTCGGCTTCGGGCGCGTCGCCTTCTTTGGGTTGGGCTTGCCCGCGCAGCAGGAAGTTAGTCGTTCCCCAAAATCCGGTCAAAGGGAGGAAGTTCGTCGCGGCGGCGGACTTGACTCCGGGCAAAGCGGCCAGGCGATTGACGACTTCGTCGACGAAGACGCTTATCTTGTGCTGGTCCGCGCGGGGATAGCGATCGGGTGGGAGAAATAGCTGCAGCGATAGAACGTGATCCGGTTGGAATCCGAGGTCTGCGTTGACCACTTTTTGAAAGCTGGCGACTACGAGGCCTGCGCCGGTTAGCAGCATCAGAGACAGCGCGATCTCCGTCGCAACCACGGCGCTGCGAGCGCGATTCGATTGGCGGCTTGGCGTGCCAGCGCGTGTCGTGCCATGCATTGCTCCGCCGGCTTCGGTTTTGGCGGCCTTGAGTACGGGCGCGATTCCGGAGAGGAACGCAGTTAGTAGCGTAGTGAGGAGCGCGAAGAGAAAAACTCCGCGATCGATTGGAATTTTGGTGACAGAGGGAATGCTTAGATTGGCGACGTCGTTGGGAAAGAGGGTGAGCAGAAAATGCGTGCCCGCGAAAGCGAGCAGGATTCCGGCGGCCCCGCCGATTGCGGCCATGAGCAGACTCTCGGTGACGAACTGCTGCAGGAGTCGCACACGCGTTGCTCCGAGGGCGAGGCGGACTGCGATCTCTTTTTGGCGCTCGGCGTCGCGGGCGACGGCGAGTCCGGCGGTGTTGGCGCAGGCGATGAGCAGCACCAGCACGGCCGCACCCATGAGAATCAGCAGCGGCTTGCGAATATCCCCGTCGAGTTGCTGGCGCAGCGGGACGAGGACGACGCGGTTGCCGCTGTCGGTGTCGGGATGCGCTGCGGCGGTTTGCGCTTCGACGTCATTGAGTTCCTTCTGCGCCTGTTCAAGGGTGACGCCCAGCTTGAGACGCCCGAGGATGCGGACGTAAGAGTGATGGAAGTCGTCAAAGGCCGACGCGGACATCGCAATCGGCGTCCATATCTCGACCGAAGCCGGGTAATTGAAATCACGCGGCATTATGCCGAGCACGGTATACGGAGTGCCGTCGAGCGTGATGGCTTTGCCAATGATGGTGGGGTCGGCGTGAAAAGTTGTGCGCCAGAGATGGTCGCTGAGGAGCGCCACGCTTGGGCCGCCCGGCTTGTCTTCCTGGGCGGAGTAGAAACGCCCGATCTGTGGCTGAACGCCGAGAATGTTGAGGTAGCTGGCCGATACTCCGTAGCCGATCAGGAATTGCGGTGCTCCCTGGCCAGTGAGTGTTTTCTCATCGTCGTAAGAGGGCGCCAGGTCTTCAAAGCTGTTGCTGCGCTGCTTCCATACCGCGAAGTCCGCGGGGGTGCTGGGTAGCGGCTCGCCCCCCTTGGCGGGATTGGTTGTCCACACGGCGACGATTCGGCTGGGGTCGTTGTATGGGAGCGGGACAAGCAAGACGGCTTTGACGACGGAGAAGATCGCGGTGTTCGCGCCGATGCCGAGGGCGAGGGTGAGCGCGGCGATGAACGCAAATCCCGGCGACTTGCGGAATTGGCGCAGGGCGAAACGGAGATCGTTGGCGAGGACTTCGAGAAATGGCAATCCACGCTGTGTGCGGTAGGATTCCCTAACCTGGGTAACTCCGCCAAAGTCGCGGAGGGCCGCTGTTCGGGCTTGTTCGCCGGACATGCCGCGTTTGAGGTTCTCTTCGATGGCGAGATCGATGTGGGCGCGGAGTTCTTCGTCGAGGTCGGCGTCGAGCTTTTGTCTGCGGAAGGGGGCGGCGCAGCGGCTTAGGAGAATACGTATCAGGTCCATCTGCGGCTCCTATTCGGTTCTCAATGCCTGGATTGGATCGATCGAGGCGGCACGCCTGGCGGGGATGAATCCTGCGGCGGCGGCGCAGAGCCCGAGCACGGATATCGCCGCGACCAGCGCGAACGGGTCGTAACCGCTCACTCCGAAGAGCAGGCTGGTCACCGAATGCCCGGCCAAGAGCGCGATGGGAACGCCGAGCACGAGGCCGATTGCGATCTGTAAGAAGGCTCCGCGGAGAACCATGGCCACCACACTCAGACGCGTAGCGCCGAGTGACATGCGAATGCCGATCTCGGCGGTACGGCGAGCGACGAAGTAGGACATTACGCCGTAGAGACCGACGGAAGCAAGGCCTAGCGCGAGCGCACCGAACAAGCTGGTGAGCCGCGCAATCAGTCGATCCTGATTGAAGTTGCCGGCGACCTCAGAATCATAACTAGTAAATCGAACAATCGATAGATTCGGATCGATCTCCGCGAGCGCTTTGCGGGCCATTGCTTCTGCGTCCTGGGGCGCCTGGATGAAATTGAGAATGATGAAGTTGGCGAACATGGAGCTCTTTTCTGCTGCGTCGGCGTCCGGTTCCTTGTAGCCGGTGAATTGTTGGGCCAGGGGGCGGAAGAAAAGCGGACGGCCCTCTCCGCGTGGATTGGTCATCTTGAAGTCGGCGAAGACCCCTGCGATTTCAAAGGTCCCGGAGTATTGCAGCGTGCCGACACCGAAGTGCTTCCCGACTGGATCCTGGTTGGGAAAGAAGTGGCTGGCAAAAGCCTGGTTGACGATGACAACCTGTTGCGATGTTGCAGTGTCCTGAGCAGTGAAATTTCGCCCTCGCACAATCGGCACTCCGATCGAATCGAGAAAGCGCGTGCTTGCGCGGTCCCAGATCGCGAAACAATTATCCTTGGGCCCTGGGGCGGGATGTCCCTGCGGGATTACACATGAACCCCACATGTTGCCGCCGAGCGGGATGTACCGCACCAGGCTTACGTTGGCCATGCCCGGCAGCACGGAGAAGCGGTCTTCGATCTCTCGATAGAGCGCAGGCAGTCGATCGAGGGTATAGCCGACCCCTTTCGCGTCGAACTGCAGGACGTAACGGTTGGCGGTGTTTATGCCGAAGTCCTGATGCTCGAGATTGCGCAGCGACTTGGTCATCAGGAAAGCTCCTGCCAGCAGGACCACCGACAGGGCCACTTGCAGGATGACCAGCCCCTGTTGCGGCAGGGACGAGCGGTCGCCGGTGGAGCGGTTCACTCCGCGAAGAGCATCAGCCGGCTGGGCGTGCGATGACATCCATGCCGGAGCCGTTCCGAAAACAACGCCGGTAAGGAGCGAAACGAGGAATGCAAAGCCCAACACGGGCAGCGATGGACTGGCCGGGACGGGCATGTTTCTGGCGTGGGGAAAGGCGAGGTCGAGCATCATGTGAGACCCGGCATAGGCGACGGCCAACCCTGCGGCTCCTCCGATGAGGCTGAGCAGCACGCTCTCGGTGAGGATCTGGCGAATGAGCCTGCTGCGTGCCGCGCCGAGGGCGATGCGTACTGCAACGTCTGAGCGCCGCGCGGTGCAGCGCGCGAGCAGAAGGTTGGCGATATTGGCGCATGCGATGAGAAGAACAACGGCGGAGAGAATCATGAGCAGGCGCAGGCCGGCGCGCGTCTGCTGCTGCAAACGCTGAATGCCGCCTCCGGCAGGCGAGAGAACCACGTGCTGGCGAGGAACCAGTGCTGCTCCGCCATGGTCTGTATACGCCGGGCGCGTGCGCAGCCATTGCTGCAGGGCTAAAGTGAGTCTTGCCTGCAAGGTCCCCATGTTCACACCCGGATGCACCCTGCCCAAGAGATAGAGCCAGTCTTCGTCAACCTGCGTTAGCGAGGAGTTCGCGCCTTCGATTAAGGGCTCGGCCGCGAGCGGCATCCAGAAGTCGGGCGGGTTTGCAATGACGCGATCGCCGAAGAAGCTGGGCGGCGCCACGCCCGCGACGGTGAATGGATGCGTCTGCACGTAGACGGTGGAGCCCACCACGGCGGGATCCGCGGCGAAGTCCGTCTGCCAGGTTTGATAGCTGAGGACCAGAGCGGGCGCGGCTCCGGGCGTATCGTCACTCTCGCTGAGCAGGCGGCCTGCATAGGTGCTCACACCGAGCGTTGCGAAGTAGTTTCCGGAAACATACTCTATCCGCATTGGCTTGGCGGGCGCGCTGCCGTTGCGCACGCTAAAGCCGCCGCCACCGGCCTGGACCGCTGCAAGTTGCTCGAACTCGGGCGTCGATTGCTTTAGATGAAGATAGAAATCGTAAGAGAAGAGGTCGAAGTCGCCGTCATCGTTTTCGAATCCGTTGTAGTAGCAGCAAGTGTCCTTGTCTCCGATGCGATAGAGGCGCGACGGTTCGGTCACCGGCAGGGATCGCAGGAGGATGCCGTGGATCAGGGTGAAGATCGCGGTGTTCGCGCCGATTCCGAGGGCGAGAGTAAGTATCGCCGTGAGGGTGAAACCGGGGGAGTTGCGGAGCTGTCTGAAGGCATAACGGATGTCCTGCGCCAGCACCTCCAGAAACGGCAATCCGCGTTGGGCCCGGTAGGCTTCTTTGGTTTGGGTGACACCACCAAAGTCGCGGAGCGCCGTTCGCCGCGCCTCTTGCGGCGACATCCCGCGCTTGAGGTTTTCCTCGATGGCGAGATCGATGTGGGCGCGGAGTTCTTCGTCGAGGTCGGCGTCGAGTTTTTGGCGGCCGAAGAGAGCGGCGCAGCGGCTGAGCAATGTGCGGACCAGGTCCATTTGCGGCTCCTATTCCGATGGCGCGAGAAAGCGCGCCATCGTGGCGGCGATGCGCTCCCAGTTCACGGTTTCTTCTTCTATCTGTTTGCGGCCAATTCGGCTGAGGGAATAAAACTTGGCGCGGCGGCCGGTCTCGGAGGTCCCCCACTCGGCCTTGACCCATCCTCGCTGCTGCAGTCTGAGGAGCGCGGGGTAGATAGTGCCCTGATTGAGGCTTAGTCCGTTGTCGCTGACTTGCTCGATCCGGCGGGCGATGCCGTAGCCATGGAGGGGGCCCATGGACTCGAGGGTCTTGAGGACCATGAGATCCAGGGTGCCTTGGAGTACGTCCGACTTTGATTCGCCCATTTGGCGTCTCTCCTGTTGACTCTCAACACATACGCTTGCACGCAGATAGGTTGAATGTCAACAGGTACAGAGATCGCATCACGTTTTCTTGGCGAATTCTAGTGACCAGGGAGACGGATTCACCCTGATGCAGAGGACAAAGCAATATCCGAGTAGCCGCGGCGGGCAGTCTCCCCGAAGGGAAACGCCGCCTCTCTAGTTGATTTGCAGGTCTTCTAACGGCACGGGTATCGCATTCCAGGCCGCCGCACAGTATCCAGGCGATTCGTACTGAAAATCGAATACGACGTTGAGATTTGTGTCCAGGCCGACCAGCCGAGCCTGTTGGTAGTTGTCCGCGGTCGCGAAATCCACCAGGTAAGTTTTTCCGGGCGCCTCGTAACTACTTCCACAGATTGGTGAATAAATGCTTTGCCCGTAGTTGAAACTCCATACCTGATGAGCTGTCATGTAAGCGGGATTCACAGAGTAGGCAGACACTTCGCTATAGGTTCGAGTAAGGCCCGCCGGCTCTCCGGCTGGCTGATTGAGGCTTCCCAGTCCATCGTTAAAGACCATGACATAGCCATCTGAAGTGAAGGAAACCGCATGCTGGCCAATCGGATAGTCCCCTCCTGCGTCTAAGGTCAACGCCTTGGCTCTGAGCGACGGAAAGGTATACCAGTACTTGGTAGGATCACCTAAAATCCAGACGATCTCGTGGGTCGAGTAGTTTAATTTGATCAGGAAGTCCTCCCGACTGGAAACTATGACGGTATCATCGCTTGGATCATAGGTACTGGCGTTCACGTGAAACCAGTCGCTGCCGGGGCGCACAAACGCACTCGCATTGTCGCCATTGGCGAGCATGTAGGAGGTTAAGATGTCCGCCATGTCATACGTTTGAAAAGGTGGCTGACCTGAGAATGGCGCGATCTCCGAGACGATATCATCAATGCTATCGCCGAGATCATCCGTTCCATTGAATTCGGCTAAAAGGCCATTCGGACCTGGATCGATGTTATGGGTGAAGGAGTTCAGAAGAGGTTGCGGGAGACTGGTTGGCAGTGCAGACTGCGTGCCGTCTAATTGGACCTCTGTAACCGCTGGACCGCTCTCGTCACCTGTCACAAATTGCCCGTTTCCAAAGTAGACCGAAGAAGTAGCCGTCGCCGGAACTACCCAACGCACTTGACCGTCGGTATCGACAATTACCGGTGATGTAATTGAAGATTTCAGAATGAAAAAGTTGAATCCCAACGTACTTCCCGGCGCCCTGGCTTTGACAATCGTCGGATTTAAGTAAACTCCAGTTGGGTCCGTGTAGGGCGCAGTTGTGATCTCGTATTGAAGGTGCTGTGTAGAGCCATCCTGAAATGTGAGCTGGAAGGTCACTTGATTCTGGTAGCTCTGGTAAAGGCCAAAAACCGGGAGACTAATCAAATAATGCTGTAGGTAGCCGCGGCTAGAAAGGGCGGTCGTGCTCCAGTTCACATTTACCGGCTGAGAGACCGAATTCGGCTTGGGCGAGATCTTGAATTCCACAGAAGCTATCTGGGGGACGCTTTGCCCGATCAATTGAACTGAGGCAATGAAGGGAGTTACACCTGGCTGACTGCTAACGATGGCGATGTCGCTCTGCTGCGCCTGAGTGCTGCCTTGATTTGGCGAGGAACCCCCGCCGCATCCGTAGAGAAGCAAACTGAAACCCAATGACAAGCCACCCTTTACCGAGGGCCTTAATGATGTTCTATGCAAAGTCGAAACTCCGTAGCCACCAGGGAATTTGAAGATAAGTCCTTATTATTTAGTGATTTATAATTCAAGAGTACACAGACGCGCCCTATATTCAAGAGGGATCGGCACTATTCCTCCATGATCCATCGCTTAGAACCCATTTTGAAGCAATGAGTTGCCTTGCTCGAAATGACTGCAAGATTTGCAGCTGTGCTATTACCCGTGACGACATCACCTGGCGGAGTCAGTCGGCTCCGTCATGCGTTGGGACGGGGATTCCCTACCCGACGTTGCAGTCGCGCGACGGTGGCGGATATGAATTCGGAGTTTTTTTTCGACGCGGTCTCAGACCGGAGCTTAGAACGCGGCGGCGCCGGCCTGGGCTACGACGTGGTCCTGGTCGCCGGAGCCTCCGCTGACGCCGATGGCGCCGACGACTTTACCTTTGGCCTTGAGCGGAATGCCGCCGGCGAAGATCATGATCTTTCCGTCGTTGGAGGCGTGAATTCCAAAGAACTGATTGCCGGATTGCGAGTGTTCGGCGAGGTCTTTGGTGGCGATGTTGAAGGCGCGCGAGGTGTAGGCCTTTTTGATGGAGATGTCGATGGAGCCGATCCAGGCGTTGTCCATGCGGACGTGGGCGACGAGGTTGCCGCCGGCGTCGGCGACAGCTATGTTCATGGGTTGGCCGATCTCGGCGGCCTTCTTCTCGGCAGCCGCGATGATGCGACGGGCGTCTTCAAGTAAAACCTGGTTGCTGGGCATTTAGATGTCCTCAAGTCGATCGTGAAAGATGGGGTGGCGCGCCGACCGATGGTCGTGGGAGCCACTGGTCAGGGTACAGGAAGATGGCGCGGTTTGCGCGAGCAGAGATGAATTGGCTGGGCGCCGGCCCGGCAAAGTGACCTGCAGGATTACCCCAGCTGCTGGATTCACCGTAAAAGGAAAACGGCGCAGGAGACTTGGTCCCCTGCGCCGCTTTTATACCTCGAAAGGCTACTCCGCTTCTTTGCGGGCCTTTTTGCGATTCCGTTTCCGCGCCAGCGCTTCTTTCACGCGACGCTTCTCACCGGGCTTCAGATAGAAGGAGTGGCGCTTAACTTCCTTGATGATGTCTTCCTGCTGGACCTTCCGCTTGAACCGGCGCAATGCGTTTTCAAGGGGTTCACCCTCTTGAACTCGAACTTCCGCCAAAAGAAATACACCTCCAGACATCCCTGCGTGGGCTCTTTCATTTTACTGCAAAGGGAGGGTTTGCGGGAAAGGCGGTTGACTCGGGACTAGGGCTGCCGAGACCAGGAGAATCGCCTGTACACTGCGGATTAGTGCTTTCGCACCTTGGGGTTTTCTATGATCCGTTCGTATCAAGGGCACACTCCGATTGTGCCGGAGAGCTGCTATGTCGATGTATCCGCTCAGCTTATCGGCGATGTTATGCTGGGTGAGAATGCCAGCGTTTGGATGAATGCGGTATTGCGGGGCGATGTGCATTCGATCCGGGTGGGGGCGAACTCGAATGTGCAGGACTGCGCAGTGCTGCATGGGATGCGGTACGAATATCCGGTGATTGTGGGGGATTGGGTGACGATCGGCCATAATGCCACAGTGCATGGCTGCATGATCGAGGACGCCTGTCTGATTGGGATCGGCTCGACCATTCTGAACAACGCGAGGATCGGCGAGGGATCGATTATTGCCGCCGGGGCGTTGATTCCCGAGCATACGGTGATTCCTCCGAACAGTCTTTGGGCGGGGGTGCCGGGGAAAGAGCGGCGGCGGCTGGATCCGCAGGACCGAGAGATGATTCTGAAGTTTGCGAAGAATTATCTGGATTATGTGGCGATTTATTTGAAGGAGCGGGAGGGTTGGACGGGCTCAGGCTAGGCCGAGGAGGCGCAATGGCAGATGCTTTCCATATTGCTCAAAATCCCGGTCGGCGGTGAAAATCTCCCAGTCGCGGCGAACCGCAACGGCGCATATTAAGAAATCGGCGGAAGCACCGACAATCCCAACCGCCCGGCATGTATTGCTCATTGCGGCCGCCTCTTCGTAGTCTGAGCTTGACAACGGGATATCGTCGAAAGCACTCAAATAACTTCGCAGACGTTCATACTGAGCCCGGTCGCGAATTCCGCTCAACACCTCGAGCCGGACGATCCCAAGCAACTGCGCGCGACCTCCATGTGCGGCCTCTTCGAGAACCCGACACATCGCGCCCTCCGAATGGCTCAAGTCTTCGCGTCTCCGCCGCAGAGCCAGTGACCAAATGGTCGTATCAAAAAGAATCATCACGCGTCTTCGATCGCCGCGCTGCTTTGTAGTCGTATTCGGGATCGTAGTCGATTGTGCCAAAGAGTTCGACGATCCGACCTTGCTTGCGGCGCTTCACGTATTCATCGATGGCCGCACTTACGGCGGCCTTCTTTGTCTTGTGCCCTCCGAGAATTCGCGCGTCCTCGATTGCGGCATCGTCCAAACCTAGATTCGTTGCCATTCATTCCTCCTTGCAGGATCACACACTATTCTACACAAAATGACACACACTTATTCACACATGACATCGTCTCTCTGAAGACCATTCAGTAGACTGGAATTAGGTAAAGAAACGCCATGAGCACTTTGAAAGCCGTACGCGGCACGCGCGATCTGCTGCCGCCCGAGACCGAGCTTTGGAACCGCATTGAATCGACCGCTCGGGCGGTCTTTGGGCGCTACAACTTCGGCGAGATTCGCACGCCCATCTTTGAGGACACGCAGCTGTTTGCGCGCGGGGTTGGCGAAGAGACCGATATCGTTTCCAAGGAAATGTACACCTGGGAAGACCGGGCGCGGGCGCAGTCGGAGAAGGCGCAGTCGCTGACGCTTCGCCCGGAGAACACCGCTGGGGTGGTCCGCGCCTACATCGAGCATGGCCTGGGCGAGAGTGGGATGCTGCAGAAGCTCTACTACATCGGGCCACAGTTTCGGCGGGAGCGGCCGCAGAGGGGGCGGCACCGTCAGTTCTACCAACTCGGCGCGGAGGTGATCGGGCCGCCAACTTCGGGATCGGAGTCTCCGCTGCGTGATGCCGAGGTGCTGGAGATGCTGGCCAGTTTTCTGGATGAGCTGGGCATCTCCGGGTGGAAGTTGCTGATCAATTCGGTGGGGTCGGCGAGCGATCGTCCGCGTTATATCTCGGTGCTGAAAGAAGCGCTGAGGGCGGTCGCGCCGCAGATGTGCGGCGATTGCCAGCGCCGGGCGGAGACGAATCCGCTGCGGGTGCTGGACTGCAAGGTTCCGGAAGACCAGCCGATCATTGAGACACTGCCGCGCATCGCCGACTACCTCGACGACGAGTCAAAGGCGCACTTTGCCGCAGTACTGGCCGCGCTAGACGCCTGCGGCGTGACCTATGAGATCAGCCACCGGCTGGTTCGCGGGTTTGACTATTACACACGCACGACGTTTGAATTCCAGCATGGCGGCCTCGGCGCGCAGAATGCGTTGCTGGGCGGAGGGCGGTATGACGGGCTTTCGGAGATAATTGGCGGCCCGAAGGCTCCGGGGATTGGCTTCGCCATTGGCGCGGACAGGCTCGTGCTAACTCTTGAGGCGCAAGCGGGCCAGATTTCACCCAGCCTCGCGGGCGCTTATATCGCGCCGATCGGTGAAGGGCTGAATTCGGCTGCGTTGGTGCTGGCTCGAGAGCTGCGGCGGGCTGGACTGCGGATCGAGGTTGGCGACGGCAGTTTCCGGATCAAGAAGTCGTTTGAGACCGGAAACAAGCTGGCGCGCAACATTGTGCTGCTGGGCGAGGATGAGCTGCAGTCCGGTATCCTTACAGTTAAGAACTTTGCCAGCGGCGAACAGACGAAGATTGCGCGTGAGGCGCTTGCTTCCGCACTGACTGCGCCGCACGAATAGGAACCCTGGATTGCTCGACTTTTTAGGAACGCTAGAACGCACACACAATTGCGGAGAACTTCGCGCGCCGTCGGCCGGCGCATCGGTCGTCTTGATGGGCTGGGTGAATCGGCGCCGCGACCACGGCAATTTGATCTTCCTCGATCTGCGCGATCGCTATGGAATCACCCAGGTGGTTCTCGACGCCGAGACGAGCGCTGAAGCACACGCCAAGGGCGAGCAGATTCGGCCCGAATATGTGGTCGCGGCTATCGGACGCGTGCGGATGCGCGGGAAAGACGTCATCAATCCAAAAATGGAGACGGGCGAGATCGAGGTCGTGGCCGAGCGGCTGCTGGTGTTGAACGATGCCAAGCTTGCCGCCGTTTTCTCCCGCCGAAGAGGCGATCGCCAACGAAGAGGTGCGGCTGAAGTATCGCTATCTCGACCTGCGCCGCCAGGAGATGCAGCACAACCTTAAGCTGCGCCACGATATTGCGTTGGCGATTCGGCAGTATCTTTCGAGCCAGGGATTTCTAGAGATTGAGACGCCGTTTATGACGCGCTCAACTCCCGAGGGGGCGCGGGATTACCTGGTTCCGAGCCGGGTCCATGCGGGGAGCTTCTACGCGCTGCCGCAGTCGCCGCAGCTGTTCAAGCAGATATTGATGATCTCGGGGTGCGACCGGTATTTCCAGATCGTACGCTGCTTCCGGGATGAGGATCTGCGCGCCGACCGTCAGCCGGAGTTCACGCAGGTTGATTTGGAGATTTCTTTTCCGCAGCAGGAGACGGTCTTTGCCGTGGTTGAGGGCTTTCTCAATGCGGCCTTCTCCGTGGCAGGATCGCCGATCCTCTCGCCGTTTCCGCGGATGACCTACGATGACGCGATTCGACGCTACGGCATCGATAAGCCTGATCTGCGTCTGCCGGAGTTGCGTGAGGTTCGCGAGGTCTTTGCTGCAGGTGACCTCGAATCGCTCGGCGTGAATCCCGCGCTGCCGGTGGTTGCTGTGCATGTTCCCGCGGTAGGCGAGCTTTCGCGCAAAGAGCGAGACGACCTTCGATTGCTGTATCCAGCGAAGCTGGCGCAGCAACGTACCAAGGTCTTCGACGATTTCAAGCGGCTGGAAAAGATGTTTCCGGAGACGATGGCCAAAGTGCGGAACCTCGTGGGAGGCGCTGAGGGCGATTTGTTTGTTTTGGTCGCGGCTGCAAATACTGTTGAGGCGACTAGCGAACAGCGTGGTCCTGGTGTGCTCTCGAGCCGCGAACGGCAGGTGTTTGAGGCGGCCGGAGCGGTGCGTTTGGCGATTGCGCAAAAGTATGCGGACCGGCATAAGCGATTCGAGAAAAAAGGTAACAGCGACGATTACAAATTCCTTTGGGTCACGGATTTTCCGTTCTTCGAATGGGACGAAGAGACGAAGAGTTGGACGTTTGCGCACCATCCGTTCACTTCACCGCATGAGGACGATCTGAAGGCGGGGCGGCTGACTTCTGACCCGGGCTCGGTGCGGTCGCTGGCTTACGACATCGTGCTCAATGGAATGGAGCTCGGTTCGGGATCGATTCGTATTCATCGCCAGGATGTGCAGCAGCAAATATTCAAGGCGTTAGGGATGAGCGGTGAAGAGGCGAAGGCGCGGTTTGGGTTCTTCCTCGACGCGTTGGAGTATGGCACGCCTCCGCACGGCGGAATCGCGCTGGGACTAGACAGGATTGCGATGCTGTTGGCTGGAGCACAAAGCCTGCGCGAGGTGATCGCCTTCCCGAAGACGGCCAAGGCGATCGACCTGATGGTGGACGCTCCGACGCCGGTGAGCGAGGCGCAGTTGAAGGAGCTGCATATTCGGACGGTGCTGAAGAACTAGACGCGATTGCCGACTTCCCGTCTTGCAATCCGGCGCAGTATCAGGTCACCGCGTTTTCAGCTGAGGGAGGTTCTTCCGGAGCCGAGGGTCGTCTCCATCGTCCGCCCATCGAGCGTCACATGAGTTGCAAAGCCACGTTTCCTTGCCCAAAGGGAGCGGTAGCGACAGAAAGTAAAGGGAAGCGAGCGCCGCGCCTCGGGAGGAGCCCTGAAAGGCAATATCTTTGGACCCACATCTGGGACAGAGAGGCTGAGCGAATTCAGCATCTCCGTCAAAGGGAACGATGTCGGGGATTGGCTGATTTAAGAGTTCGGCAGCCGCAGCTTCGTTTGCTTGCTCCACTTGCAGGCGAATGCCGCCGATGAAATTAGATATCTGCCATTCAAGGCGGACTAGGTTCTCGTCGCGAAGGTAGGCTGGGATTCCGGCGGACTCGAGAAACGAGCGGGCAACGATTGCCTCTGAGAGATCGCGATAGCGACGGACGGTTATGAAAATAGGTCCGGATGCAACGGGAGTTTCGAGGTCGTCGATCGTCGGCGGATCGAGATGACGCTTGGCGAATCCGCGCGCAACACAGCCTGCGCAGATTCAGTCGGTGAGTCGTAGGAACGGGCGAGTTCTATCAACTCAGACTCGTTCATCTGCGCATAGTTGTTGGCAAGTTCTTCAGGAGTCGGATCCATTCAGCGAATCGTAGCAGAGAAATCTTACTTTGCCGCGTAGCTCTTGCTCTGCCCGGTCCGCGAATTCAAGACTGTGAAGCTGCCGCCAGGGCTGGCGGTTAGCTTGAGGTAGTTGCCTGCGTCGGCGCCTCCGGAGAGGTTGGCGATGTATTCCTCGGCGGTGTTGTGTTCGGCGCCGCCTTCGTCAGAGAAATGAAGCTGCCACAAGGTTTCGAGGCCGGGGGCTTTGCGCACGGTATCGAGCACCGGCGTCGATCCGCCTTTCTTCTCGCCATTGTCCATGATCGCAACGCGGGCTTGAATCGCATCGACTAACGCCGGGCTGGAGCTCTGCATCCAGCCGTGGTGGGAGACGACGAGGATATCGACGTGGCCGAGCTTGTTGTTCGGGCACATGAGCTGCATCTCTTTGTCCCAGGTTAGGTCGCCAAGGTCGAGGATTCTAAGCTTGTCGAAGGTGATGAGGGTGCCGAGGGAGCGGGCGTTCTCGGTCTGGTCGGCGGGACGGGTTTCTGAGGCGGCGCAATAGGGATTGGGCTGGCCTGCTCCGGGGAGCGGCGTGTCGATGAGGTTTCCGTCGGAGCTTATGGCCTGCACGTGCATTCCCTGGATAGGCAGCACATCGCCGGGTTTGGCGGCAACGCGACTGACATGGGCGCTTGCAAGCGCCTGTTTGTAATTGTTGTAGTCCCCGGTGACTTGTGGAGTCAGCTCACGGTTCTCTCCGTGATCGAAAAATACGCCGACGGGGATGCGTTGCAAGAGTTGCGGCACTCCGCCAACGTGATCGACGTGATAGTGCGTGATCAACACGTAGTCGATCTTCGTAAGGCCGGCGCTTTTGGCAGTTGTGGCAATACGGTCAGCGTCACGGCCGTTGTTGCCGGACCATCCGGTGTCGATGAGCAACGATTTTCCAGCGGGAGTGATGAAGAGGGTCGATTGACCGCCTTCAACGTCGATGAAGAATACCTGCAGCTGGTTTGATTTTGTCTCTGCCTGGGCGATCGCGGCGGTGAGGAGCAGAGCTAGGACTGCTGTGAATTTGCGCATAAGTTTCCGCAGCCATTTTGTCACAAATGCAGGGCACAGGGCTTAGGGCGCCGACGGGCGATCAGCGCGGAGGAAATTGGGATGGCTTGGATTGCTATCCGACGGCGCTCCATTTGAGGAGCGGGAGGAGCGACGAGTAGTCATCGGTCCAGAGGCGCAGGCCGGGAATTTGTCTGAGAGGTCGAGCGGCGTTGGCGATTTCGGGGCACTTTAGAAGATTTTGGTCGGCGGTCATGAGCACCCAGTCGGCGGCAAAGATGCCTCGGGCGTCGTCGGCATCGGAGTGGATCATCGCTGCGTGTAGTCCGGCGTTCTGTGCCTGCAGGGCGAGCTGGGGCGCGAGGTCGAGGTACTGGCTGGAGATGTGAATGGCGAGGACTCCACCGGGTTTGAGATGGCGGCGATAGAGCGCAATGGCCTGGGAGGTGAGCAGGTGAATCGGGATCGCGTCGCCGGAGAAGGCGTCGAGCACCAGCACGTCGTAAGGTGGTGAAGCCTTGTCGCGGGCGATGGAGAGGCGGGCGTCGCCGGGAACGACGTGAACCGTCGCCTGCGAATCGCGCAGATAGGTGAAGAGGGCTCGGGCGAGGCGTTCGACGAGAGGATCGATCTCGTAAAAGGTGATCTCGTCTCCGGCTTTGCCATAGGCGGCCAGGGTGCCGGTTCCGAGACCGACGACGCCGATGCGGCGTGGATGGTCTTCACAACATAGATCGAGCGCGAGGCCGACTCCGGAGTTGTGGGCGTAGTAGGACGAGGGCTGAGTGCGAAATTCGTTGCCGAAGAGCTGGGTGCCGTGCTGGATTCGTCCGTGATAGAGGGTGCGCGTGGTTTCGGCCTCGGGCGGAAGGTGGGTCTCGGTGACGCGCAGCGAGCCGTAGAAGCTGCGTAGTTCGACCAGCGTGTCTTCGCCGAGAACTTTAGCCTGGAAGAAGGCCACGTAGATGAGGGCGATGGCGGCGGCGGTCCAGACGAGACGAGCGATCCAGCCGGATTGCCAACTCGCGGCTAGGGCGGTCGCAGCGAGGAGGATCGCCGCGATGGCGAGGTCGTGGTTGGCGTGAAAGACGTTGGGCGCGGCGACGCCAACCCAGATTGCCCCGAGCGCGGCTCCGAATGAGATGAGCAGGTAGTAATGAGTGAGCCCGGCCGCGGCAGGACGAAGGCGGTAGAGCTCGGCGTGGCAGTAGAGGCAGGCGAAGAAGAGCGCGGCGGTGTAAACCGGAATCGAGATTTGAAGCGGGAGCGCCGTTCGGCTGGTGTAAAGCAGGTAGGCAAAGATGGCGAGGGTGAGGGCCAGCATGCGTACCGAGAGGAAGCGCGGCCAGACGCGGTCCGAGGAAAAGGCGACGATGAAGCTCAGCAGGTAGGCGGCGAGGGGGACGATCCAGAGCAGCGGGATGGAGGCGATATTCTCGCCGAGGTGATTGGTGACGGCGCAGAGCAGCATTGAGGCGCATGCGGGCAGGAGTATCCAGAGAAGTGAGGGGTTTGATTCAGGCGCGGACTCAGGCGCGGCAGCGTTGGGCGAAGAAGTCGGCTTGCTTCGTCGATGCTGAATGGCGAGTGCTCCGCAGAGGGCGACGAAGATGCAGAAGCCTGCGTCCCACAGCAGGACTTGCGAGCGCAACGTGAGGCTCGGCTCGACGACGGACGGATAGAGCAGAAGCGCGAGCAGCGAGCCTGCGTTCGAGAGGGCGTAGAGCCACCAAGGCGGGCGATTCTGATGGCCGGCGCGGGCGTGCCAGGATTGCAACAAGGGGCTGGTTGAGGCGAGGGCAAGGAAGGGCAGGCCGATGGTTGCGGTGAGGAGCCAGAGGAGCACCAGGATGGGATGCCAGGTGATGGCTTCGGCATTCGGTTTCAGGCGAACGTCCAGACTGAGGATCGCCGCGGTCAGCACGACAACGTGAATGACGGCCTGAGCGCGCGGGTTCAGACGCGCGGCAAGCAGGTGAGCATATGAGTAGCCGGCGAGCAGCGCGCATTGGAAGAAGACCAGGCACGTCGTCCAGACCGCGGCCGAGCCTCCAAAGAGCGGGAGCAGTTGCCGGGCGGCGATGGGTTCGAGCAGAAACAGGAGAAGTGCGGAGAGAAAGGTAACGGTCGCGTAGAGGGCAGTGAGCAGCTTCATCCCGAGGCGCGGCTGGAAGTCCGCCCGCCCAGCCTATCTTTCGGAGCAAGCGCCGTCTACAGCCGTGCCGAGTCTTTGAAATTACTGGGGAAGATGCGGCGGGTTCTTGAGCGCGGAGTCGGGGATGAACCTGCTCGGAGGTTGCGGTGGGTTGGGGATAAACCGGCCTAGAGGCAGCGGCGGGGAGGGCTTGACCACCAGGGGCGTCGCGACCGAAACGACGGCTGGCGGTGGAGGTGGAGCGATCGCAGCAGATGCAGCAGCGGTGGCTGCGGGAGCGCTAGGAGGTGAGGGCGGCTGAGGCGTCAGCGTAGCTGCAGCGGCTGGTTCCGGCTTGACTGTTGTTGGCACGGATAGAGGCTGAGGCGATGATACCGAGGCCGCAGCCGGAGTTGCGGGTGCGACCGGCTCCACAGTAGAAGCTGCCGCCGGCGCAGAAACCGGTGTTGTCGCCGGGTGGGTGACAGGAGCTGTAACTTCAGCGGGCGGCGGCGGAGCTGCGAGCGGTGAGACCTCAACCTTTGCAGCGGTTGCGGTTGGCGCTGCGGGCGTTGGGACTTCGGCTGGAGGGTTGGCTGCAGGCGCGGGTGGCGTTGGTGTTGCGGCAGCTGCCGCGGTGGCCAGTGTTGGAGCCGCAGATGGTTCGACGCCCGGCGCGATGGGTTCCGCTGGAGCCGTAGGAGCAACCACGGCGGTGATAGCAGCCGGCGGATGCGGTGATGGCTTCGGCGTCATTGGCGCGGAAGATATCGGGGCGGCGCTCGATGGAACTGCAGTCGTGCCAGTGGAGACCGAGGGCGATCCGCTATTGGCGGCGTTGAGCACGAGGGGCGTGCGATCGATGGGATGCTCTGCGCGGGTCGCCGTGAGTAACTTGCCGCCTGCCTGAAAAGTCAACGCCCAGACCTGATACGCGCCGGCGCTGCTGCGGATGGAGATGAGCTGGCGTATCTTCCCTTGATTTCTGAAGACAAGCGTTGGGATGGGTGCGTGGATGGTCGCCTGATCCGATGATGGAGAACGGAGCGCGGCCGGCTCTTCTCCGACCATGGCGAGATAGCAGAGTGCGCGCACTAGAAGCGGCTGGCTTCCTGTCTGGGTTGCCGACAACACCTCGATTGCGCTGGGCGACTGGGGAGACGCTCGAGTTGAAGACCTCGATCGAATGCGGGTTGGCGATGGCGGGGATGAAGGGCACTACTCCGAAATGGAGGATGGGGATGATCTGAGCCGGGATTTGCCGGCCGGTGGTTTCGCTCTGCGAACCGCGGCGCACTACTGCGGTGAAGCGGGAGATCGAACCATTCGGAGAGGTCGCCTCATAAGCGAGAAGCAGATGATTCGGGGCGACCGGGCAGGCCATCTGTCGATAGGTGTAGGACGAATCGAGCGTAAAGCCATAAAATTGCGCGGATTCCGCGATGGCCGGCTGCTGTCGCTGCGCAACGGCCTGGTCGTCCGCGGTCATTTGTTCCGGGGGCAGAAGGGAAATGGAATACTCTGTGGCCGGAGTTTGCGGTATCGCGGGGGCGCCTTGGGCGCCAGCGAACTCAGACACGGCCAGCATCGCGAGCGCGACGAGCGCTGCTCCGCAAGCTGGCCGAGGTCGGATTCGCGATTGATGCGGCATGAGAGCTTAACGCAGGAAAGGCAGCCATGCGGCTGCCTTTCCCAGTGATCCACTTTATGTTAACTCAGCGTTAGTGATGGGTTGTGTGGTGAACCGGCGCTTTCTTGGGCGCCGCTGGAACCGAACCGTCGCTCATGATGATCATGGGCGGGGTCTTGGTATAGGAGTCGAAGGTGGCGTCATACTTCACACTGCTGCCGATGGTGGGTATGTCGGTCAGCGGCTTGGTCATGTTGATGGTGAAGTCGGCGGTCTTCGTCTGCTGTGCGTCTTGTGAAACAGCCAGTTGCACCGAGCTCGCGGTCGCCTGAACGACGACTCCGGGAACTTCGGTGACGACACCCTTCATCGTTGCCCAAACTGCATCGGCATCAGCCTGGTTGCCGTTGGCAAGGACGAACTCCTTGTCAGACAAGGCCATGGTCTTGATGTCGGTCGGCGGACCCGAAGCAGGATAGAGTGCCTGGTGCGCCAGAGTCTCCGGCGAGGGCGGCGGCGGCGCGGCTGTTGGCTTATAGGAGTCAGGTGGAGTCGCGTTGTCGTGGGCAAGCTGCTTGATCGCGTCGAAGCCCTCCATGCTGCCGTGGTATTTCTGATACCAATACTCGGCAGCCTTCTCTACGCTGTCTTTGGCAGACGCAGGCGCATATTGTGCGGCGCGCGCCAGATAGAAAATAGCGTTGGGGAGGTCCTTGGGGTCTTCCTGCACGTAGGCCTGGCCGAGCATATAGGTCTCGTTGATGCCGGGGGCGTTCGCCTGAGCGGACAGGTCGGGATAAGACTTCAGCTCCTCTTTGTAGTTGTCGATCGCGTCCTTGTAATCCTTCTTGCCCACGTCGTCGGTAGCGACCGCGCTCAGGAAGATCGGGGTGGTGGCCGCTTTGAGTTTGGCAAAATCTTCAGGAGTGATTCCCGAGCAGGGCGCCGGCGCGGTGACCTTGAGCGCGGCATCGGCGACCTTCGCAGCATCATCGAGCATCGGCTGGGCACCCGCCGGGTCGCTGGCCGCTTTTGCGGTCGCCTGCTGCTTGGTGAGGTAGACGTAAACCAGGGCAGCGCGCAGGCTGGTCGGATCCACATCGAGAACCCGTTTGGCCGTCTTCAGCATGTTGGCGGAATCATTGGCCTGCTGGTAAGTCAGCAGCAGGGTGGTGAGAACCTGGCTCTTGACCACAGTGTTGGGATACTTGGTCAAGAAATCCTCAATCGACGCAGCCTTCGCGGCCGGGGTGGCCTGGCCGATCGCATTTTGATAGGTGTTGAACTCAGCCGGATCCTTGATCGTAAGCTGGTCGGAACAGTTGGGGGCTTGCGCATAAGCGGCAGGCACCGCGCCGAGTGTGCTGGTGGCGATGGCCAACACGGAAGCTAAAGCGAACTTCTTCATCTAACGCTCCTCAAGAACTTCTTGTTTCACAGCCGTATGCGCGGTAGGCGATACCGAAGAAACCTTAAAACATGAGCCGCCCGTAAGTAAACGTTCGACTCGGCAAGTTGATTGCTGGATTATATGAAGCACCGAAGTAAGTGACAAGCAAAGTGTTTGCCGCCTGCATCTACCAATATCGGTGAGATGAACGATTCTGGCAACGGGAGATTCGTTGGAGAGATCATTTCCTGAGTGGACGGGATGGCAGGGATCCGGCTTATCTGGTCGAACTGAAAGCGAAAAAGGAGGCGAATTGGCTATGACCGAAACGAAGACCAGGGAGCTAAGCGGTCAGAAAGCGGTGATAACCGGCGCCGGCCGGGGGATCGGGCGGGCGATCGCGATCCGCTTGGCGGAGATGGGGGCGACCGTGTTGCTGGTTGCGCGCAACGCGGGCTTGCTGGAGGCGCTCCGAACAGAGATCACAGGCGCCGGAGGGTCCGCTGAGGCGATGCCGTGCGATCTGCGCAGCCCCGAGGCGGTCGCAACGCTTGGGGAGCATGTTCGGGAGGATTACGGCCGCTGCGACATTCTGGTGAACAACGCGGGAGTTGGGAACCAAGGGCGGCCCTTGCATGAAATGTCGGTTGACGATTGGGACCTGCTGATGGAGACAAATCTGCGCGGGCCTTTTCTAATGATTCGGGCGCTGGCGCCGCTGATGATTCAGGCGGGACGGGGCCATATTGTGAATATTTCTTCTCTGGCGGGGAAGAATCCGTTGCCGAATGGCGCGGCGTATTCGGCGTCGAAGTGGGGATTAAATGGACTGACGTATTCGGTAGCTGAAGAGCTTCGGCCTTATGGGATACGGGTGTCGGTCGTGGCGCCGGGTTCCGTGAACACCGGGTTTGGTCGAAGCGATGGCGGGAAAGATCCGGCGACGAAGATCCAGCCGGACGATTTGGCGGCGCTTGTGGCGATGCTCGTGACTCAGGCACCGCAGAGCTTTATCAGCGAAGTCCTGGTAAGGCCGACGAAGAAGTAATTCAGCTTGGAGCCAGGGGATCGTTGCCCTTGTGAAAGAAACCACATTAGGGCACCCCGCAGTTGCTTCAGACAAAGCACCCGAGGCCTGCTGTCTGGAACAGAGTAGGATCGGGGCCAAGACTCCAGAGATTTTGTGGCGAATCTGCGGTGATACCCGAATATATAGCGCTTGGGACGCCTTATCCACAAGATGTAGGGTGCCCCGTGTTGACCTCGCCTATAGCGGACGATAGCATTTTTTATAGGGCGATTCCGTGGACGAATTCACTCCAGCCCTTCTCAAAAGCGGGTTTACGCAGAACAGGTTGTCGACGAATGTTGAAGCTGAAAAAGATCCAGATTCTCGGGTTCAAGTCATTTTGCGACCGCACCGAGGTGCACGTTCCCGGCCACGGCATAGCCGTCGTGGTGGGGCCGAATGGCTGCGGTAAGTCGAACATCCTGGACGGGGTGAGCTGGGTGCTGGGCGAGCAGAGCGCCAAGTCGCTGCGCGGCGGCAAGATGGAGGACGTCATCTTCGCCGGGACCCGCGACCGCAAGCCACTGGGGATGGCCGAGGTTTCGCTGACGCTGATCGATCCGGAGGCTTATGACGGCCCGCTTCCGCTGGTTCCCGAGATCGAAATTCAGGACGAGATGCCCGCCGATGTGGCTGAGGGGGGTGACTGGAACGAAGAGGAAGTTCGCGCGGCGAAGGCGGCTGAGGCTGAGGAGATCATCGCCGACGCGCAGCCGGGACAGGTGCTGGATGGCGAGGCCGCTGAAAAGCCGGCCGAGGCTGCCGCGGACGGCGCTAACGAAGTGGTGCTGAAGATTCGCCGGCGCAAGTTCCAGAGCACCCCGCAGCGTGGCGAGATTGTGATCTCGCGGCGGCTCTTCCGCACCGGCGACAGCGAGTACCTACTGAACGGGAAGCTGTGCCGGCTGCGCGATATTCAGGACATCTTTATGGGCACCGGTCTGGGGCCGGAGTCCTACGCGATCATCGGCCAGGAGCGCATCGGGCAGCTGCTCAGCTCGAAGCCTCATGACCGCCGCGCGATTATCGAAGAGGCTGCTGGGATCACGCGCTTCAAAACGAAGAAGCGTCTTGCTGAACTGAGGCTGGAGCAGTCGAAGCAGAACCTCGCGCGGGTGAACGACATCTTCGAGGAGGTCACCAAGCAGGTGACTTCGCTGAAGCGTCAGGCGGCGAAGGCGGAACGCTACGGCGCGTTGCGCGATGAGATGCGCGCGCGGTTGCGCGTAGTGCTCGCGAGCAAGATCGCAGCAATGGATGCGGAGCAGCTTTCGCTGGCGGAAGAGATTGCCACGCTGAGCGGTGAGATCGATGGACACACGGCGCAGGTGGACGCGCTGCAAGGCGAGTATTCGACTGGAACGGCGCGCGGCTACTCTCTGGACATCAGCGCGAAAGAGGCGGCGGCGCAAGCGAGCCAGGCTGCGGTCGAGCTGGAGCGCGCGGTTTCGCGGCAGAGTTCGAACAAAGAGCGCATTGCGGAACTCGATGCGCGCACCACTGCCGGCTCTGGCGAGCTTGGACAGGCCAAGCAGCATTTGGACGGGCTGACTACAGAGCGCGAAGGACAGCGAAGCTTCCTTGAAACAGCAGCAGCGGATGCGGCAAGTTTCCGCCAGCAGGCGCAACAGAAGCAGCAGCAGGTTCGGGACGCGGCGCAGGCGGTGGGCGCCGCCGAGCAGAAGCTGGAGTCCGGTCGCAGGCATGCGATGCAGTTGCTGCAGCAGGCCGCACAGGCACGCAACCATACGGCTCAGGCGGAAGAGGCATTGGCTGCGCTCGAACGCGAGGCGAGCCGGCTGGCGACGGAGATGGCGGCGGCGCATCGGGATCTTGAGGCGCTGGGTGCGGAGCGCGGGCAGTTGTCGATGAACTTTGAATCGGTGACCTCGACGCTCGAACGGCTCGAGAAGGAGATTGCCGAGCTGCGTGCGGAGATCGCGGCGAAGCGTACTGAGGAATCTGAGGCGAAGCGGCGTGGGGACCAGCTTCGTGCCGAACATGCGACGCTGAGCGGACGGCGGAATTCGCTGGAGTCGCTGATTCGCGATCACAGCTATTCGACCGACACGGTGAGGAAGCTCCTGCGGCAGAATTCGCTGGGCGGTGCGCTTGCTCCGGCGGGAACGCTGGCGGATTTTCTGGAAGTAGATGGGCAGTATGAAGAAGTCGTCGACGAATTCCTTCGCGATGAGCTGAACTTTGTCGTAGTGAAGAGCTGGGATTCAGCCAATGAAGGCATGCGGCTGTTGAAGCATGATGTCGATGGGCGCGCGACGTTTCTGGTGCATCCAGAAGATGCGCAGGCGAAGTTTTCCTTTGCAGCAGGCGCGGCAGTGGGCAGCTATGAGCAGCGCGGCGGCGTGGTGCGGCTGAAGGACTGCATTCGGGTACTGGATGGCTTTGGGTCTTCGCTTGAAGTGATTTTGCCCAAGCTGCGTGAAGGGTATGTGACTGCGGATGCGGATACGGCGCGGAATTTGGCGCTGGAAAATCCTCATGCGTTTTTCCTGGCGCCTTCGGGCGAATGTTTTCACAACGTGACGGTGACCGGCGGCAAACCGAGCGTGGAAGGGCCGCTGGCTCTGAAGCGTGAATTGCGCGATACGCAGAAGAAACTGGAGCGCGTTGAAGCTGAGTTGAGCGCGGCGGATGTTGCCGCAGCTTCTCTGGCGAAGACGATCAGCGAGTTGACGCGGCTGTCGGAATCGAAGAGCGAAGAACGGCGCAACGCCGAGCGCGAGAGCGCAAACCATACGGCGGCGCTTCGCCAGATGGATGCCGAGGTCCGGCGGCTTGAGGGCCGCGCACAGCAGTGGACGATCGAGAACGAGCGCAACAAGGACGCGCGGCGGGCGAAGGACGAGTTCATCACCCGCAAGCGCGAAGAGACACGGCAGCTTGAGACCGAGCACGAAATTGCCGAGGCGGCGCTTGGCGAGCTGCAGCGGTCAGTGGAGGAGTTGCGTTCGACTCGGGAGGCTGCGCAGAACGAGGCCTCGGCGGTATCGGTGGAACTCGCCGGATTGGAAGAGCGGCGACGTGGCGCAGAGATGGCCTTCGCGCGCATCGACCGGATGTATGGCGATCTGGCTCAGCGGGTTCAGCAACTCGAACAGCAACTTAGCGCAGCGAATGCGGAGCGGGAACAGCGGGTTCGCGAAAACGAGCAGCTTGGGGTGACCCGCGAGCAGCTTTCCGCAACTCGCGAGCGGGCGATTGAAGAAGCGGCGCGCTGGAGCGAAGAAGCAAAGGCGCTGCGGATTTCGCTCACTGAGATGGAGGAGGCGCTCAAAACCGCGCGGGCGCAGACCGATGCGTTGCGCGAAACCAGAAGCGAACGCACTGCACAGGCTGCGAAGCTGGCTTCGGACTTGCAGCATATTGAAGAAGCGTGCGTGAACGATCTGGGGGTAGAAGCGGCCGCGCTGCGCGAGGACGCGGAGACTGCGCGTATCGATGCGAGTGCACTTCCGGAGGAAGAAGAGGCGTGCCGCGGCCTGAAGCAGAAACTCGAGGCGATGGGGCCGGTGAACATGATGGCGCTCGAGGAGTATCAGGAAGCAGCGCAGCGGCATGAGTTCCTGGAGACGCAGCGCAAAGACCTGCTCGACTCGATCGAGAACACACAGTCGACGATCAGGGAGATCGACCAGATCTCGCGGACGAAGTTCGATGAAGCCTTCGGCAAGATCAATGAAAACTTCGGCGTGACCTTTGGGCAGCTCTTTGGCGGCGGACAGGCGTTCCTGAAGCTGACCGATGAGGAGCACTCGATCGACAGCGGCATCGACATCGTCGCGCAGCCGCCGGGCAAGAAGCTGCAGAACGTATTGCTGCTCTCGGGCGGCGAAAAGGCGCTAACCGCGCTTTCGCTCCTGATTGGAATCTTCCGTTATCAACCGAGCCCGTTCTGCGTGCTCGACGAAGTCGATGCGCCACTGGATGAATCGAACGTGGGCCGGCTTGCGGAGATGATCAAGGGGATGGCGGCGACGACGCAGTTTGTTATCGTGACCCACTCCAAGCGGATGATGCAGGCGGCGGACATGATCTATGGCGTCACGATGCAGGAACCGGGCGTGTCGAAGGTGGTCTCGGTTCGGCTGGGCGGCGAGAGCGACGACAGGCCGCGTCGCGGACGGGGCGAACATCTGCCAGAGCGCTCCGCTGAAACGCAGCTGGCGACTGCGTAATTTCCTTAGATCGAGATAATGGTTTTCCCGGTTGACATGCCGAACTCCCGCGTGGCATGTGCGCGGAACGCCTGAATATGCGCGTATTTTTACGTCGTTGACAAAGTGCTCCGGCCACCCGACAATCGAATCTTCAGTTCATCCCCCGAGAGGCCTCACTCCTTGCCAGCTTTGCTCCAGACCGAATTAGCAGACTTGCATTTGCACGCCCGCGGCAAGGTGCGCGACATTTATTCGGCCGGCGAGTTTCTGCTGATGGTGGCGACCGATCGCATCTCGGCCTTCGATCATGTTCTGGCGAGCGGAATTCCCGGAAAGGGAAAAGTACTGACGCAGCTCTCACTTTTCTGGTTCGACTTTCTTGCCGACATTGTTCCCAACCACTTGATTACCGCTAATGTGGATGAGTATCCGGCGGATGTGGCGGCGCATGCCGAGGAGCTTCGCGGCCGGTCGATGCTGGTGGCAAAGGCGAATATGTTTCCGGTCGAGTGCGTAGTGCGTGGGTATCTCTCCGGCTCGGGATGGAAAGATTACCAGGCGACAGGTAAAGTTTGCGGCATCGCGCTGCCTGCGAGACTGCGGGAGTCGGAACGTCTGCCCGAGCCGATCTTTACTCCGGCAACGAAAAGCGTCGATGGCGAGCACGATGTGAATATTTCGTTCGAGGAGATGGTGGCGCGCATCGGCCGGACGCCGGCTGAGACCCTGCGGAGGCTGAGTCTGGCGATCTACAACAAGGCCGCCGATTATGCGCTGACGCGCGGACTGATCCTGGCAGACACCAAGTTTGAATTTGGCAAGACTTCGAAGGGCGTGATTCTGGCCGACGAGGCGCTGACTCCGGACTCGTCGCGCTATTGGCCTCTCGACAGCTATGAGCCGGGAGGGCCGCAGAAATCGTTTGACAAGCAATATGTGCGGGACTATTTGGAAGAGATTCGCTGGAACAAAAAATCGCCTGCGCCGGCGTTGCCGGAGGATGTAATTGCGCGCACGCGCGAGAAGTATCTTGAGGCGTACAGGTTGCTAACGGGGTCGCCGCTGCATGTATGAAACGCCGCGACGGCGGTCGTTACTATGGGATGAGCTTTGGGCGAACGGGCTTAGGGACGAGCGCACATGGCGATAGTGGACTGGGTGATCGCAGCGATCGTGATACTTGCAGTGATCGGGGCGGCAAAGAATGGGTTTTTCGTCGAGGCGTTTTCGCTCGGCGGCGTGGTGCTGGGATTGCTGATCGCGAGCTGGAACTATCAACGGCTGATGCCGTCGCTCTTGCAGGCGGTGCATACGCCAGCGGTTGCCGAAGCGATCGCCTTTCTTGCGATTGCGCTGGTGGTGATGATCGCGGCGGGTTTGGTGGGGCGGATCCTGCATCGGACGGCGCACTCGATCGGGCTGGGCTGGCTCGACCGGCTGATTGGCGCAGCGTTTGGGTTTTTGAAGGGTTGTGTTGTGGTGACGCTGGGCGTGATGGCACTGGCGGCGTTTTATCCGCAGTGTGGGTGGCTCGACCATTCGCGATTGGCGCCGTATTTTCTGTCAGCCGCGCACACCACAACGGCAGTGACTCCCGCTGAGTTGGGGGAGCGAATTCGAGACGGTGTAAAGATCATTCGCGATGCGCAGCCGGATTGGCTCAAGCCTCAGGCGACGAGCGGCCTCGGCGGCAGGATCGCCGGATGATCGACAAGGAATAACCCGGCTCTAAGCCGGGAGAAATTGAACAAGGCCGGGAGAACACCGGCCAGAGAGAGGCTTCTTTTGAAGCGAGAGCTGGATAGTCTGGTAGCACACATGCAAGCGAGCGGCATCACCTATGCCGAAGGGGTGCGCGAATTTAAGAAGCGCTTCATTCTGGAGGTGCTGGCGCGGCACCGGGGCAACCAATGCAAAGCCGCTGCGGAACTGGGTATGCACCGCAACACGCTCAGCCGTACGATTGCCGAGCTGGAGCTGAATCCGGCGCAGATTCGCCGCGGGCTGAAGCGTCCGCCGAGGAGCGAGCGGCCTGCGTTGGAGCTGAAGCAGACGGTCGGTTCGTAAGCCCCTGGGTCGCGGACCCTGGATCACTCTCCCATAGAATGAGAAGAGCGGCGGGTGCGGCTGTAGTCGCGCCTGTGCATTCCTCGATCGGGAGAATTCCATTTTGACTTCGTTGACCGTCACTGCGGGTCCACAGGCCGCCGCGCCCACTGAGGAGCTGCGGGTTTTCATCCGCAAGGACTTTATTTGGGACGCCGAGCCGGCCTATCTCTTCGACATCGATGGGACGCTGTTGCGCAGCCAGGACCGGATCCACGTTACGTCGTTCTTTTCCAGCGTGAAGAGCGTGATGGGACGGGAGCTGGATCTCGATCCTGTGGTTCTATCGGGCAACACGGATCCGGGAATCTTGCGCGATGCCTTTCGTGCGGCGCAGCTGGAAGATTCTGAATGGCATCCGGTGCTGGAAGACATTCTCGATGCGCTGCGCAATGATGTTCTCGCGCAGCGCGATACGATGCAGGTGCGAGTGATGCCGGGTGTCAAGGCGACGCTTGAACACCTGCAGGCCAAGGGCGCGGCGCTGGGGGTCGCGACGGGCAACCTTGAGGCGATTGGCTGGCTGAAGATTGAGCTTGCGGGATTGCGGGAGTGGTTTAGCTTTGGCGGATTCAGCGACCGGTTTATCGTTCGGGCGGAGATGATCAGCCACGCTGCGACGCTGGCGCGCGCGATTGTGGGCGCCAGTGCGTCAGTCTGCGTAGTGGGAGACACTCCGTTCGACATCTCGGCGGCCCAGGCTAATTCCCTGCCGGTGATCGCGGTGGCGACCGGGCGCTATTCCTTCGATGAGCTGATGGAATGCAATCCGGACGCATGCGCGACCACTCTCGAGGCGTTACTGGACGAGACTCGGCGCCGCGCATGAGAATTGCGATGATCTGTTCACGTGGGCGCGGCTGGCTAGCGATGAGCGCCTGCGCGGGGATCCTCGTTGCCCTCGCTTCCCTGCCCTTGCGCGGCCTTGCGCAGGCTCCTGCCGCCTCTTCGGCGGAACAGCAGCCGACAGACGAAGTACAGCAGCTCACCGAAACCAAGGTAGAGATTCCGCTCTCGGCTGCGGCGCAGACGAACGGCGCAGCATCCGGAGCACCAACATCAGGAACATCGGGGAGTACGCAGGGCGCCGCTGCAGCGGCGGCTGTGATCCCGCCGGAGACGCATCTGAGCGGGAAACAAGCGCACAAGGCTGAGAAGCTCTACCTGCAAGGCGCAAAGCTGCTCGATCAGGACGATTGTCAGGGCGCGTATCAGGCGTTCACGGCGGCGGCGACGCTCGACCCCGGAAACCAGCAATATTCGACGGCGCGAGAGATCGCGCGCCAGCACCTGATCACGCAACTGGTGCAGGAGGCGGTCAAGGCGCGGCTTAGCGGACACCCCGAGGTGTCGCGGCAGAAGCTCGAAGACGCGCTGGTGCTCGACCCGAAGAATCCTGTCATTGCGCAGCATGTCGAGGAGCTGGCCAACGACCAGAAGATGTTTGTCGATCAAGGCGACGCCATGGGGGTTGACGCGGAGGGACCGATCGAGCTGACTCCGGCGAGCGTGAAGAAGAGTTTTCATCTCAAGGGGACGCAGCAGGAGATTCTGCGGCAGGTTCTGACGGCCTACCAGCTCACGCCGGTATTGGACAGCTCAGTGCCTCAGGGAACTACCCGACTGGATGCCGACGATGTGGACTACGCACAGGCCTCAGAGATGCTGAAGATGCTCACCGGGACGTTTTTCGTGCCGCTCGATCCGAAACGTGTGCTGGTAGCGAAGGATTCGAAAGAAAATCGGCAGAAGTACGAGCGCCTGGTGATGGAGTCGGTTTACGTTCCGGGGGTGACGACGACCGAGATGACCGAGATCACCAACGTAGCGAAGAATGTCTTCGATGCGCCGGTCGCGGTCGCGCAGCCGACGAGCGGAATCCTGACAGTGCGCGCGCCGGAGAACCGCATGAAGGCGCTGAATGCGACGCTCGAAGAGCTGCTCGACGGCAAAGCGCAGGTGATGGTCGAGGTGCGGTTGATCGACATCAATAAGGTGCGCACAACCGAGCTGGGAGTGGAGCTGCCCTCGCAGATAACGGTCTTCAATGTCGATTCGGAGATCAACCAACTGGTGCAGGGCAACCAGGCAGCGATTAACCAGATCATCGCCAGCGGGCTGGCCGCGCCAGGCGATTATGGCGCGATCCTCGCGATCCTGATCGCCACCGGACAAGTGACGAGCTCGATCCTGACACAGGGATTCGCGACCTTTGGCGGAGGACTGACGCAATTTGGGGTTGTGCCCGGGTCGGTGACGGCAAACGCTTCATTGAATACCAGCGACACGCAGGTGCTGGATGAAATCCATCTCCGCGTGCAGGACCAGGAAACGGCGACGTTCCGCGTTGGGACGCGTTACCCGATCGTCACCTCGACGGTTTCTTCCGGCGGCAATGCGCTGAGCACCTCCGGGATCAATACAGCCGGACTCTCGAGTACTCTGGTTGGGCTTGGCTACAACGCATCGAGCCTGAGCGCACAGGTGACGATTCCGCAGATCCAGTATCAAGACCTTGGTCTGACTCTGAAGGCGACTCCGTGGGTGCAGCATGGCACCGAGGTTTCGCTCAAGATGGACCTCGAGTTCACGGCGCTTGGCGGCACGACGCTTAACGACAATCCGATCCTGAACAACCGCAAGTACACTGGGACGATCACGCTCAAGGATGGCGCCAGCGCGATGGTCGTCAGCACGCTCTCGAAGCAGGAGACAAGGGCGGTCGTGGGCATACCGGGCATCAGCGAACTGCCGGGGCTGCGCTCGACCACTGACGACTCGAAGAACCTGAATATGTCTACTTTGCTGGTACTGGTGACGCCGCACATCGTTCGCCGGACACATACCGATGTGGCGGGGCGGGAGATTATTTTCCCCGTCCATGAGTGAGGGCTTTCCCTGTCTGCCTTGCGCTGAGTGTGGATCTCCGGCGTATGCTGTGAGGCATGAATTCAAAGCAATTGATTCGCACCACGCTTCCGCTGGTGTGTGTTGTTTTCCTCTCGGCGCTCGCTGCGGCGCAGTCTCTTCCAATCGCTCCGCCGCTTCATACCAGCGGTCATGAGATTCTCGACTCGGCCGGCCGCAAGGTTCGGCTGACTTCGGTGAACTGGTATGGATTCGACCAGAAGGAGTTTGTGGTTGGCGGCCTCGACCATGCTCCGCTGGGAGTGATTGTGCAGGAGATTGTCGACCTAGGCGTGAATTCGGTGCGACTGCCGTGGGCGAATGAGACGCTGGAGCACGATCCGCTGGTGCCGGATTATGCGGTGAAGACCAATCCGCAGCTCAAAGGCAAGCATGCGATGGAGGTCATGGATACGGTGATCCATGCGCTGGCCGAGGCGCACATCATGGTGATCCTCGACAACCACATGAGCAATGCGGACTGGTGCTGCAGCGAGACCGACGGGAATGGCCTTTGGTATAACGCCGAATATCCCGAGTCGAAGTGGGTAGCGGACTGGCGGACGATTGCTCGCCGTTACAAGGGCGAACGCTGGGTGGTGGGCGCCGACCTGCGCAACGAACTTCGGAGCGGAGCCGCATGGGGCGGGACGGACCCGAAACTCGACTGGCATGCCGCGGCTGAGCGTGGCGGCGATGCGGTGCTGGCGGCAAATCCGAAGCTGCTGATCATGGTGGAGAGCCCGGATTATTCGACTAACTTCACGGGATTCGACAAACTCCCCGTGAAGCTCAACGTGGCTGACCGGCTGGTCTACTCGCCTCACGCTTACAACATCGACCAACACCCCTTCGCGAGCTATGACGAGCTGAAGCAGGTCTATGACGCGCGCGCCGGATTTCTGCTGCATACCGAACCAGGAGTACCGCTGTGGGTGGGTGAGTTTGGGACTTGCCAGACTTTGAATTGTGGCGCGAACTCGGATTGGTTTGTAATGTACATCCGCTACCTGAAGGAGAACGATCTGGCGTGGAGCTATTGGGCGCTGAACGGCACGCAATCCAGCGGTGCTGGTCGGAAATATGATTCGGTGGAGACCTATGGCTTGCTCTCGACGGATTACCAGCATGTAGCGGCTCCGAAGATTGTGGAGCTGTTGCGCACGGTTGAGAACCAGCCGGCTCGTTAACTCCTCGTGTATTTCGCCCCCATCTATGCGTGCACTACATGAAGGCCGAGGTGCTTTTCGAAGAGATCGAAATCGCGGTCGCGGTGTAGGAGAGAATGGCCGCCTGATATGCAGCATGTCGCAATATAACAGTCGATCGTCTTGCGTACGGTGCAACCACGTTGCCGGAGAAACCTATAGTTTCGGGCCGCGGCTATTGCGAAGTCTCTGCCTCCAGTGTCGAAGACCTCGAATCGAGAGAGTTCTTCTTTTACCTCGAAAAATGCATGGTCGTGGCGAATTCCCTGTAACACCTCGCACAAGGTTAAATCGGTCAATCCGAGGCGCTCTCGACCCATTTCACGATCTAGCCATCTGGACTCAGCATTCTCGATATCGGTCAGATAGTCGATCCACACGGTCGAATCGACAACGATCATCCTTTGACCTTTTCCTTTGGGCCCCAGTCCCGTACTCGACTGAGGCGCGATTCGTCGAGGTCTCCCTCCCACTGAATCTTTCCGCGCAGGCGCCGGATTGAGGTTTGCTCATGGACCTTGACCAATAGCCGCAGGGCTTCCTCTACGACTGCTCTCTTGGTACGCGAGCCGGTTTTCTGCATCGCCTCGTGAATCAACTGATCGTCAATGTCGATATTTGTTCGCATGAGGGCGCTCCTCTCGATGTGTAAGAATCTCACATTTATGTGTATTGATCAAATGGCGAAGATCTCGGCCTACTTGACGCCCGGGGTCCGAGCCACAATCGCACAGGTTCCCGCCGCCGAAACGGCCTTCTTGCAACGATCGATAGCCTCTCCGTCGGCGATTTGCTGAGCGAAGGCGGCCTGCGCGGCTCCCCATGCTCCCTGGCCGTTGGTGGCGAATGCCTTGAAAGGTGCGGCGAGCAGGTACTGTTTCCATGCCAGTTCCCCCTGCTCGCGCAGCCCGGCGGGCCCAGGGACGTTTGGGGGTTGCGGCGCGGGCAGTACCTCGTCTCCGAGAGGCAGCAGGTTGTGGGCTTTCAGGAATGCGTTGACTGTGTCGGACCATGCTGAGATGTGCGAATAGAGATGATGGCCTTCATCGCGCTCGGGTGGGGCGAGGACGAACTGCTCGGATGCGCCGCTCTTGTTGTAGGCTGTCTCGAACTTCTGCGCCATGCCAGGGGTGAACCAGTGGTCGTTCTCCGAGTAAATCCAGAGCATGGGCAAATCGCCGTGTTTATGGGCTGACTTACCGAAGAGGGCATAAGCGTCCACCAGGCCGGTGATGTTGCAGTTGTGCTCGTGCCCATCGGAACCGCGGCCGCCGGCAAAGTTGATGGCCGCTTTGAGGGCCAGTGGTGGATTTGCGGATAGTGCGACCTGGGCGAATCCGCCGGTCGAGATGCCGATGCTGACCACCGTTTCCGGGTCAACTTCGGTCAACCCCTGGGCGTATTTGATGACCGCGCGCAGATCGTCGGCGCTTGCTTCTCCTGCATCCTTGAAACTGCCGCCACGGTTGCCGCAGCCGCCGGCGTTGCCGTCGCGCTGGCCCCCGGAACGACCGTATCCGCGGCGGGCGACGACGATGGCGACATAGCCGCGCCGCGCGAACCACATTGCCTGTCCAAGCTGCGCCCAGGGCGTTACGTGGGCGCGCTCTTCTTCTTTATCCGAGGTGCCGTGGGTGAGGACTACAAGCGGATGGCGTCCGGGACGATCGGCGTAGACCTCGATCGCGTCGAGCCCGTTGGGGAAGGCTAGCGGCGCCGGAATGAACATCTCCTTCTGGATGTAGTGGACGACGACAGCGTTTGTGGGTGCTGGTTCTTGCAGCTCGGGTTCGGTATCAGATGGGTTTTGCGCGCCGACGTGAGCCAGAATGAGCAGCCAGAGAATTGCGGGAAACCACAGAAATCTTGGGAACCAGGCAGAGAACCGGGCTGCATGCATACCCCGCAGTACAGCCGATTCTCGAATGACAGGTCAAGGACCTTTCAGGGACCTTAGTTGCCTGATGATGCTGCGGCGGTGACCCCATCCTGGACGGCCTGGTAAGAGATGATGGCTTTCAACTGGTCGTACTGGATTCCGCCGAGCGGCACACCACGGCCATTGATGTAGAGCCAGGGGGTCTCGCGGACTTCAAGTTTGTGTGCGAAATCGAGCGAGGCTTGTACTCCGCCGACACCGACCGGCGAAATCGAGCAGGCGGCAATCTTGGCGGGGTCGAGGCCGAGCTTGGTGACTACGTCTTTGAGCGTTGCGTCGGAGGCCTCGGGCGTGAGTCCGGACTGGTTGGCGAAGACCGCGTCGACGTATTTGAAGAAGGTCGCGTCGCCGGCGGCCTTTTGCACGCAGACTCCGTAAGCAGCGGCCTTGGGGGCCTCGCTGTGCTGCGGCAGAGGGAAGCTCTCGAAGACAAAGTGGGCATTGGGGAAGTCCTGCATCATCTTATCGATGGTGGGCTGCGCGTCTTTGCAGTGCGGACACTGGAAGTCGGCGAACTCGACGATGAGCAGGTCTTTGGAGGCGGCCCCGCGTGCCGGGCCGGTGGCTTCGGTCTCGAGGGTCTTGCGCATCGCCGCGAAGGGATGCGCGCCGAAAGGGATGAGTTCATCCTGCGAGATGATGTGCTGGCCGTCAGGCATGCCGAAGAAGACGAGCTGCCCGACCTGGGAGGGATTGCTCTTTTGGCCGATGGCGACGGTGATCTTGCTGACTCCGGCGACGGCGGTCTTGGCGATGGCCATCGTCTGCCAGGCGAGGTTGGGATCGTAGCCCCAGGTGGCTTTGAGGAAGGCGTTGACGTCGTCGGGAGTGGGTTTGTCGGCGGAGAAATTCTTGGGATCGGGCGTGGGGAAGGTCAGCGTTGCGGGCGCGCTGGCGGCCAGGTTGGGAGCGGCCGGGCTCGGAGCGGCGGGCACGTCCTGTTGCGCGAAGGCGCCTGCGCCCGCGAAAAGTGCGACGGCGCCGATAAAAAAAGGCTTACGGAACGACGAGCTGAGTGACATTCAATCCTCTTTCCCTTGAAATCCTTTGATGATTTGACGATCGAACCCGGGCCTAAAGCCCATCCCCATCATGCTTTTTAATCTGGGGGCTGAAGCCGCTGCTTCCACCTGGATTCTGGGCCAACATTCGGTTACACCTGCACCTTGACGGCGATCGGGAAACGGCGGCCCATGCCGAAGGCCTTCTCTGTGACTTTGAGCACGGGCGCGGCCTGCTGGCGCTTGTATTCGCTGCGTTCCACCAGCTTGACGACGGAACGGACCAAATCGAGATCGAAGCCGTGCTCGGCGGCGATGGCTTCGGGAGTTTCGTAGCGCTCGACGTAGGCTTCGAGGATCGGGTCGAGAACTTCGTAGGGCGGCAGCGAGTCGGTATCTTTTTGTCCGGCTCGGAGTTCGGCGGATGGCGGTTTTTCGAGAATCGCGGCGGGGATGGTCTCGCGTTCGCGATTGATGTAGCGGCAGAGGTCGTAGACGCGCGTCTTCATGACGTCGCCGATGACGGCGAGGGCGCCGACCATGTCGCCGTACAGGGTGCAGTAGCCGACCGACATCTCCGACTTATTGCCGGTGGTGAGTACGAGCGCGCCGAACTTATTGGACATCGCCATCAGCAGCATGCCGCGAATGCGGGACTGGATGTTTTCTTCAGTGATGTCAGGTTTTGTCCCTGCGAAGAGGGGTGCGAGCGCTTGCACGTAGGATTGAAAGAGGCCTTCGATGGCCATTCGGTCGAGGCGAATGCCAAGGTTGTCGGCGAGGATGCGGCTGTCGTCGACAGAGCCAGTAGACGAATACTGGCTGGGCATGGTGATGCCGCGGACGTTTTCTTTGCCGAGGGCATCGACGGCGATGCAGGCGACGAGCGCGGAGTCGATGCCTCCACTGAGGGCGATGAGGGCTTTGGAGAAGCCGCACTTGCGAACGTAGTCGCGCGTGCCGAGGACGAGGGCTTCGTAGATTCCGGCATCCTGAGTGTGGTCTTTGGGGCGGATGTCGCCGGTCAACGTCTTGGTGTCGACGAAGATCAGGTCTTCTTCGAAAGCGTGGGCGCGGGCAAGGAGTTCGCCGTCAGGGCCGATGGCGAGGCTGGAACCGTCGAAGATGAGCGAGTCGTTGCCGCCGACCTGGTTGACCATGATGACCGGAACGCGGTGGCGCTTGGCGATGGCGGCGAGCATTTCGAAGCGGACCTTGCGCTTGTTGCGCCAGTAGGGCGAGGCGGAGATGTTGATGATAAGCGAGCCAGGGCCGTCGCCAGCCTCGCGCATGAGTTCGTCGACGGGATCGACGGCGTAGAGGCGCGAGGGCCAGAAGGTCTTGTCGTTCCACGCGTCTTCGCAGATGGTGAGGGCGACGCGTTCGCCACCGAGGCAGAATGGTTTCTGGCGTTCAGCTGGCGCGAAGTAGCGCTGTTCATCGAAGACGTCATAGAAGGGCAGGAGCATTTTCGACTGGGTGAACTCGATCTTGCCGTTGCGCAGGAGTGCGGCGGAATTTCTCACTCGCTTGCCGCTCCCGTTTTCTGCGGGAGTGACGAAGCCGGAGATGACGGCGATGGGCAGCGAGGCGGTTGCAGTGGCGACCTCCTGCATGGCTTCTCCGGCGCGGGCAACGAAGGAGGTTTTTTCGAGGAGATCGGCGGGCGGATAGCCGCAGATCGCGAGCTCGGAGAAGATGACTAGATCAGCATTGGCTACGGCGGCTCGATGGGCGAAATCCACAATTTTGGCGGTATTGCCGTGGAAATCCCCGACGGTGGGGTTGATCTGTGCCAGCGCGATCTTCACTGTTTTAGTTTAGCAATGAGAGAGGGAGGCCAGGCTTTGCGGAAGGAACGGCATGGATGATGCTCTCTATCTCAAGGACTGTTCGTATTGGGATAACATTCCCGCACCGTTCCCCGATCCAATGGGGTCGAGCGCGCGCCGATGGGAATCGGCCCTGCCAGCGCACCAAGCAGTAATGAAGCGTCGGGCGCCATGCCGGTTTCGTTGAACGCCGGCCCCCATTACCCCGAACGGAGAGCAGAAAACCAGCCGCTTTCTTGGTGGGGCCCCCATAATCCGGAGTACCGCAAGAAATCCATTCCAGGCATTGGTGCCGTTTTCTCGCCCAAATTACCAGAGCAGCTCGTGGGATAGTTCTTCCCGAAGGCCAGCGCACCACGCCGCCAGTCCACGATTCTTGCCGAATGAGCCGGTTTCCGCGGGATTCCGGCCCTAGAACCAGTTGCATAAATAGGTGCGGCCTCAAAGGAGGGACTTACGTGTGAGGCGGGTTGTTTGTTGATCTTCTGCCATGAGGCAAGAGGCGGGAAGTATTGTTGAGCGAGCGCAGTGGGAGATATTGTGCCCACTGTTTCCGGAACCGAAGCGACGCAAAGATGGGCGAGGCCGGCCCTGGGCCTCGAACCGTGCGTGCCCGGAAGGGATTCTGTGGGTGCTGCGAACTGGGGCCCGATAGCGCGATGTGCCCGACGCGTACCCGGATGGCTCCACTTGCTGGCGTCGGTTGCGGAGATGGGAAGAACAAGACGTCTGGCAGGCAGCCTGGCGGAAACTGCTTTCCATGCTGGACCAGCACCGGTTGCTGGACTGGGAAGAAGCCTTCCTCGACGCCACGTTCATCACCGCGAAAAAGGGGGCTCGGCAGTCGGCAAAACCCGTCGCGGGAAAGGTACGAAGTGCATGGTGGTGGTCGACGGCCGGGGCGTACCTATCGGAGCGCAACTTGCGTCCGCGCAGTTCGCCGAGTGCCGGCTCGCGGAGAACACGCTCCGGCAAGTGAGGGTGCCGCGGCCCGGGCGGGGACGCCCGCGCTCTCATCTCCGGCGCATCATTGCCGATCGGGCTAGACTCCAATCCGCTGCGGACGCGATTGAAACGGGGGGGTACGGAGTTGATCGTTCCCTACAGAAACAACGTCCGCAACCGCCGCTTCGAGGACAAACGCAAGCTGCGCCGATACCGCAAGCGCTGGAAAATCGAGCGTATCAACGCCTCGCTGCAAAACTTCCGCCGCATCCAGGTGCGCTATGACCGCATCCTTACCGTCTTTCAGGGATTCTTCCATTACGCCTGCCTCTTCATTACGTTGAGGCATTTATGCAACCAGCTCTAGAAGGTCCCTGGTATGGCAGCCCTTTGGCGCAAGTATCCAGATGCGGGTTCCCGATTGTTTTGCGGAAGAGAACGGCTCGGGGAAAATTTCCCTGTGGCCTAAGAGCAAGATTTCTTTCGGCAAATATGATGGTGCCGGCCGAGAACGATATGGACGGCCTCCCAGTCCCGGCCGCGTCAGCCAATCCAAGCCCTGTGGGCCCAGAACTCGCCCGTGGCGATCCGGCCGCGCATGATTTTATGATCATTCGCGGAATGAGGGATTTGGCAATGTCTTCCACGCGAACGCCGACGGGACGGCAGTTTTTGTGGTAGGAGCACAAGTCATGGCTGAATAAGAAGGGAGGTGAGCCCTTGAGGCGCCGTGCTACGATCCCGAATGTGCCCGGCGACTCGACGTCAAGCCTCGTCGTGTTCCTGGTGTCTACGCGTTTGTGGATGACGCCCATGTAGCGTTCTGTAGTTTGCAATGAGGCATGCGCGAGGGAAAAATTGCTTCGTGGGCCCATAGTACATTAGTAACCGACGCATACGGTAGTAACTGATTCATATCTGGACAAGCTGTAACGCAAGGAACTACCTTACGTTAGAGATAAATGCCATATAGCGACTGGATCGGCTTCCATTTTCCGGAGCTCAAGGGCAGGGCGAGGGGTACTATTCATAGCCCAAGCGACATAGTCCTCTGCGACGCTAAGGTTGGGCTTCGTATTGGGTAAGTAAGGCAATGACGCTAATCGCGTCTAAGATTCAATTACTTATCTCTCTCTGACCTTGTTCGTCGATGCTAAAGCTTCCTTTCCCTGAGTTGTGTGATATTCCAGGCCGGAGAATCTTGTGAAGATAGGCGGCAAAACGCCTCCTGGAGCGGGTGCGTCCTCAAAGGACATAGATTCGCTCTTTTCGAGGGCCGGAATGATCGGCGCGAAGTATCGGGAGTTTCCTCGTCCTGATGCGGTCAAGCCGTTCAATGAGCAAGAGTGTCGGCCGGTGAAAACGGCCCATGCTCCGGCGCCCGTGTCTCTAGTGCCGTGCGAGAGGGCTGAGGCCGCTGCGCCGGCGCACGAAGCGCAGACAGCTTCCAGTCTCGATCGTCCTCAATCCGCGTGCCAGTCATGGAAGTCTTTGGAGCGGATATTCGCCGACAGGTCCGCGGAGCCGAGCTTTCCGCACTCGGTCCACTCTCGTGTGAAAATGGCGATTCTCTCTCTCGCGGGAGGCGTAGGCAAGACCACCTTGGCGGTGAGTCTGGCAAGAATATTGAGCGGGATGCACCGGCAGGTGCTTCTCGCTGATTGTGGCCTGTTTCCGACCATTCCGCATCACCTTGGCGCTCGCGGCCAACGGCTTGGCGCGTTGCAATTTTTCTATGCTCCGGCAAGTGCCGCCGCGCTGCCTGTCGGCATGTTTCGGCTCCCCTTGGCCGAGCTTCACAAGCGGGGTTTTCAAGAACTTCTCGAGCAGGTAGAGGCCAGTGAGAGTCTGCTGTTGATCGACCTTCCGACTCTGCATGGCACTCCCGCCGCCGAGGTTATGGCGCACGTCGACCACGTCCTGGTTCCAGTGACGCCGGATGTTCATTCGATCGGCGGCCTGTCGCATCTGAAGCAGCTTCTCGCCTCGTCGGAACGCCACGTGCAGGTCCACTACCTAATTAACCGATTTGACGATTCGCAAGTGCTGCATCACGAGATCAGGGAGCGTCTCCCCGAACTTCTTCACAGCGGTCTTCTGCCGTTCGTAGTCCACGAAGATCGCGCGGTCCAGGAAGCGTCCGCGAATGGTCTAACCGTTCTCGATTACCGGCCACAATCGGCCGCCGCCCGGCAGATTGCTGTGCTTGCGGAATGGTTGGACGGCATCTCCCGCCGCGACGGGGCGCTCCGTAGAGGGATCGCTCTATGACGTCGGTTCCACAGTCTTCGGCGGTCCGTTTTGCGCCGCTCACTCAATGGGGCGGTTTGCTCCTGATTGTGCTATCGGTCGTGTCGATCGCTTCGCTACCCATGTCCTGGCAGCAACAGGCAGTATTCGGCGGGTTCATCATCGTGGCCGCGGTCCTGCTTAGCTGGCTTTTCCGCGGCAACTTGTCGGTCTACGTACTTGTCCTGCTCTCGGCCTGCGCAACTGCGCGCTATGCGTGGTGGCGCTACGACTCCCTGCATCACTACTTTTTCAGTCCCTGGTCGCACGTCGACCCCTGGAACGCGGCCGCAATGGTGTTGTTGATCGGCGCGGAAACTTACTCATTCCTGATCCTGTACCTCGGCTTCGTGCAGACGATCGCGCCTCTCCGACGGCCACCTGTGCCGCTGCCGGAGGACCACGCGTTGTGGCCGACCGTGGACGTAATGGTACCCACATACAACGAGCCGCTCGAAGTCGTCCGCTACACTGTGCTGGCTGCGCAGGAGATCGATTGGCCGCAGGACAAGATCAACGTCTGGCTGCTTGACGACGGCGAACGCGAAGAGTTTCGCGCGTTCGCCGAAGCTGCCGGAGTCCACTACATCGCGCGACCGCAGCACAATCACGCCAAAGCCGGCAACATCAACTACGCGCTGGCCCGTACCTCCGGCGACTTAATCGCGATCTTCGATTCGGACCATATTCCCACCCGGTCGTTTCTTCAGGTCACGGCTGGCTCGTTTTTGCGCGACCCTAAGCTGGGTATGCTACAGACCCCGCATCACTTTTACTCGCCCGACCCCTTCGAGCGGAACCTCGGCCACTTTCGCCAGGTGCCCAACGAGGGCGAACTGTTTTACGGCATCATTCAGGACACTAACGATCTTTGGAACGCGACCTTTTTTTGCGGGTCCTGCGCGGTGCTGCGCCGGACCGCCCTGGATGATGTCGGCGGTATAGCTCACGAGACGGTCACCGAGGACGCGCACACCTCGTTCCGCATGCACAAGGTAGGTTGGAATACGGCTTACATCAACCTGATCCAGTCGGCCGGCCTGGCGACCGAGAGTATCGGCGACCACGTGAAGCAGCGGGTTCGCTGGGCGCGCGGTATGGCGCAGATCCTGCGCATTGACTGCCCGCTCTTCGCGAAGGGGCTCAAACTGCCCCAGCGCCTTTGCTATTTCAACGCGATGGCGCATTTCTTTTATGCTCTGCCGCGGCTTATTTTTATGACCTCGCCGATCTTTTATCTCGTTTTCGGCAAGCTCAACATTCCCGGCTATTGGCTCACCATCCTGGTCTATGCCTTGCCTCACCTCGCGATGGCGACCATCACCAACTCGCGCATCCAGGGCGAGAAGCGGCATTCCTTTTGGAACGAGATTTATGAGACCGTCCTCGCTCCCTATATCCTGCTGCCGACGATGCTCGCGTTGATCTCCCCGAGACTGGGCAAGTTCAACGTGACCGCCAAGGGCCAAAACAAGGAAGACGATTCTTTCGACCATAAGATGGCCCGGCCGTTCATGGTGCTTCTGGCGCTGAACCTCACCGCGCTCGCGATGGCGGTGCCGCGCTACCTCTACTGGGACCGCGGACGTCCGGGCACCATCTTGATGAATGTCTTCTGGACGCTCTTCAACATCGTAGTGCTGGGAGTCACGCTCAATGTTTGTTGGGAGACCAAACAACGCCGGACCGCAGTACGGATCGTGATCCCCATTCCGGTGCGGCTGGAAGCCGACGGCCGATCATGCCTGGGTGTTACGACCGACATTTCGGCGGGCGGAGCTTCCATTCTCGCCAAAGGGTCCTGGCCAACGGGCCAAAAGGTTGAGGTTTCGTTTCCAGAGGAGGACGACGAATCTCCGTTGCATGCGCGGGTAGTTTCCGCGTCGGCCAAGGGCGTGAGCCTTGCCTTCGATTCCAGCGCGATCGAGGACCAGCGAATCATTACCCGGGTGCTGTATTCGCGCGCAGATCGCTGGCTTGACTGGAGCGACTCCCGGGTCAATGACAATCCGATGCGCAGCCTTCTCGACGTTTCAGCCACGTCCATCACCGGATTCGCCAAGATGCTCCGGCTGGGCTGGTCAGGTGGTTCCGCTCCTGGGAAGTTGACTTACGCCCGCAAGGTTGCCGTGATCGTGCTGCTTATCTCAATACTCTTGTTCGCTTTCTGGAAGGCGAACGCGGAGCTGGTTTCGCCTGCGGGTTCACCTCACGGTCATGCAGCGGCCGTCTCGTCCGAGGCGATGGCGACGGCAAAGTACCAGTTCTCCCTGGCCTCTCTGGGAGCGAAAAACGGCATTCTTCTCGACCGCTCCAACCGCCAACAGACGATGTCGATTACATTGCCAGGCACGGCCTTGATCGAGAGTGGAGAGCTACATCTGAAGTACAGCTTGCCCAAATCGGATAATCCGGAAGCCGACAAAGACGGTATCGAGACCGTTGATGTCCTGCTCAATGACAGTGCGCTGGCTTCCATCACGCCCAGCGCGCAAGACCTGGCTCGTCGCGGCGGTTACATCGTTATTCCGTTGCCGGTCGATCAACTGGTCCGCGAAAACCGCCTGACGCTGCGCCTGGCCGGCGCCGCCGACAGCACTTGCGGAGCTCAACCTCAGGCAAATGCGCCGATTCGCATAGATCCGGAAACCCAGATTCTTCTTGAGGCCCAGCGCCTAACGGTTGCCAACGATCTCGCCCTGTTGCCTGAACCCTTCGTGCAAAGCTCTGCCAGTGCGCCTCAGGTGGTGCCCTTCCTCTTCGCCCAGGCGCCGGATTCGGTCGTTCTCCAGGCTGCCGGTGTTGTTGCCTCCTGGGCGGGCACACAGGTCTATAGCAACGCCGCGACTTTCCCGGTGAAGATTGGGGACCTGCCCGTCGGAAACGTTGTTGTCTTCCTCCTGGGAGACCAGCAGGTTGCCGGCGTTACGACGCCGAGCGAAACCTCGCTCTCCGTGCTACCTAACCCCGTCGATCCTGTTGCTAAGCTGCTGGTGCTCCGCGCTGAAACTCCGCCACAGCTGCTCGAGCTAGCCCAGGCGCTGGCGCTGGGGCAGTTGACGCTGTCAGGCCAGAGTGCTTCGCTCGTCAACCTGGTCTTGCCCAGCCGCCGCCTGCCGAACGACGCTCCGCGATGGATTCATACCGACCGAGTCATGCTAGACCAGCTCGCCGGGGCCGACGCTATCCAAATCGATGGCTCCAATCCGTTGAATTTTTACCTCCACTTCGCGCCCGATTTCAACTTCGGCAACCGCAAGGACATGTACCTGCACCTTGCTTACACGGCTGAATCGCAGCGGCTCGACCCTGGCTCCAATATTCAATGCGGTTGAACGGCAATCCGGCGGGGAGCGGCCGTCGGTCGAGCAGAAGGGCGGATTTACCGACATTCCTCTTGGCGATCTTCCCGCCGCGGTCTTCGGCGACACGCTCCAAATCGAGGTCTTCGCCGTGGCTCCGGGTGCGAAGGCCTGCGACGCGAACACTCACTTTAGCGCCAGTATCTCGAAGGGGGCCGATCTGGACATGGGAGGCGCGGCCGACTACACCACGCCGCCGAATCTATTGCTCTTTGAAAACGCCGGCTTCTCATTTACCTGCTTGGCCGACCTGGGTCAAGAGGCAGTCCTGCTACCCTCGTCGCCGACGCTTGACGAAATGACGTCTATCTCGATTTGATGGGGTATTTTGGCGCTCAGACCTGCTATCCAGCTCTACGTATCCAGGTCGCCCATGCGGGGGACGAGGCGGACACCAGCGCGCAAGACCTGCTGGTGCTCGGA